>NZ_JBIANP010000002.1:1001701-1091146 GCF_042874705.1 Micromonospora sp. NPDC003816
CGGGGGGGGGGGGGGGGGGGGGGGGGCCCGCGGGGGGGGGGGGGGGCGGCCCCCGGGGGGGGGGGGGGGGGGGGGGGGGGTGGGGGGGGTCCCGCCCCCCCCCCCCAACCCCCCCCCACCTCCAGATCGATACTCCGGAACCCGTTCCACCAGCCTCAGTAAATGAGGCATTCAAAAGGGCATGGACACACCGAGCGCACGGAAGCACCCGCGAACGGGTGCAGCCGGTGGGGCACATGCCCCACCGGCTGCACCGGACAGCGCGGACTACGTCACCGCGCGGTGTCGACCGGGCCGATCAGAACGCCTCCTCCGGGATGTCCATGATGTCCAGGTCGGTGCTTTCGAGGATGCGCCGGTCGGCGCCGACGCGGGGCAGTACCTCGCGGGCGAAGAACCGGGCGGCGGCCACCTTGCCGGTGTAGAACGCCTTGTCGGTCGCGGAGACCTCGCCGGCCAACGCCTTCAGCGCCACGTCCGCCTGCTTCTGCAGCAGCCAGCCGACCACCACGTCGCCGAGCGCCAGCAGGAACCGCCGGCTGCCCAGCCCCACCTTGTAGAGAGACCGGGCGTCGCCGCCCTGGACCTCGCCCAGCCAGCCGGTCATCACACCGATCATGTTCTGGATCTCGGCGAGGGCCTTGCCGAGCGCCTGCCGCTCCTGCTTGAGCTGACCGTTGCCGACCTCGGTGGTGATGAACTCCTGGATCTCTCCGGCGACCGCCATCAGCGCCTTGCCGTTGTCCCGGACGATCTTCCGGAAGATCAGGTCGAGGCTCTGGATGGCGGTGGTGCCCTCGTACAGGGTGTCGATCTTGGCGTCCCGGACGTACTGCTCCAGCGGGTAGTCCTGGAGGAAGCCGGAACCACCGAAGGTCTGCAACGACTCGTGCCCGAGCATCTCGTACGCCCGCTCCGAGCCGACGCCCTTGACCAGGGGCAGCAGCAGGTCGTTGACCCGCTTCGCCAGCTTGGTGGCCTTCTCGTCACCGGCCGCCTCGGCGAGGGCGATCTTGTCCTGCCAGGACGCGGTGTAGAGCACCAGGGCACGCAGGCCCTCGGCGTACGACTTCTGCAGCAGCAGCGACCGGCGGACGTCCGGGTGGTGGGTGATGGTGACGCGGGGAGCGCTCTTGTCGGACTGCTGGACCAGGTCGGCGCCCTGCACCCGGTTCTTGGCGTACTCCAGGGCGTTGAGGTAGCCGGTGGAGAGGGTGGCGATCGCCTTGGTGCCGACGAGCATCCGGGCGTACTCGATGATCATGAACATCTGCCGGATGCCGTCGTGCTTCTCGCCCAGCAGCCAGCCCTTGGCCGGTACGCCGTGCTCGCCGAAGGTCAGTTCGCAGGTGTTGGAGACCTTGAGGCCCATCTTGTGCTCGACGTTGGTGGCGAAGACGCCGTTGCGCTCGCCCAGCTCGCCGCTGTCCTCGTCGAAGAAGTAGTTCGGTACGACGAACAGCGACAGGCCCTTGGTGCCGGGTCCGCCCACACCCTCCAAGCCGACCGGACGGGCCAGGACGTAGTGGACGATGTTGTCGCTCAGGTCGTGCTCGCCGGAGGTGATGAAGCGCTTCACGCCCTCGATGTGCCACGAGCCGTCCGGCTGGGGAATCGCCCGCGCGCGGCCGGCGCCCACGTCCGAGCCGGCGTCCGGCTCGGTGAGCACCATCGTGGAGCCCCACTGCTGGTCGATGAAGAGCTTGGCCCACTTCTTCTGCTGCTCGGTGCCCTCGACGTGCAGCACGTGCGCGAAGGACGGGCCGGAGGCGTACATCCAGACCGGGGCGTTCGAGCCGAGCACCAGCTCGGCGAGCGCCCACCACAGCGCCCGGGGGGCGTTGGTGCCGCCCAGCTCCGGGGGCAGGTCGAGCCGCCAGAACTCGGAGTCCATGAACGCCTGGTACGACTTCTTGAACGACTCCGGCAGTGGCGCGGTGTGGGTGGCCGGGTCGAAGACCGGCGGGTTGCGGTCACCGTCGGTGTAGCTGGCGGAGAGGTCATCGCGGGCCAGGCGGTCCATCTCGGCGAGGAAGCTCCGCGCCGTGTCGACGTCGAGCTCGGAGTACGGCTCCTGGCCGAACGACCGGTCCGCCCCGAACACCTCGAACAGGTTGAACTCGAGGTCCCGAAGGTTGCTCTTGTAGTGGGTCATGTCGCTGGCCCCGCTTCCGGACAGGTGTTACCGATCAGTAACCCCAGACTCTATTACTGACGGGTAGGCAGCGACAACCCGCACACCGGAGTGACAGGGATTACACACTTGCGGTTCAGGTTCCGGCGGCACGCCGTCGCCCGGCCCGAAGGTCGGCCCGGCCCGGCCGGACACCGCCCGACGGCCCCGGGGGTCAGCTCTCGGCCGCCCCGACCTCCCAGCTCGGCACCGCCGCCGTCGCGCCACCGCGCGAACCCGTGTACTCCATCAGGACCAGCGCGATGTCGTCGTCCAACCGACCGTGCACCCACTCCACCAGAGCGGTCTCCAGCGAGGCCAGACCGTCGCCCACCGTGCCGTGCCCGAGCAGCCGCCACGCCCGGTCGGCGGTGGGGAAGAACTCGCCGTCCCGGCGGGCCTCACCGAGCCCGTCGGTGAACAGCAACAGGCGATCGCCGGGTTCCAGCCGCTCGACCCGGGGCCGGACCACCGGCATGAAGCCCAGCGGGGGTGCCGGGGCGGGCGGTTCGAGCGGGATCACCGCGCCCCGGCGCAGCAGCAGCGGCGCCGGATGTCCACAGTTGACGATGGTGAGCGTGCCGCCCCGCTCCTCCACCAGCGCGGCGGTGACGAAATCCTCGTCACCCACGCTGCGGGCCACCGCCCGGTCCAGGTCCGCGACCACCCCGCGCAGGTCCGAGCGCTCGTACGCCACGTGCCGGTAGGAGCCCAGCACGATGCTGGCCAGCCGGACCGCCTCCAGGCCCTTGCCGCGTACGTCACCGATGATCATGCGTACGCCGTACGGGGTGTCGATGGCCTCGTAGAGGTCGCCGCCGATCTCCGCCTTCGCGGTGGACGAGATGTAACGTCCGGCCACCGCCAGCGTGCCGACCCGGGGACCGAGCGGACGCAGCACCGCCTGCTGGGCCACCGCGGCGAGCTTGGACAACTCGGCGATCTGCTCGGCCTGCCGCTGACGTACCGCCGCCACCGCCGCCGCGATCCCGGTGCCCAACGCGATGCCCGCCACCGCGACCGCCGTGGAGAGCGAGACGTTCTCCTCGGCCAATGCGAACGAGGCACCGAGCACGGACGCGGCGGCACCGACGCCGAGCACGATGCGCCAGGACGCCAACGCGGCGGCCAGGAACGGAGCGGCCACCATCAGCGCGATGTAGTTCGCCGCCCTCCCGTCTGCCAACTCGACGGCAGAGACGAGCGCGAGCAGGGCAAGGGCCGCGCCGAGGCCGGCGCGGGATCCGGGACTCAGCCGGTTACGGCCCGGCTGGAGGAGTTGCGTACGTACATCCGACAGCATGCCCGATGGACGTGAACGAAAAAATGAACCTGACCCGTCGGACGAGAGGGATCTGGCCGCGAGGATCATCCCGCGCGCCGATCGCCGCCCGGTCGGGCTCAGCCCAACACCTCGTAACGCACCTGGATGTGGCCGAGGTCGAGCGAGGCGATCTCGGCGAACGAGCCACGGGACAGGTCCAGGCAGCGGCCCTCGATGAACGGTCCCCGGTCGTTGATGCGTACGGTGATCGACTTGCCGTTGGCGGGGTTCGTCACGCGTACCCGGGTGTCGAACGGCAGGGTCTTGTGCGCGGCGGTCATCCCCTCCGGGTTGAACGCCTCGCCGTTGGCGGTCACCTGGCCCTGCCAGTAGAAGGAGGCGCCACACGAGCCGCTGTCCACCACCGGACGGGCCGTCGTCTTCGTGGCCGTCGGCTTCGGTGTCGGACTGGCCGTACGCGTCTTGCTCCGCGACGGTGCCTGCGTGGTCCGGACCGGCGTCGGGCTCGCCGAGGCGCTCGGCGAGGCGCTGGCGCTCGGGCTGGCAGTCGGGCTCGGGCTGGCACTCGGTGACGCGCTCGGCGAGCCGGTCGACGGCTCGGTGACGTCCGGGGTGACCGGCAGGTCGATCGCGGTCGGACCGGCCGGCTCCGAGTCGCCCGCCAGACGCACCGCACCGACGGTCCCGCCGACGGCGAGCGCGACGGCGAGCACGGCCGTGGCGGTCAGCCCGGCCGGCGAGGTGATCCTGCGGGTACGGGTGTGCCTACCAGTCACCGGCCCGGTCCTTTCCTCAGCAGATCAAATCGGGTCGGACCATAACGAGAGAACCACTTCCGACGTCAACGTGATCATGATGGTATGACCATAATTGCGGCGATACGTGAAGCCGATCATCCGATCCGAGGTGGGCCAGCCGGCCCCCCGCAGCCGTGGGCTGTCGCTGCCCCGCAGCGGGGGGCCGTTGGCTGCCACAGCCACCGGTGGTTGCCGCGCAGCGGTGGGCTGCGGCTGCCTCGCGGATCCCGGGTGTGCCGCAGGATGAGGGGATGTCCACCGAGCTGAGAGCCCGCCTGGTCGAGCTGTTCCGTTGGATCGACCCCGGTCCCGGGGCGAGCCACCTGGTCAGCGACGTCTCCGGATGGTGGCGCGACCCCCACGTACTCGCCGCTCTCGGTCCCGCGCTCGTCGCGCCGTTCCGGGCCGCCCGACCCACCGTGGTCGTCTCCCCTGCCGTGACCGGCTTCCTGCTCGGCCCGCTGGCCGCCACCGCGCTCGGCGTCGGGTTCGTGCCGGCACACAAGCCCGGCGACGGCCGGCTGCCCGCCGGTCCGCTGACCTGGGCGCAGAGCCCGCCCGACTTCCGTGGCCGGCAGGTCGACCTGGCCGTACGGGACCGGCACCTCGGCCCCGGCGACCGGGTGCTGGTCGTGGACGACTGGGTGGCCACCGCCGCCCAGGTCCGGGCGCTCTATGACATCTGCGCCGCCCGAGGTGCCGAACCGCTGGGCACTTCGGCGGTGGTGGTCGACTGCGCACCGGAACTGCGCACCGAACTCCGCATCAGCGGCTTGCTCACCAGCGCCGCCTTGTGAAAGGAAGGGCACCTTATTAACGCCTCGTGCATAGCAGGGGTCCCCTGCTAACAGCGAACCCCGCCGCGCCGCCGCCGAACACCAGCCGCCGAACACCAGCCATCGCCAAGCACCAGCCGCCGCCGGAGGCCGGCATCCGAAGCCGACCCGGGCGGGGTCAGCGGACGAAGTCCTCGACCACCGTGCAGACCTTGCCGAGCACCTCGGCGGACCGGGCCAACGGCCCCGGCACCATCAGCGCGTGGTCGGCGGCCGTGATCTCCAGCACGTGCGGGGTCAACCGGCGGGCGATCCCGCCATCCCAGGACGAGTCGGCCGTACCCCCCACCAGCAGGAACGGGGCGGTGGACCGGCGCAGCGCGTCGACCACCTCACCCCGGTGCAGCAGCGGCGTCAACCAGACGGCGGGTAGCCGCCGCTCGACCGCGAGTGGCGCGGCCAGCGAGCCGAGCGACTTGCCGACCAGCAGGTCGGTGCGCTCGGTCAAGGTCGGGGCGACCTCGTCGCAGACCCACCGGCCGATGGTGTTGGGGTCGAAGTCCTCCGGCACCTGCCAGGCGATGCCGTGCAGCCCGAAACCAAGCCGACGCAGCGCCTCACCCAGATAGAGGAAGAGCGGATACCGGGTGTCGTAGCCGCGTCCGGGAATGAGCACCGCGCGTCGGTCCGCCATCGACATCTCCTCGTTCGTCGGGCATCGACCGTACCGCTCCCATGCGGACTCTCCACCCGTGGAGAACCGACCGGAATCCGTCGGCCCCACCGGTAATCTCGCGTCATGTGGCCACGCGTCGGCGGACTACGCACCCTCGCCCTCGGCACGTCCGGCGAGCTTCGTGCGAGGCTCAACACCCTGGTCCTGGGCGAGGTGAAGACCGCCACCGCCGGCTTGCTCACCGAGTACGCCGAGGAGCGCGAGGACCTGGAACACGTCGGTGAACGGCTGGTTGTCGTCGACGACCAGGACTCCCTGGTGGCCGTGGTCGAGGTGACAGGTGTGGAGGTGACCCGCTTCGCCGAGGTGAGCTGGGACTTCGCCCGCTCCGAGGGGGAGGGCGACCGCTCGATCGAGGAGTGGCGGGCCGGGCACGCCGCCTACTGGGCCCGGCTCGGCACGCCGGTCACCGACGACACCGAGATCGTCTGCGTACGCTTCCGGCTGGTCAGCCGAGGCGACGAGGGCGCGTACGGGACGTAGGACACCTCAGCCGCGCAGGTCGGGCAGCAGTCGGGTGGCCACGTCGACGAGCACCGACTCGTCGCCCGCGTACCAACTGCTCTCCCGGGGCCAGTGCGTGATCACGTCGGTGAAGCCCAGCTCCGCCGCGCGGCCCACCTGGTCGGCGAAGAACTGCGCGCTGCCCAGCGAGAAGGCCGGTGCCGAGTCCAGCGAGAGGTAACGGTCCAGGCTGGCCGGGTCACGCCGGTCGGCGACGAGCCGGGCGTCCATCCGGGCCACCAGCTCGGCCACCCCGTCCCACCACTCGCCCAGGTCGTCGACGTCCGGTCCGGTGGTCACCCAGCCCTGCCCGAACCGGCTGACCAGCCGCATCGACCGGGGACCGTTGGCTGCCATCACGAACGGCACCCGAGGCGTCTGTACGCAGCCCGGGTTGTTCCGCGCGTCCACCGCCGCGAACCACTCGCCCCGCCAGGTCGTGCCGTCGGTGAGCAGGATCGCGTCGAGCAGCTCGGTGAACTCGGCGAACCGGTCCACCCGCTGTCGCGGCGGCAGCGTCTCGCCACCGAGCACCGCCGAGTCGAAGCCGATGCCGCCCGCGCCGAGCCCGAGCAGTACCCGCCCGTCGGACACGTCGTCGAGCGAGGTCACCTGCCGGGCGAAGGCCGCCGGATGCCGGAAGTTCGGGGACGCCACGAGCGTGCCGAGCCGGAGCCGCGAGGTCACCGTCGCGGCGGCGGTCAGCGTACCCATCGAGTCGAACCACGGGCCGTCCACCAGATCCCGCCAGCCCAGGTGGTCGTACGTCCAGGCGTGGTCGAAGCCCCACTCCTCCGCCTGCTGCCACCGGTGGCGCGCCACCGACCACCGCTGGTCGGGCAGGATCACGATGCCGAATCTCATGATCGCCAGGGTACGGCGACCGACCTGCGACCTCAGCCCAGCCGGTCGAGCGTGTGGGCTCAGCCCAGCCGGGCGAGGAAGTCCAGCGTGCGCCCGATCAGCAGCTCGGCGGCCGGCTCGTCGTAGTCGACGCCACCCGCATCGGCGAAGAGGTGCCCGGCACCGGGGTAGAGATACAGCTCGGCGCCGTCGATATCCGCCGTCATCGCCCGCATCGCCGGCACCTCGGCCCACTCGTCGTCGGCCATCGCGTGCATCTGCACCGGCGTTCCGGCCGGCCACGGGCTGTCGAACTCCTCCGGAGGCACCGCACCGTAGAGCAGCAACGCGCCCAGGGCACCCGGACGGGTCTGGGTGAGCGACTGCGCCGGCAGGTTCCCGAGCGAACAGCCCGCGTAGACGAGCCGCTCGGGCAACGCCTCGGCCGCCGCCGTCCCGCGTCGGATGATCTCACCGAACCCGATCGACTCGGCGTGCGCGACCCCCTCGTCGACCGTGCCGAAGGTGGCACCGTCGTACAGGTCAGGGGTGTGCACGGTGTGCCCGGCGGCCCGCCACCGGTCGGCCAGCGCCAGGAACCCCGGCGTCTGCCCCTGAGCATGGTGAAACAGCAGAATCTCGACCATGCGCCCACCGTAAGACCGCCGTCCGACAAGAACCGGGAGGTACGCCTACTCGTCCGTGACAGGCTCGTCCAGCCAGCGGAACCCGGCCTCGTCGCCTTCGACGCTGAACAGGAACTCGGCGACCCGGCCACCATCCGGACGGACCAGGGTGAAAGCGGCACTGATCTCGTCATCGATCCGCACCATGGCCTCGTCGTCGTCCGCGTCGAGAGCGGCGCTCCGCGCCACGAAGAGCGGACGGAACTGCTCGAACCCCGCCAGCGGACGGAGCCGCCCGTACGTCCACGGGAAGTCACGGCTCCGCACCTCGATCGCGGCCACCACCTCGTCCCGGTGACACAGACGCCAGATCTCGCCATCAGTCATGGACGGCAGCGTAGAAGTCCGCCACATCCCATGATCGTCACTGTTTTCCCGGCCCGGCGTCGCGCATCAGGCCTCGATCTCCACATAGTTCGCCAGGTCCGCCTCGATGCCGGCCGCCGTGAAGAAGGCAGCTGGCTCGAAACCCTCCGCGCGATGCGCCGCCTGCACGGCAGCACGGGCCGAGGGCAGATCGTCCGCAGACGACCACCGCACGATGGTGACTGCGTTGAAGCGCCCCGGGCCGGAGTGCTGTTCCAGTAGGGCATCGTCGAGGAATCCCGGCTGATCCCGCAGGATCGCGTGAGTTCGCCGTACGTGTCGCCAGAACTCCGCACGCGCGGGTTCCGGGACGTCGAACTTGTCCACTCGGTAGACGACGGTCATGCCGCCCTCCTTCGTGCCGGAAATCGGTCAGACTGAGGCTAGAACCTCAACCCGACTTCAGATCAACAGCTCGGAGCGACAACCTTCACCACGATGAAATGCTCACGCTGGTTCTGTCTCATCCAGCACCCATCGGAGGTAGGCGGGATTCCCCTGGCTCACGGGCAGGGCGATGACGCAGGGCACCTCGTACGGATGCTCCGCGTTCACACGGGCGGTGATGCGGTCGACCAGGCTCGCCCGGGTGTGCAGCGCCACCCGCGCCTCCTGTTCGTCGTGGACCGTGCCCTGCCACCGATAGATCGAGCGAATCGGAACGAGGTGGTGTCCACAGGCGGCCAGACGGTCGTCCACCAGGCGGCGCGTGAAGGCTGCCAGCCACTCGGCGTCCGGCCCGGTAATGATCACCTCAACGACGTCAGTCACCTGCGATCTCCCCCGTCCCTGAGCCTGTCTATGGTGGCGCGGGCTTCCTGCTCACTGTGCGCCATTCCGCCCCACCCGGTGACGATCGTGCCCTCGTAGCTCAGCCCTACCCATCGGCCCGTCATCTCCTGGCCGTGCTTTCGCCCCGTCGGTGGTAGCCGCCGTCTGCAACGCCGGACGTCGACCGTTGGATCGGGCATGCTCGAGCAGTCATTGCTGCCGAGACTCCTGAATGTCGGCCTTGAGCTGCGCGGCCAGGCCGTAACACAGCCCTCGCAGCTCCTCGATCTGCTCGGAGACAGCCCGCTCTCGATCCGGCGACAGCGAGCCGCTTCCGATGATCGACAGATCGCTGATGCTCCCCATCCCGCCGTATGCATCCATCCAGTAATCGAGGCCAGTCACATCGCCAGCATCCAAGCGGGTAAGCGCTCGGTCCGCCCACTGTGCCCAGTGCTCGGTGTCAGCCTGGCGTAACAGGTCGCGTAGGTCGACCAGCGCGATCCGAAACCGCTGAAGGTTCCAATCGATACGCGACTGTGGCACCTTGACCACGGCCTGACTCCTCATGCAGCACTCTATGGCGCTCCGTCTGCCATAGTCTGCGCGCATTCCTCACCTCAGACAAGCTCCGTACGACACGCTCATGGCATGTGCGGGGAGGGGCCGCTACAGCCAAAGCAGGTTGCTGATCTCGGCAGCCACCTGGGTCATCTCCTCGCCAGCCTCCAGCAAAGCTCACGTTCCATAGACCTCCAGGTACGGACGCCCTGCCACCCTTCCCACCCTTTCGCGAGGGGGTCGAGGAAGACCGACAGGGCAACAGTCTCCGGCCCGATACCCAGCCGAACGGAAGCGCCCGACCTCGACCGTGGCTCAACTCGTTGCCAGCCACACGTCCTCCGAACCTGACCTAATACCAAGTGATCCGAACCGGCAGATGCGCGATGCCATGACGCGCTTCCTTGATCAATGAGAGCCGCAGGCGCGATCTGGGTCAGAGACCGGCGCCTAGCTCTAAACACCCGGGCCGACGTCCGCGCCGAACTGGCGACCATCAACCGACTCTGGGGCTCACGTAGACGGGAGCAACGCGCCGTCGACCTCGCCTATCGACTGCTCTGCGCCTTGACGCGCAGCAGGCACAGCATGCCCGAGAAGCGGTCGGCATGAATGAAGCCCAGGTCGGGAGCGCATCCTGACCTGGGCTTCACGCTGGAGCGGGTGACGGGAATCGAACCCGCACTGTCAGCTTGGGAAGCTGATGTTCTGCCATTGAACTACACCCGCAAGCGGCACCACTGTACCTGAGCCGTCGCCCCGGTGCACCCAGCCACCCCCGCCGGCCACCCTGCCCGGCCCGCCTCCGCACGCTCCGCAAGAAGTTGCACGCCGGCAACACATAGCCATTCTCAAATCTGTCGATGCGTTGTAACGTCTGCCCCACGTTTCCCGCACGACGCGACACAACCCCCGGTCGCGTCGCCAGAAAGAGGTGGGCTTATGGGACTCCGTCCCGTCCTGCTGAACCGGCGGATCGCCGGCATCGCATCGACGTCGCTGGCGGTGGCGCTCGGTGTGGCCACGGTCGGTCTGCTGCCGGCGGCCACCACGGCCGCCATTCCGACGGCTGCCGCCGTCTCCGCCGACGAGGTGTGTGAGGACCCGACGGGCACTGCGGCCCGGGTCCGGGGCGACGCGGTCGTCAAGCACGACCCGAACGAGTTGACCATGGCTCAACTGCACCAGCGGGAGTCGGAGTTCGCCGACCTGTTGCAGGAGCGGGCCAAGCGGGTCGGCCAGCGTACGCTCAGCGCCCAGGCCGCCGCGGCCTCGGTCACCATCCCGGTCGTGGTGCACGTGATCCGCAAGGACACCACCCGGGCCGGCGGGAACATCCCCGACTCGATGATCCAGTCGCAGATCAGTGTGCTGAACCAGTCGTTCGCCGGTGCGACGGGCGGTGCCGCCACCGCCTTCGCGTTCCAGTTGCAGAGCATCAACCGGGTCACCAACACGTCGTGGTATCCGATCCGGCAGGGCTCCACGGCCGAGCGGCAGATGAAGACCCAGCTCCGGCAGGGCACCAAGGGCACGCTCAACATCTATCTCGGCGAGCTGAGCGGGGGCCTGCTCGGCTGGGCGACCTTCCCGCAGAGCACGCTGAACGTGATGGACGGCGTGGTCGTGCTCAGCGAGTCGCTGCCGGGTGGCACCGCCACCAACTACAACCAGGGTGACACCGGCACCCACGAGGTCGGTCACTGGCTGAACCTGTACCACACGTTCCAGGGCGGCTGCTCGGGCAGCGGCGACCAGGTTTCCGACACTCCGGCGGAGGCGTCGCCGGCCTACCAGTGCCCGACCGGTCGGGACACCTGCTCCACCGCGGGGCTGGACCCGATCACCAACTTCATGGACTACACGTACGACACCTGCATGTACCAGTTCACCCCGGGTCAGGCGACCCGGATGATCAACGCGTGGAACACGTACCGCGCGTAGCGCGGCAGCCGTCGGCGCGTACCTCCGGTGCCGGTCCCGTCGTCAGGCGGGACCGGCACCGGTCGGTTCAGGCGGCGCGGACATGTCGGGCCGCACGGGTCCGGTGGGGCGTGGGCCGGGCGGCCTGCGGAGTGGCACCGGCCGGGTCGAGCCAGACCTGCACGGCCGGCTCACCGACCAGCCCGCCGGTGGCGGCGCGCTCGTGCCGGGCGAGCATCGCCACGTCGACGGTGAACTCGAACAGGCGCCAGTCGGCGTGCGGGGCGGCACGGGCCGCGAGCGCCAACCGGGCCACCGTGGCGTCGTCGGTGACGGGTCGGGCCCGGCCGGCGACGTACGCCTCGTCGTCGCTCTCCTCCGCCGGGAACGAGTGGAGCGCGTAACGCCCGTCGCGTTCCAGGTCGCGCCGCTTCGGCGAGTCGATCACGAAGCAGAACAGACCGTCGTCGGTGATCACCGGGGAGACCGGGTGCACCCGGGGCCCGCCGTCGGCGCGGACCGTGGCCAGGTAGCCGAAGCCCGGGCCGTACTGCTGCATGAGAAGGCGGATCCCGTCGGCGAGTCGGGGCTCGTCGACGGCGAAATCGGACCAGGAAGCCATGCCGACATCCTATCGAACATACGTTCTAAGCAGGTAGTCCGACACGCAGGTCACGACTACCGGCCGCTATGGTGTGGCGATGCTGCTCTCCGACCGTGACCTGGTCTCCGAGATCAAGGCCGGCACCCTGGCGCTGGAGCCCTTCGAGCCCACCCTGGTGCAGCCGTCCAGCATCGACGTACGCCTGGACAAGCTCTTCCGGGTGTTCAACAACCACCTCTACACACACATCGACCCGGCCACCCAGCAGGACGATCTCACCTCGCCGGTGGAGGTGCCCGACGGCGAGCCGTTCGTGCTGCACCCAGGCGAGTTCGTGCTCGCCTCCACGCTCGAGGTGATCTCGCTCGGCGACCAGCTCGCCGGCCGGCTCGAAGGCAAGTCCAGCCTCGGTCGCCTCGGCCTGCTGACGCACTCCACCGCCGGCTTCATCGACCCCGGCTTCTCCGGCCACGTCACGTTGGAACTGTCCAACGTGGCCAACCTGCCGATCATGCTCTGGCCCGGCATGAAGATCGGTCAGCTCTGCATCTTCCGGCTCGCCTCGCCCGCCGAGCACCCGTACGGCTCGCTCGTCTACGGCTCGCGCTACCAGGGGCAGCGCGGCCCGACGCCGAGCCGTGCCTGGCAGAACTGGCGTACCTGGCCGACCCGCTGACCACCGGCGGGCCCGCGCCGCGCGGACGCGGGCCCGTGGTCGTCCGCCCGAGGACTCAGCCGGGCCGACCGAAACTGTGGATCGGACTGGTGTCCATCCGCTTCATCGCGATCGGCTTGCCGGCACGGGAGGCGTGCACCACCCAGCCGCCGCCGACGTACATCCCCACGTGGTGCAGGTCGCGGAAGTAGAAGACCAGGTCACCCGGGCGCAGGTCGCCGCGACTGACCGAGGCGGTGACCTGCCGCTGCCGCGCCGCGTTGTGCGGCAGCGACACCCCGGCCCGCGCCCACGCGGCCAACATCAACCCCGAGCAGTCGTACGCGTGCGGCCCCTCGGCACCCCACGAGTACGGCTTGCCGATCTGGGCGCACGCGAAGGTGACCGCCTCGCCGGCCGGGCCACCCGGGTAGGTGGCCGGACAGGGCGCCGGCCGCAGCGGACCACCACCCCCGTCGTCGTACGCCCGCAGCCGCAACCGCTGCAACCGGTCGATCTCGGTGTCGATCTGCCGCCGCTTCGCGGCCAGGTCGGCTTCGGTACGGGTCAGCTCGACGATGGTGCGGTCCAGTCCGGCTCGGGCGGCGGCGAGTTCGTCCCGCAGTTCACTCGCCTGGCGTACGTCCTCCTGCTGGAATCGGGCGTACCGGTCGAGCAGGCCGAGCTGGGCGACGACCTCGCTCGGGGACCGGCTGCCCAGCAACGTGTTCACGGCGCGGACCGGCTCGCCCCGGTACGCCCGCGCGGCCAGCGCGCCGACCCGCTTCATCGCCTCGTCCACCTGCAGTTGCAGCGGGGCGATACGGGCGGTCAGGGCGTCCGCCTCCCGGCGGGTGCCGGCCAGGTCCTGTCGGGTCGCGTTGTGTCGTTCGATGACGGCTTCGAGCCGGTTCCAGTCCTCGTCGATCTGGCGCTCGATGTCGTCGACGGTCGGGTCGGCGTGGGCCGCCGTCGCGCCACCGGTCAGCAGGACGGCGGTCGCGGCGAGTGCGGCGAGTGCGGTGGTGCAGCGGTACCAGCGGAATCGCGGCGCAGCCGTCGTCGGGCCGGATGTCCCCGGCCGGTACGACGGTGGCCGCGGGGCATGGTGTGCCACCGGGCTGCGTACTCCTTCTTCCCAGACCGCCTACCGGGTTAGCTGACGGGTTCGGGCGCCCGGGACGCCCTACCGCGACCATCGCGGACTCACCCCGGAAACCTGGGTCCCCGGCTCGCTCGGACAGCGACTCGGCGGTGTCGGACCGTCACCGCCCCGGATGGGCGGTTGTGCCAGCGGGCCGACGATTGCCCAGCGTAGGGACGACCGGCGTCAATACGCAACACACCCACACCGTCACTCTCGGTGCATTAATCCGACAACGAAGAAGGCCCCCGGTCGCTTGACCGAGGGCCTTCCGTGGTTCCTGCGTACGCGCTCAGGCGTCAGCCTGGTCGACGGAAGCCGGCGACCGGCATCGTCGTGATCGGCGAGACGTTGACCGGAACACCGGCACGCGCCGCGTGCACCATCGTGTTGTTGCCCAGATAGATCCCGACGTGACTCACGTCGCTGCGGAAGAACACGAGGTCACCGGGGCGGGCGTCGGCCCGCGAGATCGCCTTGCCCTCGCGCCACTGGGCGCCGGTGAAGTGGGTCAGGGAGATACCCGCCGCCCGGTACGCGTACTGGGTGAGACCGGAGCAGTCGAACGAGTTCGGCCCGGTGGCGCCCCAGACGTACGGCTTGCCGACCTGGGCGCAGGCGGTCCGGATGGCCGTCCGGGCCGCGTCGCTGACCACGCCGTTGATGGTCGGGCAGTTGGTGGTCTTGACCGTGGTGACCGGCAGGGACCGCTCCAGCCGCTTGATCTCGGCGTCGATCTGCTTCTTCTTCGCCGCCAGCTGCTTCTGCTTGGCCTCCTGGTCGACGATCAGCGCGTCGAGGGTGGCCTTCTGGTCGTCGTACTTCTTGCGGATCTTCATGACGCCCTCGAGCTGGCGGCGCTCCTCCCAGGCGAGCCGGTCGAGGAGGGCCATCTGCTCACCGAGCTGGTCCGGCTTCGCGTTGAGCAGCACCGCGCCGAGTTCCTGCGAGGGGCCGGTGATGTAGTACCGGGAGGCGAGACCGGCGACGCGGTTCATCGCCAACTCGGTCTCCAGGGCCAACGGCTGGATCTTCTTCTCCAGCTTGTCGACCTTCTCGCGGTTGACCCTCAGCTCCGAGCGCACCTTGTTGAACTGCTCGATGGTGGGTTCGAGCTGCTGCCACTGCTTGTCGATCTGGCGCTCGATCTCGTCCACCGACGGCGCGGCGTACGCGGGCGCGGCGACCAGGCCGGCACCGACCGCAGCAGCGGCGACCAGGACGACCAGGCGGCGAGCGGCCTTGCGCAGCCCGCGCACGGGGGTGGAACGTCCCGGCGCATGACGATGGAGGGGCATGGTTGCCACCGGCACCGACTCCTTTGCGACCGACCACCGGGCGTCCCGCTAGCGGTAAGGGGCGAGACAGACGACCACGGCGGTCGGTGCCCCACATTAGGGAAGGCGCGCAGCGGAATCAAGGCAACCAACGGCTCATTCACCTTTGTGCGACCGACCGCACACAAAGGGTGTCGACCAATTCGTTACAGTTATCTACGCCAATATAAAAATCGGGACGTGTCGGCATCCGTACAGATGCCCGACACGTCCCGACGTTCGCGCTGGTCAACCGGCGACCGGCTCGCCCTCCTCGGCGCCCCGGGCCTGTTCCGGCTTGATCGAACGCAGCAGCACGCTGGCCACGTCGACCACCTCGACCTGGTCGCCGGCGCCCTTGCCGTTCACTCCGTCACTGAGCATCGTGGAGCAGAACGGACAGCCGACCGCGACGGTCTTCGCACCGGTGGACATGGCCTCCTCGACCCGATCCACATTGATCCGCTTGCCGATCCGCTCCTCCATCCACATGCGCGCGCCACCGGCGCCGCAGCAGAAGGAACGCTCGCTGTTGCGCGGCATCTCGACGAGGTCGTTGTCGGCGCCGACGGCGCTGCCCAGCACCTCGCGTGGCGGGGTGAAGACCCGGTTGTGTCGGCCCAGGTAGCACGGGTCGTGATAGGTGACGCCGCCGTCGACCGGCTGCACCGGGGTCAGCTTGCCGGTGGCGACCAGGTGCGCCAGCAACTGGGTGTGGTGCACCACCTCGAACTCGCCGCCGAGCTGGCCGTACTCGTTGCCCAGGGTGTTGAAGCAGTGCGGACAGGTCGCGACGATCTTGCGCTTGGCCTTCTCGCGACCCTCGAACGCCTCGTTGAGCGTCTCCACGTTCTGCTGGGCGAGCATCTGGAAGACGAACTCGTTGCCGATCCGGCGGGCCGGATCGCCCGAGCAGGTCTCGCCCTCACCGAGGATGGCGAACGAGACACCCGCCTCGTTCAGCAGCGTGGCGACCGCCCGGGTGGTCTTCTTGGCGCGGTCCTCGAAGGCACCGGCACAGCCCACCCAGAACAGGTATTCGAAGTCCTCGACCTCGCCGACCCGGGGCACCTCGAAGTCGAGGCCCTTGGTCCAGTCCTCCCGGGTGTTCTGCGGCGCGCCCCAGGGGTTGCCCTTGTTCTCCAGGTTGCGCAGCATCACGCCGGCCTCGGAGGGGAAGTTCGACTCGATCAGCACCTGGTAGCGGCGCATGTCGACGATGTGGTCGACGTGCTCGATGTCCACCGGGCACTGCTCGACGCAGGCGCCGCAGGTGGTGCACGACCAGAGCACGTCCGGGTCGATCACGCCGCCCGCCTCGGCGTCGCCGATCAGCGGCTTCTCCGCCTCGGCGAGGGCCAGCACGTCGAGGTGGGCGAGCTGCGCGGCGGTGGCCTTCTCCTCGCCGGTGAGGTCCTTACCGCCGCCGGCCAGCAGATAGGGCGCCTTGGCGTACGCGTGGTCGCGCAGGCTGAGCACCAGCAGCTTCGGCGACAACGGCTTGCCGGTGTTCCACGCCGGGCACTGCGACTGGCACCGGCCGCACTCGGTGCAGGTGCTGAAGTCCAGCAGGCCCTTCCAGGTGAACTGCTCGACGTGCGCGACGCCGAACTGGTCCTTCTCCGGATCGGCCTCCTCGAAGTCCAGCGGCTTGCCCTCGCTCGTCATCGGCCGCAGCGGCCCGAGTCCGGAGCCGGAGGCACCGGGCTTCCGCTTGAAGTAGATGTTCGGGAAGGCGAGGAAGCGGTGCCAGGCGACGCCCATGGTCACGTTCAGCGAGATCACGATGAGCCAGGTCATCGAAATCGCGATCTTGATGAGGGCGGCGACACTGACCCCGGACTCCCAGTCCGGCAGCACCGAGCCGACCGCGTGACTCAGCGGGGTGGCCCAGGTCGGGTACTCGAAGTGGTCGGTGGCGACCTTGAAGCCACGGATCAGGAAGCCCATGACCAGGACGGCGAGGACGACGGCCTCGACGAAGTAGCCCTGCCACATGGTGGAGCCGGTGAACCGCGACCGGCGTCCGGCCTGGCTCGGACGGTTGGCCACCCGGATCGCGATCAGCACCACGATGCCGACGACACCGAGGATGCCGATCCACTCGGTGACCAGTCCGTAGAGCGCCCAGCCACCGACCAGCGGCAGCCCGGCGGTCGGCGACACCACCTCGAAGTACGCCTCGAGCACCAGCAGCGACAGCACGAGGAAGCCGACCATCACGAACCAGTGCGCGGCGCCGACCACGCTCCAGCGCAGCATCCGGGTGTGCCCGGCCGTCTCCGCGAGCATGGTCTTCGTCCGCGCGACGTGGTCGCCCGAGCGGGCGGGGTCGGGCTGACCCAGCCGGATCACGGCGAACATCTTCGAGACCGCACGTACCGCAAGCCACACCGCCACGGCGGTGATGGCGGCCGCGAGGATCGTGGTGACGATCTGGACGCTGCCCATCGAGTTGGCCTCCCGGTCTGCTGCCTGTCGAGCGGCTCGGCGACCGGGGTCGGGGTGCGGTTGGTCACCCCAGGGTGCCGCACCTCGACCCGGATCGGTCGATGACCTCGGTCCACTCGGTCATGCGATGCAGCTTACGCGCAAGGTTACTCAGCAGTAACGTGAGACTTCTCGCACCTGGGCCACGCCGCCCTGCGCACACCTTAGGAGGCCGCCGCCGAGTCCGCTCGGTCGGGGCCTGTGCAGGTGGCCGTTGATCAGGGAATCAGCGCCAGCGGGAGAGCAGGATCAGCGAGGCGACCATCGCGCCGAAGCCGATCGCGAGGTTCCAGTACCCGAGCTCCATGACCGGGTACTCCTGCTCGGACAGGTAGTAGACCACCAGCCACGCGATGCCGAAGGCGATCAGCGACACGGCCGTGGCGGGCAGCCAGACCGGGCTCGGCTTGCGAGACGCCGATGTCGTCGTCGGGCGCACGTCCGTGGGCGGGGTGTACACCTTCTTCTTGCGGACCTGAGACTTGGGCACGACGCTCTCCAGAGGGGTTACGACCTCGTCCGGCCTGACAACCGGGCGCGAGGGCGACGGTCCATGGCCAATAATGTTCGACAGCTAGCGTAGTCCGGAAGGCCCGTCCAATCCACGAATGAGGCCAGACCGATGCCCGGCATCGGCGAATCGGACGGGCGGGCGACTGTCGCTCCGCCGCACCCTCGGGTGCCGGAGCCGGAGGACAAGGGGGAACGGCCGTGGAGTACACGTCCGGCGCAGCGTCGTGGCAGAAGGCGCTGCGACGACTCGTCGCCGGGTTGCTGCCCCGCCGGCCCCGTCAGCGCCGTCCGGGCTGGTCGATCGGCGTACCGCTGATCGCCGCCGCGGCCGGCCTGCTCTTCACCACCACCGCCACCACGGCGGGCGGCACGAACCTGCGTGAGGACCGACGCCCGCAGCTCACCGAGCTGATCGAGGACCGCCGCACCCAGGTGGCGGCGAACGAGGAGCGCGCCGCGACGCTGCGCAAGGAGGTCGAGAGCCGTACGGCCGACCTCGCCGACTCGGACGGGCCGATCAAGGAGCAGCAGGAACGCGGCACCGCCAGCCTCGGCACCGCCGGTTTCACGGAGTTGACCGGCTCGGGGATGACCGTCGTGCTCGACGACGCGCCCCGGCTCAACAACCTGCCCGAAGGGGCCACCAACGACGATCTCGTCGTGCACCAGGGTGACGTCCAGGCCGTGGTGAACGCGTTGTGGGCCGGTGGCGCCGAGGCCATGTCAATCATGAACGTCCGCGTCCTGGCGACCAGCGCGGTACGCTGCGTGGGTAACACCCTGCTGTTGCACGGCCGGGTGTACTCCCCTCCGTTCAAGATCGTAGCGATTGGCGACCCCGCCGCACTGCGGCAGGCCCTCGCCGCTTCCGAGGGAGTCCGGTGGTTCAGGGACGCGGTCGACAACTACCAGCTCGGCTACCAGGAGCTTCCCGGCCCCGTCACCGTGCCCGCGTTCGAGGACTCGACCACCCTGCGATCGGCGACGGTGCCGAGGTGAGCACGCAGTGAGCACGCACCCCGACGGCCGGCACCGCGACCAGGCCGACGAATCCACCGCCTTCCTGCCGAAGGTCGAGCGGCCCGACCCGGCCACGCCCGACAGCCGCCCCCGGGCCACGCCCGACAGCCGTCGCGCCGCCACGCCGGACACCCGATCGTCGGCCGGGCCCGAGCGCCGTCCGCCGGTCCCACCCGGCACCCGGCCGTCCGAGACGGGCGACACCCGCTCCGCGGAGACCACCGGCCCGGCCGGTCGGTGGAACAGCACGCCCGGCCGCTGGGACACCTCCGCCCCGCCGGAGAGTGGACCGGGTCCTCGCTTCGGCACACCAACCGGCCAGGGCGGCTCCGGAGCACCCGGCCGCTGGGATGCCGCACCGGGCCAGGAGCGGACGCCAGGCCAGGACCGGGCGCCGAGCCAGGAGCGGACGCCGGGGCAGGAGCGGACGCCGGGGCAGGAGCGGACGCCGGGCCAGGAGCGGACGCCGGGGCAGTGGGGCCCGTCGCCGAACGTGCCGCCGGTCGGCGGAACCGCTCGACGGCAGAGCCCGACCGGCGCCGGTCAGTGGAACGGCGTGCCCCTGCCTTCCGGCGAACCGGACATCCCCGTCGGTCCGACCCCGTGGCGCGGGGCCTTCGAGGCTCGGCGTCCCGCCGCGCCGACCCCGCCCGATGCCGGGTCACCGCCACAAGGCCCCAGATCCACGCACCCGGACGTACCCCGCCTGGCCCCTTCGGGAAGCGGTTCCGTCCCGCCAGGGGCCGGCCCACCCCGGTCGGATGCCGGCCCGGTGCGACCGGCCACACCCCAGCCCGGTCACCCACCGACCCAGACCCCACCTGTCGGACCGGGACAGTCGCCGTACGCCCGGCACGGTCTCGACCCGGCGCAGGCGCGGCACGGTACGCAGCCCGGGCAGCTTCCGCCGTCGGAGCCCACCCGCCCGCAGCACCAAGCTCCGCAGCACCCGGCATCGCCGTACCCGGCGGCGCAGCCCACCCGCCCGCAGCCCGCCGCCCCGCAGCACCCGACGTCACCGCACCCGGCGGGGCAGCACCCGGCGGGGCAGCACCCGGCGGGGCAGCACCCGGCGGGGCAGCACCCGACGTCTCAGCCCGCCGGCCCGCCGCCGCCCGCAGCATGGCGGGCGGGAAACCGGGACGGCCGCGACGCCTCAGCCTCGGGGCAGCCCACCGAGCATGGCTGGGCGGGTGAGGGGCCGACGGCGCTGATGCCGGCGATCGGCGGCCCGGCCCGCTCCGCCACCTCCCCGACCAGCGGTCCGCCCACGTCGTCGCCGACCGGGGGAGCTTCCACGCCACCACCGACGGGAGGCACCCCCTCCTCGCCGACGCGCGGCGGCCCGACGTCGCCGACCGGCACCACCCCGGCGTTGTCGCCGCCCGGCGGGGCGTCCGGCGGTTCCCGCCCGGACGGCGGGCGACCGGCCGACCCGGGCGCCACCGCCCTCATCCCGGCGATCACCGGCACCCGGCCGAGCACCCCGCCCGCGATGGACTCCACCGCCCTGATGGGAGCCGTGCCCCGGCCGCCGAAGACCGACGACCCGGCTGACGGTGCCGACAAGGGGGCCGAGGCGCCCAAGCCGCGACGCGGCGACCGGGTGGTGCAGCTCCGGCCGCACCAGACCGACGAGGGCTACAAGAGCGTCTACTCCGAGCTGACCCGGCCGTCCGCGTGGTCCCGGGTCCGCACCAGTCTGCGCTTCAGCGGCGAACTGCTGATCACGTTCGGCCTGGTGGTGCTCCTCTTCGCCGGATACGAGATCTGGGGCAAGTCGGCGATCGTCGACGCGCACCAGGGCGAGCTGAGCCAGCAGCTCGCGCAGGCGTGGGGGCCCGAGGGCGACCCGACGGTGGCTCCCTCGGCCAGCGCCTCGGCGTCCGCGTCCCCGAAACCGCCGGTCAACGGCAAGCCGATCGCCGGGCTCTACATTCCGAAATTCGAGAAGGAGTGGATCGTCGTCGAGGGTGTCCGCCAGGAGGACATCCGGTACGCGCCGGGCCACTACCCGGACAGCGCCCTGCCCGGTCAGGTCGGCAACTTCTCCGTGGCCGGGCACCGCAACCGGGCCACCTTCTGGCGACTGGACGAGCTGCGCGACGGTGACGCCATCGTGGTCGAGGGCCGCGACGACTGGTACGTCTACCAGGTCACCGAGAACCACATCGTGAAGCCGTCCCAGGTGGAGGTGGTCGCGCCCGTGCCGGGGCGGCCGGGGGTCCGGCCGTCCAAACGGATGCTGACGCTGACCACCTGCAACCCCAAGTTCGACAACTACGAGCGGTTGATCGTCCACGCCGAGTTGACCCGTACGCAGCCGAAGGCCGAGGGGCGCCCGGCGGAGCTGGGAGCCTGACCATGTACGCCTGGATCTGGCGCAAGCTGCCCTTCGGGGTGCCCGGCAAACTCGTCGGCAGTCTGCTGCTCGCCACCACCGCGGTGGCGCTGCTCTGGTACGTGGTGTTCCCCTGGGCCGGGCCGCACCTCCCGTTCACCGGAGAGGACGTCCAGGTGACCCAGCAGGACGACGGTCCCGGGGTACCCGGCGGTGACGTGGTGCCCGGTGGGGACCCCTCCGACGCCCCGCCGGGCGACGAGCACGACCTGCCGTACGACACCGACCGGAACAACACCCCGCCGCCGGACGAAGACGAGTGAGGCCGATGCGCGTCCTGGTGATCGACAACTACGACTCGTTCGTCTTCAACCTGGTGCAGTATCTCGGCCAGCTCGGCGTCGAGTGCGAGGTACGGCGCAACGACGAGATGGACGTGGCGGAGGTGGGACGGGTCGGTGCCGACGGCATCCTGCTCTCACCGGGACCGGGCAGCCCCGACCGGGCCGGCATCTGCCTCGACGTGATCCGCCGGTACGCGGGCGAGATTCCGATCTTCGGCGTCTGCCTCGGTCACCAGGCGATCGGCGAGGCGTACGGCGCCACCGTCGCCCGCGCACCCGAACTGCTGCACGGCAAGACCTCGGAGGTACGCCACGACTCGGTCGGCGTACTCGCCGGTCTGCCCGACCCGTTCACGGCGACCCGCTACCACTCGCTCGCCGTCCTGCCCGAGACGCTGCCGGAGGAGCTGGAGGTCACCGGCCGGACGGAGTCCGGCGTGGTGATGGCGATGCGGCACCGGACGCTGCCCGTCGAGGGTGTGCAGTTCCACCCGGAGTCGGTGCTCACCGAGGGCGGCCACCTGATGCTGGCGAACTGGCTGGCCGGCTGCGGCTACCGGGAGGCGCTGGACCGTGCCCCCGCGCTGGCCGCCGAGGTCGACACCCGCCGCCGCGCCGCCTTCGCCACCACCTGACGCCGAGCCGCCGCCTGACGCCGGTCCGTCACCGGTACAGCGAAGCGGTCACCGACCGGCGGCCTCCGCCGTGCCGGGTGGCCCAGCGCCCGGATCGGCCGAAGCGGCCACCCGCCCGTCGGATCACCGGAGCGGTCATCGACGCAGCGCGTCCGTGACGCTCGGGTCGGCGGGCGAGCTGACCGCAGGCGGTCGGTGGCGAACCGCGTCCAGGACCGCCTTGCCGCTGGCCAGGTAGTCACGGGCCGCCTTCTGCGCCAGCAGGCTCGATCCGCAGCCGGTGCAGCGGGCGGTGACCCCGTCGGTGTCGATGCCGAGATGTCGGCAGAGCGTCACGGCCCGGTCCAGGTGGTAGGACTGCGTGACGATCAGGGCCCGCTCGATTCCGTAGACGTCCCGTGCCCGCAGGCAGGTGTCGTACGTGTCCAGGCCGTGCGGATCCGTGACGACGCGCTGCGGGTCGACACCGAGCGGCCCGGTCAGGTGCGCGGCCATCGCCGCCGGCTCGTCCCCGGACGTCCCGCCACCGTCACCCGACACCAGCACCACCCGGGCCCGCCCGCTGTGTACCAGCTCAGCGGCGGTCTCCAGGCGTCCGGCGAGCCGGATGCCGGGTCGCTGCCCGTTCTCGGTCACCGCCGTGCCCAGGACGATCACCACGTCGACGCTCGGCGCGTCGGCCTCGGTGTGGACGTGTCCGCGCGCGGACACCGTCGTCCAGAACCACGGCACGCTCACCAGCAGCAGCGCGACCGCGAGGAGCACGGCGACCCGGATCAGGCGGCGTCGCCACCGCACCGGGTCACCGGCCGGGGCCGGGTCGGTCACTCGCCGGGGAACCGGAACGGCGGGAAGCCCGGACTCGGCATGACCTGACCGCCACCACCGCTGCCGCCACCGTTACCGTTGCCGCCACCACCGTCGTCCTCGTCGGGGGGCGGGGTGCTCGGAGACCCGGTCGGCGGCGTCGGCGTCGGCGGGTCCGGGTCCTCCACCTCCTCCTCGACGGAGATCGTGATCGTCACCCTGCTGCCCTTGGTGCGCTGGGTGTTGGCGTTCGGGTTCTGGTCGAGCACCCGTCCGGCCTGGTCCGCAGGCACCTCACGACCGAGCTCGACCCGGACCTCGAAGCCCGCGTCCCGCAGCCTCTTACGCGCCTCGTCCTCGGTGAGGTTCGCGACGTCCGGCACCCGGACCACGTTGCCCTTGGAGACGGTGAGAGTGACCTTGCTCCCCTCCTCCACCCGCTCGCCCACGCCCGGATCGATCGCCAACACCTGGCCCTCGGGCGCGGCGTTGTTGTCCTCCTTGACGTCCACGTCGAGCTTCAGTTCCTTGAGCTGCTGCTCGGCGAACTCCTGGGTGCCACCGACCACGGCCGGGATGGTCACCACGGGCTTCCCGTCGCAGATCTGCACGGTCACCGTGCTGTTCGGCTGCACTCGCTCGCCGGCGGCCGGGGTCTGGCTGACCACGGCGCCCTTCTTGCAGTCGGAGGAGAGGACGGGGTCGCCGAGCGCCGCGGTGAGGCCGTTCTGCTCGATCTGGGCGAATGCGTCCTGCTGCGTGAGCCCGGTGAGGGTGGGCACCGGAGTGTCCTCGTCATCACGCTGGTTCAGCAGCAGCGCGGCGACCAGCGCGATCACCGCGAGCACGCCGAGCGCGGCGAACATGGCGATCAGCCAGGACGAGGCGCGCCGCTGGCGCGGATCGCCGACCCGGGCGGGGATCTGCCGCGTCTGGGTGGCACCACCTGCCCCACCCGACGAGTAGCCCGAGGACGGGGCCATGGCGACGGTCTCGTCCTCGCGCATCACCGGCGTCGCCATCACCGGACGACCGGCCGCCGCCCGAAGCATGTCGGCACGCATCTCGCCGGCGCTCTGGTAACGGTTGAGCGGGTTCTTGGAGAGCGCCTTGAGCACGATCGCGTCGACCGCCGGGTTGACGTCCGGGTTCAGGTCGCTCGGCGTCGGCGGGGTCTCCCGGACGTGTTGGTACGCGACGCTGACCGGACTGTCGCCGACGAACGGCGGGTGGCCGCAGACCAGCTCGAAGAGGACGCAGCCGGCCGCGTACACGTCGGAGCGGGCGTCCACGGCCTCGCCGCGCGCCTGCTCCGGGGAGAGGTACTGCGCGGTGCCGATGACCGCGCTGGTCTGCGTCATCGTGGTGGCACCGCTGGCCAGAGCCCGGGCGATGCCGAAGTCCATCACCTTGACCTGGCCGGTCTGGGTGAGCATCACGTTGCCGGGCTTGATGTCGCGGTGGATGATGCCGTGCCGGTGGCTGAAGTCCAGCGCCGCACAGATGTCGGCGGAGATCTCCAGCGCCCGCCGGGGCTGTAGCCGGCCCTCGGCGCCGAGCACCTCCTTGAGGGTGCGCCCGTTGACGAACTCCATCACGATGAACGGAAGGGTCTCGCCGGTCGGCGCCTGTTCCTCACCCGTGTCGTAGACCGCGACGATGGCCGGGTGGTTGAGCGAGGCGGCGTTCTGCGCCTCCCGACGGAACCGCATCTGGAAGGTGGCGTCCCGGGCCAGGTCGGTCCGGAGCATCTTGATCGCCACGTCCCGACCGAGCCTCAGGTCGCGACCACGATGCACCTCGGCCATGCCGCCATAACCGAGCAGCTCGCCGACCTGGTACCTGCCACCGAGCAGGCGGGCCTGCGCTGTCATCGCGTCCGTCGTCCTTCGCTCGTCGTCGTCTCGTGGCTGCCTCCACGGGGCTGATCCAGTCGACGGTACGCCGTACCGGCCGGATCGTCTCGCCCGTCGAACCCACGCACGACGGACGACACCGTTTGCACAGAGACCCCGACCGGCAGGTCGGCGCTGTTATTCAGTCGCACCTTGTAGGAAATCACGCCGGAACAGAGCAGGACCAGCACGCCCAGCATCACCGCCAGGAACAGCACTCCGGAACGCGACCGTCCGGGCGCCTGCTGTGGTGGAGCGGGTCGGAGCTGGTAGCCGGGCGGCGGGGTGGCGGCGGCACGCTGATAGTTGTTGGGTGGTGGCATCGGTCGGCCGGCCGGCATCGCCGGGACGGCCGGAGCGACGGTCGTGGGACGGAGCGGTTGCGCCGCCGGGTGACGGGCCGCCATCGGCGGCCGGTGGTTCACAGCCGGTGGGCGGCCGGGAGGTGTCGAGTGCGGTGCCGCCGGAGGACGCGGCGGCTGCGGCGTCGGCACCTGGGCGCGCCCCGGAGCCGGTGAGGCGGGAGCGGCCGAGATCGGGTTGGCCTTCTGCCCACCCGCCCGCGCCTGCTGGGACAGTGCCGTCTTGAGCTGCCGGGCCACCCCGGCCAGCGCGGCGGCGCTCTGCCAGCGGTCCTTCGGGTCCTTCGCCATGGCCCGCTCCACCAGGGCGCAGACCTGCGGCGGGATGTCGGACGGCAACTGTCGCGGGGTCTCCCGCACGTGTCGCATGGCGATGTCGAGCGGGTTGTCGCCCTCGAAGGGACGGCGTCCGGCGAGACACTGGTACGCGACGACGCCGAGGGCGTACACGTCCGAGGCGGGGGTGGCGACCTGACCGGTGGCCTGCTCGGGCGAGATGTACGAGGCGGTGCCGAGCACCGAACCGGCGGCGGTGAGCTGGCCGACGAGTTCCGAGCGGGCGATGCCGAAGTCGGTCAGCACCAGCGTGCCGTTCGGCCGGACCAGCAGGTTGCCGGGCTTCACGTCCCGGTGCACGATCCCCTTGAGGTGGGCCGCGTGCAGCGCGTCGGCGGCCTGCGCCACCAACGCCATCGTCCGGGCCGGGGTGAGTCGACCGACCCGGCTCAGCGTGGCGGAGAGCGGGTCGCCCTCCACGTACTCCATCACCAGGAAGGCGATCTGCTGGTCGTTGCCGAAGTCGTAGACGTCGACCACACCCGGATGGTTGATCGTCGCCATGGTGCGAGCCTCGCCACGGAACCGCTCGGCGAAACCGGGCTCGTCCATCAACGCCGGGAGCAGGCTCTTCACCGCGACCGTACGGCCGAGCACCTGGTCCAGGCCGCGCCAGACGTCGCCCATGCCGCCGCTGGCGATGCGTTCGTCGAGACGGTAACGGTTACCGAGCTGAACTCCCGGACTGAGCATGTCAACGCCCCCCACGGTCGGCGATGACGGCGCGCATGATCTGCCCGGAGATCCGGGCCGCCTCTGCGCTGCCGCCGCTGCCGGCCTCTTCGAGCAGCACGCAGACCGCCGAGACCGGTTCCCCGTTGGAGTCGATGGCGAAACCGATGAACCAGCCGTGGTCGGGCCGGTCCGGCGCCGACTGGGCGGTGCCCGTCTTGCCGCCCACGGTGTAGCCGTTGATCTGTGCCGAGCGGGCGGTGCCGTTCTCGACCACGCTGACCATCATGTCCCGCAGGTCGGCGGCGACCTCACGGCTGACCGGCCGGCGCAGTTCACGCGGCTGGGCGGGGTCGTAGACGGTGGTGCGGTCCGGCCCGAGGAGCTGGCGTACCAGGTAGGGCCGCATCTGGCTGCCCTGGTTGGCGACCGCCGCGGCGATCAACGCCCCCTCTAGGGGGCTCATCCGCACGTCGCGCTGCCCGATGGAGGACTGGGCCAGCGCCGCCGGGTCGGCCCCGCCGTCGGGGTTCAGCATGTCGCCGGTACGGCTGGCCGCCACCGACTGGCCGCCCTCGCCGAGCCGGCCGACGGTCAGGTCCTCCTGCTCGAAGCCGAACTGCCGGGCCTTCTCCTTGATCACGTCCGGGCCGAGCTGCACACCGAGCTTGGCGAAGCCGGTGTTGCAGGAGTCGGTGACCGCCTTCATCAGCGTGACCTGCGACTGCGGGCAGATCGACGGCACCGCGTTGGTGATCGCCTCGCCGGAGGTGGGCGGGGTGTAGCTGGGGCCGGCCGGGATGTTCGTGTCCTTGCCGATCCCGTTCTCCAGCGCGGCGGCGGCCACCACCATCTTGAACGTGGAGCCCGGCGGCAGCACCTCGGCCAGCGCGCGGTTGCGCAGCGGACGCTGCGGGTCCTGCTCCAGCTCGTTGTACGCCTTGGTCGCCTCGCTGGTGTTGTGGCTGGCCAGCGGGTTCGGGTCGAAGCTGGGCATGGAGACCAGTGCCTGCACCGCCCCGGTCTTCGGGTCGATGGCGATCGCCGCGCCCTTCTTCACCCCCCGGTTGTTGTTGCGCAACTGGTCGTACGCGACGTCCTGGGCCCCCTTCGAGAGGGTGAGCAGCACGTTTCCGCCGGCGGTGCGGTCGCCGGTGAACATGTCCTTGATCCGGTTGGCGATGAGCTGGTCGCTGGTGCCGGCGAGGAAGTCGTTCTCGGAGCGCTCGATCCCGGTGTCACCGAGGTTGACCGGCTTGTAGCCGAGCACGTGGGCGTACTTCGCCCCGCCCGGATAGGTCCGCAGGAACCTCAGCTCGCCCTCGGTCTCCTTGCTGACCGCCAGTGCGGTGCCGCCCGCCTCGATGTTGCCGCGACGGCGCTCGTACTCGGCGACCTGGACCCGGCCGTTGTAGTCGCTGGTGCGGTACTCGTCGGCCTTGTACGCCTGGATCCAGTTCAGGTTCGCGAAGAGCAGGGCGAACAGGACGATGACGACGACGCCGACCCGGCGCAGGGGTGCGTTCACGGCTTGATCACCTCCGTGGGGGCACCGTGCAGTTGCTCGGGCGGCCCGCCGGACGGACGGTTCACCTTGCCACCGACCCCGGTCACCGGGCGCCGCCCGGCGTCGGAGACCCGCAGCAGCACCGCGACGAGCAGCCAGTTCGCCATCAGCGAGGAGCCACCGGCGGAGAGGAAGGGAGTGGTCTGACCGGTGAGCGGGATCAGCCCGCTGATGCCGCCGACGATCACGAAGACCTGGAGCGCGAGGGTGAAGGCCAAGCCACCGGCGAGCAGCTTGCCGAAGGAGTCACGGACCGCGATGGCGGCCCGCAGGCCGCGCTCCACGATCAGCAGATAGATCACCAGCAGCGCGGAGAGACCGAACAGGCCGATCTCCTCGCCGAGGCCGGCGAAGATGAAGTCGTTCTGCACCTCCGGCAGCAGCAGCGGCTGGCCGCCGCCCGGTCCGGCGCCGAACATCCCGCCGGTGCCGAGCGCGAGCAGCCCCTGCACCAACTGGTAGCCGGAGTCGTACGGCTCGGCGAACGGGTCGAGCCAGATCTCGGCCCGGACGTAGAAGTTCGCGAACGGTCCACCGACCAGTTCCCCGAGCACGTACGCGAGGTAGGCGCCGCCGAAGAAGAGGACCAGACCGATGAGCAGCCAACTGACCCGTTCGGTGGCGATGTACACCGTCGCCACGAACATGCCGAAGTAGAGCAGCGAGGTGCCCAGGTCCTTCTCGAAGATCAGGACGAGCAGGCTGATCACCCAGACCACGAGCACCGGGCCGAGGTCACGGCCGCGCGGGAAGTCGATGCCGAGGAACCGGTGGCTGGCCAGCGAGAGCACCTCGCGCTTGCGGACCAGGTAGTAGGCGAAGAAGACCAGCAGGGCGAGCTTCGCGAACTCGCCGGGCTGGATGGAGAAGCTGCCGACGCGTACCCAGAGCTTGGCACCGTTGATCTCGGAGATGCTGGCCGGCAGCACGGCCGGCAGCATGACCAGCACGATGCCGGCCAGGCCCAGCGTGTACGCGTACCGGGAGATCGAACGGTGGTCGCGCATCAGGGCCAGCAGCCCGGCGGCGAGGATCACCGAGACCAGCGTCCAGGCCAACTGCCGCCCGCCGGTGCCGGCGAAGGTGGCCATGTCGACCCGGTCCTCGGGAGCCGACCGGGCCAGGTCCAGCCGGTGCAGGAAGCCGACCCCGAGCCCGTTGAGCAGGGCCACCGCCGGCAGCAGGGCCGGGTCGGCGAAGGGCGCCAGGAACCGGATCACCAGGTGCAGGCCGAGGAACACCGCCGTGAGCGCGGCGGCCGGCACCCAGAAGGTCGGGGTGACCGTGTCGAGCACGTTCGCCTCGACCATCGCCCCGTACGCCGCGACCAGGGCCATCGCCAGCAACAGCAGCGACAGTTCGGCGTTGCGTCGGGACCGGGCCTGGCGTACGCCGGAACGCTCGCCCGCGTTGGCGGGCGAGGTTGCCGGAGTGGCCGCTGCGGTCACGATCGTCCTCGGTTCGGGTGCCGGTGCCTACTCGGGCGACCGGCAGGCCGCCGGGTCGACGGTGGGCGAGAAGGTGTCGGGCGTGGCGTCGGGCGTACCGGTGGGCAGGGCCGCCGCCCCGTTGTCGGACGGCCGCACCGGTGGGGTCGCGGAGCCGCCCGTGGCGGAGACCGACGCGCTGCGGACCGGGCTCGGTGAGCCGCTCGGCGCATCCGGTGCCGGCGAGGGTTCGCCCGCGTCGGGGGTCGGGGGCGGGGGCGTCGCGGGCGGGCAGATCGGCTTGAGGTTGACGTTGGTGGGGCTGTCCACCGTCAACTCGGCCAGTCGGCGTTCCGCGTCCGGCTCGCTCTTGGCCGGGATGCCCTGCTTGACCTGCTCCTGTGCCGCGAGGGTGAGATCGTCGAGCTGGGCGCTGCTCTCGGAGTGGACCGTGGAGAGGTCCATCCCGGCGATCTGGCCCTGGATGCCACGGAACACGGCCACCTGACCGTCCTGCGTGGCGCCGACGTAGTACTGCCGCTGGGTGTAGGTGTACCCGCCGTAGAGGCTGCCGGCGAGGATCACCGCCAGGGCGGTCGTCATCGCCAGCGCCCGCAGCGGTCGCCGACGGGGCTCCGGCTCGTCGTCGCCGTTGCCGGCGGGCTCCTCCGGCACGGGCGGGCGGGGGGCGGAGAGCGCCGAGGCCCGGGCGGCCGGGGTGGAGACGTCGGCCGAGGTAGCCATGCCACGGTCGCGGGCGGCAGCGCCGCCGACGATCGGTGCCGCCTCGACGATGTCCCGGTCGGTGGCGTCCGCGATGATCACGGTGATGTTGTCCGGACCGCCGCCGCGCAGGGCGAGCTGCACGAGTCGCTCGACACACTGCTGCGGGTCGGTGTACTCGCGCATGGTCTCGCCGATGGTCTCCGCACTGACCACGCCGGAGAGTCCGTCGGAGCAGATCAGGTAGCGGTCACCGGTGAGCACCTGGCGCACGGAGTACTCGGGGTCGATGTCCCGGCCGTCCAGGGCCCGGGTGAGCAGCGAGCGCTGGGGGTGGCTGCTCGCCTCCTCCGGGCTGATCCGGCCTTCGTCGACGAGCATCTGGACGTAGGTGTCGTCCTTGGTGATCTGCGCGAACTCGCCGTCACGAAGGAGATAGGCCCGCGAGTCACCGATGTGGACCATGCCCAGCTTGCTGCCGGAGAAGAGGGTCGCGGTGAGCGTGGTGCCCATCCCCTCCAGCTGTGGGTTGGCTTCCACGGTGTCGCGGAGCTGCTGGTTGGCGGTGCCCACGGCGGAACGCAACGCGTCGACCAGGGCGTCACCGGGGACGTCCTCGTCGAGCGGCGCCATGGCACCGATGACGATGTTGCTGGCGACGTCACCGGCGGCCATGCCGCCCATGCCGTCGGCGACGGCGAGTAGCCGCGGTCCGGCGTAGACGGAATCCTGGTTACCGTCACGGATCAGACCGCGGTCGCTGTGGGCCGCATAGCGCAGGGTCAGAGTCATGGCCGTAATTCGAGAGAGGTGCGGCCGATCCGGATCGGCACGCCGAGGGGGACGGGGGTCGGTCCGGTGACCTTAGCGCGATCGAGGTACGTCCCGTTAGTCGAGCCGAGATCCTCGACGAACCACTGCCCGTCACGCGGTACGAGCCGGGCGTGTCGCGCGGAGGCGTAGTCGTCGGTGATGACGAGGGTGGAGTCCTCGGCCCGACCGATGGTTATCTGTGCCTCGCCCAACGTGATCCGGGTGCCGGCCAGTTGCCCCGCGGTCACCACCAGTTGGTGTGCCGCCCGTCCCCGCTTGACCTTCGCCGGCTTCGCCGTCGCCTGACCGGTCGACGCGCCGACCGCTCGGGGTGCGGCCACGAGCCGACCTGAGCGGGCCCCCGCGAACAGGTCCCGACGGATGACGCCGACCACCGTGAACACGAAGATCCACAGCAGGACGAGGAATCCGAACCGGGCGACGGTGATGACGAGTTCCGGCAAGGCGGGTCAGCCGTCCACGCGGAAGGTCAGGGTGGTCGTACCGAGCTGGATCATGTCGCCGGGGTTCAGCGCCACGGCGGAGACCCGCTGGCCGTTGACCATCGTGCCGTTGGTCGAGCCGAGATCGGTCAGCACGACCTGGCCGCCGTCGAAGTCCAGCCGGGCGTGTCGCCGGGAGATGCCGACGTCGGGCAGACGCAGGTTGGCCTGGTCGCCCCGACCGATCACGGTCGAGCCCATCTGGAGCGGGTAGGTGCGGCCGTCACCGGAGACCAGCCGGACGTTGCGGCCACCACCGTGCCCCTGCGGGGGTCCGTAGCCGCCACCCTGGTCGTACGAGGGGTAGCCGGGCGGACCGGCGTCGTACCCGCCGCCGGGCGCCGAGACCGGGGCGACCTCGCCACCGGTGTAGACCTCGGCGGTGACCCGGAACATGCCGGTGTCCAGCCCTTCACCGCGCTCGATCTCGACGATCACGTCGCCGTAGACCGTCCAGGCCTGCTCGCCGATGAACTCCGCCTGCGACTGGGCCAACTCCTGGGCCAGCGCGGCGGCGTACGGCGCCAGCCGACTGTGGTCGTACGGCGAGAGATCGATCACGTAGCGGTTCGGCACCAAGGTGCGCCCACCGGCCAGGATGGCCTTGTGCGCCTCGGCCTCCCGCTGCATGGCGTTGAGGATCTCCACGGGGTGCACGACCCCCTTGAAGACCTTGGCGAAGGCCCCCTCTACCAGGCCTTCCAGACGCTTCTCGAAGCGTTGCAGCACGCTCACCGGCTCCTCCTCGGGTCCCGAGGACATGATGGTATCCGTCCAGAGCGCACGCAGCTCACACGCCGCTCGGCGAGCAGGCCACGGCCCGTTCGGACGGCCTCGAATCGTCGTGCTACTCTTTCGTCCGCCACGAACGGTAACCGCTGGAAGCAGCGAATGCCATTCGCGGTCACGACCGAGGGTCACGTAGCATTGCCGAGGTCCGCCGGAGACGGTGGAGCTGGCACGGGCTACGCTGCCCGAGGTCATGCCACGGGGAAGTGGCGGAATGGCAGACGCGCACGGTTCAGGTCCGTGTGCCCGAAAGGGCGTGGGGGTTCAACTCCCCCCTTCCCCACCACAGACGAGGGCTCCGCGGCGACGCGGGGCCCTCGCTCCGTATCGAGGCGTACGAAACGTCACGCTATGCTCCGATGGTTTCTGCCTCCGACGCACCAGGAGTGGCATGTGAGTGTCGCATTCGTGACCGGTTCGGGCGGGCTGATCGGCTCCGAGGCGGTCCGGCACTTCGCCGGCCTCGGTCTCGACGTCGTCGGCATCGACAACGACATGCGGCAGGAGTTCTTCGGCGAGGAGGCGTCCACCGCCTGGAACGTCCGCCGGCTGACCGACGAGCTGGGTGAGCGGTATTCGCACCACAGCATCGACATCCGCGACCGCAGCGCGCTCGGCGCGCTGTTCAAGCGGTACGGCCGGGACGTCGCCGTGGTGATCCACACGGCCGCGCAGCCCTCGCACGACTGGGCCGTGCGCGACCCGTTCACCGACTTCGACGTGAACGCCGCCGGCACCCTGAACGTCCTGCAGAGCGTCCGCGAGCACTGCGTGGAGGCACCGGTCATCCACTGCTCCACGAACAAGGTCTACGGCGACCGGCCGAACAGCCTGCCGCTGGTCGAGCAGGAGACCCGCTGGGAGATCGAGCCGGGCCACCCGTACGAGCAGGGCATCCGCGAGGACATGTCGATCGACGCCTGCCTGCACTCCATCTTCGGCGCCTCCAAGGTCGCCGCGGACGTGATGGTGCAGGAGTACGGCCGCTACTTCGACATGCGGACCGCCTGCTTCCGGGGCGGGACGCTAACCGGCCCGGCCCACTCGGCGACCGAGCTGCACGGCTTCCTGGCGTACGTGATGCGCTGCAACCTGGAGCGCCGGACGTACAAGATCTACGGCTACCAGGGCAAGCAGGTGCGGGACGCGATCCACAGCTCGGACGTGGTCTCCGCGTTCGAGGCGTTCTTCCGCGACCCGCGCTCGGCGGCGGTGTACAACCTCGGCGGCGGCCGGCACTCGAACACCTCCATGCGGGAGGCGTTCACCGAGGCCGAGCGGATCACCGGGCAAGAGATGATCTCGGAGTACGTCGAGGCCAACCGGGTCGGCGACCACAAGTGGTGGATCGGCTCCAACGAGGCGTTCCAGGCCGACTACCCGGACTGGAAGCAGGTCTACGACGTACCCATGATCATGCGTGAGATCTACGAGGCCAACGTGGACAAGTGGGTGCCCGGAGCATGACCAAGAAGAACGTCCTCGGCGTCCTCGTCGACGCCACGACCTACGCCGAGGCGACCGAGCGGGTGGTGGCCGCCGCGCAGGAACGCCGCCCGATGGCGTTGACCGCGCTGGCCGTGCACGGCGTGATGACCGGCGTACTGGACCCACCGCACAACGCGCGACTCAACTCGTTCGACGTGGTGACCCCGGACGGCCAGCCGGTGCGCTGGGCGCTCAACCTGCTGCACGGCGCCGGCCTCACCGACCGGGTGTACGGGCCGCTGCTGACCCTGCACGTGCTCTCCCGCTTCGCCGACGAGGGCCTGCCGGTCTACCTGTACGGCTCGACCGACGAGACGCTGGCCCGGCTGATCCCGGAGCTGGAGCGGATGTTCCCGGCGTTGAAGATCGCCGGGGTGGAGGCGTCGAAGTTCCGCCCCGTGCAGCCGGGCGAGGACGTCGAGATCGCCGACCGGATCCGGGCCAGCGGCGCCCGGCTCGTCCTGGTCGGCCTCGGCTGCCCCCGCCAGGAGGTCTTCACGTACGCGATGCGTCCGCTGCTGGACATGCCGATGATGGCGGTCGGCGCGGCCTTCGACTATCACGCCGGACTGCTGCGTCAGCCGCCGCCGTGGATGCAGCGGGCCGGGCTGGAGTGGTTCTGGCGGCTCGGGCTGGAGCCGAAGCGGCTCTGGCGTCGCTACGTGATCCTCAACCCGGCCTACCTCGGCCGGCTGTTCGCGCAGAAGACCGGGCTGTGGAAGGCCCGGCCGCCGGCTCCGGCCACCGAGCGTCCACGCACGTTCGCGGTCTGACCACGGCGTCGAACGACCACCGGGCCCCTGGCGTGATGCCGGGGGCCCGATGCCGTTGCGGACGTCAGAGGGTCAGCGTCCAGGTGTTCACGTAGCCGGTGTCTCCGCTGTAGACGTCCCGCACCTGGAGTCGCCAGGTGCCGTTCGCCGCCTCGCTGGAGAGGTTCACCGTGTAGGTGGCGTTCACGTTGGCCGTGCCGTCGAAGATGCTGCTGTTCTTCAGGCGGTAGGAGGAGCCGTCCGGCGCGAGCAGGTCGACGACCAGGTCACCCCGGTAGGTGTGCACGATGTTCACCGCGACGGTCGAGGTCGACGCGGCGTTCCGGTTGCAGCCGGCGATGGTGATCGAGCTGGTCACCGCCGCGCCCGCGTCCGGGATCGCCACGTCGGTGCCGTTGCTGCCCGTGCAGCCGCCGCTGCCGCTGCCGGTCACCGTCAGCGAGAACGTCGCGGTCCTGCTGCCGGAGGCGGCGCTGCCGGTCACCGTCACCGGGTACGTGCCGGCGGGAGTACCTGCCGAGGTGGTGACGGTCAGCGTCGACGACCCGCCGGAGGTGACGGTGGCCGGGCTGAACGAGGCGGTCGCCCCGGACGGCAGACCGCTCGCCGAGAGGCTGACCGACTGCGCGGACCCGTTGGTGGTGGCGGTGGACACACTCGTGGTCACCGAGCCACCGGGTGCGGTGGAGCCGGCGGTCGGCGACACCGAGACCGAGAAGTCGTTGGTCGGCGGCGGGGTGTCGCCGTTGACCACGTAGAGCAGCTGGTTCGGGGTGCCGGTGCCCACGTTCGTGATCACGTTCGGGGTGGAGTTGGCCACCAGGTAGTCCCGGACCTGTTGCGGGGTCCACGACGGGTTGGCCGACAGCACGAGCGCGGCGACGCCGGCCACGTGCGGGGACGCCATCGACGTACCGCTGATCGAGTTGGTCGCGGTGTCGCCGGTGTGCCAGGCCGACGTGATGCTCACGCCCGGCGCGAGGATGTCCACGCAGGTGCCGAAGTTGGAGAAGCTCGCGGCGGCGTCGTTGTTCTGGGTGGCGCCGACGGTGATCGCCGGAGCGGCCCGGGCCGGCGAGTAGTTGCAGGCGTTCTGCCGCTGGCCGAGCGCGTTGCCGTTACCGGCGGCCACCGCGTAGGTGATGCCGGCGTTGATCGAGTTGATCACCGCGTTGTCGACCGAGGTGTTCGCCCCGCCGCCCAGGCTCATGTTGGCGACGGCCGGCTTGACCGCGTTCGCGGTGACCCAGTCGATGCCGGCGATGACTCCGGCGTTGGTGCCGCTGCCCTGGCAGTTCAGCACCTTGACGGCCACCAGTCGGGTGGCCTTGGCGACGCCGTACGCGGTGCCGCCGACCGTACCGGCGACGTGGGTGCCGTGGCCGTTGCAGTCGGTGTTGTTGGTGTCGACGGTGTTCGTGCCCCAGGTCGCCCGGCCGCCGAAGTCGGAGTGGGTCGTCCGGATGCCGGTGTCGATGACGTACGAGGTGACGTTCGAGGCGGTGTTCGGGTAGGTGTAGGAGCTGTTCAGCGGCAGGTTCCGCTGGTCGATCCGGTCCAGGCCCCAGGACGGGGGGTTCGTCTGGGTGCCGCTGATCGTGACGGTGTGGTTCTGCTCGACGTACGCCACCGCCGGGTCGGCGGCGATCCGCGCCGCAGCCTTGGCGCTGACCCGGAGTTCCGCGCCGCGTACCGCTGCGGTCCAGGTGCGGGCCGTGCTGCCGCCGTGGCGGCGCACCAGCCGGTCCACCGACGAACCGACGGCGTTGCGGCCCACCTCGGCGTCCTTGAACACGACGATGTAGCTGCCCTCGACGGCGGTGGCACCGCCGGCACTCCTGATCGTGCCGACCGGCTCGGCCGCCATGGCCGGCGTGGCAGTGGCGACCATGGCCAGCGCGGCCAGGCCGACGAGTACGGACCTGTGTGGAAGAGCCATCTTCCTACCTCCCTCCGACCGGCCCTGATCGTCTACCCGCTCGTGGCAGGTTGATCGATGAATGCCGATCGAGGTGAGAGTAGTGGTGTGCCCGGAGGCAGATAAACATGCCGGATCTCCCATCACGTCGGTGCGATGGCCCCCTACGGGGATCAGGTACGGGACGAACGGGGGGCGGGCCCGGATTCGCGAGAGCGGAAATCGGGCAAGTCTGATGGGCATGCAGAGCCATCTCGCCCTCCTGCTCCCGGTCGCCACCGTCTGGTGGGTCGCCGGATACCTCGCGGACGGGCTGCCCCGGATGACCCACGCCCGCGGCCTGCGCCGACACACCGGCTGGCTGCTCGGCCTGACCGGGGTCGGACTCGCCCTGACGGTGGCGCTGCCGATCGCCGGGCTGAGCACTCCCGGGGCCACCCTGGCCGATCGGGCCGCGAGCGGACTCACGCTGGCCGCCGTACCCGCCGCCGTGGTGGCGATCTGCACGGTCCGCCGGGTCCGCCGCCTGTTGGCCGGAGCCAGCACGCTCGCCACCGCCCCCCGGACCCCGGCCCCGCACGGGTTGCGGGCCGCCGCCGCCCATCCGCTGATCGGCCTGCCGTTGCAGGTGACCGGGCTGGCTCTGCTGCCGGCTCTGATCGCGGCCAGCGGCGCCGGTCAGTTCTTCGGGCCCGGTGCGGCCGGACCGGCGGTCACCGTGGGCGCGCTGGGCGTGGCGGCCATCGGCGTACGCCATGCGCTGCGGCACAACCGGCTCGCCGAGTTGGCCATGCCGGAGCGGGCGGCGACCTCAGCGCAGCCGGCCCGAGCCCTGCACGTATAGCAGTTCCAGGATCGCCCGGGTCGCCTCGAACCAGCGGTCCAGCCAGCCGGGCGGCGGAACGCTGCCGCGCGGCGGCAGCTCCATCATCAGCCCGTGCATCAGTGGGTGGTCCACCAGGGAGGGATTCTCCGCCATCGGCCATCCCGGCGGCGGGAACGATGCCTCGGTGAGCGGGTTCGGATCCAGTGACGGCGCGTGCTGCGACTGTACCGACTCGGCCATGCCTCTGACGTCCCGCCCGCCGCGATCACCGTCGGGCGGCACCTCGGTCAGCATGCTGTCCCTGCGGGCGCCGCGGTACTGCCCGCCGAAGCGCTCCGCCTTGGCCGGGCCGTTGCTGATGTTCTCTGATCCGATGTTCGTCATTCCGTCTCGCCTGCCTCGCTCGGTTACCCGCCCTGCCGGGGGGATGTCGACCAGCGCGTACCGAGTAGTACAACGAGACACGGTCGATGTGGCGACGGCAGCCGTCCCGGCCGACCGGCGGGCCCGTGCCGCAACGCACGGTCCCCGTCCGGCCAGGCCGGACGGGGACCGTCTACACCGCTTACCGCCAGTCAGCTCCGGCCGAACGCGCCGTCCCTGGTGCCGGCGACGAAGGCGTGCCAGTGTCCCGGTGCGAAGACGAGGGCCGGACCGGCCTTGTCCTTCGAATCCCGGACGCCGACCGCCCCGGTCACGTACGCCACCTCCACGCAGTTGTCACAGTTCGGGCCGCTCTTCGAGCTCTTGAACCATGTCGCCTGCGTCAGGTCCACGGAGAATCCTTGCGTCGCCACTTCCACAACGGCTCCTCTGCCAGTCTCGCGATGTACTCGACGGACTCCTCCGGACGTCGGGCCGCTGCTCGAATGTGATCGAAGATGAAGCTGTACTTCTGTAGCTCGTCGCTCTTCTCCAGGAAAAGCCCACCCGTGGCGTTCTCCGCGTACACGACATCCGGATCACCGGGTTCGGGGAAACTGAGGATCGTGAAGGTGCCGTCCATGCCTGCGTGCGCCCCTACCTCGAACGGCAGGACCTGGAGCGTCACGTTCGGCAGTTGGGCCACCTCCGCCAATCGTTTGAGCTGGCCACGCATGACCGTGTCCCCGCCAACCGGACGGCTCAGCACCGCCTCATCGAGCACCACCCACAGATCGACCGGATCATCCTGGGTCAACAACGACTGACGGCCGAGTCGGACACGCACTCTTTGTTGCACCTGTTCGGGGGTGAAGTCCGGACGGGCGGCCTTGATCATCGCGCTGGCGTACTCCTCGGTCTCCAACAGTCCGGGAATCACCTGCTGCTCGTACGCACGGATCGAGCTGGCCGCCGCCTCCAGGCCGACGAACGCACCGACCAACACCGTGCTGTACGGGTGCCACCAGCCCTTCTGTCGCGCCTCGCGGGCGATCTGGACCAGCTCGTCACTCTCGGCGCCGACCACACCGTAGATCCGGAGCATGTCCCGCACGTCGCGGGGCGTGGCGGAGGTGTGGCCGGTCTCGATGCGGGAGATCTTCGACGCCGAGCACTCCAACTGCTCGGCGACGGCTTCTATGGTGATGCCGGCGGCCTCGCGTTGGCGGCGCAACTCCGCGCCGAGCCGGCGCCGCCGGATGGTCGGACTGCGGCGCTCGCTCACCCGTTGTCACCTCTCGCCTCGACGCGCCGCTGGTTCGACACCCGCCTCGGGCGCGACCGTCGGGGCTGGCGAGCGTACGCGGCATTGGGGTGGTGCCGGTCGTCGGCCGGCCGCGGCGGCGAAACCGTTCCTCAGTGTGCCGCTCGGGTGGTGGCGCGTTCAAGCGCCGTTTCGTGCGAGCCGCTCACTTATCGGCAAAAGTCTACGTGCAACTTGCATGCAGCACGCCTCTGATGCACTCTGTCCGTATGACCTGGGTTACGCACCGTCTCCGCGCCGTCTCCCCCCGTGATCTCCACGGCGGAGCCGCGGACGGGGCGTACACCCGACCGTCGGTCACGGGCCCGGATCTCCCGCACGGGAACCCGCCGCCCACCCCCGACGGCGGCTCCGGCGACACCACCTGAGCCCGCACCGGTCGAGCGGCGCGCCACCAGCGTTCCCGGCACCGACCAACGCCCGCGCCACGAACCGGCGCACGAGACACGACCTCGTCGCCGGAGCCGCATCTCCCCCCGATCGCCCCCGCCGGCCTTCCCCGCCGGCCAACCCTCTCAGGAGCCCATGTGCATCCCCGCTCCGGTGACGTACTGCACGTGACTCGCGCGGCGAGTGTCCAGTTCCGCAGCAAGCCCATCCAGTTCCGGGTGATCCGGGTACTCGACCGACCCACCTACGACGGTTGGCTCTGGCTCGAAGGCTACGAGTTGAACGCGGCGGGGGACGCGGTCAACCGGCGTTCGATCTTCGTCCAGCGAGCGGGTCTGGAGCAGATCCAGGCCGCTCCGCAGCCTCGTCCGCACACCGTCCGCTCAGCCCGTCGGCCGGTCACCCGAACACCGGTCCGGGTGGGCTGAGCATCACGAACAGCCGCCGTGGGGGCATGCCGACGCCATAGAATCGGTATGCCCACCCCGGCAAAGTCTCTATCCCGCGCGTCCCGGGCCCTGAACCTGGGATGGCCATGGTCAATCTGCCCACGCGACAGCCCCGACGATCCCGCATCACCTACGCCTTCGGAGTCCTGGCGCTGCTCGGCGCCGCCACCACCATGCTGGTGCTGGTCCGGGACCCCGCCCTCTCGTCCACCCGGCTGGCCGAGCCGGTGCCGGCACCAGAGATCACCGTGGTGCAGACCGAACCGACCGGCCCGTACGGCGTGACCGGCGGCTGGGACCGGTTCGGCACGAGCGACCAGCCGGGCGTCGATCCGACCACCGCGTACGGCGGTGCCGTGTCGGTAGACGGCCAGGACCGGGAGACGGCCCCGACGGCCCATGCCACCCGTGCGGATCCTCGCCAGGATCTCAGCCGCTCGCTCTTCTGGTCCGGCGTGTTCGGGTTGGCCATCTCACTGGCCGGGTTGGGCCTGGTCGGCACCAGACGCCGGATGTGGTGACCGGCCCTCAGGCGGTCGGACTCGCCGTGCCGGTCGGCTCGGCTGTCGGCGCACCGGTCGTCGGCGACGGGCTCGGGCTCGCGGCGGCCACCACCAGTCTGATCTCGTCACCCGCCTCGACCAACACACCCGCACCCGGCTCGGTGGCGATCACCGTGCCCGACGGCTGGTCCGACAGCCGGTACTCCACCTCGTAGCCGAGATCGAGCTGGTCCAGCAGCGCCCGCGCCGCCGCCTCGGAGAGCCCGGTCAACGGCGGCACCGGAAGCTGGGCCGGGGCGGCGCTGGTGGTCGGCGGTGAAGACGGTGACGGGGTGGTCGGCGACGGTGCGGCGGTGGTCGGCGGTGCCTGTGTCGTCGGCTGTGGCGACGGTGGCGTCGATCCGTCCTCGTCCAGCGCCTGCCGGACCAACCACAGGCCCAGACCGAGCAGGCCGAGCAGGAGCAGCAGGACGACACCCCAGAGAATCGGCAGCCACCAGCGCCGGCTCGCCTGGTCGTCGGGGTACCAGTCACCACCGGCCGGCTCGCCGTCGAAACCCGGCCGCACCGACGGCACCTCCGCGCGGCCCGACCACGCCGCCGACCCGGACCGCTGCGTCGGGGGCAACGGCGCGGTGGCGTCCGCCGGTGCGGGCTCTCCGGGCGTACGGTCCATCGGCGCGGTCTCGTCGGGGCGTCCGGTGACCGGCGGGATCCGTCGGGTCCGGTCGTCCGACGCGTCCTCGGGCGGCTCCTGGCGGTCGTCGCTCATCGCACGTCCTTTCCGCCGGTCCGGCGGGCGGCATGGCCCTCGACGGTCAACCTAACGGTTCGTCGGGCCATCGGCCGGCATCAGCGTGTCGGAAGCGCGTCACTGCTACTGGTCGCTGGCCTCCGGGCTCGGGGTCGTGCCGCACCAGATCTGGACCGCGTCGTTCCACTTCCCGACGGCGCCGCCGGTCGGGTCCTGGGCGGTGACCGTGCCGGACCTCCCGGTGGGGTAACGCGGTGAGAAGCCGTCGTCGACGAGTTCGTCCTGTGCCTCGCCGCACGAGTCGCCGACCACGTCCGGGACCGAAGTCTCCGGTGCCGCACCCGCCACGATGATCTTGACGGTGACCCCGCGCTTCACCGGTGCACCGGCGGCCGGCTCGGTGCTGCGCACGCTGGAACTGTCGCCGCTGCCGCCGAACACGAAATGCCAGCCCAGCCCACGGTCCCGCAGTTCCTCCCGGGCCTCCTCGAAGTCCATCCCGACGAGTTCCGGCACGGTCAGGCCGGAACGGCTCGGCGCGGGCCGGGCAGGCTGGCTGGTCGCCGTCGTCGGCTTCTCGCGCGGCGTCGGCGAGCCCTCGGACGTCGGAGCCCGACTGCCGCTCGCGTCGAGGGTCGTGTCGCGTGGCGACTCCTGATCGCCGGCCAGCATCCAGCCGCCGGCCGCCCCGATGACGGCGAGGAGCACCGCCGCGAGCCCGCCGCCGATCACCACCCTCGTGCGGTCCGGGCCGGCACCGGAGCGCACCTCACCCCGATCCGTGGATTCGTCCGTCATCTCCGCCACCGCCCTATCACCGGCGACGGTAGTCGCCGACGCCAAGCACTGTCCGTCACTGTTGCCGCCTGGTACTGCGCACGACTCGCCGCACCGACCACAGGACGTTACGCTGCCCGGCATGGCCAGACAGGGCTGGGGAGGATCGATCGCCACCGCGGCCGGCGTGGCAGCCGGTGCCGGGGCCGCCCAACTGGGCTTCGGATACGGCCTGGGCATTCTCAACTGGGCACCGACCGAGGCGACCGCCGGCACCGCGGCCTGGGTGGCGAGCCTGATCTGGGCCACCTGGATCGCCGCCACCTCGACGATCTTCGGCGCGGTCTGTGCGCAACGACTACGCGACCGCCGCAACGGCCCGCACCCGGTTTCCGGTCCGGCCGTCGCACCCCCCGATGCCGACCCGCCGTCGGTCGACACCGCCCCGCAGAGCGACACCGCCGGGGCCGACACCGTCCGGTCCGACAACGACGTTCGGTCGCCCGCCGCCGGGTCGACCGACGCACGTCGGGAGGTCGGTGATGGCGGTGGCCTCTGGTGGATCGCGCTGGCCGGTGCCGCCGGCCTGGGCGCACTGATCACCGTGCTGCTGGTCGCCGTACCGGCGCGGGTGGCGGAGGTGCCGGACACCCCGTCGCCACGGAACATGGCCGCCGGCTACGCCGCGATCGGCGTACTGGTCGGAGTGCTGGTGGCGGTCTGGGCACTGCGCTGCCGGGCGGCCGCCACCAACGTCATCGCCACCGCCGGTTGGCTCTGGCTGCTCGCCGTGGTGGCCGTGGTCGACTCGGTGCTCGCCGGTCGTGGACTCACCACGGCCCAGCTCGGCATCTGGCAACTCAGCTCGGACAACCCCCAGTTCTGGATCCGCGACTACTTCTACTGGCCCGGCGCCGTCCTCTCGCTCGCCTCGGCGCTGCTGATCGGCGCGCTGGCCGCCCGTCACGGCGTACGCCCGGCGGATCGACGGGTCGGCGCCACCGCCTCCGGTGCCGCCGGACCGCTGTTGGTGGCCGTCGCCTACTTCCTGGCCGTGCCGAGGCTGACCGCGATCAGCCCGGAGCAGGTGTCGGCCCACCTGATCGCCCCGTACGCGGTGATCGTCGGTATCGGCGGGTCGGTCCTGGTCGCGGCACTCGCGCAGCGGGCCGCCCGGCGCAGGCAGGACCTGCCGCCCACCGGCGAGGTAGCCCGGGTCCCCCGGCAACGCGTGGCGGCCGACGACGCCCACACCGCACCAGCGGCCGACGAGGGCGCTGCGCGCACCCGGACGGCGTCCGACTCGACCACCGCCGACCCGACCACGCCCGACCCGGCCGGGTCCGGATCGACGCTCAACGGCCCCGCGGCGGACAGTGCGAAGGAGTCCGTGCGCGCCACGCCCCGGAGCACCAGCACGGCCCGACGGCGACTCGGCGGCAGGAGCGGGACGGTCGGCGACGACGCACCCGTCACCCCGGGCGGCTCGCCGACCTCCGACGGGCCGTCGACGCCATCCACCCCGGCCACCACGCCGTCGGACGGCGACACGTCCGACAGCGCCCCCGAGGGCACCGGCCGACGGAACCGCCGCAGCCGCTGACCCGGCGGTGCGCGCCGAGGCGCTCGACGTCGGCGCGGCGGGTCAGTCGACGGGCCAGGTGTGCACCGGCTCGTTGGTGCGCTGCAACTCGGCGTAGCGCTGGAGCATGTGGTGCAGGGCGGCGGTCCGGTCCAGGCCGTGCTGCCGCTCGGCGGTCCACACCGCCGCGGTCTGCCAGGCCGCTCCGTTGCGTCCGGTACGGCAGCGTTGCTCGATGATGCCGAGTAGGCGGTCCCGTTCCGCCGGGGACACCCCGAACCCGTCGAGCCCGGCGGCGGCGATCGGCAGCAGCACGTCCAGCACCAGCGTGGTGACCGGCACCTCACCCAGGCGCGGCCAGTGCAGCACGGCGTCCATGCCCCGTCGGGCGGCGGCGTGGAAGTTCTCCTCGGCGGAGCTGAAGGTGAGCTGGCTCCAGATCGGCCGGTCGGCCTCGGCCAGGCCACGGGCCATCCCGAAGTAGAAGGCCGCGTTGGCCAGCATGTCGACCACGGTCGGCCCGGCGGGCAGCACCCGGTTCTCCACCCGCAGGTGCGGTCGGCCGTCCATGATGTCGTACACCGGCCGGTTCCAGCGGTAGACGGTGCCGTTGTGCAGCCGCAGCTCGGCAAGCTCCGGTACGCCGCCCGCGTGCAGCACCTCCACCGGATCCTCGGTCTCGCAGATCGGCAGCAGCGGCGGGAAATAGCGGACGTTCTCCTCGAACAGGTCGAAGATGGACGTGATCCAGCGTTCCCCGAACCAGACCCGGGGGCGTACGCCCTGTGCCTTCAGCTCGTCCGGCCGAGTGTCGGTGGCCTGCTCGAACAGGGCGATCCGGGTCTCCGACCAGAGTTGGCGGCCGTACAGGAAGGGCGAGTTCGCGCCCACCGCCACCTGCACCCCGGCGATGGCCTGGGAGGCGTTCCAGTAGTCGGCGAAGCTGTCCGGCGCGACCTGGAGGTGGAACTGGAGGCTGGTGCAGGCGGCCTCCGGCGCGATCGAGTCGGTGTGCGTACGCAGGCGCTCGACGCCCCGGATGTCGAGTTCGATGTCCTCGCCCCGGGCTCCGACGATCTGATCGTTGAGCACCCGGTACCGCTCGTTGGTGGAGAGGTTGTCCGCGACCAGGTGGCGCTCGGTCAGCGTGGGCAGGATGCCGACCAGGACTATCCGGGTGTCCGAGCGGGCCGCCCGCTCGTTCGCCCGGTCCAGACTGCCGCGCAGGTCACGCTCGTAGTCGGCGAACCCGCCGTTGGAGATCAATCGCGGGTTGGCGTTCAGCTCCAGGTTGAACTGGCCCAGCTCGGTCTGGAACAACGGATCGGCGATGGCGGCGAGGATCTCCTCGTTGCGCATCGCCGGCTCGGCGAGCGGGTCCACCAGGTTGAGCTCGATCTCCAGCCCGGTCATCGGCCGGTCGGCGTCGAACCCGAAGTCGTCCAGCATCAACGCGAAGACGTCCAGGCAACGGCGTACCTTCTGGCGGTACCGGATTCGATCCTCACGGGAGAAGGCGGCTCGGTCGACGTCCCTGCCCATGTTTCCTCCCGGCGCGCGACGCGACGGAACGGTGCCGTTCCGCAGCGCAGTGTGAACCATACTCGGTGAAAGCGCCGAACCGGATGGCCCGAAGATCGGTCCATTGCCGCAGTCCACCCGCCTTGCGGGTGGGTCGGACCCATCGACGGGGCGGGTGAGCCGCTCCCGCCGGGATTCCTACCCGGGCGGGTCCGTCGCGCCACCCGCGACCCTGCTAACAACCTGTGACAAACCGCACCGCGATCGTGACCGGACCGGACAGCGAAGGGGCCCGCGCGGTCGGCGCGGGCCCCTTCGCGTGCGGGATCAGGACTGGCGGATGCCCTCGCCCTCGATCTCGATCTTGACCTTCTTGCCGACCAGCACGCCGCCGGACTCCAGGGCCACGTTCCAGGTCAGACCGAAGTCCTCCCGGTCGATCTCGGTGCTCGCCGAGAAGCCGAAGATGTCCTGGCCGAACGGGCTGCGGCCGACGCCCTCGAACTCGACCTTCAGCTCCACCGGACGCGTCACGCCCTTGATGGTCAGCTCACCGTCGAGCACGAACTCGCTGCCCTCGTGCGACTTCACGCCGGTGCTGCGGTACTCCAGGGTGGGGAACTGCTCGGCGTCGAGGAACTCCGGGCTGCGCAGGTGCGCGTCCCGGTCGGCCTGCGCGGTGTTGATGCTGGCGGCCTGGATGGTGGCGCTGACCGTGGACCCCAGGGGCTCCTCGGCGATGGTGATGGTGGCGGAGGCGTCGGCGAACTCACCGCGCACCTTGCTTACCATCATGTGCCGGGCGACGAAGCCCACGCGCTTGTGCGCCGCGTCCAGCAGGTAGGTGCCGGCCGCCGGGATGGTGAGGCCGTTCCACTCGCGGGTAACCGACTCGGTGCTGCTGGTCATGAGAGACTGCCCTCCGGAAGAGATTGTTTAGTAGCCCAACGACTGCGTTAGCAACTATAGTCGTAGCAATATTCCGTGTGTCAAGTACTGATAGGATGGGCCGGTGAACCCGAACGTGTTCGACGACCCTCGGATCACCGCTGTCGGCCTCCTCTTCGAGGTGCACGCGGGCCTCTCCGCCCGCTTCGCCACGCAACTCGACGAGCACGGCCTGTCAGCAGTCGAGTTCGAGGTGCTGACCCGGCTCACCCGCTCACCCGGCAACCAACTACGGATGACCGACCTCGCCGCGCAGACGTCGCTCTCCACCAGCGGCGTCACCCGGGTCGTGGACCGGATGGAACGCGACGGCCTGATCACCCGGCGCGCCTGCCCCTCCGACCGACGCAGCTCGTACGCGGTGGTGACCCCCTCCGGCCTGCGGCGGCTCGACGAGAGCCTGCCCGGCCACCTCCAACTCATCGAGGACTGGTTCACCGGTCAACTCGACCCGGCGGCGCTGCACGCACTGCTGGACGGTCTGCGGCAGATTCGCGACGCCGTCCATCCCTGCGCGACCGCCGGCAGCAGCGACACGGCCCCGGAGGGGGAAACGGTTCTGAAAACGCCCGACTCGTCCCCCTGCTGAGCGGCTCCGCGCCTCCACCGCGCACACCCGTCCGACCTTCGGTGCCGGTCTGCACACCCGAGCGTGACCGCACCGGCAGAAGGACCGGCAGAACCAGGCGAGCAACCGGCGATAACTCCTAAACCGGACAGACGTCGCAGTGGTCGCTCGCTAATCTCGCTGCAGCGGGGGCGCATTGGGGGGAATCGGCGCGGGCGATGAGCGAGGGGTGGTATCAGGGGGCTTCCTCGCCCGCGCCACCCCAGTTTCCGCCGCCGGCCGGCCGGGCCACGAGCCCGGCCCGCCGTGCTTCCAGGCACCGTCCGCCCCGGTCACCGCCGACATCCGACGGCCGACCGACAACGCGTACAGCAGCTCCTGCTCCTGCGCCAGCAGCCGGACACCGCCCGCACGGCAGGCGAGATCCAGTCGATCGAGTACCTCCGGGTCCGCCGTGCTCGCGGCGAGGCCGACCAGCGCCTCCACCACCCGACGCCGGTCCCGGTCCTCCCCGTTCATCTCGGCCGCGGCGGTGAACCACTCGACCGCGACCTCCCGATCCCCCCGATGCCGGGCCAGGTGTCCCTCGATCAGCGCGCCGGTCCCGTCCAACGGCCGCAGTTCGGCGAGCACCTCGGCGGCCTCGGCCGAACGACCGTCCTGGGCGAGCGCCAGACCCAGCGTGCCCAGCACCCGCCGACGGTGCCGGGGCACCCCCAGGTCGGCCAGGGCCACGAGGACCCGCCGCGCCTCGTCGACCGCGTCGACGTACCGGCCCTCCAGGCGGAGCACCTCCGCGACCGTGCCCCGCACCAGCACCCGCAACCGCTGCTCACCGCACTGCCCACCGAGACGGTCCACGGTGGCCAGACGACGTCGGGCGGCAGCGAGGTCGGCCACCCGCATCTCGTGCCAGGCCAGGTGGTGCTGCGCGATCGCCATCTGCCGGAGCAGACCGGCCTCGGTCGCCACCGCCAGCACCGCTTCCGCCTGCTCCCGGGCCTGTCCCGGCCGGCCCGTCGCGGACAGCAGCGCACCCAGCACGTTCCGCGCCTCCAACTCACCCGGCACGTCACCGAGACGCCGGAAGGCCGCCAGCGCGGCCCGCGCCGTCGGCAACTCCTCGCCCGCCGCGCCGTGCTCACCGGCGAGCATCGCGACGCCGAGCGACGCCCACGCCCGCAACGCCGGATCGGCATCGGCGGTACGCGGATCGGCGAGCAACCGCAGCAACCACTGCCGCCCCAGGACGTCCCGTCCCCGCAGCCGCCACCAGCGGGACAGCGCCGCCGCCAGGCGCAGTGCGGTCAGCGGGTCGTCCACCGCCGCGTACGCCAGTGCCGAGCTGACGTCGCCCGTCACCTCGTCCAACCGGTGTGCCGCGACGGTCGCACCGGCACCACTCAGCGCCGGGACGGTGCGCTCCACCAACCGGGTCACCACCCGGGCGTGCCGGCGTCGGATCGTGGTCGACTCACCGGCACCGGACGCCTGCTCCACCGCATAGTCCCGCACCGCGTCGACCAGTCGGAACCGGAACGGCCCGGTGCCGCGTACGCTCAGCAGCCCCAGGTCGAGGAAGCGGTTCAGCATCGGCACCGGATCGGCGGTGGTGCCCGTACCGGCGAGCATCTCCTCGGCCATCTCGACCGACCAGCGGTTGCCGAACGCGGCCAGCCGGCGCAACGCGGCCCGCTCCTCGTCGGCGAGCAACCGGTAGCTGGTGGCCACCGCGTCGCGGAGCGTCTCCGCCACGGCCGTCCGCGCGTCGTCGCCCCGGCTCGGCCCCGCCTCCCACCCACCGCGTGCCGCGCCCGAGGTGTCCAGGTCCAGCACCCGGTCGCCGTACCGGTCGAGCAGTTCGGTGAGATCGAGCAGTCGCCCGCGCGCGGCCATCAGCTCGATGGCCAGCGGCAGGCCGCCCAACCGCCGGACCAGCGACGCCAGCGCCGGCAGCTCGGCGTCGGACGGCGGCTCCGGGCGCACCTGGGCGAGCCGCGCGGTGAACAACGCGACCGCCGGAGAGGTGGCCAGCGTCGCGGGGTCGGTGCCGCCCGGCGGCGGTACGTCCAGCGGCGACACCGGACGGACCCGCTCCCCCGGCAGCCCGACCGGGTGCCGGCCGGTGACGAGTACCCGCAGCGACGGCACTCCGCCGACGAGCCGGTGCAGGGTGGCCGCGACCGGGCCCGGCGCGCGTTCCGCCGCGTCCACCAGCAGTACGGCCCGCCGGTCACCGAGCCGGGCGGCCAGTTCGGTGATCCGGGCGGCGCCGAACACCGTCACCGAGGCGGCCAGCACGTCGGTGACGTCCGACCCGGCGCCGATCAGCACCCCGGCGACACCACCCGGATGGGCCGGTGCGACGGCGTGCACCACCGCCAACGCCAGCGCCGTCTTGCCGACCCCGGCCAGCCCGACCAGGCTCACCACCCGGGGGCCACGCGGATCGGTCAACATCGCGGTCAACTCGGCCACGTCCTGTTCCCGGCCGATCAGGTCCGGCGCGGGCGGCAGGCCCAGCGCCGGACCCGGATGGGGTGACGCGCCCGCGGCGCCCGTCCCCCGGGCCGCGGTCAGGAACGCGGCGCGGGCGTCACCGGTGAGGTCGAGGGCTCCGGCGAGCAGTTCGACGGTGGTGCGTTGCGGGCGTACGGACCGTCCCCGTTCCAGGTCCCGCACCGTCCGGATACCGACGCCCGCGCGCACCGCCAGCTCGGCCTGGGTGAGGCCGGCGGTCAGGCGGTGCGACCGCAACAGTTCCGGGAGACCGGCGTACGTGACCGGCCCGACCCGACGATCATGACCCGGAGGCATGGCCACGGACACTACGGGCCACACCCGACACGGGACACGGGATCGTCGGCCACCCGACCCCACCGCGAAGAAACCCGACAGCGGCCGACCGGATGACAGCACTGGACGATCAGCCATTGATCGAGTTCACCGGCAGCGGTCACAATGCGGCCCATGTCCAGCAATCGGTTGCCGGGCGACCTCGACACCTGACAGGCCCGCTGGTTGCTGGCCCGCCGGTCACCGCCAGCCTTCTTATCGTGGCAGTGTGGCTGTTCCCACAGCGGCGTGTCGGACAGCCACACTGCCACGATAAGTCGAGGCACATTCTCGGCCGCCATAGCGGTCCAGTCGCCGAGCGTGTTCACGGACCGCTCGCTGGATTCCCACTTCCGCCAGGCCGACACGGTCACGCCCTTGAGTTGGCGGCGGCGTGATGACGGGAAGGGGCACCCGCGAATGGGGCGCCCCTTCAGGCCGTGACGGTCAGGCGGTGACACGCACCAGACGTGCGCCGGCGCTCACATGCCCAGGTCGCGAGCGATGATCATGCGTTGCACCTCGGAGGTGCCCTCGCCGATCTCCAGGATCTTGGAGTCCCGCCAGAAGCGGGCCACCGGGTACTCGTTCATGAAGCCGTAGCCGCCGTGGATCTGGGTCGCCTCCCGGGCGTTGTCCACCGCGACGGTGCTGGCGTGCAGCTTGGCGATCGCGGCCTGCCGCTTGAACGGCTCACCCGCCAGCATCCGGGCCGCCGCGTCGTAGTACGCCAGACGGGCGGTGTACGCCCGCAGTTCCATGTCGGCGATCTTGAACTGGATCGCCTGGTAGTTGCCGATCGGCTGACCGAAGGCGTGCCGCTCGGCGGCGTACTTCACCGACTCGTCGACGCAGCCCTGCGCGAGCCCGACGGCCAGCGCCGCGATCGCGATCCGGCCCTCGTCCAGGATCCGCAGGAACTGGGCGAAGCCCCGGCCGCGCTCACCGAGCAGGTTCTCCGCCGGCACCCGGCAGTCGTCGAAGGTCAGCTCGTGGGTGTCCGAGGCGTTCCACCCCACCTTCGAGTAGCCCGGCGCGACGGTGAAGCCCGGCGTCCCGCTCGGGACGATGATGGTGGAGAGCTCCTTCGCGCCGTCCGGTCGGGTGCCGGTGACGGCGGTGACGGTGACCAGCGCGGTGATGTCGGTGCCGGAGTTCGTGATGAACGCCTTCGAGCCGTTGATCACCCACTCGCCGGTCGCCTCGTCCCGCACCGCCCGGGTCTCGGTGCCACCGGCGTCCGAGCCGAAGCCCGGCTCGGTGAGCCCGAAGCCGGCCAGCGCCTCACCGCTGAGCAGCTTCGGCAGCCACCGCGCCTTCTGCTCGGCGGTGCCGAACCGGTAGATCGGCATCGCGCCCAGGGAGACCGCCGCCTCCAGGGTGATCGCCACACTGGAGTCGACCCGGGCGAGTTCCTCCAGGGCCAGACAGAGCGCGAAGTAGTCGCCGCCCATGCCGCCGTACTCCTCGGAGAAGGGCAGGCCGAACAGGCCCATCTTGCCCATCTGCCGGACCACCTCGTACGGGAAGGTGTGCTGCTCGTAGTGCTCGGCGATGACCGGCGCGACCACCTCCCGGGCGAATTCCCGCACGCTCTCGCGCAGCGCCTCGTGTTCCTCGGTGAGCCGGAAGTCCATCGGGTTCCTCCTGTGTGGACGTGCCCGTCGGGCGCTCGTGACGCCGGGGCGGTGCCGGTGCTGGCTGGTGCCGGTGCGACGGTTCAGACGGGGGTGACGCCGTGCCGTCGGCGGGAGAAGTGCCGGTCCTTGGACCGGGCGGCGGTGAACCGGCGGACCAGTTCGGCGCGGAGCTGGTGCGGCTCCACGATGGCGTCGACCACCAGTTCGCTGGCGAGTCGCACGACGTCGATGTCCCGCTCGTACTCCTCGCGCTTCGCGGCGACGAAGGCGGCCCGCTCGGCCTCGTCCTCGATCGCGGCGATCTTGTTGGCGTAGACGGCGTTCACCGCGGCCTCGGCCCCCATCACCGCGATCTTCGCGGTGGGCAGGGCGATGGTGGCGTCCGGCTCGAAGCCCGGCCCGGCCATGGCGTAGAGCCCGGCACCGTACGCCTTGCGGACCACCACACAGATCTTGGGTACGGTCGCCTCGGAGATCGCGGTGATCATCTTTGCGCCGTGCCGGATGATGCCCTGCTTCTCCACCGCGCTGCCGACCATGAAGCCGGGTACGTCGCTCAGGAACAGCAGCGGCACGTTGAACGCGTCGCAGAGCTGCACGAAGCGGGTCGCCTTGTCGGCCGAGTCGACGAAGAGCACGCCACCCTTGAACATCGAGTTGTTGCCGACCACGCCGACGACCTCGCCGTTCAGCCGGCCGAAGCCGATGGTCAGCTCCCTGGCCCAGAGCGCCTGGATCTCGAAGAAGGAGCCGTCGTCGAGCAGGCCCTTGACGTACCGCCGCATGTCGAACGCCTGGCGTTCGCTCGCCGGCACCAGCGCGGCCAGGTCCGCCTTCGCGGGCGCCTCGGCGGCCTCGGCGGCCGGCGGACGCTGCGTCCAGTTCGCCGGCAGGTAGGACAGGTAGCGCTTGACCACGTCGAGCGCCTCGGCCTCGGACTTGCAGAGGAAGTGCCCCACGCCGGACTCGGCACAGTGCACCTTGGCCCCGCCCATCGCCTCCAGCGTGGTCTTCTCGCCGGTGACCATCTCGACCATCCGGTCGGAGCCGAGATACATGCTGGCGTTGCCGTCCACCATCGCCACCACGTCGCAGAACGCCGGGATGTAGGCACCGCCCGCCGCACTCGGCCCGAACAGCGCGCAGACCTGCGGGATCGAGCCGGAGGCGCGTACCTGGTTCCAGAAGATCTTGCCCGCGCCACGCCGGCCCGGGAAGAGGTCGACCTGGTCGGTGATCCGGGCGCCGGCCGAGTCGACCAGGTAGACCATCGGCACGCCGGTGTCGTACGCCCGCTCGATGGTCCGGATGATCTTCTCGACGGTCCGCGCGCCCCAACTGCCGGCCTTGACCGTCGAGTCGTTGGCCATCAGGCAGACCTGGCGGCCGTCGATGGTGGCGGTGCCGGTGACCACCCCGTCGGCCGGCAGGCCATCGGCGAGCGCGTTCGCGTAGAGCCCGTCCTCGACGAACGACCCCTCGTCCACCAGCAGTGCGACCCGTTCCCGGGCGAACATCTTGCCCTTGGCCGCGTTCGCCGCGTGGTACTTCTCCGCGCCACCGGCGCGTACCCGCTTGCGTAGCTGTTCCAGAGCCTCACCGTCGAGCGTCACGCCGCCCCCTCGCCGCCATCCCGACACCGGCACCCCGGCACGGGTCAACCAGCCTGAACGATCGTTAGGCTAACGCATCGGGGGCGGCACCGGCGACCCGCCGGCCGCCGGCACGCGGTGAAGCGTCACCGGCCATCGTCACCAGCCGAAGGCGGCTCCGGCGCCCGGTCGGGCCGGCCCAGTTCCGCCACGTGGGTCGGGTCCAGCACCCGGGCGAGGAAGGCCCGGGTCCGTTCGTGCCGGGGAGCACCGAGCACCGCCTGCGGCGGCCCCTGCTCGACGACCACCCCGCCGTCCATGAACACCACCCGGTCGGCGACCTCCCGGGCGAACGCCATCTCGTGGGTCACCACCATCATCGTCATACCGTCCTCGGCCAGCTTCCGCATCACGGTGAGCACGTCACCGACCAGCTCCGGGTCGAGGGCCGAGGTCGGCTCGTCGAAGAGCATCAGCTCCGGATCCATGGACAACGACCGGGCGATCGCCGCCCGCTGCTGCTGTCCACCGGAGAGCTGCGCCGGAAACGCGTCGGCCTTGTCGGTCAGACCGACCCGCGCGAGGTTGCCCCGCGCGATCCGCTCGGCCTCCGCGCGACCGCGCCGCAGCACCCGACGCTGGGCGATGGTGAGGTTGTCCAGCACGGTCAGGTGCGGGAAGAGATTGAACGACTGGAACACCATGCCGATGCCCCGACGGACCCTGTCGATCTCGACGTCCGGGTCGGTCATCTCGACGTCGCCGACCCAGATCCGGCCCGAGGTCGGTTCCTCCAGCAGATTCACGCAGCGGAGCAACGTGGACTTCCCGGAACCGGACGGCCCGATGACACAGACGACCTCACCGTGACCGACCTCGACGTCGATGCCCCGAAGCACCTCCAGCGACCCGAACGACTTGTGCAGATCACTGATTCGTACGGCGGGGCGGACCCGATCATTCGACATCCGGATCACCGGGCTTTCGCGTAACGGAGTTCGAGACGCCGTACGAGCTGGGACAACGGCAACGTGATGATCAGATAGGTGAAGCCGGCGACCAGCAACGGAGTGGCGTTCACCCGGTCGTTGAGCGCATCCCGGCCGAATTTCGTGATCTCGATGGTCTGCGCGGTCACGCCGAGCACGTAGGCGAGCGACGAATCCTTGGTGAGCAGGATGAGTTCGTTCGTCAACGGCGGGATCACGATCCGGAACGCCTGCGGGATGACGATGGCGCGCATCGCGGTGAAGTGCGACATGCCGAGCGTACGGGCCGCCTCCATCTGCCCCTTCGGAACCGCCTGGATACCGGCGCGAATGGTCTCCGCCATGTACGCCGCCGCCGTCAACCCGAGGCCGATGGCGATCGAGCCGAACACGCCGCCGGGAATCTCCCGCTCCGGAAAGGCGATAGGGATGCCGTACCCGACCAGAAAGAGCACCAGCAGCGCGGGCAGCCCCCGGAACAACTCGATGTAGGCCGTCGCGACCCACCGGTACGGCGCCACCCGGGACAACCGCATCAACGCCAGCAGCGTGCCGAACACGAGACCGAAGGCGAAAGCGCCCAGGGTGTAGAGAATCGTGTTGCGCAACGCGACCGTGATGATCGTCGGGAACATCGACCTGATGATGTCGACCCGGAAGAAGGCGTCGGCGAGCCTGCCCCAGTCCGCGCTGCCGATCACCAGCGCGGCGACCGCCACGAAGGCCAGGTATTGAAGCCAGAGAGACAGTCGCTCGCGCTGACGACGACGCAGTTTCACGGTCGTGGGCCGATCCACTTCTCGTAGACCCGCTCGTAGGTGCCGTCCTGCTTGGCCCGGTCGAGCACCTCGTTGATGGTCTTGAGCAGCTCAGGGTTGTCGTCCTTGCGGACCGAGAAGCCGTACTGCTCACCGGTGTCGAACTCGGCCGCCACCTCGAACCCGCCGGGGTTCTCCTTGATGTACTCGGTCCAGACCGGCAGGTCGTTGATGGCCGCCTCCACCTGCCCGTTGGCGAGGGCCTGCTGCTCGGCGGCCAGGTCCTCGAACTCGACGAGTTCGAGACCCTTCTCCGTCGCGAGGCCCCGCGCGTAGTCGCGACCGGTGGTGGCGGCCTGGACGGCGACCTTCTTGCCCCGCAGGTCGTCCAGTGACTTGTACGGCTTACCGGTCTTGACCAGCATCGCCTGGGTCGCGTCGAAATAGGGCGCGGAGAAGTCCATCACCTTCTGCCGTTCCTCGGTAATCGTCATTCCGGCGGCGGCGACGTCGCACTTTCCGGTGTTCAGGTCCTGGCCGGACTTGATCCCCTCGAAGGGCGTGTCGACGATCCGTTGTTCGACGCCGAGTTCCTGGGCGACCAGATCGATCATGTCGACGTCGAAGCCGATCACCTCACCGGCGGCGTCCTTCGACTGGAACGGCGGATAGGGCAGGTGCGTGCACACGGTCAGCTTGCCCTTTTCGATGAGCTTGACGCCGCTGGCCTGGACCTCGCTCTTGTCCTCCTTGGCGCATCCCGCTGTCACGACGAGAGCGGCCACCGCCACTACCAGGCAAACCTTCCGGACCGGGCTCTGCACAGTCACGCGGTGTCCCTTCGCTTCGTCCCCGTTGGCCGGAAGCCACGGCCGATGAGAGCGCACGGTACCTGATCCAGATGTCCGCTGACAGACGTCCGACGATCGGTTTTTCGTCCCCCGGGACGCACCGGACGGAAGGCACATGTCATCGCCATCGGACAATTTCCCCGAAGCCGCTCACCTGCCCTTCCGGCACCTGCCAGGACGCACACCCGTCAATGCGTTGACAGGCGCGCGAGACCGCCGTTAGGGTCCGACCCGGGTCAATGTAGACCTACCACTCGCGCCGTCGGCCGGCACCGCCGGTCGCGCGGAAGCACACCTCGGGGGAGGTGCCCTCGATGGCATCCTCAGCTGCGCATTGACGATTCTCGGAATGGAGCGCGTCCACCGCGATCCCGCTGAGGTCGGCGCTCTCCTCACAGGACCCACCCGGCCACGTCCGCTCCACCGGACCGTGGTCGACCTCGTCGACGACGCCGTACGGCGTCACCCGGACGCCGTCGCGGTCGTCCATCCCACCGGCGCGCTGACCTACCGGGACGTCGACCGGCTGGCCGACGTGATCGCCGCCGACCTGCTCGCGCACGGCGCACGGCGGGGAGACTTCGTCGCCCTGCTGCTCGACGATCGCGTCGAGCAACTCGTCGCGATGCTCGGCACCATGCGGTCGGGTGCCGCCTTCGTGCCGTTCGACCGGGCCTGGCCGGCCCAGCGGCAGCAGCGGATGCTGCACGACCTCGCCCCCCGGGCGGTCGTCGGCACGCCACCGCCCGCCACCGATCGGCCGGTGATCGGCGTACGGGCCGGCCCGGACGCGGTCGCCGCACCCGTCGTCGCGGCCCGGACCCGACCCGACGACCCGATCTACGCGTTCTTCACCAGCGGCTCCACCGGACTGCCCAAGTGCGCGGTCAACCTGCACCGGGGCCTGGTGAACCGCTTCCTGTCGATGACCGAGCGGTTCGCCGCCGACGGCGCGGTGGTGCTCCAGAACTCCGCGCACACCTTCGACTCGTCGATCTGGCAACTGCTGTGGCCGCTGACCCGTGGCGCCACCGTCGTCATCCCGGACCGCACCGGCATCCTCGACTTCGACGCCACCTTGACGCAGATCCACCGGCACCGGGTCACCATGACCGACTTCGTGCCGAGCATCTTCGACCTGCTCGTCGAGCGCCTGCGGAGCCGGCCGCAGGACCGGCACCTGCTGGCGTCGATGCGGCAGGTCTTCATCGGTGGCGAGGCCGCCAAACCACCGGCCGTGCAGGCGTTCCGGCGGATGTTCCCGGACGTGCGGGTGACCAACACCTACGGGCCCACCGAAGCCTCGATCGGCTCGGTCTTCCACGCCGTCGGCGACGACGACCGCCAGGTCATCCCGCTCGGCCTGCCGCTGCCCAACACGTCCGTGCTGCTCCTGGACGAACACGGCGCGCCCACACCGCGCGGCGAGGTCGGCCAGATCCACCTCGCGGGCGTGTGTCTCGGCGCGGGCTACCACGGCGACACCGACCGCACCCGCCAGGTCTTCGTGCCGAACCGGTACGCCGGCGTTCCCGGTGACCTGCTCTACCGCACCGGCGACTTCGGCTGGGTGCGCGACGACGGCCTGCTGATGTTCACCGGCCGACGCGACGCCCAGGTCCAGATCGCCGGGGTACGCGTCGACCTCGGCGAGATCGAGTGCACCCTCGTCACGGCACCCGGCCTGCGTCAGGTGACGGTGCTCGTGGACGAGACCGGTGCCACCCCGGCGCTGGTCTGCTTCTACTCGGCCGACGGCGAGGTGGGCGAGGAGACGCTGCGCGAGTACGCCCGCGCCGGTCTCCCCGGTGAGCTGGTGCCGGGCCGCTTCGTCCGCCTCGACAGCCTGCCGCTGCTCGCGAACGGCAAGGTGGACCAGCAGCGTCTGCGGGGGCACCTCACCGACGTTCAGCCGGGCACCGACGGGCCCGGTCCGGCGTACCCGCCGGGGAGCGTGGAGGCGCGGATCGCCCAGATCTGGTCGCGGGTGCTCGGCTTCGGCGCGTACGACGAGGACTTCTACTGCCTCGGTGGGACCTCGCTCGGCGCCGCCCGACTCGCGGTCGACCTGGAACGGACGTTCGGGGTGTGGCTCGCCGCCCGCGACCTGGTCCGGGCCTCCACCATCCCGGCCCAGGCGGACCTGGTCCGCGGCGGCCGGTCCCTGCCGACGTCCACCACCGTGGCACCCGAGTTGGCCCGGGACGCGAGGCTCGGTGACCTGGGCACCGCACCGCCACGACCGGCCGAGGACCCTGGCACGGTCCTCCTGCTCGGGGCGACCGGTTTCGTCGGCGCACAGGTGCTCGCGGCGCTGCTGGCCCATGGCGACCGGCCGGTGGTCTGCCTGGTGAGGGCCGCCGACGACGGGTCCGCCTCGCGTCGGGTGGCCGACGTGCTGGCCGCGACCGGTGGCGGGTCGGCAGCGGCGCACCGGTGGACGGCGCTCGCCGGTGACCTGGCCCGACCGCAGCTCGGTCTCTCCGGTGACGACTGGCGGCGGCTGAGCCGGGAGGTCGGCACGATCGTGGACGCGGCGGGCCGGGTGGACACCCTCCGCGACTACCTCGACCTGCGCGACACCAACGTGCACGGGCTGCGGACGCTCGTCGACCTCGCCGGCACGCAGGTCCGCAAACGCCTGGTCACGCTCTCCACCACCACGGTCCGGAGCACACCCGGAACGCCGTTGGCCGAGGCGTTCCTCGCGCTCACGTCGGCACCGCCGGTCGACGGCTACAGCCAGTCCAAGTGGGTCGCCGAGCAACTCGTCCGGGGTGCCGCCGCGCAGGGCGTACCCGCCGCCGTCGTCCGGCTCGGCGAGGTGGCGGCACACTCCCGTACCGGCCACGCCAACCCGCGCTCGACGGTGACCATGATCCTGCGGCTCTGCCTGCGGCTCGGCGTACGCCCGTCGACCCGGCTGCGGGTGGACTGGACGCCGGTCGACGTGGTCGCCCGGATGGTGGCCGCGCTCGCCGACCCGCACCGCCGCACACCCGCCGAGGGTGTGCTGAACGTGGTGGCACCCGCCTCCGTGGCCGTGGCCGACCTGTTGGCCCGGCTACGCGTCGAGGACCGACCACTGCCGGAGATCAGCTACGACGAGTTCCTCGACCGGGCTGCCGACGCGGTCGGCGACGACGAGGTGGCACGCTGCCTCGCCGTGCTGCGTCCCCGCACCGCCGCGGAGGCCGAGCCACTGGCCGAGGTGGTCCACGACGCTCTGGTCGGCACCGAGACTCCCCGAGCCGCCCGGCTGGCCCGGGGACTCGGCCTCGACTGGGGCACCAGCCGGGACAGGGAGATCGACGTGATGATCGACCGTCTCAACCGGACGTACCACGCAGCGGTGGGCCGTCCTCATCTGTCCAGCGGGACAGCTCAGTGAACCGCGACCAACGGGTCCAGGAGACGCCATGAAGGTCAATCTCTACTACGCTCCCTACCCCTCGCAGATCTTCCAGGGCGAGAGCGAGCCGATCAACACCGAGCGACCGTACAACCCGAAGAGCGCACTGACCACGATCGCCGCCGGGCTGCGGGCGTACGCACCGCACTTCGGCTACTCCTGCGACATCGAGATCATCGATCTCCAGCTCGGCGGGCAGCGGGTGAAGTACAAGTCGCTGCCGTACGGCCCCCGGGTCATGGACTGCTACCGGTACGGCACCCCGTTCGAGGAGGCCGAAGAGAAGATCCGCGCGGCGGACGTGCACGGCATCACCTGCAACTTCACCAACAGCGCGCAGATCGTGGCCGACCTGGCGTTGCACATCAAGCGGATCAACCCCAAGGCGATCGTGGTGGTGGGCGGGGTCGACTGCACCGCCCGTCCGCAGTACTACCTGGCCCGGGGCGCCGACGCGGTGGTGCGCGGGGAGGGCGAGCTGACCTTCGCGCGGCTGGTGGACGCCGTCTACCGCAAGCAGGACCTGAACACGGTGCCGAACATCTCGCTGCCGGGCCGGCTGATCCCCCACAAGGTCGACACCTCCGAGACCGTGCCGATGGACTCGATCGAGCCGATGGCGCTGGACCTCATCCCCGACCTGTCCGTCTACGACGACACCGCCGAAGGTCCGCCGCCTGCCGGTGTGCAGGGCAACTTCATCTGTTGGGAGACCTCCCGGGGATGCGCGTGGCGGTGCTCGTTCTGCACCGCACCGTCGCGGGGCGGCTACCGCTACATGAGCCTGCCCATGATGGAGAAGCACCTCCGGGTCTTCCAGGAGTACGGCATCAAGACGATCGTCTGGCAGGAGGACAATCCGCTCTCCCGGATCCAGCAGAACGGCGCCGGCCGCTACCTGTACGACTCCGGGCGCGAGGACGTCCTCGCCATGTTCCGGATGTTCCGCGAGTACGGCTTCGCCTGGGAGTTCGCCAACGGCATCGAGTTCGGCAAGTTCATGCAGAACGGCAGCTTCGACCACGAACTCGCCGACGCGCTGCTGGGCAGCGAGACCGTCGACGGCCGGTGGGTGGGCTGCTACCGGGTGCAGATCCCGCTGGACAACATGAACGTCAAGAAGCGCCGGTTCCCCAAGCTGCTCGGCTTCGACGAGCAGGTGAACGTCCTGGCCACCATGCTCACCGACCACGGGGTCGGCCACCAGACGTACGACCTGTTCATCGGCTACCCGGAGCACGACCGCGAGGGCATCGACATCTTCACCGACTACTGCATGCGGCTGAAGGAGGAGCTGACCTCGGTCGGCAAGGGCAAGTACAAGCCGTACTTCAACGTGTTCAACCTGTCGCTGCTGCCGGGCGCCCGCGACTGGGTGACGCTGCGCTCGCTGCTCCAGTTCGACATCGACGAGAACCCCGAGGTGATCGGGATCTTCCTGTCGGCCATCAACACCGACCACTTCACCTACTGGGACATCTATCAGAAGCGTCTCGAAATGACGAACATGCTCAACGACCGCGAGATGCACCGTCTCTACGACGGCATCTACGCGGGTTGACGGGAGGTCCGACCATGCGCGTCACCCTCTTCTACGCCCCGTACCCGGGGCAGTCGTTCCGGGACGAGGGCACCACGATCAGCCCGGTGCGGGTACGCAACCCCAAGAGCGCTCTCGTCACGTTGGCCGCCGGAGCGCGGGCGTACCTGCGGGAGTGGGGTGTCGACGCGGAGTTCCGGATCGTCGACACCCAGGTCGACGCCGGTGAGCCCGAGCACTACGCCTCGTTCGCGTACGGGCCCCGCACCGTCGACTGCATCCGCTACGGCGGCGCCTTCGAGAACTACGCGGACGAGGCGCGGGCCGCCGACGTCATCGGCATCTCGAACAACTTCACCAACTCGGCCCGGGTGGTGACCGACTTCGCCAAGTTCCTCAAGAAGGCCAACCCGGACGCGCTGATCGTGGGCGGCGGGATGGACGTCACCGCCCGGCCCGAGTGGTACCTCGCCAACGGCTTCGACGTGGTGATCCAGCTCGAAGGCGAGCAGACCTTCGCCCGGGTGGTCCAGGCCCGGGCCACCGGCAGACCGATCGAGGAGTCGGTGCTCAGTCGCCGGATCGGCGACGGCATCGTCATCATGGGCGGTCCCCAGCTCAACCTGGCCGAGTTGCCGCCGATGGCACTCGACCTGATCGACGACCTGTCCATCTATGACGACACCGGCGAGGGTCAGCCGCCGAAGACCGTACGGGCACCGTTCACCTGCTTCGAGACCTCGCGCGGTTGTTACCGGACCTGCTCGTTCTGCGCGACCCCGATGCGGGGGCACTACCGCTACATGAAGCCGGACGTGGTGCGCCGGCACTTCGACTACTTCCGGTCGGTCGGCATCTCGAACATCCTCTTCCAGGAGGACAACACGCTCTCCCGGATCCAGCGGTCCGGCCGGGGCACGCTGCTGCACGACTCCGGTCGCGAGGACACCCTGGAGATCTTCCGGATCGCCCGGGAGTACGAGTTCTCCTGGGAGTTCGCCAACGGGCTCGAATTCGGCAAGTTCCTGGACCTCGGTGAGGTGGACCGGGAACTGATGGAGACGTTGTTCTGGAACGACACCAGCGGCGACCGGTGGGTCGGTTGCTATCGGGTCCAGATCCCGTTGGAATACCTCGGGGACGAGCCCACCCAGAAGTTCCGTAAGCTGCGTCCGTTCCAGGAGCAGATGCGGATCATCACGTCCATGCTGGACCTGGGCGTCCGATATCTGACGTTCAACATGCTGATCGGGCACGACGACGATGACCAATCGATGATCGACATGTACCTGGACCGGTGCCTCGAACTCAAGGATCGGCTGGTCGAGGCCAGTCCCGAGGCGACCAACTACTTCAACGTGTTCAACCGGACACTGCTGCCCGGCACCGCGGACTTCCGCAAGAAGGCGGACCGGCTCGCCTTCGACATCGAGCAGACTCCGGAGGTGATCAGCGTCTACCTCTCGCCGATGCCGTCCAAGCACCTGTCGTACTACGAGTTGTTCGAGCAGCGTCTCCGGCTCACCGAGGCGCTGAACGGGTCACTGATCGACCAGTACGACGGGATCTACCGGCCGGGGTCCGGTGCCGACGAGGCCCCGGTGGCCAGGTTGGACGCCCGTGTCGCTGGTTGACGCCGTCGGGCGGTACGTCGAACTCTGGCGTACCCCCGGCGTACCCCGGGTGATGCTGCCCGCGATGCTCGCCCGACTGCCGGTGGCGATCGAGCCACTCGCGATCTTCCTGCACGTCAGTGAGAAGACCGGGTCCTACTCGGCCGGTGCGACCGCGCTCGCCCTCTTCAGCGGCGGCCTGGCGGTCGCCTGGCCGGTGCACGGTCGACTGATCGACCGCCACGGGCTGCGCCGGGTGCTACCGGTGCTGGCGCTGCTGCACGCGGTGGCGCTGGTCGGGTTCGTCGCCGCGAACCAGGGGCCCGGTTGGCTGTTGATCTCGTCCGTGGTGCCGGTGGCGCTCAGCATGGCGCCGGTCGGTTCGACCGTCCGGGCGGCCTGGGCGCTGATCCTGCCGCCCGGGCCGAAGCTGAACACCGCCAACGCCCTGGAAGCGGTGCTGATCGAGGTGTTCTTCGTGATCGGGCCGGCGGCGACCGGCCTGTTCACGGGCGTCTTCAGCGCGCTGACCACCACCCTGCTGGCCGGCGGCATGCTGGTGGTCGGCTCGCTGCTCTACGGCAGCGCCCCAGCCGTCGCCACCATGCGCAAGCCGGACGGGTCGGCGGAGGCCGACGCGACCGGTGACGGTCCGGCGCGTACCCGTCGCCCCTGGCGAGTTCCCGGCGTGGTGGCGATCCTGGTCGCCGCCGGTGCCGCCGCCGCCGCCTTCGCCGTCCTGGAGGTCGCGGTGCCGGCCACCGTCTCGGCACATGGCAGCACGGCCGCGACCGGGGTGGCGCTGCTGTCCCTGCCTCCGGCCGCGAGCGTCCTCGGCGGGCTGGTCTGGGGCGCGCGACAGCACACCCGCCGGGCGGTACACCGCTACCTGGTGCTGCTGGCGGTGGCGCTGGCCTGCATGATCCCGCTGGTCTTCGCCACCTCGATCCCGGTGCTCGCGGTCTGCCTGTTCCTCGCCGGCCTCCCGTTGGCGGCGCTCAGCGCCGAGGAGTTCGGGCTGCTCGGCCGGATGGTGCCCAAGACGGTGATCAACGAGTCGTTCGCTCTGGCCGCGACGATGATGGCGGTCGGCAGTGCGGCGGGCACCCTTCTGGCCGGCGCGGTCCTGGGGTGGTTCGGCCCCGCCGAGGCACGTCTGCTGTCCCCGGTGGCCGCGCTCGTCGCGCTCGCGGCCGTCTTGTGGGTGCGGGATACGCTGAGTCGCGTCGATGCCCCGGCCAGCGTCGGCAGCGCATCGTGACCGGCTGAGCCACCGTTCGCCGGGCACCACCGGGCCGGGATCCGCAGCAGCAGCGAGGGGGGACGCGTGTCCGGTTTCGGGGGGAGCGACTACTACGGCGTCCGCAGGTGGGAGATGTCCACCGAGGACGCGCTCGACCGGGCCTGGGTCGGATTCGACGACGTCGACCTGGTGGTCGTCACCGATCCGGCCCGGGACCGGTGGGCGGATCTGACGGCGTCCGGTTTCCGACTCAAGCCACGCTGGGTGACCTGGGGACGGCGTACGCCGGAGCGGACGGCGGACTTCCTGGCCGCCCTGCCGAAGGCGGAACGGCAGAACGTCCGCCACGCGCTGCGGTACGTCGAGTCGGCGGGGCTCGACGTCGAGGTGCACGACCGGATCGGTCCGGACCTGTTCGGCGAGTTCCTCGCCGTCTACGACGCGCAGATCGCCACCATGCCGTACGGCCTGCCGGCGGCGCACGCGGTCACCGCGACCGAGGCCGGACTCGCCGACTTCGTGCTGGTCACCGCCAGATCCGCCGGCGAGCTGGTCGGCGCGGTGATGTGCCGGGTCACGCCCGAGGCCCTGCGGGTGGCCTTCTCGGCCGCCCGGCCACAGGCGCGACGCGGGATGATCAGCCGCGCGCTCTACGTGGCCGCGTTCGAGGAGAGCGCCCGGCGTGGCCTGCCGTGGATCTCGCTCGGCACCGACCCGACCCTGTACGGCCACATCGCCCAGGCGGGGCTCCTCAGCTTCAAGAGCCGCCTCGGCTTCGTCCCGGTCCCGCTGCACCACCTCGACCCGGACGACGACGGGTGCGACGAGGCCGAGCTGGTGCTGCGTACCGACCGGTTCGCCGACCCGGTGCTGAGCCTCTGCTACGCCCGACCGCCCGAGCGGGCCGCCACCTGGGCGGACCCGCTGCCGATGCGGCTGGACGTGCTGAGCCCCGCCGTCGGGCTGGACCTGCGCCCCTACCGGGCGTCGTTCGTGACCGAGGTGGTCGCGGCGTCACCGCAGAGCCGCCCCGGCCGTCGCCTCGACCCGGTCGCCGCCGACACCGACGAGACCATCGTGATCGTCGACCCGTTCTCCACCGGTGCGCTCCTGGCACCCGCGTTCGCCCGGCACGGTCGGCGCTGCGTCGCCGTCCTCACCGGCACCATCAACGAGCGGTACGCCGCCGGGCTGCGCCGGGAGGAGTTCGTCGACGTGCTGACCGCCGCCGGCGACGGTCCGGCGGCGGTCCGACAGCTCGCCGACCAGCTCGCACCGCTGCGCCCGGCTCACGTGATCCCCGGTTGCGAGTGGGGCGTCGACCTGGCCGACGACCTCGCCGCCGAGCTGGGGTTGCCGGGCAACTCCCGCGCCGACGACCGGCCCCGGCGGCAGAAGCCGGCGATGATGGCCGCCGCCGCCCGCGCCGGTCTGCGGGTGCCGCTCGGCACGCAGATCCGCAGCATCGAGGAACTCGACGACTGGCTGGCCGCGACGCGGGTGCTCCCGGTCGTGGTGAAGCCCGCCGCCAGCGCCGGTTCCGAGGGGGTGCACTTCTGCGCGGACGGCACCGAGGCCCGGTCGGCGGCGGGCAAGCTGCTCGGATCGGCCAACGCGATGGCCCAGGTCAACGACGCGCTGCTGGTGCAGGAGCAGTTGGTCGGTCAGCAGTACTTCGTCAACAGCGTGAGTCTCGACGGCCGGCACCACGTCCATGAGATCTGGCGCGACGACCGGATCTTCGTCGACGGACGGCCGGTGTACGACCGGCAGGTCCTGTTGGACGGCACCGGCGATCTCCAGGACCAGGTGCGGATCTTCGTCGAACGGGTGCTGGACGCGCTCGGCGTGCACGACGGCCCGGCGCACACCGAACTCTTCGTCGACGACCGTGGACCGGTGCTGATCGAGTCCGGCGCCCGCCTCGAAGGAGGCGTCACGCCGGACGGGCCGACGCAGGCGACCGGGGAGAGTCAGCTCTCGCTGACCGTCGAGCGGTACGCCGTACCGGAGCGCTTCCGCCACCGTCTCGGCAGCGGGTACCACCGCCACCGCGCCCTGATGGTGGTCTGCCTGGTGGCCCCCTACGACGGTCTGATCGCCGACGGTGCCGCCGACCGCCTGGCCGAGATCCCCTCGGTGCTCTGCGGGTCGGCGTTGAATCTGCTTCCGGACACTCCGGTGCACCGGACCGTCGACCTGTTCACCTCACCCGGACATCTCTATCTGATCGCCGAGGATCCGAGTCGTCTGGAGGAGGATTACCAGCGTATTCGTGCTCTCGAACAGGATGCTCTCTACCGGCACAGGTAGGGGCCGATCTTCGTTGAGTGGACGGATATCCTGTGCGCTGATCTCCTGAATGAGGAACAGATGGACGAGTTCACCTATCGCGACGGCACGCTGCACTGTGAAGGGGTCCCGCTGACCTCGGTGGCCGAGCGTTTCGGCACACCCACCTACGTCTATTCGGCGAGCACCCTGATCGATCACTACCGTCGCTTCGCGAAGGCGTTCGACGCGGTCAACCCGCTGGTCTGTTTCTCGGCGAAGGCGCTGAGCAACGTGCACCTGCTCCGGCTGCTCGGTCGGGAGGGCGCCGGGGTCGACGCGGTCAGCGGCGGCGAACTGCACCGGGCGATGCTGGCGGGCGTCGACCCGGAGCGCACGGTGCTCGCCGGGGTCGGCAAGTCGGAGGCCGAGCTGCGCGAGGCGGTCGTCCGCAACATCCGCTGCATCAACGTCGAGTCCGAGGCCGAGGTGGAGCTGCTGTCCCGCATCGCCCGGCAGGAGGGCCGGCGTCCCCGGCTGGCGATCCGGGTCAACCCGGACGTGGCACCGGACGAGCGGACCCCGGCGCGGACGACCACCGGCACCCGGGGCGGCAAGTTCGGCGTGGACATCGACCGCGCCGCCGCGCTGTTCGCGCAGGCCGCCGCCGACGAGGCGCTGCGCATCGAGGGCTTCCACGTCCACCTGGGCAGCCCGATCTTCGACCCGCAGGTGTACGCCACCGCGCTCGACCGGCTGATGGCCCTGGTGGCCCAGCTCGAACAGGCCGGGCACCGCATCACCACGCTCAACCTGGGTGGTGGTTTCCCCGCCGAGTACGTGGACCGCACCGCACCGAGCTGGGACGACTTCGCCGAGGCGATCATTCCCCGGCTGACCGGGTTCGCCCGCCTCGGCGGTCAGGTGATCTTCGAGCCGGGTCGCACGATCGCCGCCAACGCCGGTGTCCTGGTCAGCACCGTCCGCTACCTGAAGCAGGCCGGTGAACGGCAGCTCGTGGTGCTCGACGCGGGCATGACGCACCTGGCCCGAGCGGCGATGTACGACAGCTACCACTTCATGTGGCCGGTCCAGCCCCCCGCCGACGCCACGCCGGTCTCCCGGGACGTGTCCGGCCTGGCCGGGCTGACCTCGTACGACGTGGTGGGGCCGATCTGCGAGTCCAGCGACTACCTGGCGCGGGGTCGCTCGCTGCCCGAGCTGGAGCCCGGCGCACACTTCGCCATCTTCACCGCCGGGGCGTACGGCATGACGATGACCAGCAACTACAACAGCCAGCAGCGGCCCGCCGAAGTGCTGGTGCACGGCGACCAGGTGACGTTGATCCGCCGTCGGGAGACCTACGACGACCTGGTGGCCCTCGAACTGTTCGACGACGGCGACCACCAGGGGAGTTGATGGACGACCTGTCGGTCATCACCCGACGTTCGGTCACCGAGATCGGCGAGGACGTGTGGAACGGCCTCGCCGCCGGTGACGGCTTCTACCTCGGCTACCCGTGGGTCGCCTGGTCGGAGACCGACAGGTCGTTCGACACCACCTACCTGGTCGTGCAGGACGCGGCGGGCATCCCGCTGGCGGCGGTGGCCACCTATCTGTGGCACGGCGCGAGCGTGCCGTCGATGAACCTGGCCTACAGCCCGAGCCACATGGCCGAGGAGAACCTCGGGCGGTCGCTGTCGCCCGAGGAGCACGCGGCCTTCCTGCCGGTGCTGCTGGTGGGCTCGCGGGCCGGCTACCACGGCGCGGTGGCGATCGCCGACGACCTCACCGACGACCGGCGCGACGCCGTGCTGACCGCCCTCTTCGCCGAGGTGGAGGCGCTGGCCGCACGGCTCGGCGCGGCCAGCGTCGCGCTGCTCTACACACCGGTGGCGAACGTCGCGGCGTACCGGGCCGCGTGGACGCAGGCGGTCGGCCCGGACGGTCCGCCGCCGGTGGCCGCGCCGCTGTCGGCCGAGGCGGTGCTGCCGGTGCACGTCGGCGAGGACTCCGCCGCGACGGCCGGACGCCGCGAGTGGCGACGGGAACGCCGCCGGTACGAGGCCGCCGTCGACCGGGTGGCGACGGTGCCGCTCTCCGCCTGCGTGGACGTGATCGCCCCGCTGCTCGGCGCGACGCAGCGCAAGTACGGCGGGCCGGACACGGACGCCGACATGCACGCCTACTTCGCCTCGCAGGTGCCGGCGCTCGACGCGTACAGCCACGTGCTCCTGGAGTACGCGGGCGACACGGTGGTCGGGTTCAGCCTCAACTACCTGTGGCCCGACGGGGTGTACGTCCGCGCCGCCGGGTTCGCCGAGGGGGCGGCGCCCTACTCGTACTTCAACCTCAGCATGTACCGGCCCCGGGAGTTGGCGGCGGAACGCGGCCTGGGTCAGGTCCACCTCGGCGCCGGCACGTACGGCGCCAAACGTGCCCGGGGCGCCGAACCGCGCTGGACGGCCGGTCTGGTCCGGCCACCGGCCGACCTCTCCGCCGAACTCGTGCGTTCCTTCGCGTCGCCCGGCTCGGACCATCAGCAGGCGGTACGCGTGTGGGGCGACGGCACACCCCCTCAACCCCCTCGGGCACCGGAGAGGTGACACATGCGCTACCGCAGGTTCGGTCGACTGGACTGGCAGGTCAGCGAGGTCTCGTACGGCATGTGGGGCGTCGGCGGCGGTCTGCACGGCTGGACCGGCGTCGAGGACGACGAGAAGATCGCCGCTCTCCAGCGGGCCGTGGACCTGGGCTGCAACTTCTTCGACACCGCCTGGGTGTACGGGCGCGGGCACAGCGAGCGGGTGCTGGGTGAACTGGTCCGCGCCAACCCGGGCACCCGGCTGTACGTCGCCACGAAGGTGCCGCCGAAGGACATGAACTGGCCGTCGACGCGTGAGTCCACCCTGGACGACGTCTTCCCGCCGGACCACATCGAGAAGTACGTCCACACGAGTCTCGGCAACCTCGGCCTGGACACCATCGACCTGTTGCAGTTGCACGTCTGGGAGGACTCCTGGGCGGACGACCCACGCTGGCAGCGCACCCTCACCGGGCTGCGCGAGCAGGGCCTGATCGGCGGCATCGGCATCTCGGTCAACCGGTGGGAGTCCTGGAACGGCGTACGCGCGCTGGCCACCGGGCTGGTCGACGCCGTCCAGGTGATCTACAACGTCTTCGACCAGGCTCCCGAGGACGACCTGTTCCCGGCGGCGGCGGAACACGACGTGGCGGTCATCGCCCGGGTGCCGTTCGACGAGGGCACCTTGACCGGCACGCTGACGACGGAGACGACCTGGCCGGAGGGGGACTGGCGCAACTCGTACTTCGTGCCGGAGAACCTCGCCGCCAGCGTCGCGCGGGCCGAGGAACTGCGCAAGGACCTGCCGACCGGGATGCCGATGCCGGAGGCCGCGCTGCGGTTCATCCTCGCCGAACCCCGGGTCGCCACCGTCATTCCCGGGATGCGCCGGGTCAGCCACGTCGAACGCAACCTCGCGGTCAGCGACGGGCAGCAGCTCGACCCGGCGCTGCGGGAGACCCTGCGCGGCCACCGCTGGTCACGCCAGCCCACCTGGTGGTCCCAGTAGCCGAGCCCGCCGACGTCGCCCCGGTCGGGCACCGCGTCGGTGTCGGCCGGGCCGCTCGGCCCGGATGGTGCGGGCGGCGGCCGGGTCAGGCCGGGGAGGGGGTCAGCCGGGTACGCGGACCGGCGCGCAGCACCCCGGAGGGCAGGCGTCGACCGGTCAGCTCCTCGGCCAGTTCGGCCACCTCGATCAGGGCGTCCAGGTCGATGCCGGTGTCGACGCCCATGTCGTGCAGCATGTGCACCGCCTCCTCGGTCGCCAGGTTGCCGCTGGCACCGGGCGCGTAGGGGCAGCCGCCGAGGCCACCCACACTGGCGTCGAACTCCGTGACACCCAGTTCCAGGGCGGTCAGCAGGTTGGCCAACGCGGTGCCCCGGGTGTTGTGGAAGTGCAGCAGCACCGGCACGTCCGCGTCGCGGTCGCGTACGGCGGTGACCAGGTCACGGACGCGTCGGGGCGTACCCATGCCGGTGGTGTCGCCGAACGCGACGCGGTCGGCGCCGTCGCGGACCACGCGGTCGACGATGGCGGCGACACGGGCCGGGTCGACGTCCCCCTCGTAGGGGCAGCCGAAACTGGTCGCGATGATCACCTCGGCGGTGGCGTCGGCCCCGTGCAGCAGGTCGATCAGCTCGGCGATGTCGTCCAACGACTCGTCGGTGCCCCGGTTGACGTTGCGGCGGTTGTGCGTGTCGCTGGCCGAGACGACCACCTCGATCTCGGTGAAGCCGGCGGCCAGGGCCCGCTGCGCGCCCTTCGAGTTGGGCACCAACGCCGAGTAGCGGACCCCGTCCGCCTTCGCCGCCCGCTGCCACACCTCGTCGGCGTCGGCCATCTGCGGGATCGCCCGGGGGTGCACGAACGACACCGCTTCGATCCGCCGTACGCCGGTGCGGGAGAGCGCGTCGAGCAGGCGCACCTTGGCCCCGGTCGGGATCGGGTCCTCGTTCTGCAGCCCGTCGCGCGGCCCGACCTCGCGGATGGACACGGACGTCGGCAGCTCCGCCATCACGACATCACCTCACTGTGACACTTATCTGTCGCTGACCACCCAAGCATGTCACGTCGGGCGGTGACCGCCAGGGTCACGAGGCGCCCGTCCAGACGTCCCGGCGGCACCTCGTGACCCTGGCGGGGTCAGCGCATCCGAGAGACGATGCCGGTGTCGTAGTCACCGGAGACGAACTCCGGGTTCTCCAGCAACTCGGCGAAGAACGGCAGGTTGTTCTTGGGGCCGGCCAGCTCGAATCCGGCCACCGCCGCGCGGGCCCGGTCGATCGCCTCGGCCCGGGTGGGCGCGTCGACCACGAGCTTGGCCATCAGGCTGTCGTAGAACGGGGTCACGGTGTTGCCGGCGACGTAGCCGGAGTCGACGCGTACCCCGGCGCCGGTCGGCTCCACCCAGGTCCTGACCACGCCCGGTCCGGGCAGGAAACGCTTCGGGTCCTCGGCGTTGATCCGCAGTTCGATGGCGTGCCCGCGCGGCGTCAACGCGTCCGGGTCGAAGGTCGGCGCCAACCCGGCCGCCACCCGGAGTTGCTCCTCGACCAGGTCGAGGCCGTAGACCAACTCGGTGACCGGGTGCTCCACCTGGAGCCGGGTGTTCATCTCCAGGAAGAAGAATTCTTCGGAGGTAGGGCTATCCCCGCTGAGATCCCGCTGACGCGGGACCAACAGGCACTCCACCGTGCCCGCGTTGCGGTACTTCACCGCCTCACCGGCCCGGACCGCCGCCGCCAGCAGGCGGGTACGCAACTCCGGCGAGACCGCCGGTGACGGCGACTCCTCGACCAGCTTCTGGTTGCGGCGCTGCACCGAACACTCGCGCTCGCCCAGCGCCACCACCCGACCGTCGGCCAGTCCGAGGATCTGCACCTCGACGTGACGTACCCGGGGGAAGTAGCGCTCGATCAGCACCGAACCGTCGCCGAACATCCGCTCGGCGAACGCGCGCACCTTGTCGTACTCGGTGTCCAGCGCGGCCTCGTCGACGGCCACACCCATGCCCATGCCGCCACCGCCCGCAGCGGCCTTCACCATCACCGGGTAGCCGATCTCGGCCGCCGCGGCGCGCGCCGCCGACAGGTCCCCCGCCGGTTCGGTGGTGCCCGGTGCCACCGGCACACCGGCTGCGGCCATCAGGTTCCGCGCATTGATCTTGTCGCCCATCGCGCTGATCGCGTCCGCGTCCGGTCCGACCCAGATCAGACCGGCCGCCTCCACCGCGCGGGCGAAGTCGGCGTTCTCCGACAGGAAGCCGTAGCCGGGGTGGATCGCCTGCGCCCCGGTCGACTCGGCGGCGGCGAGGATGGCCTCGGCGTTGCGGTAACTCTGCGCCGGGTTGGCCGGTCCGACACAGATCGCCTGGTCGGCTTCGGTGACGAACGGCAGGTCGGTGTCGGCCTCCGAGTGCACCGCGATCGCGCGCACCCCGAGCCGCTTGGCGGTACGGATGATCCGGCGGGCTATCTCACCTCGGTTGGCGACCAGCAACGACTCGATCATGCTTCCTCCGCGTTCCATTTTGTGGGACGCGGGCAAGCCAACCACGCCGCCCTGCATGTAAGGAAGGGTCCCCTGCTAACGCCTGCGGTATAGCAGGGGACCCCTCCTAACATCCAGGCCGAAAAGGATGCGAGCTGATGCGCGAGGGTACGGGTCAGGCCGGGTCGGTCGGGGCGAGCAGAGCGGCCAGGGTGGCGGCGCGCAGCAACTCGGCCCGGCGTCGACGGTCGACCTCACCGCCGAGGAACGGGGTCGAGTTCATCAGGCCGAAGGCGGCGTGCGCCAACACCCGCGCCTCACCGGCCGGCAGGCCGGGGTGCAGCGCGGTCAGCACGGTGACCCACTCCTCGACATAGAGGCGCTGGAGTCGACGGATACGCCGTCGAGGCTCCTCGGGCAGCCGGTCCAGCTCGTGCAGGTGCAACGCGATGACGGCCGGGTTGGCCAACGCGAAGTCGACGTGGAAGTCGATCAGCGACTCCAGGACCGCCCGTGGGTCGCCGGGATGCGCGGCGGACCGCTGTCGACCACCCTCCAGCAAGCCCTCACTCACCGGCACCAGCGCGGCGACCAGCATCGCCTCCTTGCCGGCGAAGTGGTGGTAAAGCGCCGGGCCGGTCACCCCGGCGGCCGCGCCGATGTCGTCCATCGACACGCCGTGGTAGCCACGGGAGGCGAACAGCCCCACCGCGATCTCCAGAATCTCGTCCTTGCGGGACCGGCGCCGTCCCGATCCCGTGGCCCCGCTGCTCCCGCTCCGGGCCTGCTGCTCCACCGTCACCGGGCCAGCGTAGACCCACCGGGGAAGAGACGTGGGCCCTTGGTTACCCGCCAGTCCGACTGCCGGGAAAGGCCCACGAATCCCCAGGTCGTCAGTGGTCGTGGTCCAGGTCGTGCTGCTTGCGCAGGTCGGTCGCCTCCGTCGAGCGACCCAACTCGTCCAACGCGCGGGCGAGCAGCCAGGCGGCCTGGGCCGTCGGCCTCGATCCGGTCGGCAGACCGCCGAGCACCTCGCGCAGCACCGGCTCCGCCTCGGCCGGTCGGCCCTGCCGCAGCAGCAGCTCGCCGCTGAGGATCTCGACCTGCGCCGCCTCGCCGAACGCCTCCACGGACCGCAGCCGGTGCGCGACCCCCGCCAGTCGGTCCAGCGCCTCGCCCTCCCGGTCGTCCCCGGCCAGCACCCGCGCCGCCGTCTCGGCCGCCAACGACACCTCGTAGATCACCGGAGGCTCCTCGGCGGCACCGGCCGTCAACTCGGCGGCGAGCCGGTCGGTCGCCTCGACCGCCCGCAGCGCACTGGCCGTCTCACCGGCCCAGAGGTACGCCGACGCCTCCCGACGACGGGCCCGCAGCTCGTCCAGGTGTTGGCCGGCCAGTTGGTAGGCCGAGGCGGCAGCCGCGAACTTCTGCCCCGCCGCCGCATCCCGGTCGGCCTGATAGAGGATGTCCCCGGCGTCTTCGAGCACCTGCGCCCGGTGCGGGAGATTGTCCGGCCCGTCGAGGTTCTCGGCGAGCCGGTCCAGCAGAGCCAGCGCCGGGTCGATCTCGCCCAGCCCCTGGTAGATACCGGCCAGCATGTGTCGGGCCGCATCGGCGTCCGCCTGGTGCCCGAGGCGATCCAGACCGGTCACCGCCTCCTCGGCCACCTCGGCCGCATCGCCGAGCCGCCCGGCTACCCGGTACGCCGTGGCCAACTCCCAGCGCAGGTAGGCGTCACCGGCCTCGCCCCGCTCGACGCAGAGCGCCACCGCCTCGGCGAAGTCCTCCACCGCCTCGTCGGCGCGCTGCGCCGCGATCAGCGCCCGGGCACGGGTCACCCGCGCCGGCAGGAGCAGCGCGTCCCCGGCGTGGGCCAGTGCCTCGTCGCACGCGGCGACCGCCTCAGCCGGATCCTGCGCGACGCGGGCGTGCGCCAGGGCGGCGGTGGCGATCAGCTCCGGGACCCCGGCCTCCTGGGCGAGCCGATGGGCCTGCTCCGCGCCGGCCCGGAAGGCGTCCTCGTCGTCGAGCTGTTCGAGGATGTGTGCCCGGTGCAGCGCGATCCGGGCCGCCAGGAACGGGTCTCCCGCACCGTCGGCCGCCCGCTCCGAGGCGGCCAGCGCCTCCGGCCAGCGGGCCTGCTGTGCCAGCACCACCGCCAGCCGATCGTGCGCGGCGGCTCGCTGCCGGGCGTCACCGTGCTCGTCGAGGAAACCGGCGGCGGTGTGCGCCAGCGCGTACGCCTCCTCGTCCGGCTCGTCACCCTGCGCCAGCAACGCGCCGAGACGGCTGGCGACGACCTGGGCGCGCGCCGGGTCGGCCAACTCCTCGTACGCCGCCATGGTCGTCCGGTTGACCGTCACCGCACCGGTCAGGTCCCCGGCGTCGACCAGCTCGGCGGCACGCAGTTCGCCCCGGAGGGCCCGCTCACGCGGCGACAGCTCCGCCTCGCCGAAACGTTCCTCGAAGGCGGCCAGGACGGCACGCATACCGGCGCGGTCGTGCGACGACCAGCGCTGCTCGGCCAGCGCCAGCAACTCGCCCGCGTCCGCCTCGGCGGGTACGACGAACTCCACCGACCGGCGTGGTTCGGGCACCGTGACCTCGCGCGGCGGGACGGCCTCGGACGCCGACCCGGCGGCGGGAGCCGGGCGGGTGGTGGGCACCGGTCGACGCCGCAGGCTCGCGGAGAGGGGCAGGTGGTCACCGACCGGCGTGACGGCCAGTCGCCGGGCGATGCCCTCGGACTGGTTGCTGTTGCCGTTGCGGGTGTCGAACCGGGCGGCGATCCCGGTCGCCGTCTCGGTCAGCTCGGCGGCGAGCGCACCCACCGTCACCTCGTCGGCCGGCCGCTCACCGAAGGCGCGGCGGTGCACCGTCAGCGTCTGGTCGTCCACCTGCCGCAGCGCGGCGGCGGCGGATGCGGCGAAGTGCATCGCGGCACCCGGCGAGGGGGCACGGTCCAGCCAGTCCAGGTGCCGCTCGACGATCTCCAGCGCCCGCGCCTCGTTGCCGGTCAGCGTGCAGAACTCGATGTGCTCGCTGACGTCCCACAGGTCGGCGATGCTGCCCCGGTGCCGGCGGTACGCCTCCCGGTGCGCGTTGCGCGCCTCGTCGTGCCGACCACTGTGCAGGTATGCCGGCAGTAGCGCGGTGAGGATCCCCTGCGGCTGCTCGGTGCAGCTCAGCCGCCCACTGAGCACCGGCTCGGCCAGCGCCACGGCCTCGTCGTGACGACCGGTGCGGCTCAGGTGGTTGACCTGTGTGGTCGGGTCGCAGCCCGCGCAGTCGGAGAGCTGGTCACGAGGCGTGGTCAGCCACTTGCGGTACCACTCCTCGGCCTGCTCACGGTCACCCAGGTGGTCGGCCACCCGGTAGCGGTACTTGTACACGGCCTGGAGGCTGTGCCCACCCTCGCGGTAGCGCCGCTCCATGTCGTCGAGCACCGCGTGGGTGCGGTCCAACGGCACCTCGGGGAAGTTCAGCATCCCGTTGACCATGTGCTTGAAGTGCCAGAGCAGGTGTTGGGCGTACCGCTCGTGGTAGGGCTGCGGGTCCCTGTCGAACTCCGCCAGACACCAGGCGAAGACGACGAACGACTTGGCCGGCTCGCCACCGTAGATGTACGTGGTGATGCCCTGGATGCGGACCGCGAAGGCGAGGTGCCGGTCGTCGGCGGCGTCCGCCCGACGCAGCAGCTGCTCCAGCGCGGCGATCTGCCCGATGCCGTACGGCATCTCGCCGGTCTGGCGCAGCATCCGCCACAGGTCCTCGTCAGCCACGACGTCTCACTCCTGTCCAGGGACGGCCCGACCCAGCAGGCCGAGGAAAGAACTGTTGAGCAGGGCGGCGTCCGCCGCGCGGATGGGGTGGTGCCCGAGCAGCAACGCCTGCCCGTAGAGCGCCTCGACGGCGAGCCCGACCAGCTCCGGGTCACCCAGCGCGGTGATCCGACGCACCAACGGGTTGCGGTGGTTGAGCACGAGCTGCGGGCGGTCCGCCGGGGCGGAGGCGGCCAACGCGTCGAGTACGCCGCCCCACAGCTCGTCGGCCTTGTCGCGGCTCGCGGCGAGCTGGTCGGTGAACGCGGCCGAGCGGCTGAGCAGGTAGAGCGCCGGGAGCGAGGCCGGATCGTAGGCCCGGATCAGCACCTCGCAGCCGAGCCGTTCCAGGGCCCGGCCGGCGGCGGTGAGGAACGGTCGCAGCGCCAACTCGACGTGCGGTTCGAGGGCGTCGAACCGGGTGGTCAGGTCACTCGGTTCGAGCCGCTCGATGAGGACCGTACGGTCCACCGTGGGCAGTCGCTCGATCAGCTCGCTGTCGTACGTGTAGCCGCCGTTCACCACGGCCAGGTCCTGCGCGGCGGCGACGGCCGCGAGCTGGCGGAACTCGTCCAGGCTGGCGGCGTACCGGACCAGGCCGTAGCGCTGCCGGAACTCGGCCAGGGTGAGCGTGCCGACGTTGGTGTCCATCGGCCACCACTGGTCGACCAGGTTGAGCATCTCGTCGTCGTGCAGGGCGAGCGCCTTCACCCCGAGGTGGTGCACCTGGAGGAACTCGGCCAGCCGGTGCGGCTGGTGCTTGGCGAGCCGGACCAGCCAGCCACGGATCTGCGCGCCGAGCGACTCGCGCGTGCTGGTGAGCAGGGAGTCCTCGTAGAGCGCCTCGCGGCTGGCGGTGGGCCGCAGCTCGCTGGTGTCGATCACGCAGTGCGCGAAGAAGGCCCAGTCCGGCAGCAGGCCGTCGGCGTGCTCGGTCAGCAGCATCCGCTTGAGGTAGACCCGGTGACCGGCCCGGGCGGCCGGATTCACGGCCGTGGGCAGGATGAACGCCACTCCGGTCAGCCCGGCCTCCGGCGCCCGCAGCGGCACCACGTCGAACGGGTCGACGCCGAGCGTCTCGCGGGCGTACGCGATCAGGGCGGCGCGGTCCACGGTCGCACCCGGGCTGGTCGGCCAGGGCGGTTCCCCGGTGGTGGTGACCACGCTGCCGACCCGGACGGTCACCGGCAGCAGGCTGCCGTAGAGGCGGGCCAGCTCGGTGACGGTGGAGGTGGCGTACCACTGGTCGGCGTCGTGGCGCGGCACCAGGGTGACCGTGGTGCCGACCTCGGCACGTGCCTCCTGCGGCGGGGCCAGGCGCACCGCGTAGCGGCCGTCGGCGTAGCCGGTCCAGAGCACGGTGGGGTGGTCGCCGTTGCGGGTGACCACCCGGATCTCGTCGGCGACGAGGAAGCAGGAGAGCAGCCCGATGCCGAACTGGCCGAGGAACTCGTGGCGGGAGAAACCCAGCTCGTCCCGCTTCGAGCTGCGGCCGATGGTGGCCAGCAGCTCGTGCACCTGCTCCTCGGTCAGCCCGATACCGGTGTCGTGCACCCGCAGGGTGCCGTCGCCGGTCAGCTCGGGCGGCTCGATCCGGACCAGGGCCGGTGCGTCCGGCTCGGCGGCCCGACGTGCGGTGATCGCGTCCACCGCGTTCTGCATCAGCTCGCGGACGTAGACCCGTGGGCTGCCGTAGAGGTGATGACTGAGCAGGTCGACCACGCCACGCAGGTCCACCTGGAAGGTACGGTCCACGCCTTGTCCGCTCCCCGCTCCCGGATGTCGGCGCTCACCGTACCGGTGCGGGCCGACATCCGCGTGCCCGGTTCCTCAGCGAGACCTCGCCGGGTGGGCCACCTTATCGGACGCGCGTTGGTGGAGCCCGGAGAGCCGCAGGGCGACCCGTCGGCGCACCGGCGGCAGCGCCGCGAGCAGGCGCAGCAGCGCGTCCCGGGCCGGACGCCCGGCGGGCGGCACGGTGGCGAGCCGGGTCAGCCGGTCGGCGAAGCCGGCCACCTCGTGGGCGAGCGGGCGACGCCGGGCCGCGTACTCGTCCAGGAGGGTGTCGGGGCCCCCGGCCAGCACCGCCGACAGGGTCTCGCCGAGGTCGACGCCGTCGCAGATGCCGAGGTTCATGCCCTGCCCACCGGCCGGGCTGTGCACGTGCCCGGCGTCCCCGGCGAGCACTGTCCGCCCTGCGCGGAAGGTCTCCGCGACGCGTCGGTGCAGCCGGAACCGCGAGGACCAGAGGACGTCCCGGACCTGGTCCGGCTGCCGTCGCGGGCCCCGCTCGTCGAGCAGTCGTTGCAGGTAGGGCCGGTCCGGCTCGGCGGGTGGGTCGGTCACGGTGGCGACCAGCCGCACCCGGTCGTCGGGCAGTGGAGCCCAGACCAACGGACCGCCCCGGGCGAGGAAGACCGACGCGCCGTCGCGGGGCAGCGCGCTGTCCAGGTGTACGTCGGCCAGGACGAACGACTCCGCCGACCCGTCCGGCCCGGTGAAGGGGATACCGGCCAGCTCACGGACCGTGCTGTGGATGCCGTCGGCACCGACGACCCAGCGCGCCCGGACGGTCGCGTCGCCGAACTGCGCCACCACTCCGTCGGCGTCCTGACGCAGCCCGGTCAGCCGGTACGGCCGCAGCACCCGGCCGCCCGCCTCGGCCAGCCGCTCGGCGAGCACCTCCTCGGTGACGGACTGGGAGACCATCAGCGCGTACCGGTGACGGCTGGGCAGCCGGTCGAACGGCACGGTGACCAGCATCCGGTCCCGGTCGCGGACACTGAACCGGGCCGACCGCAGCCCGCGCGCGACCAGCGGCGCGCCGACGCCGACCCGGTCCAGCATCTCCAGGGTGTACGCGTGCACGACCGCCGCACGCGAGGTCACCGCCGGTGTCTCCCGCTGGTCGACCAGGGTGACCTCGACCCCCCGCCGGGCCATCGTGAGCGCGGCGGTCAGGCCGGTCGGTCCGGCTCCGACGATCAGGACGTCCGTGGTGGCGGGCAGCATGACGACCTCCCCCGATCCGATTGCCAACAAGCGTTGGCAAACACTTGTTGGCAACGCTAGGCGCCCCCGACGGAAGAAGTCAACACGTGTTGGCATACCGTCGTGCACATGACGGAAGGCGTACCGCAGAACGAGCCGGCACCCGGCGGTGGCCGCCCCCGCAACGCGGACGCGACCCGCGCGGCCATCCTGCGGGCCGCCCGCGAGCGCTTCGCGGCCGACGGCTACGACCGAGCGACGATCCGGGCCATCGCCGCCGACGCGCGCATCGACCCGTCCATGGTGATGCGCTACTACGGCAGCAAGGAGGGCCTGTTCGCGGCGGCGGCCGAGTTCGACCTGCGGCTACCGGACCTGAGCGGCACACCGGCCGACCGCCTCGGCGAGACGCTGGTCGGCTACTTCTTCACCCGCTGGGAGGGGGACACCACGCTGCCGGCGCTGCTGCGCACGGCCAGCACCAACCCGAGCGGCGCCGAGCGGGTACGCGACATCTTCGCCACCCAGCTCGGCACGGCCGTGGCCCGGGTGGTCGTCGACCCGGCGGAAGCCCCACACCGCGCCGGCCTGGTCGCCAGCCAGCTACTCGGCGTGGCCCTGACGCGGTACGTCCTGCACCTGCCCCCCATGGTCGATCTCTCCCCACCCGACCTGGTCGCCTGGCTGGCCCCCACCATCCAGCGCTACCTCCGCGACCCGACGCCGAGCCGGTCATGAATGGGCGCGCTCAGGGCGTCCGGCAATGCCGGACGCCCTGAGTCGATCAAGAAGTTCTGGTCACAATCGGGCGGTGGGAGCCCCAAAACCTCTTGATCATCGCCGTGGAAAGGGCTTGGCGGGACGGCTCACCTCGGGTCGGGGCCCTTGACGACAGGAGCCCGGACCAGGTTGCCCCACTCGGTCCACGAGCCGTCGTAGTTGCGTACGCGCGGGTACCCCAGCAGGTGCCGCAGCACGAACCAGGTGTGGCTGGACCGCTCGCCGATCCGGCAGTACGCGATCACGTCGTCGTCCGGGCTCAACCCGAGCTGGTCGGCGTAGATCGTCCGCAGCTCGTCGGCGGACTTGAAGGTGCCGTCGTCGTTGGCGGCGGACTTCCACGGCTTGCTCACCGCGCCCGGGATGTGCCCGCCGCGCAGCGCGCCCTCCTGCGGGTAGTCCGGCATGTGCAGCATCTCGCCGGTGTACTCACCCGGCGACCGCACGTCCACCAGCGGACGATCAGCGTCGACGTGCGCCGACACGTCCTCCCGGAACGCGCGCACCGGCGCGTCGTCGCGCTGCGGCACCGGGTACTCCGCCCTCGGCCGGGCCGGCTTGTCGCGGGTCAGCTCCCGCCCCTCGGCGATCCACTTCTGCCGACCGCCGTCGAGCAACCGCACGTCCCGGTGGCCGAAGAGGGTGAAGACCCAGAGGGCGTACGCGGCCCACCAGTTGAAGTTGTCGCCGTAGAAGACGACCGTGTCGTCACGGCCGATGCCCTTGGCCGCACACAACTCGGCGAACCGCTCGGCGTCCAGGTAGTCGCGGGTCACCTGGTCGTTCAGCTCCAGGTGCCAGTCGACCTTCACGGCACCGGGAATGTGGCCGGTGTCGTAGAGCAGCACGTCCTCGTCGGACTCGACCACGACGAGACCCTCGTCGCCGAGGTGCTCCGCCAGCCATTCGGTGGTCACCAGCCGTTGCGGGTCCGCGTACGACTGGAGTCGGGGATCGGGATCACTGGGCACAGACATGAGCCCCAAGGTACGCCGAGCACCCGCGTCCGCGCGGGGTTGTATGTAAGGAGGGGTCCCCTGCTAACGCCTCCGGTATAGCAGGGGACCCCTCCGAACAACGTGCACCGAGCGGCAGCACCGCCCGGAGCACCCAGTCGGGCCTTGCCCGTCGATCATGGAGTTGTGGTGCGGCCAAAGCCACTAATATCCGCCCATACTGTCGACCACAACTCCATGATCGACGGGGCTGAACGGGGTGGGGCTGGGCAGGGTGCAGGTCAGTCGGGGAGGGGGCTGAGGGTGGGGCGTTTCGCGGTGCGGGTGTCGCCGGAGGAACGGCCGGTGAGGCGACGCTTGAGCCAGGGCGCCAGGTGTTGACCGGCCCAGCGCACGTCAGCGGTACGGGCCGCCAACCACGGGCTCGGCGCCGGCCTCGGGGGTACGAGCAACCACTCCTCGTCGCAGCCGACGCCCAGCGCGTCGAGCACCTGGGCGGCCACCCGGCGGTGACCGACCGGCGACAGGTGCAGCCGGTCGGTGCTCCAGAGCAGCGGGTTGAGGTACGTGTCGTCGGCGTACAGGTCGACCAGGATCGCGCCGTGCCGCTCGGCGGTCTCCCCGACGGCGCGGTTGAGCAGCTCGATGCGGGGTGCGATCAGCCGCTGCCCCGGCAGTCGGGCCATCACGTCGGCGAACCGGAACAGCACCACGTCGGAGCCGCCCGAACGCAGATCGCGGACGACCTCGTCGAAGCGGCCGACCAGCGCGGCCGGGTCGAAGTTGCGGCGCAGCACGTCGTTGCCGCCGGCGGCGAAGCTGATCAGGTCGGGCCTCATCGCCAACGCCGACGGCACCTGCTCGGCCACCACGTGTGGGAAGAGTCGACCGCGGATGGCCAGGTTGGCGTACCGGAACTCGGGCCCGGCCTCGGCGGCCAGCCGGGTGGCCACCAGGTCGGCCCAGCCCCGGAACGTGCCGTCCGGGTACGAGTCGTCCAGGCCCTCGGTGAAGCTGTCCCCGACCGCGACGTAACTGCGCCAGCGCACTGCTCACTCCTCGAAGCTGCGGGTAAAGCTGCTGTGTGTGTAAGGAAGGGCACCTTATTAACGCCTGCGGTAGAGCAGGGGTCCCCTCCTAACACCTGGGAGTCTGGCACCGGCCGCATTCACCGGTCTGCCCCGCGTTCGCCGAACGTGGCAGACGTCATCCACCCGGCGACGCGGCGACGCGGCGACGCGGCGACGCGGCGACGCAGACGTCATCCCTCCACCGAGGCGGCGGGCAGCCGACAGCGGCCGGTGCAGGCGCGCGGCGGGTCGACCGCCGAGCGACGGTACGGCCCCCAGGCCACGAACCGGGCGAACAGCTCAGGCGGTGTCGGGCCGCCGTCCGGGTCGAGCCGGAACAGATCGTGTGTCGCCTCGAAGTACAGCCCGGACAGGTAGACGGCCAGGTCGAGCCAGCGGTCGTCGTACTCGACCCGGAGCAGCAGCCGCGCCTCCGCGCAGGGCCACGAGTGCCCGCAGGCCCGGCACAACCAGAGCGGACGCAGCGGCAGATGCTGCGGGCCGGACATCGGATGCTGCCGAGGCCGCTCGGCCGCCGGGCCACGACGCGGCACCGGGTACGACTTCGGGTGGGACATCTCGACCTCCGCCTCCGGGTGGGGCCGCCCCGGCACGGGGGAGGTGCCGGGACGGCCCCGGTGCAGTCCCACCCCGTCCCCGGTGGATGGGAGCAGGACCGCCGGGTCACATTCTGCCGATCGGACGACTACTGTCGGAAGGCATCGACACCGGCCGTGGCGATGGTGGGGCCGGGCCGGGCATCCGTCCGAACGGCCGAGAATTCGTGGAGGCAGCGTGGAATCCGAGCCGACCGCCGAACTGATCCGGGCACAGTTGCGCAGGCTGCGGCTTTCGGCCGACCTGACCCAGGAGGATTTCGGCAAGTTGGTGCACTTCTCCGGCTCGCAGGTCTCCGCGATCGAGCTGGGGCAACGCCCGTTCGACCGGCTCTTCCTCAAGCGGGCCGACGAGGTGCTGAAGAGCGACGGCCTGCTGTCGGGGCTGCTGCGCATCGCCGAGCTGCACGGCCAGCCGAACTGGCTACGCCCCTGGCTGGACGCCGAGCGCAACGCGCGGCAGTTGCGCTGCTACCACCCGACGCTGATCCCCGGCCTGCTCCAGACCGAGCACTACGCCCAGGCGATGATCCAGTCCGACGACATGCTCAGCGACGATGAAGTGGAGCGACGGCTGGCGGTACGGATGGACCGGCAGGCGATCCTCGCCCAGCCGAACCCGCCGGCCCTCATCGCAGTGATCGAAGAGGCCAGCCTGCGCCGGGCCGACGAAGGCTTTCGGGACGTGATGGCTCAGCAAATCAATCGCCTGCTCGACAGCATCAAGCGCGGGGGCGTGCTGGTGCACGTCATCCCGGCCGAGATGAACATCCACGTGGGACTCGACGGGCCGCTCACGTTGGCAAGAGGAGCTGAAGGCGACTGGCTCGGTTACCTGGAGAACCACGTCGGCGGCACGACCATCGACAAGGACGAGCAAATCGCTACGCTGCTCACCAGGTGGGAGAGCATACGCAGTGTTGCGCTCCCCAAGGGACAGTCCGAGGCTCTGATGAAGGAAGTGATGGAGTCATGGTCCACGATCTGACCGGCGCAGACTGGCGCAAGTCCACCCGCAGCGGCACCAGTGAATGCGTCGAGGTCGCCGACAACCTGCCCGGCATCGTCGGCGTCCGCGACAGCAAGGACGCCCTCGGCCCGGCGCTCGTCTTCACCCCGACCGCCTGGCACGCCTTCATCGCCAAGACCAAGCGCCCCTGAACCCGAACAGCAGAGAGGTCAGGTCAGCGACGTCACCTGCATGATCGCGTCGGCGAAGGCCCTCGGCGCTTCCTGCGGCAGGTTGTGCCCGATGCCGCCGCTGATCGTGCGGTGCTCGTACGGGCCGGTGAACTGCTTGGCGTACACCTGAGGTTCCAGGTGGGGTGCGCCGTTGGCGTCGCCTTCGAGGCTGATGGTAGGCACCGTGACGGCGGGCTTGTCGGCCAGCCGGTCCTCCAGGTCGGCGTACTGCGGCTCGCCGTCGGCCAGGCCCATCCGCCAGCGATAGTTGTGGATCACGATGTCGACGTGGTCGGGGTTGTCGAGGGAGGCCATGCTCCGGTCGAACGTGGCGTCGTCGAAGGTCCACTGCGGGGACGCCGTCCGCCAGATCAGTTTGGCGAAGTCCCGCAGGTTGCGGGCGTACCCCTGACGGCCCCGGTCGGTGGCGAAGTAGAACTGGTACCACCAGGCGTGCTCGGCCGCAGGGGGCAAGGGTGCCTTGCCCGACTCCTGACCGTCGATCAGGTAGCCACTCACCGCGACCAGGCCGGCGCAGCGGTCCGGCCAGAGGGCGGCCACGATGTCGGCGGTGCGGGCACCCCAGTCGAACCCGGCCACCGTCGCCTGCGGCACGTCGAGGGCGTCCAGGAACGCGACGGCGTCGCAGGCCATGGCCGCCGGTTCGCCGTTGCGGACGGCGTCGGGCGAGCGGAAACTCGTCGTGCCGTAGCCGCGCAGGTGCGGCACGAGCACCCGGTGGCCGGCATCGGTGAGCAGCGGCACCACCTCGGCGAAGCTGTGGATGTCGTACGGCCAGCCGTGCAGGAGCAGGACGACCGGTCCGTCCGGCGGTCCGGCGTCGACGTACCCGACGTTCAGGACACCCGCGTCGATCTGCCGCACGTCATCGAACAAGGTCCCGCTCCTCGCCCTCGATCACCGACCGCTCCCTCCGGACGGTAGGGCGCGAGGGAAGGCGACGACGACGGTTCCGGCAAGGAGGCGGGAGTCGCTGCGGCGCTGACTACAATCCCGCGTCGACGTTGGCCCGCAGCAGGGCGAGCAGCCCGTGACCGTCCTCGATCCAGACATCCGGCGCCAGCTCCGGCGCGTCGGGTTCGCGGTCGGTGCGCGGCGAGCGCATCAGGACCGCCGCCCCGACACCGGCCCGCCGCGCGCAGGCGATGTCCCGGTGCAGGCTGTCACCGACGAACCAACACCGATCCACCGGTACGCCGATGGCGTCGGCGGCCAACGCGGCGAAGCGCGGGTTCGGCTTCCGCAGCCGCGTCTCGTCGCTGTAGAACTCGGCGACGAAGCGGCCGGAGAGTCCGGCGGCGGCCAGGAAGTCGCGGTGGGCGGCACCGCAGAGCGCGTTGCTGACCACGGCCATCGGCACTCCCGCCTCGGCGGCGGCGGCCAACGCCTCGGGGATGCCGGGCCGCACCTGCCACTCCGTGCGCCACGTCGACGCGTACGCCAGCGGGGTGGCCTGCCGTGCGACGGCGGCCCGGGCCGGTTCGGGCCAGCCGTGGGTGACGAAGTCCGCCCACACCCGGTCGTGCGTCAGCTCCATCGGCTCGGCCGAGACGCCGGTCTCGTCCCGCCACCGCCCGTACGCCCGCGCACCCGAGGTCAGGTCGGCCGCGATCCGCTCGTCCGGCAGGACACCGTCGATCACCTCGGACATCCGCCGGACGACCTCCGGCGACGCCCATCCGTTCCCCGGCGCGTCCGCCAGTACGCCCCCGAAATCCAGCAACAGTCCGCCCGGCGCCCGCATCATGCCCCCATCCTCGCCCAGACCGTCACCGGCGACGGGCCCGGTGTGGAGATCCGCCGATCCGCACCGGTCAGGGACGTACCCGGCTCAGCGCCCAGGCGACGAGACCGGTCACCACGCCCACGATGACCCCGGTGAAGACGCTGCTGATGGTGGCGAAGAACCGGACGACGACCGTCTGTACTCCCGGTGCCAGGTCGGTGAGGTTGCCGCCGAGCGTCGGCGGTTCGTCGAAGGCGACGTCCCAGAGGAGCTGGTGGGTGACCGCCAGCAGGACGCCGTAGCAGAGACCGACCGCGAGCAGGGTCAGGAACGGGTTGGGTACCCTCCGGACCAGCGCCACCGTGATCCAGACGACCGGCGGTACGACCACCAGCAGCAGGTTGACGAAGGTGCGCTCGTGCACCAGGCCCAGGTCGTGCAACACCACCCTGGGCAGGCCGAGCAGGGCCAACCCGAACAGGGCGAGCAGCGGCAGACCGAGCATGGAGCGGTGCGACGAGGTAGCGGTCATGCCGGCAACGCTAGGGACGGCCGGGTCGCCTGCCATCCGCACGCGGACCCGATCGCGGTACGTCGGGAGGCGACCCCGGACGTCGCCCCGCGACGACTCCGGAGCGCCCCGTCCGCGCCGTACGCTGGGCCGGTGAGCGGTCAGCCGAGCCAGTCTGCGGTACGCCGGGTCCGGCCCTGGCTCACCGACGTCCTGCTCGGCGTGGGCGTCACCGCCGTCGTCTCGGTGGTCATCACCGCCAACGAGGGTGGGCGGCAGGAGCCGGACCGGATCGCCTACCTGTGGGCGGTCGGTCTCGGCGCGCTGATGCTGGCCCGCCGCCGCTACCCGGTGGTGGTGCTCGCCGTCACGGTGCTCGGCCTGTTCGCCTACTACGCCGCCGGCTATCCGGCGGTCGGTCTGGCCGTGCCGGTCGCCGCCGCCCTCTTCTCCGCCGCCGAGCAGGGCCGCCTCGCTGCCTCGATCACCGGTGCCGTGGTGGTGGTCGTCGTGTCCGTGGTCGTCCGTCTCGCCGAGGGGCAGAACTTCTCCTTCGTCGTCGGCTACGAGCTGGCCGGTCACGTACTGCTGATGGGTGCGGCGATCGCGCTCGGCGACAGCCTGCGGTCCCGGCGGGCCGCGCAGGCCGACGCGCGACGGATCGCCGAGCTGACCGGGGAGCGCTACCGGCAGGAGGCGGACGCCCGGGTGCAGGGTGAGCGGCTCGCGATCGCCCGGGACCTGCACGACTCGCTCGGCCACACCACCTCGGTGATCGCGCTGCACGCCGACGTCGCCCGGGAGGCGCTGGGCCGCGACGAGGAGGCCACCCGGTCGGCCCTGGAGCTGATCCGCGCCACCGCCCGCCGGAGCATGGACGACCTGCGGCGGACCGTGGCCCTTCTCCGTCGGGACGACGACCCGGCCCGCACGGTCGTGTCGCTGGCGCACCTCGACGCGGTGGCCGGGGCGGCCGGTGCCGCCGGGTTCGACGTCGACGTGCGGGTCGACCTGCACTCCGCGCTGCCGGCGCCGGTGGAGGCCGCCGCGTACCGGATCGTCCAGGAGGCGGTCACCAACGTGGTCCGGCACTCGGCGGGCAGCCGGGTGGAGATCCACGTCGCGCAGGACGACCGGCAGGTGACGGTGTCGGTCACCGACTCCGGCGCGGACCGGCGGAGCACCGACCGCGCGGCGGACAGCGGGCACGGCATCGCCGGGATGCGGGAGCGGGCCCAGAGCCTCGGCGGCTCACTCACCGCCGAGCACCAGCCCACCGGTTTCGCCGTACGGGCCGAACTGCCGTGGGCGGGTACGACGTGACGACCGTGCTCGTGGTCGACGACCAGGACCTGGTCCGGGCCGGGATCCGCACGCTGCTGGAGTCCGACGCGCGGATCCGCGTCGTCGGGGAGGCCGCCGACGGCCGCACCGGCCTGCACCTGGCCCGCCGGTTGCGGCCGGACGTGGTGCTGATGGACATCCGGATGCCGATCCTGGACGGGTTGGCCGCCACCGCCGCGATCCGCGCCGACGAGACGCTGACCGGGACGCGCGTGCTGATCCTCACCACCTTCGACGACGACGAGGACATCGTCGAGGCGGTCCGGCTCGGTGCCGCCGGGTACCTGCTCAAGGACACCGGCTCGGACGACCTGCGGCGAGCCGTGCACACCGCCGCAGCCGGTGGGAACCTGCTGTCGCCCACCGTCACCCGCCGGGTGATGGAACAGCTCGCCGCCGTTCCCCGGCTGCCGCCGCCGGACCCTCGACTGGCCGTGCTCACCGAGCGGGAACGGGCCGTGCTGGCCCGGGTCGGGCTGGGCGAGTCCAACGACGAGATCGGCCGGGCGCTGTTCATCAGCCCGGCCACCGCCCGCACGTACGTCAGTCGCCTTCTGGCCAAGCTGGACGCCCGGGACCGCACCGCGTTGGCCGTCATCGCCCATCGCGCCGGGCTCGACGACCCTGGCCACGCCTAATCGGATCGCCGTCGGGCACCCCGGGTCGTACGCTGCGGCCATGCTGCTGCGCATGTCGACCACGCTGATCCGGACGCTGCGCGAGGACCCGGCCGACGCGGAGGTGCCGAGTCACCGGTTGCTGCTGCGCGCCGGTTACCTGCGCCGAGCCGCCCCCGGCGGGTACACCTGGCTGCCGCTGGGCAAGCTGGTGCTGGACCGGGTCGCCGAGATCGTCCGGGCCGAGATGGCCGCGATCGGTGACCAGGAGGTGCACTTCCCGGCGCTGCTGCCGGCCGAGCCGTACCGCACCAGCGGACGGTGGACCGAGTACGGCGACGACATCTTCACGCTGGCCGACCGCCGTGGTGCCGAGCACCTGCTCGCCCCCACCCACGAGGAGTTGGCCGCGCTGCTGGTGAAGGACCTGTTCACCTCCTACCGCGACTTCCCGGTCACGTTGTTCCAGATCCAGACCAAGTTCCGCGACGAGGCCCGGCCCCGTGCCGGACTGCTGCGCGGACGCGAATTCCTGATGAAGGACGCGTACTCCTTCGACCTGGACGAGGCGGGGCTGCGCGCGGCGTACGACCGGCACCGGGACGCGTACCGGCGGGTCTTCGACCGGCTGGGCCTGGAGTACACGGTGGTGCACGCGACGTCGGGAGCGATGGGCGGTTCCGCCTCGGAGGAGTTCCTGGCCATCGCGCCCGTCGGCGAGGACACGTTCGTGGGCTGCACGGACTGCCACTACGCGGCCAACACCGAGGCGGTGACGACGCCCGCCCCGGCGGCCGGTGACCCGCTGGCCCGGCCGCCCGTCGAGGTGCACGACACCCCGGAGACGCCCACCATCGCCAGCCTGGTCGCGCTGGCCAACGACCGTCGACTCGCCGGACGCGACGACTGGACCGCCGCCGACACCCTCAAGAACGTCGTGCTGACCGTACGCCGACCCGGCGTTCACGAGACCGAACTGCTCGTCATCGGCGTGCCCGGTGACCGCGAGGTCGACCTCAAACGGCTCGCCGCGGTGCTGGCACCGGCCACCGTGGACGTCTTCGACGCCTGGGACGAGCGGCCCGACCTGGTCTGCGGCTACATCGGGCCGCAGGTCTTCGACAAACTCGGCATCCGCTATCTGGTCGACCCCCGGGTGGCGCCGGGCACCGCCTGGCTGACCGGGGCGAACGAGCCGGGGCGGCACGCCACGAACGTGGTCTGTGGCCGCGACTTCACCCCGACCGGCACCGTCGAAGCCGCCGACGTACGCCCCGGCGACCCCTGCCCCGCCTGCGTCGGCGGAAGCCTGACCATGCGTCGGGGCATCGAGATCGGACACATCTTCCAACTCGGCCGCCGCTACACCGACGCCTTCACGGTCGACGTCCTCGGACCGCAGGGCAAGCCGGTACGCCCCACCATGGGCTGCTACGGCATCGGGGTGTCCCGGGCGGTGGCCGCGATCGCCGAGCAGCACCACGACGACCGGGGACTGGTCTGGCCGGCGGCGATCGCCCCCTGCGACGTACACCTGGTGGCGGCCGGCAAGGGTCCGCAGGTCGAGGCGGCGCTCGACCTCGGCACCCGACTCGCCGCCGCCGGTCTGCGGGTGCTGGTGGACGACCGGGCGGGAGTCTCCGCCGGGGTGAAGTTCACCGACGCCGAGCTGATCGGCATCCCGCGCACCGTCGTGGTCGGCCGCCGCCTGGCCGACGGGTACGTCGAACTCCGTGACCGGTCCACCGGGGAACGTGCCGAGATCCTGGTAGGCGACCTGACGGAGCGTCTCGTTGAGGAGGTAGGCCGGAACGTGGTGTAGCAGTCACGTAACCGGGTAACGCATCCCGATCGGCAGAAGGTGTTCTGGAGGCTCTCATGACCGAGTATCGGGTCGTCGACGTGATGACCAAACAGGTGATCTACCTGTCGGCGGAGACCACACTGGACGAGGCCGCCCGGGTGATGCGGGACGCCGACATCGGCGACGTGGTGGTGACCGACGGTGCCGAACTGGCCGGCATCCTGACCGACCGGGACATCGTGGTCCGCGCGGTGGCGGAGAACGCCAGCGCGACGACCACCACCATCGGCGCGATCCTCACCCGCGAGGTGGTGATGATCGAGCAGTTCTGCACCGCCACGAAGGCAGCCGCCCTGATGCGCGAGCGCGGTATCCGCCGCATCCTCGTCTGCGACCACGAACGCAAACTGGTCGGCATCGTCTCCCTCGGCGACCTGGCGATGCAGCTCGACCCCACCTCCGCCCTCAGCGAGATCAGCGAACAGGCCCCCCAGGTGTGACAGGTGTCAGAAAGCGACAGGTGTAAGGAAGTGGGCTTCCCCCTGAGATGTGGACACCCTGAGACTGGATGTTGGTCCAGAGGAAGGGGTGTCCCCGTTGGGGCGTCCATCGAAGTACACGGAAGA
>NZ_JBIANP010000003.1:0-1052583 GCF_042874705.1 Micromonospora sp. NPDC003816
CGTCCGCGCCGCGCTCCGCGTCCGCGCCGCGCTCCGCGTCCGCGCCGCGCTCCGCGTCCGCGCCGCGCTCCGCGTCCGCGCCGCGCTCCGCGTCCGCGCCGCGCTCCGCGTCCGCGCCGCGCTCCGCGTCCGCGCCGCGCTCCGCGTCCGCGCCGCGCTCCGCGTCCGCGCCGCGCTCCGCGTCCCGTGCAAGATCGCGCTCGATCCAGGATCGAGTGGTCTCGTCGCGCTCGCGAAGCCACTCGATCCTGGATCGAGCACGATCTTGGCTGGTCAGCGCGTCGGATGCGGCAGGTCGGGGCGCCCTTACGACGACGCCGACCTGCCCGGCCAGCGGTGGGCGGCGGATCGGCCCGATGAGGGTCGGTGCGCACCGTGGTCGGGTGCGGCGCGCGCGGCGGCGGTCGGGTCTGGCGCGGTGAGAGCGGTGCGTGCGGCGGTGGGGTGCGGCGCGGCGAGTGTGAGTGCGTGCGGCGGTCGGGTGCGGCGTACCGGGTGGTGGTGCGTACGGCGGTAGGGTCGCGGGACGCCGAATGGGGGTGGGGAGATGCTGCCGCAGCTGACGGTGCCGCCGGGTACGGAGGCGGAGCGGGTGATCACGACGGTGCTGTCCGACCTGCGGTCCGGCGAGCACCGGGGCGTGGTGGTCGACTCTCCACCCGGGGCGGGCAAGTCCACGCTGGTGGTGCGGGCCGCCGTCGAGCTGGCCGGCACCGGTGAGCCGTTGATGATCATCGCGCAGACCAACGAGCAGGTCGACGACCTGATCGACCGGCTCGCCCGGAAGGCACCCGAGCTGCGGATCGGTCGGCTCTCCGCCGGGGACTACCGGCCGTCGGAACGGGTGGGCTCGCACGACCAGGTCCGGGTCGCCGCGAAGGTCACCGACCTCGCCGCCTCGGCCGTGGTCATCGGTACGGCCGCCAAGTGGGCCACGGTCGCCGAGGGCTCGTGGCCCTGGGCGATCGTGGACGAGGCGTACCAGATGCGCTCGGACGCGTTGCTGCGCGTGGCCGGCAGGTTCGAACGGGCGCTGTTCGTCGGCGATCCCGGTCAGCTCGACCCGTTCTCCACGGTGGAGACCGGCCGGTGGGCGGGTTTGACCTGGGATCCGATGCAGTCGGCGGTGGCTGTGCTGCTGCGGCACAACCCGCAGTTGCCGGTGCACCGGCTGCCGGTGTCGTGGCGGCTGCCCGCCTCGGCCGCCCCGGTCGTGTCGCGGGCGTTCTACCCCTTCACCGAGTTCCGTGCCGGCACGGTCTCCACCCAGCGGGCGCTGCACTTCACCGAGACGGGGCCGGGGGACGCCCTCGACCGGGCGGTGGAACTGGCCGCCACCGACGGATGGGCGCTCTACGAACTGCCGGCCCGGCACACCCTGCGGACCGACGCCGAAGCCGCCGCCGCGTGCGCCGCGCTCGCCATCCGGGTGCTGCGGCGTGGGGCGGTCGCGATCTGCGAGCAGTCGCCCGGCGGCGCGCCGGTGACGGCGGAGCGGATCGCCGTCGGTGCCGCGCACCGTGACCAGGTCGCGGTGATCCGGTCGCTGCTCGGCGAGGAGGGAGCGGGCATCACGGTGGACACCGCCAACCGGCTCCAGGGGCGTGAGTACGACATGACGATCGTGCTGCACCCGCTCTCCGGCCGCCGTGACGCGACCGCCTTCCACCTGGAGTCGGGGCGGCTCTGCGTGCTGGCGTCGCGGCACCGGCAGGCCTGCGTGGTGGTGGCCCGTGCGGGTATCGGCGAGCTGCTGGACGCCCATCCGTCGACCGAGGCCCCGCAGTTGGACGTGCCGGTGAAGTTCCCCGACGGCTGGGAGGCCAACCAGGCTGTCCTCGCCCACCTGGCGGCGCTCGGCCCGGTCGGCCCGGACAGGTGACCCGGCGCGCCCCGGCCCGGTGGCCGCTCGCGCACGCCGTCACCGACGCCCCGTGCACCGACGGTCTGCGCACCGACGCCTCGTGCACCGAGGGCCGGCGCACCGACGTGGGTCAGCCCAGCGTCGTCGCCGATCGGTGCGGGTCTGTCGGTGGTGTCGGATACCGTCGGGTGCCATGAGGGCGCGGCCCAGCGGCGTGATGATCGGACGGGACCATCCCGCCGGTCTGTTGCGCGCCGAGGTCGACCGGGCCGCTGCCAGTCACGGCGGGCTGGTCCTGGTCACCGGCGAGCCGGGGATCGGCAAGACCACCCTGGTGACGTCCGCCGCCGACGAGGCACGCCGGCAGGGTGCGCTGGTGCTCGGTGCGGCCTGCTGGGATTCCGCCAGCGCGCCCGGTTACTGGCCCTGGGTGCAGGTGCTGCGCGGTCTGCGCCGCTCGCCGGAGGACTGGGCGGTGGCCCGCGAGTCGGCCGAGCCGGCGTTGCGGCTGCTGCTCGGTGAGGTGGATCCGACGTCGAGGTCGCACGGTCCGTCGTTGATGACCCCGGTCACGGCCAGTGGCGACGGGCTGCTGCCGACGACGGTCGGGCCCGGTGACGGTGACACGGCCGAGCGGGAGGCGTTCGCGCTCTACGACTCGGTCACCGCCGCCCTGGTCGCGGTCTCCCAGCGTCGGCCGGTGCTGGTGGTCCTGGACGACCTGCACTGGGCAGACGCGGCGTCGGTGCGGCTGCTGCGGTTCGCCGCCCAGCACACCTGGTTCGAGCGGTTGCTGCTGGTCGGCACGTACCGGGACGCGGAGGTGGAGGCGGAGGACCATCCGCTGCGACCGCTGCTGATGTCGCTGGTGGCCAAGAGCACCCCGATCACTCTCACCGGCCTGTCCCGGGACGAGGTCGGCGCGTTGATGACCCGCACCGCCGGCCGGGAACCGGATCCGCACTGCGTCGACGACGTGCACCGGCGCACCGGCGGCAATCCGTTCTTCGTGGAGCAGACCGCCCGGCTGTGGCACTCCGACGGGCAACTGGCCGGCATCCCGCCCGGCGTACGCGAGGTGGTGCGCCGACGGCTCGACCGGTTGCCCGCCGAGGTGGTCGACGTGCTGACCGTCGCCGCGGTCCTCGGGCGGGAGTTCCACGCGGCTGTCCTGGCGGCGAGTGCCGGTCGGCCACCGGCCCGGCTCGACGCCCTGCTGGACGTGGCGGTGGCCGCACGGCTGGTGCTCTCGGGCGGCGACGGCCGGTACACCTTCGCGCACGACCTGGTCCGCGAGACGTTGTACGACGGTCTCGCCGACGGTGAGCGTCGGCTGCGGCACGCCGCCGTCGTCCGCGCCGTCGACGAGCACGCCGCGCTCGCCGAGTGGCTGATCCCGGCCGACCTGGCCCGGCACGCGTGGCTCGCCGACGCGCACCTGGAGGCGTACCGTCGCGCGGAACTGCTGCTCGCCGCCGCGCGGGACGCCGCCTGCCGGTTGGCGTTGGAGGAGTCGGCCGTGCACCTGCGGCGGGCGGCGACGGTGGCGACGGACCCGTCCCAACGCATCAAGATCATGATCGAGTTGGCCGACCGCCTCTTCCACACCGGGGGCCGGGACGAGGCCGACCAGATCCTTGCCGACACCGCCGCCCTGGCGCTGACCACCGACGAGCCGGCCCTTCTGGCCCGGTTCGCCCTCAACGTGCACCGGCACTGCCAGACCAATCCCCGGATCGCCGTCGACGCCGAGGGCCTGGTCCGTGAGGCGTACCGCAGGCTCGTCGGCGAGCCCGCCGACGTGGCCCCGGTCCGCCGGTTGGAAGCCGACCTGATCACCGCCACCGAAGCCCTCGCCCGGCGGGTGCACGACGACGACGCGCTCGCCTTCAGCCTCTGGGCCCGCCACGACGCCACCTGGGGGCCGGGCACCGCCGCCGACCGGGTCGCGCTGACCGCCGAGATCCGGGAGGTGGCCCGGCGGGGTGGCGACCAGGAGACCGAGTTGTGGGCCACCTCGTTGCGGTGGGTGGCGTTGCTCGAACTCGGCGATCCCCGCTACCAGGACGAGCTGACCGCGTTCGTGACGACCGCCCGACAGACCGGCAGACCGCGCCACCAGATGGCGGCGGCCATCGACGGTGGCATCACCAGCGCCTTCCGGGGCGACTTCGCCGAGGCCGACACCTGCTTCTTCGAGCTGGGTGACCTCGACGAGTGGGAGCACGCCGACCACACCTTCCTCGGCCACCACCTGCGCTGGTCGTACCTCATCCTGCGGGGCGAGTTCGACGCGGCGGACGAAATGGTCGACGGGCTGAACGACGGCGAGCACCCGCACCGGGTGCTGCTGCGGGGCATCACCGCCGCCGAACGCGGCGACCACCGCACCGCCACCCGGATCAGTGCCGAACTCGACGCCGCCGGAGTCACGTACACCGGTCCGGTCGCCCCGCTCTGGCTGCGACTGCGCGCGCAGGCCACGGTCGCCGACCCGGGGCGGTGCGCGGAGGCGCGACAGGCGCTGCTGCCGTACCAGGGGCAGTGGCTGGTCTCGTTGTTCGGATGCGACCTCAGCGGCCCGGTGGACCACTGGCTGGGCGTGATCGACGCCGCCGACCGGCGGTGGGACGACGCGGTCACCCGGTTCACCGCCGCCCGCGACGCCGCCGACCGGATGGGTTCCCGGCCGTGGTCCCTCTTCGTCCGGGTGGCGCTCGTGGACGCCCTCCGCGCCCGGGGCCGTCCGGGGGACGCCGCCACCGCCGACGCGATCCGGGTGACGGCCCGGGACGAGGCTCGTGAACTCGACCTGCCGCAGGTGCTCGCCCGGCTCGCCGAGGACACTCCGGGCGGTCGGTCCACACCGGCTCCGACCGGCCCGGTCCCCACGTCACCGGCGTACGAGTTCCGCCGCGAGGGGGCGGTCTGGCGACTCACCTATCAGGGCGCGACCGTGCACCTGCCGGACGCCAAGGGGCTGCACGACCTGCGGCTGCTGTTGGGACGGCCCGGTGTCGACGTGCCCGCCGTCGAGCTGCTCGACCCGGCCGCCGGCCCGGAGCTGGTGGCGGCCCGGCGGATGGGCGGCGACGATCTGCTCGACGAGGAGGCGAGGAACCGCTACCGGCAGCACCTGATCCGCCTCGACGACGAGATCGACCGGGCGGCCGGCCGTGGCGACACGCCGAAGGTGGCCGCGCTGGAAGCCGAGCGTGGTGCGTTGATCGCGCAGTTGCGGTCGGCCGCCGGGCTGGCCGGGCGGACCCGCCGACTGGGTGACGAGGCGGAGCGGGCCCGCAAGACGGTCACGGCCAGGATCAGGGACACGCTGCGCCGTCTCGACGAACGGCATCCGCCGCTGGCGGAGCACCTGCGCGGGACCGTCTCCACCGGTGCCGCCTGCCGCTATCTGCCCGCCGCGCCGGTGTCCTGGCGGTTGTGACCGGCCGGCTCCGGGCAGCACCCTCCTGGTCGGGGGCGCTGCCCGGAGCCGGTCCGGTGGTCGAGGGTCAGCGGCGGTTGTAGCGGTACATGGTGAGGCTGCCGAAGACCACCACGAACAGCACGCTCCAGCCGAGGGTCCACAGCATGGCCGACGTGTCCGACGTACCGGCCATCGCGGCGCGTACCGAGGACACCAGGTGGGTGATCGGGTTGGCCTTGACGAACGCCTGGAGCCAGCCGGGCATGGTGGAGGGGTCGACGAAGACGTTGCTCAGGAAGGTCAGCGGGAACAGCACCATCATGCTGACGCCCATCACCGACTTCTCGCTTCGCATGATCAGCCCGAACAGCGTCCAGACCCAGGAGAACGCGAACGAGAAGACCACCAGCAGGCCGATCCCGGCCAGCACCCCGAGCAGACCGCCGTCGGGACGGAAGCCGAGCACCAGCCCCAGGGTGAGGATCACCGTGGCGGCGAGGACGTAGCGCAGCACGTCCCCGAAGATCATGCCGACCAGGGCGGCGGGCCGCCACACCGGCAGCGTCCGGAACCGGTCGAAGATGCCCTTCTCGATGTCGGTGTTCAGCCCGACGGCGGTGTACATGGTGATCATCACGACGCTGGTCACCATGATGCCCGGCAGGAAGAACTGCAGGTAGTCACGCGGATCGCCGGCGAGCGCACCGCCGAACAGGTACGTGAACATCAGCACCATGATGATCGGGAACATGGTGACGTCGAAGAGCTGCTCCGGTACGTGCTTGATCTTCAGTATGGCGCGCCAGCTGAAGGTCAGTGACGCCGCGAGCGGGCTCGGGCGCGGCGGGCGCGCCGCCGGTGCGAGCACCGTCGCCAACGCCTCCGAGGAGGGTACGAAGACCGACGGTGCCGGGCCGGTCGAGGTGGCGGTGTCGCTGCTCATCGGGCTGCCTCCAGCTCGTCGTCGCGCTCGCCGGCGGTCGGTTCGGCGGGACGGTCGGTCAGGGCCAGGAAGACCTCGTCCAGGCTCGGCTGGCCGAGTGAGAAGTCGTCCACCACGATGCCGGCGCGGGTCAGCTCGCCCAGCCCCCGGGCGGCCTGTGCGCTGGCGTCGAGATCGCTGCCGGCCTCACCGACCCGCGCGGTGATCGCCACCGGGTCGGCGTCCAGTTGCACCGCCACGCCGAGCACGCTCTCCAGCAACCGTTGCGCCTCGGGGCGCTGGTCCGCGTCCCGCAACCGCAGGTGCACGGTGCCGGATCCGACCGAGGACTTGAGTTCGCCCGGGGTGCCCTCCGCGATCACCCGGCCGTGATCGATCACCGCGATCCGTCCGGCCAACTGGTCGGCCTCGTCCAGGTACTGCGTGGTCAGCAGCACCGTCGTGCCGTGTGCCACCACCGCGCGGACGATCTCCCACACCTGGTTGCGGCTGCGTGGGTCGAGCCCGGTCGTGGGCTCGTCGAGGAAGAGCAGATCCGGGGTGCTGAGGATGCTCGCCGCGATGTCGATGCGTCGGCGCATGCCGCCGGAGTACTTCTTGACCTGTCGTCCGGCCGCCTCGGTCAACCCGAACGCGGCCAGCAACTGCGCGGCCCGTTCCCGCGCGGCCGGCTTGCGCAGGCCGAGCAGCCGGCCCAGCAGGACCAGGTTCTCGGTGCCGGTCAGGTCCTCGTCCACCGAGGCGTACTGGCCGGTCAGGCTGACCCGGGCGCGGACCTCTTCGGCCTCGGTGACCACGTCGTGCCCGAAGACACGGGCCCGACCACCGTCCGGACGCAGCAACGTCGCCAGGATCCGTACCGCGGTGGTCTTCCCGGCGCCGTTCGGCCCGAGTACCCCGTACACGGCACCTGCGGGCACCTGGAGGTCGAGTCCGGCGAGCGCCCGCGTCTCACCGAACGACCGGGTCAGGCCCTCGGCCTCGATGGCGAGGCCGGTGGTGCGTCTGTTCATGATCTCGGTGTTTCCTTCCGTTCGTCCCGTCGCCGTCCGCCTGCTACAACGACGTCGTCGTGATGGAGGCGCGAGACGACGGACAGCCGCCGCTAGATCGGATCTAGCGGCGGCCGTGGTGCGCCGGTTCGCCGGGGGTGGGGGCCCACCGCCCGGGGGATCAGGCCGGAATGTAGTCGAAGGTGTCCGGGTGGGCACCCTGCCGACCGGCCTCGCCCCGGCCCAGCAGCGTGATCCGTTCCATGGTGGCGTCGTCGAGCGTGAAGTCGAAGATGCCGATGTTCTCCTCGATCCGCTTCGGGGTGGTCGACTTGGGGAAGATCACGTCGCCCCGCTGTACGTGCCAGCGCAGCACCACCTGGGCCGGTGTCCGGCCGACCTGCTCGGCGATGTCGGCGATGGTCGGGTCACCGAGCACCGCGCCCTGGGCGATCGGCGACCACGCCTGGGTGACGATGCCGTTCCTGGCGCCGTACTCGCGTACCTCGTCGTTCGGGAAGTACGGGTGCGCCTCGATCTGGTTGACCGCCGGCACCACCTCGGTCTCGGCGGCCAGCCGCTCCAGGTGCGGCACCTGGAAGTTGGAGACGCCGATCGACTTCGCCCGGCCGTCGGCGCGGAACTCCTCCAGCACCTTCCAGGTGGAGACGAAGTCGCCGTCGTAGCGGGTCGGCAGCGGCCAGTGGATGAGGAAGAGGTCGACGTAGTCGGTCCGCAGCGCGTCGAGCGTCGCCTGGAACGCGGTGCGGGCGTCGTCGGGGCGGTGGCAGGCGTTGCTCAGCTTGCTCGTGATGAAGACGTCCTCCCGGGCCACCCCGGCCGTGCGTACGCCCTGGCCGACCTCGGCCTCGTTGCCGTACATCTCGGCGGTGTCGACGTGCCGGTAGCCGACGTCCAGCGCGGTGCGTACCGCCTCGGTGGTGTCCTTCGGGGCGATCTGGAACACCCCGAAGCCCAGTTGCGGGATCGGGTTGCCGTCGTTGAGGGGAATGTCCGGAATCGTGCTCGTCATGGGGGTCGACATACCCGCTGACCGGCCCCTTCTCACGCACTCGTGGCGGCCGTCAGAGGCGGCGCAGGGCGGTGGAGTCCAGGCGGTAGCCGATGGTGGCGTCCACGATCCGCTCGACCAGTTCCGCCTTGCGCAGCCCACCGAGACCGCGTAGCCCGACCTGCGCGGCCAGCTCCCGCAGCTCACGTGTCGACCGCTCCGACAGGTACGCCGTACCGTCGGCGCGGCTGGTCATGGCCGCCAGCCGGGCGGCCACCGGCGCCGGGTCGGCGGCCTCCGTCGCCCTCACGCCGGTTGCAGGTGGTCGAGGAACTCGGTGGCGAGCTGGCGCAGCTCCGCGCGGACGGCGGGCACGGTGACCCGGTCGCGCAGCACCACCGGCACCCCGCGCGGGGTGTTCGTGGCGTAGAGGGTGACGTTCTCCCGCAGCGCCGTCGGGAAGACCGGCAGCCCCAGGTTGCGGACCTGGTCCATGTAGCCCTGGTGGGTGGCGATCGGCCGCTGCGCGAGCAACTGGATCATCGTGAAGACCACGCCGGCCACGCCGGGGGCGACCTTCTGGTGTCGGCGTACGGTGGCGAACCGTCGGGCGTCGGCGTTGTACTGCTCGACCAGCTCCCGCACGTTGCCGTGCAGGTAGTCGATGCCGAGGGTGGACAGGTAGTCGGCCTTGGCCGGGATCACCAGATGGTCGCTGGCGATGATGGCGGACTGGGTGACCACGTTGAAGTTCGGCGGACAGTCGATCAACACCATGTCGTACGGCTCCAGCCCGTCGGCGAGCAGCCCCTCGGCGAGCGAGCCGCGGACCCGGAACAGCTCGGCGTCGTACTCCTCGCCACCGGCGACGCTGCGGGCCAGTGCCAGGTCGATGTCGACGAGTTGCAGATGCGAGGCGATCAGGTCGAGTCGGCCCGCTCCGGAGAGCCGGGTGTTCGCCGGACCGGGGGAGACCACCAGGTCACCGAGAGTGATGGCGGTGTCGCCCTCGCGCAGGCCGTCGTACCACCGCTTGATGGTCCGGGAGTCGCGTAACCGCTCCCGCCAGTCGTCCGGATCGTAGAAGCCGAAGGTCAGGCTGGCCTGCGGGTCGAGGTCGATGAGCAGCACCTTCATGCCTCGGTTGGCCAGTTCGGCCCCGAGGTTGGCGGTCACGGTGGTCTTGCCGACCCCACCCTTGTAGTTGATAACGGACACCACGTACATCGACGTACCTCCCCAGACCTGGGAACGGTAGTCGGCCACCCTGGGTGAATTCGATCATCCGCGCGACTTTTCCGTGTAGCACGTAACTACGTATGTTCGTATTATTGAGTCATGGCGGATGTGGAGGAGCGGCTGGCGGCGCTGGAAGCGCAGGTCGCGGCACTTGTCGAGCGGCTCGGTGTGACGACCGGGCCGGTCACCCCGGAGGCCCCGGCGGAGGGCGTCTTCTGGGCCCTCGACGGGCTCAAGCAGCGCCTGCCCGCCGAGAGCGCGGGCGCCGTGCTCTACACCGGCACCGTCCGGGTCGCCGGGAGGTCCTACGACTGGCAGTACGGCCGAGAGGTGGACGACCTGCTGGCCGGCGACTGGGCCGAGCTGCCCGGCATCCTCTCCGCCCTGGGCCACCCGGTGCGGCTGCGCCTGCTGCGGGAGATCCTCACCGGCCGGCAGGGCACCGCCGAGCTGGCCGACATCGAGGAGCTCGGCACCACCGGCCAGCTGCACCACCACCTGCGCCAGCTCACCGCGGCGGGCTGGTTGCACAGCACCGGGCGCGGCCGGTACGCCGTCCCCGCCGAACGGGTGGTGCCGCTGCTGGCCATCCTCACCGCCGCCCGCCGTTGACCACCCCGACCGACCCCGACCCCGACCGTTGACCACCCCGACCGGTGGGTAGATCACCGGCCACCCCGCACGGAAGGACCACCCCTATGCGTAAGCCGACCGCCGTCGCGCTGGTCGTCGGGATCGTCGCGGGCCTCGCCGGCCTCGCCGCCCATCCCCGGGAACCCCGGCTGACCGCCTCGACCACCGGTGACGCCGACGTCGCCGCATCGGCCCGCGCCGCCGTGGCCGACCCGGACGGATATCGCGGCCTCGCCGTCGCGCTGATCGACGACGGCCGGGTCCGCACCGCCGGCCTCGGCGACCGTGACCGGCACGGCGCGCCGGTCGAATCCGGCACCCCGTTCGAGATCGGCTCGGTGACGAAGGTGCTCACCGGCATGCTGCTGGCCCGGCAGGCCGAGACCGGGGCGGTGCGGCCCGAGGACACCCTCGGCACCGTCTGGCCGGCGGTCGAGGGCCCGGTGCGCGAGGTCACCCTCACCGAGCTGGCCAGCCACCGGTCCGGCCTGCCCCGGATCGACCTCGGGTCGGTGGGCGCCTGGGTCCGGGTGCTCCAGGCCAACGTCGCCGCCGGCAACCCGTACGCCGGACTGGACGTCGACCGGGTGCGGGACACCGCCGACGCGCACGCGCCCGGCGACGACCGGGGTCGGGTCGGCTACTCGAACCTCGGTTCGGCGGTGCTCGGGCAGGCCCTCGCCGCCGACGCCGGACTCGCCTTCCCCGAGCTGCTCGACCGGGAGCTGCTGACTCCGCTCGGCATGACCGCGACCGTCCACGCCACCGATTCCGGTGCCCTGCCGGACGAGCGCGCGCAGGGCGCCCGTGGCAACGGACGCGTCGCGGACCCGTGGACCGGCAGCGGGTACGCCCCCGCCGGCATCGGCTACTGGTCCACCGTCGAGGACCTGGCCCGACTGGTCACCGCCACCACCGCCGGCACCGCACCCGGCGCCGACGCCCGTGACCCGCGCTTCGACGACGACGACCGCACCCGCATCGGGTACGGCTGGTTCACCACCCGCTACGACGACCAGGAGATCACCTGGCACAACGGCGGCACCGGCGGCTTCCGCTCGTACGTCGGCTTCGACCGGGCCACCGGGCGCGGGGTGGTGGTGCTCGGCAACACCGACAAGGCAGTGGAGCCGATCGGGCTGCGGCTGCTCGGCGTACCGCCGGACCAGGCCGGCGAGCCCGCACCGGCACTGCCGGTCTGGGCCGGTGCGGGCATCGCCCTGGTGTTCACCGTCATCGGCGGGCTGTCGCTGCTCGGCGTCGCGTACCGCCCGACGCTGGACCGGTTGACCGTGCTCTCCTCCGGGGCCTGGGCGGTGGCCTACCCCGCGCTGGGGCGTCAGCTCGGCGACTGGTCGGCGGTGCCCGGCTGGCTCTGGGCGGTCGGTCCGGCGCTGAGTGCCGCCGGGCTGGCGCTGGTCGCGCACCGCTGGCGTGATCTGCCGACGAACCGGGCCGCCGTGCCGTGGCGGCGGGTCGTGGTGACGGTCGCCTCGCTGGTCGGGGCGGTGGTGGCAGTGGTCGTCGTGCTCGGCTGAGCATGGCCGGCGGTCGATGCGCAGCTCGGCGGTGTTCGGTCGCGCCGCTTCGAGCTTGATCAAAGCTGTTAAAGTCCGCCCAGTCCAGGCCGGCTGGGGAGGCGAGGATGGCACTGTCGTTCCGGGATGCGTTGTCGCAGATGCTCAAGGCGCGGTTCCCGATCCTGTACATCGAGTCCGCCGAGGAACAGCGCGCGGTCGCCGAGGTCGCGGCTGTGGCCCACGACGCCGTGCTGGTGCGTACCCCGCGTGCGGTGTGGACCTGGTCGCTGACCACCGGTCTGGTGCAGCCGGACGGCGTCTGGCGGACCGGCACCACCGAGCCGGCCGACGCCCTGGACGCCGTACTGCGGATCGACCAGCCGAGTGTGGTGATTTTCAAGGATCTGCACACCTCGCACGGCGACGGCGAGCGGCCCGGTAACGCCGGGGTGGTCCGCCGGCTGCGGGACGTGGCGGCGGCGTTCAAGTCCGGCGCGATGCCGCGCACCCTGATCCTGGTCTCGCCGGTGCTGCGCATCCCGGTCGAGTTGGAGAAGGACGTCACGATCGTCGACTTCCCGCTGCCCAGCGAGACGGAGATCCGGCAGGTGCTGGAGGCGATCATCCACGCCAACTCCGCCGACGGCCGGATCCAGATAGCCCTCGACGAGTTGGGGCGCGAGCGGTTCGCCAAGGCCGCCCTCGGGCTGACCCTGCACGAGGCGGAGAACGCCTTCGCCCGGGCGATGGTCAACGACGGCGTGCTGGACGGTCGCGACCTCGACGTGGTGCACGAGGAGAAGCGACAGACCGTCCGCAAGTCCGGGCTGCTGGAGTTCGTCGAGGCGGACGTGAACCTCGCCGACGTCGGCGGTCTGGAGAACCTCAAGCGGTGGCTGGCCAAGCGGGACGGCTCCTGGCTGGCCGAGGCGGCGGCGTACGGCCTGCCCGCACCCCGGGGCGTCCTGATCACCGGCGTGCCCGGGTGCGGTAAGTCGTTGACCGCGAAGGCGATCGCGGCGGCCTGGGAGCTGCCGTTGCTGCGGCTGGACGTGGGCCGGGTCTTCGCCGGGCTGGTGGGCAGCAGCGAGCAGAACATGCGCACCGCCATCCGCACCGCCGAGGCGACCGCACCCTGCGTGCTCTGGGTGGACGAGATCGAGAAGGGCTTCGCCGGGGGTGGCGGCGACTCCGGCACCTCCACCCGGGTCTTCGGGTCCTTCCTCACCTGGATGCAGGAGAAGAACCGACCCGTCTTCGTCATCGCCACCGCCAACGACATCGAGAAACTGCCGCCGGAGCTGCTCCGCAAGGGACGCTTCGACGAGATCTTCTTCGTCGACCTGCCGACCCGGGCCGAACGGGCCGCCATCTGGCGGGTCCACCTCGCCCGGCGGCTGCGTAACCCGGCCGTGGCCGGTGGGCTCGCGCTCGACGAGACGCTGCTCGCCGAGCTTGCCGATCTCAGCGAGGGCTACTCCGGCGCCGAGATCGAGCAGGCGGTCATCGCCGGGCTCTTCGACGCGTTCGGCGAACGCCGTCCGCTGCGCCGCGACGACCTGGCCCAGGCGGTGGTCGGCATGGTTCCGCTCAGCGTCACCCAGGCCGAACGGATCGACGCCATCCGCGCCTGGGCCGACGCCCGCGCGGTGGCGGCCACCGCCGCCGAGGACTGGGACAGCGGCGCGTCCGTCGACCGGAGTGCCCGGCACGCCACGCCGACCCAACGTGGTGGACGGGCGGTCGAGTTCTGATGACCGAGTTGACCGGAAGGAGCCCGCGGTGAGTATCTCGCTCGTGCTGCTACCCCTCGCCGTCGCCGCGGTGGCCGCCGCCCACGGCGTCACCTCCCGTTCCGAACAGGAGGGCCGGATCGTCTGCGAGGTGCAGACCCGGATGCGGGACGAGAACCTGCTCGCCGCCGCGTTGCACGACACCGCCGCCGTGGTCGCCGTCGCGCCGGATTCGATCACCGCGGACTGGGCCGGTGTCCGGGCGAGCTTCCAGCGCGACGAGGCCGGCATCTGGTCGGCGCACTTCACCGGCGACATCGACGAGCCGAGGGCCGTGGAGGTGGTCCGCGCGGTCGACGTCGCGTACGGCCGGCAGGTCCAGCGGGCGGTGTTGGACCGGCTGCGGCAGCAGGCACCGGCCGCCGGGCTGCGGCTGGAGTCAGAGCAGGTCACCGACGACGACGCGGTCCGCCTGGTCTTCGCCGTGCAGGGAGCCCGCTCGTGACCGCCGAGCAGCCACGACTCGTGGTCACCGTGAGCAGCGAGGGCGTGGTCAGCGCCGAGACCCGGGGCATCCTGGGCGACCGGTGCCTGGACTACGTCGCGGTGCTGGAGGACCTGTTGGTCGCCCGGACGGTCAGCAGCGCCTACACCGCCGACCATGCCCGAACCCGGGACGTCGTACGACAGGAGGACCGAGATGTCGACCGCGCCTGACCCGGCCTGGACGCAGCAGGGCGTACCGGCGGCGCGAGCGGCGAACCCGGCCGCGAGTTGGAAGTGGCGCGTGCTGCACAGTTGGTGGCTGCTGCTGCCGATCGTCGGCATGAGCTGCCTCGGCGGCTTCGGGTTCCTCTTTGTCGGGCTGAAGGCGCGGCGGGCGGCGTGGTGGGTCTCCGGCATTGCCTACCTGGTGCTCGGCTGGACCGCCTTCATCCTGGTCGGCGAACTGGGCGAGACGGTCACCGACTGGGCCGTCGGGGGCGTCCTGGCGATCTGGATGACCAGCATCGTGCACGCGCTTGTGATCAATCCGTCCTGGCTGCGCTGGCGGGCGGGCTACCGCCCCTGGTACGCCGAGCCCGGTGGCCCGTACCCGCCCGTCGCGCTGGCCCCACCGCCCGGTGCGCCCGGCACGTCGTACCCGCCCCAGACCGGCTGGACCCCACCGCCCAGCCAGGCGTTTCCGCCCACCACGGCGTACCCGCCGGTCACCGGCGCCCAGCCGCCGGCCTACCCGCCGGCCCCGCTGTCGTCGGACTTCCCGCCGCCCCTGCCGGACTATCCGTCGGCGTTGTCCGAGCACCCGCCGCCGTTGCCGAGCCAGCAGTCGGGGGCGACGACCGTCGACCACGGTGGCGCGCCTGGCTCGCTCGACGTCAACTCCGCCCGGTGGGAGGAGTTCGCGGTGCTGCCCGGCTTCGACCCGGGCCGGGCGCGGCAGGTCGTCGACGCGCGGGACCGCCGGGGCGGGTTCGGCGGGCTCGCCGAGTTCACCGCCGCCGCGAATCTGGCCCCGCACGAGTACGCCCGGCTGCGTGACCGCCTCACCTGCACGCCGCCGGGCGGCCACCGGCCGGGATATCCGCCGTCCGGTCGCGTCCTGGATGTCTGAGGGCGGTCCGGCCCCGCGACGCGCGGCGACGACCGTCGCGCTGGCCCGCTTCCTGGCCGCCACCCGGGCCGAAGGTCCGGGGCTGCGCACCGCCGTCTGGGTCCAGGGCTGCGCGGTGCGCTGCGTCGGCTGCTTCAACCCGCACCTGTGGAGCTTCCGGGGCGGCGACGAGGTAGACCCGGCCGACCTGGTGCGGCGCGTGCTCGACGCACCGACCGAGGGGCTGACCCTGCTCGGCGGGGAGCCCTTCGACCAGGCGGCCGCGCTCGCCGAGGTGGCCGCCGGGGTACGCGACGCGGGTCGCTCGGTGATGACCTTCAGCGGCTACACGTACGCGCGACTGCGCGCGGCGGCCGGTGCCGGTCGGGACGACGTCGCCGCCCTGCTGGCCGCGACCGACCTGCTGGTCGCCGGGCCCTTCGAGGCCGACCGGATCGACCGGCGGCGACCCTGGGTGGGCTCCACCAACCAGGAGTTCGTGCTGCTCAGCAACACTTTTCCGAATCTGCTCGACGAGGTGTCGGGCAGCCCGGACCGGGTGGAGATCACTGTGGACACCAGCGGGCGGATCGCGGTGAACGGGTGGGCCGAGGCGGACGCCCTCGACGAGCTGCTGGCCTCGGTGAGCCGTCCGCAGCCGACGCGACACGGCGTGATCGGCTGGCCCGAACGGACCTGACGGCGGCCTGAGGTGGCCGAACAGTCCCGTTGCCGTGGTCATCGATGTGTATCAGGATGGCCGCAGCATCCGGCACACGGGGGTCGGGAGTCGGATATCCGAAGAGGAAGGACGTGGCACATCGTGGTGCCTTTCTCCGGCAGGAGGGTGATCGCCGCCATCGCGGCGGGCACCCTGGTGGGCACGGTGGCGCTGGTAGGACCGGCGACGGCGAGCCCGAACAACAACACGGTCAAGAAGCTCACCAAGGCGGTGACGGTCAAGGGCGTCATCACACACCTCGACCGGTTCCAGGCCATCGCCGACGCCAACGACGGCACCCGTGCCTCCGGTACGCCGGGCTACGACGCGAGCGCCGACTACGTGGCGAAGCTGCTCAAGAAGGCCGGCTACCAGGTCACCCGCCAGCAGTTCGACTTCGCTTTCTATGAGGAGTTCGGCTCCTCGTTCGCCCAGGTGGCGCCGAACGCGACCGACTACGCCGAGGGCGTCGACTACGAGCTGATGGACTACTCCGGCGACGGGGTGGGCCAGGGCCAGGTCGTCGCGGTGGACCTCAGCCTGACGCCGCCGCGCGCCTCCACGTCCGGCTGCGAGGCCAGCGACTTCGCCGCCGTCGACGTGGTCGGCAAGATCGCTCTGATGCAGCGCGGCACCTGCGGGTTCGGCGACAAGGTGGCCAACGCCGAGGCCGCCGGCGCGGTCGGCGCGATCGTGATGAACCAGGGCAACGGTACGCCGGAGGCCAACCCGGACCGCTACGACCTGTTCGCCGGCACCCTCGGTGCACCGGTCGGCATCCCGGCCGTCAGCGTCTCGTACGACGCCGGGGCGCAGTTCGCGGCGACGGCGGGTCTGGTCCTGCGGATCGAGGCCGACACCACCTCGGAGGTCCGCAGCACCGAGAACGTCTTCGCGCAGACCCGGCACGGCCGCACCGACAACGTCGTCATGGCCGGCGCGCACCTCGACTCGGACCCGGCCGGGCCGGGCTACAACGACAACGGCACCGGCAGCGCCGCGCTGCTGGAGGTGGCCCTCCAGATGGCGAAGGTCAAGCCGGCCAACGCGGTCCGGTTCGCCTGGTGGGGCGCGGAGGAGGCGGGCCTGGTCGGCTCGCAGTACTACGTGGACAGCCTGACCGAGCAGCAGGTCGGCGACATCGCCCTCTACCTCAACTTCGACATGATCGGGTCGCCGAACTACGTGTTCGGGGTCTACGACGGTGACGACTCGGCGCAGCAGGGTGCCGGACCGGGGCCGGAGGGGTCGGCACAGATCGAGCAGGTGTTCGAGAGGTTCTTCGCCTCCCGCAAGCTGCCGACCGTGCCGTCGGACTTCACCGGTCGCTCGGACTACGGCGCGTTCATCGCCGTCGACATCCCGGCCGGTGGCCTGTTCACCGGCGCGGAGGGCATCAAGACGGCCGAGGAGGCCGCCCTCTTCGGCGGGCTGGCGGGGGAGGCGTACGACCCCTGCTACCACCAGGCGTGCGACAGCCTGACGCCGGTCGCCGACGGTGCCGACCCGGCGTTGTACCGCGCCCTGAACAAGAAGTACAAGCTCCGGGGCAACGTCAACGTGCACGCGCTGGACGTCAACTCCGACGCGATCGCCGCCTCGGTGATCACGTTCGCGTACGACACCTCGGCCGTGAACGGTGTGCCGGGCAAGACGCCCGGCAAGGGGAAGGGCAAGGGCAAGGGGCACGGCCCCAAGCACGGACACCACCACCATGGGCACTCCTGGCGGTGACGCCGACCGGGCCGGGCTCCTCCGTGGGGCCCGGCCCGCACCGCTCACTGCCCGGGCATGGCCGAGCGGGTCAGCCGCCAGTGCTGCCGTCCGCCCTCGTCCCGGACGACCACGCCGTAGCGGGCCAGTTCGGTCCGCAGCTCGCCGGCCTCTTTGCCCCGGTCGTCGTCCATCGCCTTCTGCCGGGCTTTCAGCAGCGCGTCCGCGCCCGGCGGCAGGCCGGGCAACTCGGGCACCCAGAGCCGGTACGCGGCCCGGTGCGGGTCATCGTCCGCCCAGGGCCAGCCGTGCTCCCGGAACGCCCCGGCCAGGTCGGCGCCCGAAAGGTCGGAGCGCTGCCGGAGGAGTTCCTCGTCGTCCGCGCCGAGCAGCACCAGCTCCTTGCCGTCGCGGTAAGCCACCTGGGCGTCCCGCCGTGCGAACTCCCGCTCCTTGCCGCCGCGCCGTACGCGTACCCGGTCCACCGCCACCTCGACGACGACCTGATCGGCGGCCCCGAGAGCACCGAACACCAGCCCGGCCAGGACGCCGACCGCCACCCCGGCCGCCAGAGCCTGCTGGTCGGGCATGCGGTCGACCATGCGGAACAGCCCCTGCGCGGGGGCCCAGGACAGGCCGGCCACCCAGCCCGCCCCGGCCGCCAGCACCGCCCCCACGGCACCGCCCGCCAGCGGGAACCCGACCCAGAGCACCAGCGTCTCCAGCCGACCCCCGCTGACCACGGTCGGCCTGCCGTACGCCGTCACGCCACCTCCCGACGCGTCGTCCGCACCAACCCGACGACCATGGGTAGGACCAGCCACACCAGCAGGGAGACCGCGAGCCGGGCCCACTGCCCGGCGGTCACCTCCGGGGTGAACAGCGGCCCCATGGTGCGCCCGGTGTCCAACCACTCGGCGCTGCGGTTCAGCGGCCGGATCAGCCCGCCGAGGATCATCCAGACGTTCGGCAGCACCAGGTAGGAGACGATGGCCAGCGGCGTGTGCAGGAACAACAGGCCGAAGGCGGCGCCCATCAGCACACAGGACACCTGGAACACGACGGCGTGCAGGACCAACGCACCCTCGATTCGCCAGGTCCCGGCGCCGCCGGTGGCGTCGGCGATCAGGTTCGCCACGGCCGCCACGGCGAGACTGACCACCACCGACGCCAGGGCGGCCAGCACCACCGCGACGAGTTTGGCGATGATCACCCGGCCTCGGCGGGGTACCAGGGCGAAGGTGGTCAACGCGGTCCGCTGCGACCACTCGCTGGTGATCGAGAGGATGCCCAGCACCGGCAGCAGCAACCCGATCGGCAGCAGCGACGGGATGAAGAAGTCGACGAAGGTCTGCTCGGCGTCCTCCGCGTACACCAGTTGGATGGTGGCGATCAGGGCGGCGATCAGCGCGATGGTGATCAACAGCCAGCGTCCGGCCCGGGTGTCGACGAGCTTGCGCAGCTCCACCCGGGTCAGCCGGGTCAGTGACGGTGCCCGCTCGGCCGCCCGGCTGGCCGGCCGGGTGTCCTCGGGGGCGACGGTGGTGGTGGTCATCGGACGGGCTCCCTGGTCGGCTCGGTGGCGCTGGTCCCGGCGGTCTGTGATCCGCCGGTCGCGGTGAGGGTGAGAAAGAGCTGCTCCAGGCCGCCGCTCCCGGCCGGGCGCAGCTCGGTCAGGGCGACGCCGGCTGCCAGCGCGGCCTCGCCGACCGCGTCGGTGTCGGCGCGGACCACCAGCCCGTCGGTGCCCTCGCTGATCGGCAGGCCGGCGCGTTCCAGCGCGGTCCGCAGTGCGCCCCGGTCGCGGGCGCGCACCAGCGTGCCGCCGTCGGCCAGCAACTCCTCCTTGTCGCCCTGCGCCACGACCCGGCCGCCCCCGATCACCACCAGCCGGTCCGCCACCGCCTCGACCTCACGCAGCAGGTGGGAGGAGAGCAGCACGGTGCCGCCCCGGTCGGCGAAGTCGCGCAGCAGGCCGCGCATCCAGAAGATCCCCTCCGGGTCGAGGCCGTTGGCCGGCTCGTCCAGGACCAGCACCCGGGGGTCGCCCAGCAGCGCGTGCGCGAGGCCGAGCCGCTGACGCATCCCCAGCGAGTACGCGCCCACCCGCCGCCGGGCCGCGACCGCGTTCAGGCCCACCCGGTCGAGCACCTCTCCCACCGCGCGCCGGTCCACGCCCATCGTGGCCGCCGCCACCGCCAGTGCCTCCCGGCCGCTGCGTCCGGCGTGCTGGGCGGAGGCGTCCAGCAGGACACCGACGACGCGACCCGGGTTGGGCAGTCGGCGGTAGGGGTGCCCGGCGACGGTGGCGGTGCCGGAGGTCGGTGTGCTCAGCCCGCAGAGCATCCGCATCGTGGTCGACTTGCCGGCCCCGTTGGGCCCGAGGAAGCCGGTGACCGTGCCCGGTTCGCAGCGGAACGACACGTCATCGACGGCGGTGTGCCGTCCGTACCGTTTGGTGAGCTGGTCTACGACAATCATGCCGATCAGGCTGCCGGGGCCACCCGGCTGTCCGCAGCGGCCGCCGGTCGACACCGGCTAGACCAAGGTCGACCCCGAAGGACCGACTTTGGTCGCTGGCCGGAGCCCTCGACGACTGCCTACCATGACGTCTGTGACCAGCCCTGTCGTCCCCGAGCACCCGTGGCTGCTGCCCGGGGCGCTCGGTGCGGCCGACCGTAGCCCCCGTCGCACCATGCGGGACTGGCTGATCGACAGCACCTGCTTCCTGCTCTCGCTCGGCTGGGTGGTGCTGACCACGTTCGACGCCCTCGCACCGGCCCCGATCGTCGCCGAGCGGCTGCCGTACGGCTGGATGATCGTCGCGGACGCGGTCGTCGGGCTGGCCTGCACGGTGGCGCTCTGGTGGCGTCGTCGCTGGCCGCTCGGGCTTCTGCTGGTGACGTTGCCGCTGACCATGCTCTCGGTCACCTCGATCGCGGCGCTGCTGATCATCTACTTCACCGTGGTGGTGCATCTGCGGACCGCCGTGGCGTTGGCGGTCACCGCGGCCGCGCTGGTCTGCAACATGTTCTTCGCCCTGTTCCGCCCCGACCCGCAGAGCAGCTATTGGGCCGCGACCATCTGGGGCGTGGTGATCACCCTGCTGGTGATGGCCTGGGCGATGTTCGTACGGGCGCGTCGGCAACTGGTGCTGTCGCTGCGGGAGCGCGCCGAGCGGGCGGAGGCCGAGCAGCAGCTCCGGGTGGCCCAGGCCCAGCAGGTGGAGCGCACCCGGATCGCCCGCGAGATGCACGACGTGCTGGCCCACCGGATCTCCCTGCTCAGCCTGCACGCCGGTGCGCTGGAGTTCCGGCCCGACGCCAGCCCGGAGGAGGTCTCGCGGGCCGCCGGGGTGATCCGGGGCAGCGCGCACGCCGCCTTGCAGGACCTGCGTGAGGTGATCGGCGTCCTGCGGGCCGACACGTCGCTCACCGCCGAGCCGGAACGCCCGCAACCCACCCTCGACGACCTGCCCGCGCTGGTCGCCGAGTCCCGGGCCGCCGGTACCCGGGTGGACCTGCGGGACCGGGTCAGCGACCCGGAGCGGCTGCCCGCCGGTCTGGGGCGCAGCGTCTACCGGATCGTGCAGGAGGGGCTGACCAACGCCCGCAAGCACGCCGGGGGTGCGGCCGTGACGGTCGGGCTCAGCGGGGCGCCCGGCGACGGGCTGGCCGTGGAGATCCGCAACCGGTGGCCGGTGGGCGACGCCGTGCCGTCGATCCCGGGTACCGGAACCGGGCTGATCGGGGTCGCCGAGCGGGTCACCCTGGCGGGTGGGCGGTTGGAGCACGGCCGTGACGACAGCGGCGACTTCCGGCTCGCCGCCTGGCTGCCCTGGCCGGCGTCGTGACCGGACCCGAGCAGGCGCCGCCGGTGGCGGACCCGCAGCCGATCCGGGTCCTGATCGTGGACGACGACGCGCTGGTGCGCGCCGGGCTGTCGATGATCCTCGGCGGTACGCCGGACCTGGAGGTGGTCGGGGAGGCGGCCGACGGCGGCGAGGTGGTCCAGGCGGTCGCCACCTGCCGGCCGGACGTGGTGCTGATGGACATCCGGATGCCGAGGGTGGACGGGCTGGCGGCCACCGAGGCGCTGCGGGCGCTGCCCCGACCGCCGGAGGTACTCGTGCTGACCACCTTCGACGCCGACGAGCACGTCCTGCGGGCGCTGCGGGCCGGTGCCGGCGGCTTCCTGCTCAAGGACACCCCGCCGGCCCAGATCGTGCAGGCGGTACGCCGGGTGGCGGCCGGGGAGGCCACCCTGTCACCGACGGTCACCCGGACCCTCATCACGCACGTCACGGTGGGCACCGCGAGCGATCCCCGACAGGAGCGGGCCACCCGGCTGCTCGGCGGTCTCACCGACCGGGAACGCGCGGTGGCGATGGCCATCGGTCAGGGGCGGACGAACGCCGAGATCGCCAGCGAGCTGTTCATGAGCGTCGCCACCGTCAAGGCGTACGTCTCGCGGCTGTTGACCCGGCTCGGTCTGAACAACCGGGTGCAGGTCGCGCTCCTCGTGCACGACGCCGGGCTGGTCTGACCGGGGCCGGCGGCGACGGTCGGCACTCTCGGTTAACGGTGCGCCGAGCTGGTTTGAACTTTCCCGCTCGCCAGGCCGTATCAATGGGCGAGGTGCGGTGCTCAGGCGCATCGCCACCGAACTGCGGGAGGCCTGCCGTGCGAGTTGATGGTCAGTCGACGGATCCCATCGATCAGATTCTGGGCGAGTTGCCGGTCCCGACGCCGTTGACCCCCGAGGATGTCCGCGTAGCGGTCCGGGCGGTAGTAGTGCACGCGGCGGAGGAATGGCCCACCGGGCCACTCTGCCGCAACGACGGCGCGAGGTTCCCCTGCCGGCTGCATCGCTGGGGTCGGAAGGTGCTGCTCGACCACGGGCTCAACGAACGACAGCTCGATGCCCTCATCCGGCACGGGAATCCGTTCGTCCACGTACCGTTCCCGTTCCTGGTGAACGGGCCGCAACAGGGCCGCACTCCGGTCGCCCGCCCGGCCGGTGCCGAGCGGTCCGCCGGTCACCCGATGCGTGCGGGCGCGGCCGGATATCCGCCGAGGACGAACCCGGCCGGTTACCCGGCCCGGGGTCCGGTGCCGAGGGTGGCAGCGCCGGCCGCCCGGGCCGGTGTCCGAACCCCCGGCCGGCCGGTGGCACCCCCCGCCACCGCGCCGCGCTGGCCGCGGGCGAGCTGAGCGGGCTCGTCCGCCGACACGACGCCGGCCCGGGCGTACGGGCATCCCCCCGCCCAGCCCGGGCCGGCGTCGCGACTCAGCGGTAGCCGGGTGCGATCCCGCAGTCGGGTGCCGCCCAGTACGTGTTGTTCGTGCTGTTGTCGCGGTTGTTCTCGCGGCGTGAGTCCACGTGCACGTGCGAGTTGTGGCCACTCACCCCGGGGCCGATGATGCCGCTGAAGCCGTGGTTGCGCGCGGCGCGAGCGATCTGGCACAGCGAGCGGTTGTCGGAGACGAGGTCGGCCGCGTTGCCGTAGAGGTGCTGGCTGTTCGAGGCACCACCCACCTGGCTGTTGCAGGTGCGGCTGCGGAATCCGCTGGTCACCTCCAGCGGCTGGTCGCCGAGGCTCTTGCGCAGCGCCTCCAGCTTCCACATCGTACGCAGGGCGTTCTGCCGGGTCTGCGCGGTGGTCAGCGGACCACCGGTCCAGCCGCCCCGGCCACAGCCGTCGTCCATCTCGTTCCAGGTGAAGTGGCGCGGGGTGCAGTCGTTGTCCTGGATCTGGTACAGCTTCGCGAAGGTCTGCTGACCGGCGACCCCGTCGGACCGCAGTCCGTACGCGGACTGGAAACGGCGTACGGCGGCAGCGGTCTTCGGGCCGTACTGGCCGTCGAGCTCCACCACGTTGTTGTTGCCCGCCCAACCGGCGATCCGCAGTTGCAGCTCGCGGACGTCGCTGCCCGAGCTGCCCCGGGACAGCGTGCGGTTCCAGGTGTAGCAGCCGTCGGCATGGGCCGGCGGCGCGGCGACCGCAGAGGCGATCGCGGCACCTGGCACGGCCAGGGCGAGGGCGAGGACAGCCCGCTTCATCAGATGTGCGCGCACAGAGAGTCCTCCTGCTAGGAGAGCGAATGGGGTGGCATTCCGGGACGTGGACCGCCGTCCCGTGAATCCACACTCGCACCTCGACGGCCGGTTGGTGACGGTTAACGCGAATTCCTCTCGGGATGACCTGTGATTGTCGGTTGGCCCGGAATTAATCTGATTCCACGGAATCGGGCATTCACCCTGGCCATGCCGCAAAGGCGCGTGGCGGTACGGAAAGTCGCAGGTGACCGCAGGACGGGTGATGTCGCCGGGCCGAGGTGGCCCGGTAACCTCAGCGCGGGCGACGACGGGGAGGCGGGCGTGGCACGCGGAGGCATCTTCTGCGTCGAGGGCCAGTGGCACCGGGACCTCAACGAGCGGGGATCGGTGCTGCCCACCCTCGAACTGCTCGAACGGCTGGGCAAGGTCCGCTTCATCCACAAGGACGCGGCCACCCGGGACGAGCTGTTCTACTTCGTCGACCGCTGGCTGCTCAAGCAGTACGCCGACCACCGGCTCGGCTTCTTCGCCATGCACGGCGAGCCGAATCGGCTGTGCCTGACCGACTGGCAGTCGGTCGAGCTGACCGAGGTGGCGGAGTTGATGGCCGGGCGCTGCGAGGGGCGTCGGCTCTACTTCGGCAGTTGTTCGGTCCTGCGCGCCCCCGAGTCGGTGCTGCGGGAGTTCCTCGAGGTGACCGGCGCGGCGTTGATCTGCGGCTTCACCCGCGAGGTGGACTGGGTCGAGTCGGCGGCGTTCGAGACCGTGCTGCTCGACGTACTCGCCAACGGTCGGCGGCACAACGCCGCCGAGCTGCGGATGGGCTCGGCGCACTGGGCGCCGCTCGCCTCCTACCTCGGCTTTCGGGTGATCTACGCCAACGGCCGCGCCTGGCGACCCTCGGCGCGTCCCCGGGTGCCCCGCCAGTCGTCCGTGGGCCGGATCGGCTGACGACTGGTACAAACGAACGATGCCACGCACGATCGCTCGTAACACCCGCGTCGACCGCGACGACCTGCTCGCCTTCGTCCGCCCCCGGCACCGGGTGGTGCTGATGACCACCCGTCCGGACGGTCGGCCGCAGTCCTCGCCGGTCAGCGCCGGGGTGGACGCCGACGGCCGACTGGTGATCTCCACCTATCCGGAACGCGCGAAAGTCTCCAACATCCGCCGCGACCCCCGGGTGTCGGCGTGTGTGCTCTCCGACGACTGGAACGGACCCTGGGTGCAGCTCGACGGCACCGCCGAGGTCCTCGACCTGCCCGACGCCCTGGAGCCGCTGGTGGAGTACTTCCGCAGCATCTCCGGGGAACACCCGGACTGGGACGACTACCGGGCGGCGATGGTGCGGCAGGGCAAGTCGCTGATCCGGGTGACCATCACCTCGTGGGGCCCGGTCGCCACCGGCGGTTTCCCGGCCCGACTGGCCGACTGACGACGGGCGGGGCACGGCTCCCGCCGTGCCCCGCCCGCCCCGGTGGTGGGTGTCAGTGTCCGGCCGTCGCGTACGTCGCGCAGCCGATCAGCTCCATTGACACCTGCAACCGCTCCAGGCTGATGTTCTTGGCGATGGTGTCCTCCGGGCTGTGGTACGGCGGCTCCAGCAGCGCCGGAGACTCCTCACCCCGCCAGGAGAAGTTGGCGCTGGCGATGCCGACCTCCTGGAACGACTGGTGGTCACTGGCGCCGCGCTGGGTCACCGGGGAGATCTGCGGCTGGTAGCCGAGCCGCAGCGCCGCAGCGGAGACCTCGTCGGTGGCCCGGTTGGCCTCGCCGGTGAAGGAGAGCAGCCAGTACCGCGTCGCCGGGTCCCAGCTCGTGGCGACCATGTCGTTCTGGTAGACGGCGAGGATCCGGTCCCGCTCCACCTGCGGCAGCTCCCGCACGTAGTAGCGCGAGCCGATCAGGCCCTGCTCCTCCGAGCCCCAGAGGCCGAACCGGACCGTGGCGTTGATCGGGATCGCCTTCAGCACCCGGGCCAGTTCCAGGCAGAGCACGGTGCCGGAGCCGTCGTCGTTGGCGCCCGGCGCGCCGATCACCGAGTCGTAGTGCGCGCTGACCATGACCACCGGGCCGTTCGCGCCGGACCGCCCACGCCGCTCGGCCAGCACGTTGTACGAGGTCAGGCCGCGGTGCGCGGTGGTGGCGACGGTGAGGGTGAGCGGTCCGGCGGCGAGCAGCGCCCGCAGCCGGTGCTTCTGCGCCTGGGCGACGCCGACCACCGGGATGCCCAGCGGCGTGGCGGCGGAGCCGGGCAGGGTGGGCGAGAACGCCGACGCGCGGCGCGGCTCGACCAGATCGGCCGGGAGGAAGACCACACCGGCCGCACCGGCGGCCACCGCCCGCGCCGCCACCGCCTCCCGCTGGGCGGCGACGTAGTCCACCAGCACGATCTTGCCGGCGACGTCGGCGGTGAAGTCCGCCGCCGCACCGGCCCGCACGTCGACGACCGCGGCGGTGACCGAGGTGTCCAGGGCGGCGTGGGCGCTGGCCCCGACCTGCCAGTTCAGGTCGGTCGGCAGGCCGGCGGGGGAGCTGAGCTGGGCGAGGAACTTGTCGGCCACCGGAAACGGTTGCAGCGTGGTGTCGTACCGCAGCTTGTCGAACTGGCCCGCGAGGTAGTTCGCGGCCCGGCGCTCGGACTCGGTGCCGCCGATGCGCGGGCCGATGTCCTCGGAGAGCACCTTCAGGTGTTCCAGCGCCCGGCGGGGGGAGAGCTGGGCGATGACCTTGCGGTCCTGGGGGGTGAGCTTGGGCGGGCGGTGTGCGCCCGGCCGCTTGTCGTCGGCGGCCCAGGCCGGTGCCGGGAGTGCCACGGTGGCCGCCCCGCCGAGTGCGACGGTGAGCATGCGTCGACGGTTGAACACAGTGGAGCTGGACGATTCGTGCGAGGGTGTCACGGCGTCGTCGAGGGATGACAAGAGCAAGCCTCCTGATTCGAGGTACGGACCCGGGAGTCAGGGGTGAACATCCCGGGTCACTGCGGCTCGAATCTAACCCGCTAGCTGCTCGTTCTCAAGATCGAGGAATTAGTATGCGGCAGTGAACCGCATATTCCGGAAACGCGGGCTCTCGATTTCGTCGACCACCGCGACCGCCAGATCCTCGTAGCTGAGCGCGCTGCGGCCATCGTCGTCGGTCACTGGCTGCTCGGTGCCGGTGCGGTACCGTCCGGTGCGCTCGCCGGGATGGAACTCCAGCGGCGGCGGGGACAGGTAGGTCCAGGTGACACCGTCGGCAGCGGACCGGTAGACGTCCAGCGCGTCGGCCTGGCCGAGCGCGGCCTCCCGGTAGTCGGCGGGGAAGTCCGGCTCGTCGAGCAACCGGCCCCCGGTCGGCGTGAGCAGGGTGGACCCGCCGCCGACGTGGATCACGCGGGGCGCGGCCGGCATCCCGCCCAGCACGTGGAGCAGCGTCCGGGCCGCGTCCGGCCACAGCGTACGGTCGCCACCGCCGATCGCCACCACCAGCGCGTCGGCGTCCGGCGCCAACTCCCGTACGCTGCGCTCGCTGGTGGCGTCCCCGGTGACCACGCGTACGGCCGGTGGCAGGTACGAGACGGCCTCCGGTCGGCGTACCGCGGCCACCACCCGGTGTCCCCGGTCGACCGCCTCCACCACGATGCGGGAACCCGCGGTGCCGCCCGCCCCGAACACGACGATGTTGCTCACCACCCCAGGCTATGGACCGGGCCCGGGGAGCGTCGGTGGAACGGCGATCCTTCAGTCCACCAGTGCGGATGGTCCTTCAGTCCACCAGGGCGGAGTAGACGAGCTGCCTCAGCTGCGCGCGCAGCGGCCAGGTGCTCGACGGCATGAGCTGGGTGAACAGCAGGGCGGTGAGCTGCTCCGCCGGGTCGACCAGGAACGCGGTGCTGGCCACCCCGCCCCAGTAGTACTCGCCCACGCTGCTCGGCAGCCGGCTCGGCACCGGGTCGTCGACCACCGCGAAGCCGAGGCCGAACCCGATGCCGTCCAGCGTCGTCTCGGCGAACCCGCCGGTGGACAGCGTGCCCAGGTCACCGCCGCCGGGCAGGTGGTTGCGGGTCATCAGGCGCACCGTACGCGGGCCGAGCAGGCGTACCCCGTCGAGCTCGCCGCCGCGCAGCAGCATCTGGGTGAACCGGTGGTAGTCGGCGGCCGACGAGATCAGGCCACCGCCGCCGGAGAGGAGACTCGGCTTCGCGTACGCTAGGTCGCCGAGCCGGTCGTGCCGGACCGCCCGACCGGTGGCCGGGTCCGGCACGTAGAGCGCGGCCAGCCGCTCGGCGTCGGCCCCCGCCACGTGCCAGCGGGTGTCGGTCATGCCCAGCGGATCCAGCATCCGTTCGCGCAGGAAGGTGTCCAGGCTCTGCCCGGAAACCACCTCGATCAGCCGGCCCAGCACGTCGGTGGCGACCGAGTAGCCCCACGCGGTGCCGGGCTGGAACAGCAGTGGCAGCTCACCGAAGACCCGGGAGGCCTCGGCCAGGTCCACGCCCGACGGCGGGTACAGGTCGTACCCGGCGGCCCGGTACAGGCCGTCGACCACCGAGGTCTGCATGAAGCCGTACGTCAGCCCGGAGGTGTGACTGAGCAGGTGCCAGACCCGGATCGGCTCGATCGCCGGCACCGTGTACGGCTTCAGCGTCGAGCCCTTCGAGTAGACCCGCATGTCGGCGAACTCGGGCAGCCAGCGGCCGATCTCGTCGGTCAGCTCGAAACGGCCCTCCTCCCAGAGCATCATCGCCGCCACCGAGGTGATCGGCTTGCTCATGGAGTAGATCCGCCAGAGCGTGTCCGCCTCGACCGGCGTGCCCGCCTCGCGGTCGCGCAGCCCGTACGCCGCGCTGTGCGCGATCTCGCCGCGCCGGGTGACCAGCACCTGGAAACCGGCGAGCCGACCGTCGTCGACGTACCGACCGAAGTGCGCGTCGATCCGAGCCAGCCGGGCCGGGTCGAAACCGACCTCGGCCGGCGCGATGCTGCGTGCCATGCTCATCCGACCGAACCTACCGGCCGGTACGCGGGCCGGGAACGAAAGGTCGTCGGTGTCACTGGCTAGGCTCCGCCTCATGCCGGAGCCGATCGAGGGCGTCACCTTCCACGACGAGGACTGGTACGCCGAGGAGCTGACCGACCGGCGTTTCGTCGGGTGCACCTTCCACCGCGTCGACCTGACCGAGGCCACCAGCCGGGGTGCCGTCTTCGACGGCTGCACCTTCGGCGACGTGCTGTTCAACGTCTCCCGGCACGTCGACTCGGCCTTCACCCGGTGCGTCTTCACCCGCTGCAACCTGTTCGAGGCGGAGTTCACCGGCTGCAAGTTCGTGGGCAGCAGCTTCGACCGGTGCGATCTGCGTCCGCTGACCGTCGACGGCGGCGACTGGTCGTTCGTCACGCTCGCTGGCGCCGACCTGCGGGGCGTGCGCCTCACCGGCGTACGCATGCGGGAGGCCGACCTCTCCGGTGCCGACCTGACCGGCGCGACCGTGAGTGGCGGCGACCTCTCCGACGTGCAGTGGCGCGGAGCCCGGCTGTCCGGTGCGGACCTGCGCGGCAGTGACCTCTCCGGTCTGGATCCGACCGCCGTGCACCGCTCCGGCGCGATCGTCGACGCGGTGCAGGCCGTCATGATGGCCCGCGCCCTCGGCTTCCAGGTCCTCGGCTGAGCCGTCCGTGGCGACGAACCGGCCACGACGCCGCACTAGCGCGCCGGGTGTCGGTGATGCGAATGTGAGACGGCCCCGCGTCCGGGTCGAGCGTGCCGGCGTGATTCCGGTCCGGCAGAAGTGGAGAGTCGGTGGCGGAGGAGAAGCCCGCGCAGCCGGTCGGGCCGGCGTCGCACCGCACCCGGGCGGGCCGCCGCCGCGCGGAATCGGCCCGACCCTCGCCACCGACAGCGCCACCGTCGGCCGAAGGGGAGACCCGGGCAGCCGCCCGACGGCTCGCCCGCGCCCGGCGACGTCGGCGCACCACGGTGGAGGCGGTCGCCGCCCTCGCCGGTCTGCTGGCCCTCGTCGGCTACGTCAACTGGTGGTCGGAGCCGGTGCCGGACGACCAGCCGGACCCGGACGGCCTGCCGGCGGTGGTCGGGCGTCCGGCGCTGCCCAGCGCCACCGCCGACGCCGACGCCATGCCGGGCCTGCGACCGCGCGAGCGCAGTCCGAGCCCCTCGCCGAGTGCCGTCGTGGTGCCCACGCCCGCCCCGCCGGCCGCGCCGCCGACGCTGACGCTCGGCCGGGCCGACATCCCGGCGACGGTGGACCTGACCGAGGCGGGCCGCCGCGACTGGCTGCACTGGGGCCTCGGCGGCACCACCAGCCCGATACGCAAGCGCGACGGCTCCGCCTCCCTGCGTGACCTGGGCGGACAGGGCGACCGGGACAGCTGGGACGGCAACCAGGAACTGTTCCGGTGGCGCGACGGCGCGCCGGTGAACTCGGCCGGCGACGTCGCGGACGGGGTCTACACCTGCGGTGCGGGCAACGGTTTCCGGCTCGCCGTCGTCGCCGACGGTCAGCCGCGTACCGCCACCGTCTATCTCGGCGTCTGGATGGCCCGCGGTCGGCTCGACGTACGCGTGGGCGACGACGGGCCACGCCGGACGCTGCGTCTGGAGGAGCGGCACACCAGCCTCTCTTCGGGCGTGACGGTCCGGTTCGAGGCGCCGCAGGGCACCCGTGTCCTGCTCACCTGGACGGTGGAGGAGACGTTCACCCCGCACTGCGGCAACGTCGGCCTCCAGGCCGTCGCACTGCGCTGACCTGCCCCCGGCACGGTTCTCCAGTAGCGTGGTCGGTGACCGATCATGATCGAGGAGGACCGATGACGTCGGGCGAGAAGGTAGTGGACAGCCCCACCGACTGGGTGGCCGAGCACATCGACAGGTACGTCGAGACCGACGGTGCCGAGGGACACGAGTGGCAGCCGGGCGTGTTCACGTTGCTGCTGACCACCCGGGGCCGGCGCAGCGGCGCCCTCCGCCGGACCGCGTTGATCTACCGGCGGCACGGCGACGCGTACGTGGTGGTCGCCTCCCAGGGCGGCGCTCCCCGACACCCCGCCTGGTATCTGAACCTGCTCGCGGACCCGGAGGCCCAGGTCCAGGTCGCGGCCGAGCGCTTCACCGCACGGGCCCGCACCGCCACGGCCGAGGAGAAGGCCCGGCTCTGGCCGGACATGGTCGCCGTCTGGCCGGCGTACGACGACTACCAGACCAAGACCGACCGGGACATCCCCGTGGTGTTGCTGGAACGCCTCTGACGGCAGCCGTACCCGCCGTCGGGCAGTTTGTCCGTCGGGTCGCCTCCACCGGACCGTACCGTCCTGCTGTCCGGGTTCGACTGTCCTGTGTGGAGGCCAGGCTGATGAGCAGCAGCAGTACCCTCCGTCCGTCCCCGCCCACCGGCGAGCCGGTCGGAACGGCGTTGCGGGAGATCCCGCTGCCGCCGTACGTGACCGCCGAGGACGCCCAGTTCGCCGTCCGTGCCGTCGTGGTGCACGCGCCCCGAAGATGGTCCGGCGGCACAGTCTGTCGCAACGACGCCAGCCCGCACCCGTGCCGGCTGCACCGCTGGGGCACCCGCGTGCTGGCGCTGCGCGGCCTGCGTGACTCCGAGATCGCCGCCCTCATCGAACGCGGCGATCCCGCCGCTCCCGTCCCCCCGCCCAAGATGCAAGGAAGGGCCCCCTCCTAACGCCTGCGGTATAGCAGGGGTCCCCTCCTAACATCAGGGAAACCTCGTCGGGTACCCGTTCGCAGAGCTTTCACACCCGGTTAATCAATCGACGGTGGTCTACTTGACGGATGCCTCCAGAGCGGGCACCGTGGGCAGTGGAGGGGCCTTGAGCTGCCCCGATGCGGCGGTGGGCGACCGCTGCCCGGCGAGCCGCGCCGGGTGTGGTCGGCCTGGAAAGGCCGCCACATCCGTACCCGGTGTGCGGGCCGAGTGCCGGTCCGCTCACGGACTGGCCGGCAGTGTGCCTCCGGCACCGGGAGTCGAGAACCCACGAGGAGTCCCGCCATGCTCACGATGACCGACAACGCCGTCCTGGTGATCCGTGATCTCGCCAACCAGCAGGACGTGGCCGAGGGCGGTGGGGTACGCATCGCCGCGGACACCACCGCCGGATCGCTCACCGTCGAGCTGGTCGCCGCGCCGGTCGCGGGTGATCAGGTGGTCGACAACCAGGGCGCCCGCATCTTCCTCGACTCCGACGCCGCCGACCTGCTCGGCGACGCCGCGGTCGACGCGACCGTCGACGACGAGGGCGTGGTGCAGTTCGGGTTCACCGAGCAGCAGTAGCCGCAGGCTCAGCCCGCGCGGCGGTGCTCCCCGCCACGGGGCCGTGGGGGCGGGACGGGCCCCGGGGGCCGGGCTCCACCACCGCTGGTACGCCCCAGTGTGGCCAGCACGTGTGCCAGGTGGTGCGAGGTGCTCCAGGCCACCCAGTTGGTCGCCGACCCGGCTCCGGCGACCCGACGCGCCCGGCGCACGATCTCGTGGTCGCCCCAGGAGAAGCCGGCGCCCGTCGACGGCCAGTGCGGCGCGGACACCAGTTCACGGCAGAGGTCGGCGACCCGCTCGTCGCCGCGCCGACCCCGCCGCGACCACCGGTAGAGCCACCACGCGTCAACGTCGGTGTAGCGGACCGTCGGCAGCCGGTCCGCCGGTTCCGCGCCGGGCGCGGCGGAGGCGACGCCGTAGTCACCGAACCCCACCCCGAGGTCGGCCAGCCGCCGCCAGAGCAGCCAGTCCCAACGGTCCAGCCGGACCGGTTCGTCGGTGGGCAGTCGGGCCAGTGCCGGGGGCATCCCGCCCGCCACCACGGTGACCGTGCGCCACGCGTGCCGTCGGGCCCAGTCCCGCGCCCGGCGTACCCGGGGCTCCGTCGTGCGGATGTCCGCCGGGCAGCACACGTCACCGCAGTCGAGCACCAGGTCGCACTGCTCGGGGGCCAGTCGCGCGTACCGCCAGATCCGTTCCACGGCGGTCGTGGCGGCGTCGGGTCCGGCCCGGTCCAGGCGGATCCGCAGGCGCACCACGGCCCGGCCGCAGTACGCCCGGGCGGTGACCCCGTGCGCCGCGAGCCGCTGGTCACCGTCGGTCAGACCGATCACCGGCACCAGCGGTACGCCCCATCGCAGCGGCTCGGCACCGGCCGGATCGGGCAGCGCGCCCACGTCGACGGCCGGGATCAGCCCCGGCGGCAACCGGTTCACGGCTTCCACGATGGATCTGTCGAGTTCGGACACGTGCAGGATCGGGGCGATCAGCGGGGCGAGGGCGTCGTCGAGGTGGCCGAGCGCGTCCAGTTCGCCCCGCCGTGCGGGGAGGACGGGACGGTAGACCGGTTCCGTCGCCCAGCCCCGGTGGGCGGGCACCATAATTAAATGTAGCCAGGTGATTACCCAGCTCACAGGGCATGCAGCCGGAAATTCGGCGGAACTCTGTCAGCTCCGCGACTGTCATCGCGGGGCACCGACAGCGCGACACCCCGGGCGGCGGGTGCCGCTCCGGGGTGTCCATCGGCCGTCACCGGCCCGCTGCCGACCGGTCAGTCGTCGTCGCGGTCGTCATCGTCATCGTCGTCGTCGCGGTCGTCGTCGCCGTCGTACCGCTCCTTCTCGGCCTTGAGCACCTCGCCGGTCTCCCGGTCGACGTCGATCTCGTGCTCGACGTCGCCGTTGACGATCTCGACCTCCCAGACCGGGCGCTTGTTCTCCCGGTCCCGGTCGATCTCGGTGATCCGACCGCCGCCGGCGTGCGCCAGGGCGATCTCACCGGCCCGCTCGCGGCTCACCTTGTCGGCGGGGTCCGGCGTGCCGGTGCCGGCCGGCGGGGTGGCCGTGGTCGGGTCGGCGGGCGGGGCCACGGTGCCGGGGTCGGTCGGCGGGGCGACCGTGCCCGGGTCAGCCGGGGGCGTGACCGCGTCGGGAGCGGCCGGGGTGGTCTCCTCCGGCGCGGCGGTCGCCGCGGTCAGCGTGGTCTGCCGCGCGCGGTCGGTGTCGGCCGCCGTGACGCCCAGGAAGATCCCGGCCGCCGCGAGGACCGCCGCGGCGCCGCCGACCGACGCCAGGATCAGGGGGTTGCGCTTCATTGGTGCCACCTCTCCTCGGTTGATGCACACAGCATCTGTCGCGGCGGGATAGCGGCGCGCTGTCCGAACACTAAGGCCGGGTTAAAAGCGCTAGGGACCGGTCGCGGCGATCTTCGGCGTGCCCAGGACGAGCACCACCTCGGCGCCGCCACCGGGACGTTCGCCCAGTTCCAGCCGGCCGCCGCTGGCCTGGGCGGCCCGGCGGGCGATGTCCAGCCCCAGGCCGGTCGACCCGGCCTGGCTGGCTCCGCGCCGAACCGACTCGGCGGCGATGCCGGGGCCCTCGTCGGCCACCGCCAGCACCACCCGGTCGCCGTCGGGAGCGAGTCGCACGGCGAAGGCGGTGCCGTCGGGGGTGTGCGCGAAGACGTTGCCGAGCAGCGCGTCCACCGCCGCCGCCAGCTCGTCGACGGGGACGCCGACCGGCAGCGGGCCGGGTGCCAGGTCGAGGTCGACCGCTCGGCCGGTCTCCTCGGCCAGCACCGACCAGAAGGCCACCCGCTCGGTCACCGTCGCCACGGCGTCGGTGACCACCGCACCGTCGGCGGGCGTACGCCAGCGGGCCTGCCGGATCAGACCGGTGACCGCCCGTTCCAGCCCGTCCACCGCACCGGCGATCCGGGCGGCGTCCTGCGGATCGGTCAGCGACTCGGCCTCCAGCCGCAGCGCGGTCAGCGGGGTCCGCAACCGGTGGGACAGGTCGGCCACCTGCTCGCGTTCCTGCACCAGCAGTTCCTGGATCCGTCCGGCCAGGTGGTTGAGGGCACCACCCACCTCGCGCAGCTCCGCCGGCCCGGACGGCTCGACCCGCGCGTCCAGTTCGGCGTTGGCCAGCCGGTGCGACACCGCCGACAGCTCACCGATCGGGCGGACCAGGGTGCGGGCCAGCCGGTCGGCCACCGCGAGACCGATCAGCACCAGCAGCAGTCCGAGCAGGGAGAGCACCAGCCAGGCCCGGTCCACCCCGTGGGTCAGCTCGGCCTCGGAGACGAAGGTGCGGATGACCGCGGTGCCGTCCGTACGGCCCTGTACCGCGATCACCACCTCGCGGCCCTCCGGCGTCTCGGCCGTCAGGCTCTGCCCCCGGGCGGCCAGCTCGACGGCGGGCGTCCGCGGTGCCGGCGCGCCGAGCTGTTCGCCGTCGGGGAGGAAGACACTGACCGGGCGGCCGGACTGGACGAGTTGGTCGACGGTCAGCCGGACGGTCTCGGAGTCGGCGGTGCCGACCACCGGGGCGAGACCCTGCACGTCGGCGGTGGCCCGTGCGGTCGCCCGGTCCTCGGCGGAGGTCCGCAGCAGCAGCGCCAGCGGCACCAGGAAGGCGATCACGATGAGCACGCTGACGGCGGTGACCAGCAGTGCCAGGCGCGCCCTCATCGTGGTGCCTCGGGCGAGACCAGCCGGACCCCCACCCCGCGTACGGTGTGCAGGTAACGCGGCTGCTGGGCGCTCTCGCCGAGTTTGCGACGCAGCCAGGACAGGTGCACGTCCACGGTCTTGTCCGCCCCGCCGTACGGGATCTGCCACACCTCGGTGAGCAGCTCCCGTTTCGTCACCACCTCACCGACCCGGCCGGCCAGGTGCCGCAGCAGGTCGAACTCGCGCGGCGTCAACTCGACCGGCGTGCCGTCCAGGCTGACCTGCCGTGCCCGGGGGTCGATCCGCAGCCCACCGACGACCATGGTCGGGTCCTCCTCGGCCGGTCCGCCCGGCCCGCGTCGCAGCACCGCGCGGACCCGCGCGTCGAGTTGGGCGGCGGTGAACGGCTTGACCACGTAGTCGTCGGCCCCGGCGTCGAGGACCCGGACGACCTCCGTCTCGTCGTCGCGGGCGGTCGCGACGATGACCGGCACCGCGCTGACCGCGCGCAGCATCCGGAGCAGCTCGCGGCCGTCCAGGTCGGGCAGCCCGAGGTCGAGCACGACCAGGTCGGGGCGGTCGTCGAGCGCGTCGCGGAGCCCGGCCATCGCGGTGGACGCCGCCGCCACCGCGTGTCCCCGTTCGCGCAGCGCCCGCACCAGCGGGTTGCGGATGGTCAGGTCGTCCTCGATGAGCAGCAGGCGGGCCACAGCAGGCAGGGTATATCCGCTCGGGCGCGACGGCGGCGTCCGTTAACCCTCCCTTAGCCTTCCCCGAAGGTGGCCCCAACCCGCGATCAGGGATAGTCGGGTGATGGGACGTCGCACGCTCCTCGCCGTCGCCGGGTGGCTGGCCACCGCGGTGGTCGCCACGCTGATCGGAGTCGCCGCCATCCGGCTGGTGGGGGAGAGCCTCACCGGCACGCCGGGCGGCGTCCGCAGCCAGGAGGAGATCGCCCGCGAACTGGCCGCGCCGCCCCGGACGACCGGACCGACGACCGGTACGCCGGGCCCGACCGGCTCGCCGGACCCGGCGGCCACCGCTCCGGTGAGCCCGACCGCCTCCACGAGTCCCACCCCGGAGACGTCCCACCGGCGCAGCTTCTCCAACCAGGGCGGCAGCGTGGTGGCCAAGTGCGTGCCGGGCGGGGTGTGGCTGGCGTCCTGGTCGCCGAAGCAGGGTTACTCGGTCGAGGACGTGGACCGGGGCCCGGACGACGACGCCGAGGTGAAGTTCGTCGGCCCGAGCGGCGAGCACGAGCTGTCGGTGCGGTGCGCCGGTGGCGTGCCGGTGCTGGACCCGGACGACGACTGACGACACACACCCGACTGCGGAAGTTCCGTCGCAGGTCAGAGGCTTGATCGAGATGCCGATTGTCCTTGATCGGACAGCCTGTCGTGTGGCTGTCGACGGGGAACGCGACATACGTTCGATGCACAAAGGGTGCTGATCGGTGCTGATCCTTCTTAGTCGCCCCAATCAACTCAACACGTCTCGGCCGCCCGGCCGGCTGGAGAGGAGAACGATGTCCAGCGCGAGAGCCAGGAGCAGGCGGGCGACCCAGCCGGTGCCAGGCCAGGAGACCATGGCCCGTGCCGACGCCGCGCACACCACCTGCGGCGGCGCCGGCATGCCGTCCACGGCGAGGGTGCTGTTCGCCGTGGTCAGCGCGAACGGTGTCCTGGTCCGGGGGATGGGCGCCGCGACCGCCGACCGGTTGAGCACCGGGATGTACCAGGTGGTCTTCGACCAGGACGTGACCGCCGCCGGATGCGTCGGCACGGTGGGGCTGTCGGGCAGCTCGGGGCTGGCGCCGTCCGGCCAGATCGCCGTGGCCGGGCGTACCGGCATCCCGAACGCGGTCTTCGTCACCACCTTCGACAGTGCCGGGGCCTCTGCCGACCGGCCCTTCCACCTGGCCGTCCTGGCGTAGCCGTGGAGTGCACCGTCCCGGCGTGGCCGCACGGACGGGGCACCGACCGAGGTCCGGGCACGAGCGCACGGCGCCGTTCGATCCGAGGACCCGAACGTCGCCGCGCTCAGCCGTCTCCCGCCACCGCAGCCGTACGGCGGTACGTCGACGGGGACCTGGCATGGCCGACCAGTGCCGGCCGGTCGTGTCGATCCCCGTTCGGCGTGCCTCCAAACCCTCGGATCGTGCGCAATTCCACTATCTGCAAGTCCCGGCGTGGAGCGGGTCGCAACGGGGTATGTCTCCGTCATGGAGCACTTCACTATCGCCACGGTCGCCGAGAAGAGCCCGGACTTCCGGCGCGTGCTGTGGACCGGGAAGCACACCCAACTGGTGATCATGACGATTCCGGCGGGCGGTGAGATCGGCGAAGAGGTCCACGAGTACATCGACCAGATCCTCACCTTCGTCAGCGGCACCGGCGAGGCCCGGGTGGCCGGCGAGAAGCGCGAGGTCGTGCAGGGAGACCTCGTGGTGGTGCCGGCCGGGACGAAGCACAACTTCGTCAACACCGGGCCGAACCCGCTGGTGCTCTACACCGTCTACGGGCCGCCGGAGCACGCCGACCAGGCGGTGCACAAGACGAAGGAGGAGGCCGACGCGGCCGAGGCCGCCGGCGAGGACGAGCCGCCGACCTCCTGACCCGTCCCGCCGGCCCGGGCCTCCTCCGCCGGCGTGATGTGGACGAGGATCCGGGTACGCGCACCGGATGGTGCAGCCGCCGATCTCCGACTACGCGTTCCTCTCCGACTGTCGATCGGGGGCGTTGGTCGGGCGGGACGGCTCCGTCGACTGGTGGTGCCCGAACAGGTTCGACTCGCCCGCCGTGTTCGCCCGGCTGCTCGACGCCGACGGCGGCCACTGGCGGCTCGCGCCGGTCGCCGCCGGGAGCGCCGGACACCGGGTGCAGCGGGCGTACCGACCGGACACCCTGGTGCTGCGGACCGTGCACCGGACCCCGGAGGGCAGCGTCGCGGTGACCGACGCGCTCGCCGCCGAGGCCGGTGCCCGGGGCCACGAACTCGGCCTGCGGTCGCCGGCCGTGCTGCTCCGCGTCGTGGAAGGACTCTCCGGCCGGGTACGAATGGCGCTCGACTTCCGGCCCCGGCCGGAGAACAGCCTGCTCACCCCTTACTTCTGCGAACTCGACGACGGTGGGGTGCGGGCCGTCGCCGGGCCGGTCGAGTTGACGCTGCGCTGCGCCGGGATGCGGCTGACCGCCGAGCACGACCGGGTGCGGCACGTCTTCGAGGTCGACGAGGGGCAGGTGCTCGGCTTCGAGGTCGCGTACGCCCCCGCCTACGGCGAACGGCCCCCCGCGCTGGACCCGGTCCGGCGGCTGGCGGACACCGTGCAGGCCTGGCGCTCCTTCCGCGACACGCACCACTACGACGGCCGGTACCCGGACCTGGTCCGACAGAGTGCGACCGTGCTCATCGGCCTCACGTACGCCCGCAGTGGCGCGGTCGTCGCGGCACCGACCACGTCGTTGCCGGAACGCGTCGGCGGTGACCGCAACTACGACTACCGCTTCTCCTGGCTGCGCGACTTCGCGATGACGATGCGCGCGCTGTGGGTGGCGGCCTGCCCCACCGAGGCGTCGCGGCTGTTCGACTGGTCGGCCCGCTCGATCGGCCGGATCGGTGCCGATCCGGTGCCGGTGATGTTCGGCCCGGAAGGGGAACGGGACGTCTCCGAGCACGACTGCCCCGGCCTGACCGGCTACGCGGGCAGCTCCCCGGTACGCGTCGGCAACGACGCCTGGCGGCAGCGCCAACTGGACGTACCGGGCGAGATGGTGTCGGCGGTGTGGCGTCTGCGCGACTACCTCGGCGAGCCGTTCGGCACCGAGGTGCGGGAGATGGTGCTCGGCCTCACCGAACAGGTGGCCGCCACCTGGCACCTGCCGGACCGGGGCATGTGGGAGACCCGCGACACCGACCGGCACTACGTGGCGTCGAAGGCGCTCTGCTGGGTGGCGATGGACAAGGCCGTACGGCTGGCACCCCACCTCGGCGAGCGGGCCGACCCACGACGCTGGGCGGGCGTCCGGGACGAGATCCGCGCCACCGTGCTCCGCGACGGCTTCAGCCGGGAGCGGGGTGTCTTCACCGGCGCGTTCGGTTCGCCCGAGCTGGACGCCGCGGTGCTGTACCTGCCGGTGGTGGGCTTCCTGCCGGCGACCGACCCACGGATGCGCGCGACCATCGACGCCGTCGAACGGGAACTCGGCGGCGAGGGCGGCCTGATCCGCCGCTGGGACACCGACCCGGCCGGCTTCCTGCTCTGCTCGTTCTGGCTGGTGGAGTGCCTGGTGCTGGCCGGCGAACAGGAGCGGGCGGCCCGGCTGTTCACGCAGGTGGCCGGGCACGCCAACGACGTCGGCCTGTTCAGCGAGCAGATCGACCTGACCACCGGGGCGCAGCTCGGCAACACCCCGCAGGCGCTGTCGCACATCGGGCTGGTCAACGCCGCCTGGCGGTTGACCGACCCGGCCGCCGAGTGACCGGCCGGGCGTCGCGCGTCAGGCGGGCAGCAGCGGTACGCCGCTCACGTCCACCGTCTCCGGATACTTCAGCCCGGTCCCGGTGTTGAGCACCACCACCCGCTCGCCCGCGCGGATCCAGCCACCGGCGCGCAACCTGCGGGCGGCGGTCAGACAGGCCGCCCCCTCCGGGCAGAGCAGCAGCCCCTCACGAGCCGCGAAGTCCCGCAGGTCGGCGAGGATCTCGGCGTCGTCCACCGCGATCGCGGTTCCGGCGGTGGCGCGTACCGCGGCCAGGATCAACTCGTCGCCGAGCGGCGCCGGCACGGTGATGCCGAACGCCACCGTGTGCGCGTCCGCCCACGGCTGCGCCCGGTCCTCGCCGGCCGCGAACGCGCGCACGATCGGCGCGCAGCCGGTCGACTGCACCGCCACCAGCCGGGGCAGTCTGTCCTCGACCCAGCCCAGCTCGCGCAGCTCACCGAGCGCCTTGTGGATGCCGATCAGCCCCACCCCGCCGCCGGTCGGATAGATGATCACGTCGGGCACCTGCCAGCCCAACTGCTCGACGATCTCGTACCCCATCGTCTTCTTGCCTTCGAGGCGGTACGGCTCGCGCAGCGTACCGGCGTCGAAGATCGAACCGGCCGAGGCCGCGACGAGCGCGGCGACCTGCCGCCCGGCGTCGCCGATCAGCCCGTCCACCAGGCGCAGGTCCGCCCCGGCGGCCACGCACTCGCGGCGGCAGATGGTCGGCGCGGACAGCGGCATGGCGATGGTCGCGCCCATCCCGGCGCGGGCCGCGTAGGTGGCCCACGCGGCGCCCGCGTTGCCGTTGGTCGGCATGGCGATCCGCCGCACCCCCAGCTCCCGGGCCCGGGACACCCCCACCGCCGCGCCGCGCGCCTTGAACGAGCCGGTCGGGGTCAACCCCTCGTCCTTGACCAGCAGCTCGTCGACACCGATCTCCGCGCCGTACGCCGGAGCACGCAGCATCGGCGTCCAACCCTCACCGAGCGTGGTGACGTACGCCGGGTCCGCCACCGGCAGCAGCTCCCGATAGCGCCACAGGTCGGCCGGGCGCAGCCCGAACCGTTCCGGCTCCACCGTCCGCCGCACCGCCGCCAGGTCGTAGCGGGCCAGCAGCGGCGAGCCGCACGAGCAGAGGTTCTGCGGTACGCCGGAGTCGTGCTCGGTGCCGCAGCGCGGGCACTCCAGGTGGGTCAGGTGCACGATGGCCCCCTCAGCTCGCGTCGACGCTGCGCCATGCCGGGCTGCGCCGTCCGGGCTCGTAACCGGAGTCCAGCCGCTTCGCCACGACCCCGGGCAACCCCTGCTCACGGGCGGTACGCAGGGCCTCGGCGCCGGTGCCGGGGAACCACGGCGGAGTCTGCCAGTGCGGCCCGGCCAGCGCCAGACCGTCGAGCAACTCCCGGCGCTGTGGATAGGGCAGGTTGACGCTGCTCACGCCCTCCAGCCAGAGCAGGTCGACCAGCAGATACTGGGCGTCGGAGGTGCTCCGGCCACCCCGGGCGGGTCGAACCCGGCCGGTCCTGTCGATGCGGACCAGGACGCCGTCGAGCACCGCCTCGGTCGGTGCCAGCGCCTCGGCCATCGGGCGCAGCCAGGGGTACCCGCCGGTGATCTCCGCCCCGTCCTCGGCGAGCAGCCGCAACCGCCCGCCCGACACGTACGCCGTCGCGCGTACCCCGTCCCAGCGCAGCTCGTACCCCCAGTCGGCCTGGTCGGCGGGGAGCCGGCGGGCGGGTGTGGGGCGCATCGGCGCGACCTGCTCGGGCATGCTGGTCCAGCCGGGCGGCGGCGGATCGGTGCGTCGCACCATCCAGTCCCGGCCGTCGCGGCCACCGGCGGCGAACAGCACGTACCGCCCGGTGGTGCGCCGGCCGCGCAGCTCCACCACCACCTCGCGCTCCTGCCACTTCTCGCAGTGGTAGGTGCCCCGATCGTGAATGATCATGCGTCCGCCGCCGTACTCGCCGGCCGGGATCTCACCGGAGAAGTCCAGGTACTCCATCGGGTGGTCCTCGGTGTGCACGGCCAGGTGGTTGCGGCCCGGCTCGCGGGGCAGCCCGCGTGGCACCGCCCACGAGGCCAGCACCCCGTCGTGCTCCAGCCGCAGATCCCAGTGCAGGCTGCGGGCGTGGTGCTGCTGGATGACGAAGCGGCCCCGGTCCGCGCCGGCCCGGCGACTCCGGGACGCCGGCACCGGTTCCGGGGTACGCGCCGCGTCGCGCTTGCGCCGGTACTCCTCCAGCCGGTCAGCCACGATGACATTCTCCGGCAAACCGGGGCGGCGTGCCCGGGTCCGGGAATGGCGGCGACGATCAGGGGTAGAACAGTCGGTATGGACCACGTCGACCAGCCCACCGCCGTCCTCCCCGGTGACGTCCGAATCCCCCTGCTCGGTTTCGGCACCTGGCAGGCCACCGGTGAGACCGGCTACAAGGCGGTGCTCGCCGCGCTGGACGCGGGCTACCGGCACATCGACACCGCCACCATGTACGGCAACGAGGAGGAGGTCGGCCGGGCGGTCCGCGAGAGCGGGCTGCGCCGCGAGGACGTCTTCATCACCACCAAACTGCCGGCCGACCAGGTCGGTCGGGAACGCGAGACGATCGAGGCGAGCCTGCGCGCCCTCGGCCTCGACTACGTCGACCTGTGGCTGCTGCACTGGCCGCCCAGCGACCCCGGCGCCCTGATCCCGACCTGGCGCGAGATGCTCGCCGCCCGGGACGCGAACCTGGCCCGCGCGGTCGGCGTGAGCAACTTCAGCACCCCGCAGATCGACGAGCTGATCCAGGCCACCGAGGAGAACCCGGCGGTCAACCAGATCAAGTGGAGCCCCCGGCTGTACGACCGGCAGCGGCACGCCGAACACCGTGACCGGGGCGTGGTGCTGGAGGGCTACAGCCCGTTCAAGGCCAGCGACCTGTCGGACCCGGTGCTGACCCGGATCGCCGGCGCACACAACGTCTCGCCGGCCCAGGTGGTGCTGCGCTGGCACCTCGACCACGAGATCGTGGCGATCCCCAAGTCGGTGACCCCGGACCGGATCCGGGCCAACGCCGACGTCTTCGGCTTCTCCCTCACCGCCGAGGAGATCCGCGACATCGACGCACTGGGCTTGTGACTTTGTGAAAGGAGGGGTCCCCTGCTAACGCCTCGTGCATAGCAGGGGACCCCTTTTAACGTCAGGAGCGGGTGCAGGGCGTCACCGAGCCGCCGCGTTCCCAGCGGTGCAGCACGAGCCGGCGTCGTCCCTCGTCGACGACGACCGGCTCGTCACCGGTCGGCCGGTAGCCGACCGCCCGAGCGGTGGCCATGCTGCCCGTATTGTCCGCCTCGATCTCCAGGTACGTCGTGGGCAGGCCCGGGATCGAGTCGGCGTACGCGGTCAGCAGTCGCAGCGCCCGGGCGGCCAGCCGCTCGCCCCGATAGGGCGGCCCGACCGCGTACCCGATGCCGCCGGTGACCAGGTTGAGCATCACCTCGCCCCGGGCCAGGTCGTCGGCGTCGGTGACGGCCAGGTACAGCCTGTCGCGGGAGGCCCGCGCCTTCGCCAGGTACGCCTCGGCCGCGGCCCGGTCGAAGGGCGTGGCCACCGGTAGCCGATGGGCCATCTCCGGATGATCGAAGATCACGACGAGCTGAGGCAGGTCGTGTACCGCCCACGGGCGCAGCACGAGCCCGTCACCCTCAAGGCGAATCTGCACGGCCTCTGTCCTCTCGCCGGCTGGATGTTAGGAAGGGTCCCCTCCTATGCACGAGGCGTTAGGAGGGGACCCTTCCTTACATCAGGTTAGGAACGGGAGCAGGTGGCGCCGTTGAGGGTGAAGGTGGTGGGGGAGGAGTACGACCCGCTCAGCGAGCCCTGGTAGCCGAAGCTGGCCGTGGCGCCGGGGGCGAGGGTGCCGTTCCAGGTGATGTTCCGCGCGGTCACCGAGGATCCGCTCTGGCTCACCGTGGCGTTCCAGGAGCTGGTGATCTGCTGTCCGGAGGGCAGTGAGTACGCCAGCGTCCAGCCGTTGAGGGTGCTCGACCCGGTGTTGGTGATCTGCACGTCGGCGGTGAAGCCGTTGTTCCACGAGTTGGCGGTGTACTTGACCGCGCACGCGCCGCTGCCCGAGGGCGGCGGGGTGGTGGTGGGCGGCGGGTTGGTGCCGCCGCCGTTGACCGAGGCCGAGAAGTTGGTGACGGCCAGGCCGGCGCCGCCCTGCCAGGGCTCGAAGCCGGCCTGGATGCTGGTCAGGTACCAGGAGTTGGTGATCGCGCCCCGGTTGCGGGTGTCGTTGATGAAGGCCAGCAGGTTGAGGTTCGCGCTGCTGATGGCCGACGGCGACAGGTACGAGATGACGTTGTTGGAGCCGTTGCTGCCGCGCCAGACCTCCCAGTTCCGGCCGTCGATGTTCGCGTTGCCGACGGGGGAACCGATGGGCTGGATGGAGCCCTGGCGGTTGAGCCAGATCATGATCTCCATCTGGTTCACGCCGTCGCGCTTGGGCGACGGGTCGAGCCAGATGTCGTACGAGGCGTTGTAGGTGGCCCCGCTGACGTACCGGTAGTTGATGCTGCTGCTCGCGCTGCTGATCTGGCTGACCTGGATCGGCAGGTTGGTGCCGGGGGAGCAGTTGGTGTAGTGGCAACCGACGAAGACCGACGGGTACGCGGTGGGAGCGCCGTTGGTCGGGCTGCTGCCGTTCTGGGTTCTGATCTCGAAGCCGCTGCTGGTCACGTTGATGCACTGCTCGGCGGTGGTGCCCCAACGGTTGTTCTGCACCACGTAGCGGTTCTGGATCACCGTGCTGCCGTACTGCTCGCAGATCAGGGTGTCGGCGGAGGCGGTGCCGCCGAGGGCCACGGCGACGGTGGAGCCGGCGGCGAGCAGGCCGACGGCCGTGATGGCCCGCAGGATACGTCTCATGATGCTCCTTGCGCTGCGGCGTCAGGGACGCCGGGACGGTGTGCGAGTGGAGCGGAGGGAGGTGCTCGCCGCCGGGGGGTGGGTGGCTCCGGGAGCGCTCCCATGTGCTCATCGTCACATTTACATACTTGAAACAACGGGCGCAACCGACCGGGGTTATTGAGGGGAATTATGAGGTGTGTCACGTACGCGCCGACCGGTCGGCGCAAGGCCCCCGGCCGGGCGCTGGGCGGCGCCGACGGGAGGGATCGCCGCGCCGAGGGATGTCCGTCGTGGGCTGGTTGCCTCTGGCGTGCACCGATTGCGCCGAGTAGTGTCTTGCCTCCAACGCGTGCCGACCACTCCGGAGGCGTACAACCCCATGCGTAGCTCCCCCCTGCGCATTCTCGTCGTCGGCGCGGGCATCGCCGGTCTTGCCGTGGCCCGGGCGCTGCGCCTGGCGGGTTTCCGGCCGGACGTGACCGACAAGGCGCCCCCGGGCGAACTCGCCGACGCCGGCCTCTACCTGCCGGGCAACGCCGCCCGCGCGCTGCGCCGACTCGACCTGGACGACCCGGTACGCCCCTACGGGCAGGTCATCCACCGCCAGCGCTTCCTGGACGCGGACGGCGTACCGCTGTGCGAGGTCGACCTCGACACACTCTGGGCCGGCGTCGGCGAATGCCGCGCCTTGCCCCGCGCCGACCTGCACCGGGTCCTGCTCAGCGGGGCCGGCGGCGCGGTCCGGCACGGCGCCGAGGTCCGCACCATCGACCTGCTGGCCAACACCGTCGGCGTCACCTTCGTCGACGGCACCCAGACCGAGTACGACCTGGTCATCGGTGCCGACGGTCCGCGCTCCTCGATCCGGGCGCTGGCCGCACTCGGTGGACCGCCCCGCCCCGCCGGTCAGGTGGTCTACCGCAGTGTCGTCCGCGACGGGCCGACCGTCCGGGACTGGACCGCGCTGCTCGGTCAACGCAGCGGGATCCTGGTGGTGCCGATCGGTGCCGGTCGGCTGCACTGCTACGCGGACGAGGCCGGCACCGCGTCGCCGGCCGACCCGAGGGCCCGGCTGCGGGAGCTGTTCGGCGAGTACGGCGGCCCGGTGCCCGAAGTGCTCGACGCGCTCGGGACGGTGCACGCCAGCGTCACCGACGAGGTCGAACTCGGTCGCTGGCACCGGGGCCGGGTGCTGCTGGTCGGTGACGCCGCCCACGCCACCGCGCCGACGCTCTCCCAGGGTGCCGCGATGGCTCTGGAGGACGCGGTGGTGCTCGCCGAGTCGCTGGCCGCCGCCGGCAGCGTCGAGGCGGCGCTGACCGCGTACGAGAGCCGCCGCCGACCGCGTACCCGATGGGTGCGGGACCGGACCCGGGACCGCAACCGCACCCGCGACGTGCCGCCGGCGCTCCGCGACCCGTTGTTGCGCGGACGCGGCGACCGCATCTTCGGCGAGCATTACCGGTTGCTCCTCGGCCCGCTGTGATCCACGCCCGGTGACCCCACGCGGCGCTCTCACCTGCCGGGGACTATCCTCCTTGCGGATGACGGCCCGCAGAGACACGCGTGCCGAGCGGGACAACCCAGAACCGGAGGCCACTCGTGACCACCGTCGCACCCAAGCCGGTCGTGACCCGGCCCTGGCCGGTCCGGGAGCCGGTCAAGGGGTCGGCCATCGCGCGGCTGTTGCGGTCCACGGACGCGAAGCAAATCGGGATCATGTACATGGTCACCGCGTTCGTGTTCTTCATGATCGGTGGCCTGATGGCCCTGATCATGCGGGCCGAGCTGGCCCGGCCCGGGCTGCAGTTCCTCTCGCCCGAGCAGTACAACCAGCTGTTCACGATGCACGGCACGATCATGTTGCTGTTCTTCGCGACGCCGATCGTGTTCGCCTTCGGTAACTACATCGTGCCGATCCAGATCGGCGCGCCGGACGTCTCCTTCCCGCGACTGAACAGCTTCGCCTACTGGCTGTACCTGTTCGGTGGCACCATGGCCACCGCCGGCTTCCTGACCCCGGGCGGCGCGGCGGACTTCGGCTGGACGGCGTACACCCCGCTGAGCACCGTGGAGCACTCTCCCGGCGTCGGCGCGAACATGTGGGTGGTCGGTCTGGCCATCTCCGGTCTGGGCACGATCCTCGGCGCGGTCAACCTGATCACCACGATCCTGACCCTGCGCGCGCCCGGCATGACCATGTTCCGGATGCCGATCTTCACCTGGAACATGCTGGTCACCAGCCTCCTGGTGATCCTGGTCTTCCCGCTGCTGGCCGCCGCGCTGTTCGCGCTCGCCGCCGACCGGCTCCTCGGTGCCCACGTCTACAGCCCGGACACCGGCGGCCCGATGCTGTGGCAGCACCTGTTCTGGTTCTTCGGGCACCCCGAGGTCTACATCATCGCGCTGCCGTTCTTCGGCATCATCAGCGAGATCATCCCGGTCTTCTCCCGCAAGCCGATCTTCGGCTACAAGGGTCTGGTCGCCGCCACCATCGCCATCGCCGGCCTGTCGATGAGCGTGTGGGCACACCACATGTTCGCCACCGGCCAGGTGCTGCTGCCGTTCTTCAGCTTCCTGAGCTACCTGATCGCCGTGCCGACCGGTATGAAGTTCTTCAACTGGATCGGCACCATGTGGCGCGGCCAGATCAGCTTCGAGACGCCGATGCTCTGGTCCGTCGGCTTCCTGGTCACCTTCCTCTTCGGTGGCCTGACCGGCGTGCTGCTGGCCGCCCCGCCGCTCGACTTCCACATGCACGACTCGTACTTCGTGGTGGCGCACTTCCACTACGTGCTCTTCGGCACGATCGTGTTCGCGGTGTTCGCCGGCATCTACTTCTGGTTCCCGAAGATGTTCGGCCGGATGCTGGACGAGCGGCTCGGCAAGATTCACTTCTGGCTGACCATGATCGGTTTCCATACCACGTTCCTGGTGCAGCACTGGCTCGGCAACGAGGGCATGCCCCGGCGGTACGCCGACTACCAGGCCATCGACGGCTTCACCACGCTGAACATGATCTCCACGATCGGCGCGTTCATCACCGGTATCTCCACGCTGCCGTTCATCTACAACTGCTGGAAGGCGTACAAGGCCGGTCCGGTGGTCGAGGTCGACGACCCGTGGGGCCACGGCAACTCGCTGGAGTGGGCGACCACCTCCCCGCCGCCGCTGCGCAACTTCGACCGGATGCCCCGCATCCGCTCCGAGCGCCCCGCCTTCGACGCCAAGTTCCCCGAGCTTGCCGCCGGGCAGAGCCTGGCCGGCCCGCCCGAGGGTGGCTCCAAGCCGCTCACCAGCGAGTCCGACGGCGGTGCCAGCTACCAGGAGGACACCTCCAGCGACATCGATCGCCGCTGACACCACCACACGCACCCACGACGGGCGCCACCCCCACCCGGGGAGGCGCCCGTCGCCCTTTCCACCCAGGGGCCGTACGTCGGGTCGACCACCGGAAACCTGATCGGCGCTGCCGTGCCCCGCTGCGGTGCGGCAGCAACTTCATGGTTGTTGCTGTCTCAGAGCGAGACGAGGCAGCAACGTCCCTGAAGTTGCTGCCTCGGCCACGGCCGTCAACAGAGGGCCAGGGCGACGGCCAGGGAGGCGGGTGCGGGTTTGACGCGGCGGCCGTGTCAGGAGGTGGTCGTGGAGAGGGCCGGTGTGGGTTCGTGCTCCGGGCCCGATCGGACCAAAGGGATGGGCGTGGCGTCGGCGGGGACGGTGGGTGGCGGGGTGTCGAGGGTGGTGCGGTCGGCGCGGCGGTGGCGTAGCTCGATCGGGAGGACCGCGAGGGCCACCAGGGCGCCGATCGCGCCGGTGACGGCGAAGCCCCACAGCGGGGTGGAGGCGTCGATGACCGCTCCGGACAGGGGGGCGCCGACGGCGATGCCGACGGTGACGGCCGAGCCGTGCAGGCCCATGGCCTCGCCGCGTACGCCGGCGGGGGCGAGACGGCTCACCGCGTCGGAGGTGGCGGCGATGGTGGGCGCGCAGAGGGCTCCGGCCGGGATCAGGGCCAGGCAGAGCAGCCACCAGTGTGAGCCACCCAACCCGACGGGGATGGTGCACAGGCTCAACGCGCCCATCAGCGCCACGGTGGAGAAGGAGCGGCGGGCGGCGCCGTACGCGAAACCGCCGGCCAGCGACGCCACCGCCCAGACGGCGAGGACCACGCCGGTGAACCCGGCGTCGCCGTTCTCGCGCAGGACCGCGATGACCGCCACGTCGGTGCCACCGAGTACGAGGGTCGCTGCGGTGCTGACGGCGAAGACGGCGATCAGCCGGGAGGTGAGCCACTGGCGTCGGGCGATCCTCGGCTGCGGGCCGGCGGCTGCCTCACCGGCGCTGCGGACCGGCGGGTTGAGCATCCACAGCGCGATACCGGCGGTGACGATTCCGGCGCCGACCAGGTAGAGCGTGAGGCGCGCGGAGACGGTGGTCACGCCGACCGTGGCGAGCGCCGGGCCGATCATGAAGGACAGCTCGACGGACATCGAGTCGAGTGCGTACGCGGGGCGGCGTTTCTCCGGTGGCACGAGCGCGGCGACGGACTGCCGGATCACCGAGAAGATGGGCAGCGCGAGCAGGCCGGCCAGGAAGGCGGCCGGCAGCAGCAGCGGGTACGAGAGCTGTGGCGCGGTGGACCAGAAGACGGCTTCGGCGACGGTGGTGAGGACCAGGACGGGACGCAGCCCATGGCGGTCCACCAGCCGGCCGAGCAGCGGGGCGCCGACGGCGGCACCGACGGTGATCGCGGCACCGGCCAGTCCGGCGGCGCCGTAGCCGCGCCCGAGGTCCTGCACGACATAGAAGGTCAACGTGACCCCGGTCGCCGTCAGTGGGATGCGCGCTAGTACCGCCACCAGCAGCAATGACCGGAGACCGGGTAGGGCGAGCGCCTCCCGGTAAGGCTTCATGTTCACGTCGGTCCGTACCTCCGCCGGACATCTTCGACGGAGGGTGGTGCCGACGCCAGCCAATTAGCCGATCATGCGTCCCTGATCACAGGGGCGCCGTGCACGGTGATCCCGGCACCCTCGAAGGCGCGCAGCGCGACGTCGGTGGTGTCGGGCGCGACGGCGGCGGTCAGGTCCAGCAGCACGGTGGTGGCGAAGCCCTCGCGGGCGGCGTCCAGGGCGGTCGCACGGACGCAGTGGTCGGTGGCGATGCCGACCACGTCGACCCGGTCCACCCCGTGTCGGCGCAGCCAGTCGGCCAGTCCCGCGCCGTCGGGGGTCTGCCCTTCGAAGCCGGAGTACGCGGCGGCGTACTCGCCCTTGTGGAAGACGGCCTCGATCCGGTCGGTGGCCAGCTCCGGGTGGAACTCGGAGCCCGTCGTGCCGACCACGCAGTGCCGGGGCCAGGTGCTGACGTAGTCCGGTGCGTCGGCGAAGTGGTTGCCCGGGTCCACGTGGTAGTCCTTCGTCGCCACCACGTGGTCCCAGCGCTCCGGCTCACCGGCCAGCAGCCGGGAGATCCCGGCGGCGACGCCGGCTCCGCCCGCGACGGCCAGCGAGCCGCCCTCGCAGAAGTCCTTCTGCACGTCGACGATGATCAGCGCGTTGCTCACCGACGCGCTCCTTTCACTCGGCGGGTAGGGCGGTCATCCGGCGGGTACGACGGTGACCGGGATGGCCGGGTCGCCCGTGGAGAGCTTGAGGCCCTCCCACGGGATGGAGATCAGGCACTGGCGCAGGTGTTCGCGCGACTCGTCCAGCGTCGGCAGTTCCACCGGCTCGCCGTCGGCGACGTACGACCGTTGCAGCAGTCGGTCGTGGGAACGGCGGTCCGGCACGCCCTGCGAGACGATGATCTCTTCGGTGGCGGTGCCGGTGGGCTTGTGTCGGCGGACCGCGACCTTGCGTCCGCCGATGGTGGCCTTGTGCTCGGAGCGCTTGACGACCGGCCGTCCCTCGACCTCGACCAGCTTGTAGACCAGGCCGGCGGTGGGCGCGCCGGAGCCGGTGACCACGGCGGTGCCGGCGCCGTACATGTCCACCGGCTCGGCGGCGAGTGAGGCGATGGCGTACTCGTCGAGGTCGCCGGAGACGATGATCTTCGTCTCGGTGGCGCCGAGCGAGTCCAGCAGTTCCCGGGACTGCTGGGCGATCACCGTCAGGTCGCCGGAGTCGATCCGGACCGCCCGCAGCTCCGGCCCGGCCACCTCGATCGCGTTACGGATGCCCTGGCTGATGTCGTACGTGTCGACCAGGAGCGTGGTCTCCTTGCCCAACGTGGCGACCTGCGAGGCGAAGGCGGCCCGCTCGTCGTCGTGCAGCAGGGTGAACGCGTGCGCGGCGGTGCCGGCGGTGGGGATGCCGTACCGCTGACCGGCGGCGAGGTTGGAGGTGTACCGGAACCCGGCGAGGTATGCGGCACGGGCCGCCGCGACGGCGGCCTCCTCGTGTGCCCGCCGGGAACCCATCTCGATCAGGGCCCGGCCCCGGGCGGCGGTCACCATCCGGGCTGCGGCGGCGGCCACCGCGCAGTCGTGGTTGAGCACCGACAGCACCAGCGTCTCCAGCACCACGCACTCGGCGAAACCACCGGTGACGGTGAGGATGGGGGAGCCGGGGAAGAAGAGGTCGCCCTCGGGGTAGCCGTCGATGTCGCCGGTGAACCGGTAGTCGGCGAGCCACGCGGCACCCTGCTCGTCGACCACACCGGTGCGGCGCAGGAAGTCCAGGTCGGCCGGGTCGAAGCGGAACTCGCGGAGCATCTCCACCAGCCGGGTGGTGCCGGCGACCACGCCGTAGCGGCGGCCGATCGGCAGCCGCCGGCTGAACACCTCGAAGACGCAGCGGCGATCCGCCGTGCCGTCGCGAAGGGCGGCGCTGACCATGGTCAGCTCGTAGTGGTCCGTCAGCAGGGCGGGACGAAGGCTGTGCACAGCCCCAGCCTAGGGTTCAGGCGGTCGCCGTGCCGTCGTGGCCCGGGATCGTCCGCAGCGCCGCCCGCAGTTCGACGCGTCCGGTAACCCCGAGCTTGGTGTAGATCCGCTGGAGGTGGTTCTCCACCGTCCGCGCGGAGAGAAAGAGCTGCTCAGCGATGGCGCGGCTGGTCTCGCCGAAGGCCGCCAGCCGGGCCACCTGCCACTCCCGGTCGCTGAGCGTCGGGGTGGCCGCGCGCAGCGCCGGAGTGTGCACCATGTCACAGCAGCCGAGCATCACCGCGAGCCGCTCACCGGCGCTGGCGAGCTGCGGCGAGCGACGCTGGCGCAGCAGGTGCACCGCCTCGGCGGCGGCCTCCGCGGCCGGCAGCGCCAGCCCCAGGTCCAGGAAACCGTCGGCGGCGGCGAGCAGCTGCTCGGGCGAACTCTCCGCCGCCGCGCGGGCGTGCCGGGCCAGGAGCGGCGGCAGGGTGCCGTCGACCTGTTCCGAGAGTTCGGCCAGCCGCTGGGCGACCGTGCGGCGGCTGCCGTCGGAGCAGGTCGGGCCGGTCGGCGCGGTGGCCTCGCCGAGGCGTACCAGATCGTGCAGCACCAGGGTCTCGTGCCCGGCGAAGCCGTCCACCCGCAGCCGGTCGACCAGCCCGTGCAGGTGGGCCGCCGCGCCGGTCAGGTCACCACCGGCCGCGAGCGTGGCCGCCCGGGCCTGCTCCAGCCACGGGTACAGCACGGCCATGCTCGGCGCGTGGATGCGGTCCGCCTCGGCCATCGCCTCGGCGGCCTGCCGGGCGTCGCCGCGCAACGCGGCGGCCTGTGCGCGTTCGGCCTGGGCGAGACCGGCGTACACCCGACTGGTCGCCAGCACCGCGCAGGCACCGAGCGCGGCCTGCAACGCCGCGTCGCTGCGTCCGCGCAGCCGGGCCGCGTACGCGCGCAGGATCGCCAGGTAGCCGCTGCCCAGCCGGAAGTCACCCGCGTCGGCCAGGTCGGCGAACTCGTCGGCGACCAGCGCGTCGATGCCGGACAGGTCACCGGAGAGCGCCAACCGGGTGCCCCGGGCCAACTCCACGGCGAGTTGGAGGTATGGCATGTCCGCCCGCCAACTGGCCACCTTCGCCTGGACGAGGTCGACGGCGGTGGCGCTGCGGCACAGTTGCCCCTGCACCGCCTGGAGGTGGGCGATGGCGCACCGGGCCAGCTCCCGCGCGGCGATGCTGGCGGCCGGACGGTCCAGCACGTTCTGGGCGAGCCGGAGCGCGGTCGGCGCGTCCAGCCGGTGCAGCCGCATGATCGATTCGAAGGCGCGTACCCGGGCCTGTGCGGCGTGGTCCTTGAGGTCGCCGCCCCGCTTGGCGATCTCCTCCACCGTCGAGTGCTGACTGAGTCCCCAGTAGCTGACCATGCCGCGGACCGTGAGCCACCGGCTGAGTCGTTCCTCGTCACCGGTGTCGGTGGCGACGGCGTCGAGCACGCCGAGCGCCTCGGCCGGGCGGTCGGCGAACATCAGGATGGTGGCCAGCAGCTCGGCCGCGTCGAACCCGCCGTCGGCGTCGAGCGCGGCCCGCGCCAGCCGGGTCGCCAGCGGTACGTCGTAGCGCGCGAACGCCTGAGCGGCCGCGTCGACCAGCATCGCCGGATCCTGCGCGGTGCCGGAGTCCAGGCGCCACACGGCGACCCGCAACAGGTCCTCCCGGCGTCGCTTGCCGACCCCTTCCAGCAGTTCGGCGAGGTGTGCCTGCAACCGGCGGGTCCGGCTGACCGGGCACTGCCGGCGTACCACCTCGCCGTAGAGCGGGTGGGCCAGGCGGACGTCGACCCGCCGGTCGGAGGGGGCCACCGTGATCAGACCGCGCTCCTCGGCGGTCTCCACATCGGCCTGTTCCGCCGCGCGGTACAGCAGCCGCAGGCCCAGCGGCTCGCCAAACGCGACCAGCTCGACGACCGTGCGGACGCCCGGGGTGAGCTGGTTGATCCGGATGTCGATCAGGTCGGTCAGGTTGGGTGCCAACTCCAGTCGGCCGGTCCAGGTCCAGACGCCGTACTTCTTGCTGGACTCGCCGCTGTTGGTGACGGCGTGCACCAGTTCGCGCAGCAGCAGCGGGTTGCCGGAGCTGAGTCGGCCGAGCCGCTCGGACGAGGCGTGGTCGACCTGGCAGCCGAGGATCTCCCGGAGCAACCGGGCGGTCTCGGCCGGTGGCAGTGGGCTCACCTCGGCGTGGTCGACCAGTCCGTCCGTCCACAGTGCGCGGATCGGCAGCGGGATCTGTTCGCCGTCGCGCAGGGTGCCCACCACGGAGGCGTTCTCGGACCGGGCGACCAGGTGCACGAGTGCGGCCGACGGCGGGTCGAGCAGGTGGGCGTCGTCGACGGCGAGCACGATCCGTCGGCCGGCGGCCTGCTGCTGCAACACGTCCACGGCCCAGCGCAGGATGCCGGCCGGGGAGAGCCCCTGTGGTTGTTCGACGGGAAGCACCTGGACCAGGCCGCCGAACTGCACCGCCTGGGTGGTGGCGCTGGCCGCGATCCACCAGACCGCGTACTCCTCGACGGGCAGCGCGTTGACGCCTTCCCGGAGCAGACGGCTCTTGCCGATACCCGGGCTTCCGGCGAAGAATATGCCTCGCCGGCCCTGGGCGCCGGTCACCGCCGCCTGCAGACGGTCGAGTTCCGCCGTGCGGCCCACGAACTTCCACCGACTCATTCGCGCAGCATATCGATGGAACTGTGCCCCGGCCGGTAGCCCGAGCGGGTGAAGTTGAGTAGTCGCGGAGTTACCCAAGAGTACTTTCGTTTGTCCCGTTCCCGCCGCCCGCGCCCGTACTCTTCCGAAATCCGGGTGCGTCGCCGGATGCTCACCGCGGCCGGCCCTGCCGACCGCCCAGCCTCGGAGGCCGCCGCCTGATGAAGCCGGGCCCTCTCCACGACATCGGTACGTCCGACGATGCGACCGGGCCGCCGGGTCACCGCCCGTTCCCCGATCGGCTCGGCGTGACCGTCGATCCGCGTGAGCCCCTCGGGGTGGTCGCCGTGGGTCCGGCCGGCGCCGGGCGGGCGAACGTGCTGGCCGCCCTGCTGGACCTCGACGCCGGGATGTTCACCGTGCCGGCCGGAAGCTGGCTGGTGGTGCGGCACGCGGCCGAGGCGAGCCGGTCCGCCTACGTGCCCGGCTACCGGGCGCCGTTCTCCTACCGTGTGGACCTGCCGGAGGTGGGACCGGCGCTGGCCCGGCCGCCCCGCCGGGTCGAGCTGAACCTGTCCGCGCCACTGCTCAAGCGGTACGTCCTCGTCGACACGCCGGACATCTCCTCGCTCGGACGGACCGGCACCGGGGTCGTGCTCGACGCCGCGGGCCGGGCCGGCGCACTGCTGTTCGTGATCGCGGCGGACCAGTCCTTCAGCGCTGCCGAACTGCACCTGCTCGCCGAGGTCGTGGGTAGCCGGGTCGAGGTCTTCTTCGCGGTGACGCCGGGCGCGGGCGGCTGGGCGTCGCCGGAGTCGGCCGACGGCACGGCGGTGGATCCGATCGCGGTCACCGTCGAGGCGCACCGGGCCGCGTTGCTCGCCGCCGTACCCGGGCTGGCCAGGGCCCGCTGGTTCCCGATCGTCGCGGGCGACGCACTGGACCTGCGGCGGGCGCTCGTCGGGTGGGCCTCCGACGAGGGACTGGAACGCTCCAGCCTCGATCCGCCGGACGTGCCCGGGCTGTACGGCCGGGTGCCGGTGCTGCCGGAGCCGGGCGAGTGGTCCGAGCTGCTCGACCGCCAGGTGCGGTCCGCCGGTCGGCGCATCCGCCAGCATCTGGCGCTGGAACTGGCCAAACTGCACCTGAGGGTGGTGCAGGAGATCGTCTTCGGCACCGGCTGCGCCGGTCTGCCACAGTTGCTCGACCGGGAGATGGAGGCGCTCTCCCTGCTGGCCACCTCGCAGTGCGACCACGCGGTGCGGGAACTGGTCGAGGACGTCGGCGGCCGGCTCTTCGGCGCTCCACTGCCGGAAGGGGTCCGTCGTCGCATCGCCAAGGCGGTCCGGTGGGGAATGTCCGACCACGTCACCGGTCCGGAACTGGAGCGGGTGCTCTTGATCACCAGCACCGCCGGCGTGGCGTCGCTGATCGGCCCCGCCGCGATCGACGCGCTGGCGGCGTACCCCACCGTGCCGCGGACCGAGGTCCTGCCGCCGGTCGCGGTGTCGCTTGCGGGTGGCTGCTGGCAACACTGGCGTACGCCCGCCAACGCCGACCAGAGCGCCGCGCGGGCCTGGTCCCAGCGGGCGTTGCGGGAGGTGGAGCTGGAGTTGTCCCGCGAGATCGCTCGTCGGTTCGAGGCGGTCCGTCTCTCGCTCGGCACGGTGCTGTCCGATGCAGCCGAACACGGCATCCTGCTCGCCTGACCGCCACGCGGCGTACCCCGGCGGCCCGGCCACCGGGGTGCCCGCGTGTGCGTTCAGGACGACCAGCCGTGGTCATCGGGCGGCGGTCGGTGGCGATCCCCGCCGGTCCGGCGTTCCGGTTCCTCGGTTCCGCCGAACCGGTGGCACGATGGGGGGCATGGCGGCTCCGCAGGTTGCACCGGCGCAGACCCCGGACACCGATGAGGTGCCGGCCTCCGATCGGCCGTGGGTGACGATCGTGTGGGACGACCCGGTCAACCTCATGACATATGTGACCTGGGTCTTCCAGAAGCTCTTCGGCTACAGCCGGGAGAAGGCCGAGCAGTTGATGCTGGACGTGCATCACAAGGGCAAGGCGGTGGTCTCCAGCGGGGCCCGCGAGCGCATGGAGCACGACGCCTCGCAGCTGCACGCGTACGGACTGTGGGCGACGGTGGACCGCTCGTGAGCATGTTCCGCCGCCGGGGTGACCGGTACGTCGCCTCGTTCGCCGTCGACGAGGTGCGTGTCCTGCGCAAGGTCGCCTCCGAGGTGGTCGGGCTGCTGACCGACGGGTTCGACCACTCCGACCCGGTGGTGTGCCGACTCTTTCCGGAGGTCTATCCGGAGGACGCGGCGGGGACGGCGGAGTTCCGCCGGTACACCGAGGGCGACCTCAAGACCGCCAAGATCGATCAGGCCGGGGCGATCCTGGCCGCGTTGCCCGACGACGGTGACGGCGGCGGTGAGGTACGCCTGGACGCCGAGGCGGCCGAGGCGTGGCTGCGGGCGCTGAACGACGCCCGGTTGGCGATGGGCGTACGGCTGGAGATCAAGGACGGGACCGATCTGGGGGCAGAACTGGACGATGCGGTCGCCGAGGACCCGTCCTCCAGCCGGGTGTTCCAGCTTTCGGTCTACGCGTATCTCGGTTATCTCCAGGAGTCCCTGCTCAACGCCTTGATCGAGTGACTGTGACCGGCGCGACCTCGCGGTCGTGGGCCGCCGGGCGCTAGTCTTGGCGACGTGCTGAGCATCGACCGGTCGATCGTTGACGCGATCGTCGCCCACGCCCGTCGGGACCACCCCGACGAGGCCTGCGGCGTGGTCGCCGGCCCGATCGGCGGCGACACTCCGACCCGGCACATCCCGATGGAGAACGCCGCCCGCTCGATGACGTTCTACGAGTTCGACTCGATGGAGCACCTGCGGGTGTGGCGCGAGATGGACGACCGCGACGAGGAACCGGTCGTGATCTACCACTCGCACACCGCCACCGAGGCGTACCCCTCGCGGACGGACATCTCCTTCGCCGGTGAGCCCGGCGCCCACTACCTGCTCGTCTCCACCCGCGAACCCGACACGGAGGAGATCCGTTCCTTCCGCATCGTGGACGGGGTGGTCACCGAGGAGCCGGTGCGGATCCTCGACGCCGGGGTGGACCCGCACGCCGTGCAGTCGTACATGTTCGGGCAGAGCCCGGCGACGGTCGACTACGAGTGTTCGGGTCGCTGATCCCCTTCAGCACCCGCACGCCCTTTCCCGTCACCGAGCACACCTGATCGAGGAGTACGACAGACATGGCCATCGAGGTTCGCATCCCCACCATCCTGCGCAGCTACACCGGCGGCGCGAAGGTCGTCGAGGGCAGCGGTGACACGCTGGCCGACCTGCTCACCGACCTGGACTCCCGGCACGCGGGGCTGCGGGGCCGGCTGGTCACCGAGGCCGGCGCGCTGCACCGCTTCGTCAACGTCTACGTCAACGACGAGGACGTCCGGTTCCTGGGCGCGCTGGACGCCAAGCTGAACGACGGCGACAGCGTCACCATCCTGCCCGCCGTGGCCGGTGGCGCGTTCGGCTTCGCGGCCGCTGCGGCGATCAGCCAGCACAGTGCGGCTGCTGCGGCGATCAGCCAGCACCGCGCGCCCGTGGCCGGGCTTCGCGCGCCCGTCGCCGCGAGCTGAGGCGGCCGCGATGACGCGGTACGACAGCCTGCTGGACGCCTGCGGCGGTACGCCCCTGGTGGGGCTGCCCCGACTGTCGCCGACGGTGCCCGACGGGGCACCGCCGGTGCGGCTGTGGGCGAAGCTCGAGGACCGCAACCCGACCGGCAGCGTCAAGGACCGGGCCGCGATGTTCATGGTGCGGGCCGCCGAGGAGTCCGGCAAACTCCGGCCCGGCGACACGATCCTTGAGCCGACCAGCGGCAACACCGGCATCTCGCTGGCCATGGTGGCGAAGCTGCGCGGCTACCGGCTGGTCTGCGTGATGCCGGAGAACGTCTCGACCGAGCGGGTGCAGCTGCTCCGGATGTACGGCGCGGAGATCATCTTCTCGCCGGCGGCGGGCGGCTCCAACCAGGCGGTGGCCACCGCGAAGCAGATCGCCGCCGAGCATCCGGACTGGGTCATGCTGTTCCAGTACGGCAACGAGGCGAACGCCCGGGCGCACTTCGAGACGACCGGCCCCGAGCTGCTGCACGACCTGCCCACGATCACCCACTTCGTGGCCGGGTTGGGCACCACCGGCACGTTGATGGGGACCGGGCGCTACCTGCGCGAGAAGGTCGAGGGCATCCAGATCGTCGCGGCCGAGCCGCGCTACGGCGAGCTGGTCTACGGCCTACGCAACATCGACGAGGGGTACGTCCCGGAGCTCTACGACGCGACCGTGCTCAACCGGCGGTTCTCCGTCGGCACCCGGGACGCGGTACTGCGTACCCGGCAGTTGGTGGAGGTGGAGGGTCTGTTCGTGGGCTTCTCCACCGGGGCGGTGCTGCACGCCGCCCTGGCCGTGGCGCACGAGGCGGTACGGGACGGCCGCCGTGCCGACGTGGCGTTCGTGGTCAGCGACGGCGGCTGGAAGTATCTCAGCACCGGGGCGTACGGCGGCACTCTCGCCGACGCGGAGGACGCCCTGGAGGGGCAGCTCTGGGCCTGAGCCCGGCGACATCGACGAGGGTCATCGGCGTGATGCCGGTGGCCCTCGTCGCGTCGGACGGTCCGGATCAGCCGGTCCGGTAACCCGGGCTCGATCGGATGGGCGGAACGGGTGTCACGTTGGTGACAACTTCCAGCGGATCATTCTTGCGTTCCGGCGCGCGGGCGTAGGCTGCGCAGCGTGGCGTACGCGTCGGTATTGATCATCTCCGGAGCGGCGACCGGCTCGATCGCTACCTATCGTGACAGCGAGACAACTCGATGCGACTGACCGTCCTGGGCTGTGCGGGCAGCTTCCCCGGACCCGAGTCCCCCTGCTCGGCCTATCTGGTCGAGGCCGAGGACTTCCGGCTCCTGGTGGACTTCGGCCCGGGCTCGTTGTCCACCCTCCAGCGGTACGCCGGGCTGCACGCGCCGGACGCCATCCTCCTGACCCACCTGCACTGCGACCACATCCTCGACGCCGCGTCGTACGTGGTGGTCCGGCGGTACGCCCCGGACGGCCCGTACCCGCCGCTGCCGGTGTACGCCCCGGCCGGTGCCCCGGACCGGCTCGCCACCGCGTACGGGCAGGAGGACAGCACGGTCGAGGACGTGTACCAGTTCTACGCGCTGGAACCCGGCACCTTCCCGATCGGCCCGTTCACCGTCACCGTCGACCGGGTGCTGCACCCGGTGGAGACGTACGGCGTGCGGTTGGAGCACGGCGGCCGGACGCTCTGCTACTCGTCGGACACCGCCCCCTGCGAGGCGTTGCTGCGGTTGGCCCAGAACGCCGACGCCTTCCTCTGCGAGGCCAGCTACCTGGACGGCGTGGACAATCCACCCGATCTGCACCTCACCGGACGGGAGGCGGGCGAGGCGGCGGCCAAGGCCAACGTGGGACGGCTGCTGCTGACCCACCTGGTGGCCGCCTGGGGCAGCGAGGCGCACACCGTCACCTCGGCGGCGGCCGCGTACAGCGGCCCGCTGGACGTGGTCCGACCGGGCGCCAGCTACGACATCTGAGCCTGCGCCGGGAGCGGGCAGCGGGGTCGTCGACCGGACTCTAGGATCGCCCGGTGACCGACCCCTCCGCCGGCCCACCCGATCCGCGTCCCGCCGACCGGCCGGCTTCTCCCGCGCCGGGCCGGCCGCCCGCAGGGCCGTACCCTCCGGCGTTCGTGCCGCACCCGCCGGGCGCCTGGGCACCCCCGCCGGGCCCCGGAGCGTACGGTCCTCCGCCACGCCCCGGACCGTTCCCACCGGCGCCGGCACCGCGTCAGCGGCCCCGCACCGGCCTGGTGGTGGGTCTCCTGATCGGTGTCGCCGCGTTGCTGCTCGCGCTCTGCTGCTGCGGCGTGTTCGCCTACCGGGGGTGGTACCAACCGCGTCAGCTTCAGGAACAGCGGGAGGAGTTGGTCGAGACGGCTGGCGTGCCGCCGGAGTCCACCGTGTCGACCGTTCGGCGAGCGACAGGCGGGTCGGCCTGGTGACCCTGGTCGTCGGTCGGCACGACCGAGTCGCCCCGACGGCACCCGGGGACGGTCCGATCGTGGCACCGCATAGGGTGCAGGCATGGCGCGACCTGACGGGCGGGAGCCCGACCGACTCCGACCGGTGACCCTGACCCGTGGCTGGAGCAGCCACCCGGAAGGCTCCGTGCTGGTGGAGTTCGGCGCAACCCGGGTGCTCTGCACGGCGAGCGTCACCGAGGGCGTGCCCCGCTGGCGCCGGGGCTCCGGGCTGGGTTGGGTCACCGCCGAGTACGCGATGCTGCCCCGTGCCACGAACACCCGTTCCGACCGGGAGAGCGTCAAGGGGCGGGTCGGTGGGCGTACCCACGAGATCTCCCGGCTGATCGGTCGGAGCCTGCGCGCGGGCATCGACCTCAAGGCGCTCGGCGAGAACTCGATCGTGCTGGACTGCGACGTCCTGCAGGCCGACGGCGGCACCCGGACCGCCGCGATCACCGGCGCGTACGTGGCGTTGCACGACGCGGTGAGCTGGCTCGCCGACCGCAAGGCCCTGGCCGGCAAGCCGGAGAAGGTGATGCACCGGTCGGTGTCGGCGGTCAGTGTCGGTGTGGTGTCCGGTGAGCCGCGCCTGGACCTGTGCTATGACGAGGACGTGGCCGCCGAGGTCGACATGAACGTGGTCTGCACCGGCACCGGGGACTTCGTCGAGGTGCAGGGCACCGGTGAGGCCGGCGTCTTCGCCCGCGAGCAACTGGACGCGCTGCTCGACCTGGCGGTCGCCGGCTGTCTGGACCTGGCCGAAGCCCAGCGCGCGGCTCTCCTGTGAGGGCCGTCGCGAGCGAACGTGAGCTTGCGAGCCCCACAGTCGCGAGCGAAGGAGAGGTCTATCCATGAACAAGGTCCTGCTCGCCACCCGGAACCGCAAGAAGCTCGTCGAGCTGCAGCGGATCCTCGACGGTGCGCTCGGCGCGCACCGGGTCGCCCTGATCGGGCTCGACGACGTCGAGGCGTACCCGGAGCTGCCGGAGACCGGGCTGACCTTCGGCGAGAACGCGCTGATCAAGGCGCGGGAGGGCTGTCGGCGTACGGGTCTGCCCACCGTCGCCGACGACTCCGGGCTGGCCGTGGACGCGCTCAACGGCATGCCGGGCGTGTTCAGCGCCCGCTGGGCCGGGCGGCACGGTGACGACCAGGCCAACCTCCAGCTCGTCCTGGACCAGATCGGCGACGTGCCGGACGAGCACCGGGGCGCCTCCTTCGTCTGCACGATCGCGTTGGTGCTGCCCGGTGGCAAGGAGCACCTCGTGGACGGCCGTCAGGCGGGTCGGGTGCTGCGTGCCCCGCGTGGTGAGGGCGGTTTCGGTTATGACCCGATCTTCCTGGGTGACGGTCAGGACCGCACCAACGCCGAGCTGACCCCGCAGGAGAAGGACGGGGTCAGCCACCGGGGCAAGGCCCTGCGCGAGCTGGCCGCCCTGATCGCGAAGGTCCTCCCCGCAACTCCCTGACCCACCACCAAGGTCGCCGCCCGGCCCGTCCGGGCCAGGGCCGGCTCTGCGCGGGCCAGCCGCACAGTCAGGTCAGGGGGCCGATCTCGGCCTCGATGGCGGTGCGCAGCGCGGGGCCGGACACCACGTCCCGGGCCGCCTCCATCAGCGGGGCGAGGAAGACGTCCGGGCCGGGTGGGCCGGCGACTCCGCCGAGGGCGGCGATCGCCGCCTGTCCGGCCGGGGACGGCGTCAGCGGGGCCCGGAGCTGGAGTCCGCGTACGGCGGCGAGCAGTTCCACCGCGAGCAGGCTGGTCAGGTTGTCCAGGACCGTCCGCAGCTTCTTGGTCGCCGCCCAGCCCATCGAGACATGGTCCTCCTGCATGCCGCTGGTGGGCAGCGAGTCCACCGAGGCGGGCGCGGCCAGCCGCCGGTTCTCCGCCACGATCCCGGCGGCGGTGTACTGGGCGATCATCAGCCCGGAGTTGACCCCCGCGTCGGGGGAGAGGAAGGCGGGCAGGTCCCGCGAGCGGGTCACGTCGAGCAGCCGGTCGACCCGACGTTCGGAGATCGCACCCACCTCGGACGCGGCGATGGCCAGGTAGTCCGCCGCGAAGCCCAGCGGGGCGCCGTGGAAGTTCCCGGTCGACTCGACCCGCCCGTCCGGCAGCACCACCGGGTTGTCCACCACGGACACCAGTTCCCGGCCGGCGACCGTCCGGACGAAGTCCAGCGTGTCCCGGGCCGCTCCGGCGACCTGAGGCGCGCACCGCATCGAGTAGGCGTCCTGCACCGCGTGGGCCAGGTCGTCGCGGTGCGAGTCCATCACCGCCGAGTTCTGCAACAAGCGGTGGATGTTGGCCGCCGAGACGGCCTGCCCGGGATGCGGGCGGATGGCGTGCAGCTCCGGGCGGAACGGCCGCTCGGAGCCGAGCATCGCCTCGATCGCCAGGGCGGCGGTCACGTCGGCCATGGTGAACAGGTGGGCGGCGTCGTGGATCGCCAGCAGCAGCATGCCGAGCATGCCGTCGGTGCCGTTGATCAGTGCCAGGCCCTCCTTGGCGGCCAGCTCCACCGGAGCGAGACCGGCCTGCCGTAACGCGTCGGCGGCGGGCCGCCGCTCCCCGGCCGGGCCGAGCACCCAACCCTCGCCGAGCAGCACCAGCGCGCAGTGCGCCAGCGGTGCCAGGTCGCCGGAGGCACCCAGCGAGCCGTGCTCCGGCACCCACGGCGTCACGTCGTGGTTGAGCAGGTCGACCAGGGCCTCGGCGACCAGCGGCCGTACCCCGGAGTGGCCCAGCGCCAGCGAACGGACCCGCAGCAGCATCATCGCCCGCACCACCTCGCGGGGCATCGCCGCGCCGACGCCCGCCGCGTGCGAGCGGATCAGCGCGTGCTGGAGTTCGGCACGTCGCTCGGGGGCGACGAACGTGTTGGCGAGCGCGCCGAAGCCGGTGGAGACGCCGTACACCGGACGACCGGCGGCCTCGATGCCGTCCACGATGGACCGGCTGGTCGCCATCGCGGCGATCGTGGCCGGGTCGAGCACGACGGTGGCGGCACCGCGCGCCACGGCGAGCACGTCGGCGGGACAGACCCCGGTGGGTTCGATGGTGACGGTCATCGTGGCACTCCGTTGCGCAGGACCTGGCGGATGAGGGGTACGCCCGGCCGGTAGGCCAGGTGCAGGTGGGACGGGGCGTCGAGGATCATCAGGTCGGCCCGTGCACCGGGCCGCAGCACGCCGACGTCGGTGCGGCGCAACGCCCGCGCGCCGCCTGCGGTGGCGGCCCACACCGCCTCCGCCGGGGTCATCCGCATCTCGCGGACGGCCAACGCGACACAGAACGGCATCGACGACGTGTACGACGAACCGGGGTTGCAGTCGGTGGCGAGGGCGACGGTGACCCCGGCGTCGAGCAGCCGACGCGCGTCCGGATACGGCGACCGGGTGGAGAACTCGGCACCCGGCAGCAGCGTGGCGACCGTGCTGCCCTCGCTGGCCGCCAGCGCGTCCACGTCGGCGTCGTCCAGGTGCGTGCAGTGGTCCACGCTGGCCGCGCCGAGTTCCACCCCCAGGCGTACCCCCGGGCCGGGGCCGAGTTGGTTGGCGTGCACCCGTACGCCGAGACCGGCCGCCTGTCCGCAGGTCAGGATCGCCCGCGCGTGGTCGGCGTCGAACGCGCCCCGCTCGCAGAACACGTCGATCCACCGGGCGTACGGCGCGGCGGCGGCCAACATCGGCCCACAGACCAGCCCCACGTACTCGTCGGGCCGGTCGGCGTACTCGGTCGGCACCACGTGCGCGCCGAGGAACGTGGTCTCCTCGGTCACCTCGGCGGCGATCCGCACCGAGCGGGCCTCGTCGGCGACGGTGAGGCCGTACCCACTCTTGATCTCGATCGTGGTGGTGCCCTGCCGCAACGCCTCGTCGTGCAGTCGGCGCACGGTGGCGCGGAGCTGCCCGTCGGTGGCCGACCGGGTGGCGCCCACGGTGGTCCGGATGCCACCACCGGTGTACGGCTGCCCGGCCATCCGGGCCGCGAACTCCGTCCCCCGGTCCCCGGCGAAGACCAGGTGCGCGTGACTGTCCACGAACCCGGGCAGCACCGCCGCGCCGTCGGCGTCGATCCGCCGGTCCGCAGCCGGCGCGTCGGCGGCCGGACCGACCCAGACCACCTCGCCCGCCTCGACCAGCAGGGCGACCCGCCGACGGAGGCCCAACGGCCCGCCCTCGCCCGCGCCGGCCTCGTTGGTGACCAGCTCGCCGATGTTGTCCACCAGCAGGCTGCCCGCGCGCCCCTTCGGCTCACTGGGCACCGGTCACCTCGGCGATGGCCGTGGCCAGCTCGCGGGGTACGTCGACCCGGACGTGCCGGCCGTCGCGGACCAGCACCCGGCCGTCGACCACCACCTGGGTCACGTCGGCGGCGCCGGCCGCGAACCACACACCCGCCGGGACCACCCCGGCCGTGCGTACGCTGTCCAGCCGCACCGTCACCAGGTCGGCGCGGTCACCGACGGCGAGCCGACCGGCGTCGGTCCAGCCCAGCGCGGCGTGCCCGGCCTCGGTGGCGGCGGTGAGCAGCTCGGCCGGGGCGAAGTGGCCGCGCCGACGGGTCCGCAGCCGCTCGTCGAGTTCCATCGCGCGGGCCTCCTCGAACGGGTCGATCACGGCGTGACTGTCGCTGCCCAGGCTCAACGGGATCCCCGCGTCGGCCATCCGGCGGGCCGGTCCGAGGCCGTCGGCGAGGTCGCGTTCGGTGGTCGGGCAGAGACACACCCCGGTCCGGCTCTCCCCGAGCAGGGTCACGTCGGCGCTGGTGGGGTGGGTGGCGTGCACCGCCGTGGTGGCCGGTCCCAGCACACCGTGCTCGGCCAGCAACCCGGTCGGCGTCAGCCCGTACACCGCCCGGCAGGCGTCGTTCTCGGCGGGCTGCTCCGACAGGTGCACGTGCAGCGGTGCGTCCCGCCGTCGCGCCCAGTCGGCCACGGTGGCGAGCTGGTCGGCCGGGACGGCCCGGACCGAGTGCACGGCCGCGCCGACGCGGGCGCGCTCCCGGTCCGTGGTGAACGCGGCGGCCCGTTCCGCCCACCGCTGCGCGTCACCGTCGCCGAAGCGCTCCTGCGGCCCGACCAACGGCGCACCGTCCACCCCGGCGGTCAGATAGCAGGTGTCCAGCAGCGTCAGCCGGATCCCGGCCTGTGCCGCCGCCTCGACCAGCGCCGCGCCCATCGCGTTCGGGTCCGCGTACGGGGTGCCGCCCGGACCGTGGTGCAGGTAGTGGAACTCGCCCACACAGGTGATCCCGGCCAGCGCCATCTCGGCGTACACCGCGCGGGCCAGCGCCAGGTACGTGTCCGGGTCCAGGCGACCGGTCACCGCGTACATCTGGTCGCGCCAGCTCCAGAAGTCGCCGCGCCCGCCGTGGGTGCGCCCGCGCAGCGCCCGGTGGAACGCGTGCGAGTGGGCGTCGGCCAACCCGGGCAGCGTCAACCCGGGCAGCCGCACCGCGTCGGCGAGCACGTCCACGCCCGCGTCCGGGTCGCCGCCGGGAGTCAGCGGCGTCACGCCGGTGATCCGGCCGTTGACCGTCTCGATCAGCACGTCCGGGGTCGGCGCGGCGTGGGCGGGCAGCCACGCGTACTCGGCGAGCCAGCGGGTGGCGGTCATCCGGCACGCTCCGCGTCGCGCCGGACCGCCCGCGTCAGCTCCGCCAGCACCGTGGCAAGGGCGGTCACCCCGGCCGCGCAGTCCGCGTCGGTGGCCGACTCGGCGGGGGAGTGCGACACACCGGTCGGGTTGCGGACGAAGAGCATCGCCGTCGGTACGTGTGCCGCCAGCACCCCCGCGTCGTGTCCGGCCCCGGTCGGCAGCACCGGCGCGGCCAGCAGCCCGGCCAGCCGGTCGGCCAACCCGCCGTCGAAGGAGACCAGCGGCGTCGCCGACTCCTCGGTCAGGGTCACCTCGGTGCCGTCGCGTCGGGCCCGTTCGGTGGCCTTGGCGCGTACCGCCTCGACCAGCCCGGTGAGGGCCTCCGGCTCGGCGGCCCGCGCGTCCAGCCAGCCGGTCACCCGGGACGGGATCGCGTTGGTGGCGTTCGGCTCCACGGTCACCCGACCCACGGTGGCGTGCGCGTCGCGCAGCCGGGCCTCCTTGTTCGCCGCGAGCACCGTGAACGCGTACGTCAACATGGGATCGCGGCGGTCGGCCATCCGGGTCGTACCGGCGTGGTTGCCCTCGCCCGTGACGTCGAAGCGCCAGCGGCCGTGCGGCCAGATGGCGCTGGCCACCGCCACCGGTGCGTCCCGGTCGACCAGCGCGCGGCCCTGCTCGACGTGCAGCTCCACGAAGGCCGCGAAGCGGCCCAGCAACGCCGGATCGGCCCCCGCCGGCGGGTGTCCCAGCGCCTCGGCGAAGCTCACCCCGGCCGCGTCCCGCAACGCGCCCGCCCGATCGGGACTGATCTGGCCGGTGAGCAGCCGCGAACCCAGGCAGGGTACGCCGAAGCGGGCGCCCTCCTCCTCGACGAAGGCGGCGACGACCAGGGGCCGGGCCGGAGTGACACCGGCCGCCCGCAGTTCGTCCACGGCGAGCCAGGCGCTGACGATGCCGAGCGGCCCGTCGTACGCCCCGCCGTGCGGCACCGAGTCGAAGTGGCTGCCGGTCAGCACCGCGCCACCGGCGTCCGGGTCACCCCACCAGGCGAAGAGGTTGCCGTTGCCGTCCTGCGCCACCGGCATGCCCCGGGCGTCGGCCTGCTCCCGGAACCACGCCCGCAGGCGCAGCTCCGGTGCGGTGAGCGCGTAGCGCAGGTAGCCGCCGCTGTCCGCGTCCCGCCCCACCGGCGCGATCTCGTCCCACAGTTCCCTGAACCTGAAAGGAAGGGACCCTTCCTCTACCGTATGCGTTAGCAAGGGACCCCTCCTCACTCGGACATCGGCACGCGGACGCCGGTGCGGGCGGCGACCTCGCGGGCCGCGTCGTAGCCGGCGTCGACGTGCCGGATCACCCCCATCGCCGGATCGTTGGTGAGCACCCGCTCGATCTTCTGCCCGGCCAGCGCGGTGCCGTCGGCCACGCACACCTGCCCGGCGTGCAGCGACCGGCCGATGCCCACCCCACCCCCGTGGTGGATCGACACCCAGGACGCCCCGCTGGCGGTGTTCACCAGCGCGTTCAGCAGCGGCCAGTCGGCGATCGCGTCGGAGCCGTCGGCCATCGCCTCGGTCTCCCGGTACGGACTCGCCACGCTGCCGCAGTCCAGATGGTCCCGCCCGATCACCACCGGGGCGCTCAGCTCACCGGCGGCGACCATCTCGTTGAACCGCACACCCGCGACGTCCCGCTCGCCGTAGCCGAGCCAGCAGATCCGCGCCGGCAGGCCCTGGAATGCGACCCGCTCACCGGCCATCCGGATCCAGCGGGCCAGCGGCTCGTTCTCCGGGAACAGCTCCAGGATCGCCCGGTCGGTGGCCGCGATGTCGGCCGGGTCGCCGGAGAGCGCCGCCCACCGGAACGGCCCCTTGCCCTCGCAGAACAACGGCCGGATGTACGCCGGCACGAAGCCGGGGAAGTCGAAGGCGCGCGGGTACCCGCCGAGCTGTGCCTCGCCCCGGATCGAGTTGCCGTAGTCGAAGACCTCCGCACCGGCGTCGAGGAAGCCCACCATCGCCTCGACGTGCTTCGCCATCGACGCCCGCGCCCGGTCGGTGAACTCGGCGGGCTTGGCCGTCGCGTAGTCCCGGGCGTCAGCCGGCTCCACCCCCTCCGGCAGGTACGACAGCGGATCGTGGGCGCTGGTCTGGTCGGTGACCACGTCGATCGGCACACCCCGGCGCAGCAGCTCGGGGAAGACCGTGGCGGCGTTGCCGACGACGCCGACGCTGAGCGCCCGCCGGTCCCGCTTCGCCGCCAGGACCCGCGCGACCGCGTCGTCCAGGTCGTCGCCGATCTCGTCCAGGTAGCGGTCGTGCACCCGCCGTTCGAGCCGGGTGCGGTCGACGTCCACGATCAGGCAGACGCCGCCGTTCATGGTGACCGCCAGCGGCTGGGCGCCACCCATCCCACCGCACCCGCCGGTGAGCGTCAGCGTGCCGGCGAGGGTGCCGCCGAACCGCTTCTCGGCGACGGCCGCGAAGGTCTCGTAGGTGCCCTGGAGGATGCCCTGGGTGCCGATGTAGATCCACGAGCCGGCGGTCATCTGGCCGTACATGGTCAGACCGAGCTGTTCCAGGCGGCGGAACTCCGGCCAGGTCGCCCAGTCACCGACCAGGTTGGAGTTGGCCAGCAGCACCCGGGGCGCCCACTCGTGGGTCCGCAGCACCCCGACGGGCCGACCCGACTGCACCAGCATCGTCTCGTCGTCGCGCAGGTCGGTCAGCGTACGCACCAGGGCGTGGTAGGACGGCCAGTCCCGCGCGGCCTTCCCGGTGCCGCCGTAGACGACCAGGTCGTCGGGGCGCTCGGCGACCTCCGGGTCGAGGTTGTTCATCAGCATCCGCAGCGCGGCCTCCTGCGGCCAGTTGCGCGCCGTACGCGTGGTGCCGCGCGCGGCCCGGATGTGTCCGGTGCCCGGCGCGGCCGGGATGGACTGCGTCATGTGCGGAACGCCTCCTAACCGAGGAACAACTGACGACGGGTGGCCGAGGCCTCGAACGCCTCCAGCCGCCGCTGGGTCTCGGCCGGCGCGGCGTCGCAGATCGCCTGGAGCAGCACCATGGCCAGGGTCATCGGAGCGGTGTGCAGGTCGAACACGAGCTGCGCGCCGACCGCGGCGGCGAGCACCACGTCGGCGTGCTCGGTCGCCGGGCTGACCGGGGAGTCGGTGATCGCGACCACGGTCAGCCCGGCGGCCCGGGCCTCGCCGAGCGCGTCCAGGGTCTCCCGGGGATAACGAGGCAGCACGAACGCCAGCAGCGCCCCGGCCCCGGCCTCGGCCGCCTGTTCCAACCGGTCGGTGAGCAGGCTGCCGCCGTCGTCGAGCACCCGCACGTCCGGGTGCACCTTGGCGGCGAAGTACGCGAAGTACGCGGCCAGCGGCGCGGCGGCGCGCAGCCCGAGCACGGGCAGAGGTCGACTGGCGGCCAGCAGTCGCCCGGTCTCGGCGATCCGGTCCCGGTCGGCGAGCTGCCCGGCCAGCCGGTCCAGGTTGCCCATCTCGGCGCGTACGGCCTGTTGAAGCTCGTTGCCGGCGGTGTCCGGACCCGGCGCGGCGGCGGTCAGCTCGCGCAACCGGCGGCGCAGCGCCGGATAACCGTCGTGTCCGAGCGCCACCGCGAACCGGGTGACCGACGGCTGGCTGACCCCGGCCAGCTCGGCGACCTCGGCGGCGGAGAGATAGCCGACGGAGGGCGCGTGCTGCACCAGGCAGTGCGCGATGCGCCGCTGCGTCGGGGTCAGTCGTACCCCGTCGAAGAGGCCGACCATTCGTTCGGTCGACGCGACGGTGGCTCCGTCATTCATTCGTCGACTCTATGCATGAAAACTTTCACGAGGCAACCCTTCCCGACCCCTGCCCGGTCGTGACCTGCGGGTTCGAATCGGCGAGGAAAGGCCCACGACCGGCGGAGAGGGCGAGGTGCGGCGGGTCGATAGGATCCGCACGGCGGTCGACTAGAGGAGTTGTCATGCAGCCGGACGGCCCCTACCGGTACACCCACCTGCTGGGCGGGTCACCGGTCGGCAAAGCGTGGGCAGCCATCGACGGGCAGGGCCGTTTCGTGACGGTGGCGGTGCTCGACGCCGCAGTGGCCGCTTCTCCGGGCTGGCGTGAGGCGTTCGCCGGGATCGTCAACCACCTGGCGCAGGCGCCCGGTGGACTGCCCTTCACCTACGCCGACTTCTCCGCCGCCGCGCCCTGGGTGGCCTATCCCGCCGAGACCGGACCGGCCGCGGAGAAACTCTTCCGGGCCCTCGGGGTCGACTACCAGCCCGTACCCACGCCGGCCCCGCCGCCGGTGTCGGGTCCGCCCGCTCCGGTGTCCGGTGCGCCCCACCCCACCTCCGGTCCGCCGCGCGCGGTGTCCGGTGCACCGCACCCGACCTCCGGGCCGCCGCTTCCGACCTCCGGTGCGCCCCACTCGGTCTCCGGGCCGCCGCGACCGGTCTCGGCTGCTTCGCAACCTGTCTCCGGCCTGCCCAGGCAGCCGATTTACGCCGATCCTGTCCCGGGCGCGCCAATCTCCCCGGGCCTCGGTCCGTCCCTCGACGATCCGCCGCAGCACGATCCGTTCACCGCCCCGGCGCGCCGGATCCAGCCATCCGCACCACCCAAGCGGCAGACCGGTCTGTGGGTCGCGGTCGCCGCGCTGCTCCTGGCTGCCGTCGCCGGTGGCGGCGCCGGCGTCTGGGCCATCTCGGCGAGCGGGTCCGACCCCTCGACGCCAGCTCCCGCCCCGACCGCCACTCCCCCCGCACCGGGGCTCAAGCCGTGGGCGGAGGCCACGCCGCGTAGCGCGGAGGAGCGCACCCTCGCCACCGCGGCGCCGTCGATGGTCTTCCTGGAGGCCGTCCTCACCGGCTTCATCCGCAACCGGCAGGACAACGCACTGCTGCACCCGGAGCCGTTCACCTTCAGCCGTCGGTGCACCGGGGTCGTGGTCAACAACGACGGTCACGTGCTCACCAACGGGCAGTGCGTGCAGCCCGCCCCGGACATCCTGCTCGAACATGCGCTCGGTTCGTTGGCCGACACCCGCGTGGCCGACGGCGAGCTGAAGGCCGCCGAGGTCAGCGGTTTCGTCCGGGCCCGGCTGGCAAGCAGCGTCTTCACCGGACCCGAGGCGGGCACGCCACCGGCGGCCACCCTGTACGGACAGCTGAACGTGGCGAAGGGTGACCTCAAGGACGGCGCGGCGATCCCCGGCACCGTGGTCCGCGCGCTCAGCCTCGACGAGGGCAATCTGGCGCTGGTGAAGCTGGACCAGGCGAACCTGCCCGCCGTGGAGCTGAACACCTCGGCCACCGTGACCGCCGGGACGGCGTTGCACGCGCTCGGCTACGGCACCACCGACACCGACTACCGCTCCGCCGCCTACCAGGTGCTGACCAAGCCGGTGCAGGTGACCGAGCTGGACGTCGAGTCGTCGACCTACCGCATCAACGAGGACATCGGCTCCTCGTCCCGAGGTGGCATCGTGGTCGACGGCGAGGGCCGGGTGGTGGGGATGCTCGACAACGACCTGTTGCAGCCCGACCGGCTGAACCGGCTCGTGGTCCCGGTCTCCCGGATGACCGGACTTCTCGACGCGGCCGGTGTCGCGCACGCGCTCGGCGAGCCTGACCGGATCTACCGCAGCGCCCTGGACGCGTACTTCGGTGACGACGAGGCCGAGGCCGCCGCCCGGTTTGCCGAGGCAGCGGAGGCGGCACCGATGAACGCGTTGGCGCAGGCGTACCGTGAGGCGTCCGTGGCCGCCGGTGGGGAGGTGCCGTCCTCCCGGCCCGGCTGGGCGGTACCGCTGCTGGTAGCGGCCGGAGTCGCACTGGTGGGTGGAATCGTGGTGGTGGTCCTGCTGCGACGGCGACCGAATGCACGGTGACGCCCGGGGCTAGTCGGTCGACGGCGGACCGAGGATCGGAATCAGCGCGTCGTCGAACAGCGGAGCCAACCGGCGGGCGTAGTCGGGCGTGACGTGGTTGCCGTCGCGTCGCACGATGACCCCGCCGATGAAGATGGGGCAGCGGCCGGAAAGACAGAACCAGTCCGTGGTGGGGATGTACCAGGAACCCTTACCACCCCAGACCCGCTGGTCGGCCTCGGCGTACGTCCGGTACTCCTCGGAGAGCGCCGAGATGCAGTCGCGGGGCGCGGAGAGCCGGGTGATGCAGGTCTTCGGGTCGGGGCCGAGCGGCGGCGGCTGCAGGGCCACCACCCGGCCCGCCGCACCGAGCCACCTCTCCTTGGCGGTGCGGGCGGCCTGCTCCCACTCGGCCAGCGACGGGTTCCCGCCGGTGTCGGCGAACCGCTGCCGGTAGGCGTTGCTGAGGATCACCAGATCGGGCCGGCTGTTCTCGACGACGGTACGTACCGCCCGCCGGTGACCGGGGCACGTCTCGGTGATGCTGGCGGTCGGTGACACCGTGTCCGAGGCGAGGAAGGGGCAGCCGGCGTAGGTCAGGTCCCGCACCTCCCACCCGTCCGGTTCGAGCACCCGCCGCACCAGGGGCAGCCAGGCACTGCCGATCGAGTCTCCGACGACGACCGCCAGCCTGCGGGGGCGTGGCGTGACGGTGCAGTCGTTGCCCTCCGGGACCGAGGGCCGGCAACCCTGGCCGTCCCCCCGTGTGAATCCCAGAGTGTCCAGTTCGCCTGGGGGAGGGGTCAGCACCGGCCAGTCGGCGGCGTCGAGTGCCGCCCCGATCTGCTGTGACAGCTCCCGCTGCGACGCGACCACCGTCACCTCCGGTCCAACCTGCGGCGACGACGAGGTCCGGACCGCTACCGTGCCCACCGTGACCGTCACTGCGGCCAGCGTCACCAGGACGGCGGTGCGGCGGATCCGGGCCACACCGCTGGGTTGTCGGGGCTTGCCCGGAGGCCGTCGTTCCAACCAGGACGATCGACGGACCGGATTCTCCACCAGGTGGTAGGAGAGCACCGAGAACACCGCCGTGCCGACGAGCGTGAGCAGCGCGACGACGTGTCCACCGGTCGGCAGGGCGGCCCCGATCAGGACGAGCAGCGGGAAGTGCCACAGGTACAGCGAGTAGGAGATGTCACCGACGTATCCGACCGCCCGGTTGGTCAGCGGGAACATATGCCGCTGGCCACCGACGCCACCGGCGATGACCAGGGCCGTCGAGATCACCGCCAGGAAGGCGCCCGGGACGGGGAAGGGCGACTGCGCGGTGATGACGAGCACCGAGACGACCAGGCCGGTCAGGCCGAGCCACTGGTATGCCGGGCGGGCCGGGGCCGGAATCCGGGCCAGCAGCGGTGCCGCCACCGCGAGCAGCGCACCCACCCCGAGTTCCCAGGCACGGGAGAAGGTCGAGAAGTACGCGACGGTCGGGCGGTGACCGACCTCCCACAGGGCGAACGCGATGGAGCCGACGACCACGGCCGCCAGCACCACGCCGACCGCCCACCGGGAGCCGCTACCGTACCTGCCCCGTCGGGCGGCCAGGCCGAGCACCGCCACCAGCAGCACCGGCCAGACCAGATAGAACTGCTCCTCGACGGAGAGCGACCAGTAGTGCCGCAACGGCGAGACCGGTCCGTCAATCTGCCAGTAGTCCGTGCCGGTGGACGCGAAGCGCCAGTTGGCCGCGAAGAGGCCGGCCCAGAGCGCGTCCCAGGCCGTCGCGCGGACCCGCTCGCCGAAGAACAGCAGCGACGACGCGAGGTACGTGCTCACCAGGACGAGCATCGCCAGCGGCAGGATTCGGCGGACCCGTCGACGGTAGAAGTCCGCGAAGGAGATCCGTCCTCTGCGGTCATGTTCGTCGAGCAACAGGCCGGTGATCAGGAAACCGGAGACGACGAAGAAGACGTCGACGCCGACGAACCCGCCGGCCGGCCACCCGAAGACGTGTTCGAGGATCACCACCACGACCGCGAACGCGCGCAGTCCCTGGATGTCCCGTCGGAAACCCGAACCGGGCGTCGACGGCCGCCGGGCGGCGGCCCGATGAACCGGCGCCGTGAGGGAGCCTGACGACATCGGGTCCTTCCTCACACCAGCGGACCTGCGGCCCGCGACGACTGTGGCGGAGACCGGTCCGGAGCCCGGTCAGTCACGCGCCTCGGTGGGCGTACGACCGACGGACGGCCGGCCGGTCCCGCGGCGGAGCCGGGCCAGCGCTCCCTGCCGGCGGTCGGCCGTCGCGTCGACCGGGACGGGGCCGGTCGATCCTAGCGCGGACTTCGTCAACACCATCAGGACGAAGATCCAGGTGAGTCCGTCGACCGAGAGCGGGTTCCAGACCACCTCGGTGAACGAGTAGATCACGAAGAGTGCCACCGGTGCCTTGGCGGAGAACGCGCGCCCGTCGACGACAGGCGCGCGCAGCAGCGTGGCCAACAACAGGCCCCACAGGGTCAGTGCGACGAAGCCGCCGGAGAAGATGGCGAGCACGTAACCCGAGTGGAAGAAGTGGTGTGGAGCCTCGCCGATGTCCCGCAGGTAGTACCACTTGGAGACGCCCACACCCGTGGCCTCCGCACCGGCGATGTACTCCCGCACGTGGATCCAGATGTTCCCCCGGTTGCTCAGGGTGGTCTTGGAGGCGCTCCAGGTCAGATAGGTGGCCACGGCTGCGGCGCCGACGACCAGCGACACGCAGAGGGCGAAGTGGATCCGCTGGTACGGCCGGTACCACTGGAGCACCCACGCGCCGAGCACCCAGACGCCGACGGCGGCCAGTGCCAGGTAGCTCGTCCGGGACCCGGTCGCCACGATGACCAGCAGGCAGAACGCCACCACCGCCCACCGCTCGGCCCGGCGCAACGCGCAGACGGCGGCGACCAGCGTGAACGAGGTGATCAGAGCGATGTAGTTCTCGGAGTCGTAGAAACTCTTGAACAGTCCGCCCGCCAGTGAGCACTTCTCCAACTGCCCATCGGTGCAGGCCCGCCATGCCTGTCCGTAGACGGCCGTCGGGATGGTGAGCAGAGCCAGGACGGCCAGCCCGGTGTAGGCCATCGCGCCCAGGCTCACCGGGGCCCCCGTCGCCAGCAACCAGGCCGCCACCAACAGCAGACCGGCGGCGGCATACGCCGGCAGTCGTGACCCGTACACGCCGTCCCCGGTGAGGACGTCGACGGCGACGCACCAGACGAGCACGGCCCCGGCCAACCCCAGGCAGATCCGTCGCCAGATCTCGGGCAGGCCGGCCAGCCGTCCGCGGCGTGCCACGAGCAGCCAGACGACCAGGGCGAACACCAGGACGCCGATGAGCGCCGACGAGTGGTCCCCGGCCAGTACGGGCGCGGCGTTCGCGAGCACCGCGAATCCGATGAGCGCGACGGCGGTCGACGCACCGCCGAAGCTGGCGGCGACCGCCTTACGCGCGTACACCAGCCAGCCGGCCACCGCGAGACCGGTGGCGCTCAGCAGGACACCGAAGAGTGTGGTCACCTCAGACCCTTTCCATGGAACGTGGCGCGGGGGGCGTGCCCGCCGGGTCGCGGCGGACGGCGACGGCGAGACATCCCCAGAGCAGTACGGCGAGCAGCGCGTCGCAGGCCAGACTGGAGTAGACGGCACCCTGCCAGCCGTACGCCGGAATGAGCCACAGGTTGAGCAGGACGTTCAGCACACCGACGCCGATCTGGCAGACCGTCCGTCGCCCCTGCATCCGGGCTCCGGACAAGGCATCTGCGGCAAGGTAGTGCAGAGACTTCAGCACGAGCAGCGCGCTCAGGCCCTGGAGCGCCGGCACGGCTGCCTCGAAGTCGGCACCGAACACCAGCGGCATCATCCACGAGAAGGCGACCAGCAGCAGGCTCACCGGCACGCTGAAGGCCAGGAATCGCGGCAACAGGCCCCGGGCCATCCGCAGGGCCGCCCGAGGGCCGTTGCGGCCCGCCTCGAAGAACCGGGGATAGGCGATCGCGCTCATCGACCGGGCCGGTGTGTACGCCAGGTCGACCACCCGGTAGGCCGCGGCGTAGATGGCGGCGCTCTCGGGGGTGCCCAGACGCGAGAGCATGACCTTGTCGACGTCGTTGTAGACCGACTGGGCCGACAGCCCGACGGCGAAGAGCATCCCGGTCCGAGCCTGTCCGAGGGAGCCCCGGACGCTGATCGCGTGCCGGCCTCCGCCGCGCAGCCCGCCCAGGATCACCGGCAGGCACACGACGACGGACAGCACCACGGACGTCACCGCCCACCCGTGCAACGTGATCGGTCCCGCCGCGACGGCCAGCACCACGGCGCCGGCCAGCCGACAGACGTGCAGCAGGGCCGGGATCAGCGCGGCGAGCAGGATCCGACCGCGTACCTGGATCGACGCCGCCACGGCCTCGATGAGCCGCCACGCGACCAGGTCGGCGAAGGCCAGACAGAGCAGGTCCACCACTCCGACGTCGGCGCCCCAGATGGCCAGCCCCGCGGCGGCGACCAGGACGGTTGCCGCGCAGCCGAAGACGGTGGACAGGAACAACCCACGCACGAGGTGGCGGGCCCACTCGCCCGGCGCGTCCGCGTAGTTCTGCATGATCAGGCTCGGCGCGCCGGCGGACGCGAAGGGCGAGACCACCGCGACCAGCGCGGTGACACCGACGAAGAGACCGTACGTGCTGATCGGCATCTCCCGCGCCAGCAGCACGAAGAGAGCTCCCTGGGCGAGGGTGCGCAGCAGGGTACCGGTGAAGAAGGTGCCGGACTTGCGCAGGAAACCGTCGCCTCGACCGGCGCGGAACGGCCTGCGTCGACCGGGTCGTGGACGACCATCGTCCGCGACGTCACCGGGCACCGCCGTCACGTCAACGCCTCCACCCACCGGCCCCCGACCGTCGCCGGGTCCAACTCGGTGCACCGGGCGTGCCACGCCCTCTCGAAGTCCGTGACGCCGGGGCGGCCGTCCCCGGCCAGCCGCACGATCGCGGCGGCGAGTGCCTCGGCCGAGGTGTCCGCCGCCAGCGTGCCCGGGACGAAGGTCGGGATCATCTCGTCCAGAGCGGGCACCGGCAGCGCGGCGACCGGCAACCCCGCCTCGGCGGCCTCCACGATGCTGAAGCCGAACGTCTCGGCACGGGACGGATGCACCAGCATGTCCGCCTCGGTCAGGAGACGGGCCACCGTCGGCACCCGGCCGAGGAAGGTCGTACGGTCCTGCAACCCGAGCCGGCGCGCCGTGTCGTGCAGCAGTTCACGCTCCTCCCCGTCCCCGGCGAGCGTCAGCTGGTAGTTCGTGGGCAGCAGGGCCAGCGCTTCGAGCGCGCAGGAGTGGTTCTTGTACGGCCGGAAGGCGGCCGTGGTGAGCAGGCGGATCCGCGCCCGGTCCGGCACCTCGCGTGGCGCGACGAACGGCTTGGCCGGCATCGGGTTGAGGATCGTCACCACCCGCTGCTCGGGAGCGAGTCGCCGGACGGTCCGCGCGACACCGTCGGAGACGGCGACGACGAGTCGGGGCCGCAGCGCGCGGGCCCGGGCTGCCCGGGCGAGCATCCGGACCCGGCCGTCGATGCGCAGCCGCTCCGGCAGCAGCGAGTGTTCCCAGGCGACGTACTCGCGACCGGTGCCGGTCAAGGCGGCACCGACCGGGACACTGCCCCAGAGTCCGCTCGCCACGATCTGCGTGTTCGCCGGGAGACGTGGCAACCGGCGTCGTAACGGTGGGACCGCCTCCATCAGGCGGGTGATCCGGGTGCCGAGACCGAGCGTGTCGATCGCCAGGTCGCCCAGGGAGGCCGGGACGGGCCCCGACACCACGGTCGCCGACACCTCGACGCCCTGGTCGTGAAGTCCTCGCATCAGCAGCGCGGCGGCGAGTTCCATGCCGTACAGCGGTTCCAGTTGGGGGAGCACGAAGTGCAGACGCATCACTGCTGCCCACCCGTGGGGACGCCGCCGGTGGTCCGGGACTTGCGCATCGCCACCCGTTCGAGCGCGGAGCGCGGCACGAGGCCGAGTGCCGCGAGAACGGCGTTGCTCGCCGACGGAACGGAGTTGCGTCGGATCGCCCGCACCATCTCGCGTACGCCCTCGCGGTCACGGGCCTGGAGCGCGTACCGCAGGGTCTGTGCGGTGACGAAGTCGGCGAAGGTCGCTGGTGCCCAGACGCCCTCCCAGCGTTGGGCCCAGGCCCATGAGGTACGCCAGTCGGCGCCCGCCGAGATCGAGCCGGGGCTGCCCACGGTGTAGACAGCGGTCGCCTCCTCGATCTGCACGATCCTCGCACCCGGCAGTCGGGCCGCCCGGACGAGCCAGTCCCAGTCCTGGTGGCGGGGCAGCGACTCGTCCCACGGGCATTTCGTGGCCACCGTGATGGTGGTCAGCAGCGTCGAGGTGGGCAGCGACTGGCGTGCGACCCCGAGCTGCCGTCGACGGAACAGGTAGTCCTCCGGTCGCTGGCCGTCGGCGATCAGCGTGCCCGGCACGGCGGAGGGAAGCGGATCGGCGCCCGCCTTGCGCTGCAGCGTCCGCGACGACACCACCGGCAACCAGCCCTCGCCGGCCAGCCGTTCCAGGACGGGCAGTTGGGCGGCGAGCTTGCCGGGCAACCACGCGTCGTCGTCGTCGAGGAACGCCACATGGCTACCTGGCGCTGCATGCCGTACGCCGAGATTGCGGGCGTGTGAGCCGCGTCGTCCGCCGCCGGTGCAGACGATCTCGTCGATCTGGCCGCGCAACTCGGACACGCTGGTCGGTACCTCGGCGAGATCGCATACGACGACCACGTGCACCGAGACACCGCGCTGCGCGCGGGCGGTGGCGACCGCCTCGGCGAGGCTGGGCCTGCCCGTCGTCGGGATGACTACCGAAACGTCCGGCATCGGGATTTCTCCAAGCGGTTCGGCTGCACGCGGTGAGGGCGTCGCCGGTGGGTTCAGGGGCACGTCGGTGAGGGCGTCGCCGGTCGCGAGCGGGCGATCAGGTCGCCGGTCCGGTCCGGACGACGGCACGGACTATGGCAGATCGGTCAGCGACCACCACCGCGGAACACCTCTGCCACCGTCCGCAGGAGCACCTTGGTGTCCAGCCACAGTGACCAGTTCTCGATGTAGTAGTTGTCGAAGCGGGCGCGATCGGAGATCGGCGTGTCACCTCGCAGGCCGCTGACCTGGGCGAGGCCGGTGAGTCCCACCGGCACCCGGTGACGCATGGCATAGCTGGGATATTCGGCGGAGAACTTCTCCACGAAGTACGGGCGCTCGGGGCGCGGCCCGACCACACTCATGTCGCCCTTGAGGATGTTCCAGAGCTGAGGCAGTTCGTCCAGGGACGTACGCCGGAGGAAACGTCCGATCGGGGAGACCCGCCGGTCGTGGGCGATCGACCAGTTGGTCTGTGACTCCTGCTCGTCGAGTGGCCGCATGGTGCGGAACTTGATGATGTCGAAAGGCTGACCGTGTCGACCGATGCGCTCCTGCCGGAAGAAGACGCCACGCCCTCCGTCGACGAAGACGAGCGAGGCACAGAGCAGCAGGAGCGGGCTGAGCAACAGCAGGGCCGAGCCGGCGAAGAGCGCGTCGGAGGCGCGCTTGAGTGCCCAGTGCGGCCCGGACAGGATGGTGTCGCTCACCTTGACGATCGGGATGGCGCCGATGTGGTCGCCGTGGGACCGGGAGCCCCAGAGCCGGGGGGCCGCCCACAGGTCGCAGGTGGCGACCGGGGGCTGCCGGAGGATCTCCATCAGCACCAGCTCGGGACAGTCCGGATCAGCGATGATCAAAACGTCGCACTCGGTCAGCCGTACCAGATGCCCGAGCTGGTCGAGCGTGCCGATGACGGGCACCGTGGACGAGGTCGCCGGTGACGGGCTGTCGACGTGCCCGACGAACCGCAGCCCGTAGCGGGGGTAGCGACGCAGCAACCGGGCCAGTTCCACGGCGGTGGGTCCACTGCCGATGATGATGGCGTTGTGCTCGACCCAGCGGCGACGGCGGGCCAGGGTGGCGATCTCTCGGGTGAGCAGCCGACCGGCCAGCACCAGGACGGCGGCGATGGCCATGCCGCGAATGAAGCCGACGAGGTACTGCGGGGAGTCGTGGCGCAGCGCCGCGAGGATCACGACGATCGCCGAGGAGGCCAGCAGCCGGCCGCAGAGGCTCGGCAACTCGTCGAGGATGCTCACGTGGCGGCGGGCGCGGTAGAGCCCTCCGGCGGCGAAGACGGCCACCGTCAGGGCGGTCATGACGAGGGTGCCACGCCAGTACTGCGGGGCGACGGCGAGCGGCGACAGCAGTGCGGCGACGTCGACCGGGGCGGTCAACATCCAGGCACGCAGACCACGGGTACGGGCCGAAGCGCGGGAACCGGCGTACGGCAGCACGGTGGTCACGTCGAGACCGGGCCGCGGGCCGGTTTCCGTTGCCGCCGATGCGGGTGGGGCCTCGGCGGCTTCGGTCACCTGCGGGTCGTGGCTCTCGTGCTCCGGCTCCGGAGGCTGCTGGTCCAGGATCGACATTCCCGCGTCGTCGGGCACGCTCGTGGCCGGACAGCCCACGACAGGTTGCCTCGACATGTCCAGTTCCTCTCCCCCGCGGAGTGAACGCCGTTGGCGTCGGAGCCACCGGAGCGAACGCAGGATACGGCGGCCCTGGTGACAGCCGCCAGACCCGGTGGGTCAATAGATGAGCTACTTTCCGCCTACCACCGGGGTCACGGGGTGGCCTGCCGACAGCGGCCCCTGTCGAGACACCGTGAACCTTCGTCCACCGTGCACCGTACGGTTGGGCACTCGTGGCGTTCGTTATCGTCACGATTGACGAGGCTGGTGAAAGGAAAGTCGTGTCCGCGCACACCCAGTTCCTCAAGACGGTGGGACCGGTACCGGCCCCGCGCTTCGACCCCGATCTCGGGGTGATCACACCTCCGTCCAACGGCATGCCCCGGTCGGTCTTCGGTCGTCCGGTCGCGCCCCGGGCGAAGTGGCGACGGCGGTACATGGCCTGGCTGATCGCGCTCGACTTCCTCGCCGCATGGGCCGCCAGCCAGACGGTCGTCATGGTGTTCGAGGAGGCGGACGCCGGCTTCTGGGACGAGCGGCTGCTCGGTGTCAGCACCTTCGAGTTGGTGGCCAACCTGATCGTGCCGTTGATGTGGTTGACCATCCTCGCCGGTGCCGGCGCGTACGACCGGCGGGCGCTCGGACGGGGCACCGAGGAACTCAAGCGGGTGGTCCGGGCCAACGTGGCGATGGCCGCCGCCGTCTCCTTCCTGGCCCTGGGCTTCAAGAAGGACCTGTCCCGGGCCACCGTCGCCGCGATCATCATCGGCCTGCTGGTGTACACCGTCTTCGTCCGGTTCGTGGCCCGGGTGGTGCTCCGCCGCATCCGTCGCAGCAGCCAGCGGGCCTCGCAGAAGGTGCTGCTGGTGGGGCGCCTCTCGGACGCCCTGGCGGTGCACGAGGTGGTGACCCGCAACGCGGGTGCCGGTCTGCGTCCGGTCGCCATCCACCTGCCCCGGTTCCCTCGGGCGGGTGAGCGGGTGGAGGCGCCGGTGCCGGTCTATGTCGGCTGGGATCTGGTGCCGCTGGTCCAGCAGTTGGGGGCCGACACCATCGCGGTCTGCGGTCCGGCCAGCCTCGAGTCGTACGAGTTGCGCAAGCTGGCCTGGCAGTTGGAGGGCACCGGCCTCGACCTGGTCGTGGTGCCGCAGGTGACCGACATCACCGGGCCACGGATCCACGTCCGCCCGATCGAGGGCCTGCCGCTGTTGAACGTCGAGGAACCGACGATCTCCGGCCTGTCCCTGCTGGCCAAGAGTGTGATGGACCGGCTCTCGGCGCTCGCCGGGCTGATCGTGCTGAGTCCGCTGCTGCTCGGGATCGCGGTGGCGATCAAGGTGACCGATCCCGGTCCGGTGATGTTTCGGCAGAGCCGGATCGGTCACCAGGGCAAGGCGTTCAAGGTGTGGAAGTTCCGCACCATGTACACCGACGCCGAGCAGCGGTTGGAGGCCCTGCGGGCGCACAACGAGAGCGACGGCCTGCTCTTCAAGATGAAGAACGATCCGCGGGTCACGCCGATCGGTCGGCATCTGCGTGCCCTGTCGCTCGACGAACTACCCCAGTTGATCAACGTGTTGGCGGGGCAGATGTCCCTGGTCGGCCCGCGCCCGTTGCCGACCGAGGACGACGACTATCGCGGCGACGTCCGGCGTCGACTGCTGGTCCGTCCGGGCATCACCGGCCTCTGGCAGATCTCCGGCCGATCCGACCTGACCTGGGAGGACGCCGTCCGGCTGGACCTGCACTACGTCGACAACTGGTCGCTCGTCTACGACCTCGGCATCCTCTGGCGCACGGTGCGGGTGGTGCTGGCCCGGCGCGGCGCCTACTGAGATCGGGCAGTGGTGGTGCGGCGCCCCAACCGGAGCGCCGCACCACCACCGGTCACTTCTTCTCGGCCCCGGCGATGATGTCCTGGACGGCGTCGCGGCGGACGGCCGCATAGAACGTGTCGACCCGCTCGTCGTCGGCGAAGACCACGCTCTCCGAGCCGACCCGTCCGGTGCCCCTGGTCGGGCTGGTCACGAACGTCAGACTCCGGCCGCGCAGGTTGCGGTTCTCGGTGGCCATGTCGAACAGGGAGAGATCCCTGTCCATCGAGAGCGAGCCGGAGGTGGCCTGGAGGAAGGAGTTCAGCCGCGCCGGGTTGGTGAGCAACCCGCCCGAGGTCGCCTTGTCCAGGATCGCCTTGATCACTTGCTGCTGGTGCCGGATGCGGGAGAAGTCGCCGTCGGCGAACTGCTTGCGCTGGCGGGAGTAGTCGAGAGCCGCCTCGCCGTCCATCTTCTGCGGACCGGCCTGGAACGTGCGGAACGGTGGATGGATCGAGGTGAACTGCTTCTCCGAGTTCACCTCGATGCCGCCGAGCGCGTCGATGATCTCCGTGAAACCGGCGAAGTCGACCATCACCACGTGGTCGATGCGGACCTTGGTGAACTGTTCCACGGTCTGCACCATGAGCGGCACCCCACCCCACGCGTACGCGGCATTGATCTTCGCGTCGCGACCGCCGCGTCCCTCCGTGGAGCGTGGCACGGCGACCCAGGTGTCGCGGGGGATGGAGATGAGCTGGGCGCTGGAGCGGTCCTTCGGCAGGTGGGCCAGGATGATGGTGTCCGTGCGAGAACCGCCGGTGCTCTCCGGATCGCGCGAGTCGCTGCCGAGCACCAGAATGTTGAGCGCGTCGGTGGCGACCACCTCGGGCCGGGTCTCCGCCGGTACGCCGTCGAAGGCGTCGACCCGCTCGATGTCCGACTCGACCGACTTCAGATAGAAGCCTGCGGCCACCATGCCCCCGGCACCGACCAGCACCAGCACCAGCACGCTGATCAGGGTGATCCGCAGCCATCGGCGACGCGGTCTGCCGGCGGTCGTCGGCTCCGGCCCGTCGGTGCCTCCCGCAGGCGGGTTCTCCGCCGGGGAGACGGTCCCGGCCTGCTCTCCACTCGACATGGCGGAGATGCTACTGATTTCACGTTCTCGGGGTATCCCCGGCCGGTGCCGAATTTCGCCTGGCCGTCCCGTCGTGTCCCCCACACGTTCCCGTCAGTCTGATACAACCCAGCCGTGGACGCCGTCAAGCTGCGTCGGGCCATCGCCCGTACCCGCCTCGCACCCGTTGCCGCCTTCCCGAAACGACTGGTCGCGGTCGCCCGTCATGACGCCCGGGTGCTCCGTACCTCGGTCCGCTGGTTGGTGGCCTCCCGGGAGCACCACAACTACACGTACGAGCTGACCAAGCTCAGCCGCAGCCACCTCGCCTGGTTCGTCAGCGTGGTCTGCGACCTGCCGGTGCGGCAGGTGCGCGGTTACCTGAAGGAGATCGAGTCGGACGACGCGCTGCGGCAGCACATCTCCTCGGCCACCGCCGGTGCGGCCCGTCGCGGGCTGGCCGACACGCAGGTCCGGTACGCCCGCCGGATCGGCTGGTACGCGATCGTCCGTGCCCGCAAGCCGACGCACATCGTGGAGACCGGCGTGGACAAGGGGCTGGGCAGTTGCGTACTCGCCGCCGCTCTGCTGCGCAACGCCGCCGAGGGCCACCCCGGCCGGGTCAGCTCGATCGACATCAACCCGGAGGCCGGCTACCTGGCCCGGGTCGCGCCCTGGTCGGAGGTGATCGACCTGGTCGTCGGCGACTCCGTCGAGTCGATCGGCGCCCTGGACCGGCCGGTCGACCTGTTCCTGCACGACAGCGACCACCGCCGCGCCTACGAGAAGCGCGAGTTCGACGCCGTCGAGTCGAAGCTGGCACCGGAGGCGATGCTGCTCACCGACAACGTCACGCACACCACCGTGCTGGCCGACCACGCCGAGCGGACCGGCCGCCGGTTCCTCGCCTACCGGGAGACGCCGGTCGACCACTGGTACCCCGGCGACGGCATCGGGGTGGCATGGTGACCGGGTGCGGTTGACCGAGATCAACACCTATCCGATCAAGGGCTGTCGGGGGATCGGCCACGCCGAGGTCGGGGTGGCGCCGTGGGGCCTCGACGGCGACCGGCGCTGGATGGTCGTGGACGCCGAGGGCGTCGGCGTCACCCAGCGCGAGGACACCTCGCTGGTCCGGGTGCACGCCCGGCCCGGACCCGATGGGCTGCTGCTGCGCGCCGAGGGGCAGCCCGACCTGTCGGTGCCCGAGCCGGTCGGCGGCGACCCGGTGCCGGTGCGCACCTTCCGCCGTCGGGTGCTGCGGGTCGACGCGCTTCCCGCCGGCCCGGCCGCCGACGCGTGGTGCAGCGCGGTGCTGGACCGGCCGGTCCGGCTGGTCTGGCTGGCCGAGCCGACCCGGCACATCGAACCGGGCCGCAAGAAGCACGACCCGGGCGGCCGGGTCAGCTTCGCCGACGCGTACCCGGTGCTGCTGACCAGCACCACGTCGCTGGCCGCGCTCGGCGACTGGCTGACCGAGGCGGGCGCGGAACCGGTGCCGATGACCCGGTTCCGTCCCAACCTGGTCGTCGACGGCGCACCCGCCTGGGCGGAGGACGGCTGGGAGGGGAGGCCGCTGCGGATCGGCGGTGTCGCGTTCCGCGCCGCCGGCCCGTCGGCCCGCTGCCTGGTCACCACCACCGACCAGGAGACCGGGGTACGCGGCCGGGAACCGTTGCGCACCCTCGCCCGGCACCGCAACATCGGCCGCCAGTTGCTGTTCGGGCTGAACGTCGTACCGGTGGAGTCCGGCCGGCTCACCGTCGGTGACCAGGTGGAACCGGCCGGTTGAGGCGTGTCGACCGGCCCCGCTGATCTTCGTCTTAGCTTTCGCTTAGGTGGCTTGTCCGATCCGGTGGCCGTCCGGCAACATCGGTCCGCGTGACCGACGGAACCGACGGCCCCGCCGACCGAGCCCGCACCCGGCGTCCGAAGCTGGGCCGTTGGCTGGCCGGTGGGGCCGTGGCGACACTCGCCACCGTTCTCGGCCTGACCCTCGCCCTGCGCTCGGGTGCCGCACCCGCCTGCGCCGCACCGCCCCGCGCCGCCGCCCCGGTCGCCGCCGCGCTGCTCGCCCCGCCCGCCGCCGGCACCCTCAACAAGGGGAAGTCGACCTTCTACGACTCCAAGGGCGAGGGCGGCAACTGCTCCTACCCGTCCGCCCCCGCCGACCGTCTCTACGTCGCCCTCGGCCCCAGCGAGTACGCCGGCGGCGCGGGCTGCGGCGGCTACCTCGACGTGACCGGGCCCAAGGGCAAGGTCCGTGTCATGATCATGGACCAGTGCCCGGAGTGCGCGCCCGGCCACATCGACCTGTCCCGGGAGGCGTTCGCCCGGATCGCCGACCCGGTGCAGGGCATCGTGAACGTCAGCTACCGCCTGGTGGTCGACCCGCCGCTGGCCGGCCCGCTCAGCTTCCGGATCAAGGAAGGCGCGTCGCAGTACTGGTTTGCCGTGCTGGTCGCCGGACACGGCAACCCGCTGCGCGCGGTCGAGGTGCGTCAGGGCAGCTCGGGCGGCTGGCGCACGGCCACTCGGGAGAGCTACAACTACTGGCTGATCGACTCCGGTGCCGGTCCCGGGCCGTACCAGATCCGGGTGACCGACACCCGTGGACACCGGGTGACCGCCACCGGCATCCGGATGGCTCCCGGCCAGGTCCAGCGCTCCACGGTCCGGATGTACGGCGGCACGAGCGGCGGTACGACCACCACCTCCCGGTCACCGTCGGCCAGTCCGAAACCGCGCGCCAGCGCCACTGGAAGCCCGACCCCGTCCGTCTCGACCACCCCGTCGGCCGAGACGGCGACCCCGGCCGCACCGACCAGCGACCCGGCCGCCCTGCCGCCCGTGCCGGTGGCCGCCACGTCGCCGGGCTGCGGCACCTGACGACCCGCTCGCCGGCAGCGCTAGCCGGTCGGGTCGGGCGTCAACCCGAGCCACATCAGGATCTCGTCGCGGTCGTCGCCGGGGCCGACCCGCAGCGCTGCGGGCCAGCGGCCCACCTCGCGGTAGCCGAGTCGCCGATAGAACCGGTCCAGTCCCAGCCCGTCCCGCACCGTCACGTGCAGGGCCGCCAGCCCCAGGACCCGGCCCACCCGCTCGGCCTCGCGCATCAGCGCCTCGCCGAGCCCGCGCCCCTGCGTGTCCGGGTGCACCATCACGCGGGTGAGCACCCGCAGGTGCGTCTTCAGGTGGAACCGGGGGTCGGTGAAGATGGCCATCGCGACCAGCCGGTCACCGTCGTACCCCACCAGCAGGCGGTCCGGCCCGTCCGCGATCCCGGCCAGCGTCGGGTCGGCGATGGTGCGGACCTGGTCGGCGGTGACCGGGGCGACGAAGCCGACCGCCCCGCCCGCGTTGGTGACGTCGACCCAGAGCGCGACGATCCGGGTACGCAGATCGGGGGTCAGCTCGGGATCCAGGACGAAGCGCAGACTCACGGTGCCCATCGTCATCGAACCGCACCCCGATCACCTGCGATCGTGACCAAGGCGACGGATCGGTCGGTGCGGGAGGGGGGATTCGAACCCCCACGTCCTTTCGGACACAGGTTCCTAAGACCTGCGCGGCTGCCCTTACGCCACTCCCGCCAGCGAGACAGAGTCTAGAGCGTCGCGCCGGGACCGTGTCGAGTCGGCGCAGCGTCAGTCCAGGCCGAGATCGCGGCGGAGCTTGGCGACGTGGCCGGTGGCCTTGACGTTGTAGAGCGCCCGCTCGATCTTGCCGCTCTCGTCGATGACGAACGTCGAGCGGATCACCCCGGTCACCGTACGGCCGTAGGACTGCTTCTCGCCGTACGCCCCGTACGCGGTCAGCACCGACTTGTCGGTGTCGGCGACCAGCGGGAAGGTGATCGCGTCGCGCTCGCGGAACGTGGCCAGCTTCTCCGGCTTGTCCGGCGAGATGCCGATCACCTCGTAGCCGGCGGCCTGGAGCGAGGCGAGCGAGTCACGGAAATCGCAGGCCTGCTTGGTGCAGCCGGGGGTCATCGCGGCCGGGTAGGCGTACAGGATGACCTTGCGGCCGCGCAGGTCGGCCAGGGTGAGCTGCCCTCCGGTGTCGGTGGGGAGGGTGAACTCAGGTGCCGCGTCACCGGCGGCGAGACGAGCGGGTGCGGTCATGGCACGACCCTACCGCCGTGCCGTGCCGACCCGGTCGGCACGCCGCACCCGTGATCACCCTCTTGCCAGGTATTGGCAACAGCCTATGTCGGGAAATACGCTCACCTCTGCCGGCGAGCGTGGGCCCGCCGTCACGTGGGAGGTCACGTGGAAACCCTGGCCATGCACATCTCCAACGGAATCATCAACGGCCCGGTGGCGGCGGCCTTCGGGGTGCTGGCGCTGGCGGCGATGGCGTTCTGCGTCCGGCGCGGACGACAGGACCTGGACGACCGCCTCGCGCCGATGGCCGGTCTGGTCGCCGCGTTCATCTTCGCCGTGCAGATGCTCAACTTCCCGATCTTCATCGGGGGAGTCAGCGGCCACCTGCTCGGCGGTGCGCTCGCCGCCATGCTGGTCGGTCCCTGGGTCGGCGCGCTCTGCGTGGCGGTGGTGCTGGCGGTGCAGGCACTGGTCTTCGGTGACGGCGGCGTGGCGATGCTCGGGCTCAACGTCACCAACATGGCGGTCGTCGGCATCGCGGTGGCGTACCTGACGATCGCGCTCCTGCTGCGGGTGCTGCCGCGTACGCCGACCGGGCTGCCGGTGGCGGCCTTCGTCGCCTCGGTGGTCAGTGTGCTGGTCGCGGCGATGGGCTTCGTGCTGCAGTACCAGCTCGGCGGCACCACCGACCTCGGCGGCAACCTGGCCGGTCTGGCCGGCACGATGGCCGTCTCCCACCTGCTCATCGGCGTCGGCGAGGGGCTGATCACGGCGACCACCGTGGTCACCGTGGCGAAGGTCCGACCCGACCTGGTGTACGCGCTGCGGGCCCTGTCGCCGACCGCGTCGAGGTCCGTCCCGGCTACCGGAGGTGTCCGATGAGTACCCGGTCCCGGTCCTTCCTCCTCGGCGGTCTGCTCGTCGCGCTGCTGCTGGCCGGGCTGGTCAGCAACGTCGCCTCGGCCCACCCCGACGGGCTGGACTCGTCGCTGCGGGAGGGCTGCGTCTTCGACGCCGACGACGAGATCGTCGGCGGGGACTGCCCGGCGCGGCAGGAGAAGGAGCACGAGATCGGCGGGCCGCTGGCCGACTACGGCATCGCCGGGCTGGACAACGACGTCGTCTCCACCGGTCTGGCCGGCGTGCTGGGCGTACTGCTCACCTTCGCCGTGGCCGGCGGCGCATTCTGGCTGGTCCGCCGTCGTGGCCCGGGGCCGGACGGCGAGGCGGACCGGAACGGCGTCACCGCGTCGGGCCGGGGGTAGCGGCGGGGATGGCTGCCGCGCACGTGCTGTACCGGGAGTCCGACTCACCGGTGCACCGGCTGCCGCCGGAGGTCAAGATCGCGGCGATGGTGGCGTTCACCGTCGCGGTCGTCGCGACGCCCCGCGTGGCGCTCTGGGCCTTCGGCGTGTACGCCCTGCTGGTCGCCGCCGTCGCCGCGCTGGCCCGGGTGCCCGCCGGTTGGCTGCTCCTGCGCTCGACGATCGAGCTGCCGTTCGTGCTGTTCGCGGTCGCGCTGCCGTTCCTCGGCACCGGGGAGCGGGTCGACGTGCTCGGGCTGGCGTTGTCGGTCGACGGGTTGTACGGCGCGGGGAACATCCTCGCCAAGGGCACCCTGGGCGTGTGGGCGTCGCTGCTGCTGGCCGCGACCACCACCACGCGGGATCTGATCGTCGGGCTGGACCGGCTGCGCTGCCCGCAGATCCTCACCCAGATCGCCACCTTCATGCTGCGCTACCTGGACGTGCTGGTGGGTGAGGCCCGCCGGATGCGGATCGCCCGGATCTCCCGGGGCGACGATCCGCGTTTCCTCTGGCAGGTGCGGGGGTTCGCGGTCGGGGTCGGTGCCTTGTTCCTGCGCGCCTTCGAGCGGGGGGAGCGGGTGTACCTGGCGATGCGTTCGCGCGGGTACACCGGCCGGATGCCGGTGGTGTGGTCGGGTCCGGGTGCGGCGACGACCGGTCAGTGGCTGCTCGCGGCCACCGTCCCGGTGCTGGCGGGCACCGTGGCGGCCACCGCCGCCGTGCTGACGTGACCGCCGGTGGGTCGCCGCCCAGCCTGCACGTGCACGGCGTCCGGTACGCCTACCCGGACGGGCACGTCGCGTTGCGCGGTGTCGACCTGACGGTGGCCCGGGGTGAACGGGTGGCCCTGCTCGGCCCGAACGGTGCCGGCAAGACCACGCTGGTGCTGCACCTCAACGGGATCCTGGTGCCCACCGAGGGCGGCGTCACCGTGGGCGGTCTGGCGGTCGGTCCGGACCGGGCCACGCTGGCGGAGATCCGCCGCCGGGTCGGCATCGTCTTCCAGGACCCGGACGACCAGCTCTTCCTGCCCACCGTGGCCGAGGACGTGGCCTTCGGACCGGCCAACCTCGGGCTGCGCGGCGCGGAACTCACCGCCCGGGTGGACGAGGCGCTGGCCGCCGTCGGCATGTCGGAGCACCGGGAGCGGACCCCGCACCACCTCTCGTTCGGTCAGCGCCGCCGGGTGGCGGTGGCCACCGTGCTGGCCATGCGTCCGGAGGTCCTGGTGTTGGACGAGCCCTCGTCCAACCTGGACCCGGCGGCCCGGCGGGAGCTGGCCGTCATCCTGCGGTCCCTGCCGGTGACGCTGCTGATGGTCACCCACGACCTGCCGTACGCCTACGAACTCTGCGACCGCTCGGTGATCCTGGACGCCGGCCGGATCGTCGCCGACGCTCCGACCCCGGCGCTCCTGGCCGACGCGGACCTGCTGGCGCGGCACCGGCTCGAACTGCCCTATCCGTTCCGCCCCGTCCCGCACCCGGTCAGCGAGTGACCGGTTCGGCCGGCTCGGTCGGTGTGGCGGGCTCGGTCGGCCCGGTCGGTGTGGTGGTCCGGCCGGTGGCGTGCAGGCGCAGCACCGCGGCGGCGAGTGCTCCGGCCCCGGCGACGAGGACCACCACGATCAGCATCCGGGTGGCGGTGGCCGACCAGGGCGCCGGTGGGACGGCCCGGGACAGCACGGCGGCGTTGGCGATCCCGGCGAAGAGGGCCAGGCAGGCCCCGGCCAGCGCCAGCACGAAGTCCACGCTGTCGCGCCGGGTCAGCGCCACGCCACCGGCGACGATCGCGCCGAGCCCGGTCACCAGCGTCCAGACCGGGCCGGAGAGCAGCCCGGCCAGCACGGCGCCGACTCCTTCGGCCCCGGCGTCGAGCACCCGTCCCACGGCGAGCACGACCGCCGCCACCCCGCCGACCGCCAGCAGCGCACCGAGGCCGGTCCGCGCCCGGCCGCCGGGGGAGGAGGCGGCCGGCAGCAGCCCGGCCGCGCCCACCGCGAGCGCGCCGAGCGTGATCGCCACCCACCAGGGGTACGCGTCCGGCGGCGGCACCCAGTCCAGGGTGCCCCGGATCTCGGTGCGCCCGTCCGCGTCGCGCAGCGGTACGGCCCAGTCGCGTACCCGGTGCTCGCGGTCGGGTGCGGCGCGGACCTGGGCGGGCGGACCCGCCTCGCGCCACAGCGCGCGCTGGTCGTGCCAGCGGGCGGTGGTGCCGGTGTCGACGCGTCGCCACTGCGGTGCGGCGGCCGGATCGACCTCGTCCGGCAGCGGGGTGTCGGCGAGGATGGTGCGGTTCAGGTACGTCGCCGGGGAGCGGGTGTTCTCGAAGACGCCGTCCGGCCCGACCCGCAGGTAGGGCTCGCCCGAGTAGCCGATCACCTCGACCGGCCGGTCACCGGTGTTGGTCAGTTCCAGTCTGGCGCCCGCCTCGACCACCCGGACCCGCAGGTCGGGTCGGGCCGCGACCGCGCCGACCGCCACCCGGTAGTCGGTGCCGTCGGGCGCGTCCGCGCCGTGTGCGGCGGCCGGGGCGGCGGTCACCAGCAGCGCGGCGACCACGGCGGTGAGCAGCAGCCCGACGCGGGCCGCCAGGGGCGACAGCCCGACGCGGGCCGACAGGGCACGGATCACTTTCCGGCCGCCTCCACCGCGGCGGTGATGTTCTCCGGCGTCCACTGCTGCACCGGCTCGCCGTCGACCAGCACGGTCGGGGTGCCGGTGACGTCGGCGCGGTTGGCCTCCTCGGTGACGTGCGCGGTCCACGACGTGTACCTGCCGTCCCGGACGCAGGTGCCGAAGGCGTCCCGGTCCAGCCCGACCTCGGCGCCGATGTCGATGAGCTGGTCGTTGCTGAGGCCGGCGCCGCCCTCCGGCGGCTGGCGCTCGAACAACGCCGCGCCGAACTCGCTGAACCTGCCGCCCTCGGCGGCGCACCCGGAGGCGGCGGACGCACGGGTCGAGTACTGGGTGCTGGAGAAGCGGTTCAGGTAGGCCACCGGGTGGTACACGACCCGGATCTTGCCGTCGTCGACGAGCTGTTTGAGGGTGGGGCCGCTGGTCTGCTCGAACTGCTTGCAGGCCGGGCAGATGTAGTCCTCGTACACGTCGACGGTGACCGGTCCGGTGCCGACCACCACGCCGGTGCCCGCGTCGTTGGCGCCCGGTGGCGGGGTGAAGTCGCCGGACCGCTGGCCCGACCAGACACTCCACCCGATCAGCCCGGCGATGACCAGCACCACCACCGCGCTGAGTGAGATCCACAGGGTCCGTTTGCGGCGCCGCTCGCGGGCCAGTTGCTCCCGGACGACCCTTGCCGCGTCCTTGCGTCCCTTGCGACTACTCATCTTCGTCCTCCACCGGTTCGCCCGTCAGGACGCCGTCGAGTGAGACGGCCGTCCGGGGCCAGATCAGCAGGAACCCGGCCATCGCCAGGAAGGCCACGTCCCGGAGGATCTCCGGGAGGTAGCTGGGGCGCTGCCCGGTCGGCAGCTCGCCGCCGGTCCCGAAGCAACCGCAGTCGATCGCCAGGCCACGGGCCCAGGCCGAGGCGATGCCCGCGACGAAGAGCAGCAGCAGGACCGCCGAGACCCCGGCGGTCAGCCGGGTGGCCAACCCGAGCAGCAGGAGTACGCCCAACGCCAGCTCGACGAAGGGCAGCGCCGCGCCGACCACCACCGCCAGGTCGTACGGCATCACCTGGTACGCGTGCACACTGCGGCCGGAGGCGGCCAGGTCACCGACCTTGGAGGCGCCGGCATAGAGCCAGACGGCGGCCAGCCCGAGCCGGAGGGCGAGCCCGAGCCAGGGCCGCCACCGCGTCCACCTCGACGTCGCGCTCCGCGCAGCCCCGTTCACCCGGCCAGCGCCTCACCGACCGCGTCCACGAGGTCGGCGCGGGCCCGGGCGACCCGGGACCGGATGGTGCCCACCGGCACGCCCTCCACGGTCGCCGCCTCGGCGTACGAGAGGCCGAGCAGTTGGGTCAGCACGAACGCGCCGCGCCGCTCGGCGGGCAGTCGGCGGACAAGGTCGGCCGTGCCGAGTTGCCCGGCCGGATCGGGGTGCGCCAGGTCGGTGTGCGCGTGGGCGGTGAGTCGCTGGTCGAGGCGTCGCCGCCGGACCACCGTCCGGAGGTGGTCGGCGCAGGCCCGCCGGGCGATGCCGAGCAGCCAGGTGCGGGCGGTGGACCGGCCCTCGAAGGTGGGCAGTGCCCGGAACGCCCGCAGGTAGGTTTCCTGGGTGAGGTCGTCCGCGCTGTCCCGGTCGAGCAGTGCCGCCGTGAACCGCCACACCTCGGCCTGGGTGGCCCGGACGAAGGCGGCCTGGGCGGCCGGGTCGCCGTCGCGGGCGGCGAGGGCCCATCCGGTGGCCGGGTCGGGGCCGGCGTGTCCGTCGACACCGCCGGTGTCGGCGGTGGCGCGGCTGTCGCGCGGAGCGGGGATCACGACAACCCAGGTTACGCGGCGGGACCGGCAGCAGCAGGGTCCTTCGGCCCTTCATGGCCTGCGCCACGCCGGGAACTTTCTCCGGGTTCCGGCCGACTACCCGCTCATGACCTCGGCTCGGCACCCGCGTGGGCGTACCCGATCGAGGACGATAGTCGTCAATCGATGGCCGCGACTCGCCGGAAGGGGGTCCGGTCGGAGACGATGTGGGTCATGACTGCCGTCCCTCGCCGCCGATCCGCCCGCTGGGCCGCCGCTGCCGGCCTGCTGGTCACCGTCGTCGCCCTGCTGCTCGTCCCCGCCGGACCGGCCGCCGCCCACGCCGTGCTCTCCAGCAGCAGCCCGGCCGCGTCGGCCGTGGTGCCCACGGTGCCGGCCGAGGTGGTCCTCACCTTCAGCGAGACGGTCCGCCGGGTGCCGGACCGGATCCGGGTCATCGCACCCGACGGCTCCCGCGTCGACCGGGGCGATCCGACCTTCACCGACAGCGTGGTCAACATCGCGGTCGACACCTCCGGCGGCAACGGCACCTACCTGGTGACCTACCGGGTGATCTCGGCGGACAGCCACCCGGTCTCCGGTGCGTTCACGTACTCCGTCGGCGCGCCCTCGGAGCCGCCGGTGGACAGCGGCGACGACGGCCGGGCCGATCCGCTGGTCACCAACGCGATCAAGACCGCGAAATTCGTCGGGTACGTCGGTCTGCTGCTGCTCGTGGGCCCCGCACTGGTGCTCGCGCTGCTCTGGCCACGTCGGCTCTCCCGGCAGGGACCGGCCCGCCTGGCCTGGACCGGCCTGGGGCTGGTGGCGGTGGCCACCGTCGCGGTGGCGTTGTTGCAGGTGCCGTACACCAGCGGAGGCGGGCCGTTCGACATCAGCGGCGAGGGGCTGGGCCTGGTGCTCGGCAGCACCTTCGGCGCCGCGCACCTGATCCGGCTGGGACTGCTCGCGGCGGCGGTGTTCCTGCTCCGGCCGCTGCTCGCCGGGCCGGTCGGCCGGGCCGATCTGATCATCCTCGGCCTGCTCGCCGGTGCGGCACTGCTCACCTGGCCGCTGGCCGGGCACCCGGCCGCGTCGCCCGCCCCGGCGGTGTCGGTGATCGTCGACGCGGTGCACCTGGGCAGCATGGCGGTCTGGCTGGGCGGTCTGGTGATGCTCGCCGCCTTCCTGCTGCCCCGGGCGGACGAGCGGGAGTTGGGCGCGATCCTGCCGATCTGGTCGCGCTGGGCCGCGCTGGCGGTCTCCGCGCTGCTGCTCGCCGGCATCGTCCAGGCGCTGATCGAGGTGGCCACCCCGGCAGCGCTGGTCGGCACCACGTACGGCCGTCTGGTGCTGGCCAAGGTCGGGCTCTTCGCCGTGGTGATCGTGTTGGCCGCGTACTCGCGGAACCTGATCCGCAAGCGGATCGCGGCCAGCCGTCCCGCGCCGGTTCGCCGGGCCGTCTGGGCGGAGCTGGCGGTCACCGCGGTCGTGCTCGGCGTCTCCGCCGTCCTGGTGCAGACCACTCCCGCGCGGACCGCCTCCTCGGACGTCGCCGCCGTCGACGCCGGCTACTTCACCACCCGGGTGGAGAGCACGCTCTACGCGCTGCAGATCGAGATGTCCCCGGCCCGGCGGGGCAACAACTCGGTGCACTTCTACGCGTACACGCTGGACAACCGGCCGCAGCCGGTCGTCGAGTGGAAGGCCACCATCGCGCTGCCGTCGGCCGGGATCGAGGCGATCGACATCCCGCTGCTGCCGCTGACCGACAACCACGCCACCGGCGAGATCACGCTGCCGGCTCCGGGGGAGTGGGAGCTGCGGATCACCGCCCGGACCACCGAGATCGACCAGGCCACGGTGACCGCCACCGTGCCCGTTGCCTAGAGAGGTTCCATACCGATGATCCGTCACCGGCGTACCGTGGGTACCGCCGCCGCCCTGGCGCTCGGCGCCGTCGCCACCGCCGTCCTCGGCTTCGCGACGCCCGCGTCGGCCCACGTCACGGTCGCTCCGGAGGTGGCCGAGCAGGGCGACTACACCCGGTTCGCGTTCCGGGTGCCGAACGAGAGCGATACGGCGTCGACCACCAAGTTGGAGATTTTCCTGCCGGAGAACGCCGCGATCGGCTCGGTCTCCACCACGCCGGTGCCGGGCTGGACGGTGGCGGTGGAGAAACGCCGGGTCGACCCGCCGGTGCTGGTGCACGGCGCGGAGGTCTCCGACGTGGTCGCGAAGGTCACCTGGACGGCGAGCGGCGATGACGGCATCGCCCCGGGCACCTTCCAGGAGTTCCCGGTCATGATGGGGCCGCTGCCCGAGGTGGACCAGATGGTCTTCAAGGCGTTGCAGACCTACTCCGACGGTGGGGTGGTGCGTTGGATCGACGAGCCGCAGCCGGGCGGTGAGGAGCCCGCCGCCCCGGCGGCGGTGCTCACTCTGACCGCCGCCGGTGCTCCGACGGAGGGGCCGGCCGGGGCGCCCGCGCCGGAGGCGGTGGCCGACGACGATGACGAGGACGGCTCCGGGTTGGCCGTCGGGCTGGGCGTCGCGGGGCTGGTCGCCGGGGTCGGTGGTCTGGTGCTGGGCGGGCTCGCGTTCTCGCGTACCCGCCGGGACGCCGGCCCGGCCGACCGCGACGGCGAGGCGACCACGACCTCCTGACCGGTCCCGCGTCGCGGGCCCGCCGGGTGTTCCCGGCGGGCCCGTCCGCTTTCGGACCCGCTGCCGTGGATATCCGCAGATCAGCCGTTCGGCGTGGGTAAGGTCTGCCGGGTATCTCGCTACGGAGGGGGACAAGGCGGATGCGTTTCGTGTGGGCGTTGGCCGGCATGGTGCTGCTGATCACCGGCACCACCGCGTTGCTCGGTGCCGCCGGACTCGGCCTGTTGACCAGTCACGCGGATCCGGGCGGGGGGTTCACCGCCCGCGTCGAGACCGTGCGGACACCCGGGCACGCGGTGGTGGTGGTCGACCTGGACGCGCTGCTGCGGCAGGAGGTGCCGTTCAGTCGGGTCGGGCAGGCGCGGCTGCGGCTGGAGGCCCGCACACCGGACGGCCCGGCGTTCGTCGGGTTGGCCCCGGCCGACGAGGCGCGTCGCTGGCTGGCCGGGGCACCGCACGCGGTGGTGCAGCGGACCGCCCTGGCCCGGGGCCCGCTGCCGGTCCGGCTGGAGCACCGCGCCCCGGAGGTCGGCACGCCGCCGACCGTGCCGGCCGCCCCGGCCGCACAGACCTTCTGGGTACGCGCGGGTGCCGGCGCCCTCGAATGGAGTCCCGGGGAACTGGCCGGTCAGCGACTGAGCCTGGTGCTGATGCACCCCGACGGCCGGGCCGACCTGGCCCTTGACCTGCGCGCCGAGTTGCGGGCCGGTTGGGTCGCGCCGGCCACCTGGGGCTCGCTGGCCGGCGGCATCCTGCTGGTGGTCCTCGCGGCGCTGGTGCTGCTGCGCCCGGTACGCCCGCGCGAGGTGGTCTTCGTGGTCGAACCCGACCAGGTGCCGGTGCTCGCCGGCAGGCTGGGCGTCAGCTCGCTCAGCGGCCTGGGCACCCCGCCGTCGCCGCGTGCGACGCCCGAGCGGCAACTGGTGTCGGTGGCCGCCGCACCCCGGGCGGCGATCGCCCCGGTGCCGCGTCCGGAGACCCTGGCCGACCTGCCCGCCCCGCACCACCCGCTGCGCCCGCCCGCCCCGCCGTCCTGACGGTCCCTCGGTGGGTGCCGGGGCAGCCGTCCTGACGGCACATCGGTGAGCACCGGTGCCGGGACGGGTGGGGCGGGCCCTCCGCGCTGCCGACGTGGAGGGCCCGCCCATCACCGGGGGATATCGGTGCCCATCGGAGGGATGATGCCTCTACGGGCAGATTACCGGTGAATGGTCGTCTCGGGAAGAGTGTCCGCTTCGTGCGACTCGGTCAGTGGCCGGTCCACCCGCGGACGCACCGGCAGCACGACCAGCAGCAGCAGGCAGAGCAGCACGTACGCGTTGCGGAGTACGAACTCCCACGGCGTCTGGGTGGGGGTCGGAGTGACGCCCCAGTCGTAGAACGACACCACGCCGTACACGATGATCATCGAGGTGCCGAGCGCGAGCCAACTCAGCCGGCGGCGCCGCCGCGCCCCCTCGGGCGTGCGGGGATCGGTCCGCAACGCCGCGTCGATCAGGATGATCACCGCCGGGACGAACCAGTAGATGTGGTGCGTCCAGGTGATCGGGCTGATCAGGGCGGCGACCAGGCCGGTCAGGGTCAGCGCGGTGAGTGCGTCGCCGGCCTGGGTGGCGCGTACCGCCCGCCAGAGGCCGTACGCGACGACGGCCGCGACCAGGGGCAGCCAGATCAACCGGCTCGGCTCCTCCGGCGCGGTCAGCCGGCTCAGCAGCCCGAACAGCGACTGGTTGCCGGTGTAGTCGGTGCGACCGACCCGGTCGGTGGCCCACAGCTCGTGCGTCCAGAAGCGCCACGAGTCGCCGGGTGCCACCGCCGCGGCGAGCAGGGTGGCTCCGGCAGCGGCCGCGCTCGCCACCACCGCCGCGCGCCAGCGCCGGGTGGCCAGCAGATAGACGATGAAGATGCCCGGGAAGAGCTTCAGCGCCGTGGCCAGCCCGATGCCGATCCCGGCCCACCGGCTGCCACGGGGTACGGCGAAGAGCAGGTCGGCGAGGATCAGCACCACCAGCAGCATGTTGATCTGTCCGAAGGTGATCGTCTCCCGGGTGCTCTCCACGCCGAGGACCAGCAGCGCGCCCACGGCCAGGGTGAACGCGTACGGCAGGCGGTGCCGGCGGATCACCGGGTCGAGCAGCCACTTGGTGGTGACCACCACGCCGAGCACGGTCAGGCCGGTGAAGATCGCCACCGTGGCGCCCAGCTTCAGCAGGGAGAACGGCAGCAGCAGCAACGCGGCGAACGGGGGATAGGTGAAGAAGAGCTCACCCTGCACCCGGTCGGGTTGGGCGTAGTCGTAGAGCGGATTGCCGGCGGCCCACCAGTCCATCGCCGCCATATAGATCTTGAGGTCGAAGAAGTCGTGCACGGTGCCCGGCAGGTAGAGCACCGGCAACACCGAGGCGAGCGCCAGTGCCCCGACGATCCGCCGTGCGGTGCGGCCACCAGGGTCTTCGAGGTCGACGCTGGACGGTGTGGCGGGTTCGGCGGGCACGGGAAAGACCCTAGCGGTCGGTCGGGCCGGCGGCGCGCAGCCACGGTGCGTGGGCTGCGCGTAGGCTGTGCCGATGGCTGATCTTCTCGTCTGGATCGACTGTGAGATGACCGGGCTCGACCTCGGTGGCGACAGGTTGATCGAGGTGGCCGCGCTGGTCACCGACCCCGATCTGCGCGTGCTCGGCGACGGCGTGGACGTGGTCATCCACGCCGACGACGCGGCGCTCGACGCCATGCCGGAGATCGTCCGCACGATGCACGGCAAGTCGGGGCTGACCGAGGAGGTTCGCCGCTCCACGGTGAGCCTGGCCGAGGCCGAGGAGCGGGTGCTCGACTACATCACCAGTCACGTGAAGGACCCACGGACGGCACCGCTCTGCGGCAACTCGATCGCCACCGACCGGGGATTCATCGCCCGGGACATGCCCCGTCTCGACGCGCACCTGCACTACCGGATGATCGACGTCTCCTCGATCAAGGAGCTGTGCCGCCGGTGGTACCCCCGGGTGTACTTCGGCCAGCCGCAGAAGGGCCTCGCCCACCGGGCGCTCGCGGACATCCGGGAGAGCATCCGCGAGCTGGAGTACTACCGGCGCACCATCTTCGTACCGCTGCCCGGTCCGGACGTGGAGAGCGCCAAGGCCATCGCCGCCGACCTCTGAGCGTCCCGGCAACCCGCTGGACGCGGTCGACCACGGTGGGGGTATGATTTCTCCGCACCCGCACGGGCGATGAGTTCGGGCGCGGCGGCATGGTGGCTGTAGCTCAGTTGGCAGAGCACCGGGTTGTGGTCCCGGTTGTCGTGGGTTCAATTCCCATCAGTCACCCCACACCTGCGAGGCCCGAACCTTTGGTTCGGGCCTCGTTCTTGTTCCGGTCGCCCCTCCCCTCGGGCCAGCACGCGCCCGTATCCGCTGTGGCCTTGCCCTCGACAGATATTTGAACGATAGTTCTAGTTGTACGTTCGTTCAAATATCTTGTGGAGGTGTCGTGTCGGAGGTCGCCGTCCGGCGTGCGGGCGGGCGCGAGTGGGCGGGCCTCGGGCTGCTGGCGCTGCCCACGCTGCTGCTGGGTCTGGACGTCACCGTGCTGTACCTGGTGCTGCCGAGCATGGCCGAGGCGCTCGACCCGTCGGCCACGCAGACCCTGTGGATCATGGATGCCTACGGGTTCCTCATCGCCGGGTTCCTCATCACCATGGGCACCCTGGGGGATCGCATCGGCCGGCGACGCCTGCTCCGGATCGGGATGGCCGCGTTCGCGCTCGTGTCGGTGCTCGCGGCCGTCGCGCCCAGCGCGGAACTGTTGATCGCGGCCCGTGCGCTGCTCGGGATCGCGGGCGCGACGTTGATGCCCTCGACGCTGTCGCTGATCTCCAACATGTTCGCCGACGCCCGACAGCGCGCGATGGCGATCGGGGCCTGGGCCACCATGTTCGCCCTGGGCATGGCGGCCGGTCCGGTCGTCGGCGGTGCCCTCGTCGACGCGTACTGGTGGGGCGCGGCCTTCCTGCTCGCCGTCCCCGTCGCGATCGTCGTCCTGATCGGGGCGAGGTCACTGCTGCCCGAGTACGCCAACCCGCAGGCCGGGCCGCTGGACCTGGTCAGCGTCGCGTTGTCCCTGGCGGCGATCCTGCCCGTCGTCTACGCCGTCAAGCAGGCCGCCTCCCACGGTGCCGGTGCGCGCACGCCGGTCCTCCTCGTCGTCGGCGCCATCGCCGGGGTGGCGTTCGTCCGCCGGCAACGGCACCTGACCGCGCCGCTGCTGGACGTGACCCTCTTCGCCGACCGGGCCTTCTCCGCAGCTCTCGCCGTCCTGCTGATCGGGCTCGTCGGTGTCGGCGGCACCATGTACATGGTCACGCAGTACCTCCAACTCGTGGAGGGCCTCACCCCGTTCACCGCGGGCCTGTGGATGGGTCCGCCGGCGCTGGCGATGTTCGCCGCCGCCGTCGGCGCGCCCCTGGTCGCCCGGCGGGTCCGGCCGGGCCTGGTCATGGCCGCCACGCTCGCGTCGTCGGTGTTCGGCTACGTCCTGCTGGCCACCGCCGCTCCCGGCGACACGGTGACCGTCGTGGCCGGGTTCGCCGCCGTCTACCTCGGTCTCGGGGCGATCGCCGCGCTCGGCACCGACATGGTCGTCGGCGCCGCACCGGCCACCGAGTCCGGATCGGCCGCCGCCATGTCCGAGACCGTCCAGGAACTCGGCATCGCCGTCGGCGTCGCGCTGCTCGGCAGCCTCAGCACCGCGCTCTACACCGCGCGGATGGTCGCGCCGGCCGACACCGCACCGGAGGTCGCCGACCGCCTCACCGGAAGTCTCGCGGGCGCGCTCGCCGTCGCCGACCAGGTGCCGACCGAGGCCGTACGGGCCGCCCGGGACGCCTTCACCACCGGGGTGAACGTCGCCTCCGCCGTGGCCGGCGTCGCGATCGTGGCGGCCACCCTCCTGTGCCTGGTGGCCCTGCGGCACGTCCCTCCCCTCGGCGCGGATCAGGACGCCGACGGTCACTGACCGCTCGACTACCCTGGGCGCCAGGGGAGGGAGCATGAGCGAGGAACCCGTCGACGGGCGACGCGCCAGGGGCGCCAAGCGCCGGTCCGAGATCATCGAGGCCACCCTCGCCGTCGTTCTCCGCGAGGGCGCAGCCGGTGTCACCCACCGTGCCGTCGCCACGCAGGCCGGCGTCGCCACCAGCCTGAGCATCTACTACTTCGCCACCCTGGACGACCTTCTCGTCGCCGCGCTGTCCAGCGTCGCCGACGGGTACACCGAACGGATCCGACGGATCATCGACGGCCCGGGTGACAAGCTGCGCGGCCTGGCCGCTCTGATCGTCGAGTCCGCCGGGCCGGGACGCGAGAAGGCGCTGGCCGAACGCGAACTGTCCACGCTCGCCGCCCGCAGACCCGCCCTCGCCCCGATCGCCCGGCACTGGCGCGAGAGCGTCGCCGCGCTCGCCGCCACCCTCACCGACGACCCCCACGCCGTGGACGCGGTGGTCGCCGCCTCCGACGGCCTGTGCACCGCCATCCTCATCGAGAACGTCCCCGCCGACACCGACCACGTGCACCGGATCCTGGCGCACGCGCTCGGCGTCGACCGATAGTGCGGTGTCCAGCCCGTCGACTCACTCGGTGGTGTCGGGGGAGGCGTCCGGCGCGGACTCGTCGCCCGCGGGCTCGTACGGCAGGGCGCTGCCCTTGACGTACTCGTCCCAGCTCACGTTCCAGTCCGTCCAGCCGTTGCCGTTCTGGAGCTTGCGCTCGGTGCCCTTGACCACGATCGGGTCGCCGACCTTCGTGTTCTCGAAGAGCCAGGCGCCGTTGACCATGGAGACGTTCACGCAGCCGTGCGAGACGTTGGTGGTGCCCTGCTGCCCCTCCGACCAGGGCGCGGCGTGGATGAACTCCCCGCCCCAGGTCAGCCGCTGGGCGTAGTCGATCTTCGTGCGGTAGCCCTCTTCGGGGCCCAACTCCTCCAACGTGTCGAAGACCGTCTTGCGCAGCTTCTCCATCACCACCATCGTGCCGCTGGAGGAGGGCGTGGTCTTCTTGCCGAGGCTCACAGGGATCGTCTTGATCGTCTCGCCGTCCCGGGTGACGACCATGCGTTTGTTGCTGTTGTCCACCGTCATGACCAGCTTCGGGCCCACGGTGATGTCCACGGTCAGGTCGGCCCGGCCGTACCAGCCGTCGCCCAGCGGCAGCCCGCCCGCCTGCACCCGGTAGGAGACCTTGCTGCCGGCCTTCCAGAACTCCTTCGGCCGGTAACGGACCTCGGTGGGGCTGACCCAGTGCCAGACGCCCTCCTGGGCGGGCGTGGACTTCACCGTCATCCGCCGCTGGAGGTCGGCGCGGTACTTCTCCGGGATCTCCCGGCCGAACTTCACGATCAGCGGCATCGCGACCCCGACCGTCTGGTCGTCGCCGAGGAAGCTGGTGACCCGGACCTGGTTGCTCGGCTGCTTCATCACGGTGAACGCGCTGGTCGCCGTCACCGGGACACCGTCGTCGCCCGTCGCGGTGACGGTCGCGGTGTACGACTCGCCGTACGCCAGCGCCTTCGACGGCAACCAGCTCTTACCGTCCGGGGCCAGCGTGCCCTTGACCGGCTCCCCGTCGGCGCCGGCCAGCTCGACAGTGGTCTCCTCGGACTGCTCGGCGGCGAAGGTGACCGCCGTCGAGGCGGGAACGTCCTTCGCGTCGGCGGCCGGTTCGCTGATGCTCACCGACGCCTTCGGCGCCGGCTGGTCGGCACCGTCCTGCCAGCCCGGCCCGTTGTCGCCGCCCTTGCCGCCGGTGCAGGCGGAGGTCAGCACCATCGCCACGGCGAGCATCCCCGCGGCGAGCACCCCCCGCCGGCGGTTGCGCTGGTCCCGAACTCGCATGGTGTCCTCACAGTCATGGTCCGCTGCCCGTCCACATCACAGACGCACCGGAACACGTACCCGTTGCGGAAGGTGAACCGAAACACGTGGAGCGGGATGTCCGGATAGTGACATATCTGGCACGGTCACAGGGCCGGACCCGCACCACCGTCCGGAACCGGCAGCGCGCTGCCCTTGACGAACTCCGACCAGCTCAGATCCCACGCCGTCCAACCGTTGCCGGCGGCCAGCTTCCGCTCGGTGCCCTTGATGGTGATCGGATCACCGACCTTGGTCCGTTCGAAGAGCCAGCGGGCGTTCGCCAGGGACACGTTCACGCAACCGTGTGACACATTCTGCCGTCCCTGGACGTGTTCCGACCAGGGCGCCGCGTGGATGTACTCGCCACCCCAGGTCAGCCGCTGGGCGAACTGGATGTCGGTGACGTAGCGGTTCTCCGGATCGGGATCGTCCATCGTGTCGAAGACCGTCGCCTCCTTCTTCTCCATCACCACCAGCGTGCCGCTGGACGACGGGGTCTTCTTCTTGCCCAGGCTCACCGGCAGGGTCTTGATCAGGTTGCCGTCCTCGTACACCCGCATCTGCTTGTCGGCATTGTCCACCTTCATCTCGAAGGTCGAGCCGATCTTCGCGGTGGCGCTCCGGTCGACGTTGCCGAACCGGCCGTTGCTCAGCGGAATGCCGGTCAACGCGATCCGTACGGACAGCTTCGTGCCGGCCTTCCAGTACTCCGGCGCCCGGTAGAACGCCTGAGTGCCGTTGCTCACCCAGTGCCAGGTGCCCGGCTGCGGCGGATCGGTCTGCACGAACATCCGCTTCTGCACGGCGGCCCGATCCTTCTTCGGGATGCCCGGGTGGAACTCCGCCACCACCGGCATCGCCACGCCGTACGTCCGGTCGTCGAAGAGGTAGAGCCCCGAGGTGATCATCGAGCCGGGCTTCGCCATCGTGGTGAACGTGCTGGTCCCCTCGCTGACCGAGCCGTCCGGCTGCTTCGCGGTCACCGTGGCCGTGTACTCGGTGGACCACTTCAACGGCGCGGACGGCACCCAGGACGAGCCGTCCGTACGCAGCTTGCCCTTGACCTCCTTGCCGTTGGCGGTCGTCAGACTGACCTTCGACACCGTCGCGCCGTCCGGCAACTCGGCACCGATCTCCACGCTCACCGGCCGCTTCTTCGCCCCGTCGGCCGGGCTCACCGCCAACGGCGGCCCACTCGACGGCGGTGTGTCCGGCGTCACCGCACCGCTGGTCGCGGGCCCCGGCACGAACTCGGCAGCCGAGCCCTCCTCGCGACAACCCGACAGTGCCAGCGACGCCACCAGACCCAGGGTGCCCACCAACGCCCCGGCCCGCGCGAACCTGCCCATCCCCACCCCTGTCTTAGCGACCTGGCGGACATCGTGCCCCATCCACGCCGCCCAACATGAACCCGTCCCATGCCTTGTGTGTGCTTGTTGCCAAATGTCCGGAAAGCTCGACCGAAGGGAGGACCCGGGTATCGGATTGGAACCCGCCTCAGGGTGCGTGCTAGGGTTTCCCCCGTTGCCACCGAGCGCCGCTAGCTCAACTGGCAGAGCAGCGGACTCTTAATCCGCGGGTTCGGGGTTCGAGTCCCTGGCGGCGCACCAAGCAGCAAGGCCCTGACATGGCAGATCTCTGCCGGTCGGGGCCTTTTTCGTGTTGTCGTGATGGCTGGTGGCTCGCCGGGTGCTCGGGGGTCGATGAACCGCTCCGGCGTCGGCGGGACGCGCGGCGCGGCGACCGTCGGCACCGATCATGGAGTTGTGGTCGCCGCAAAACGTCTCTTGGTGGACATAGAAGTGACCGCAACTCCATGATCGGCGCGGATTGGGGCAGCTCCTCGTCGAGGAGTTGGCTCTGGTGGACGGTGGTGGTGATGGCGGTGTCAATGGTGACGAGCCTGGCTCGGTGAGCAGCGCGATCTCCAGGTGGTCCGCCAACTGGCGGCATCGTTCGACGCGGGGTGGCGTGCCCACCCCGCGCCCGTACAGGTTGAGGAGACATGCGGGCGACGACCGTGGGTGACGTGACCCTTCTCCTGCCGGACCTCCATCCGGAGGACCTGGACCAGGTCACCGACCTCTCCGACGGTGACCTCCGCGACGGCCTCATCGATGGGGTCTCCTGGCGTGGCGAACAGCTTGTGGAGCAGAGCATTCGAGGCTGTCGGATCACCGGCGCGGACCTCGGTGAGGTCAGCTGGGAGGCGGGGGCTCTCTACGGGTGCGAGGTCGTGCGGACGGACCTGTCCGGCGCGACCCTCACCGGCATCAGCATCGAACGGTGCGCGTTCACGGGGTCCCGATTCACCGGCACCCGGCTCGTCGACGTCCGACTCGAAGACGTGCTGTTCGACAACTGCCGGTTCGACTACGCCACCCTGAACCGCGTCAGCGCCGCCGGCTCGGTGGCCTTCACCAATTGCACCTTCGGCCACGGCAACTGGTCGTCCTGCCGCCTGCCCGGCATCGCGCTGCGCTCGTGCGATCTCGGGCACCTGGAGTTGGAATCCTGCCGCCTCGACGGCGCGGAACTGCGGGGCAGCCGATTGCATGACCTGAGGACACCGTTGGACAACCTGAAAGGCGTCGTCCTCGGTGAAGATCAACTTCCTGATCTCACCCGCTTGGCTGTCGAGGCCCTGAACATCGTCACCCGCGCTGAGAACTGATCAAAGCTGAGTAACACGCCGCTACGCCTCCTGATAACACCACGGCACGATCAGCGGGTACCGCGCCCGGGTCTGTAGCACCGAGGTTCCGGAATACAGCAGGCCACTGAACGCGTCGCGGACCTGGCCGACACCCAACTCGTCCCGGCTCTCCGCGTCGCTGAACAGCTTGGGTAGATCACGCATGCGCTGCTGGTCGTGGCTGGCCATGTCAGCCGTCGGTGGATGTGATTGGACAATCCGTGAGGACGAGTCGGGTCACGGTCTCGAACGCAATCGTCCACGGGAAGGCCTGTTGCTGGGTTCTCCCCCTGCCGGGCGGGTGTGGTTTCCAGTGGTCTTCGGGGCCGAGGAGGATGCGAACCCCTTCGTCGCGGAGGCTGGCCACGGCGTGGCGGAAGGGTAGGCGGGCGGCGAGAGCGGCGTTGACGAACGGGACGATGACGGTTGGTACCTGCCGTCCGATCAGTTCGGCGACTGAGGTCATGGCGTAGTTGTCGGCAAGGCCGAGGGCGATCTTGTTGATTGAGTTGTACGTCGCGGGTGCGATGACCAGAGCATCGGCGGTGGGTAGCGGTCGGCGGTCGCCGGGGGAGGCGCGGTGGCTGGATCGCACCTCAGTGCCGGTCAACTCCTCGATCGCAGGTACGTCGATGAAGTCGATGCCGTTGGGCGTGGCGGTGACGGCGGTCGTCCAGGAGCGCTTCTGCGCGGCGTTGATCAGTTGGGTCACGTCGGCGGCGGGACCAGCAGCGCAGACGACGATCTGGAGGTGGCCGCCGGTCATAGCGGGATCCCGGCCCCTCGTGCAAAGTCGACGACGGCGGTGCGGGCCGAGCCCTTGGCGAGGAGCGCCAGGTCGGTGGCGATGCGCTGAACGGCTGGGCGGCAGCGGATCTCCTCGGGTGCCACCGCGTACGCGGTGCGGAGCGCGGCCAGGCCGTGCTCGTAGCGCCCCCACTGGGTGTAGGCGCGGGCGACATCGATGTACAGAGCGGCTTTGCGTTCGGCGAGCGTCACCTTGTCCAGCGGTACCGTGCGCGCGATGCCGATGGCCGTGCCGGCGTCGCCGAGGGTCAGGGCGACGTTGACCCGGTGAAGCAGAACGTTGGTGGCACCGAAGCCGGTCCATCGGTCGTTGCCGTCGTAACCGAGCCGGGCGGCAGCACGGTCTGCCTCATCGAGCATCGATTGCGCCGTATCACGGTTCTCGCTGCGGGCGGCGGCAACCGCACCTCGGAGGACGAGGGCACCGTAGGTGGCTACCGCGTCAGCCGACATGAGGCGAGTGTCCCGGTCGAGCACGCCGGCCGCCTCGCCAGCAACGGTCAACGCCTGTTCGTCGTGACTATTGCTCATCAGGGCGTGGGCCATGATCCGGGCACTCGTGGCGACGGCCACCGGGTCCGCACTTGCCGCAGCGGCTCGGGTGCTCCGTTCGGCTGCGATCAGGGCTGTCCCTCGGTCGCCGACCTTGAGCAGGACGCTGCCGACGACGTGATAGAGGTCCGCTGCCAGGACTTCGACGTGCCTTCTCTGTTCGCCCTGCGCACTGGCCCTGACGGGTTCGAGTGCGGGCAGCAGCGTCACGAGCTGGTCAAGAGCGCGTTCGTACCGGCAGGCTTGATAGTCGATCTTTACTGCGGCCACGGCGCGGGAGAACTGTCGAGCGGACAGCGTCACCCCGTCCGGATGACGCGGCGAGACGAGCGCGTCGAGAAGTGGCGCGAGATTCGGCACAGTGGCAACGCCGATCGTCGCCCCGCGTATGAGATCTCTTCGTCGCACGTGACCACCCGAGCCCGAGTCGCCTTGTCCGCCATCGCCAGTATCCGTAACCAGGTGGGCATCCGGCAGCGTGGTGTCCACGATTGCACCGCTGGTGCCCGTCGCCAGCAGTGCCCCGAAGCGTTCCCGTGCCTCGGGGGTGGCTCGGGTCAGCACGGTGTCCAGCGCAGCCTGCATGTCGGCGCGCAGGAGAATTCTGTCGCCCTGGCTGCTCCACTTGGCCACGGTTCGTCGGGCCGCGCCCAGGTGTTCGGCGAAGGCGGTCACGCTCATGCGCAGCGCGTTGCGCAGCGCGTTCGCTTCCCGGCCGGTCCAGGTCGTCACCGGAGCCATCGCACGTCCTTCCGAAACGGACAGTCCTCGGCCTGGCGATCGTACCGGCACACCGGGTGACGGCAGGTGCACCGCCAGTGCACCGGTCGGACATTACGTCCAACTGCCCCCGGGGCCAGGCTGAGTGTGCCGGTACGCCGCTTCCCCAGGCGCTCCGGCAGGTCAGCGGCGAACTCACATCAGGGAGAGCCAGATGGACGTGCCCCACGGCGGCAGGTCGGAATGCGACCCGACGCACCGGCAAGTGCTCGCGCCGGGCACTCCGTCGACCGTGCGGGTGACTCCTCGTTCGCGTACCGCCATCGGGGCTGCGTGGGCGGGTGACCGGCGGTCTGCTCCCCGCCGCTGGCCGATGGCGGTGGGCTTGCCGGTAGGTCGGCAAGCCCACCGCCAACCAGCGGCGGGTCCCAGTGGGGGTCGGCGGTGAGTGTGTACGTCTCGCGCAACGCAAAGATGGGCGACCTGCCGCGAGACCAGTCACCTTCGGCTCCACCGGTACAGCCGGGACCGGCCGACCCGCCGCTGCTGACGCACGTTTGGCGGATCGTGTTCGAGCGGCAGGCACGGAAGCGCGGTCCGCGATGAACAGCGACGAATACCGTCCCGTCGGCGCTGAATCGCCCGCGCCATCGGAGCAACCGCCGTTACGGTCGCTGGCGCTGCCAGGGCGGCCGGTCGAGGCAGTCCCCGCCGAACCATCCCGACCGCATCTACCCATGCGGCCGCTGTGGCTGTGTCGGCGGTGCGGCCAGCCGTGGCCGTGCGGCGCAGCGAAGGTCGGCCTCCTGGCGGAGTACCGGCACAGCCCGGTCAGCCTCTTTCTCTACCTGGCCAGTTGCCTGCACGACGCGATCGACGATCTGCATCAGCTCCACCCCCACAACACCGGTAGCACCGCCGATGTCTTCGACCGGTTCCTCGGCTGGCCCACCCGGCACCGCAGCCACCGCCTGCCTACGGACGACCCGCAGACACCGGCGGAGACATGAGGGTGGGCGCCATCGAGGTCATCACCGCCCTGAGGGATTCGCTCCGGGACAGGGCTGATCCTTCGATGTCGACGTTCGGCAGTGCCCGGTCGAGCCAGGCCGGTAGCCACCAGGCGCGGTCGCCGAGAAGGTGCATCAGTGCCGGGACCAGGACCAGCCGGACGACGAATGCGTCGAAGAGGACTCCGGCCGCGAGGCCGAAGCCGAGTGGCCGGATCATCGTGAGGTGGGAGAAGACGAATCCTCCGAAGACGGCGACCATGATGATGGCTGCGGCGGTCACGACGACGCGTCCTCGGCGGTGCCCGATGGTCACGGACAGCCGGGCGGGTCGGCCGTGTACGAAGGCTTCGCGCATGCCGGAGACCAGGAAGATCTGGTAGTCCATTGCCAGGCCGAACAGGATGCCCATGATGACGATCGGCGCGAAGCTGAGCACGGGCCCCGGTCTGTGCACGCCGAACAGGTCGGCCAGCCAACCCCACTGGTAGATGGCAGTCACCGCGCCCAGGGCGGCGCCGAGGGAGAGGACGTACCCGGCGGTGGCGACGATGGGCACGAGCAGGGACCGGAACACCGCGATCATGATCAGGAGCGACAGCCCGATCACGACGAGCAGATAGACCGGTAGGGCGTCGGCGAGCTTCCGGGAGATGTCGATGTTGCCGGAGGCCTGGCCGGCCACGCCGACGGTCATGTCCGCCGCGAGTGGTGGTAGGGCGCGGAGGTCGTTGACGAGTTGTTCGGTCGTCGTGCTGTTCGGTCCTTCGGCCGGTACGACCTGGAAGGCGAAGGTCTTGCCGTCGGCGGCGACCGCGACGGGTGCGGCGGCGGCGACGTTCGGCTGTCGCAGGATCGTCGTGACGATCTCGGCCTGGGTAGCGACCTGGTCGGCTTCGGCGACCGGCGTGGGAGATTCCGCGACGACGAGCAGTGGGCCGTTGGTTCCCTCGCCGAAGCCCTGAGCGACTGCGGCGAACGCGCGGTACTGGGGGCTGTCCGGAGGTTCCGAGGAACCGTCCGGCAGGCCGAGACGCAGCGACATGACGGGTACGGCGATGACCGTCAGGGCGGTGACGACGAGTGCCGCCGCAGCGACGGCCCGGCCCGTGCGCATGGGCTGTGGCGGTTTCTGCCGCCGGGCGGTGGCCCGGAGTCGTCCGGGCAGCACTCGCGTGCCCATGAGGCCCAGCAGTGCCGGGGTGAGGGTGATCGACACCAGGACCGCCACCATGACACAGAACGCGGCGACCGCGCCCATGACCGTGAGGAACGGGATGCCGGTGACCGCGAGGGCGACCAGGGCGACGACCACCGTGGAGCCGGCGAAGACGACCGCCGTTCCCGCCGTGCCGTTGGCGACACCGATCGACTCGTGCACCGGCATGCCGTCGCGGACCTGACGGCGGTGCCGGTCGAGGATGAACAGGGAGTAGTCGATGCCGACGGCGAGTCCGAGCATGACGCCGAGGATCGGTGTCCCCGACGTCATGTCCACGACGTCGCTGAACGCCATCGACCCCACCACACCGACCCCCACGCCCACGATCGAGGTCAGCAGCGGGGTGAGGGCGGGTATCAGCGCACGCAGCAGGACGAGCAGGACGATCAGCGCCACGGCGAGCCCGATCACCTCGCCGATGCCGAACGGGCTGCCGGCCGTGGCGACGATGGTCGAGGAGTAGTCGACCGCGACTCCGGGGATCTCCGCCTCGTCCAGCGCCGTGGCGATGTCGCGTTGCAGGTCCGGTGACAGGTTGAAGATGCCGTCGCGGAACATGACGGCGGCTACCGCGACGGTCCGGTCCTCGCTGACCGTCCGGATCGACGAGGCGGCACCGCTCAGCGTGGTGGCGTCCTCCATCTGGCGGAGTTGGGCCTCCTGCTCGGCCGTCAGCGGCCGAGGGGCGCTCTCCAGGGCGGCGAGACCGGCATCGAGCCGCCTGGACTGTTCGGCGCGCTGCTGCGCGGCGGTGAACGGGTCGATGACCGCGGCCACGCCGTCGCGTTGCCCGACGCCCGCCAGCACCTCGCCGATCCGTGCCTGCTGCGCGGGGGTGAACGCCCCTTCGGTACTGGTGAACACCACCGAGCCGGTGGCGCCGGTCAGTTCGGGAAACGCCTCGACGAGCCGTTCGTTGACCTTCTCGGTCGGGGTGCCCGGGATCGAGAAACCGGTGGCGAGCGGGCCTCCGAAGGTCACCAGCCCGCCGACGGCGAGGGCCAGCACGGCCAGCCATCCGACGATCACCATCCCGGACCGGCGAGCGCCGAAACGCCCCAGACGGTACAGAAGTATTGCCACGAAGTCCTCCCCTGACAGCGGCTCCGGGTGGGCGACCTGCCCGGCCACCAAACAGTAAACCAACACTCGTTGGTTATCCAACACCTGTTGGATAAGTCGCTCCCGAGGAGGACGTGACAGGATCGAGCCATGGATCCACGGGTGGCGCGAACACGGACGAGCCTGCAGGAAGCGCTACTGGCCCTCGCCCGCGAACGCCCCCTGGACGAGATCGCAGTCGGAGACATCACCGGCCGGGCGGGCATCAACCGCAGCACCTTCTATCAGCACTACGACGACAAGGAACAACTCCTGACGGCCGCACTCAAGAGCGCCGTCGACCGGGCCTCCGCCGGAATCCACACCACCAGGCGGGACCCTCTCGTCCCGGGTACCGCACCCGAGATGAGGCTCTATCTCGAACACATCGCCGCCAACGCGACCGTCTACCGGCAGGTCCTGCAGAGCAACAGATCCTCGATCGTCGCCGCAGCCCTCCGCGAGCGGATCGAGGAACTGATCACCAGCGGCCTCGACGCGCCGACCGCCCTCGACGAGGACGACCTGCCCCGCGATGTCCTTGCCGCCGCACTGTCGGGCATGACGATCGGCATCATCACCGCCTGGCTCCGGCGCGACCCGCTCCCCGATGCGGCCGTCGCGGCACGATGGCTCTGGCGCAGCCTCACCCGCCCGGCGGCCCCGCAGACCTGACCGACAGGGTCCGTTCCCGATCCGCCGTGGTTCAGCAGCGTCACAATTCACCTCGACGCACGGTCGTGTGTGGAGGCCCGGAACAGAACCCAGGCTCCGGCTGACGGATCCCGCCCATTTTGGAGGAACGATGAGACGACGTGAGCTGTCCGATGGATCGGGCGTTCAGGTCAGCCAACTCTGTCTCGGTGCCATGTCGTTCGGGACGGTGATCGACGAGGCGACCTCGTTCGCGATCCTGGACCGGTTCGTCGAGGCCGGCGGCACCACGATCGACACCGCGAACTGCTACTCGTTCTGGGTGCCCGGTGGGTCCGGTGGCGAGAGCGAGGCGGTGCTGGGGCGCTGGCTGGCCAGCCGGGGCAATCGGGACGACCTGGTGCTCGCGTCGAAGGTCGGCTCCGGCCTGTCGGCCGAGGGCGGGGCCGAAGGGCTCGGCGCGTCGGTGATCCGGGAGCAGCTCGCCGGCTCGCTGGAGCGGCTCGGCGTCGACCGTCTCGACGTCTACTACGCCCACCGGGAGGACCGCGAGACCTCGGACGAGGAGACGCTGGGCACGTTCCACGAGGCGGTGGCCGAGGGCAGGGTGCGGGCGCTGGGGGCCAGCAACCACGCCGCCTGGCGGCTGGCCGAGACGCGGGCGTTGGCCTCGGCCCGGGGGTGGACGCCGTACACGGTGGTCCAGCAGCGCTATTCGTACCTGCTGCCGCGTCCGGCGACCGTGCTACCTGAGGGTGGGCACGTGCACGCGAGTGACGAACTGCTGGACCTGGTACGCAGTCGCGATCTGACCATGTTCGCGTACAGCACGCTGTTGTGGGGGACCTACACCCGCGCGGACAGGCCGTTGCCGGAGCACTACGCGCACCCGGGCACCGAGCGCCGGCTGCGGGTGCTCGGGGAGGTGGCGGCGGAACTGGACGCCACCCCGAACCAGGTGGTGTTGAGCTGGCTGATGGACGGTGACCCGGCGATCGTGCCGATCGTCGGGGTCAGCTCGGTGGCACAGCTCGACGAGTGTCTGGCGTCGGTCGACCTGAAGCTGCCGACCGAGCTGCGCCAGCGCCTGGACCAGGCCGCCTGAACCGAGAGTGCCTGGCGAGGCCGCCTGAGCAGGATGCCGCAGGCCACCGAGGCCGACCGCGCTTGACGCGGCGGCGGTACGCGGTAAGCCTTGTCACGCCTGCGATGCCGGTCGTCGGCGGCGGGCCGGAGGGGTGACGGATGACGCGCTGGACGTACGACGATGTTCCCGACCAGCGGGGACGTACCGCGATCGTCACCGGCGCCAACACCGGCCTCGGCCTGGAGACCGCCCGGCTGTTGGTGGGCCGGGGCGCGCGGGTGGTGCTCGCCTGCCGTGACCAGGGTAAGGGCGAGGCGGCCGTGGCACGGATCCGGGCGCAGTTCCCGGACGCCGAGGTGCGGAGTCTCCGGCTGGACCTGGCGGATCTCGGCTCGGTCGCCGATTTCGCCGCCGCGTACCGGGCCGAGCACGACCGGCTGGACCTGCTGGTGAACAACGCGGGCGTGATGTATCCGCCGCTGCGGCGTACCCGGCAGGGGTTCGAGTCCCAGTTCGGGGTGAACCACCTCGGGCACTTCGCGCTCACCGGCCGGTTGCTCCCGCTGCTGCTGGCGACCGAGGGGTCCAGGGTCGTCGCGGTGGCCAGCAACGCGTACCGCACCGGCCGGATCGACCTCGACGACCTGAACTGGGAGCGACGGCGCTACGGGCGGTTCGCCGCGTACGCGCAGAGCAAGCTCGCCGTGCTGCTGTTCGTGTTGGAGCTGGATCGCCGGTTGAGCGGGGCCGGGGCGCCGGTGCGGGTGACCGCCGCCCATCCCGGGTGGACGTACACCGGCGAGGGGCAGGGGCGGGACCGGTTCGTCGACGTCGTCAACACCATCGGGCGGTACGTGGCGATGAAGCTCGACGACGGGGTGCTGCCGACGTTGCGGGCCGCGACCGATCCGGGGGCCGAGAGCGGCAGCTACTGGGGGCCGGCGCACCGGATGGAGAACTCCGGTCCGCCGGTGCGGGCGGGCCGGAGTGCGCGGGCGCGGGACGTCGCGGTGGCGGCGCGGCTGTGGACGGAGAGCGAGCGGCTGACGGGTGTACCAATCACCGTCGACCCGGTCGGTCGTACCGACCTCTGAGGGTGTGCGGCCGGGGCCGGGAATCGCTGTGGTCCGGCCAATGATCCGTGGAAGTTTCATCTTTACCGGAGATCGCGCGGTAATCACCGGCGCCGCATGTCCAATTGCCGCATCCGGCGGATATCGGTCGGAGTAAACGGGGTGGCGCGTCAGGCATAGACCGGAGTAAGGTCTGCGCCTACCCCGATACGTCTCCTGACTGAATCATGGCCCGGCGGCCTGGTGAGGAAACAATTCTCCCCTGCATGCCGGGCCGCCCCTTGCCCTGTTCGGCCTCGTGGAGGAGCTTCCGTGCAGCAGCACGATCCCGATGCGGCGCAGCCCTACGGTGATCAGCGAAATCAGATTGCCGACACTTCTTCCGCACCTTCCGTGCGAATGACCGAATCCGTCGAGGAGGGGACTCGCCCCGACCCGGACGGCGGTCGGCTGGCCAACCGTCCGCCCGGCTATCCGAACGCCGTCGTCTGGCTGCGGGTCGGGATCCTGCGGGACTGGCGCGGCGTCCTGGGCGCCTTCGTCGCGGCCTGGCTCTACGTGCCGGTGGCGCTGTTCACCGCAGTGTTGCTCGCGACGACCGCCGCGCTCACGCTCGCGTTCACCGGCGGCGGGATCGTCGCCGACCAGGTGCCGCACGCGGTACGCGACGCGCCGATCATCGGTGGGCTGATCGATTCCTTTCTGCAGCAGTCCGGTGGCCCGATCGGCGCTTTCGTCGGTGCGGCCATCGCATTCCTGGTCGGTCTGCTGGTCATTCCCGTCCTTCGGTTCAGCGAGGTGGACGGGCCCGTCTCACTGCTGGCCCAACTGGTCGGAATGGTGGGCGCGGCCATTGTGCTGGGCCTGCTCTACACGCTGTACCGAGTGGTGCTGGAGCACCGTTTGTTGCGAGTGTCGGGCGCCCGCGACCTCAGTCGGCGGGAGCGCGATCTGATTCTGCCGATCCTGCACGAATGCGCACAGCGGCTCGGTCTGCCGAGTGTCCCGCGACTACTGGTCGAGGACGACCTGGTCACCACGAACGCGCGGGCGTACTCCCGGCACGTCGTGGTCACCACCGGTCTGCTCACCGACTCGCGGGAGGAGATCGCCGCGCTGCTCAGTCACGAGCTGGTGCACTGGCGCACCGGTGACGAGATCACGTCGGCCTTCGTCCGGGGTGTCGGGCTGCCCCTGGTCCTGGTGCACGCGGTGCCCACCTGGCTGATGCGCACGTTCCCGCACCCGGCCACCAACCTCTTCGTCTTCCTGTTCTTCTGGCCGGTCCTGCTGACGATGAAATACCTGGTACAGCCGCTGCACCGCGCCGACGTGCGCGCGGCGGAGTACCGGGCGGACCTCGGTGCCGTGGTGACGGGGCACGCCGACGGCCTGCGGGCCGTCCTGGAGCGCCGCAAATCGTTCGAGAGCGGGCGCAGCGGCTGGGACGAGGCGGTCTGCGCCGAGCACCCGCCGAACGAGCTGCGCCTGGACCGGCTGGAGCAGGTGCAGGCGGCCAGCGACCTCGCGGAGGCGGAGGCGCCGTCGGGGCGGGTGGTCGGCCCCGGGGAACTCTTCGGCGGGGACGACCCGGTGAGCGTCCGGCGTCCGGCCGTCGTCGGTGCCGCCGTCCTGCTCTCGGTCTGCCTGGTCTCCAGCCTGCTCGGGGTCGTGCAGTGGGGCTTCTTCCGGCCGGCGACCGCCGTCGACGGGTACTTCTCGGCGCTGGAGGACCGGGACGTGGACGACCTCGCCGGGTGGTTGAGCCCGGACGTCGAGGCCGCGGTGCGCAGCGACGACCTGCTCGGCCGGATGGTGGAGTCGCCCGACTACCAGCCGCCGACCGACGTCGACGTCACGGCGATCGACCGGAAGGAGGACGACGCCACCGCCACGGTCTCGTTCGTGCTCGGCGGGGAGCGCATGGAGAGCGAGCTGACGCTGCGCCGGGACGACGGGGCGACGGCGGGGATCTTCCGGGGTTGGCACGTCGTCGGTGGTGTCTCCACCCTGGACGTGACCTCCGGTCAGCAGGGCCTCCTGGTCAACGGGGTGTCGATGCCGGAGAACCCGCAGGGGCAGTCGGTGCTCGCCGTGCCCGGCGTGTACCTGGTGACCGCTGCCGCCAGCCCGTTGAGCGAGACGCCGTCGCAACGGATCGGCGTGGCACCCGGTGCCGACTACGCGACGCCGATCCAGGTCGTCGCCGAGTTGAAGCCCGCCGCCCGGTCGACGGTCGACGCGCAGGTGAAGGAGTACCTCGACGGCTGTGCGCGACAGACCGTCGCCGCCCCGCAGGACTGCCCGTTCCGGTTGAGCGGCTACCAGGGTGCCAAGGGGATCACGTGGACGATCGCCAGCTACCCGACGCCGCAGATCGACCTGCTCGGCCCGGCAGCGGCGCAGGTCAGCACGCCCTACGAGGAGCAGGGTCAGGTGCGGGTGAGCGGGACCTACGAGTCCTACTTCGGCGAGGAGGAGTTCACCGAGACCTACCCGCTCTCCGTCACCGGCATGGTCACCGCCGCCGGTGCGGAGCTGACCTTCCAGCCCGAGGTGGACGAATGAACACCGACGCGTCCGTAGCGGGACGGCAACCCGTCCGACTCCAGATGATCACCACGCTCCGGCAGCCGGCCCAGGTCCCGCTCGTCGACTGGATCCACCGCCGGCCGGAGTTCCGGGCCGGCGTACGGGACCTGAGCGGGCGTGGCGGAGGGCGGGCGGGCTTCAGCGAGGCCGTCATCATCGCGGTGGTGGCGCAGAGCCTGCTGCCCGGACTCTTCGCCCTGCTGCAGACCTGGCTCAGCCAGCAGCCCAGCGGTGCCACGGTGCGGATGCGGATCGGGGAGTCGGAGGTGGAGGTGCAGGTGACCGGGCGGACCGATCCGCGCCAGTTGCTGGAGCAGGTCACCCGGACCATCCAGGAGCACCGCGATCCGCCCCGCCCCGGCCCGGAGTAGGCCGTACGCCGGCGATTGTCGATATCGTGTGACGTCGTGCACGGCGGGACCATTTCCTAGGCGGTGCGGTATGACGGTCACTGCGGACCACGCCGAGTTGGTCGTCGCCGCACAGGCGGGGGACCGGTCGGCCCGTGACCAACTCGTCTCGGCGCACCTGCCGTTGCTCTACAACCTCGTCGGCCGGGCGTTGAGCGGGCATCCGGACGTCGACGACGTGGTGCAGGAGACGCTGCTCCGGGTGGTCCGTGACCTGCCCACCCTGCGGGCGCCGGAGAGTTTCCGCTCCTGGCTGGTGGCGATCGCGCTGCACCAGATCGCCGGCCACCGCAGCCGGGTGCGCGGCGCGGTCGACCGGCTCGCCCTGGGCGACGGGGTGGAGCACCTGTCCGGCGGCGGGGACGTCGAGGGTGAGGCGATCGGGCGGCTGCACGTGTCGGACCAGCGTCGACAGCTTGTCGAGGCGACCCGGTGGCTCGACCCGGCGTACCAGCCGCTGCTGGCGCTCTGGTGGCAGGAGTGCACCGGTCGGCTCAGCCGGGCCGAGGTCGCCGCCGCGACCGGTGTGACCGTCGCGCACGTCGGCGTACGCCTGCACCGGATGCGGGAGCAACTGGAGTCGGGCCGGAGCATCGTCGCGGCGCTGGCGGCCCGTCCGCCCTGCCCGGACCTCTCGGCGGCGATCCGTGGCTGGGACGGGCGACCCACGCCGGTGTGGCGCAAGCGGATCGCCCGACACGTCCGCGACTGCCCGTACTGCGGTGCGGGTGTGGCCGATCGGGTGCCCGCCGAGCGGCTGCTGCTGGGCATCGCGTCGTTGGCGGTGCCGGTGGGCCTGACCGCCGCACTGGTCGCCAAGGGCCTGCTGGCCGGGGCGGCTGGCGGCACCCCGGTCGTGGCGGCGCACGCCGTCGCCGGTGGGGCAACGGTGGCGGGCGGGACGGCGGTCGCCGGTGGCGCCGCGATCGACGGCGCAACGGTGGTCAGCGGTGGGGCGGCCGTCGGTGGCACGGCAGGCCAGGGCGGGTCGCTGCTGGGCGTGCTGACACAGGCGGTGGTGGCGCATCCGGTGGCGAGTGCCGCCGCCGGGGCGGTGCTGATCGCCGGGGCCACCGCCGGGGTCGCGCTGCGGCCGGATCCGGCGCCCCCGCCGCCGGCCGTCGCGGCGCCGGTGACGACGTCCGCCGCGCCGCCGCGCCCCAGCCCGACCCCGGCCACCACGACCCCGGCGACGTCGCCGTCCGTGTCACCGTCGGCGGTACGCCCGTCCGTGCCGGCCGGCACCATCCCGCTGGGCACCTGGTCGTTGGAGTCCGTACGGGCACCGGGCCGGTACCTGACCGTCGACGGCGACGTGGCCGGGCTCGACGAGGTGACCGGAGCCAGCAGTGCGCAGGCCCGGCGACGGGCCACCTTCACAGTCAGTCGAGGGCTCGCCGACCCGGACTGTGTCACCCTGCGCAGCGCCGACGGGCGGTACCTGCGGCATGCGAGCCTGCGACTGCGGCTGAGCCCGAACGAGGGCACCCCGCTGTTCCGGGAGGACGCGACCTTCTGTCCCGAGCGCGGCGCGACGGCTGCCTCGGTGACGATGCGCGCGCACAACTACCCGCATCTCGTGGTGCACGAGCGTGACGTGGGGTTCTGGATCGACTTCCCCGACGGTACGCAGACGTTCGCACGGGCGAGTTCCTTCCGGGTCCGTAACCCCTGGGCCTGACCGTCGGGCCCGACTCGCCCGACCGGCGACCCGCGATTCGGCGACGCACTTTTCGTAATGCCGGACCGGCTGCCGCGCCTCCTACTGCGTGAGGCGTCGGCGGCTCATGACCGGTGGTACGCCGCACGCCGTTCGTCCGAGTCGGCGGGAGCCCGTATGCAGGTGAGGCCACGGTCATGACCGAAGAACGTCCGCCGCCGACCCCGCACCGGGTCGTGGCCGAGTCGGCCGAGCATCCGCCGATGCGCCCGCTGTGGTTGTGCCGCCACTGTGGCCACCCCTGGCCGTGTACGCGTGGCAAGCTCGCCCTGCTGGCCGACTACGAGGGTGCCCCGGTCAACCTCTTCGTCTATCTGGCCGGTTGCCTGCACGAGGCCATCGACGACCTGCATCGACTCGATCCCTGCCAGACCGGCAGCGCCGCCGACATGTTCGACAGGTTCCTGGGCTGGCCGAACCGACTGAACCGGCGCTACCGGGTGACCCGGACGAGCGTGCGTGGCGACCGGCCCCCGACGGTCAGTCGGTAGGACCGGACAGGGCCCGGGGCCGGCCGACGCCTACGGCCGTCCCCGAGCTGCCCATACGCAGTCGTCAGCTGGTCATCATTGTGAGCATCTGCTGGATCCCGCCCTGGCGGGAGGCGCGTACCCGCTCGCCGAATGCCTTGGTCTCGGCGTTCTTGCCGCCGCTGCGGACCAGGTTGGCCAGTTCCATCGCGTTGTGCTGGTGGGCCAGGAAGAGGCTCAGGAAGGACGTGTCGAACTCGGCGTCCTTGACCGTCGTCAACGCCTCGATCTCGGCCGGTCCGGTGCCGGGCAGTCCACCGTGGTGGGCGTGCAGGTTGGGCGCGGTGTCGACCTCGGTGGACTTGCCCCAGCTCCTGAGCCAGCCCTCGATCATCTTCAGCTCGTCGGACTCGGTGACCTGCACCGCCTGGGCGAGCGTCTTCAACTCCGGGTCCTGGGCGCGCTTCACGGCGGTGGCGGTCATCTGCAGGGCCTGCCGCTGGTGGTGGACGAACATCTGCAGGAACATCACGTCGGTGTCGTTGTACTCGTCGCCGGCCGTGATCTCGGCGACCGTCGTGTCACTCGTCGACGCGGGCGGCGGCTGCGCGGCGGGTGACCCGCAGGCGCCGAGCAGGAACGGTACGACCAGGGCTGCCGCGACCAGTCGGCGCCTCACAGCGGGAGCCACAGCGCGAGGGTGTAGATCGAGGGCTCCCAGCTGTTGATCGCGGTGTGGCCCTGGCGGCACTCGTACCGCCTGCCCTCGAACGTCACCACGTCGCCGGTGCGGTAGCTGACCCCGGCGGCCCAGGCGTCACCGCCCGCTGCCGGCGGCGGGGCCGCGCTGGTCGGTGCGGCGGTGGTCGGCGTGGTGCCGGGCCGGGTGGGTGCGGTGGTGGGCGCCGTGGTGGGCGCGGCCGTGGGCGGTGCGGTGGTGGGCGCGGCGGTGGTCGGCCGGGGGGCGGGCGCGGCACCGCCGCCGCCGACGATCAGGTCGACGCAGTTGTAGAAGGCCATCGGGGTGTCGCCGATGTTCCAGACCGCGAGTAGCCGCTGGCGGCCGGGGAAGTTGCTCAGGTCGATGGTGTGCGACACGGTCGCGTCCGGCTGGGCGTTGCCCTCGTCGATCTCGGCGACCAGTCTGCCGTCGATGAAGTACTGCCAGTCGGCGGTCCGGTGCCGGGCGGTCAGCACCCAGGTGAGGGTCACCGAACTGCCCACGTTCCGGGCCGGCCAGTCGCGGGACTCGTCGGAGAGGACGGACCACTGGGCCACTCCGCCGTCGCACCGCTGGGAGCCCTTGGGTGCCTCGACGCTCTGCGGCTCGAACTGGATCGGGCCGCAGTCGGTGACCGTTCCGGCCGCGCACAACGCCTGTCGGCTGGGCGGGTTGGAGACGTATCCGTGGGCCTGGGCGGGCGAGGAGACCGCCAGGGACGAGGCGACCATGCCGAGGGCCACCAGTGGGTAGGTGATCTTCCTGCGCATCTGAACTCCGTACGGCTCGCTGCGGCTGTGACGGCGAGGACGCTAGTGCGCGGTTCCATAAAGGAGCCTTAACGGCTCCGGAAAGGATCATGAAAGGCGGCTGCTGCTCCCGAGTCGCTCCGGAGCGTGGTCGACCGTCCCGAGCAGGATGCCGACCCGGGCACCGCCGAGCGGACTGCGGGTGACCACCAGGTGACCGCCCGACGTCTCGGCGGCGCGCCGCACGATGTCGAGACCGAGGCCGGTCGACCCGGCGGCGCTCACACCCCGCTGCACCGCCCGTGCCGGGTCGGCGATGCCCGGCCCGGCGTCGTCCACCAGTACCCCGTCGGGCGAGACGCTGACCCGGAAGGCGGCACCGTCCGGGGTGTGCGCGAAGACGTTGCCGAGCATCGCGTCCACCACCAGGATCAGTTCGCTGCGCGGCATCGGCAGGACCACCGGTACGTCGCCACCGGTCACCTCCCACGGACGCTCCTGGTCCTCGGCCAGCACCGACCAGAACGCCAGTCGGTCGGCCAGCACCTCCACCAGGTCGGCGCTCTGCCCGTCCCGCCCGTCGGTGCCGCGCCGCACCCCACGGATGATCGAATCGAGTTCCTCGTCGAGCAGGTCGCAGGCCTGCCGCATCCGCTCGCCTATCGGGCCCGGCGGCATCGCCTCGGCGTCCAGACGCAGCGCGGTCAGCGGCGTCCGCAACCGGTGGGAGAGGTCGGCCGCCAACTCGCGCTCCCGGTTCATCAGCAGCCGCAGGTCGTCGGCCATCGCGTTGAACGACCGGGCCGCGTCCTGGAGTTCCCGGGGGCCGTTCGGCTCCGCCCGGGCGGTCAGGTCGCCGCCGCCGAGCCGCCGCGCCGACGCGGACAGGTCCCGGGTGGCCCGCACCAGCCGGCCGCCGAGCCGGTCGGCGAGCAGCGTCGAACCGGCCACCAGGACGATCGCCAACCCACCGAGGACGACCCAGGCGGTTCGGACGCCCCGGCGCAGGTCGGCCTCGGGCACGTACACCTCGACGATCACGGTCCGGCCGTCGGCCAGCACGGTGGGTTGCAGGTACGCGACACCGTCGCCGGCCGGGGCCAGCACCGACCGGCGGTCCCCGGCGGCGCTGCGTACCTGCGCGTCGGTGACGTGGGTGACGCCGATCGGCGCGTTGTCCGGCAGGTGCACGGCGAGCCGTCCGGCGCTGCCCGCCGTGGTGCTGGCCACCGCGTTGGTGAGCAGCATCGGGTCGGCGTCCATGCCCAGCACGGTGACCAGGGCGGTGGCCTGCTGGCGAGCTTCGCTGACGGCCCGGTCCCGGGCGATCTGCCCGGTGGCGATGGCCAGCGGCACCAGGAAGGCCAGCGCCACCATCGAGGTGATGGCGATGGCCAGCCGGTTCAGGGCCCACCTCATCGGGGTTCGACCATCATCACGCCGACCCCGCGTACGGTCCGCAGGAAGCGTGGCCGGGCGGCCGTCTCCCCGAGCTTGCGACGCAGCCAGGAGATGTGCACGTCGATGGTCTGTTCCTCGCCGATCTGCGCCTGGTGCCAGACCTCGTTCATCAGCTCCCGGCGGCTGACCACCTGACCGACCCGCTCGGCCAGGTACGCCAGCACGTCGAACTCGCGTCGGGTCAGTTGCAGGGGTTGCCCGTGCAGTTCGGCCAGGCGTTGCCGGGGACGGATGGTCAGCTCGCCCACGGTGATCGACGGCGGGGTCTCGTTCGCGGTGGGCCGGGCCCGGCGGAGCATCGCGTCGATGCGAGCCAGGATGTGTCCACCGGAGAACGGCTTGGTCACGTAGTCGTCGGCACCGGCGCCGAGCAGGCTGATGATGTCGGTCTCGGAGCGGCGCGCGGTCGCCACGATGACCGGTACGTCGGAGACCGAACGGATCATCCGCAGCGCGTCGGCACCGTCGATGTCGGGTAGCCCGAGATCGAGGATGACCAGGTTCGGTCGCTCGGTGCTGACGATCCGCAACGCCTCGGCGGCGTGCCCGGCGGGCCGTACCACGTGACCGGCGTCGGTCAGCGCACGGGTGAGGGCGGCCGCGATGTTCCGGTCGTCCTCGACCAGCAGGATCATCGCCATGGCGTACACCATATGGGTAGATGAGACGATGTCTTCGTGCGATCTTCCTGGTGGGCGCCGATCACGGGATGGTGCGTCGCCACCGCGTCGAGCATCGTGCTCGCGTCGATGGCGATCCTGCCCGTGCTGCGGGAGCCGGTCGCCCAGGACCGGACGCTGAGTCCACCACCTGCGGCGGAGACGCCCGGACCGCCGACGCCACTGCCCTCGTCGGCACCGCCGCCGACGACGTCGGCGTCACCGCGACCCCGCGTGAGCCTGACCCCCACGCCGAGCGCCACGCCGGAGTCGGTGGAGAGCCGCCGCCCGACGACCAGACCGAGCCGGACCACGGCCCCGACCGTGACCACCGAGGACGGTTGGACGGTGACGGTGGGCGACGACGGCGTCCGCAGCTACGTCCGCTCGTTCCGGGTGGAGGGCGGCCAGGCGGTCGTCCGGATGACCTCGGCGGGCGTGGTCGAGCTGGTCACGGCGACCCCGGCGGACGGGTACGCGGTGCAGAAGGTGCAGAACTCGCCGGACAACATGGCGGTCTACTTCAACGCGCCGAACAGCAGCTTCATCATCCACGCGATCTGGTGGGACGACCGCCCGTTCGTGCAGGTGAGCAAGGTCGGCTCGTAGGGTCGGTGCCGCGCGGTCGCTCAGAACAGGGTGGTGGGCTCGACCGGGATCGGCTCGGGCAGGGGCGTCAGCTCGGGCAGGCGGGCACGGACCTCGTCGTGGAAGCGGCGGGCGAGCACCGGCGCGTCGGCGTTGTCGGGGGTGTGCACGAACATGGTGGGGGAGCGGCCCTCGCGCAGCCAGGCCACGGTGACGTCGACCCAGTGCTGCCAGCCCTCGACCGTCCGGTACGTGTCGTCGCGGCCGAGGTAGCGCACGATGGGCCGGTCGGTCAGCGCGTGGGTGCGCAACGGCATCCGTGGCTTCTTGGTCCAGGCGTCGCGCTCGGCGTCACTGGTCGGCGGGTCGGCGAAGAAGGCGGTGGTGTCGAACGGCACCCATTCGGCGTCCGCCTCGTCGAGCGTGGTCTCCAGCAGCCGGACCGCGTGCGGCTCGGTGAAGAAGGCGGGATGGCGGACCTCCACCACGGCCCGGTGGGTGGCGGGCAGCCGGCGCAGGAAGCGGGCCAGCGTGGGTACGTCGTCCGGGCCGAACGAGCCGGGAAGCTGCACCCAGAGGGCGTGGGCACGCGGGCCGAGCGGTGCCATCGCGTCCAGGAACACCCGCATCGGCTCGGTGACGTCGGTGAGCCTGCGCTCGTGCGTCACCACCTTGGGCAGCTTCACCACGAACCGGAAGTCCGGGCCGGTCTGCTGCGCCCAGGTGGCGACCGTGTCCCGGGTCGGGGTGGCGTAGAACGTCGTGTTGCCCTCGACCGCGTCGCACCACCCGGCGTAGTGGCGCAGCCGTTCGGAGGTCGGCAACGGGTGCGCCAGCAGCCGACCCTGCCAGGACTTGTGCGTCCACATCGCACACCCGACGTGCAGCCGCATACCGCCGACTCCTTCCTCCGCCCCTGGCCCGGCGACAGTGCGGGCACCCGGCCGGGCTTGCTGCGCGGCCCGGTGCGGCGCGACCCCGGCTTGACGTACCGTAGCCGGGTGTCCGTTGGCCGGCCGCGTCAGCGGGCCGGGCCGGCGGAGTCGCCCGGGGCGAGGGACGCGATGAAGTCGAGAATGCGCTGGTTGACCAGCTCGGGACGTTCCAGCGGCAGCCCGTGGCCGGCACCGGTCACGATCTCGGTGCGGACCGAGGGGATCAGCTCCGCCGCCCGGGCCGCCGCCCGACGGGGATCCAGCAACGAACTGCGCCCGGCCAGCAGCACCTGCACCGGCACGCGGATCGCGCGCAACTCGTCGTCGTCGAACCGGCGAGCTGCGACCGGGCGGCCCGACCGCCAGTGCCGGGCTGCGATCATGATCGGGGCCAGTTGCTCGGCGGACTCGACCAGGGCATGGTTGGCCAGCCGCTGGGCGAACCAGGGCCGGGTGCGCCGGGGGGCCAGTGTCGCCAACGCTCCGGCCAGCATGTTCGCGTAGAACCTGAGTGGCACCTTCTCCAGGCCCCCGGGATCGAGCAGCGTGACCGAGGCCAGCCGGTCGGGCCGGTGCAGGGCCTGGGCGAGCGCCAGGAATCCGCCGTAGGACAGGCCGACCAGGTGGACGCCGTCCAGCCCGAGTGCGGTGAGCGTCTCGTCGAGCCAGGCGGCGTTGTCGGTCGTACTCGGCACCGGTCGGCGTTGCACGCTGCGACCTGGGTCGTCGACGGTGTCCACCGCGTAGACCCGGTGGTGGACACCGAGCGGGGCGACCTGCGGATACCAGTTGCTGGAATTGCCCTGAGCGCCGTGTAACAACACGATCGGCTCACCCGTGGCGATGCCATGCTGGTGCACGTGGACGGTGCCGAACCGCGTCTCGACGTCCCACTCCTGTCGAGGGTGCGGCCATGCGCCCATCGCCACCTCATAGGCGGCGAGGAACCTGCTCCGTGCCTGGTCGCTGGTGAACCGTCCGATGCCTGGCGTCGCTCGCACGTCGACCTCCCCGTTTTGGTAGTACGATCGTACTACCAAAACGGCTGACAAGGGGTGCCACGATGCCGAGACTGTCCGACCGTGACGCGCGCCGAGGCGAGATCCTGGCCGCGCTGCTGCGGATCGCCGGCGAGCGTGGCCTGCACGCCGTGAGCATGCGTACGGTGGCCGCGCAGGCGGGCGTCTCGGTGAGCACCGTGCAGTACTACTTCCGGACCAAGGAGGAGTTGCTCTTCGCCGGGCTGCGGCACCAGGCCGACATCGTGGGGCGGCGCGCCGTAGCCGGGATGCCGGTCGACCCGGCGGAGCACCCACGGGACAGCCTGCGTGCCTGGCTGGTTCAGTTCGTTCCCGTCGATGCCGAGCAGCGTGCCGCCTATATCGTCTTCGCCGCCTACCACGCCCTGGCACTGACCGACCCGGCGCTGGCCGAACTCTCCTACAGCCGCGACTCGGTCCAGCTGGAACGCGCACTATGCGAACTGGTGGCCGCCGCCCAGCGCTCAGGTGCGGTGCCAGCCGAGCGGGACGCGGACGCCGAGGCCGGCAACCTGCTCGCCCTGGCGACCGGCCTCGCCGACAGCGTCATGGCGGGCATGCGGAGTCCCGAGACCGCCATCGCGCTGTTGGACTACCAACTCGACCACGTCTTCCGCACGCCGTCGGCGGGCTCGGTCGGCTAGCCGTCGCCGTCGGTGCGGTCGACGGTGAGGCTGGAGACGCCGGAGGTGGCGTCGATGTCGTAGCGGTCCGTGGCCGACTCCCACTCCGGTGGCGTCAGCACCGTGCCGCCGGCCACGCCGGACTGGGTGGATCCGTCGACGGTGACCGAGCCGGCGCCGCCACCCGCGCGTACCCGCACCGGGGCGTCACCGGCCAGGCGGACGACGACCTGGTTCGCGCCGCCACTGAGGACGGTCCGCTGAGTGCCCTCGGCCGGCGGCAGGGTCAGCTCGATCCGGCTGGCCCCGGCGGTGAACTCGACGTCGCCGAGCTGGGCGCCCCGCAGGTCGAGGTGCTGCTCCTTGGCGCCGCCGCCGAGCCGCAGGTGCCAGCGTACGGAGTGGTGCAGCACCACCTCGACGATGGCCGGCCCGTCCTGTCCGGTGCCGCGCAGGCTGGTGAGTATGTTGCCGTCGGCGAGCGAGACCGCGGGCCGTACGCCCGAGTCGCGGGACGTCGACACCCGGTACGCGTCCCCGCCGAGGTCGTCGGTGCGCAGCCGGACCACGTCGGCGCCGTCGAGCAGGACGAAGGTGGCCTCCCGCAGGTCGTCGGCGCTGCCGGTGACGACGTGCCCGGCCCGGCCGTCGCCGCGCACCGTGACCCAGGTCCAGGCGGAGACCAGCACCACCACCAGAACCAGCAGTGCCCCGCCGAGCCACCACCAGAACCGTCGCCCGTCGGTCGCTTGAGCGTTCTCCACGTCGCCTCCCGTGCCTCGGTGACCGCAGGGGGCTACTACCCGCCCGGCCCGTCACCGACTCTTACGGCTGCGACGGCGCGTGGGCTCACCGCCGACGGCGGTGAGCCCACAGGTACCGCTTGCGGTCAGGCGCGGGACCACTTCTGGTTGGCGGTGCCGCCGCAGTCCCAGAGCTGCAACCGGCCGCCGTTGTTCGGGTTGTTCTCCCGGACGTCGACGCACCGGTTCGCGCTGAGGTTCACCAGGTCACCGGCGGGGCTGAGGGTGAACCGTTGGGCCGGGTTGCCGTTACAGGTGACCAGGTTGACCTCGGTGCCGTTGGCGGTGCCTGCCCAGGCCGGGTCCATGCACTTGCCCATGGCGCGGACGGTGCCGTCGGCGGCGAAGGTCCACGCCTGGGCGGCGGTGGTGTTGCAGTCCCAGATCTGCAACGGCGCCCCGTCGTACGGGTTGGCGCTGGGGATGTCGATGCACCGTCCACTCTGCTGGCCCCGGATCCGGGTGGTGCCGGTGTTGCCGTCCGGGACGTAGCCGTAGACCCGCACGTAGTCGACGAGCATCTGCTGCGGGAACTGGGTGCTGCCGTCCGGGTAGCCGGGCCAGTTGCCGCCCACCGCGACGTTGAGGATCATGAAGAACGGGTGGTCGAAGACCCACCGGTTGCCGCCGAGTCGGCTCGGGTCGACGCGGAAGAACTCCTGGCCGTCGAGGTACCAGCGGATGCTGTTCGGTTCCCAGTCGACCCGGTAGGTGTGGAAGGCGTCGGCCAGCGGCTGTCCGATGACGCGGCTGCCGGTGATCCCGCCGCCGCCGGAGTAGCCGGGCCCGTGGATGGTGCCGTGCACGGTGTTCGGCTCGCGACCGACGTTCTCCATGATGTCGATCTCGCCGGAGGCCGGCCAGCCGACGTTGCCGAAGTCGCTGCCGAGCATCCAGAAGGCCGGCCAGATGCCCTGACCGCGAGGGATCTTGATGCGGGCCTCGAACCGGCCGTACGCCTGGCTGAAGGTGGCGGCGGTGAGCAGTCGGGCCGAGGTGTACTCGCACCGGCCGTAGTGACACTGGTAGTTGGCCGGGTTCTCCCGGCGCGCGGTGATGACCAGGTTGCCCTGCCCGTCGTGCACCGCGTTGCTGGTGCTGTTGGTGTAGTACTGCCGCTCGTTGTTGCCCCAGCCGTGGCCGCCGATGTCGAAGCGCCACTTGGACTGGTCGACCGGCGTACCGGCCGGGGCGTTGAACTCGTCCTGCCAGGTGAGTCCGCCGATGGCGGCGGCGGCCGGTGCGGCGGTCACGGGGACGACGAGCATGCTGGCGACGACGGCCGCGGCGAGGGCGGCGGCTGTCCGTCGAAGCCTTCGGGAGATGGTGGACACGATGGTCTCCTTGGGGTCTGCGGATGAGGCTGGCGCCCCGGCGAGGAGGGGAGAGCGCTCTCCATATCGCAGTCTGTCGATTTCAACAGAATTAGTCAAGGTTGTTAACAGCGATCATGGAGCGTGACGACGCTCGGTGATCGTCAACTTTGGGTTGACGACTGCGGGTCGTCAACCTATGGTTGACGCATGACGAATCCGGTCCAGATGAACAATCCCGTCCGGCTCGACGACCTGATCCAGGCCATCAAGCAGGCCCATCCCGACGCGCTCGACCAGCTCACCGACGCGGTGATGGTCGCCGACCACATCGGCGAGGTCGCCGACCATCTCATCGGTCACTTCGTGGACCAGGCCCGCCGCTCCGGCGCCTCCTGGACCGAGATCGGCCGCAGCATGGGAGTGAGCAAGCAGGCCGCGCAGAAGCGCTTCGTGGCCAAGAGCGACGCCGGGCCGATCGACCCGCAACAGGGGTTCAACCGCTTCACCCCGCGCGCCCGCAACGTGGTGATGGCCTCGCAGAACGAGGCCCGCGCCGCCGGCAACGCCGAGATCGGCCCGGCGCACCTGGTGCTCGGGCTGCTCGCCGAGCCGGAGGGCCTGGCCGTGAAGGTGCTGGCCGCCGAGGGCGTCACGGCCGGGGCGGTACGCGAGGCGGCCACCGCCGCGCTGCCGCCCTCCGTCGGCGAGGTCCCGGATCTGATCCCGTACGACGCGGCCGGCAAGAAGGCGCTGGAACTGACCTTCCGCGAGGCGCTGCGCCTGGGGCACAACTACATCGGCACCGAGCACATCCTGCTGGCGCTGCTGGAGCAGGAGGACGGCGAGGGCGTGCTCACCGGCCTCGGTGTGGAGAAGGCCGCCGTGGAAGCGGGCACCGCGGCGGCCCTGGCCAAGGTCCGGGTGTTCGAGTAGCGGATCAGGGCGCGGTGGGGAAGCCGTACCGGGCGGCGTGCTCCGGGTCCTCCGGCTCGATCTGGCGCAGCCCGGCGTCGGCGAGGCGCTTGTTGACCTCGTCCAGGTGCTCACGCACCAGTCGGGCCTCCTCCTCGGTGACCCGCCCCCGGTGCGGCTTGCCGGCGTGGTCGATGGTGCCGTAGTCGATCTTCTCCGGGGCGCGTCGCGCCTTCGGTGGGCGTACCCGCTCGGCGGTCTTGAGCAGTTGTGCCATCGGCATGTCGGTGGCCATCGCGTCGAACTCGCTCGCGGTCAGCACCACCCGGCGCGGCTCACCGTTGCCGTGCCGGTCGTGGATCTCGACCACCGCCACGTCCAGCGCGGCGTCGTCGATGTTCTCCACCTCCACCGGCGTCGCATCCAACTGCACGGGCCCGGCCACCAGGTCAGGATGCTCGACGACGACGACGCGGACCGCCTCGTCGTCGGGACCCAGCACCGTGCCGCTGAAGTCGGAGACGCGGATCGTCTTCTTGCCCATGTGCGCAGTTGCTCCCGTCGTGGCCTGTCGGAGGACCAGCAGACGTTACCCGACAGGTGTGCGAAAGGACGCGCTGGCTCGCCGGGCCGGCCCGGGTGCCGGGGGCCTCAGAGCGTGTTGAGGTGGCGGCGGGAGGAGTAGCCCGCCGGCAGTTCGTTGAGGTCGTGCCAGGAGAGGGCACCGAGGCCGGCGCGGTGACCGCCGTAGGAGAGCTGACCCGGGAAGTGTTCGGCGCACCGTCGTATCCGTCGGGTGTCCTGCGCGGAGCGGTCGTTCGGCTGAATCGGCATGTCCCCCACCGTTTCAAAGAAAGTTGTCCATGTATGGAAATGGATATGACGGTCGATCGATGACCCGGGTTCCCGGCCGAGGCGTTGGTCACCCGATCGGTACCACCGCGCCCAGTGCCCGACGTACCGTGATCGGCGGAGGCCGGAGCGACGGTGCGGAGGTGGGCGATGCTCGACCGGCGGCTCCACCTGCACCTGGCGACCTGGCTCGGGCAGTGGCCGGCAGGTCCCGGGCTGCACGTGGTCTGCTCCACCCGGCGCGCCCGCCCGGCCTGGGACGGCCGGTTGCGGCCGGCCGTCGCGGTCACCGCCGGCACGAGCACCGTGCTCTCGGTGGCCCCGGACCGGGTCGCGGCGGTACGCGACCTGGCCCGGCGTCCGGAGTCGCTGCCGGACGCGTTGCCGGCGGCGGTCGGTCATCCGAGCTGGGTGGTACACGACGACGTGTTCCGCTGGAGCGTCGCTCCCGCGCCCCTGCCCGACGTCGGTGAGTGGGTGCCGCCCGGTTCCGCCGGCCTGCCGTCCTGGTTGCGCCTGTTCGACCGGCCGGTCCTGGTGGTGCGGGACGTGCGGGGTCGTTACCTGGCCGGCGTCGGCGTCAAGCGGCACGACCGGCACGGGCACGAGTTGGCGGTGGGTACGCAGCCGGCCGCCCGGGGGCGCGGACTGGCCCGGCGGTTGGTGGCCCAGGCCGCGCGTCGGGTGCTCGCGGACGGCGCGGTGCCGACCTATCTGCACGCCCGGGACAATGCCGCCTCGGCCCGGGTGGCGGAGGCGGCGGGTTTCCCCGACCGGGGCTGGCGGTCGTACGGCGTCTATCCGGGCTGACGGTCGACCTGACGGCAGGGCGCGGACCGTGGATCCCGGGCCGGATCCACGGTCCGCAGCCTCCCCCCAGGCCCATGTGCGGCTCGATGTGATCACGCTACGTATCTGAGTGGTGGTCGGCAAGTAGCCACCGCGTGGTCTGCGGTGTCGAAAAGTGGACTTGACCTGCCCGGACGCATCGATGTGGATCGGCTGCGGGGTGACTCAGCGTGTGGTTTCGGCGTGCCCGGTCAGGCCCAGTGCCTCGGCGGCGGCCCGCCCGTTGGCGTGGCTCGCGCCGAAGGTGGTGACGAACGCCTGGACGCCGGCCGGTCGCCACGCGGCCGGCCACCCCATCTCGACCACCGCCACCGGATGCGTGGCGGCCAGCGCGGCGGCGAGTTCCGGGCCGCCGGGCAGCCGGTGCAGGTGGCGCCCGACCAGCACGATCGGGCGGGTGCCGGCACGGCGGCGCAGCGCCTCCGGGTCGGCCTCGGTGGCCACCACCCGGATCTCCTCGGTGCCGTCGAGGTGCGGGCCGAGCCCCCACGGCACCCGTCCCTCGGCGACGGTGGAGCGGGCGTGCACCTGCACCACCAGTGGCTGGTCCAACCCGGCCAGGACGCCCTCCACCCGGACCGCCCGGCGCGCGGCGGCGTACCCGAGGTCGGCGGGGACGGTGACCTCGGACCGCGCGGTCCGGGTCCAGGCGGCGAGGGCGGCGACGCGGTCGGCGGCCTGCTCCACCCGGGCGCGGTCGAGCCGGCCGTCGCCGAGCGCGGCGACGATCTCGGCGGCGACGGCCTCGACCAGGTCCGCGTCGACCTTGGCGCCGATGCAGAGCAGGTCGGCTCCGGCGGCCAGGGCCCGCACCGCACCCGGTGCGACGCCACCGGCGGCGAGGGTGGCGCCCCGCATCTCCAGCGCGTCGGTGACCACGACGCCGTCGAAGCCGTACCGGTCGCGCAGCAGGTCGGTCAGGACGGCGCGGCTGAAGGTGGCCGGCCCGTCGCCGGTCAGTGCGGGAACCCGGATGTGTGCGGTCATCACGGCCTTCGCCCCGGCCGCGATCACCGCGGCGAACGGTGGCAGGTCGCGCTGGCGCAGGAGGTCGGGCGAGGCGTCCACGGTGGGCAGCTCGTGGTGGGAGTCGGCGATCGTCGCGCCGTGGCCGGGGAAGTGCTTGGCGCAGGCGGCAACTCCGGCGGCCTGGAGCCCGGTGGTCGCCGCCGCCGAGTGGGCGGCCACCCGGACCGGGTCGGCCCCGAACGAGCGGGTGCCGATGACCGGGTTGTCGTCGGCGCTGTTGACGTCGACGGTGGGTGCGAGGTCGACGGTGATGCCCAGGGCGGCCAGCTCCGCGCCGATGGCGTGGTAGACCCGGCGGGTGAGGGCCACGTCGCCGATCGCGCCGAGCGCCGCGTTGCCCGGGTACGGGCTGCCGGTGGCGTGCGCCAGTCGGGTGACGTCACCGCCCTCCTCGTCGACGGCGATCAGCACGTCGGACCGTCCGGCCCGCAGCGCGGCCGTGGCGGCCGCAACCTGCTCCGGCCGATGGATGTTGGTGCCGAACAGGGTGTGCCCGGCCAGCCCCTCGGCCACCAGCTCGACCGCCCAGTCGGGCGGGACCGGCCCCGGGTACGCGGCCAGCAGGGTGCCCAGCGCCAGCCGGCGGAGTCCCGGATCGATCCCCATGGAGGCGTCTCCTCTCGGTGCCGGCCGGTGCGGATCTCGTACCGGGTCGGCCGAGAGCCCTGCTTCCACCCGGCCGATACGCTACGGCTACCCGTTCCAAGGTCGGTTTACTGTTGTCAAAGCTAGATAGTTAGCAAAGTTTACTAATACATGAGGACATGGCATGAGTGCGACCCGGTTGCCCGGCACCCCACGTCTGTTGCGCGCCCTCAACGACCGTGCGGCGCTGGAACTGCTGCTGGAACAGGGGCCGCTGACCCGGGCTCGGCTCGGTGAGCTGACCGGCCTCTCCAAGGTCACCGCATCCCAACTGGTGGAGCGGTTGGAGGAGCGGGGGCTGGTCGCCCGGGTGGGTGAGCAGGCCGGTGGTCGGGGGCCGAACGCCCAGCTCTACGCGGTGCGCCCGGGCAGCGCGCACGTGGTCGGCGTGGACGTCGGCCCGGAGCGTGTGGTGGCCGCCTGCGCCGACATCACCGGCGCGGTGATCGGTCGGGTCGAGCAGTCCACCCGGGACACCGACGACCCGGTCGGCGTCGTGCACAACGCGGTGGTGCAGGTGGCCGGCAGTGCCGGTGCCCAGCTGTCGAGCGTACGGCGGATCGTGCTCGGCACCCCCGGCCTGGTCGACCCGGGCACCGGCGACATCACCTTCGCGTTCAACCTGCCGCGCTGGCACCGGGGTCTGCTCGCCGCGCTCCGCGACGACCTGGACACCCCGGTGGTCTTCGAGAACGACGTGAACCTGGCCGCGGTGGCCGAGGCGCAGTCCGGTGCGGCCCAGGGGCTGTCGGACTTCGTGCTGGTCTGGGTCGGTGCCGGTGTCGGCCTGGCGATCATGCTGGGTGGGCGGCTGCACCACGGCAGCAGTGGCGCGGCCGGCGAGATCGGCTACCTGCCGGTGCCCGGCGCGCCCATCCCGCGCGACGTCTCCCGGCGGGCCAAGCCCGCCTTCCAGCAACTGGCCGGTGCCGACGCGGTCCGCGCGCTGGCCCGCGAGCACGGCTACCCGGACGCCGGGGCGGCCGACGCCGTCCGCGCCGCGATCGCCGACGGCACCGCCGGCGGACCGATGCTCGACGAGGTGGCCCGTCGGCTGGCCCTGGGCGTGGCGAGCACCTGCGTGGTGCTGGACCCGCCGCTGGTGGTGCTCGCCGGTGAGGTGGGGCAGGCCGGCGGGGCGGCGTTGGCCGAACGGGTGCAGCACGAGGTGGCCGCCATCACGCTGGTCCGCCCCCGGGTGGTGTCCACCGGGCTGACCGAGGAACCGATCGTGCACGGGGCGTTGCGGACCGCGCTGGACGCCGTCCGGGACGAGGTCTTCGGCTCCACGGTCGGCTGAGCCGCCGATGCCGTCCATGTGAAGGAAGTCTTCAGCATCGGCCCGGAGGTGGCAAGGAGCTGCCGCCTCCGGGCCGGCGTCAGGTCAGGTCAGGTCAGGTCGCGGCGCCGGAACAGCGCGAAGGCGGTCACGGTGAGCCCGACGGTGAGCGACAACAGCACGGCCAGTGCCGGTCGCCAGGTCAGCGTGTAGAGACCGTCGCAGTAGCTGGAGAGCAGATTGGTGCAGGCGCTGTCGTCCCAGAGCTCGACCCTGCCGGTGAGCCACGCCCAGACGTAACTGGTCAGCATGAGTTGGTCGGGTCGGGCCGTCCCGACAATCTCCAGCACGATCCGGCCGCCCAACTCCCACACCACCAGATACGCGGCCACCGCCCCGAGCGCCGCCGAGGTGTGCCGGCCCATCGTGGCCACGGCGAAGCCGATCGCCGTGGCCAGGAGCACCAGCACCAGGCCCCGGACCCAGATCGTGCCCAACCCGCTCCAGAACGTCGGGTTCGTCGGGCCGGGATGGCCGGCCAGTTGGGCGATCGTCCAGAAGGTGACCAGGTAGGTCGCCGAGGCGAGCAGGGACAGGGCCAGCACCGCCCCGAGCAGCGTGCCGAGCTTGGTGCCCAGCACCGTCATCCGGCGCGGTCGCCACAGCAACAGGTTCACCACGCCGCCGGAGTTCAGGTCGGCGCCGATCGCCGAGGCCCCCACCAGGAAACCGAACAGCACCAGGAACGCCACGAGGAAGTACAACAGCGGCTCGGCCTGCCGGGTGAAGGTGAACACGCCGTCGAGGTAGTCGGCCGCCACCGGCAACCGGTCCCGGAGCGCCGGATCGACCTCGCTGCAGTCGGCCGGCAGGTAGCCGTCCTCCTCCCGGGGCGGCGAACCCTGCTGTCGGGCCAGGCACCGGTCGTGCTCCAACTCCAGTCCGCGCCGGTCGTCGGCGGCCTGTCGCTGGGCCGCGGCCAACTCGGCCGGACTGGGACTGTGCGAACCGGCGATCGTGGTGCCGGCGGTGACCACGAAGGCCAGCGCCAACAACGCCACCATGAGCTGGACGAAACGGCGGGCCGCCAACCGTTCCGCCTCGGCACGGATCAGGTTCACGCGCCCACCTCCCGGACGCCGAGGTCGATCTCCCGGCCGACGGTCGTGTCGTCCGACGTGTCGTGCACCTGCCGGGGCACCCCCACCGGCCCCGGTGCGCCGGTCAGATCCAGGAAGACGCTCTCCAGATCCGGGCGCAGCGGCGTCAGTTCGCGTACCCAGACGCCCTGCTCGCCCAGCGTCCGGTTGACCAGCGCCGGATCCGGCACCCCCTCCACCACCAGATGGTCGGCGTGCCCGGTGACCGTCAACCCGGCGGCCACCAGCAACTCCTCGGCCCGGCCCAGGTCGTCGGCGCGGACCAGGCACTCGTGCCGGTCGTGGCCGGCGAGCACCTCCGCCACCGGACCGCTGGCGGCCCGTCGCCCCCGCGAGATGATCGTGACGTGGTCGCAGATCACCTGGATCTCGGCCAGGATGTGGCTGGACACCAGCACGGTCACCCCGCGCTCGGCCAGCGCCCGCATCAGGTCACGCATCTCCCGGATGCCCGCCGGGTCCAGCCCGTTCGCCGGCTCGTCGAGGATCAACAGCTCCGGTTGCTTGAGCAGCGCCGAGGCCACCGCCAGACGCTGCTTCATGCCGAGCGAGTAACCCTTGACCCGCTCGTGCGCCCGGTCGAGCAGACCGACCTGCTCCAGCACGTCGTCGACCCGGGCGATCGGTACACCACCGGCCAGCGCGAGCAGCCGCAGCGTGCGGTACGCGGTGAAGTTGCCGAAGAACTGCGGACTCTCCACGATCGCGCCCACCCGGCCCGCCACCTGGGGCAACTGCTCCGGGGCGGAGGCGCCGAGCACCCGCATCCGGCCCTGGTCGGCGCGTACCAGCCCGAGCAGCGCCCGCAACGTGGTCGTCTTGCCCGACCCGTTCGGGCCGAGGAACCCGTGCACCTGACCGGCCTCGACCAGCAGGTCGAAGCCGTCGACCGCGACGCGGCTGCCCCGACGCAGGCTACGGAAGGTCTTCCGTAGACCGTCGATCTCGATGACCGCACTCGCCATGAGCCGCCCTTCGGGTGAGCAATGACACGGCGCCCCACCCTACGGCGGGCGCGTACGCCCGTGGGGGCAGCCCGCTGCTGCGTGGTTGGATGGGCGGGTGACTGGTGACCTGATCCCTGGCGCCGGTGGCGCCACCCCCGCCCCCTCACCCGTGGACGCGGATCTGGTGGTCAGCCTCGACGGCGTCGCCGTACGCCGGTCCGGCACCGCCCTGCTGCACGATGTGGACTGGCGGGTCGAACTGGACGAACGCTGGGTGGTGCTGGGCCCCAACGGCGCCGGCAAGACCACGTTGCTCAACCTCGCCGCCGGGCGGCTGCACCCGACCACCGGCACCGCACACGTGCTGGGCGAGCGGATCGGCCGCACCGATGTGACCGAGCTGCGTACCCGCATCGGGCTCGCCACCGCCGCGCTCGCCGAGCGTCTGCCCGCCGACGAGCGGGCCGTGGACGTGGTGATGACCGCAGCCTGGTCGGTGGTGGGCCGCTGGCGGGAGAGCTACGACCCGGCCGACGAGTCCCGGGCCCGGGCGCTGCTCGACCAGCTCGGGGTCGGCGCGCTGACCGACCGGACGTACGGCACGCTCTCCGAGGGCGAGCGCAAGCGGGTGCAGATCGCCCGGGCGCTGATGACCGACCCGGAGCTGCTGTTGCTGGACGAACCGGCGGCCGGGCTCGACCTCGGCGGCCGCGAGGACCTGGTGGGCCGGCTCGCCGAGCTGGCCCAGGACCCGGACGCCCCGGCGTTGGTGCTCGTCACGCACCACGTGGAGGAGATCCCGCCCGGCTTCACCCACGCGCTGCTGCTGCGCGACGGCGCCGTGATGGCCCAGGGGCTGCTGGCCGACGTCCTCACCGCCGACAACCTGACCAAGACCTTCGGCCTACCGCTGCTGGTCGAACGCCACGGCGAGCGGTACACGGCCCGCGCCGCGTGAAAGGAGGGGTCCCCTGCTAACGCCTGCGGTATAGCAGGGGACCCCTCCTTTCACCTCAGACGAGCCAGCCAGCACGAGCCAGCCAGCACGAGCCAGCCAGCACGAGCCAGCCAGCACGAGCCAGCCACACGAGCCAGCCGGAGGAGGCTTTCGTGCCCCAGACCCGGGTCGCCGTGGTGGGCAGCGCGAACATGGACCTGGTCGCCACCGCCCCGGCCCTGCCCCGGCCGGGGGAAACCACGCTCGGCACCGACTTCGTCACGGTGCCCGGCGGCAAGGGGGCGAACCAGGCCATCGCCGCCGCCCGCGCGGGTGCCGCCAGCACCTTCCTCGGCGCGATCGGTTCCGACTCGTTCGGGGTGACCCTGCGGGCCCGGATCGCCGCCGCCGGGGTCGACACCAGCCACCTCCGCACCAGTTACGGCGCCTCCGGGGTGGCCCTGGTCATGGTCAACGCCGCGGGCGAGAACGCGATCCTGGTGACGCCGGGCGCGAACGGCTCGATGACCGCGCTCACCGAGGGCGAACTGGCCGCCGTACGGGACGCGGACGTGCTGGTCGCCCAGTTGGAGATCCCGGTGGAGACGGTGACCGAGGCGGCGGTGGCCGCCCGGGCGGCCGGCACCCGGGTGGTGCTCAACGCCGCGCCGGCCGTTCCGTTGCCGCCGGACCTGCTGGCCGCCGTGGACCTGCTGGTGGTCAACGAGAACGAGGCGCAGACGTACACCGGTCGGGGCCGGGACGAGCCGCAGGCGCTGCTCGACCTGGTGCCCCGGGCGGTGCTCACCCTCGGCGCGCAGGGCGCCTGGTACGGCGACCGGGACGGTGTCGCCGCGCACGTGCCCGCCGTGCCGGTGGACACGGTGGACTCGACGGCCGCCGGGGACGCGTTCACGGCCGCGCTCGCGGTGGCCTGGGGCGAGGGCCGGGACCTGGTCGACGCGGTCCGCTGGGCGGCGGCGGCCGGCGCGGCCTGCGTCCGTCGGCTCGGCGCGAGCGTGTCGCTGCCGCACCGGGCCGACATCGACCAGCTCTACGTCCCGGCACCCTGACCGGGACGGCCGGTCGGGCGTCCGCCGCCGTGTCCCGGTGCGGTGTCGGCGTCGGTGCGGAACGCCCGGCGGTACGCCGACGGTGAGGTCCGCATCGCCCGGGCGAAGTGGTGGCGGTAGGTGACCGACGTGTCGAAGCCGACCGCGGCGGCGATCTCGGTGACCGGTGCGTCGCTCGTCTCCAGCAGCGCCAGGCTGGCCCGGATCCGCTGGTCGATCAGCCACCGGATCGGGCTGGTGCCGGTGGCACGGGCGAAGTGCCGCAGGTAGGTGCGCGGTGACATGTGCGCCTGCCGGGCCAGCGTCGCCACCGTCAGCGGTGCGGGCAGGTGCGCCAACGCCCAGGCGAGGCTGCCGGCGATCCGGTCGTCGTCCGGGCCGGTGGTCACCGGGGCCTCGATGAACTGCGCCTGACCGCCGTCGCGGTGCGGCGGGATCACCAGCCGCCGGGCCACCGCGTTGGCCACCGCCACCCCGTGGTCCCGCCGGACCAGGTGCACGCAGAGGTCCAGACCGGCGGCGCTGCCCGCGCTGGTGAGCACGTCACCGTCGTCGAGGTACAGCACGTCGGGATCCACCGTCACCTGCGGGTAGCGGCGGGCCAGCAGGTCGGCGTACCGCCAGTGGGTGGTGGCCCGGCGCCCGTCGAGCAGGCCGGCGCCGGCCAGCGCGAACGCGCCGGAACAGAGGGAGACGAGCCGGGCGCCGCCCCGGTGCGCCCGGCGCAGGGCGGCCACCAGTTCGGGTGACGGCGTGCCGTGCACGTCGGGCACCCCGGGCACGATCACCGTCCCGGCGGCGGCCAGGTCGTCCAGGCCGTACGGGCTGTGCAGGCCGGCGCCGCCGACCAGCGGCACCGGGCCGGGCCGTTCGGCGCAGAGCCGCAGCGTGTACCAGGGCACGCCCAGCTCGGGCCGGGGCAGACCGAAGACCTCGGTGACGAATCCGGTCTCGAAGACCGACATCCCCGGGTACGCGAGCACGGCGACGGTGCGGTCCGCCGGAGTCATGGCGGGATGTTAGCGCAGTACGGCGGCAGCGCCACTCGTCGTCGACGGCGTACCGGCCGAGAATCGGTGCATGTCACGTGTTTTCGCGGTGCCGGCCGCCACGCCGGAGGCCGCCGTCACACAGTTCCTGGACCGGCTCCGGTTCGAGACCGACGTCGCCGACGTGCACGCCGACCTGACCGCCGGGGTGCCCGATCTGGTGGTGGTCGACTCCCGGAGCGACGACGCCTGGGAGCAGGGGCATCTGCCTGATGCCCTGCACCTGCCCACCGCGCGGATCGCCACGGAGGCGGCGGTGACGGTGCCACCCGGGGCGCGGGTGGTGACGTACTGCTGGGGCCCCGGTTGTGACGGCGCCACCCGGGCGGCGTTGGAGTTCGCCCGGCTCGGCTATCCGGTCAAGGAGATGCGCGGCGGGTACGAGTACTGGGCGCGGGAGGGCCTGCCGGTGGTGACCGGGACCGGCATCACGCAGCGACCGGTGGACGAGCTGACCGCACCCCGCCGCGCCGCCTGCGGCTGCTGACCGTTCTCTCCGGCCACCGCCCGCGACCGCCGGTTGTCTCCCCGGGGGCGCGGGCGGCGGACCGGCACCGCGTCGGGTGGTGTCAGCCGGCGTCGTCGCTCAGCTTTTCGCCCCGTCGTCGCAGCATGCCCAGGCCGGGGATGCCGGCCACGGCGAGCTTGAGGTCCCGGGTGACGTCGAGCAGGTCGTGCAGGTCCGGACCGACCCGGTCCAGCGTGGCCAGGATCGGCAGCACGTCCGAGGTGAGGTGTTCCCGGAGCCTCGGCAACTCGTCGACCAGGCGTACGGCGGCGGTGACCTCCTCCTCGCTGAGCTGCTCGACGAAGTGGTGGGCCATCGGGGCGGCCCGGCGCAGCGCCGGCTCGTACGCGGCCAGCAGCTCGGCCGCCGTCGCCGCCGCCTCGGCCGCCGCGCCCACCGTGCCGGCGGCCCGGCCGGTCACCGACGTCGCCGTGTCGACCACGCCCTCGGCCGTGCGGGTCACCCGCTCGGCACCGGCCACCACCGTGGCGGCGGCCGTCGACACCTGCTCGGCGGTGGCCACCACGGTGGCGGCGGCCGCCGACACCCGCTCGGCCTCACCGATCACCCCGGCCGCCGTGGCGGTCAGCTCGCTCGCCTGCCGCACGGCGGTGGTGGCCGCCGCGCTGATCACCGCCACCTCGCGGACGGCCACGTCGGCGTCGGTGAGCATCTGGTCGGTGCGGTCCAGGGTCTGCTCGACCCGGTCCACCACACCCTCGATCCGGTCCACCACGCCGTTGATCCGGTTCAGCAGCTCCTCCACGCCGTCCAGCACCGCGAACGCGCGGGTCGGGACCGCCGCGAACGACGCGGCCTGGTCGAGGGCGGATCGGGTGAGACCGACGACCGAGGTCGGCCGGGGAAGGGGGATCGCCATGCCGTCAAGTGTGCGCCGCCCCGGCCAGCGGCACCGGGCGGCCGGTCGTCAGTGGTCTCCCTGCTGCTCCACGGCGCGTTGCACCGCCCGGTAGATCTGCCCGAACCGCAGCGCGTCGGGCGTGCGCAGCACCATCACCTCCTGACCCCGGTACTGCACCCACAGCTCGTTGACCCGGTTCCCGCGCTCGTACGAGCGGTCCAGCCAGCCGAGCGGGATCTCCAGGAACGGCACCAGCGCCAGCGCGACGACCACGCAGGCGACGAAGACGATCAGTGCGGGCATCCACTCGCCCCGGTCCGAGGCGGACCAGGCCAGCGAGATCACGCAGATCAGCGCGATGAGCGGGGGCAGGGAGAGCAGGAGGACCAGGACGCCCCGGCCGAGCACCCGCCCCCGTACGGCGAGGGTGGTCTGTCCCTTGGCGTGCCAGACGTAGGTCACTTCGGTCAGCGGGATGACGTGTCCTGCGGCCCGGATCGACTCCGACGTCACCTGCACCGTGTCGTCCCGGTAATAGAGCGCCATCACTAAGCCTAACCACCTCCGGGCGTTCCGTGTCTGTCACGCGGAGGTCAGCGTCGCCTCATGCGGAGGTCGGCCCGGTCAACGACGGCGGGGCGGGCGGGCCGGTTCGTTCGCCTCCATGGCCCGTTGCACGGCGCGGTAGATCTGCCCGAAGCGCAGCGCGTCCGGGGTCTGGAGCAGCCGGACGGGGTGTCCCCGCCAGCGGATCCACACCTCCCGCTGGCGGCTGCCCCGGGCGTACGAGCGGTCGAAGTACTCGAAGAGCTGGTCGGCGATGGGCCCGGCGGCCAGGCCGATCAGCACCGAGGTGCCGATGATGGCGACGGTGACGGTCGGCGACCGGTCGAGCCAGATGCCGATGACGATGCCGATGACGGCGAAGACCAGCGGGACGATCATCGCCGCGCCGAGGGCGCCACGTCCGGCCAGCACCCGCCAGGACAGGGTGCCCCGGTGGTGCCAGAGCTCGCTGATCTCGGTCAGCGGGTACGAGTCACCGTCGACGGTGACGGCGCGTGAGGTGACCTGTACGGACCTGTCGTCGTAGTACGTGACCATCGCGGGAACTCCGGGTGGTGGGACTGGCGGCCAGACTACGTGTCCGACCAGGTGCGCCGTAAGGTTGGCACGGACTTCAACGAGGAAGTGAGGGTCAGCGTGGGTGAGTTCGTGCGGCTGGAGACCAGGGACGGCATCGGCACCATCCGGTTGGACCGGCCACCGATGAACGCGCTCAACACCCAGGTGCAGGAGGAGTTGCGGGCCGCCGCGTCGGCCGCCACCACCGACCCCGAGGTCCGCGCGGTCATCGTGTACGGCGGGGAGAAGGTGTTCGCGGCCGGTGCGGACATCAAGGAGATGGCCGACATGTCCTACGTGGACATGTCCGAGCGGGCGGCCGACCTGTCCAGCGCGCTCGGCGCGATCGCCCGGATCCCCAAGCCGGTGGTGGCCGCGATCACCGGGTACGCCCTCGGTGGCGGCTGCGAGCTGGCGCTGGCCTGTGACTGGCGGGTGGTGGCCGAGGACGCCAAGCTCGGCCAGCCCGAGATCAAGCTCGGCATCATTCCCGGTGCCGGCGGCACCCAGCGGCTGGCCCGGCTGATCGGGCCGGCACGTGCCAAGGATCTGATCATGTCCGGTCGGATGGTGGACGCGTCCGAGGCGCTGCGGATCGGTCTGGCCGACCGGGTCGCGCCGGCCGGCGAGGTCTACGACGCGGCGGTGGCGCTGGTGCAGCCGTACCTGCGCGGCCCGGTGCAGGCGCTGCGGGCGGCGAAGCTCGCCGTGGACGGCGGCCTGGACATGGCCCTGAACTCCGCCCTGGCCTGGGAGAGTCAGCTCTTCGCGGCGCTGTTCGCCACCGACGACCGGCGGGAGGGTATGGCGGCGTTCGTGGCGAAGCGGAAGCCGGACTTCACCGGTCGATGAAGATGGTTCACATTCCAGCTACCGGCCAGTAGCGTGTGACTCCGGTCGCCGACGAGAAGGAGCGGGAATGACGGAGCGGATCGAGGGGCACGGCGGGGAACTCGCACTCGCGGCGCTGCGCGCGTACGGGGTGCGGGAGATGTTCACCCTCTCCGGCGGGCACGTGTTCCCGCTCTACGACGCCGCGTACAAGTCCGACTTCCCGATCTACGACGTGCGGCACGAGCAGTCCGCCGTCTTCGCCGCCGAGGCGGTGGCGAAGCTCCAGCGTCGCCCCGGCCTGGCCGTACTCACCGCCGGACCGGGCGTGACCAACGGAGTGTCCGGCCTGACCAGCGCGTACTTCAACGCCTCGCCGGTGCTGGTGATGGGCGGCCGGGCCCCGCAGTTCCGCTGGGGCTCGGGCAGCCTCCAGGAGATGGACCACCTGCCGCTGGTCGCCCCGGTCACCAAGCACGCCGAGACGGTGTTCACCGCCGACGACATCCCCCGGGCCGTCGCCGCCGCACTGCGCACCGCGCTCACCCCGCACCGGGGGCCGGTCTTCCTCGACTTCCCGCTGGAGGCGATCTTCTCGGTGGGCGACGCCGAGCTGCTGACGGCGACGGGCGTCGAGCCGGTCGAGGCCGACCCCGACGAGGTGGCCGCCGCCGCGCGGCTGATCGCCGGTGCGGCCCGTCCGGTCATCGTCGCCGGTTCCGACGTGTACGCCGGTGACGCCGTGGACGCGCTGCGCGCCGCCGCCGAGGCGCTCACCGTGCCGGTCTTCACCAACGGCATGGGTCGGGGCGCCCTGCCGCCGGAGCACCCGCTGGCCTTCGCCAAGGCCCGCCGGGTCGCGCTCTCCGGCGCCGACGTGGTCGTGGTGGTCGGCACCCCGCTGGACTTCCGGCTCTCCTTCGGTGACTTCGGTGACGCCAAGGTGGTGCACGTGGTGGACGCGCCGAGCCAGCGCGCCTCGCACGTCGAGACGGCCGTCGCTCCCGCCGGTGACCTGCGGGCCGTGCTCACCGCCTTCGCCGAGTACACCGGCGACCGGGCCGACCACGCGGACTGGGTGGCGCAGTTGCGCACCGCCGAGGACGCCGCCAAGGCCCGCGACGCCGAGGAGATGGCCGCCGAGACGGACCCGATCCGGCCCGCCCGTGTCTACGGGGAACTGCGCAGGGTCCTCGCCTGCGACGCGGTCACCATCGGCGACGGCGGCGACTTCGTCTCGTACGCCGGGCGCTACCTGGAGCCGGCCCAGCCCGGCACCTGGCTCGACCCGGGCCCGTACGGCTGCCTCGGCACCGGCATGGGTTACGCGATGGGGGCCCGGATCACCCACCCGGACCGGCAGGTCTGCGTGCTGATGGGCGACGGCGCGGCCGGCTTCTCGCTGATGGACGTCGAGTCCCTGGTCCGGCAGAAGCTGCCGGTGGTGATCGTGGTCGGCAACAACGGCATCTGGGGTCTGGAGAAGCACCCGATGCGGGCCATGTACGGCTACGACGTCGCCGCCGACCTCCAGCCCGAGCTGCGGTACGACCACGTGGTGAGCGCGCTCGGCGGGGCGGGGGAGACGGTCGCCAAGCCGGCCGATCTGGGTCCGGCCCTGGCGCGGGCGTTCGACGCGGGAGTGCCGTACCTGGTCAACGTGCTCACCGACCCGGCCGACGCGTACCCCCGCTCCTCGAACCTGGCCTGAGCGCGGTACCCCGCCCCGGCCGGTTCACACCTCGGGGCGGGGTTCCTCGCGCGGCGGGTCGCCCTCGCGTCGGCGCAGGTCGTCCTCGCGCCGCCGCAGGTCCTCCTCCCAGCGCTGGAAGAGTTCCTGGTCCTCCTTGCGGGACCGCTCCTGGATCGAGCGCAGGAACTCGGGGTCGTCGTCCGGGGCGAGCGGTCGCTGCGGGCCCCGTTCGGTGGGTCGGCCGCCCGTCGAGAACATGCCGCCGTCGGCCTTGCGCTCGCGCCCGGCGACGAACCAGGCGATCGAGCCGATCAGCGGGGCGAAGAGGATCATCAGCACCCAGGCGATCCGGGGTAGGTGACGGATGTCGTCTTCCTCGGCGGAGAGGCAGCTGATCAGGGCGCAGACGGCGAGGACGACCTGCACCACGAAGAGGAGGATGTACAGCCGGGCCATGTACCCATCATGTCCTACCCGACGGGATGGTCACACCCCGCGCAGCACCAGCAGCACGCCGAGCAGGGCGAATCCGGCCGTCCCCAGCCCGACCAGGGCGAGCGTACGACCGCCGCGGGCAGCCGCGCCGACGGTGCTGCTCCGCCGCCAACAGAGCGTGACGACCGCCACCCAGCCGAGCACGGCCAGCGCGGCCGGCAGTGCCCCGGCGGGGCCGCCGGTGAGGGCGAGCCGGACGGCCAGCAGCACCACCACGGTCATCGCCAGCGCGGTGCGTCGCCAGGCCAACCGGGTCCGTTCGGGTTGCAGTCCGGGGTCGCGGGTCGCGCTCATCGGCCCACCGCACCCACCAGCACCGCCACCGTGAGCAGCAGCGCGCCGAGCGCGACGACCAGGGCGAGCACGGCCGGGAACCGGGACGCGGGCAGTTCCCTGCCGAGCCGGATGGCGCGTTCGCTGCGCGCCCAGTGGTCCACCGCCCGCAGCGCGACCACGCCGCCGAGCAGCAGCAGCGCCACCGAGATCACCTCGCGCAGGTAGGACGCCGGCATCTCCGGCAGGAACTGCGCGGCGGCGAGCCCACCGGCGATCAGTGCCAGCCCGGTACGCAGCCAGGCCAGGAACGTCCGCTCGTTGGCCAGCGAGAAGCGGTAGTCGGGGGTGTGCCCCACCGACCGCATCTCCTGCGGGTCGAACCAATTCTTGATCAACTGCCACACGCAGGTGATTATCCGGTTCCGGTCGGGCATAACTGGAAACATGACGGATCTTGACGCGATCACGTTGCGTACGGCGTACGACACCCATCTGCGGCCAGGTCTGCCCGCTCCGGTGCCGGACGGGGTCCTGGTGGAGCGGGACGGTCCGGTGTTCCGGGTGTGCGGGCTCGACAGCCGGTGCCTGGTGACCTATCGCGATCTCGGCGGTCTGACCGGCACCGAGCTCGACGGGTTGATCGCCCGACAGGTGGCGGCCGCCGTCGAGCGAGGTGAGCCGGTGGAGTGGAAGCTGCACGGTCACGACGAGCCGGCCGACCTGCCGCAGCGGCTGCGCACGGCCGGGTTCGTCCCGGAGTCGGAGGAGTCCGTCATGGTGGGGCCGGTCGCGCCACTGGCCTCCGCGTTGCCGGTGGTGCCCGAGGGCGTGCACCTGCGTGAGGTGACCGGTCGTGCGGACCTGGAGCGGATCGCGGAGCTGGAGACGCAACTCTGGGGTGCGGACCTGTCCGGCCTGGCCGACGGGCTGGCCCGGGAGATCGACGCCGACCCGCAGTCGATCACCGTGGTGGTGGCCGAGGCGGACGGGACGCTGGTCAGCGCGGGCTGGGTGCGGTATCCGGCGGAGAGCACCTTCGCCACGCTCTGGGGCGGCTCGACCCGGCCCCAGTGGCGGCGTCAGGGGATCCACCGGGCGCTGGTCACCTACCGGGCCCGGTCCGCCGGTCAGCGCGACCGGACGCTGTTGCAGGTCGACGCCGGTGCGGAGAGCCGTCCGCTGTTGGAGCGGCTCGGCCTCGTCGCGGTCACCACGACCACGCCCTACGTCTACACTCCGTGATCATGACGCAGCGGCTGACCGACGAGGAGAAGCTGACCCTCAAGACGGGCGCCTTCGGCGCGGTCCTCATGGTCTCGAACGCCGAGCCCGGCCTGCTGGCGGTGTTCCGGGAGAGCTTCGCCGCCTCCGGGGCGATCTCCGAGGCCAGCGGAGTGGTGAAGGAGGCGCTGACCAGCGGGCCGCTGCCGAGGCTGCCGCGCGACTCGGCGCTGGAGATCGAGTCGGTGGTGCTGCCGGCGCTGCGCCGGGCGGTCGGCATCCTCACCGAGAAGGCGCCGCAGGACGTCGGGGTCTACCGCGAGGTGGTGCTGGCCGCCGCGGACCGGACCGCCCGCGCCCACCAGGGGGTCAGCCCGGCGGAGGCCGAGGCGATCGGTCGGATCAGGGACGTCCTGGGCGGGGCGTCCTGACCGGTGATGCCTCCGGTGAGCTGCGTCACGCCGGTCGCGCGGGGAAGCCGATGCTACCGACAGGTAACATCGCGTCGTGGGCAACTGCACAGCAGCCCACGGTTGACCTGACGGCAACAGACACGCAAGGCTGCGCCCCAGACCAGGGCGATTGAGCACACCACCACAGCAGGAGGGTCGTCGAAGCGCGATGAACATCGTCGTACTCGTCAAGCAGGTGCCCGACTCGGGCGCGGACCGCAACCTGCGAACTGACGACAACACTGTCGACCGCGGTTCGGCGAGCAACGTCATCAACGAGATGGACGAATACGCCATCGAAGAGGCGTTGAAGATCAAGGAGGCGCACGGCGGCGAGGTGACGATCCTGACCATGGGTCCGGACCGGGCGACCGAGTCGATCCGCAAGGCGCTGTCGATGGGGCCGGACAAGGCGGTGCACGTGGTGGACGACGCGCTGCACGGCTCCTGCGCGGTGGCCACCTCCAAGGTGCTGGCCGCGGCGCTGGGCCAGCTCGGCGCGGACCTGGTGCTCTGTGGCGCCGAGTCGACCGACGGCCGGGTGCAGGTGCTGCCGCACATGCTGGCCGAGCGGCTGGGGGTGGCGGCGCTGACCGGCGCCCGCAAGCTCACCGTCGACGGCAGCACGTTGACCGTGGAGCGGCAGACCGAGGAGGGCTACGAGGTGGTCACCGCCTCGACGCCGGCCGTGGTCTCCGTCTGGGACACCATCAACGAGCCCCGGTACCCGTCGTTCAAGGGGATCATGGCCGCCAAGAAGAAGCCGGTGCAGACGCTGGGCCTGGCCGACCTGGGCGTGGCCGCCGACGAGGTGGGCCTCGCCGGGGCGACCAGCACGGTGCTGGAGCACAGCAAGCGTCCGCCGCGCTCCGGTGGGGTCAAGGTCACCGACGACGGCTCCGGTGGCGCCCAGTTGGTCGAGTTCCTCGCCACCGAGAAGTTCGTGTGAGGGGTGTGGGACATGTCTGAGGTTCTCGTCGTCGTCGAAGCCACTCGGGAGTTCGGCGTCAAGAAGGTCACCCTGGAGATGCTCACCCTCGCGCGCGAGCTGGGCACTCCGGCGGCGGTGGTGCTCGGCGGCGCCGGTGCCGCCGACGCGCTCGCCGGCAAGCTGGGCGAGTACGGCGCGGAGAAGATCTACGCCGCCGAGGGTGAGGAGATCGACGGTTACCTGGTGGCGCCCAAGGCCACCGTGGTCGCCGACCTGGTCAAGCGGGTCCAGCCGGCCGCCGTCCTGCTCGCCTCCTCACAGGAGGGCAAGGAGATCGCCGCCCGGCTGGCGGTCAAGCTGGACAACGGCATCCTGACCGACGTGGTGGCCCTGGCCGCCGACGGCACCGCCACCCAGGTGGCCTTCGCCGGCTCGACCGTGGTCACCTCCAAGGTGACCCGTGGCCTGCCGCTGGTCACCGTCCGGCCGAACTCGGTCACCCCGGCCCCGGCCGCCGCCACCCCGGCGGTGGAGCAGCTCACGGTGACCGTCGGCGACACCGACAAGCTGGCCAGGGTCGTCGACCGGGTGGCCGAGCAGAAGGGCTCGCGCCCCGAGCTCACCGAGGCCGGCGTGGTGGTCTCCGGTGGTCGTGGTGTCGGCAACGCCGACAACTTCACGCTGGTCGAGGAGTTGGCCGACCTGCTCGGCGGCGCCGTCGGCGCCTCCCGGGCCGCCGTCGACTCCGGGTACTACCCGCACCAGTTCCAGATCGGTCAGACCGGCAAGACCGTCGCCCCGCAGCTCTATGTGGCGCTCGGCATCTCCGGTGCGATCCAGCACCGGGCCGGCATGCAGACCTCGAAGACGATCGTCGCCGTCAACAAGGACGGCGAGGCGCCCATCTTCGAGCTGGCCGACTTCGGCGTGGTCGGCGACCTGTTCAAGATCGTGCCGCAGGCCGCCGAGGAGATCCGCAAGCGCAAGTGAGACGTGAGCACGAAGCCGCCGGCCGGGAGACCGGGCGGCGGCTTCGTCGTCTGCGCCGAGGGAGCTGATCGGCGGGCCGGGGAGCTGATCCGGCCCGCCGATCAGCCCGTCAAGGAGCCCCTCAACAGGCTGTCGCCGGAGTGGGCGGTGTCGTTGTCGAACTGTTCGGCGGAGACGTCGACAACAGAGTACTTCCCCAGGTCGACGGTGGGCGGGAGCGGCAACAGCACCTCGCTGCCGGTGCCGAGCACGCCGATCGAGAACATCTCCATGGTGCGCGGGTCGATGAGCCAGACCTCGTAGTACCCCGACACGGCCGGGAGATTCGCCACATGCAGATGAAGCTCGCCGCTGTCGAGGACCCGCACGTCCCCACGGGCCTGTGGCGGCGTGCTGCCGTACGCGTCGAGTCGGGCGCTGGCCACCACCGCCTGGGCCGGTGGCGCCGGGTCGGTCGCGCCGCCGCCCAGCACGACCGCGGTGCCGACCACCCCGACGGCGGCGGCGGCCACCGCCGTGGTCGCGGTCGCCAGCCAGCGCGGCACCCGGCCACGCCGGCCCCGTGCCGCCGGGCCTCCGCCGGTGACCGCCGGGCGGCCGGGGGCCGCCGACGTGTCGCCGGTACGCGGACCGGGCGCGCGTCGCCGCGCGTCGGCGGTCAGCCCGGGCAGGTCCTGCGCGGCCCGGATCTCGGACGTGATGCCCTGCCAGAGGTGCTCCGGCGGATCGGGCAGGTCGCGCAGCCCCTGGGTGGCGGCACCGAGACCGGCGACGTGCCGCAGGTTCTCCAACTCGCCACGACAGTGCGGGCAGCCGTCGAGGTGGGTGCGGTCGACGTCCTCCGCCTCGCTCTCACCGAGTGCCAGAAAGACCAGCCGATCGTGCTCCAGGTGCGGCACCGTCCACCTCCCATCTGCGCTTCAGGCTCGCCATGCCCCGTCGGATGTGACTCTTGACGGTACCCAGCGGCACACCGGTCACCGCCGCGATCTGCTGGTGGGTCAGATCGTCGAAGAAGGCCAGCTCCAGCATGCGTCGCTGGTCGGCGGGGAGTCGCGCGAGCTCGTCGGCGACCACCAGCCGATCGACCACGACGTCCGGGTCCACGCCGGGTGCGACCGGCTCGGGCAGTTGGCGGACCGCCTCGGTGACCCGGTTGTCCCGGCTGACCGACCGCAGCCGGTCCACCACCTTGCGCCGGGCGATCCCGAGCAGCCAGCCGACCAGGGAGCCCCGGGCGGGATCGAAGGTGTCCCGGCCGAGCCAGGCGGCGACGAAGGTGGCCTGGGTGACGTCCTCCGCGTCGCTGCGGTTGACCAGGGTGCTGGTGGCCAGATGGAACACGGCACGGCCGTAGCGGTCGTACGCCTCGCGTAATGCCAGTTCGTCGCCGTGGCGGAACCGGTCGGCGAGGTCGTCCTCGGGTGTCCCCGGCTCGTGCCGGGACCCGTTCACGGGACAGGTCGCCTGGTTGGGGGCATGCCCGACTGTAGCTCTCACCGGCGCTGTCCCCTCTGTCGACCCAGCGGCTCCTCGATGTCTCTTCGCTCGGGACCGCCCCGCCGGATGCGGTGGAGAGGAAGAAAAGAAAGTCGAATCCCGGCGCATCCAGGCGACGGCGTACCGGCGTAACTCGGGATGTCAGCAACACCAACGAACCAGTACGAACCATCAGGAGGCAGACATGCAGCTCGCGTACCTTCGTCGGGTCGCGGCAGGCGGCGCGGTCGCCGCGCTGACCTTCGTCGCCGCCGGCGTCGCCACCGCCACCCCGGCCTACGCCGCCACCTCGAAGGTCTCCGTCGTGCACGGCATCCCGGACACCCCGGTCGACGTCTACGTCAACGGCGAGAAGACGCTCGAGGGATTCAAGCCCGGTGACGTGGCGGGTCCGCTGGACCTGGCCGAGGGGCGGTACGACCTCGCGCTGACCAAGCCGGGCGAGCCGATCGGGCAGGCCATCCTGACCGTGGACGACGCCGAGGTGCCGGGCGGGGCGAACCTCAGCCTCGCCGCCCACCTCGACGCCGAGGGCAAGCCGAAGATCACGCCGTTCGTCAACGACACCGCCAAGGTGGACGCCGGCAAGGCCCGGCTGATCGTCCGGCACACCGCCGCCGCTCCGGCGGTGGACGTACGGGCCGGTGGCACGCCGGTCTTCGAGGACCTGACCAACCCGAACGAGGCCAAGGGCGACGTGGACGCGGGGAGCGTCTCGGCGGACGTGGTGCTCGCCGGCACCGACACGGTGGTGATCGGGCCCGCCGACCTGAACCTGCGCGAGGGCACCGCGACGATCGTCTACGCCATCGGCTCCGCCGAGGGCGAGAACCTGGACATCGTGGCGCAGACCATCACCGGGCTGCACTCGGCCCCCTCCGGCGTGCCCAGCGGCACCGGCGGCCAGGCCGGGACCGGGCTCACCACCGGCTGGTACGTCCTGGCGGGTGTCGGGGTGCTGCTGCTGGTGCTGGGCGGCGTCCGGGTGGCCGGCACCGTCTCGGGTCGCCGGTGAGCGTCGTCAACCGGGCGGCGCTGGCGGCACTCGCCGCCGGCGCCGCCGCGCTCACCGTGACCGCCGTGGTGGCCGTCGCCTCCCGTCCGTCGGGAAGTGTCGGCGCCGAGCAGGCCGCCGCACTGGCCAGTCCGACCCCGTCGGCCGTGGCGCCGAGCGTGGCGGTACGCCCCGGCGGGCTACCCGACGCGGAGACCCCGGTGCCCCCGGTACGCCTGCGGATCCCCGCGATCGAGGTCGTCGCACGGGTGGAGCCGGTCGGGGTGGACGCGCGCAGCGGCGAGTTCGACGTGCCGCCCAGCGTGGACCGGATCGGCTGGTACCGCTTCGGTCCCGGCCTGGAGGCCGACGCCGGTTCGGTGGTGATCGCCGGCCACGTCGACAGCGCGGAGCAGGGCCGGGGCGCCTTCTGGCGACTGCGGGAACTCGCGCCGGGCGACACGCTCACGGTCACCGGCGCCGACGACACGCCACGCGACTACCGGGTCGTCGCTCGGGAGGAGTACGACAAGACGAAGATCCCGCTGGAGCGCTACTTCGCCCGTGACGGCCGGCCCCGGCTGACGCTGATCACGTGCGGCGGACCGTTCGACGCCCAGGCCCGCAGGTATCGCGACAACATCGTGGTGACGGCGGTTCCGGCGTGACCACTCCGGCCTGCGGTCGAGGCGGGCACGGTCGTTAGGCTGAACCGTGATGGCTTACCTGGATCATGCCGCGACCACTCCGATGCTCGACGAGGCACTGGAGGCGTACGTCGCGACCGCCCGTGAGGTCGGCAACGCGTCCTCCCTGCACGCGTCCGGTCGGCGTGCCCGGCGGCGGGTCGAGGAGTCGCGGGAACGGGTGGCCGCCGCGCTGGGTGCCCGGCCGTCCGAGGTGATCTTCACCGGGGGCGGTACGGAGAGCGACAACCTCGCGGTCAAGGGCATCTTCTGGGCGCGCCGGGACGCCGACGGTGGGCGGACCCGGGTGGTCTCCAGCGCCGTCGAGCACCACGCGGTGCTCGACGCGGTGGACTGGCTGGGCGCGCACGAGGGCGCCGAGGTGGGCTCCCTGCCGGTCGACGGCACGGGTCGGCTGCACCCCGACGCGCTCCGCGCCGAACTGGCCGCGCACGGCGACCGGGTGGCCCTGGTCACCGCGATGTGGGCGAACAACGAGGTCGGCACCGTCCAGCGGGTCTCCGACCTGGCCGCGGTCGCCGCCGAGTACGGCGTTCCGTTCCACACCGACGCGATCCAGGCGGTCGGCCAGGTGCCGGTCGACTTCGCCGCCAGCGGTGCCGCCGCGCTCACCGTGACCGGTCACAAGCTGGGCGGGCCGGTCGGCATCGGTGCGTTGCTGCTGGGCCGGGACGTCGCCGCGGTGCCGCTGCTGCACGGCGGCGGCCAGGAACGCGACGTGCGTTCCGGCACGCTGGACACCGCCGGCATCGTCGCCTTCGCGGTCGCCGTCGAGGCGGCGGTCAAGGGCCAGCAGGAGTACGCCACCCGGGTCGCCGCACTCCGCGACGACCTGGTCCACCGGGTGCGGCAGGCGGTGCCCGAGGTGGTCTTCAACGGCGACCCGACGGACCGGCTCCCCGGCAACGCGCACTTCTCCTTCCCCGGCTGCGAGGGTGACGCGCTGCTGCTCCTGCTGGACGCCCAGGGCATCGCCTGCTCGACCGGTTCGGCCTGCTCCGCCGGGGTGGCGCAGCCCTCGCACGTGCTGCTCGCGATGGGCGCCGACGACGACCGGGCCCGTTCCTCGCTGCGCTTCTCGCTCGGCCACACCAGCAGCGCCGGGGAGGTCGACGCGCTCATCGCCGCCCTGCCGGCGGCCGTCGACCGGGCCCGGCGGGCGGCGGCGCTGCGGACGCCGCGCTGACGTAGCACGCTCGGCGGTCGGACCGGCTTCGACGCCGGCCCGGCGCGGACGGGGGGAGACCGCCGCCCGGCGGTACGGAGATAGGCTTCGCGGGAAGGGAGCGTGGTCCGGGTGAGGGTGTTGGCGGCGATGTCCGGCGGTGTGGATTCCGCCGTGGCGGCGGCGCGTGCGGTGCAGGCCGGTCACGACGTCACCGGTGTGCACCTGGCGCTGGCCCGCAACCCGCAGACCTATCGCACCGGAGCGCGGGGCTGCTGCACCCTGGAGGACTCCCGGGACGCGCGCCGCGCCGCCGACGTGCTGGGCATCCCGTTCTACGTGTGGGACATGGCCGACCGGTTCCACGAAGACGTGGTCGACGACTTCGTGGCCGAGTACGCCGCCGGGCGTACCCCGAACCCGTGCCTGCGCTGCAACGAGAAGATCAAGTTCGCCGCGGTGCTGGATCGGGCGGTGGCCCTGGGCTTCGACGCCGTGGTCACCGGCCACCACGCCCGACTCGGCCCGGACGGCCTGCTGCGGCGCAGCGTCGACCTCGCCAAGGACCAGTCGTACGTGCTGGCCGTGCTCACCCGCGCGCAGTTGGACCGTTCGATCTTCCCGCTCGGTGACTCGACGAAGGCGCAGGTCCGGCAGGAGGCCGCCGACCGGGGCCTGGCGGTGGCCGACAAGCCCGACTCGCACGACATCTGCTTCATCGCCGACGGCGACACCCGGGGCTTCCTGGCCCAGCGGCTCGGCGAGACGCCCGGCGACGTGGTCGACGCCACCACCGGTGCGGTGGTGGGCACGCACGCCGGCGCGTACGCGTACACCGTGGGTCAGCGGCGCGGGCTGCACCTGGACCGCCCGGCCCCGGACGGGCGACCCCGGTACGTGCTCTCCATCACGCCGACGACCAACACGGTGACCGTCGGGCCGGCCGAGGCGCTGGAGGTGGCCGAGGTGCGTGCCGCCCGCCCGGTCTGGACCGGCGGCCCGCGTCCGGACGCCCCGATCGAGTGCGAGGTGCAGTTGCGGGCGCACGGGCTCGTGGTGCCGGCCGAGGTCACCGTGGACGCCGACACGTTCCGTGCCGACCTGCGGCAGCCGGTCCGGGGGGTCGCCGCCGGTCAGGCGATCGTCGCGTACCGCCCCGACCCGGCCGGCGACATCGTGCTCGGCTCCGCCACGATCACCGACCGACCGGTACCCTTCGGCCGTGAGTGATCAGGTTTGGCCGTGGCCCGCGGGCGCGGCGACCGGCATCGGGTCGCTGCCCGGCACCGACATCGCCGAGGCGCAGCGGATCGTCCTCGGTGAGTTGCCCGCCCTGCCCCACCTGCCGGAGCTGCCGGCCCGTGGCCCGGGCGCGGACATGATCGGGCGCGGCGCGGGCCTGCTGGTCGAGCTGCCGGTCGAGCTCTACGCCGCGCGGTGGCGGGTGGCCCTGCGCCCCGGCCGGGACCTGCGCCGCGCACGGGACCTGATGGAACGCGACCTCGACCAGCTCGCCGAACAGGCCGAGGAGTACGCCGGCCCGATCAAGGTGCAGGCACCCGGTCCGTTCACCCTCGCCGCCTCGGTGGAGCTGCCCATCGGCGGCCGGATGGTGCGCGACCCCGGTGCGGTACGCGACCTGGTCGGCTCGCTCGCCGAGGGGCTGCGCGCGCACGTGGCGGCGGTGGCCCGCCGGGTACCCCGGGCCACCGTCCTGCTCCAGGTGGACGAACCGTCGCTGCCGGCGGTGCTCGCCGGTCGGGTGCCCACCGAGAGCGGCTTCGGCACGTACCGGGCGGTGCAGCCGGAGGACGCGCGGGCGTTGCTGGGCACGGTGGTGGAGGCGGTCGGCGTACCGACCGTGGTGCACTGCTGCGCCCCGGACGTACCGCTGAACCTGATCCGGTCCACCGGCGCGGCCGGCGTCGCCCTCGACCTGGACCTGGTCACCGACCTGGACGCGCTGGGCGAGGCGGTCGACGCCGGGCTGGGCCTCTTCGCCGGTGCCGCGCCGGGCACCGCCCCGGCCGGTCGCGCACCGACCTCGGCCCAGGTCGCCGACCGGGTCCGCACCCTGTGGGACCGGCTCGGCTTCCCGCGTCGCCGGCTCGCCGGGCAGGTGGTGGTCACGCCCGCGTGCGGCCTGGCGGGCGCCACCCCGGCGTACGTCCGCGCGGTCCTGTCCGCCTGCCGCGACGCGGGGCGCCGAATCGTCGAGGAGTGAGGTTTCGGCGCGCTGCGCGGGGGCAGCAAGCCGGGCATGATCGGACGACTGCGTTCCACCGTGATCGATTGCCCCGACCCGCGCGCCCTGGCCGGCTTCTACGCCGAGCTGCTCGGCCTGCCGCTGATCGAGGAGGACTGCGACGGCGACGAGTGGGTGGTGCTGGGTGGACATCCCGGCCACCAACCCCGGATCGCGTTCCAGCAGGCACCCGACCTGCGCCCACCGACCTGGCCCGACCCGGAACGGCCGCAACAGTTCCACCTCGACGTGACCGTGGAGGACATCGAGGTCGCCGAGCGGGCCGCGCTGGCCCTGGGCGCGCGGCGGCTGCCGGGGGATGGCGAGGGCTTCCGGGTCTACGCCGACCCGGCCGGACACCCGTTCTGCCTCTGCTGGGAGAGCTGACCGTCGCGCGTGGGAGATTCGGCCGTCGCGCCGGCCCGCCCGAGCGGGCATGATCACCAGCATGATCAGTCCTGTGCCCGGGTGGGCCGCCGGCTCGCTCCTCGGACTCGCCTACGGTGACGCCCTGGGCAAGCCCACCGAGTTCCTCACGCTGGCCGAGATCGAGCGACGGTACGGCCCGACCGGCCCCCGGGAACTGGTCGGCGACCCGGCGTTGGTCACCGACGACACCCAGATGGCGCTCGCGGTCGGCTGGGCACTGCACGACGCGTCCGCGTACACGCCCGAGGTCGTCGAGCCGTTGCTGCGGCAGCGCTTCCTGGCCTGGGCGGCCAGCCCGGACAACAACCGCGCGCCCGGGATGACCTGCCTGCGGGCCTGCGCCGAGCTGTCCCGAGGACTGCCCTGGCAGCAGGCGACCCAGGCCGGTTCGAAGGGCTGTGGGGCGAACATGCGGGTCACCCCGGTCGGTCTGCTCGACGTCGACCTCGACACCGTCGCCGGACTGGCCCAGCTCCAGGCCGGACTGACGCACGGGCACCCGACCGGCCTGGCGGCCAGCGAACTGACCGCGTACGCGGTGCGGCTGCTGGTCGACGGCGCGGCGCTGGCCGAGCTGCCCGGCCGGCTCACCGTGCGGGCCCACGAGCAGCGCGAGGTCTACCGGGGCGACTGGCTCGGCGACCTCTGGCAACGCCCCGGCGTGCGGACGCCGCAGGAGTTCATCGCCCGGGGGTGGGACGAGTGCCTTCAGGTGCTGGCCCGGCTCGACGCGGCCCTCGCCGGCCCGGACGACGGCGGCGACCCGTGCCGCTGGACCGGTGAGGGCTGGATCGCCGAGGAGGCGTTGGCGACCGCGCTCTACTGCGCCGTCCGGCACGCCGACGACCCGGTGGGCGCGCTGACCCGGGGTGCGCGGACCGCCGGTGACTCCGACTCGATCGCCGCGCTCGCCGGGGCGTTCGTCGGTGCCGCCGTGGGTGCCGCCGCCTGGCCCGCAGACTGGGCAGGTCGCATCGAGTACGCCGACCAACTCGCCGCCCTCGCCGCCGCCTGGCAGCGCTGACCGGCACGAACCGGTGGGGTTCCCGGTGAACTGTCCGACCCGCCGGATACCGTGCCGGGGTGCCCATCACAGGAGGTCGCGGGGTGTCCGAGGAAGCCATCGGCGAGCAGGTCAGCGCGGCGCAGGAGGCGGCGGCCGGTGCCGAGCCGACCCCGCAGGCACGGGAGCGGCACGCCACGCTGAGCCAGGAGCTGACCGAGCACCAGTACCGCTACTACGTGCTCGACGCGCCGACCGTCTCGGACGCCGATTTCGACCGGCTGCTGCGGGAGCTGGAGGCGCTGGAGGAGGAGTTCCCGGCGCTGCGCACCCCGGACTCGCCGACCCAGCGGGTCGGCGGCACCTTCTCCACCGACTTCGCCCCGGTGGCACACGCCGAACGGATGATGTCGCTGGACAACGCGTTCGCCGACGAGGAGCTGGCGGCGTGGGCCGAACGGGTCGAGCGGGACGCCGGCGGTCCGGTGCCCTACCTGTGCGAGCTGAAGGTCGACGGGCTGGCGATCAACCTCACCTACGAGTCGGGTCGGCTGGTGCGGGCGGCGACCCGGGGCGACGGCCGCACCGGTGAGGACGTCACCGCCAACGTGCGCAGCATCCGGGACGTGCCCGGCCGGTTGACCGACTCGGCGGAGTTCGGGCCGGTCCCCGAGCTGATCGAGGTGCGCGGCGAGATCTACTTCCCGGTCGCCGCCTTCGCCGACCTGAACGCGGGCCTGGTCGAGCAGGGCAAGGCGCCGTTCGCCAACCCGCGTAACGCCGCCGCCGGCAGCCTGCGCCAGAAGGACCCACGGATCACCGCGTCCCGGCCGCTGCGCCTGGTGGTGCACGGCATCGGTGCCCGGCGCGGCTTCCAGCCGGCCACCCAGTCCGAGTCGTACTCCGCGCTGCGGGCCTGGGGGCTGCCGACCAGCGACCGCTGGCGGGTGGTGCCCGACCTGGCCGGCGTCCGGGACTACATCGCGCACTACGCCGCGCACCGGCACGACGTGGAGCACGAGATCGACGGCGTGGTGGTCAAGGTCGACCCGGTGCCGATCCAGGGCCGGCTCGGCTCGACCAGCCGGGCGCCCCGCTGGGCGATCGCCTTCAAGTATCCGCCCGAGGAGGTCAACACCACGCTGCTCGACATCGAGGTCGAGGTGGGACGGACGGGTCGGGTCACGCCCCGGGCGCTGCTCCAGCCGGTGAAGGTGGCCGGCTCCACCGTCGCGTACGCGACCCTGCACAACGCCCGCGAGGTGGAGCGCAAGGGGGTGCTGATCGGCGACACGGTGGTGATCCGCAAGGCCGGCGACGTGATCCCCGAGGTGCTCGGCCCGGTGGTCGAGCTGCGTCCGCCCGACGCCCGGGCGTTCGTGATGCCCACAGTCTGCCCGGCCTGTGGCACCCCGCTCGCCCCGGCGAAGGAGGGCGACGTCGACATCCGTTGCCCCAACTCGCGCAGTTGTCCGGCGCAGTTGCGCGAACGGGTCTACCACCTGGCCGGGCGCAAGGTCTTCGACATCGAGGCGCTCGGCTACAAAAGCGCCGCCGCGCTGCTCGACGCGCAGGTCATCACCGACGAGGGCGACCTCTTCTCGCTTGACGCCGAGCAGTTGGCCCGCTCGCCGTTCTTCGTCAACAAGGACGGCAGCCTCGGCAGCAACGCGGTCAAGCTGCTCGACAACCTCGCCGTCGCCAAGGAACGCGAGCTGTGGCGGGTGCTGGTGGCCCTCTCGATCCGGCACGTCGGGCCGACCGCCGCGCAGGCACTCGCGCGGCACTTCCGGTCGGTCGAGGCGATCGACGCCGCGTCCGAGGAGGAACTCTCCTCCGTCGACGGAGTCGGCCCCACCATCGCGGTGAGCATCCGGGAGTGGCTCGCCGTCGACTGGCACCGCGAGGTGATCCGCAAGTGGGCCGACGCGGGCGTCCGGATGGCCGAGGAGGCGCAGGGGGAGGGCCCGCGTCCGCTGGAGGGGGTGACCGTGGTGGTCACCGGGACCCTGTCCGGTCACTCGCGCGACCAGGCCGCCGAGGCGATCCAGTCCCGGGGCGGCAAGGTCAGCGGCTCGGTGTCGAAGAAGACCGGCTTCGTGGTGGTCGGCGACAATCCCGGGTCCAAGGCGGACAAGGCGGCCGGGCTCAAGGTGCCGATCCTCGACGAGGAGGGCTTCCAGGTGCTGCTCGACTCCGGCCCGGAGGCGGCCCGCGCGGTGGCCCGCGTCGAGGAGTGAAGCGGCACTTGCCGATCTTGCGGGGACTCGCCCGGATACCAACTTAATTACGACTACGACCGATTCGTGGCTGTCGTACCTTGTTTCCGGCCGTCGAGGGCGTTTCATGGGGACACGGTGCGTAAACCCACGCGTCGTGTCCTGTAGCGGGAGGTGTGATGGAGCCGCCCGATCCGCGCAACCTCGTCCCGCCCGGGCGCACCGCGCCGTTCTCGGTCTTCGTCGGCCTCGTGCTGGTCGTGGCCGTGCTGCTCTCCGTCGGGCCGATGGTCTCGTTCGCCGGAACGCTGCCCGACCTGCCGGCGGCGTTCTGGACGATGGCCGTGCTCGCCGTCGCCTGCGACGCGCGCCCGTTCCTGCCGCCCGGCCGGCGGCCCTCCTCGTCCGCGGTCTTCCCGTCGACCTGCTTCACCTTCGCCATCCTGCTCGGCTGGGGTCTCGGCCCGGCAGTCGCGGTGCAGGCGGTCGCCGTGCTGGTCTCCGGAGCCCGGATGCGGCACACCCCCTGGCGGGTCGCCTTCAACGCCGGGCAGTACGCCTGCGCGCTGGCCGCCGCGTACGCCGTCACCCGGCTCGGGCCGGGCGGCATCTTCGACGGCGGCCGTCTGGGGTGGACCGACATCGCCGCGATCGGCGGGGCCGGGGTGGCCTGGTTCGTGGTGAACTACGGGCTGGTGACCACGGCCGTCCGACTGCGCTTCGGCGAACGGTGGTGGCCCAACGCCCGCCACGGCCTGCCGTTCGAGCTGCTCTCCACCGGGTCCCTGCTGCTGCTCGCGCCGGTGCTGGTCACCGCCGCGCGGGCCAGTGCCGCCCTGGTGCCGCTGGTCCTGGTGCCGCTGTTCGCCGTCTACCGGATGGCCCGGCTCACCGTGGAACAGCACCAACTCGCCGCCCTCGACCCGCTGACCGGGCTGCCCAACCGAAAGGCGCTGCTCAGCGAGGTCAACGAGCAGGTCCACCGGCACGCCGAGCGCGCCGCACGCGGCGAGCCCGGCGCCCGCCTGGCCCTGCTCCTGATCGACCTGGACCGCTTCAAGAACGTCAACGACGCCCTCGGGCACGCCGTCGGCGACCGGCTGCTGGTCGAGGTGAGCGCCCGGCTGACCGATGTGGTGCCGGCGCCGGACCTGGTGGTCCGCCTCGGCGGCGACGAGTTCGCCATCGTGATGACCGGGGTGGACGACGTCACCGAGGCCCGTGCCCTCGCCGACCAGGTGGTGCGGGTCCTCGCCGAGCCGGTGCCGCTGGACGGGCTGCCGCTGGACGTCGGCGGCTCCATCGGCATCGCCCTGTACCCGGAGCACGGCGAGGACTTCGCCACCCTGATGCGCCACGCCGACGTGGCCATGTACGACGCCAAGCACCGCAACGACACGGTCGCCGTCTACACCGCGGAGTCCGACCACAACTCCGCCGAGCGGTTGGGCCTGCTGGCCGACCTGCGGCGGGTGCTGGACGCGGGCGCGGCGGCCCGTTCCGCCGCCGACACCCCGGGCGAGGCACCCGGGACGCGGGACGGGGACACCACGCCGGTGGTGCGCGGCGGGGACGGCGCGGCGCTGACCGCGAACCCGGTGGTGCGGCAGCGCGGTGCCGGCCGGTGGTTCCGTCGTCGTCACCGGCCGCCGGTGGTCGCCTCCGACGACGAGCTGATCGCCCGGATCGTGACCGGCGCGGACCCGATCCTGCGCCGGACCGCCCGGCCCGTCGACCCGGCGGCGGTCCCCGGCGAGCCGTGGTCCGGACCGGTCGGCGCCCACCGGCCGGGTGACGAGGGCACACCCTTCGCCGGTGCCGCGATCGGCGGTGATCCGGCCGGGGACGCGGGCGAGATCACGATGTACTACCAGCCGCAGGTCGCCATCGCCACCGGCGAGGTGGTCGGGGTCGAGGCGCTGCTGCGGTGGCGGCACCCCCGCCGGGGCATGGTCGACCCGGAGGAACTGATCCGGGTCGCCGAACAGAGTGCGGTGATGCGCCTGCTCACCCGTCGGGTGGTGGACGACGTGGTCGAGCAGTTGGCCAAGTGGTCGGCGGCCGGTCTGGGCCTGCGGGCGGCGCTCAACGTCAGCGTGCGGGACCTGCACACCGGCGAGATCGCCGACCAGATCGCGGACCGGTTGACCCGGTACGGCGTGGCGCCGGAACGGCTGCAACTGGAGATCACCGAGGGTGCGTTGATGGCCGACCCGCGCCGCGTCCTGACCACCATCACCCGCCTGCACCGGATCGGGGTCGGCATCGCACTGGACGACTTCGGCACCGGCTACTCGTCACTGCAACACCTGCGCCGGCTGCCGCTGTCGGAGGTGAAGGTCGACCGGTCCTTCGTCCTCGGGATGACCGAGGACTCCGACGACGCGGCGATCGTCCGGTCGACGATCGAGTTGGGCAAGGCGCTCGGGCTGCGGGTGGTCGCCGAGGGCGTGGAGGACGAGAAGACCTGGCGGATGCTGCACGCGGCCGGGTGCGACGCCGCGCAGGGCTGGTTCTACGCCCGACCGATGCCGGCCGAGGAACTGGTCGCCTGGCTGGGTCGGTACCGACCGGTGCGCCCGCTCGGCGGCCACGACGAGCCGGACGTACCCCGCCGCAGCCCTCGGTGACCCTCGGCCGGGCCGCTGCGACACCGCCGCCCGGACGGGTCCCCGGGTCGGTGGGCCGGACGCCCCGGGGAGCCGGGGACGGCGGGCCGGGCGCGGAACAATAGACTCGCTCCGGTCACCGCGCGTCGCGTCGCACGCCGCGCGGTGGGCGTACGCAGACGCAGGACAGCCACGAAGGGGGCACCGATGGCCGCCATCTCCCGCGAGGAGGTCGCGCACCTGGCGCGACTGTCGCGGCTCGCCGTGACGGAGGAGGAGCTGGACACCTTCGCCGGCCAGCTCGACGTGATCCTCCAGGCGGTCGCCCAGGTGGGCGAGGTCGCCGCCGCCGACATCCCGCCGACCTCGCACTCGGTGCCGTTGACCAACGTGCTCCGCGAGGACGTCGTGACGCCGTGCCTGACCCCCGAGGAGGCGCTGTCCGGCGCGCCCGACGCCGAGGAGCAGCGGTTCCGCGTTCCGCGGATCCTGGACGAGGATGTGGCATCGTGAGCGAGCTGACCAGATTCACCGCCACCGAGATCGCCGGGCTGGTCGCCTCCGGTGAGACCTCGGCGGTCGAGGTGACCCGGGCGCACCTGGACCGGATCGCCGCGGTCGACGACCGGGTGCACGCCTTCCTGCACGTCGACACCGAGGGTGCGCTCGCCGCCGCCCGCGAGGTGGACGCCCGGCGGGCCGCCGGAGCGGAGCTGGGCCCGCTGGCCGGAGTGCCGGTCGCGGTCAAGGACGTGCTCACCACCCGGGGCGTGCCGACCACGGTCGGCTCGAAGATCCTGGAGGGCTGGCGCCCGCCGTACGACTCGACGATCGTGCAGCGGCTGCGCGCCGCCGGCACCGTGATGCTCGGCAAGACCAACATGGACGAGTTCGCCATGGGCTCCTCGACGGAGTACTCGGCGTACGGGCCGACCCGCAACCCGTGGGACACCGGGCGCATCCCGGGCGGCTCCGGCGGGGGCAGCGCGGCGGCACTGGCCGCGTACGAGGCACCGCTGGCGATCGGCTCGGACACCGGCGGCTCGATCCGCCAGCCGGGCGCGGTCACCGGCACCGTCGGCGCGAAGCCGACCTACGGCGGGACCTCCCGGTACGGCCTGGTGGCCTTCTCCTCCTCGCTGGACACGCCCGGCCCGTGCGCGCGTACGGTGCTGGACGCCGCGCTGCTGCACGAGGCGATCGGCGGCCACGACCCGCGTGACTCCACCTCCATCCCGGCCCCGGTGCCGGACGTGGTGGCCGCCGCGAGGCTCGGTGCGACCGGCGACCTGACCGGGGTCCGCCTCGGCATCGTCTCCGAGTTCGTCGGCGAGGGTGCCGAGCCGGGCGTGATGGCCGCCTTCAACGAGGCCGTCGACGCGCTGACGAAGCTGGGCGCGGAGATCGTCGAGGTGTCCTGCCCGAACTTCGCGTACGCGCTGCCGGCCTACTACCTGATCGCCCCGAGCGAGTGCTCCTCCAACCTGGCCCGCTTCGACGGTGTGCGGTTCGGCCTGCGCATCGGCGACGACGGCAACCGGTCGCTGGAGGAGGTCATGTCGCTGACCCGGGAGGCGGGCTTCGGCCCCGAGGTCAAGCGCCGGATCATGCTCGGCACGTACGCGTTGTCGTCGGGCTACTACGACGCGTACTACGGGCAGGCGCAGAAGGTCCGTACGCTGATCACCCGCGACTTCACCGCCGCGTTCGAGCGGGTCGACGCGCTGATCTCGCCGACCACGCCGTTCGTGGCGTTCCCGCTGGGCGCGCGCACCTCCGACCCGTACCAGATGTACCTGGCCGACCTGTACACCATCCCGACCAACCTGTACGGCGGCCCGGGCATCTCGGTGCCGTGCGGTCTCTCCGACGGGCTGCCGGTCGGGTTGCAGGTGATGGCCCCGACGATGGCCGACGACCGGATGTACCGGGTCGCCGCCGCGCTGGAGAGCGCGGTCGGCACCTTCACGCCGCCGACGCTGTGACGCCGTGCGGGGCGGCTCCGGCCGCCCCGCCGGTCCTTTGCCCCCGGTGACACGAGGTCACCGTTCGGACTCATAACGCATGGTGACGTGCGCGGGTTGGATAGAGTCCGAGCCGCTGGCGAAACGCAAGCATGGGCTTCTAGCCGACTGGAACTGCGATGAAGACGCTGCGGCCGATCACGATTGTCTCGGTGCTCACGATGCTGCTGATCGGCGTCGCCGTGCCCGCTGCGGCAGCACCGGTCGTCGCCGATCCGCTGATCGTGGATCCGGCCGCCGTCGATCCGGTGATCGTGGATCCGGCGGTCGTCACCATCGCCGTCACCTCCGACCCGCCGCCGTCCGGGGTGACCGCCCACGAGCCGTACCCGGGTCACACCTTCACCGCCACCGGCGACGAGGAGATCCGGTTCTCGCTGGTCGCCGGCGCGATCCCGCCCGGTCTGGCGCTCTCCTCGGCCGGGACCCTGACCGGTACGCCCACCGTGGCGAGTCGCTTCGCCTTCACCGTCCGGGCCACCGGTTCGCCGAGCGGGGAGTTCGCCGACCACCAGGTCACCGTGGTGGTGGCGCAGCCGGTCGTCACCGTCACCTCACCGGCGCCGGTCTCGCCCTGGTACGTCGGGCAGGTCTACCCGACGCACCGGTTCGTCGTCTCGGGCGGCACCGCCCCGCACACCGTCTCGCTGGGCTCGGGCGCGTTGCCGCCGGGCCTGTCGCTCTCCTCGGCCGGTGTCCTCGCGGGCAGCCCCAGCCAGGCCGGCCGTTACCGGTTGGACCTGCTGGCGACCGACGCGAACGGCTTCCAGGGGCGCCAGGAGGTCACGCTGGTGATCGCCACGCCGGCCGTGGTGGTCACCTCGGCCGCCCCGCCACGCGGCACGGCCGGGCAGGCGTACTCGTTCCGGTTCTCCGCCGACGGCGACTCCGACATCCGGTTCGGGCTGGCCGCCGGGGCGCTGCCCGACGGGCTCGTGCTCGCGGCGGACGGCGTGCTCAGCGGCACCCCGACCGTCGCCGGGAGCTTCGACTTCACGGTCCGCGCCACCGGCACCGCGACCAGCGACACCGAGGAGCTGTCGCTGGTCGTCTACCCCGACCCGACGGCCACCCCGTCGGTCTCGCCGACCCCCACCGAGCAGCCGACCGCGTACCCGACCGCGCCGTCGCAGAGCCCGACGCCGACCGCCGCCGCGCCGTCGCCGTCCCGGACGACCGGGGCCTGGCTGCCGGTCACCGGGGAGAACTCGGCCCTGGTGCTGATGCTCCTCGGTGTCGTGGCGTTCAGCATCGGCGGCATCCTGCTGGTGGTGGCGTACCGCCGTCGGCAGGGGTTCACCGCGGGGTGACGCCCGACCGAGGACAGGTGGGCGGAGCGGCTAGGCTGGGCGGCGTTGTGTCCGGATGCCGGCGCGGGCCGGCTACCGCCCGAAAGCTGGAGTTCTCATGACCACGACGCTGCCCGCGTACGACGAGGTCGTCGCGCGATTCGAGCCGGTGATCGGCCTGGAGACCCACGTCGAGCTGGGCACGAACACGAAGATGTTCTGCGGTTGCCCGACCGACTTCGGCGGCGAGCCGAACACCCGGGTCTGCCCGGTCTGCCTGGGCCTGCCCGGCTCGCTGCCGGTGGCCAACAAGGCGGCCATCGAGGCGACCATTCGGATCGGCCTGGCGCTGAACTGCTCCGTCGCCGAGTGGTGCCGGTTCGCCCGGAAGAACTACTTCTACCCCGACATGCCGAAGAACTTCCAGATCAGCCAGTACGACGAGCCGCTCTGTGTGGACGGCTACCTGGACGTCGAGGTGAACGGCGAGACGGTGCGGATCGGCATCGAGCGGGTGCACCTGGAGGAGGACACCGGCAAGACGCTGCACGTGGGCGGTGCCACCGGCCGGATCCACGGCGCGACCGAGTCGCTCGTCGACTACAACCGGGCCGGCATCCCGCTGGTGGAGATCGTCACCAAGCCGATCCCGGGCACCGGCGCGCTCGCCCCCGAGGTGGCCCGGGCGTACGTCACCGAGCTGCGGGACGTGCTGCGCTCGCTCGGCGTCTCCGACGTGCGGATGGAGGAGGGGTCGCTGCGGTGTGACGTGAACACGTCGCTGAACCTGCCCGGCGAGGAGTGGGGCACCCGCACCGAGACCAAGAACGTCAACTCGCTGCGCTCGGTCGAGCGGGCGGTGCGCTCGGAGATGCTGCGGCAGGCGTCGGTGCTGGACGCGGGCGGGCGGATCACCCAGGAGACCCGGCACTTCCACGAGGACACCGGCGACACCACCCCCGGCCGGTCCAAGGAGACCGCCACCGACTACCGCTACTTCCCCGAGCCGGACCTGGTGCCGCTCGCGCCGGACACCGCCTGGGTGGCCAAGCTGAAGGCGGCCCTGCCGGAGCTGCCCCGGCTGCACCGGCGCCGGCTCCAGGAGGCGTGGGGGCTCTCCGACCTGGACATGCAGTCGGTGCTCAACGCTGGCGCGGTGGAGCTGATCGAGGCCACCATCGCCGCCGGTGCCACCCCGGCCGCCGCCCGCAAGTGGTGGCTGGGCGAGTTGTCCCGGCGGGCCAACGAGACCGGCGTGGAACTGGCCGACGTGGGCGCCACCCCGGCGCAGGTCGCCGAGCTCCAGGCGCTTGTCGACGCCGGCAAGCTCAACGACAAGCTGGCCCGTACGGTGCTGGAGGGCGTGGTCGCGGGCGAGGGTACGCCCACCGAGATCATGACCAACCGGAACCTGGAGGTCGTCTCCGACACCGGCGCGTTGACCGCCGCGGTGGACGAGGCGATCGCCGCCAACCCCGACATCGCCGACAAGGTGCGCAGCGGCAAGGTCGCCGCAGCCGGCGCGCTGGTCGGCGCCGTCATGAAGACCACGCGCGGGCAGGCCGACGCCAAGACCGTCCGCGAGCTGATCCTGGAGCGCCTCGGCGCCTGAGGTGTAAGGAAGGGACCCTTCTTACCGTCTGGTGTATAGGAAGGGTCCCTTCCTTGCATCCGCACCACCACCCCTGTCCCCCCGACCGGGCGTCAACGACGACGTGCCGGACCCCTGGAGTCACCGTGAACCAGCACGACATCGACGTCCTCGACGAGATCCAGCGCCGGGTGCTCTGGCTCGCCACCCGGATCGTGGACGCGGCCAACCACGACCGCAGCACCGGGGACGGGGTGAAGGTCGGCGGACACCAGGCGTCCAGCGCCTCCCTGGTCACCGCGATGACCGCGTTGTGGTTCGCGCATCTCGACGCCGAGGACCGGGTCGCGGTGAAGCCGCACGCCTCACCGGTGTTCCACGCCATCCAGTACCTGCTCGGCAACCTGGACCGGTCGTACCTGACCACGCTGCGGGCCCGGGGTGGACTCCAGTCGTACCCGTCACGGACCAAGGACCCGGACGACGTGGACTTCTCCACCGGCTCGGTGGGCCTCGGCGCCGCCGCGCCGCTGTTCGCCGCGGTGACCCGGCGGTACGTCGACGCGCACTTCGGCGCGCGCCCGCACTCCCGGTTCGTGGCGCTCATCGGTGACGCGGAACTGGACGAGGGCAACATCTGGGAGGCGGTCGCCGACCCGGCCACCACCGGACTCGGCAGTGTCATGTGGGTGGTCGACTTCAACCGGCAGTCGCTGGACCGGGTCGTCCCCGGCGTCCGCATTGACCAGTGGCGCGGCCAGTTCGAGGCGGCCGGTTGGCACGTGGTCGAGGTCAAGTACGGTCGCCGGCTCGCCGAGGCGTACGAGCGGCCGGGCGGGGCGGCACTGCGCGACTGGATCGACAAGATGCCGAACGAGCAGTACCAGTCGCTGTTCGGGCTGACCGGGTCGGCGCTGCGCGAGCAGTTCCTGGACGGGGCGCCCGACGGCATCGCCGCGTTCATCGCCGACATCACCGACGAGGACCTGGGCCCGCTCGTCACCGACCTGGGCGGGCACGACCTGGCGGCGCTGCTCGACGCGTACGCCCAGTGCGACGCGGTGACCGACCGTCCGAGCGTGGTGTTCGCGTACACGGTCAAGGGGTGGGGTCTGCCGATCGCCGGCAATCCGCGCAACCACTCGGCGCTGCTCTCCGGTGAGCAGGTCGACGCGTTGCGGGCCGGGCACGACCTGACCCGGGACACCGAGTGGGACCGCCTCGACCCGGCGTCCCCGGCCGGCATCCGGGCCGGGCAGCGTCGGGAGGCGCTGTCCCGCGCGCCCCGCGAGCGTGCGCTCGGGGTCACCGTCCCGCAGGCCACGAACGTACGCGCCAACAAGCCGATCTCCACCCAGGAGGTCTTCGGACGGGTGCTGGTGGACCTGGCCCGGGATCCGCAGGTCGGGAAGTACCTGGTGACCACGGCGCCGGACGTGGCCACGTCGACCAACCTCGCCGGGTTCATCAACCGGACCGGGGTGTTCGCCCCGACCGCCCAGCGCTCCTGGTCGTCGGAGACGATGCTGCGCTGGACGGAGAGCCCCGAGGGGCAGCACATCGAGCTGGGCATGTCCGAGATGAACCTGTTCCTGCTGCTCGGCCAACTCGGGCTCGCCTGGGACCTGTCCGGCCAACCGTTGCTGCCGGTGGGCACCGTCTACGACCCGTTCGTGCTGCGCGGGTTGGACGCGTTCCTCTACGGCACGTACTCCGGTTCCCGGTTCGTGGTGGCCGGCACCCCGTCCGGCATCACGCTCGCCCCGGAGGGCGGCGCGCACCAGTCGACCATCACCGCCAGCGTGGGGCTGGAGCTGCCCGGCGTGACCTTCGTCGAGCCCGCGTACGCGGTCAGCCTGGACTGGCTGCTCTGCGACGCGCTCGGGCACATCGCGGGTGCGCCACAGCCGGTGCCGACGGCCGCGCCGGCCGAGGACGGCGCGTACTACTTCCGGCTCAGCACCCGCCCGCTGGACCAGGCGCCGTTCGAGGCGGCCCGGGCCCGGCTCGGTGACGCGGTGCTGCGCCGGCAGGTGCTGGCTGGGGCGTACCGGCTGGTCGACGCGCACCAGGCGTACCCGCACCTGACCGACGCGCCGACGGTGCAACTGGCCGCCTCGGGTGCGGTCCTGCCCGAGGTGCTCGCCGCCGCCGCGGAACTGGCCGATGAGGGCGTCGCCGCGCACGTGGTCGACGTGACCAGCCTGGACCGCCTCTACCGCGCCTGGCAGCGCACCCTGCGGCAGGGCGTACGCACCGCCACCGTGCCCAGCGTGCCGGGCGCGCTGCGGTCCGCCTTCGCCGACCGGGTGCCGGTGGTCAGCGTGCACGACGCCGCCTCGCACGCGATGGCGTGGCTCGGCTCGGCGGTGGGTGCGGCGGCGGTGCCGCTCGGCGTGGACGAGTTCGGCCAGTCCGGCAGCGTCGCCGAGCTGTACGAGCTGCACGACCTGCTGCCGGGCAGCATCGTCAACGCCGCCCTGGCCGCTCTCGCCCTGCGCTGACCTCGGCCGGTGCTGCTGGAGCGAGCGGCCCGGATCGACCTCGTGCCGTCAGTTCGGAACCCCGGTCGGTGCCTGTCCCCGTCGCTCCATGCCGGGGGTGGGTGTGTGCGTGCAGAGGTGGCGGTATCGGGTCCGGGCCCTTTCGAGCTGACGGCATGGACGGGTCGCGCAGGCTGTCGTCGGTAGGTCGTTCACGTCGGGTCGCGGTGGCTGTCGTCGGTAGGTCGTACGACGGGTCGCGCAGGCCGTCGTCGGTAGGTCGCTCACGACGGTGAGCGACCTACCGCGACCGGCACCGAGCGGACCGCCGGAGACCTCCGCGAGCACCCCGGTCGGTTCTCCTCGCCGCTGCTGTGAAGGAGCACCTCGGGCGGGTCGAGGATCGCGACAGCATGCGCGGTTCAGCTCGACAGCAGCCGAGACCGACACCAGCGAGCCGCGAGCCCGAGCCGCAAGCCGCGAGCCAGAACCCCGAGCCGCGAGCCCGAGCCGGGGCCGCCTCTGCGTGCCTGGGGCCCCGCCGGACGTCGCGCGCGTCAGCGGGTCGGTGTCGGGGTGGGGGTGAGCGGCGGGGTCAACAGCGGCGTCGGCGGCTGCACCACGGTGCGTTCCAGGTTCACCTGCGCCTGTCCGGTGCCGCCGACGGTGATGTCGTCGTACGCCTGGAGCTGCTTGTCCTGGTCGAAGTAGAGGACGGTCATCGCCAGCGGGGTCGGCTCCTCGCCTTCCAGGCCGCGTAGCCCGGCACCGCCGGTGGAGCCCTGCACCATCAGCGTCGTCGGCTGCTCGCCCGGCACCTCGGGCAGCGTGTTGACCCGCCGGTCGTGGGTGTGGCCGGCGAGCACCAGCGGGCAGGTGCCGGAGAGCGGACCGGCCGAGGCCGGGTCGTGCACCAGTGCGATGTTCACCGGCCGGGGGGAACTGCGGACCGTGGCGGCCAGCTTGTCACCGGTGGCGATCAGCTCGTCGGCGGTGGGCTGGTTCAGGCCGCCGCTCGCCGGTGAGGTGCTCTTGTCCGGGGTGAAGCGGGGGTCGCCGATGCCGGCGATGGTCAGCCCGGCGACGGTCGCGGTGGTGTTGTCCAGCACGATCGCGTTCGGCTGCCGGGCCACCGCCGCAGCGGTACGCGGCGAGTCGTGGTTGCCCCGGATGTAGACGAACGGCTTCTCCAGCAGGCTGATCGAGCCGACGTAGGAGGCCTCCGGCTCGCTGCCCCAGTCGGTGATGTCGCCGGTGTCGATCACCACGTCGATGCCGAACTGCTCGGTCACCGTCCGGATGAGCTGCCAGGCGGCCGGGTTGAGGTGCATGTCGGAGATGTGCAGCACCCGGGTGGTGCCGGGCTCCGGCTCGTACACCGGCAGGGCCGACACGGTGGTGTAGAGCTGGGTGACGTTGCCGATGAGCCGCTGGAGCTGTTCGGCGTACCGGCCGTAGTCGTTGGCGATCTTGCGGACGTCACCGACGATCGCCGGGGCGTTGACCAGCAGCCCCTCGTACGTGGGCTCCTCGATCGCCTGCGGCCGCACGGTGGCGGCGGCGGTGCCCAGGCTGCCCGCGCTGATCACCAGCGCCAGCGCGCCGGCCCAGGCCGCCCGCCGGGTGTCCCGGAAGGCCAGCAGCGCCAGCACCAGCGTGGCCAGCACGGTCGCGCCGACGGTACGCAGACCGAGCCGCAGCACGCCCTCCTGGACGTCGTCGACGGCCGACTGGGTGGCCCGGTTGATGCTCGCCGGGTCGTCGATCAGGGCTTCGGTGCGGCCCTGGTCCAGCGCACCCAGCTCCACGGTCAGCCGGGTCGGCCCGTCGTGGCTGTCCAGCAGCAGCGCGCCCAGCGGCGGGATGTCGACGGTGGTGCTGCCGTTGACCGCCGGCGCGACGGAGAGCCGGGCCTGGAACGGGCCGATGTCGGTGCTGACGTGCCCTCCGGCGAGTACCCCGAGCAGTACCCCGGTCAGCGTGACGACCAGCAGCGCCAAGCCGGCCCCGAGCCGGCGCAGCCCATGGCGCCGCCCGGCGCGGGGCGAATCGGCGGCGGAGCGCCGTAGCGAGACGAAGCGACGCGGACGACCGGTCGGGTCGTCCCCGTCCCGATCGCGGTGCGGCTTCTCGTTCTCGTGATCGTCCATGCTGAGATTCTGACCTGCCCGCCTGAGGATCTTGGCAAACCCGAGGTGCTGCGTGTCGAGGATGCCTCAGCTTCGCCCGGCGCCGCCACCTGCGAAAACAAGCCGCAACAAGCGGTCATCCTCTGGTGCGGGTCGACCGCGTCCGTCATGGTTGGAGGTGCCCACCCAGAGCGAGCCGTCCGGCGCGGCGGCGACCGCCCGCAGCCGCCCGTACTCCTCGGTGAGCAGCGCCTGCGGCTGCCCGAGCACGGTGCCGGTGTCGGTCAGCTCGACCAGCCAGAGCCGCTGTCCGCGCAGGCAGGCGGTGGCCAGCAGCCGCTCGCTGGCGGCCAGGCCGGAGCAGGACGCCTCGTCGGTCGACCACTGCACGATCGGGTCCACGTACTCCTTGTCGCCGCCGCGCCCCTCGACCTCGGGCCAGCCGTAGTTCTTGCCCTTGGTCACCTGGTTGATCTCGTCCCAGGTGTTCTGGCCGAACTCCACCGCGTACATCCGGTCGCCGGACCAGGCGATGCCCTGCACGTTGCGGTGCCCGACGGACCAGACCGGGGAGTTCGGGAAGGGGTTGCCCGGCGCGGGCTTGCCCTCGGTGGTGATCCGCAGGATCTTGCCGCCGAGCTTCTTGACGTCCTGCGACTGGTCGGTGTCCCCGGCGTCGCCGGTGCTGGCGTAGAGCTGCCCGTCCGGGCCGAACGCCAGGCCGCCGCCGTTGTGGACGCCCGCCTTGGGGATGCCGGTGAGGATCGGGGTGGGTTTCTCGCCCAGCCGCATCCGGGCGATCCGGTTGTCCTGTTCGGCGGTGTAGTAGACGAAGACCGTGCGGTCCTGCGCGAACTCCGGCGACACGGCGATGCCCAGCAGGCCACCCTCGCCGGAGGCGACCACGTCGTCGACGGTCTGCCGCTCGGTAATCCGCAGGCCGTCCGGGCTCGACTCCGGGCCGACCTGGACGATCCGGCCGCTGTCGCGTTCGGTGACCAGTGCCCCGCCGTCGGGCAGGAAGGCGATGCCCCACGGCACCCGCAGCCCCCGGGCCAGCACGGTGGCCACCACCTCCTGGCCGCCGCCCGGGGCGCTGGCCGACGGGGTCGGGAGGTTCGGCGGCTCGCCGGCCGGATCCGGTTCCGGTTCGCCGAGGCTGCACCCGGTGGCCGCGAGCAGCAGCGTCGTGCAGGAGGCGGCGAGGAACCCACGGACCCGACGGGCCGGGGAGTACGGGGGAGCGCTCACCCGCCCGAGCCTAGCCCGCTGTCCGGGTCGGCGTGGAGGTCGGCGGACCCCCGCCCCGGTGGCGGTACGCACGACGGGTCTATCGTCGGCTGGCGTGAAGGTATGGATCCCGCACGAGTCCGGTCACGCCCTGCTCGGCGAGCTGCCTCCGCAGACCGTCGTCGAGACGATGGAGGACCCGGCGAGGCCCCCCTCGTCGGTCGACGGTGTCCGGTTCTGGGTGCCGCCCTTCCTCGCGACCCGGGAGATCGTCCCGTTCGCGCACGAACTGCCGGATCTGGCGGTGGTGCAGTTGCTCTCCGCCGGTGCGGACGCCTGGGCCGGCCGGGTGCCGGACGGGGTGATGCTCTGCGACGCGCGGGGTGTGCACGACCCGTCCACCGCCGAGTGGGTGGTCACCGCGATCCTGTCCCGACTGCGGGCCTTCCCGGAGATGATCCGCGCCCAGGCCGAGCGCCGGTGGGCGTACGACGAGGTGGCGCCCACCGACGAGCTGGCCGGCAAGCGGGTCCTGATCGTCGGGGCCGGGTCGATCGGCACCGCCGTGCGGGACCGGCTCGCGCCGTTCGAGGTGGAGTTCACGCTGGTCGCCCGGACGGCCCGGCCGGAGCAGGGGGTGCACGGCGTCGACGAGCTGCCCGAGCTCTTGCCGCACGCCGACGTGGTGGTGCTGCTGGTGCCGCTGACCGCGCAGACGCGGGGCCTGGTCGACGAGAAGTTCCTGGCCGCGATGCCGGACGGCGCGCTGCTGGTGAACGCCGCCCGGGGGCCGGTGGCCCGCACCGAGGCCCTGCTCGCCGAGCTGTCCACCGGCCGGATCTCCGCCGCGCTGGACGTCACCGATCCGGAGCCGCTGCCCGCCGACCACCCGCTCTGGGAGCTGCCCAACGTGCTGATCACCCCGCACGTGGCCGGTTCGGTACGCGGGCTGCTGCCCCGGGCGTACCGGCTGGTCGGTGAGCAGATCCGCCGGTTCGCCGCCGGTGAGCGGCCGGAGAACGTGGTGGTCGACGGCTACTGAGCCGTCTCGGGTTCGCCCCGCCCGGCCGCCGCCACCAGCCGGGGCAGGTCCTCACGGCGTACGGCGGGCAGCACGAGCTGCTCACCGTCGTCGAGTCGGGCGATCGCCCGGCCCCGGGGATCGGCGCCGAACTCGGCGACCTGGTCCCAGGGGATCCGACGCTGCCCGGCCAGCGCCCGCAGGCGCAGCCCGGCGAGGTCGGCGTCGGTGCCGGCCCGCCACGCCCAGACCGCCACCGCCAGCGGCACCAGCAACACCGGCAGCAGGTAGGCACGGGCACCGGCCAGCGGCAGGGCGCCGATGGTGGCGACGATCGCCGCCACCAGGATGGCCTGGTTGTGCCGGAACCGGGTGGTGTCGGAGCGAGCCATGTCCCGATGATTGCACCAGGCCGGATGCCGCCCGCAGCGGGCCGCCACCGGAGCGGGGACACGTGACCGGACTCACTGTCGACTGCCCGTCACTCCCGGCGAGCCGGATCGTTCATCGATGTTGGGCGGTGGACTTCACCTGTCGCCGCCCCGCACCGCCGCACCGCCCCAGTGCCCCCTCACGAAGGCGACCGTCGTGCCCGTCGCGTCTGTGTTCCGAGCCGCCGTGTTCCGTGCCGGCGCCCGCTCACCGTTTCTGCCGGAGTCCTGCGTACTCGCGCTGGTCGTGCTGTTGGTCGCGGTCGGTGCGGTCGGTGCGGTCCCGACCCTGGCGGTGGTGGCGCTCGCCGGGGCGGCCGGCTCCACGCTGGCGGGCGTCCGCCTGTCCCGGCTCGCCACCGGCGTCGACGTGCCGGCCGCCACCGTCGACGGCGGTCGGTTGGCCCGTCGTCGCGCGGCCCGGCCCCGCCGTGCCGCCGCGCTGCTGCACGGCGCCGTGATGGCCGCCGGTCTCACCGCCGCGGTCCTGCCACTGGCCTCCGTGGGGCAACGGCCGACAGCTGCGACGGTCGGGCTCCTCGGCACCGCCGCCCTGCTCGTCGGCGGCCTGTCGAGCCTGCCCCGACCGCCGCGACCACCGTGGCGGGTACGGCTGCTGCGGGTGCTGGACGCCGCCGCGCCCGGTGTCTGGCTGGTGCTCGTCGCCTGGCTGACGCTGCCGTACGCCGGCACGGCCCCGTCGGTGCGGCTGGTCGCGGCGGTGGCCCTGGGCGTGCTGGCGGTCGACGCGCTGCTCGTGCTGGCCGGGGCCCAGCGTGCGAGCGGTGTCAGCCGTTGCCGGGCCGGTGCGTCGGCCACCCTGTTCGCGCTGGTGCTGCTGGCGGTGCTGCCGTTGGCCGCCGGCCGGGTGGCGCTGCTGGCGGTCGCCCCGCTGGTCGCCGGGGTGCTGCTGGTCGCCGGCGGGATGCGGCAGGCGGCGCGGTCGGGACCCGAAACGGAGGTCCGGACGGCCCGGTCCTGGCCGGTGGTGGTGGTGCCGGCGGCGGCGGTGGTGCTCGCCGTCGTCCACCAGGTGCAGGCCGGGCTCCTGCTGGACAACACGGCGGTGCTGCTCGCGCTCGCCGCAGTGCCTCCACTGGTCGCCCGGGAACTGGTCCGGGGCGCGCAGGAAGCCACGGCGTCGGCGGAACCGGCACCGCCCGGACCGGAGCCGGTGACCGCCGAGAGCCGCGGGCCGGACGGCCGGGCCGGTCTGCTGCGGGCGCTGGCGGCCTGGCCGGACCAGGGTGCCCTGCTGGTCGTGGACCTGCACCTGACCGAGTTGCCCGGGGTGGCACTGCGCGACGACGTGGCGGCCGGGGCGGTGCGCCGGGCGCGCGCCATGGTGACCGCCGACGACGAGGTGTTCGACCTCTCCGGCGGCGGGCTGGCGGTGGTCACCGGGTCCGGACCGATGATGGCCTATGCGTTGGGCAGCCGCCTGATCATCGAGTTGCGCCGTCCGTACGAGGTGGCCGGCGCGGTGCTGCGCTCACGTCCCAGCGTCGGGCTGGCCGAACTGGCCCCCGGACGCCCCGAGGACGTGCTGCGGCAGGCGGACCTAGCCCGGCGGCGGGCCGCCCAGCTCGGCCGGGAGCGGGTCGAGTGGTACGACGCCTACCTGGAGGAGCAACTGGTCCGCCGGCTGGACCTGGAACGGGAGCTGCCCGGTGCGGTCGCCCGGGGTGAGCTGGACCTGGTCTTCCAGCCGGTGGTCGACCTGGCCGACCGCTCGCCGGTCGGCACCGAGGCGCTGCTGCGCTGGCGCAGCCCGGTGCTCGGCACGGTCTTCCCGGCGGAGTTGCTGCCGGTGGCCGAGGACCTCGACATCGTGGGCGAGCTGGGCGTCTGGGTGCTGGACCGGGCCTGCCGGCAGGTGGCGCACTGGTCCGGCGGCGGTCGGCGGCTCTGGATGTCGATCAACGTCACCACCCGGGAGCTGACCTCGCCGGACTTCGTGCCCCGTACGGCGGCGGTGCTCGACGCGTACGGGGTGGCGCCGGACCAACTCGTGGTGGAGGTGGCCGAGCCCCGGGTGGGTGCCGAGCTGTCCACCGTGGTGGCCCGGCTGGCCGGTCTGCGGTCGATGGGCATCCGGACCGCCCTGGACGACTTCCGGGCCGCGCACGCCTCCCTGGCCCAGCTGCGGCGGCTCCCGATCGACCTGCTCAAGGTCGGTCCGGAGTCGGTGGTGCCGAGCGGCGATCCGGCCGGTCCGCTGCTGGACGTGGTGGTCACCGTCGCCGACCGGCTGGGTCTGGAGGTGGTCGCCGAAGGGTTGGAGTCCGCCCACCAGGTCGACGGGGCGCAGCGCGCCGGGTGCCGTTACGGCCAGGGCTTCGAACTCGCCCGGCCGGCGACCGCGGAACGGGTCGAGGCGTACCTTGAGGAGTTCCCGTCCACGTCACGATGACGGTGGCTTAACCGGTTCATGGGCGGAACGCGGGCGGGCCGGTACTGCCGCGCGGGGTCAGGTGCGCGGTCTCGTCCTCGACCACGACCGCAGCAGCGCCCTCGATCGCCTGGAGCAGGTGCCGGGCGGCGTGCGCGCCGTACGCGGGGATGTCCCGGCCGAGCGCGGTCAGCGGCGGGTGCACCAGCCGGCACAGCGGGGAGTCATCCCAGGCCACGATGGACAGCTCGGTCGGGACGGCGAGCCCCATCTCCTGGGCCACCGAGAGCCCGGCGATGGCCATCACGTCGTTGTCGTAGATCACCGCGCTCGGCCGGACCCGGGAGCTGAGCAGCCGGCGGGTGGCCCGGGCGCCCTCCTCGCCGGTGTAGTCGGAGGAGACCGTCACCGCCTCGGCCAGTCCCAACCGCTGGCAGACCTCGCCGAACGCCCGGGTGCGGGTGGCGGTGTGCAGCAGCTCGGGCAGGCCGCCGACCCGGGCGATCCGTCGGTGGCCCAGCGCGTACAGGTACTCCACGGTCTCCACGAGGGCTGCCGCGTCGTCGGACCAGACGCTGGTCAGTCCACCGGTGCCCGAGGGGCCGCCGATCACCACGGCGGGCAGGCGCAACTCCTCCAGCACCGGCACCCGCCGGTCGTCGGTGCGCAGGTCGCAGACGAGTACGCCGTCCACCCGCCGCTCGCCCCACCACCGCCGGTAGACCGCGATCTCGGCGTCCTGGTCGGCGACCACCTGGAGGGTCAGCGCGTACGAGCGGGCGGAGAGTTCGGTCTCGACACCGCTGATCAGCTCCATGAAGAACGGCTCGATGCCGAGCGTCTGCGCCGGTCGGGCCAGGATCAGCCCGATCGCCCGGGCGGTCGCGCCGGAGAGGGCCCGCGCGGCGCTGCTCGGGCTGAACCCGATCTCGGCGGCGATGGCGAGGATGCGTTGCCGGGTCGCCTCGGAGACTCCCGGCTGCCCGTTGAGCGCGTACGACACCGCGCCCTTGGAGACCCCCGCCCGTCGGGCGACGTCCGCGATGGTGGGCCGCTTCACCGGCGTACGTCCTCCTGGTCGCTCTGTCTGCCCGCCGCGCGCGGGGGCGCGGGCCGTCGGGCACCAACGCTACCGGTCGCCCACTGCCGTCCCGGTGGCGGTCCGGCACCTTCGTGATCGGCTGATCGGACGCCGTCACTTGTTCGGTTCAGCCGACCGATGGGTTACCGGAAGACGCGGTCTGTAACGCACCGTTGACACCGCGAGAGCGCACCCTTACGGTCCTAACTTATCCGGTTCAGTCGACGTTCCTCGATCTATGGAGCGTTCGTAGCCTGCGTGGAGGAGGGGTCATGAGACGGTCCACACCCCGGTGGCTGCGGGTCGCAGCCGTGGGTCTGACGGTCGGTTCGCTCGTCGTCGCGTGCAGCGGACGCAGCACCACCGGCGGCTCCGGCGGTGAGGTCACCCTGACGATCAACTTCTGGGGGGACTTCGGCCTGCAGGACCTCAAGACGAAGTACGAGGCGGAGCACACCAACGTCAAGATCGCCCTCAACTCGGGCGAGTACAACGCCCAGCACGAGGACCTGCAGAAGAAGCTGATCGCCGGCTCCGGTGCCCCCGACATCGCCGCCGTCGACGAGGGGTTCATCGTCCAGTTCCGCAGCCAGGCCGACAAGTTCGTGAACCTGCTCGACAAGGGCGCCGGAAAGTACGAGACCGCCTACCTGCCGTGGAAGTGGAAGCAGTCGCTCTCCGCCGACGGCGCCACCCAGATCGGCCTCGGCACCGACGTCGGCGGCCTGGCCATGTGCTACCGCACCGACCTCTTCTCCGCCGCCGGCCTGCCCACCGCGCGCGACCAGGTCTCCGCACTCTGGCCCACCTGGGACAAGTTCCTGGAGGTCGGCCAGGGGTACACCGCCGAGACGGGGAAGAAGTTCATCGACAACGCCACCAACCTGTTCAATCCGATCCTCGGGCAGCAGCAGGTCGGCTTCTTCGACGCCGACGAGCAGTTGCAGATGGCAGGCGGCCCCAAGGTCGCCTTCGACTACGCGGTCAGGGCGGCCGACGCCGGGATCTCCGCCAACCTGACCAGCTTCCAGGCCGACTGGGACAAGGGCTTCACCAGCGGCGCGTTCGCGGTGCTGCCCTGCCCCGCGTGGATGCTCGGGCACATCCAGAACACGGCACCCGGCACCAGGGGGCAGTGGGACATCGCCACGGTGCCGGGTGGCGGCGGCAGTTGGGGCGGCTCCTTCCTCACCGTGCCGAAGCAGGGGCGCAACGTCGACGAGGCGTACAGGTTCGTGGAGTGGCTGATCCAGCCGGAGCAGCAGATCGAGGTTTTCAAGACGGTCGGCAACCTGCCCTCGCAACCCGCCCTCTACGCCGATCCGGCGATCGCCGAGTTCACGAACGAGTTCTTCAACGCCGCGCCGGTCGGGCAGATCTTCCCCCGGATGGCCGAGGGCCTCACCCCGCAGTACCTGGGCCGCAAGAACGGGCCGACCCGGGTCGCGGTGGAGAACGTGATCAACCGGGTGCAGAACGGCACGCTCGCGTCCGGCGCGGCCTGGGCCGAGGCGATCAAGGAAGCCGAGAAGGCCGGCAGGTGACGGTACGGGTGGCGCGGCGCACCCGCACCGCCCGGTCCCTGACCTGGCGGGACCGGCTGCACCGCTTCGACATGCGGTACGTGCCCTACCTGTTGATCGCGCCGTTCTTCCTGCTCTTCCTCGTGTTCGGCCTGTTCCCGATGATCTTCAACGGGGTGGTGGCGTTACGCCACTGGCGGCTGGACGACCCGGAGCTGACCGGCTGGGCCGGTACGGAGAACTTCCGTCGGCTCCTCACCGACGGCGACTTCGGCAACGCGCTCTACAACACTTTCGGCATCTTCCTGCTCTCCACCGTCCCGCAACTGCTGCTCGCGCTGGTCGTCGCGTCGATGCTCAACCGGCGGCTACGGGCGCAGACCTGGTGGCGGGTGGGCGCGCTGCTGCCGTACATCACCCCGATCACCGCCTCCACACTGGTGTTCAACGTCTTCTTCTCCCGCGACTTCGGCATGGCCAACTGGGCGCTGGGCCTGCTCGGCATCGGCACCGAGACGCCGATCGACTGGCGGGCGGACAAACTCCACTCCTGGATCGCCATCGCCACGATGGTCAACTGGAAGTGGATCGGCTACAACGCCCTGCTCTACCTGGCCGCGATGCAGTCCATCCCGCGTGACGTCTACGAGGCGTCGGCCCTGGACGGAGCCGGGCCGTGGCGACAGCTCTGGCGGATCACCGTGCCGATGATCCGCCCGGTGGTCATCTTCACCGTGGTGCTCTCCACCATCGGCGGGCTGCAACTGTTCACCGAGCCGATGCTGTTCGACCTGAACGCGCAGACCGCACGCGGTGGGGCCGGCGGAGAGTGGCAGACCGTGGCGCAGCTCGTCTACAAGGTCGGCTGGAAGGACCTCAACCTCGGGTACGCCGCCGCGATGTCCTGGGCGCTGTTCCTCATCATCCTCGTGGTCGCGGCCCTGAACACCCTGCTGACCAACCGCATCTCGGGGGGCCGGAGATGAACGCACCGAGCACCACGGAGGCCCGGCCCCGAAAGCCGGGCACGCCGCCCGGTGGACGCAGGCGGACCGGGGCGTACGGCCGCGCCCCGCAGGACACCCCGGCGGGCATCGGGACGTACCTCTTCCTGGCGGTGACCACGCTGTTCGCGGCGTTCCCGCTGTACTGGATGTTCGTCATCGCCACCAGCACCGACGAGGCGACCGCCCAGGTGCCGCCGGCGGTCGTCCCGGGTGACCAGTTCCTGGTGAACCTCAACGAGGTCTTCACCCTCCAGGAGGTCTACTTCGCCGCCTCGCTGGTGAACAGCGTCATCGTCGCCACCACGGTCACCGCCGCCGTGCTGTTCTTCTGCTCGCTCGCCGGGTTCGCCTTCGCCAAGCTGCGGTTCCGGGGCAGCCGACCACTGATGCTCTTCGTGGTCCTCACCCTGACCGTGCCCAACCAACTCGGCGTCGTCGCGCTCTACATCGTGATGGGCAAGCTGGGCTGGAACGGTACGCTGCTGGCAGTGATCGTGCCCGGCCTGGTGACCGCCTTCGGCGTGTTCTACATGCGACAGTTCATCGTCAACTCGGTGCCGGACGAACTGGTCGAGGCGGCCCGGGTCGACGGTGCCACCACCATGCGGATCTACTGGAGCGTGGTGCTGCCGGCGATCGGCCCGGCGCTGGCGGTGCTCGGCCTGCTGACGTTCGTGGCCACCTGGAACGACTTCCAGTGGCCGCTGATCACGTTGAACGGCACCGACTATCCCACCTCGATGGTGGCCATCTCCGACCTGGCCAGCGGCAACTACGTGATCTATCGACGGGTGCTGGCGGGTGCGTTCGTGGCCACCGTGCCACTGTTGGTCGTGCTCGTCATCGGCGGTCGCCGGATCGTCCGAGGAATCATGGAAGGCGCGGTGAAGTCTTGAGCGACGCACGGGGGAGCCGGCCGGACCGGTTGCCGTTGCACGACGGCTGGACCCTGCGACCGGTGCCCGGCCCGCAGGTGCCACCGGAGGTCGACGGTCGGGTGGTGCCGGCCACCGTCCCCGGCTGCGTGCACACCGACCTGCTCGCGGCGGACCTGATCCCCGACCCGTACCTGGACGACAACGAGACCGCGCTGGCCTGGATCGGCCGCACCGACTGGGTGTACGAGACCACCTTCGACCGGCCCGACGGCGACCACCAGCGCCTCGACCTGGTCTGCGCGGGGCTGGACACGGTCGCCACGATCACGCTCAACGGTGTCGAGGTCGGCCGCACCGAGAACATGCACCGGGCGTACCGCTTCGATCTGACCTCGCTGCTGCGCGCCGAGGACAACAGCCTGGCGGTCCGCTTCGACTCCGCCTACCGGTACGCCGAGGCGCAGCGCGACCGGCTCGGCGACCGGCCCAACGCGTACCCGGAACCGTTCCCGTTCATCCGCAAGATGGCCTGCAACTTCGGCTGGGACTGGGGCCCGACCCTGGTCACCGCCGGGATCTGGCAGGAGATCGGCCTGCACGGCTGGTCGACCGCCCGGCTGGCGCGGGTGCAGCCGCTGGTCACCGTCGAGGACGGTACCGGCCGGGTGGAGCTGCACGTCGAGGTCGACCGCGCCACCGACGTGCCGGTCACCGTGCACGCCGAGGTGGCCGGTGCCACCGCCGGGGTGACGATCCCGGCGGGGGAGCGGTCGGCGGTGCTGACCCTCACCGTCGACGAACCGGAGCTGTGGTGGCCGCGCGGCCACGGCGGTCAACCCCGTTACGACCTGACGGTGACGCTGCGCGGGCCGGACGGTGCGACCCTCGACGACTGGCACCGGCGGATCGGCTTCCGTTCGGTACGCCTGGACACCACCCCCGACGCGCACGGCGCCCCCTTCACGCTGCACGTCAACGACGTGCCCCTCTTCGTGCGCGGGGTGAACTGGATCCCCGACGACGCCTTCCCCCACCGGGTCACCCGGGACCGTCTGGCGCACCGCTTCGACCAGGCCGGGGCGGCCAACGTCAACCTGCTGCGGGTCTGGGGCGGCGGCCGGTACGAGTCCGACGACTTCTACGACCTGGCCGACGAGCGGGGCCTGCTGGTGCAGCAGGACTTCCTCTTCGCCTGCGCGGCGTACCCGGAGGAGGAACCGCTGCGCACCGAGGTGGCCGCCGAGGCCGCCGAACAGGTGACCCGACTGGCCGGGCACCCCTCGCTGGTGCTGTGGACCGGCAACAACGAGAACATCTGGGGCTGGCACGACTGGGACTGGCAGCAGCCGCTCGCCGGACGCACCTGGGGACACGGCTACTACCTGGACCTGCTGCCCCGGATCGTCGCCGAGCTGGACCCGACCCGCCCGTACTGGCCCGGCAGCCCGTACTCCGGCCGCGAGGACGTCCACCCCAACGACCCGGCGTACGGCACCACGCACATCTGGGACGTCTGGAACACCGACGACTACACGAAGTACCGCGAGCACCTGCCCCGCTTCGTCGCCGAGTTCGGCTACCAGGCGCCACCGGCGTACGCGACGCTGCGGCGGGCCCTGAGCGACGAGCCGTTGGCGCCCGACTCACCCGGCATGGCCCACCACCAGAAGGCCACCGACGGCGACCTCAAGTTGCGTCGCGGCCTGGACGCCCACCTGCCCGCGCCGCGCGACTTCGACGACTGGCACTACCTGACCCAGCTCAACCAGGCCCGCGCCATCCAACTCGGGGTCGAGCACTTCCGCTCCCACCGGGGCTACTGCATGGGCACCATCGTCTGGCAGCTCAACGACTGCTGGCCGGTCACCTCGTGGGCCGCCGTCGACGGCGACGGACGCCGCAAACCCCTCTGGTACGCGTTGCGCCGGTCCTACGCCGACCGCCTGCTCACCGTCCAGCCCCGCGACGGCGGCCTGGCCCTGGTCGCGGTCAACGACGGCGGCCGACCGTGGCACGCGTCGACCACGGTCACCCGGCTCACCCTGACCGGGGAGCCCCGCGCGAAGACCACGCTGGAGGTGGCGGTGCCGGCCCGCACCTCGGTGACGCTGGCGCTGCCTGCGGAGCTGACCCGGCCCGACGAGGCCCGCGCCGAACTGCTCGTCGCGGACGCCGGCCCCGACCGGGCACTGTGGTTCTTCGCCGAGGACCGCGACGTCCCCTGGCCGACCGCGTCCTTCGACGCCGTGGTGGAAGAGGTCGACGGCACCCAGCGGGTACGCGTCACCGCCCGCACCGTCCTGCGCGACCTGACCCTCTATCCCGACCGGCTCGACCCGTCCGCCGAGGTCGACGAGGCCCTGGTGACGCTGCTGCCGGGTGAGTCGACGACGTTCGTGGTGCGGTCGTCGGCACCCCTGGACCCGACCGCCCTCACCAGCCGCCCGGTGCTCCGCTGCGTGAACGACTGATCGTCTGTCGCCCCTCTGCTCGTACGATCACCTGGGCTTAGGGCGGTGCTCGTCCCAGGCGGCGGAGTGGTAGGCGGAACTCCAGGCGTTCAGACAGATCCCGATCGCCACGATGATGGCCGCGCCCGCGCCGATCTTGCCCCAGGTGCCGACGCCCGGATCGGAGAGGCGGTCGAGCCCCCACACGGTGACCGCGATCTGCCCGATCTGCACGGCGATGGCGACGAGGTAGAGAAATTTCGTCTCGCCAGAGGCGTCGGCGGGGATCTCGTCGAGCTCTTCGGGGACGAAGTCGGCCAGTGCGTGGTCCTCCTGGCCGTCAGCGCGATCCGTCTCCTCCACGAATTTATAGTAGGCAATGTGACAAGCGGTGGGGGGCGAGGAAGTTCGGGCGGCACCGATCGCCCGTGAATGCTTAGGGACGGGACGACAGCGTGACGGTCGCAATCCCTTGGAGCCAGCTCATACTCGGCTGGCCAGTGCTGCTGCCTCGGCGAGAAGCTCGTCCAGGTCGTCGTCGCCGATAGCGCCATCGCCCAAGATGCGCAGGATGACCAGACCTTGGATTCGTCCAGCCATCTGAGGATCGATGGCCGTCTCGACGTCGGGATTCACAGCGGCTCGGATCAGTGTCTCGGCGGCGTTGGCGTCGATCTCTGGGGTGCCGGGCGGGGTTCCCGCTCGCATGTCGGCCACGAAGCGCACGATCTCGCCCGTGGATGTCTGCTCATCGAAGCGCCGATTGACCGCAAAGTAGAAGACCGCGCCGAGGAGAGTCGGGAAACCGTCCCAACCGATTTCGTCGAGGCGAGCTTCGACCCGGTCATTGGCCTCGTGGTCGCCTCTGATCATCGTCCGGATGTAGTCGACCATCTCAGGGCTGCTCATCAGATCGCTTCCTCTCGCGGTGCTTCTTCACCATGCTCCAGACACCTCGGAATCCCACGACGACTGCGCCAGCAGCCATGATGACGGACGTGACCGGGTGCTCCAACTGAGGGCGGTCGATCGGCGTGCCGGGGTCGACGCCCGTGGACGCCGTGCTACCGCTCGATCCCGAACCTTTGAGGCCCTTCTGTAGCTCGCGAAAGCCGGTGGTGATTGCTTGTTCGGCCTGCTTGAGGGTGTCCTCGGTGTCGTCTGCCTTCTTGATGTGCCGGCGCAGGAACGCCTCGCCCTTCCGGCTGCGTCCCTCTGTCTCCTCGACCAGGCGATCCCCGGACGGCGAAGCCGCATCACTCGGGCCGGTGGGCGCGGCGCCGGGGGCGATCGTGTTGACGTACGCGGTGATGTGGCGAGCAGCCTCGGACAACAGGCGGGCGTAGCGGCCGGCTTTGTCCCTGGCCACCTCGGCGTCCGCGACGGCCGCGCGTAGCCGCTGGTCATTCGTGCCCCGCTGGACCTCGACCAGCCGGGCCAAGGCCACCTCGGCGTCCGTCCGGGCGCGTAGCGCGGTCACCGCAGCGGCATCAAGCTTCTGTTGTACGGCGAGAAGCTGCGCGACCAGTTCGGCGATGCTGCCGCTCATCCGAGTCGCGTGAGGTAGTCGCTTGCCTGTTCGGCGGTGTCCTTGAAGCGGCGGCGAGTCGGTGCGACCTCTGCCCCGGCAGCGGCAAGGGCCTCGTGGGTGGCCCTCACGTGCTCGTGTCGGCTGCCGTGCAGGAGGGCGGTCGCCGTGCGGGTCGCCGCCTCGGCCTCGGAGACCGCCTGGTCGAACCCATGTCGTCCCTGGCGGGCGGCTTCGACGGCGGCGCGAAGAGCCGCCTTGACCTCGCCGACACTCATGATGGTGGTGGTTGCTCAGCCGAGGATGCCGACGTAGCGGCGGGCGGCCTCCGAGCTGCCCTGCACGAGGGTCATGGCCTCGGCCAGCCGTTGTTTGCTCTGCTCGCCCCGGGCGATGGCCTCGGCGATCGTCGGATGGCCGGTGCCGGCGGCGACGGCACGTAACCGGCTCAGCATCTGCTCGGTGTTGTCGGCGGCGGCTCGGATCTGGTTGATCGTGGCGTTGCCCTGCTCGGCTGCCTGCATCAGTGCCGCCTTGACCTCTTCGATGCTGGCCATGCCGTCCTCCTACCGCCGTCCGCGAAAACAGGTCATGTCTGCGTAGTCGGGCGGACACTATCGGAGACGAGCGTGGGTCGCAGCCCCGGTAACTACAGGTAGTCGGCTGCCGTGCGCTCCACGACGGCGCACGCCGCAGAAGGTGATCAGCCCAGTGCCGGTGACGAAGTCGGCGGAGAAACTGCGCAAAGCGCCAAGCATTCGGCGTAATCGTGGGCGACGACTGTCTATCTTGGACACTTTCCGTTCGAGTCGAACGGAAAGTGTCCAAGATCCTGAGGTCCCCCGGGTTCGCAGGTCAGTCGGTGGTGCGGGTGGTGGTGAGGAAGGTGGCCCAGGCGGCGGGGGTGAAGGTGAGGGCGGGGCCGTGTGGGTCTTTGCTGTCGCGGACCGCGACGACGCCGGGCAGGTTGTCGGCGACCTCGACGCACTCGCCGCCGTTGCCGCCGCTGCGGGTGCTCTTGCGCCAGCGGGCACCGGTCAGGTCAACCACGGTGAACCTCCTCGATGATCTTGTCGATTAGTCGCCTTGATTGTTCCTCATCAAGGGCGAGGCTGAGCAAGCTCGACCATGCCTTTTCGTAGGCGGCGAACTCGGTCGGCCGGTCCAGGTACAGCGCCCCGGTCCACGACTCGCAGTAGACGACTGAAGGCTCGGGAGTGGCGCGGTTACCCAAGGGGAAGTCGAGCATCACGAATTCGCCGCCGACCGCGCCAAGGTGCGGACCGGCGGCGAGTGGCAGGAACCGAACCGAGACGTCCGGCAGGTTGCTCAACTCCTGCACGTGCCTCAACTGCTCAGCGGTGACAGTTGGTGTGTCGACCGGTCGGAGTAGGACGGACTCGCAGAGGACGACCTGCACCTGTGGTGGCTTGGGCAGGCGGCGGGTCAGCAGCGACTGGCGTTGCAGACGCAGGTCGACGGCGCGTTCGCGGTCGTCGTCGGTCATGTCGGGCTGGTCGATCCGATAGATGCCCCGGGCGTAGTCCCGGGTCTGGAAAATGCCCGGCACGGGGCTGTTCTTGTAGAACCGCAGTCTCGATGCGGCGGATTCGGGGCCGACGTACAGCTCGAACCAGTCGGGGATGGCGTCGCCGTAGGCGTGCCACCAGCCTTTTGCTCTCGTCTCGGTGGCCAGTGCGGTGAGCGCCCGGGTCAGCTCGGCGCGGGCGGCGTACAACTCGCACATCGCGCGGACGTCGACGCCGCGCACGGAGCCGAGGCCGCTCTCGATCCGCCACACCTTCTGTCGGCTGCACTCCAGTGCCTCAGCGGCGGCATCGAGCGTGATGCCGGCCTCGGTGCGCAGGTCACGCAGGGTCCTGCCGAGCTGTCGTCGGGGCACTGTCGACCCCATGTCTTCGGCCACCGCACCCTCCTTCCTGTCGGGTTTTGCAACATCCTGACGGCGGTCGTGGAACTCGGAATTGGTGCGATCAAGCACCAGAAACGTATGACGAGACATTCATTGTGATGGCGTTTCCGACCCTACAAGATGAGCCCGACAACAGCGATGACCGCGACGTCGATCCCGACCCAGAACAGGTGGTGCCGATTCGTGCGCGCGATATTCCCACCGCCGCAGTGGGCAGACGATAAGCAGGCGGGTACGCGGTGACGGTCATAACCTGCCCGGACTGCGACGGGATGACCTTTCGTCTGCTGCCGTGCCGGTGCACCAGCTTCGGAAATCGGTTCCTGGCGGAGGAGACCGCCATACCCGCGCATCGGGTGGCGTACCGGGATTGCGAGCAGTGCCGGGGCGCGGGCACTGTGGCGGACCCGTGTGGGCGCTGTCGGCGGCGCGGGCAACGACGGGCGCAGGTGGTGCTTAGCGTGGCCGACCTGGACACCGGCGCGGTCGCCTCGCACCGCGTCGTGCCGGGAGGTCTCGACCCGGAGCGCACGCAATCCGGATGGGTGGTCGACCTGGGCCGGAAGGTACGCGAATTGGCCGCCCGCATCGGCGCGGCCGTCACCGACGAGGCACCCGAGCTGTGGTTGCCGCAGCAGTGGCGACCCGACGCGCCGCTGGTGCAGCGACTGGAGCTGGAGGCTCAGGCGATCGTGCGGATGGACTACCTGCCCTGGCTGCTCTTCCTCGGGCGAAGCGAGCCGGTGCCGCCGGTCGATCCGGCCGAACGGCTCGTCCGACTCTGCGTGCTCGCCGATCTGCTCCTGCTCGACCTGGTGATCGAGGTACGTCGGCCGGGGATGGGCTGGGACGTCCGGTACGAGGTGCCCGGCTCGCCGGTGCCGGGCTTCCGGAGCGGGCAACCCGACCTGCCGCAGTCGCTGACCCGCACCGACGTGGCCGACGCGCTCGCGGGGCTCACCGAGCGCGGCCGGCGTGTCGCCGCCCGGCTGGTGCAGCCCGATCGACCGCGCCCGCCCGCCGTGCCGTCCGTCGACGTGGACCAGCTCGAACGGCGGATCCTCGCCGACTGCGTCGACCCGGTCGACGGCGCCGAGCTACCCGGTGCGCAGGCCATCTGGCGGGACGGGCGGTGGTGGCACACCAGCCTGCGTGACGGCGATCCGGTCGAGACCCTCGTGGAGCAGCTCACCGGCCAGGTCGTACGCCGGGTGCGGGTGCCGTTGCGGCGCGGCTTCACGCCGCCCGAACCGGCCTGGCTCGGTGCGGAGACCGGCTGGCGGCCCTGCCCGGACTGCGTGCCCGGCAGCCGCCTGCGTAGCTGCGACTGCCGGCTCGGCGGCCGTGGGGTGGAGGCGGGCTGTCCACGCTGCCGGGGCGCCGGGCTGCACACGTCCGTGCTGGCCTGCTTCACCTGCGACGGCACCCACCGGCTGCACGAGGCGGTGGTGCTCACGCTCACCGACCTGCGGCACCGGGTCGTGCACCTGACCTGGCACACCGGCACGCCGGAGCCGGTCACGCTCGTCGCCACCCAACCCGGCGGCAAGCCGGTGGTCCAGCTCCCCGACCGCTATCGGTTGGCCGCCTGGGCACCCGTCCTCGGCGTACGGCCGGAGGACCTCGCCGAAGCCGACGGCGGGCACGAGATCGAGGCGCGACTGCGGGGCGGCCACGTCACGCTGCCCTGGGCCGGAGCCGATCCGGTGGGCGAGCACGTGCGCGCCGCCGGTCGGGGCCAGCCCGCAGGTCGGCTGATCGTGACGGCGGTACGCCCCGACGCGCCGCCGCTGACCGTGCTGATCCGGCTCGCGCTCGGCCTGAACCTGGCGTGCGAGGTCAGCATCTGCGACCTGCGGCACAACGCCGACGATCCGCGCTACCTGAGCGGGCTGCGCTGGTCGGTCGAGCTGCGACCGCGTGACGCCCCGGTCCGCCCCGACGAGTGGCCCTCCCGCCCGACCCTGGAAGCGGCGCTGGCCTGGTGCGTCGAGTGCCTGACCGACACCATCGCCAGTGCCGCGCCGGCTGACGCGGTGGTGCCCATCCCGGTGCCCGAGGCCCCGCCGAGCGCCCTGCCCGCCGACCCGGTGCCGGTGCTGCTGCGGCTGGCCGCCCGACACGTCGGGCAGGTGCTGACCGTGCGGTTCACCCGGGCCGGCTGCACCCTCCACCTCCATGACGACGACGGCATACACCTCATCGCCGAAGCTCCCGACCTGCATGCCGTCGAAGGATGAGAGTCGCGCGGCCGTCGGCTGCGGCGAACCGGTGGTGGCGCTCGTCGACGTCGTCGGCTGAACGACCAGGGAGCGTAGGCTCCGGCCAGTGGAGTGCCCGTCGGATTCGTGCCGGCCGGGCCTGATCTGTTCGGCGTCGTGGGGAGATGGCCGGTGAGCAGGGCGGTCGAGCAGACGAACCGGGCGATGCTGCGCGCCCGGGACGCGATGGACCGCGCGTACGCGCAACCGCTGGACATCCCGACGCTGGCGAGGATCGCGTACGTCTCCGAGGCGCACTTCATCCGTACGTTCCGGGCGACCTTCGGGGAGACGCCGCACCGCTACCTGCAACGGCGTCGGGTGGAGCGGGCCATGTACCTCCTCCTGCACACCGAGCAGGACGTGACCGAGGTGTGTCACGCGGTCGGATTCGGCAGTCTCGGCACGTTCAGCCGTACGTTTCGACAGATCGTCGGCGAGTCGCCCACCGACTACCGCAAGCGGCGGACGGCCCCCGCCGCGCCGGTGCCGGGCTGCTTCACCAAAGCCTGGACGAGGCCGAGCAGTTTTGGATAAGCAGCAGGTCAGGGCGTTGCACTAGCGTTCCGGGCATGACGATGAACGCGATCAGCCGCTCCCAGGTCTACGTCCTCGACCAGGACGAGGCGCTCGACTTCTATGTGGGCAAGCTCGGCCTGGAAGTGAACACCGACCAGGATCTGGGCTTCATGCGGTGGCTCACGGTGAACCTGCCCGGTGACCGGGGGCGCGAGATCCTGCTGGAGAAGCCCGGACCGCCGAGCCTCGACCCGGCCACCGCCGAGCAGGTCCGCGAGCTGCTCACCAAGGGGGCGGCCGGCGGCTTCCTGTTCATGACCACGGACGACGCCCACAAGACGCACGAGGAACTCGTCGCCAAGGGCGTGGACATCACCGACGAGCCGATGGAGCGGCCGTACGGGATCGACTTCGGCATCCGTGACCCGTTCGGCAACAAGATCCGCATCGGGCAGATTTTCGAGCGCCCCTGACGCCACCGGGCCCCGGCGCCGGCGTCGGCTGTTAGGAAGGGCCCCCTGCTATACGCGAGGCGTTAGCAGGGGACCCTTCCTTTCATCTCATTCGGGGACGCGGCGGTAGGCGCCGTCGCTGGCCGAGGTGGCCATCGAGGCGTACGCGCGCAGCGCGGCGGAGACCGGACGCTGCCGGTCGACCGGGGTGTACGGGCGGTCCCGCTTCTCCTGGGCGATCCGGCGGGCCTCCAGCACGTCGGCCGGCACGTTCAGGTCGATCGACCGGTTCGGGATGTCGATGACGATCTCGTCGCCCGGCTCCACCAGCGCGATCAGCCCGCCGGAGGCCGCCTCGGGCGAGACGTGCCCGATGGAGAGCCCGGAGGTGCCGCCGGAGAACCGGCCGTCGGTGAGCAGTGCGCAGGCCCGGCCCAGCCCCCGGCCCTTCAGGAACGAGGTGGGGTAGAGCATCTCCTGCATGCCGGGGCCGCCCTTGGGGCCCTCGTAGCGGATCACCACGACGTCCCCGGCGACGATCTCCTTGGCCAGGATGGCGGTCACCGCGTCGTCCTGCGACTCGTAGACCTTCGCCGGCCCCCGGAAGGTGAGGCACTCCTCGGGCACCCCGGCGGTCTTCACCACGCAGCCGTCGGGCGCGATGTTGCCGTGCAGGATGGCCAGCCCGCCGTCGGTGGAGTACGCGTGCTCCCGGTCGTGGATGCAGCCGTTCGCGGCGTCGGTGTCCAGGCTCGACCAGCGGTTGGTGGTGGAGAACGGCTCGGTGGTCCGCACGCCACCGGGCGCGGCGTGGAACAGCTCGATCGCCTCCGGGGTGGCCGAGCCGCCGCGCACGTCCCAGTCGGCCAGCCACTGGTCGAGCGAGGGGGAGTGCACCGCGTGCACGTCCCGGTGCAACAAACCGGCCCGGTCGAGTTCGCCGAGGATGGCCGGGATGCCACCGGCCCGGTGCACGTCCTCCATGTGGTACTGCGGCGAGTTCGGGGCGACCTTGGACAGGCAGGGCACCCGGCGGGAGATCGCGTCGATGTCGGCCACGGTGAAGTCCATCTCGGCCTCGCGGGCGGCGGCCAGCAGGTGCAGGATCGTGTTCGTCGAGCCGCCCATCGCCACGTCCAGCGCGACGGCGTTCTCGAACGCGGCCCGGGAGGCCACCATCCTCGGCAGCACCGAGGCGTCGTCCTGGTCGTACCACCGCCTGGCGATCTCCACGGCGGTGCGGCCGGCCTCGACGAAGAGCGCCCGGCGGGCGGCGTGGGTGGCCAGCGTCGAGCCGTTGCCCGGCAGGGCCAGCCCGATCGCCTCGGTCAGGCAGTTCATGGAGTTGGCGGTGAACATGCCGGAGCAGGAGCCGCAGGTCGGGCAGGCGGAGCGCTCGATGGCGTCGAGCTGGTCGTCGGTGACGGCCTCGTTCGAGGAGGCGACCATCGCGTCGATCAGGTCGATCTTGGAGTGGACGACGCCCTCGATCGCCACCGTCTTGCCGGCCTCCATCGGGCCGCCGGAGACGAAGACCGTCGGGATGTTCAGCCGCAGCGCGGCCAGCAGCATGCCCGGGGTGATCTTGTCGCAGTTGGAGATGCAGACCAGGACGTCCGCGCAGTGCGCGTTGACCATGTACTCCACCGCGTCGGCGATCAACTCCCGGCTGGGCAGGGAGTAGAGCATGCCGGCGTGGCCCATGGCGATGCCGTCGTCGACCGCGATCGTGTTGAACTCCCGGCCCACGCCGCCGGCCTCGGCCACCGCCTCGGCGACCAGCCCGCCGAGGTCCTTGAGGTGTACGTGACCCGGCACGAACTGGGTGAAACTGTTCGCGATGGCGACGATCGGCTTGCCGAAATCGTCGTCGGTCATCCCGGTGGCCCGCCACAGGGCCCGGGCGCCGGCCATCATCCGACCGTGCGTGGAGGTCTTCGACCGCAGCTCAGGCATGCGTACCAGTCTTGCACCGTGAACCCGGTGTCGGACAGGCACACGCACCGTGTCCCAACAGATGCACACCCGATACCCCCACGGCGCGAGCTCATCCGGCAGAGTTGACGGGGTGCACACACCCCCGGCCATGATCGGTGTCGCGGTGTCGAGCGTGCTGGTCGCCCTCACGGCCGGTGTGCTGCTCGTCCTGGCGGTCCGCCGCCGGTCCGCCCCGCACCGCCCGGCGTACGCGTTGCTGGCCGCAGGCGGCGTGATCGCCCTGCTGACCCTGCTGGTCGGGGCGACCGAGGCGCTCACCGTCGGCGGGCACTGGGCGCACGAGCAGTCGCAGCGCACCGGCTGGGCCACGCTGGTCGCGTTCGGCACGGCGGCGAGCAGCCTGCTCTTCGGTGCCGGCCTGCTCCGGATGCCCGGGGTCGCCGGCTCGGCGAGCTCCGCCGCCCGACTGGCCCTGGACGGGGTGATCGTCGGCGCCGCGCTCTGGTTCGTGGGGTGGGTGCTGCTCTCCGAGCCGACCCGACTGCTCGGCGCGGCCACCCCGACGGCCTGCCCGGCGATCCTGGTCGCCTCGGCCAGCGCGGCGCTGAGCACCGGACTGGCCGCGATCATGGTCTTCCGTGCCCCGCCGCCCCGGCAGCACCTCGCGGTGCTCGGTGGCGGGATCACCGTGGCCACCGGTGGCGGGCTGGCCATCGCGGCCGGGCTCTGCCAGGGCGGGCCGGGCGTGACCTTCACCGGTGCGGCGGTGCTCGCCCTGGGCCTGCTCGCCGCCGCGCTGGCGGTACGCCGGATCGACCCGCCCGACCAGGTCGCCGTCGACGTGATCCGCCGCGACAGCGAGTACGCGGTGGTGCCGATGGTCGCGATGGCCGCCTCGGCGATGTACCACCTGTTCCAGGACGGCCGGTTCGACGGTCCGGCCATCGTCGCCGGCAGCATCGAGGGCTTCGCCCTGGTCGCCCGGCAGTACCTCACCCTGCACGACGTGCGCGCCTACGCCCGGCGGCTCGCCGAGCGGGAGGCGCACTTCCGCCAGCTCGCGCACACCGACGCGCTGACCGGGCTGGCCAACCGGCGGGGGCTGTTGCAGGCGATGCACCGGTCCGCCGAGGCCCGGGTGCCCTGCGTCCTGCTCGGCCTGGACCTGGACGGCTTCAAGAACGTCAACGACATGCGTGGGCACGACGTCGGTGACGCGGTGCTGGCCGAGGTGGGCCGGCGGCTGCGCGGCAACCTGCGCCCCGGTGACCTGGCCGCCCGGCTGGGCGGTGACGAGTTCGCGGTGCTCATGCACGGTGGTCCGGCCGAGGCGGGAGTGGTGGCCGAGCGGCTGCTCAGGGTGCTCGGCGGTGCCTACGAGCAGTCCGAGGGGCCGGTGTTCCTCTCGGTCAGCATCGGCCTGGCGGGCTGGGCCGAGGAGCCCGACGTCGAGCTGCTGCTACGTCACGCGGATGCCGCCCTGCGCTACGCCAAGCAGAGCGGCAAGAACCGCATCGAGCGCTACGACGGGGCGTACGACCGGTTGCTGCGTCGCCGCACGACGCTGGAGCACGAGCTGCGCGGCGCGATCGAGCGCGACGAGCTGCGGTTGGTCTTCCAGCCGGTGGCGTCGCTGCCGTCGGTGCGTCCGGTCGGTGCCGAGGCGCTGCTGCGCTGGCGCCATCCGGAGCTGGGCAACGTCCGGCCGGACGAGTTCATCCCGCTCGCCGAGGAGTGCGGGATGATCGCCAAGCTCGGTGCCTGGGTGCTGCACCAGGCGTGCTACCAGCTGTCCCGCTGGCTGGCCGAGGGGCACGACGTCTGGGTGTCGGTCAACGTCTCGCCGCACGAGCTGCACGCCGCCGAGTACGTGGTGCAGGTCGCCGAGGCGCTGCGTGCGCACCACGTCCCGCCGCAGCGGCTGGTGCTGGAGGTCACCGAACACGCGGTCGCCACCGATCTGGACGAGCTGATCCGGCGGCTGACCGCGCTGCGTCTGACCGGTGTGCGGATCGCGCTGGACGACTTCGGGGCGGGCTACTCGTCGTTGGGGCAGTTGCGTCGGCTCCCGATCGACATTCTCAAGATCGACCACAGTCTGGTCGCCGAGCACGAGCCGGTCCGGCCGGTGGGGCAGGACGGCCCGGCCTTCGCGCCGATGGTCGACATCGTGATGCGGCTGGGGCACCAGCTCGGGCTCGAGGTCATCGCCGAGGGCGTGACCAACCCCACGGAACTGGCCGCGGTGGTCGCCGCCGGCTGCCGGTTCGGTCAGGGCGCGCTGTTCGGCTGGGGCGTACCGGCCGAGCACCTGGAGGCGATGCTGGAGGCGGCGACGTCGCCGGGTGCCCGTCCGCTCCGTCCGGTGCCGGTGGGTGAGACGCCGACACGCCCCTACCAGCCGCCCCTTCCGCGCCCGGTCGAGAGCGCGTCCGAGCACGTCGGGCCCGGTGCGGGCGGCGTGCCGGACGGGACGCGCCGAAATCCGTGAACCAATATGTGGGATCAGTTGACTCATCGCGTGAGATGCGTCAGGCTTGGCCCATGTCGTCGAACCGGTCGCTGCGAGTACTTACCTGAGCGCACTCTCCCTGACCGAGAGTGCGCTGGCCCCGTGCATCTGGCACGTGGGCTTTTTTCTTGCCGTCGAACCCATCGGACGCCGCCGGACTGCCGCGTCCACCCGTGAGTAGCCCCACCCACTCCAGCCGAAGGCAAACCGCCATGACGAGACCCACGCCAGAGACCCTCGCCCACTCCGCCCGGCGGGCCCGTAGCGCCGCCGAGACCACCGACGCCGCCCGCGCCGCCGCCCCCACCCCGGCGGTACGCCCCACCCAGGCCCAGGCCCAGGCCGAGGTCTCGGGCGCCGGTTCGCTGGTGCGTTCCCTTGAGGCGCTCGGCGTCGACGTCGTCTTCGGTATCCCGGGTGGCGCGATCCTTCCGGCGTACGACCCGCTCTACGACTCGACCGTCCGGCACATCCTGGTCCGGCACGAGCAGGGCGCCGGGCACGCGGCCACCGGCTACGCGCAGGCCACCGGCCGGGTCGGGGTGTGCATCGCCACCTCCGGGCCGGGCGCGACGAACCTGGTCACCCCGATCGCCGACGCGTACATGGACTCGGTGCCGCTGGTGGCGATCACCGGTCAGGTGGCGCGGCCCTCGATCGGCACGGACGCCTTCCAGGAGGCGGACATCCAGGGCATCACGCTGCCGGTGACCAAGCACAACTTCCTGGTGCAGAACGCCACCGAGATCCCTCGGGTGCTGGCCGAGGCGTTCCACCTGGCCTCGACCGGTCGTCCCGGGCCGGTGCTGGTGGACATCCCCAAGGACGTGCTCCAGGCGCCGACCACCTTCGCCTGGCCGCCCACCCTGGACCTGCCCGGCTACCGGCCCACCCTGCACCCGCACGGCAAGCAGATCCGGGAGGCGGCCCGGCTGATGAGCAACGCCCGTCGCCCGGTGCTCTACGTCGGCGGCGGTGTGCTCAAGGCCGGCGCCACCGAGGGCCTGCGCAAGCTGGCCGAGCTGACCGGCATCCCGGTGATCACCACGCTGATGGCGTTGGGCGCCTTCCCCGACTCGCACCGGCAGCACCTGGGCATGCCCGGCATGCACGGCACCGTCGCCGCCGTCTACGGCCTGCAGAAGGCCGACCTGATCGTGGCGTTGGGCGCCCGGTTCGACGACCGGGTCACCGGCAAGCTGGACTCGTTCGCCCCGGACGCCGCCGTGGTGCACGCCGACATCGACCCGGCCGAGATCGGCAAGAACCGGCACGCGGACGTGCCGATCGTGGGCGACGCCCGGCACGTCATCGACGAGCTGCTGGCGGCGGTCAACGCCGAGCGGGCCGCGGGCCGTGGCACCGACCTCACCGACTGGTGGGCGCAGCTCGACGACCTGCGTGAGCGGTACCCGCTGGGCTACGAGGAGCCCGGCGACGGCACCCTCTCCCCGCAGTACGTGATCAAGCGGCTGGGGGAGATCGTCGGGCCGGACGCGATCTACGTCGCCGGGGTCGGCCAGCACCAGATGTGGGCCTCCCAGTTCATCTCGTACGAGAAGCCGCAGACCTGGCTGAACTCCGGCGGTCTCGGGACCATGGGGTACGCGGTGCCGGCGGCGATGGGCGCCAAGGTCGGCATGCCGGAGACGGTGGTCTGGGCGATCGACGGCGACGGCTGCTTCCAGATGACCAACCAGGAGCTGGCCACCTGTGCCCTGGAGGGCATCCCGGTCAAGATCGCCGTGATCAACAACGGCAACCTCGGCATGGTCCGCCAGTGGCAGACGCTGTTCTACGGCGAGCGGTACTCCAACACCGACCTCGGCACCCACAAGCACCGCATCCCGGACTTCGTCAAGCTCGCCGAGGCGCTGGGCTGCATCGGGCTGCGGTGCGAGAACGCCGAGGACGTCGACAAGACCATCGAGGCCGCTATGGCCATCAACGACGCGCCCGTGGTGATCGACTTCGTGGTCGGCAAGGACGCCATGGTCTGGCCGATGGTCGCTGCCGGCACCAGCAACGACGAGATCATGTTCGCCCGTGGCGTCCGCCCGACCTTCGACGAGGATGACATCTGATGACCATGCATACTCTCTCCGTGTTGGTGGAGAACAAGCCGGGTGTGCTGGCCCGCGTCTCCGGGCTGTTCTCCCGTCGCGGGTTCAACATCGACAGTCTCGCCGTCGGTGAGACCGAGAACCCGGACGTCTCCCGGATCACCATCGTGGTCAACGCCGAGTCGTCCCCGCTGGAGCAGGTCACCAAGCAGCTCAACAAGCTGGTCAACGTGCTCAAGATCGTCGAGTTGGACCCGTCGACCTCGGTGGCGCGCGAGCTGCTGCTGGTGAAGGTGCGCGCGGACCGCAACGCCCGCGCCCAGGTCCTGGAGACGGTCAACCTGTTCCGGGCCCGGGTGGTCGACGTGGCCTCCGACACGCTCACCATCGAGGCCACCGGCACCCCGGACAAGCTCGACGCGCTGCTGCGCGACCTCGAACCCTTCGGGATCAAGGAGATGGTGCAGTCGGGTCTGGTGGCGATCGGCCGCGGTTCGCGCGCCATCACCGCCGGCCCCGCGCTGCGGGCCGCCTGACCCGAGACCGCGGCCCGTCGCGCGGGCCGTCCGAACCGAACCGCCGGCCCGGCTCCTCCGGCCGCGGCAACCACGAAGCCACGACGGGCCACTGCGGCCGCCGTACGAAAGGGAAGTCATGAGCGTTGAGGTGTACTACGACGACGACGCCGACCTGGGCCTGATCCAGTCGAAGAAGGTCGCCGTGATCGGGTACGGCAGCCAGGGCCACGCCCACGCGTTGTCGCTGCGCGACTCGGGTGTCGACGTGGTGGTCGGTCTGAAGGAGGGCTCGAAGAGCCGGGCCAAGGCGGAGGAGCAGGGCCTGCGGGTGCTCACCCCGGCCGAGGCGGCCGCCGAGGCCGACGTGATCATGGTGCTGGCGCCGGACACCGCGCAGCGTCACATCTACGCCGAGTCGATCGCGCCGAACCTCAGCGCCGGCAAGGCGCTGTTCTTCGGGCACGGCTTCAACATCCGGTACGGCCTGATCACGCCGCCGGCCGAGGTGGACGTGGCGATGGTCGCCCCGAAGGGCCCCGGTCACCTGGTCCGCCGGCAGTACTCCGACGGCAAGGGTGTGCCCTGTCTGGTCGCCGTCGAGCAGGACGCCAGTGGCAGCGCGCTCGCGCTGGCCCTGTCGTACGCCAAGGGCATCGGTGGCACCCGGGCGGGCGCCATCAAGACCTCCTTCAAGGAGGAGACCGAGACCGACCTCTTCGGCGAGCAGGCGGTCCTCTGCGGCGGTGCCGCGGCGCTGGTGCAGACCGGTTTCGAGGTGCTCACCGAGGCCGGGTACGCCCCCGAGGTGGCCTACTTCGAGTGCCTGCACGAGCTGAAGCTCATCGTCGACCTGATGTACGAGGGCGGCATCGCCCGGATGCGGTACAGCGTCTCCGACACCGCCGAGTACGGCGACCTGTCCCGGGGCCCGCGCGTCATCGACGGCCGGGTCAAGGAGGAGATGCGCAAGATCCTCGGTGAGATCCAGAACGGCGAGTTCGCCCGCGAGTGGGTCGCCGAGGACGAGGCCGGCCGCCCCAACTTCGGCAAGTGGCAGGCGGAGGGCGCGGCGCACCCGATCGAGGAGACCGGCGCCAAGCTGCGCGGCATGATGAGCTGGGTCGACCGGCCGATCACCGAGACGGCCTGAGACCTCGGCCACCTGAGAGCACTCTCACCGACGGCACCCGGTCCCGACGTTCTCCCCGACGTCGGGACCGGGTGCCGTGCTGTTCACCGAGGTGGCTAACGATCGTTAACACGCACGTCACGTCCGGTTTGTGAGGGCACTCACCCCGTAGTCCGGGGCACGCCGGCCTACCCGCCCCCTACGATCGCGGGTAGGTGCTCCAGGCGGCACCTGACGGCCATGGCCCCGCCCGCGCCGGGCGCAGCGCAGCGTCCCCGCACCGGCCGACCGCTCTGACGACATCTACGAGGACCAATGACTCCTGTCGTACTGATCGCCGAAGAACTCGCCCCCGCCGCCATCGAGGTGCTCGCCCACGACTTCGACGTCCGGCACGTCGACGGCACCGACCGCCCGGCTCTGCTCTCGGCGCTCTCCGAGGCCCACGCCGTCATCGTCCGCAGTGCCACCCAGATCGACGCCGAGGCGATCGCCGCCGCTCCGCGACTCAAGGTCGTGGCCCGCGCCGGGGTGGGTCTGGACAACGTCGAGGTGCCCGCCGCCACCGCGCGGGGTGTCATGGTCGTCAACGCCCCCACCTCGAACATCGTCTCCGCTGCCGAGCAGGCCGTCGCCCTGCTGCTCGCGGTCGCCCGCAACACCGCCAGCGCCAGCGCCGCGCTCAAGGCGGGGGAGTGGAAGCGGTCCAAGTACACCGGTGTGGAGATGCAGGGCAAGACCGTCGGCGTGGTGGGCCTGGGCCGCATCGGCGTGCTGTTCGCGCAGCGCATCGCGGCGTTCGGCACCCGGCTGATCGCGTACGACCCGTACATCCAGCCGGCCCGCGCCGCGCAGCTCGGCGTACGCCTGGTCGGGCTGGAGGAGTTGCTGCGGGAGAGCGACTTCATCTCCATCCACCTGCCGAAGACCCCGGAGACCGTGGGCCTGATCGGTGAGAAGGAGCTGTCCATCGTCAAGCCGGGCGTGCGGATCGTCAACGCCGCCCGGGGCGGCCTGGTCGACGAGCAGGCGCTGGCCGACGCGCTGGCCGAGGGCCGCGTCGCGGGTGCCGGTGTGGACGTGTACGCCAAGGAGCCGTGCACCTCCTCGCCGCTGTTCGCCCTCGACAACGTGGTGGCCACCCCGCACCTGGGCGCCTCCACCGCCGAGGCGCAGGACAAGGCCGGTCTGGCCGTGGCCAAGAGCGTCAAGCTGGCCCTGCAGGGCGAGTTCGTGCCGGACGCGGTCAACGTGCAGGCCGGCGGTGTGGTCGCCGAGGACGTACGCCCGCTGCTGCCGCTGGCCGAGAAGCTCGGCCGGGCCTTCACCGCGGTCGCCGGTGGGATCGCCGCCAGCGTCACCGTCGAGGTGCGCGGCGAGATCGTCGACCACGACGTCACCGTGCTCAAGCTCGCCGCCACCAAGGGGCTGTTCAGCTCGGTGGTGGAGGAGCAGGTCACCTACGTCAACGCGCCGCACCTGGCCGCCCAGCGTGGTGTGGAGGTGTCGCTGACCACCCAGACCGACACCGTCGAGTACCCCGTCCTGGTCACCGTGCGCGGCGCGCTGCCCGACGGCCGTACGGTGAGCGTCTCCGGCACGGTGACCCACGCGGGCACCCGGGACATCATCAAGCTGACCGAGGTGGACGGCTTCGACGTGGAGATCGGTGCGGAGGGCATCCTGCTGTTCCTCCGCTACGCCGACCGCCCGGGCGTGGTCGGCACCGTCGGCACGCTGCTCGGTGAGGCCGGCATCAACATCGCCGCGATGCAGGTGGCCCGTCGGGAGGCCGGCGGCGAGACGCTGATGACCCTCACCGTCGACCAGGCGCTCGGTGCCGAGCTGCTCACCTCGGCCGCCGACTCGATCGGCGCGACCTCGGCCAGCGCGGCGGACCTGCGCGACGAGTAGTCCACACACGACCGACAGGGGCCCGGCCGTCGGCCGGGCCCCTCGTCGTGTCGCCGTCGCCGGCACGGACCGACAGGGTGTCGGCACACGGCCGGGCGGGGCGGGTCAGCCGGGCAGGCGGACGGTGGTCGGCGGCGGGTAGACCGAGCCGTCCTGCGCGTCGAACAGCATCAGCCGGTACTCGCCGGCCAGCCGCTCGATGTCCAGCAGCACCTGGTCGGGGCAGCCCGGGTCCAGGTTCATCTCCACGTGGTCGGCCGCCGCGTGCAGCGGCATCACCGCCCAGGGCGTCGGTCGGCCGGTCGGCCGGTCCGGGTAGCTGGCGGTGATCGCCCGATAGAAGGCCACCACCCGTGGGTCCGGTTGGCGTTCGCCGTGCCGGCCGCTCCGGCACTGCTGCACCGCCGCTCGTACGTCCTCGGGCGTCGCCCCGTCCGGCAGGGCCCACACGCTCAGATCGAAACTCACGGCGGACAGCGTGCCATCCGATGTGCACGTTGTCGAAAACGGGCCGGTTGCGAAACGATTCAGCGTGCCGCTGGAACCATTCCAGACGCTCCCCTGTGGAGCCCTTGCCGCGAATCACGTCAATTCGATAGCGTACGTGTGCGGTCACCGGCCGAGTTCGTGGCAGCGGCCCGTCTTCGGGTGGCGAGGTCGACGTCCGGCCGACCGGCCCGCACCCCTCGATTGCGTGAGCCATGCGCATTCGTCGCCGACCGGCCTCCACGGTCGTTGCCGCGGCTGTGGAGGCCGATCGCTGTCACCACCCAAATTCGACACCCGCTTCGGGCCCGCCTCGATCAGCGCCGGGCGGCGAACAACGCGTGGTAGTCCGAATCACCACGGAACCAGGACAGTCCGGCCGACCCGGCGGCGTATAGGGCGGTGGCGTACGCGTCGGCCACCGACAGGTCGGGACCGACCACCGTGGCGGCGACCAGTTCGTCGGCGGGTCCACCGGTGTGCGGATCCACCACGTGCCCCTGCCGTCCGGTCACCCCGGAGGTGCCGATCGCGCCCGCCGTCATCTCCAGCACCAGCGGTTCCCGGCGCCGGTCGGTCGGGTGGTGCACCGCGATCCGCCACGGCCCACCGTGTGCGGCGTTGCCGCGTACCACCAGGTCGGCGCCGGCGAGCACGGCGTAGTCGTGGATGCCGGCGGCGCGCAGCCGGGCCGCGGCCCGTTCGACCGCCCAGCCGCCGAGCAGGCCGCCCGGGTCGAATCCGCCGGGCACCGCCCAGGCGTCGAACCAGCCGTCCGTCGCCGCCCGCATGGCGGCGCAGCGGTCGACCAGCTCCGCCAGCGGCGGGTACGACTCGGCGCTGATCTCGCCCCGACGCAGCCGGGACACCAGACTCCCCGGCCGGTTCGGGCCGTAGGTCAGGTCGATGGCCCGCAGTTCGGCGACCGCGTCCCGCAGCGCCTCGCCGACTCCCCGGCGGCCCAGCCACTCCGGCGCGTTCAGCATCAGGCGGTACTGCGCGGTCGAGGTGCGGACCGTGTGTGTGACGGCGATCCGGTCACCGGCCACCGTGCCGGTGCGGTCCGGCTTCGGGTCACGGGTGCCCAGTCGCAGGTCGGGCCGGCGGTAGCGGAAGACCGCCGGGTCGATCCAGCGGGTCCGTGGCTGCTCGTCGGTCCACATCGTGTCCGCCCCCTCCTCGACGGTCGCCGCGCCGTTACGCCGACCGTCCGGGCTCGGTGGCCCGTTGGAGATCACCGTAGGCAGCGGACATGACGGCCCCATGAATGCCTCCTGGGAAGCTGCTGTGCGTCAGCGATTTCCCGAAGAATGGAACACTCGTACCGGGAGGCGGGACGGCAGCGTACCGTCGAGCCGATACGAGCGAAGGAGCTGACGGTGGCACGGATCGCGGTGGTGGCCGGGGACGGGATCGGACCCGAGGTGGTCGCGGAGGCCCGCAAGGTCATCGACGCGGTACTCCCCGGAGTCGAGGCGACCGAGTACGACCTCGGCGCGGCACGTTACCACCGCACCGGCGAGGTGCTGCCCGACTCGGTGCTGGCCGAGCTGGCCGAGCACGACGCGATCCTGCTCGGCGCGGTCGGCGACCCGACCGTCCCGCCCGGCGTGTTGGAGCGGGGCCTGCTGCTCAAGCTGCGGTTCGCCTTCGACCAGTACGTCAACCTCCGCCCGTCGCGCCTCTGGCCGGGCGTGGCCAGCCCGCTGGCCACCGTCAAGTCCGGCGAGGTGGACCTGGTGGTCGTCCGTGAGGGCACCGAGGGTCTCTACGCCGGTGCCGGCGGCGCGCTGCACCGGGGCACCCCGGCGGAGATCGCCACCGAGGAGAGCCTGAACACCCGGCACGGGGTGGAACGGGTGGTCCGGGACGCCTTCGCCCGCGCCCGTCGGCGCGAGCGGCGCAAGGTGACCCTGGTGCACAAGACCAACGTGCTCACCCACGCCGGCTCGTTGTGGGCCCGCACCTTCGAGGCGGTGGCCGCCGAGCACCCGGACGTCACCACCGAGTACCAGCACGTCGACGCCGCCGCCATGTTCCTGGTCACCCAGCCCCAGCGGTACGACGTGGTGGTCACCGACAACCTCTTCGGCGACATCCTCACCGACATCGCCGCCGCGGTCACCGGCGGGATCGGCCTGGCCGCCAGCGGCAGCATCAACCCGGACGGGACATTCCCGTCGATGTTCGAGCCGGTGCACGGCTCCGCGCCGGACATCGCCGGCCGTGGCGTGGCCGACCCGGTCGCCGCCGTACTCTCCGCTGCCCTGCTGCTCGACCAGCTCGGGCACGCCGACGCCGCCGCCCGGATCACCGCCGCGGTCAGCGCGGAGCTGGCCGCCCGTGGCCCGGACGTAGCCCTGCGCACGGCCGAGGTGGGCGACCGGATCGCCGCGCAGGTAACCGCCTGAGGCTGCCACGCCCTCGCCGGTGACCCCGGTGACGAGGGTTCGTCGTGTGCTCCGGGCGATCCCCCGGACCTCGGCTCCGCCCTGCCTCGATCACGCACGTTCCGTGGGCTCCGTACCGGTTGTCGGCTTGCTACCCGCCGGTCGACCTACCCGCTGAACGACCGTTCGGGGTAAGTTTCTGGCACAAAAGTTTCCGGCATGCGGTCGGCGCATGTCGTCGTCCCCCCAGGGAGGTCAGCGCAATGAGCGGTGGTGACAAGCTCGACTTCGAGATCCGTCCGAATCCCGCGCCGGTATCCGCCGCCGATCGGGCCGCGCTGCTGGCCAACCCGGGATTCGGTCGGGTGTTCACCGATCACATGATCACTGTCCGTTACGCCGAGGGCAAGGGCTGGTACGACGCCCGGGTCGAGGCGCGCGGGCCGATCCCGATGGATCCCGCCAGCGCGGTGCTGCACTACGCGCAGGAGATCTTCGAGGGGATGAAGGCGTACCGCGCCACGGACGGCGGGGTCACCATGTTCCGCCCGTACGCCAACGCGGCCCGGTTCAACGTCTCGGCCACCCGGATGGCGATGCCGACGCTGCCCGAGGAGACCTTCGTCGACTCGCTGCACCGGCTGATCGAGATCGACCGCGAGTGGATTCCGGAGGGCGAGGACGGCAGCCTCTATCTGCGGCCGTTCATGTTCGCCAGCGAGGTCTTCCTCGGTGTGCGGCCCGCCAACGAGTACCTCTACTCGGTGATCGCCTCGCCGGTGGGGGCGTACTTCTCCGGTGGGGTCAAGCCGGTGACGGTCTGGGTCTCGCCCGACTACACCCGGGCCGGGCCCGGTGGCACCGGCGCGGCCAAGTGCGGCGGCAACTACGCCGCCTCGCTGGCCGCCCAGGCGCAGGCCATCGAGCACGGCTGTGACCAGGTGGTCTTCCTGGACGCGGTGGAGCGCAAGTACGTCGACGAGTTGGGCGGCATGAACGTCTTCTTCGTCTACGACGACGGCTCGATCGCCACCCCGCCGCTGACCGGCACCATCCTGCCCGGCATCACCCGGGAATCGGTGATCATGCTGGCCGAGGCGGCCGGACACCGGGTCGAGGAGCGTCCGGTGACCTTCGACGAGTGGCGGGCCGACGCCGCCAGCGGCCGACTGCGCGAGGTCTTCGCCTGCGGTACGGCTGCGGTGATCACGCCGATCGGCGTGGTGCGCTTCCCCGAGGGGGAGTTCGCCGTCGGTGGCGGCGAGCCGGGCACGGTGACGATGGGCCTGCGTCAGCAGCTCGTCGACATCCAGCGAGGCAAGGGCGCCGACCCGTCCGGCTGGGTCCACCGCGTGCTCTGAGATGCAAGGAAGGGTCCCCTGCTAACGCCTACGGCATAGCAGGGGACCCTTCCTCACATCCCGACGGCGCGACGTCCTCCGCACGGCGAGGGCGCGTCCTCGACAGGGTGAGCGGGTCGTCGAGGTGCGCGGCAGGCTAGGCGAGCAGGTGGGTGCGCAGGGCGGTGAGCTGCTCGTCGGTGACCCCGGCGTGCCGCAGGTAGCCCTCGACCGAGCCGTGGCCCGCGCGGATCTCGGTGAGGAAGAGCAGCATCGCCTCGGACGGCGAGGACAGGAACGGCGCCGGCAGCGGCGCGGCGTCGGGCAGGGTGGCGGCGACCCACGCGCTGAACCGTTGCGAGGCCTCGGTGCTCAGCGCGTAGTCCGACGCGATCTCCTCGTCGTCGACGCCGAGCACGGCGAGGGTCAGCCCGCAGACGATCCCGGTGCGGTCCTTGCCGGCCACGCAGTGCACCACCACCGGGCTGTTCGCCGCGTCGGCGATCAGCCCGATCGCCTCGGCCAGCCCGGCGGTGCCGGTACGGGCCAGGTCGGCGTACCGGTCGGCGAGGTAGCGGGCCAGGTCGGTGTGGGACTCGTCCAGCCCGGCCCACTCCGCGTGCTCGGGATGGATGTTGCGGTAGGTCAACCCGTCGAAGTCGGGGACCCGGCCGTCGCGTTCGACCTCGTGCGGCCGCCGCAGGTCGATGACGGTGCGGACACCGAGCGCCGCGAAGGCGTCCCGGTCGCCGTCGTCGATGCGGTGCAGCGAGTCGGAGCGGTAGAGCCGGCCGGTGCGTACGGTGCGACCGTCGTGTCCCCGATAACCGCCGACGTCTCGGAAGTTGAACGTGGTGGTGAACGGGATCCTGCGGTTGACCTCGATGGCGTCCACCCCTGTCACGGTAGACGGCCGGCGGGCGGATGCCCACCGGCCGTCAGGGCCGTACGCCCACGCGGGGGAGTCGTCAGCGGGGAGCGCCGGGCGGAGTGGCGGCGTACGTGTCGTTGTAGTAGCCGCCGAGCTTGTCGCGGTACGCCGGGTCGGTGGCCGTCTCGTCGTACTCCGGAGCGGCCTTGATCTGGTCCTTCTCGCGGTCGACGTAGACCTTCTGCTCCTCGTGGTCGACGTGGTTGACGGTGCCGGCGGGCAGCATGACCTTCTTGCCGAAGATCCACGGCCCGGTGTCGACGACCAGGTAGCTCGCGTTGACCTCGGCGCTGTCGCTGTCGATCTTGCCGATCGACCCGTCGGTGGCCTCGACCTTGTAGCCGACCAGGTTGGCGCCGGCCACCCCGGCCTCGTCCCGGTAGCTCCACGGGTCGAAGGCACCGGCGGGGGCGCCGCCGGGCACCGTCCCCTGGTCGCCCTGGATGGCGACGTCCTCGCTCGACACCGCGCGCAGCGTCGGGTCGGACGGGGTGCCGTGCAGCGCCGGGTCGGGCGTGGCGTGCGTGCTGTCCGGGTTGAGCCTGTCCATGGGATCTCTCCTGCCCCGACTGTGACCAGCCGTCTCGGAGGAAGTGGTTCGCTGTCCCGGAGACACGTACCCGGGGCGACGTCTCCTACACCCGTTGCGGGGAATCCACCTCGATGTCCGTCCCGACATGTGGATTGTTTCTCCCACGGGCTGTCCGAGAGTGGCAGAGTACCCACCGTGACCAGCACCGCCCTCATTATTGGCAACTAGCGCGCCGGCTCTCCCTCCGCCGAGCGCGCAGACCTCCCGCATCCGCGGGGGGTCTTTTTGTTGCGTCGGCCGGTGCCTGTACGAAGGGATCTCCCCCATGACGTTCCAGGTCTACGACACCACCCTGCGCGACGGTGCCCAGCGCGAGGGGGTCAGCTACTCGGTGGTCGACAAGCTCGCGGTGGCCCGGCTGCTCGACGAGTTCGGCGTCGGCTTCATCGAGGGCGGATGGCCGGGTGCGGTGCCGAAGGACACCGAGTTCTTCCGCCGGGCGCGTACCGAGCTCGACCTGAAGCACGCGGTGCTGGTCGCCTTCGGCGCCACCCGCCGGGCCGGCTCGGTCGCCGCCGACGACCCGCAGGTGCGCGGCCTGCTCGACGCGCAGACCCCGGCGATCGCCCTGGTGGCCAAGGCCGACCTGCGGCACGTCGAGCGGGCGCTGCGTACCACCGCCAAGGAGAACCTGGCGATGATCCACGACACGGTGACCCACCTGGTCGCCGAGGGGCGGCGGGTCTTCGTCGACGGCGAGCACTTCTACGACGGCTACCGCCACGACCCGGCGTACACCGCCACGGTGGTGGAGACGGCGCTGGCGGCCGGGGCGGAGCGGTTCGTGCTCTGCGACACCAACGGCGGGATGCTGCCCTCCTGGGTGACCGCGGCCATCTCCGACCTCACCGACCGGATCGGGGTCGCACCCGAGGTGCTCGGCATGCACGCGCAGAACGACACCGGGTGCGCGGTCGCCAACACCCTCGCCGCCGTCGAGGCGGGCGTCCGGCACGTGCAGGGCACCGCCAACGGGTACGGCGAGCGGCCGGGCAACGCCGACATCTTCGCCGTCGCGGCGAACCTCCAGCTCAAGCTCGGGCTGCCGGTCCTGCCGGAGGGCTGCCTGGAGCAGATGGTGCGGGTCTCCCACGCCATCGCCGAGATCGCCAACATCGCCCCCGACACCCACCAGGCGTATGCCGGGGCCGCCGCCTTCGCTCACAAGGCGGGGCTGCACGCGAGTGCGATCAAGGTGGATCCGCTGCTCTACAACCACGTCGAACCCGAGGTGGTGGGCAACGACATGCGGATCCTGGTCACCGAGATGGCCGGCCGGGCCAGCATCGAGCTCAAGAGTCGTGAGCTGGGGCTGGATCTGGCCGGCCATCCGGAGACGCTGTCCCGGGTCACCAACCGGGTCAAGGAACTGGAGGCCGGTGGCTGGTCGTTCGAGGCCGCCGACGCCTCGTTCGAGCTGCTGGTCCGCTCCGAACTGCCGGACGCGGCACCGGCGCGGCCGTTCGCGCTGGAGTCGTACCGGGTGCTGGTCGAGCACCGCGAGGACGGCGCGGTGGTCTCCGAGGCGACCGTCAAGATCCGGGTACGCGGTGAGCGGGTGATCGCCACGGCGGAGGGCAACGGCCCGGTCAACGCGCTCGACGAGGCGCTGCGCGTCGGCCTCGGACGGCACTACCCGGAGCTGCGCGACTTCGAGCTGGCCGACTACAAGGTCCGCATCCTGGAGGGCAGCCACGGCACCGGCGCGGTCACCCGGGTGCTGGTCGAGACCGCCGACGGCCGGGGCGGTGGCTGGACCACCGTCGGCGTGCACCCCAACGTGGTCGAGGCGAGCTGGCACGCCCTGGTCGACGCGCTGACGTACGGCCTCGACCGGGCCCGCGTGTAACACCGCACCCGGCTGCTCCCGCCCGCACCCCTCGCACGCGCGCGGCGGGCGCGGCCGGGGTGTTAGCAGGGGTCCCCTGCTATCGCCTGGTGCACTAAAAGGGTCCCTTCCTTACACCGGCGGCGTCCGCGTCACGCGGCAGCGGGTGCGGGCAGGTGGAGGTCGGCCAGGACCATCCGGTGGTCGCTGCCGGGTAGCGGATGCACCGTCACGGCGCGTACCGCGATCCGGCGGTCGACCAGCACGTGGTCGATCACGACCGGTGGGATCGGGTCGCCGTCGTACGGTCCCCAGGTGCCGGTGAGCCCGGCGCCGACCGAGGCGGCGGCGTCGGCGTACCCGGTGCGCAGCAGGGCGCGCAACGGACTGTGGTCGAGGGTGGCGTTGAAGTCGCCGGCGAGGACGCTCAGCGGCCCGTCCGGGGTGGCCGCGGGTTGGGCCGCCAGGTCGGCGCGCCAGCCGGGCACCTGGTCCACCGCGTACGGGGCGGCCGGGTGGACCGACTCGACGCGGACGGCAGGCGCCCCGGGCACCGCCACCGTCGCGTACGCCTGGGTGAAGCTCCAGCCGCCACGGAGCTGGCGGACACCACCGTCGCCGATCGGGTGGCGGGCGTAGAGGCCGGAGCCCGGCGTGCCGTCCATCGCGTTGAGCTGCCGGTGGGGGAGCAGGTCCGCCAGGCCCAGTCGGTCCAGGTCGGCCTGCGCCTGCGGGGTGAACTCCTGCATCACCAGCACGTCCACCCGCGCCTCGCGGACCAGCGCGACGACCGCCCGTGGGTCGGCGGCTCCGGCGAGCAGGTTGGCGGTGAGCACGCGCAGCTCCGGTCCGTCGACCGTCGGCTGCGGCGAGGGTAGTGCGCGGGGCACGACCACCGCGAGCAGCACCGCCGTGGTCACCGCCGCGACCACCGCCGGCCAGCGGCGTCGGAGGGCGACCGCGAGCACCAGCGGGACCAGGCTGCCGAGCAGCGCGTACGGCGTGAAGGCCAGCGCCTGCACCAACGGTCCCCGGTCCAGCCCGGCCAGCCGGACGACCGCCCACCCGGCCCCGGGGGCGACGGCGAGCCAGCAGAGCACGGTACGTCCGGAAAACTCCGACGGTCGGCCGAGGAAGATCGCCACAGCAGGCAGGGTAGCTGCCGCCCGCCGACCGGCGGAGATCCATTGCGTACGCGAGCGACCGAACAATTCTCACTCCTCATTCGTGAATGCGCCTCTCACAATTAGTGGTGATGATCCGACATTGCCCCAAAGCGTGAAGGGTTATTGACCGACGGTATTTTCCGGTGTTACGTTCCTGCTGGTCGGGTGGTCGCGATCAGGGAGATTTTCCCAGCTCAGAGCGCATGTCGATCATCGAGTAGAGCCGTTTGCGAGTGCACGAGAAAATGCAGCATCCGGCGTTCGAAGGTCATTGCGGCCCGACGAGGAAAAAGGCAATATCCGCCCCGCGTGTCGCGGGTCGGCGTATCCCCACGGTCACCAAGGGAGACCTGTCATGACCAGATTTTTCCGACGTAAGGCGGCCGCGGTGTCGATCGCGGCCCTGGCCCTGGCCCTCGCCGGCGGTGGTATCGCCGCGGCGAAGCCCACCGTGGCGGGCAACCAGCCCACCGCCCGCGCCACCGCGCAGCAGCCGGCGGTCACCACCGCCTCGATGAACAGCGCCCGGGCCCTGCTGGCCAAGGGTGAGGTCGCCGCGGCCAGCACCTCCGGGTACGCGACGGCGGTCAACGCCAACGGCACCAAGGCCCGCGGCGACGGGGTCGTGATCAAGTACGGCGTCGGCCAGTATGAGGTGCAGTACGGCAGCAACGTCGCCTCGGGCATCTACGTGGCGACGATCGGCCAGGCGGGCTCGTGCTGCGTCCCGCCCGCCGGGGAGGTCTCGGTGGCACCCCGGCTGCTCACCCCGAACGGGGTGTTCATCCAGACGCGCAACTCCGCCGGTGTTGCCGCCGACCTGCCGTTCTTCGTGATCGTGCACCGCTGAGCGTGGCACGTCCACCGGCCCCCACCCGTGCGGTGGGGGCCGGTGGTCGTTGCGTTCCCGGACGACCCACCCGACCGCTTTCGTGCCGTCCGGCCCGGTCCACGCCGTAACGGTGACGCCCGACCCGTCTGGGCCGCCCAGGGCCGGTAATTCCGACGTTTGTCCGAGGCGCCCCTCGGGAAGCAAGCACCGTGACGGACATCTCGGACACCATGGCCAGCCTGCCCAGCCCGGTCGATCCGGACGCGACCGCTGCGGAGCTGGACCAGACGCTCTTCGAGGTCAAACGCGTGATCGTCGGGCAGGATCGGCTCGTCGAGCGCCTGCTCACCGCCCTGATCGCCGACGGGCACTGTCTCCTGGAGGGCGTACCGGGGGTGGCCAAGACGCTCGCCGCGCAGACCCTCGCCACGGTCGTCGGCGGCACCTTCTCCCGGATCCAGTTCACCCCCGACCTCGTCCCGTCGGACATCGTCGGCACCCGCATCTATCGGGCGTCGAAGGAGAGCTTCGACGTCGAACTCGGGCCGATCATGGCGAACCTGGTGCTCGCGGACGAGATCAACCGGGCCCCGGCCAAGGTGCAGTCCGCGCTGCTGGAGGCGATGGCCGAACGCCAGGTCTCGATCGGCGGGCGCAGCTACCGGGTGCCGGAGCCGTTCCTCGTGCTGGCCACCCAGAACCCGATCGAGTCGGAGGGGGTCTACCAGCTCCCCGAGGCACAGCGCGACCGCTTCCTGATGAAGATCCTGGTCGACTACCCGGACGGCGCCGACGAACTGGCCATCCTCTACCGGATGAGCGCCGACCGCCCCCGGGCCCGCCCGGTGCTCGACGCGGACCGGCTGCGCGCGTTCCAACGACAGGCCACGCAGGTCTTCGTGCACCACGCCATCGCCGAGTACGTGGTCCGTCTCATCCTCGCCACCCGGGACCCGGTCCGGTTCGGGCTGCCGGAGATCGCCCCACTGCTGGCGTACGGCGCCAGCCCGCGCGCCACCCTCGGCCTGGTCGCCGCCGCGCGGGCCCGGGCGATGCTGCGCGGCCGGGAGTACGTGCTGCCCGAGGACGTCTGGGACCTCGCGGGCGACGTGCTGTCGCACCGGCTGGTGCTCTCCTTCGACGCGGTCGCCGACGGGGTGACCGCCGAGGCCGTCGTGCGCCGCCTGGTCGAGGTGGTCCCGCCGCCCCGGGTGGCGGCCACCGGTCAACCCGAGTACGCCCCCGACCTGGCCGCCGCCTGATGGCCCGCCGACCCGTGCCGGTGCCCGTACCGGCCGATCCGGTGCTCGCCGACCTCACCCCGGACCAGCGGCTGCGTCGGCTGGAACTGACCGTCACCCGCCGGCTCGACGGGATGCTGCACGGCGAGCACCGGGGCCTGCTGCCCGGCCCGGGCAGCGAACCCGCCGGCAGCCGGGAGTACCGGCCCGGCGAGGACGAGGTGCGCCGGATGGACTGGTCGGTGACCGCCCGGACCACCGTGCCGCACGTCCGGCAGGTGGACGCCGACCGGGAGCTGACCACCTGGCTGCTGGTGGACGCCAGCCCCAGCATGGAGTACGGCACCGCCGAGCTGGACAAGCGGGAACTGGCGGTGGCGGCGGTCGCCACCGTCGGCTTCCTCACCACCGGCCCGGGCAACCGGCTCGGTGCCCAGGTGCTCACCACGTCCGGGTTGCGTCGGATGCCGCCGCGCGGTGGGCGTACCCATCTGCTCGGGTTGTTGCGTGGGCTGCTGGCCGAACCCCGGGTGGGTGGCCACGACGGGCCCGCCGGGCCGCCGCCCGGCGCGGCCGACCTCTCCGACGCGGTGGCGGAGGTGCACCGGGTGGCGCACCGGCGCGGCCTGGTGGTGGTGGTCTCCGACTTCCTCGACGGACTGCCCGACGACCCCCGGTCGCCGGCCACCTGGGAACGCCCGCTACGTCGGCTGGCCGTGCGGCACCAGGTGCTGGCGGTGGAGATCACCGACCCTCGTGAGCTGGAGCTGCCGGACGTCGGCCTGATCACCCTGGCCGACCCGGAGACCGGCGAGCGCCGCGAGGTGTGGACCGGCGACCGGCGGCTGCGCGAGCGGTACGCGGCCGCCGCCGCCGCCCAGCGCGAGCAGGTCCGCGACGCGGTACGCCGATCCGGCGCGACCCACCTGAGCCTGCGCACCGACCGGGACTGGGCGGCCGACATCGTGCGGCACGTCCACGCACAACGTCGCCTGGCCGCCGCCGGAGCCGGACCGAACCGGGGAGGGGCGGCATGATCTGGCAGTCGCCGGTCCGCCTCTGGCTGTTGCTCGGCGTGCTCGCCCTGGCGTTGACCTATCTGGTGGCGCAACGGCGGCGCAGCCGGTACGCGGTCCGCTTCACCAACCTGCGGCTGCTCGACCGGGTGGCGCCCCGGCGGCCGACCTGGCGTCGACACCTGCCGGCCGGGCTCTTCCTGGCCATGCTGGCTCTGCTGGTGGTGGGTTTCGCACGGCCCAGCGCCGAGGTGCGGGTGCCGCGGGAACGGGCCACCGTGATGGTGGCGGTGGACGTGTCCACCTCGATGCTCGCCGGCGACGTGGACCCGGACCGGCTCACCGCGGCCAAGAGCGCCGCCCGGCGGTTCGTCGACAACCTGCCGGACGAGTTCAACGTCGGGTTGGTGGCCTTCGCCGGTAGCGCGGCGGTGCTGGTGCCGCCGAGCACCGACCGGGAGTCCCTGCACGACGGCATCGAGCGCCTCGCCGAGGGGGTGACCGGCGTGCAGGGCACCGCGATCGGCGAGGCGATCAGCACCTCGCTGGGGGCGGTGAAGGCGTTGGACGAGGCTGCCGCGACCCAGCCGCCCCCGGCCCGGATCATCCTGCTCTCCGACGGTGCGAACACCTCGGGCATGGATCCGATGGAGGCCGCCGCCGACGCCGTCGCGGTCGAGGTGCCGGTGCACACGATCTCGTTCGGCACGCTGAGCGGTTTCGTGGACCGGGGCGGTCGGCCGATCCAGGTGCCGGTGGACGGAGAGACGTTGCAGGCCGTCGCCGAAGAGACCGGGGGCGTCTTCCACGAGGCCGCGACGAGCGACGAACTGCGGGCCGTCTACGACGACATCGGCAGCTCGGTGGGCTGGCGAAAGGTGCGGCAGGACGTCTCGTCCCGGTTCATCGGGCTCGGGCTGGTGTTCGCGATGGGTGCGGCGTACGGCTCGATGCGGTGGTTCTCCCGCCTGCCCTGACCCGTCCTGGCGACCGGATCGACCCGGGCCCGCCACACGTGAGGAGCGTACGAATGGCAGTGCAGACCGGACTGGGTGAGCCACGCGGACCCTGGTTCGTCTCGCCCGATCTCCCACCGGACGGGCGGGGTGGACCGGACGGGCCGAGCGGGGACCGGGCGGCCTGGAGTTGGCGCCGTCGACTGCTGGCCGGGCTGGCGGTGGTGACGCTGTCGACGGGGTCGGGGGCGTTGGCCGGTGGCTGGGTGGCCGGTCGCGACGGTGTGCCGGGTCCGGCTGCCGCGTCCGCCGCCCCGGTGCCGGCCGAGCTGGTCACCGCGGCGGAGAAGACCGTGCCCGGGGTCGTGTCGGTGCTGGTGGGCGGCTCCGGTGGCGCCTCGGCGACCGGCTCCGGTTTCGCCGTCGACACCGAGCAGCACATCATCACCAACGACCACATCCTGGCCAAGGGGCGTGGCGAGGTGACCGTCGAGCTGCCGGACGGCCGGCGGTTCGCGGCGGAGGTGGTGGGCCGGGAACCGGGCAGCGATCTCGCCGTGCTCCGGGTGCCGTCCTCCGCCGGGCTGACGGCGTTGCCACTGGCCAAGCCGGGGTCGACCCGGGTGGGCGAACCGGTGCTGGCGGTGGGTTCGCCGCTGGGGCTGCCGGGCACGGTCACGGCGGGGATCGTCAGCGCGCTGGACCGTCAGGTACGCCTCGGTGACAACCGGCACCGGGCGGTGCAGACCGACGCCTCGATCAACCCGGGAAACTCCGGTGGCCCGCTGGTCAACGCCCGGGGCGAGGTGGTCGGTGTGAACACCGCGATCGCCACCATCGACGGCAACGGCTCGATCGGCATCGGGTTCGCCATCCCGATCGAGCAGGTGCAGCAGACCGCCGACACGATCATCGGCAAGGGCGGCTGAAGTCACCCAGAGTCACTGTCCCATTACGGTCGGATGTGTGATCTGTCGGGTTTCTGGCGGTCGAAGATCGGAGAATGGAAATATTACGCTGAGTATGAATACTGGCGTGGGTGGAGCGTCCTCTCATCACGGTCCTCCTGCTGGTGGGCCTCATCATCGGAAGTGGCGTCGGGTCGTCGTACGCGCGGGCCCGGCGCGGCTGGAACGACTATCAGGCGGCGAAGAAGACCGTGCCCGGCGCGCGTCGCGCCGCCTGGCTGCTGATCAAGGTGGTCACCACGAAGGTCGGCGTGATCGCCCTGCTTCTCGTCGGAGCGGTCGCGTTCGCGGCGGTCGGCGGCGACTAGCCGGCCAGGCCGGAGCCGAATCCGAGCAGCGCTCCGAAATAGCCCCCGGCACGCTAGCCTCTGTGCGTGGACGACGGACTGCGGGTGACCGACCGGTGGAGTGTCCCCGCCGCCGAGCTGCGGGAACGGTTCTCCCGGTCGTCCGGGCCCGGCGGCCAGGGGGTCAACACCACCGACTCCCGGGTCGAGCTGAGCTTCGACCTGGCCGGTTCGCCCAGCCTGCCGGAGTCGCTGCGGACGCGGGCGCTGGAGCGGCTCGCCGGCCGGCTGGTCGACGGCGTGCTGACCATCGCCGCCAGCGAGCACCGGGCGCAGATCGCCAACCGCGAGGCGGCTCGGGACCGGCTCGCCGCACTGCTGCGCGAGGCGGTCGCGCCACCGCCTCCGCCGCGTCGGCCGACCCGCCCGTCGCGTGCCGCCAAGGAGCGCCGGCTCGCCGAGAAGAAGCGTCGCTCGCAGCGCAAGCGCGACCGCCGGGCGGACGGCGAGTGACGCCGCTCGCGCATCACGGGACGAGGCTGACGGCGAGCGGGCGACACGGCGCTTCCGGCGCCCGATGACTGTCCGTAGTGGAGCGTCAGGCGGGGATCGCCGCCAGCAACCGGTCGCGCAGCACCCCGGCCTGCTCGGCGAACTCCCGCTGCGCCGTGGCGTACGTGGCCCGCCCCTCCGGGGTCTCCACCCGCACCGGCGGGTAACCGAGCGCCGCCAGGTCGTACGGCGAGGCCCGCATGTCCAGCGTGCGGATCTCCCGGGCCAGCGCGAAGGCGTCGCCGACCAGCTCCGACGGCACCAACGGGGAGAGCTTGTAGGCCCACTTGTACAGGTCCATGTTGGCGTGCAGGCAGCCCGGCTGCTCGTGCTCGTGCTGCGTGTCCCGGGTCGGCCGGAGCACGTTGAGCGGGCGGGCCGGCTCGGTGAAGAACCGGTACGCGTCGAAGTGGCTGCACCGTACGCCGCGCTCCTCGACGACCTCGGCGGTGCGTTCCGGGCTCAGCCGCAGCGGCCACGCGCGGTGCCGGACCTCGTCCTGGTTCTGCCGGTAGACCATCGCCCACTCGTGCATGCCGAAACAGCCCAGGTGGGCGGGGCGTGCGGCGGTCGCCGCCAGCAGGGACCCGATCCAGCGCACCGACTCGCCACGACGGGCCAGGACCGCCCCGGTGTCGAGGACGACGCCGCCGTCGACCACCCGGTGGTCCGGACCGAAGTCGGCGGCGTCCGCCCCGCGCAACAGCACCCCCGCACCCGGCTGCCACCGGCGCAACTGCGCCGGGCGGCACGAGTAGTAGGTGAAGAGGAAGTCCTCCACCGGATGCTTCTCACCTCGCCGGCGGCGCTCCAGGTGCCCGCCGAGCCAGCCGTCCACCCGCTCCTCGTGGGCGCGGCGGCGGGCCTGCCAGTCGGCCGCGTCGAGCACGGCGGGGGCGAGGGCGGCGGTCATCGCCCCAGGGTACGACCGCCGCCCGCCCGTCGGTCAGGGCACGTCCACCCGCACGCCGGCGGAGAAGACACCGCTGCGCAGTTCCAGGTGCCGGGGCGCCTGCGCGCCGTCGACGGTGAAGACCAACGGCAGCACCGTACGACTGCCCGCCGCCACCGGTTCGGCGAAGACGTCCCGCCCCCGGTTGGCCCGCCGGGTGGCCTGCTCGTCGGTGGTCACCCAGTTGCCGTCCGCCAGGTACGCCCGCTGCAACTTGCCGTGCCAGCTCTGGTGCTCCGGCGTGACGTTGCGCACCCCCACGGTCGCCTGGCACTTCCGGGCGCCGCCGCCCGGCTCGCAGGCCATCCGGTAGACGGTGAACTCGAACGAGTCCTCGCGTAGCGGCACGCCCAACCCGCCACTGATGCCGGTGCCCTTCCACGCGCCGCTGGTCGGCTGACTGTCGGTGTCGATCGCGGCGACGCGCCGGGTGGCGGTCCACGCCGCCACGCCGATCGTGACGAGGAGCACCGTCGCGGCCACCGGCACCACCAGCCACACCGGTGGCGTACGACGACGGGCCGGGGGCCGGGGCGCGGCCGGGCGCGGGTAGACCGTCCCCCGTCCCTCCGAGGCCAGCGCGGCGGCGACCGGTCGCGTGCGTCGACGCCAGGTGACGAAGCCGATGAGGCCGAGTACCAGCACCGCGACCGCACCGGCCAGCAGCGCGGGCGCCTGGTGCCGCCAGCCCGACTCCGCCGCACCGGCCGCCGGTGCGTCCGGCGACGTCCAGGTGGCCGACGCACAGTCGTACGGCTGCTGGTCGTCGGTGCCGAAGGCGCAGGCGGGTGTGGTCAGCGGCGCTTGCGTGGAGGCGGCGGCCAGCGTGGTGTCCAGCGTCCGGGCGCTGTGGGGCGGCAGGCTCAGGCGCCAGGTCACCTCGGTCGCCGCCGACCCGTCGGGACGTACCTCCCGGCCGCCGCCGCTGATCGTCGTCGCCGTGGCACCCTGGGGCAACTCCTGGCGCACCGTGGTGGAGACCGGCGCGTCGCCCCGGTTGCGGACCTCGATGCGGTAGCCGGGCGCGGCGGTGTTCTGCGGTCTCACCGCCACGCTGATCTCCGGCTTGGCCGCCGGTGGGGCGACCCGGGTCGGAGTGGGCACCGCCGGCGGTGCCGACGGCATGGTGGGCTCCGGCGTGGCGGCTGCCGCGTGCGGCCGACCGGGCGCCGGGGCGTCCGGAGCGGTTGCCGCCGGTAGGACCGGCAGCGCCGTCAGCAGACCGACGCAGTGCACGATCGCCGCGAGCTTCCTGTGGTGTCGTGTCGATGCAGGCATACGAACGAACCTCCGCAGCCGACGCTAGGGGCGCGCGCACGTCGTGCGGGTACGAAGCGGCGAATCCGGCCCCGACGCTGATCATCGCGGGTAGGCTGCGCCGCCCCCGAGGCGACCGGACCGGATCGGCGGTGCTGGTCCGGTCTGCGACCGGACTAGATTGACCTGGTGCGTATCGCTCGTTTCGCTCATGCCAAGGGAATGTCGTTCGGGGTCGTCGAGGGGGAGCCGGAGGCGGGCCCGCAGGGGCTGACCGTCGCCGAGATCACCGGACACCCGTTCGGCCAGATCACGTTCAGCGGCGTCCGGTGGGCGCTGTCCGACGTCCGCCTGCTCTCCCCGATCCTGCCCAGCAAGGTGGTCTGTGTCGGCCGCAACTACGCCGAGCACGCCGCCGAGCACGGCAACGAGGTACCGAAGGAGCCGCTGCTCTTCCTCAAGCCCTCCACCTCCGTCATCGGCCCCCGGGACGCGATCCGCCTGCCCGAGTTCAGCAAGCAGGTCGAGCACGAGGCGGAACTGGCCGTGGTGATCGGGGCACCGGGCGCCCGTCGCGCCGACCGGGCCGCCGCCGAACGGGCGATCTTCGGCTACACCTGCGCCAACGACGTCACCGCCCGGGACCTCCAGCGGTCCGACAGCCAGTGGACCCGGGCCAAGGGGTTCGACTCCTTCTGCCCGATCGGTCCGTGGATCACCACCGGGCTCGACGTCACCGACCTGGAGATCCGCTGCGAGGTGGGACGCGACCCGGAGGAGATGGAGGTCCGGCAGCTCGGCCGTACCCGGGACATGGTCTTCGACGTGCCGGCCCTGGTGTCGTACGTCTCGCACGTGATGACGCTGCTGCCGGGCGACATCGTCCTGACCGGCACCCCGGCGGGGGTTAGCCCGATCACGGAGGGGGATACGGTGGCCGTCCGGATCCAGGGGATCGGTGAGTTGACCAACCCTGTCGTGTCCGCGACCTGACCGCCGTTTACGCAGCTCAAGGGCGGTTTGGGGAAGTTGATTTGGCCCGTCGGTGCCGGGAGGGTAGAGTTTGCTCCCGGCACCGCAAGGGGCCAATGGGGTATGGGGTAATTGGCAGCCCAACTGATTCTGGTTCAGTTAGTCTAGGTTCGAGTCCTGGTACCCCAGCGCAACCGCGATTCGCACGAATCGAGGTCGCTGGATTCTGGTGGAGTTCAGCACCGATGTCCCGCAGGGGACCCGGTCACGAATTCTGGTAGAGTTTGGCGGCACCACCGCGAGGTGGTGTCGCACAGTGTGTTCTGGCCCCGTCGTCTAGCGGCCCAGGACGCCGCCCTCTCAAGGCGGTAGCGCCGGTTCGAATCCGGTCGGGGCTACAAGAGATTCAGGTAACGGCTCGTCCCGCTCCGCGGGTCGGGCCGTTTCGCTGTGTGCTGCCGTCCTGCGCCGGCCCGGCGTGCCGGCCATCCCGCATGCCGGCCTTCTGCATGCCGGCCAGCCTGTGTGCTGGCCCGCTGCCGTGCCGCCATCCTGCGTGCTGGCTCCCTGCGTGCCAGCCTTGGGGGCGGGTGCGACTGACTGCTGGCCCCCCGCCCGGCCCGGTGTCGGCTCACCCGATCGGGTGACATCGCCCCCGGCCTGGCCCGACGGCGGCGTCCCACCCCAGATTCCGTCGTCGAGAGGGACGCCGCTAGACTACTGCCGCACCGCCCGCGAGGGTGGTGAACCAGGAAAGTCTTGGCCCCGTCGTCTAGCGGCCCAGGACGCCGCCCTCTCAAGGCGGTAGCGCCGGTTCGAATCCGGTCGGGGCTACCACACCGAAGCCCGTCTCGCCCCGCGCGAGGCGGGCTTCTCCCGTCGCACCCCCCACCATCCGCACGTCCACGCCACCCTCAGGTCGACCCTTCGGCGAGTTGACCAAGAAGTTCGCGTCAGGATCCGCCCCTCCCGAAGGTGCAAACTTCTTGATCAACCGAGGAGAGGGCGGGCGGAGGGGGGAGGGGGGAGGGTGGGAGGGAGGGAGGGGGTGGGAGGGTTAGAGGCCGGAGAGGCGTTGGCCGGCGCGGACGACGGCCATGGCGTGGCGTTCGCCGGGGCGGCGGCCGAGACGCTCGATGGGGCCGGAGATGCTGATCGCCGCGATGACCCGGCCGGTGCGGTCCCGGATCGGTGCGGAGACACTCGCCACACCGGCCTCGCGTTCGGCGACGCTCTGCGCCCAGCCCCGGCGGCGTACCTCGGCGAGGGTGCGGCCGGTGAACTTGGACCGCGGTAGCAGTGGCATCACCGCCTCGGGCGGCTCCCAGGCGAGCAGGATCTGCGCCGCCGAACCGGCCACCATCGGCAGCACCGACCCCACCGGGACGGTGTCCCGCAGCCCGCTGGCGCGCTCGGCGGCGGCCACGCAGATCCGTTCGTCCGCCCGGCGCAGGTAGAGCTGTGCGCTCTCGCCGGTGGCGTCGCGCAGGGCGGCCAGCAGTGGCTCGGCGGCGGTCAGCAGCACGTCCGGTGCGGCGTTCGCCAGTTCGCCCAGGCGTGGCCCGGGACGCCAGCGGCCCTGGGTGTCCCGGACCAGCATCCGGTGGATCTCCAGCGCCTGTGCCAGCCGGTGCGCGGTGGCCCGGGGCAGCTTGGTGCGTTCAACGAGTTCGGCCAGGCTGGCGCCGTCGACACAGGCGGCCAGGATGACCACCGCCTTGTCGAGAACGCCGACACCGCTCATACTGTGTCCCACAAGCCGAAATTTACCTCCCAGAATTTAGGATGTCCAGATGGTGGGAGTCACTCCTGAGCCGAGGACCCTGGCCGAGAAGGTCTGGGACGCGCACGTGGTCCGATCCGCCGATGGTGAGCCCGATCTGCTCTTCATCGACCTGCACCTGCTGCACGAGGTGACCAGCCCGCAGGCCTTCGACGGGCTGCGGCTCGCCGGCCGGCAGGTGCGCCGTACCGACCTCACGCTCGCGACCGAGGATCACAACACCCCGACCGGGTACGCCGATCCCTCGTTCCGGCAGCGCCGTGGTGACCTGCTCACCATCGCCGACCCCACCTCCCGGACGCAGATCGAGACGCTGCGCCGCAACTGCGCCGAGTTCGGCGTGAAGCTGCACCCGCTGGGCGACGAGAACCAGGGCATCGTGCACGTCATCGGGCCGCAGCTCGGGCTCACCCAGCCCGGCATGACGATCGTCTGCGGCGACTCGCACACCGCCACCCACGGCGCGTTCGGTGCGTTGGCGTTCGGCATCGGCACCAGTGAGGTCGAACACGTCCTGGCCACCCAGACGCTGCCGCAGGGCCGCCCCAAGACGATGGCGGTCACCGTCAACGGCCAGCTCCGTCCCGGTGTCACCGCCAAGGACCTGGTCCTCGCGCTGATCACGAAGGTGGGCACCGGCGGCGGGCGCGGGCACATCGTGGAGTACCGGGGCGAGGCGATCCGGGCGTTGTCGATGGAAGGCCGGATGACCATCGCCAACATGTCCATCGAGTGGGGCGCCAAGGCCGGCATGATCGCGCCGGACGAGACCACCTTCGCGTACCTGAAGGGGCGGCCGAACGCGCCGGCCGGCGCGGACTGGGACGCCGCGGTCGCGTACTGGCGGACGCTGCCCACCGACGAGGGCGCGACGTTCGACGCCGAGGTGACGCTGGACGCCGCCGAGATCACGCCGTTCGTCACCTGGGGCACCAACCCGGGTCAGGGTGCGCCGCTGGGCGCGGCGGTGCCGAACCCGGACGACTTCGGCACCGAGCCCGAGCGGGCCGCGGCCCGTCGTGCCCTGGAGTACATGGACCTGCGGCCCGGTACGCCGCTGCGGGACCTCTCGGTGGACGTGGTCTTCGTCGGCTCCTGCACCAACGGCCGGCTGGAGGACCTGCGGGCCGCCGCCGACGTGCTGCGCGGCCACCAGGTCGCCGACGGCGTACGCATGCTGGTGGTGCCGGGCTCCGCCGCGGTACGCGAGGCCGCCGAGTCCGAGGGGCTGGACAAGGTCTTCACCGACGCGGGCGCCGAGTGGCGTTTCGCCGGCTGCTCGATGTGCCTGGGCATGAACCCGGACACGCTCTCCCCGGGTCAGCGGTCCGCCTCCACCTCCAACCGGAACTTCGAGGGCCGGCAGGGCCGGGGTGGGCGTACCCACCTGGTGAGCCCGCCGGTCGCCGCCGCCACCGCCGTGGCCGGCCGGCTGGCCGCCCCCGCCGACCTGTAGAGAAGGGCTGCGACAGATGGACAAGTTCACCGTGCACACCGGCACCGCCGTGCCGCTGCGTCGGTCCGACGTGGACACGGATCAGATCATCCCGGCGGTGTACCTCAAGCGGGTGACCCGTACCGGATTCGCCGACGGGTTGTTCAGCGCGTGGCGGGAGGACCCGGGATTCGTCCTCAACGATGAATCATATTCGGGTGCCTCGATTCTGGTGGCCGGTCCGGAGTTCGGCACCGGGTCGTCGCGGGAGCACGCCGTGTGGGCGTTGCGCGACTTCGGCTTCCAGGTGGTGATCTCGCCGCGCTTCGGTGACATCTTCCGGGGCAACGCCCTCAAGGAGGGTCTGCTGCCGGTCGAGTTGGAATTGAAAGCCGTCGAGGAGATCTGGGCCCTGGTGGAGTCCGACCCGAAGGCCGCCATCACCGTCGACCTCGCCGCTCGGCAGGTCCAGGCGGGCGGATCCACGTGGTCGTTCCCCCTCGACGACTTCAGCCGCTGGCGGCTGATGGAGGGCTTGGACGACATTGGACTCACCCTTCGCCACGAGTCGCAGATCAGTGCTTTCGAGGGCACCCGACCCCCCTTCCTGCCCCGCGTCGCCTAGCCGTTCACCCGGCTTCGTCGCCGATTTCGCCCCCTCCGGTGCCACCGGTGGGGGCGAATCCGTTACGACACAAGGGCTTTTTTCCACCGAATGTTTGTGTCCGGGCAGCACAGGGCATACCGTGCGCGCAGAATGGCTCGCGTCGAGTCAGTTGCACAATCAGGAGGAAGTAGTGAACAAGGCCGAGCTCATCGAGGCGCTCGCCGTTCGCCTGGGGGACCGGAAAACGGCGACGGCCGCGCTCGACGCGGTCCTCGCTGAGGTCCAGGCGGCGGTCACCAAGGGCGAGAAGGTGGCGATCACCGGATTCGGGGCGTTCGAGAAGCGCGTACGGGGCGCGCGAACAGCCCGCAACCCGCGTACCGGGGAGGCGGTGAAGGTCAAGAAGACCTCGGTGCCGACCTTCCGTCCGGGCGCCGGGTTCAAGGAGATGGTGGCCAACGGCAAGGTGCCGAAGGCCACGGCGGCGGCGAAGAAGACCGCCGCGGCCACCGCCAAGACCACCGGTGCGAAGGCGACCGGTGCGAAGGCGACGGGTGCGAAGGCGACCGCTGCCAAGAAGACGACCACGGCGAAGGCCACCGCGGCAAAGAAGACGACCGCCACGAAGACCACGGCGGCGGCGAAGAAGACGACCGCGGCCAAGGCGACCAAGACCACCGCCGCGGCCAAGAAGGCGACCGCCACGAAGACGACCGCCACGAAGAAGGCCGCCCCGGCGAAGAAGACCGCCACGGCGTCCAAGGCCACCGCGGCCAAGAAGACCGCGACGGCCAAGAAGGCACCGGCGAAGAAGGCGCCGGCCAGGAAGAGCGCGACCCGGCGCTGAGCCGGTCGTACGACGAGGGCGTCCGCCGCACGGCGGGCGCCCTCGCCATGTCCGTCGGGTCCGCGCACCGAGGTGCGAGCCCGGTATCCGACGGGCGTTGACGGGGCGGGGTACGACGCCCAGAATCGCCGGACCACCCCTCGGCGAAAGAGGAACCGTGCTGCGTCACCGCCATCTCGGTACCGCCACCCTGGCCCTCGGTCTCGTCGTCCTGACCGACGTGCTGCGGGTCTTCCTGCCGTCGGTCATCACCATCTTCGGGCAGGCCGCGTCGACCCCGGCCGAGCTGCTCGGGGCGTTCGCCCTCGGCTGGTTTGTGCTGGCGCTCGCCGCACCGCCGCTCGTCCGGCTGGTCGGCGGCCACGTCGTCGGCGTGGTCGCCGTGGCGTTGCTGGGCGTCGCCCGGCTCGCCCTCACCGCCGGCCCCGGCGGGTACGCGCAGCTCTGGCTGGCCGGCGCCGGTCTGCTCGCCGGTCTGGTGTGGCTCGCCGCGACGGCGGCCCGGGGCGAGCGCGCGGTACCCGGACTGGCGCTCGGACTGGCCGCCGCGGCGCTCGGGCACGTGCTGGTCGGCACGTACGACCTGGTCTGGCGGGGGAGTTGGTCGGCGTGGGTGGCCGGTTGCGCGATGGTGGTGGCGCTGCTCGCCGGTGAGGTCCTGCTCGCCCGTCGTCCCGGCACGTCCACGCCGGTGCCGCACGGCCGGGCGTGGTTGCTCGCCGGGCCGGCGCTGCTGCTGGGCGGCATGGTGGCGCTGTCACCGGCGGTGGTGGGCACCGCGACGTCCTACTGGTTCGGCGCGGCGGGCACCGCCTCGACGCCGCTGTTCGCGTTCGCGCCGCTCGGAGTGACGCTCGCGGTGTTCCTGCTCGCCGCCCTGACTCCGTCCCGGCCGCGCGCCCGGCCGGTGTGGCCGGGGCTGCTGCTGGCCGGGACGCTGCTGTTCGGGTACGGCCCGCCGTCGCTGCTGACCGTCGCCGCCCTGCTCGGCGCCGCCGGTCTGGGCGGCTGCCTGGCGCTGGCCGACGGTGCCGCCGTGCCGTCGGCGCGGGCCGCGACCCGCCGGGGGTACGCGGCGGTGGGCGGCATGCTCGTCTTCGCGGTCGTCTCGGTGCTCTACTACGCCGCCTACGACCTGGGCTATCCCAACGGGTGGCTACCGGTCCTGGTGGCCGTGCTGACCGGCCTGATCGCGTTTCAGGGCGGTTCACGGCCCCGCCCGGCCACCGCACCGGCCACCGAGGAGTTCGTCGCTCCAGCGGCTGCTCCGGCCGTCGAGGGGTCCACCACGTACGGTCGGCTGCCCACGGTGCCGATCGCCGTGCTCGCCGCACTGACCGCCTTCGCCGCCGCGGTGGTACACGAGCCGTGGCCGGTGGCGACCAATCGGCCGGGCCCGCCGGAGCAGGTACGCGTGGTGGCCTACAACATCCGGATGGGCTTCGGCATGGACGGCCGGTTCGACCTGCCCGCGTTGGAACGGGCGGTGCGGGGGGCCGACGTGGTGGCGCTCAGCGAGGTGGACCGGGGCTGGCTGCTCAACGGCGGCCACGACACCCTGCACCTGCTCTCGGACCGGTTGGGCCTGCCCTACGTCTTCGCGCCGGCCGCCGACGCGCTCTGGGGCGACGCGGTGCTCAGCCGGTGGCCGGTGGACCGGGCCCGGACCCGCGTGCTGCCCGCCGTGGGCGCACCCACCGGCGCGCAGGCGCTCGGCGTCACCGTGGACTTCAGCGAGGGCGTACGCCTGGCCGTGGTGAGCACGCACCTGCAACCGCCGCCCGGCGCGGATCCGGTGGTGCAGGCCCGTGCCGTCGCCGAGTTCGCCACCGGGTACGCCGACGGTCTGCCGCTGGTGGTCGCCGGTGACTTCAACACCGAGCCGGGCGACCCGGCGTTCGCCGCGTTCACCGGCGCCGGTCTGGTCGACGCGTTCGCCGCCGCCCGCCCGCTGGCGACCAGCCCGGCCGACGACCCGCGTCAGCAGATCGACCACGTCTTCGTCTCACCCGACCTGGTCGCCTCGGACGCCGTCGCGACACCCGGCACCGCCAGCGACCACCTGCCGGTCGCGGTCACCCTCACCCTGCCCGGCGGTGCGGGCTGACGTCGGAGCGGGTCAGAGCCGGTCGGCGGCGACGAGGCGGTCGGCGCTGAAGGCGAGCAGCCAGCCCGTGCCCTTGTCGGTGTCGTAGTCGCCGTCCTGCCCGGCCAGACGTTCCAGCGCACCCGGGATCACCTTGCCCTGGCTGCACACCGCCGTGCGTTCGCCGGCGGCGGCCAGCGCGGCCATCCGTGCCGCCGCGGCGAGGACCCGTTCGTCGGGCTGCTGGCCGGCGAGGGGCTCGTCCAGGTCGCCGCTGATCTCGATCGGCAGGTCCAGCGTCGCGGCGGCCGGGTCCAGGGTCTGTACGCAGCGGCGCGGTGACGCCGACAGCAGCCGGCTCGGCCAGGTCAGCGCGATCAGCGGCGCCAAGGTACGTGCCTGCGACCAGCCCCGGTCGTCCAACGGTCGGGCCGTGTCCGGGCCGGACCAGGTCAACCGCTTGCCGGCGTTGCCGTGCCGGACCAGCACCGTGGTGGCGGTGACCCGGGGCAGGGCGGCGAACGCGGCCAGGATCTCCGCGTCGTGCGGATAGCTGACCAGCGCCACCGCGTCGTCCACGTCGAGCCAGCGCACCGCGTCGACCTCGGTGCCCGGCTGGAAGCCGCCGGTGCCCATCGCCCGCATGGACCAGTAGTCGACCTCCTTGAGCCGACCCTCGCTGCGGTACCGCACCGAGGGCAGGCGCACCTCGGGCGCGGCCCGTGCGTCGGCCTCCTCGGCGACCTCCCGGACGGCTGCCGCCAGTGGATGCTCGCCCGGCTCCAGCTTGCCCTTGGGGAGTGTCCAGTCGCCGTACCGGGGGCGGTGCACCAGACAGACCTGGACGTCGTCGTAGGGTCCGGGCCGCCACACCACGCCGCCGGCCGCCCGGATCTCGATCACGTCGGTCATCCGGTCCGTCGCCGTTCCTCCTCGATCATCCGCTCAGCCTATGCCGGTGCCGCTCACCCGGCGGTGCTGCCGACGCGACGCAGCAACATCTGCTGGAGGTGGGCCGGTGGCGTGTCGGTCGCGCCGGTACGCCGGGTCCAGCTCCCGTCGGCGGCCAACTCGAACGCGTCGGTGTCGGGGCTCATCGCGGCGGCGAGCACCTGGTCCAGTTCGGCCCGAGCCACCGGGTCGCTGACCTGCACCAGTGCCTCGACCCGCCGGTCCAGGTTGCGGTGCATCAGGTCGGCGGAGCCGATCCAGAACTCGGCGTCGCCGTTGTTGCCGAACCGGAAGACCCGGGAGTGTTCCAGGAACCGGCCGAGGATCGAACGGACCCGGATGTTCTCCGACAGCCCCGGTACGCCGGGTCGCAGGGTACACATGCCCCGGATGATGAGGTCGACGTGGACGCCGGCCTGGGAAGCCCGGTACAACGCGTCGGTGATCTCCTCGTCGACCAGCGAGTTCACCTTGAACTGCACGAGTCCCGGCATGCCCAGCCGGACGTGGGTGATCTCCCGCTCGATGCGTTCGACCAGGCCGCTGCGGATGCCCTGCGGCGCCACCAGCAGCCGCCGGTACGCGGTCTGCCGGCTGTAGCCGGTCAACACGTTGAAGAGGTCGGTCAGGTCGGCCCCGATCTCCGGGTCGGCGGTGAGCATGCCGAAGTCCTCGTAGAGCCGGGCCGTCTTCGGGTGGTAGTTGCCGGTGCCGATGTGGCAGTAGCGCCGGATCTGGTTGCCCTCCTGGCGTACCACCAACGCGGTCTTGCAGTGCGTCTTGAGACCGACCAGGCCGTAGACCACGTGACAGCCGGCCCGCTCCAGGGTGCGGGCCCAACCGATGTTCGCCACCTCGTCGAAACGCGCCTTCAACTCGACCAGCACCACCACCTGCTTGCCGGCGGCGGCGGCGTCGACGAGCGCGTCCACGATCGGTGAGTCGCCGCTGGTGCGGTAGAGCGTCTGCTTGATGGCGAGCACGTTCGGATCGGCGGCGGCCTGCTCCACGAAGCGCTGCACGCTGGTGGCGAAGGAGTGGTACGGGTGGTGCACCAGCACGTCACCGTCGCGCAGGGTGGCGAAGACGCTGCGCGGCACCTCGCCCTCGGCGAGCCGGGGATGGGTGGCCGGCACGAACGGCGGGTCCTTGAGGTCGGGCCGGTCGGCCTCGCCGTACAACTGCCAGAGCGCGGAGAGGTCGAGCAGCCCCCGGACCCGCAGCACGTCCTGGGCGTCCATGTCCAGTTCCCGGACGAGCAGCTCCAGCATGTGGTCGGAGATCGAGGCGGCCACCTCCAGCCGCACCGGCGGGCCGAAGCGACGCCGGGCCAGTTCCCGTTCCAGCGCCTGGAGCAGGTCCTCGTCGCGGTCCTCGTCCACCTCCACCTCGGCGTTGCGGGTGACCCGGAACAGGTGGCACTCCACCACCTGCATGCCGGAGAAGAGCTGTCCGAGGTGCACCGAGATGACGTCCTCGACCGGCACCATCCGCACGCCGGGCTGGTCCCGGTCGACGCGGACGAACCGGGGCACGTTGTTCGGCACCTTCACCCGGGCGAACAACTCGGGCCCGCCGTCCGGGTCGCGGACCGACACGGCCAGGTTCAACGACCGGCCGGAGATGTACGGGAACGGGTGGGCCGGGTCGACCGCGAGCGGGGTGAGCACCGGGAAGATCTGCTCGCGGAAGTAGGCGCGCAGCCGGTCCCGCTCGACGTCGCCCAGGTCGGACCAGCGCAGGATCCGGATGTCCTCGTCGGCCAGCTTGGGCAGCACGTCGTCGACGAAGCAGGTGGCGTGCCGGGTGACCAGCGTGGCGGCCTTTCCGGCGACGAGCGCCAACTGGGTACGCAGCGGCATGCCGTCACCTCCGCGCACCGGCAGGCCGGCGGAGAGCCGGCGCTTGAGCCCGGCCACCCGGACCATGTAGAACTCGTCGAGGTTGCTGGCGAAGATGGCCAGGAACTTCGCCCGTTCCAGCAGCGGGGTGTGTGGGTCCTCGGCCAGCGCCAGGACCCGGGCGTTGAAGTCGAGCCAGGACAGCTCCCGGTTGAGGAACCGATCCTCCGGCAGCGGCCGGAGCGGTGGTGGCTCGTTGTCGGAGGCGTCCGGTGCGCCCGGCTCGGACACCGGGTCGAGAACCTCCTCCAGGCCGGTGGAGGCGGCGGCCGGGTCGGTGCCGGCCAGCTCGGTCATCGGCCGGGTACGGCGGAAGCGCCCGTCGGATCCCCGGGAGCGACCTTCGTCGCGGCTGGTGTGGTCGTCGGTGCCGGCGGGACTGGCGTTGCTTTCGCGAGGGGTGCTCACCTGCTCATAATCACCCGACTCGGGTTAACGCAAAATGAACTTCCGCTGGGTACGTCAGGACATCGTCGGCAGGGTCACGCGGATCACGTCCCCGGCGGCGTCGGTGTCGACGCGTACCCGCTGGCCGAGCCGGAGCAGCCGCAGCCCGGAGGCGTCGAAGGCGCGGGCCGGGAAGGACAGCTCGGTGCCGTCGTCGAGCAGCAGCAGCCCGCTGCGGGTCGCCGCGTCGAAGGTCGCCACCGTGCCCTGCATGCCCAGCACCGTACACCGGTGGGGGAGCTCAGCCGGTGAGGCAGCCGGCGGCCAGTCGCGCGGTGCGCGGCCCGAGCCCGAGCCGGGCCGCGGCGGCCAGGTCGTCCGGGGTGTCCACGTCGCGGCGCAGGCTGGGCCAGTCACCGTCGAGCGGGCGGGCGCCGCTCGCCGCGTGCGCCGCGGCCGAGCCGGGCCCGAAGCGCGGCCCGAGGGGTACGCCGGCCGGCGCGGTCAGCAGCACGGTCCCGGTGCCCGGCGTGTCGGCCACGAAGCAGCGGACGCCGGGCGGAGCCTCCCGCGCCGCCCGGAGCGCGGCCGCCAGCTCGGCCGGACGTAGCGCCGGAAGGTCGGCGGTGATCCCGGCCACTGGGCCGGGCACCTGGGCCGCGCCGTGCCGGAAGGCGCCGTTGAGTCCGGCGTCCGCGACGTCCGCGAGCCACCGCGCGGCAGCCGCCGGGGCCTCGGCCCGGACCCGGACGTCGTCGGTGACCACGAGCACCCCGCCCACCTCGGGACAGGCCCGCACCGCGTCGAGGGTGTCGGCCACGAGCGCCAGCGCCAGCTCCTCGTGGGGTACGCCGGGCAGCCCGCCACGCAGCCGCGACTTCGCGGCGACCAGGCGTTTGACCGGCACCACCACGGTCCAGGGCTGACTCACACCTGTCATCCTGCCAGCCCGGCGGCGGTACCCTCACTGGCCGTACCAGGGGCGAACAGGCATGATTTCGGCTGCGGGCGTCACCGGAGTTCTCCGGTGGGCGGGTCGGGGTGGGCACGAGGAGGCACGGTGGGTCGGCGCAGGCTGGGATTCTGGCAGAGGTTCGCCGTGGTGCTGGTCAAGCCGGCGATGACCGTCTGGACCCGGCGTACCTGGCGGGGCATGGAGCACCTGCCGCAGGACGGCCCGGTGATCATCGTGGCGAACCACATCTCGCACGCCGACCCGCTGGTGTCGGCGCACTTCGTCTACGACGCCGGCCGGTGGCCGCAGTTCCTCGGCAAGGCGAGCGTCTTCAAGGTCCCGGTGGTCGGCTGGATCCTGCACCGGTGCCGCCAGATCCCGGTGGAGCGCGGCTCGGTCGACGCGGTCAAGTCCCTGGAAGCCCTGGTCAAAGCACTGAACGAGGGCGATGCGGTGATCATCTATCCAGAGGGCACCACCAGCCGGGAACCGGACCTGTGGCCGATGAAGGGCAAGACCGGCGCGGCCCGGCTGGCGTTGACCACCGGTGCCCCGGTCGTGCCGGTGGCGATGTGGGGGCCGGAGAAGATCTTCGACCCCCGGCGGGGCAGGCTCAACCCGCGCCCCCGCATCCCGGTGAGCGTGGTGGCCGGGCCGCCGGTCGACCTGAGCCGCTGGGCCGGCGCCACGCCGAGCCGGCAGGTGCTGGAGGAGATGACCGACGTGATCATGCTGCGGGTGCGGGACCTGCTCGCCGAGATCCGGGGCGGCACACCTCCGCCGCTGTGGCAGCGCACCTCTCGCGCCAACGCCGACCGCCCCGAGGCGACGGCATGAGCGAGCGTCAGATTCGTGGCGGCGCGCAGCGAAGCGGAGTGGCGGCATGAGCGAGCGTCAGCGAGTGAATCGTCAACGCGGTGCGGTGGTGCCTCGTGGCGGCGCGCAGCGAAGCGGAGTGGCGGCATGAGCGGACATGTGGCGGTGCTGGGAGCCGGGTCGTGGGGGACGGCGTTCGCCAAGATCCTCGGCGACGCCGGCCGGGACGTCACGATCTGGGCGCGGCGGCAGTCCATCGCCGACGTCCTGCGGGACGAGCGGTGCAATCCGGAGTACCTGCCGGGGGTGGTGCTGCCGCCGCGCGTCACCGGCACCGGTGACGCCGCCGAGGCGATCGAGGGCGCCGAGATGGTGGTGCTGGCGGTGCCGTCGCAGACGCTGCGCGGCAACCTCGCCGAGTGGGTCGGTCACCTGCACCCCGACGCCACCCTGGTGTCGTTGATGAAGGGCATCGAGCTCGGCACCACCAAGCGGATGAGCGAGGTCATCGTGGAGACCGCCGGGGTGGCGGCGGATCGCGTGGTGGTGGTCTCCGGACCCAACCTGGCCCCGGAGATCGCGGCCGAGCAGCCGGCTGCCACCGTGGTCGCCGGCACCGACGCCGACCGCGCCGCGCTGGTGCAGCGCTCCATCACCACGCCGTACTTCCGCCCGTACACCAACGACGACGTGATCGGCTGTGAGCTGGGCGGGGCGGTGAAGAACGTGATCGCCCTGTCGTACGGCATCGCCACCGCGATGGGGTTCGGTCACAACACCCGCGCGATGCTGGTCACCCGGGGACTGGCCGAGACGGCCCGGCTCGGGGTGGCCCTCGGTGCCGACCCGCTCACCTTCGCCGGTCTGGCCGGCATGGGCGACCTGGTCGCCTCCTGCTCGTCCCCGTCGGCCCGCAACCGCACCTTCGGTGAGCACCTGGGTCGGGGCGCGACGCTGGAGGAGGCGCGGGTGGCCACCCGGCAGACCGCCGAGGGCGTCAAGAGCGCGCTGGCGATCCGGGACCTGGCCCGCGCGCACGGGGTGGAGATGCCGATCACCGAGCAGGTCGAGCTGGTCTGCCACGAGGGCGTCGACCCGCGGCGTGCGGTCCGGGCGCTGATGAGCCGCACCACCAAGCCGGAGTGAGCAGCGTGGACGAGATGCGCTTCCGTTCCCCCGAGGAGCACGCCCGGACGCCCGGTTCCGCCGGTGACGGCACCCGGTGCGTACACGCGGGCCTGCCCGAGCCGACGCCCGGCGCGCCCTTCCTGCCCGGTCCGGTCTTCGCCGCGCCGTACCACCTCGATCCCCGGCAGGGACCGGCGGCGGCGCCGAACGGTTACGGGCGGCCGGACAACCCGACCCGCAGGCTCCTGGAGGCGGCGATCGGCGAGCTGGAGGGTGGCGACTGCCGGGTCTTCGCCAGTGGCCAGGCGGCGATCACCGGCCTGCTGCTGGCGGTGCTGCGGGCCGGTGACACGGTGGTGCTGCCCGCCGACGGCTACTTCCCGGTGCGCGCGTTCGCCACCGACACGCTGGCCGGCAACGGGGTCCGGGTGCTGTTCGCGCCGACCGTCGGGCCCTACCCGGACTTCACCGGGGTACGCCTGGTGCTGGTCGAGACGCCGGCCAACCCGGGGCTCGACGTGGTGGACCTGCCGGCCCTGGCCGAGCGGGTGCACGCGGCCGGTGCCCTGCTGGCGGTGGACAACACGACCGCCACGCCGCTCGGCCAGCGTCCGCTGGACCTCGGCGCGGACCTGGTGGTGGCCTCCGGCACCAAGGCGTTGACCGGGCACTCGGACCTGCTGCTCGGCTACCTCGCCACCCGGTCGACCGCACTGCTGGAGCAGGCCACCTCCTGGCGGACGGTCACCGGGTCGGTGCCCGGGGCGTTCGACGCCTGGCTGGCCCACCGGTCGCTGGCCACTCTCGACCTGCGTCTGGCCCGGCAGACGGCGAACGCGGAGGCGATCGCCCGGCTGCTCGTGGCCCGGCCCGACGTGTCGGGGGTGCGCTGGCCGGGGCTGCCGGACGACCCGGCTTACCCGGTGGCGTCGCGGCAACTGCGGCGGATGCCGGGTGTGCTCTCCTTCGACCTGGCCGACGCCGACCGGGTCGCCCGGTTCCTCGACGCGGCCCGGCTGGTCGGGGCGGCCACGTCCTTCGGCGGCCTGCACACCACCGCCGACCGGCGGGCGCAGTGGGGCGACGACACCGCGCCCGGCTTCGTCCGGCTCTCCTGTGGGGTGGAGGACACCGTCGACCTGGTCGCCGACGTCGCGGCCGCGTTGGACGCGGCGGCCTGATGGTGCCCGTCTCCCCGGCCGAGTTCGACGCCCTGGTGCGCCGGCTGCGGGAGGCGGGTTGTGTCTGGGCCGAGGACGAGAGCCGGTTGCTGGTGGAGGGCGCCGACAGTCCGGAGACACTGGCCGGTCTGGTCGACCGGCGGGTCGCCGGTGAGCCGTTGGAGTACGTGCTCGGCTGGGCGGAGTTCTGCGGTGAGCGGATCGACGTACGGCCGGGGGTCTTCGTGCCCCGGTCGCGTACCGCCCTGCTGGTCTCGGCCGCCGTGGCGGTGACCGGGCCGGCCGCGGCCGTGGTGGAACTCTGCTGCGGTTCCGGCGCGGTGACCCGGGTGTTGGCCGGTCGACTCACCGCGCCCCGGCTGGTGGCCGCGGTCGACCTGGACCCGGCGGCGGTGGCCTGCGCCCGACGGAACCTGGCCGACCTGGCGGTGCCGGTGCTCTGCGGTGACCTCTTCGCGCCGCTGCCGGCCGCCTGCCGGGGTGCCCTGGACCTGGTGGTGGCGAACGCCCCGTACGTGCCGACGGCGGCGATGCCGCTGCTGCCGCCCGAGTCCCGCCGGTACGAGGCGCCGGTGGCGCTGGACGGCGGTCCGGACGGCTTGGCGGTGCTGCGTCGGGTCGCCACCACCGCGCCCCGGTGGCTCGCGCCCGGCGGGCACCTGGTGGTGGAGGTCGGCGAGGACCAGGTGGACGAGCTGTGGGCGGTGTTGACGGAGGTCGGGCTGGTGCCGGAGGTGGTCCGCGACGGCGATCTGGGGGCCACCGCGATGACCGCCTGCCGGCCGGTCTGTGCCGGACATCGGGACGCGAACCGCCGCGTGGGCATGGCGGGCCGACGGACCGAGAACTAACCTCGCGTCAGGTTCGGACGGCGGGAGGCGGGTTTCGGGTGGATGGCGCAGCGGTGCCGGTGGTCGTCGGGATCGACAACGGAGGTACGAGCAACAACACCACGGTCCTGACCCTCGACGGGCGGTTCCTGGTGGACGAGCTGGTGGAGACGCCCAGCGAGGTGCAGGCCGGGCCGGAGGCGGCGGTGGCGGCGATGGCGCGGGCTCTCGACGGCGTGCTGGCCCGCACGGGCGTGCCCCGCGAGCTGGTCCGGGCGGTCGGGCTGGACACGCCGGGTCCGGCCAGCGCCACCGGGGTGATCTCGTCGAAGGGCTCGACGAACTTCTCCCAGCCGGCCTGGCGCGGGTACGACGTGCGGGGCGCGTTGGAACGCCGGATCGGGCTGCCGGTGGTCTATCACAACGACGGCAACGCCGCCGCGCTCTACGCCCACCACGTGCACTTCGGGGCCGACGCGATGCGGCGGTCGTCGGTGTCGGCGATCGTCGGCACCGGACTGGGCGGCGGCGTGGTGGAGAACGGCCGGGTGGTGTCCGGCGCGGCCGGCATGGCCGGTGAGCTGGGGCACGTGCAGATCCCGCTGACCACCGTGCTGGCCCCGGAGCAGCCGGTGCCGACCTGCGCCTGCGGTTTCGCCGGTGACGTGGAGAGCGTGGCCTCGCTGACCGCGATCGGGCGCAACCTGCTGCCGTACTGGTTGACGCGCTACCCGGGGCATCCGCTGGCCGACGAGTCACCGGACCGGGCGGCCAAACTGGTGCGCGGGTACGGCGAGCGCGGCGACGACCTGGCCCGGGAGATCTTCGCGCAGCAGGCGCGGGCGCTCGGTGCGCTGTTCACCATCGCGGCGAACTTCACCGACCCGCACGCGTACTTCGTCGGCGGTGGCGTGGTGGAGACGGCACCGGAGTTCCGTGACTGGTTCCTCGCGGCGGTCCGCGAGCACACCGCGCTCCGCACGGAGCAGGCCGCGCTGGCCACGTTCGCCCTGGTGCCGGAGCGCGACATGGCCGGTGCGCGGGGCGTCGCGCTCGCCGCGCTGGAGGCGGCCCGGGACCTGCCGGCACCGCTGCCGCTGGTCGGCGACTGACCCCGGTCGTCGGTGGGCGACCGACCGTGGTCGCCGGTCAGCCCAGTCGGACGTCCGTCAGGACCGGGAAGTCGTACCAGCTCACCGAGAAGGGCTCGGTGGGGGACGGCGAGACGGGGAAGACGCCCCACGTGTCGGTCGACTGCCCCGGGGCGACGGTGACCGCCTCGCCGGCCCGTTCGGCGGCGCACCAGGTGTCGGTGGGGCGTACGGTGCGGCCGTCGGCGAGCGTCAGCGCGGAGGAGTTCAGGTCGTCCTCGCGGCTCGGGCAGACCAACGGCCACGGCAGCGGCGAGTCGTTGCGGTAGCGGAAGGTGAGCCGCAGCGTGCCGTCGGAGGTCTCGGCGCCGGTCAGCGTGAGCCGGAACGACGACTCCTGGTAGATCTGGCGGTCGAGCCGGTACGTCTGCCGGTCGGTGCCCACCGGGGTCTGCGGGGCGTCGTCCGCGTCCCGGGCGGGGGCCCGGTCCCGGTCCGTCGCGTTCTCCGGGCTCCGGTCCGATCCCGCCTCGACGGTCGGCGATCCCCGGTCGGCCAGGTAGTACCCGGCGAGGGAACCGACGATGGCGAGACTGGCCGTCGACGCGACGACGGCGATCAGGACGCCGTACTTTCTCTCCACACGGACCCCCGGGCTGCTGGGCGGCATCGTCGGCCGTGAAGGTAGCACCGCCGGGGTAGCGCGTCGGCACCCGAGCCGGGGCTGACCGGGCCGGCGGTGCCCTTACCGGCCCGGTCAGCGGTCCTGGGTGTGGTGGTACGGCTCAGGGAGTGCGGACCCGGTTCAGGGGGTCGGGGGCGACTGGGCGAAGGCGGTCCACGCGGCCGGCGGGAAGTGCAGCAGTGGACCGCTCGGGTCCTTGGAGTCGCGTACGGCCACCGTGCCGGGAACGACCGCCACCTCCACGCAGGCTCCCTCGTCGCCGCTGTGGCTGCTCTTGCGCCACCCGGCCACGGCCACCACGGTGTTGGTCGTCGGTGTCATCCTCTTACCGTCCCTTCAGGGTCTTCACGAGTAGGTCACGGCTGTCCGCCGGGCTGAGCGCGACAGTCCGCAGGTGTTCCATGATCTTGGTGCAGGTGCGCAGGTCACCGGGCCGATCCAGGATCATCTGGCCGGCGACGGTCTCCACCGAGGCGATGATCGGGTCCTCCGGGTCGGCGAACTCGAGGATGTGCAACGACCCCCGGGTGCCCCGGTGGTAGCCGGCGGACAACGGGATCACCTGCACGGTGATGTTCGGCAGATCGCTCATCTTGAGCAGATGGTTGAGCTGCCCCTGCATGGCCGATTCGTCGCCGACGGGGCGCAGCAGCGCCGCCTCGTCGAGGATCGCGTCGAAGATCGGCGGATCCTGCTCGAAGACCCGCTGTTGCCGGTCGAGCCGCATGTGGACCCGCTCCTCGACGTCGTTGTCGCTGAGCGTGTGCGGACCGCCCCGCATCACCGCGCGGATGTAGTCGGCCGTCTGCAACAGACCCGGCATCACCGACGGCTCGAAGTTGGCGATGCCGGTGGCCTCGGCCTCCAACGCGATGAAGTCGATGGTGCGCCGGTCGAGCAGGTACGAGTACGAGACCCACCAGCCCGGCTTGCGCGCGTCCTTGGCCAGCGCGACGGCGGCGGCGACCTCCTCGGCCTTGACGCCGTAGAGGGTGAGCAGCGCCCGCACGGTGGCGGGGCTGACCAGTGTCTGCGCGTTCTCGTAGCGGGAGAGCGTGCTACGGGTGCTGTTGATCTCGTCCGCCGCGGCCTCCAACGTGAGGCCGGCGGCTTCCCGGTGGTGGCGCAGCGCGAGGCCCAACCGGCGAGCGCGAGCGGTCTTCGGTGCCATGCATCGATGGTCGCACGTATTTGGGACTCTGTACATGAGAGAACGTCGGTGAGAGTTGCATTCATGCCCATGGACCTGTCAGTCTGTTAGCGCGTCCTCACCGCCGGTTGTCGTGGCGACGGTGGTGGTGAGCGACCGGAGGGGATGGGGCGCGCGGCGGTCGGGTTATTCCCCCGTACCCGACCGCCGCGTGCCGCGCCAGTTGTCGGCCACCGGAAGGGAATCGACGTGCTGACTGGTCAGCGAGTGTGCGCCGAGCGCCTCGGCGGCCGGCAATGACGCGCTTCCTGGTGGTCCTGACCGACGTCCGTCCGTACGAGATGGACGGTCGCAACGAGCGCGTCGCCCCGGAGCGCCGACGTCAGGTCGTCGGTGCGAACAGCCGGGAGGCGGCGGACCGGATCGCCGGCGCGTTCATGGCCCTGGGCATGGTGCGCGCGGGCCGGCAGCGGGTCAAGGTGATCGCCATCGGCCGGCGGCACGCGTTCGGCGAGCGGGAACTGGTCGGTTGACCTGGTCGACATGCGCGACCAGTAACGCACCGTATATGACGCGTTGACCGAATGCGGCCATCCCGCGTTCCCGCCGGGTATCGGCCACCCGCTCCCGCCACGCACAGTAAGGTCATCCGGGAGAGCGCCAGCAGTGCGTCCCGGAAAGGTGACCGCAGTGACCACCCCAGGCAAGACCCGCGTGGCGATCGTCTTCGGCGGCCGTAGCCCGGAACACGGCATCTCCTGCGTCAGCGCCGGAAGCGTGCTCGCCGCACTCGACCCCGACGAGTTCGAGGTGGTGCCGGTCGGCATCACCCGGGCCGGGCAGTGGGTGCTGACCAACGGCGACCCGGCCCAGCTGGCGATCAGCGCGCGCCGGCTGCCCGAGATCACCGCCCAGTCCGGTGTGGACATCGTGCTGCGCGCCGACCCGACCGGCAGCGGCCTGCTGGTGCTCGACCCGGCCGAGGGGCCCCGCGCGCTGGCCGATGTGGACGTGGTCTTCCCGGTGCTGCACGGCTCCTACGGCGAGGACGGCACCATCCAGGGCATGTTGGAGATGGCCGGCATCCCGTACGTCGGGGCGAAGGTGTTCGCCTCGGCCGCCGCCATGGACAAGGAGTTCACCAAGAAGCTCTGCGCCGCCGAGGGCATCCCGGTCGGCCCGTACGCGGTGCTGCGCAGCGGGATGACGCTCAGCGAGGCGGAGAAGGAACGGCTCGGCCTGCCGGTCTTCGTCAAGCCCTCCCGGGCCGGGTCCTCGTTCGGCGTCAGCAAGGTCAACGACTGGGCCGACCTGGAGACGGCGATCGCCGCCGCCCGGCAGATCGACAACAAGGTCCTGGTCGAAGGCGCCATCGTCGGACGCGAGATCGAGTGCGGCGTGCTGGAGGGCGAGGCCGGCGGCATGCCCGAGGCGTCCGTACTCGCCGAGGTGCGGGTGGTCGGCGACTACGAGTTCTACGACTTCGAGGCCAAGTACATCGACGCGGAGTCCGCCTGCGAGTACGACCTCCCCGCCGACCTGCCCGACCGGGTCACCCGGCAGGTACGCGACTACGCCGTCCGCGCCTTCGAGGCGCTGGACTGCGCCGGCCTGGCCCGGGCCGACTTCTTCGTCACCCCGGAGCTGGAGGTCTACCTCAACGAGGTCAACACGATGCCCGGCTTCACGCCGACGTCGATGTTCCCCCGGATGTGGGCGGCGGCCGGCCTGGAGTACCCGAAGCTGATCGACCGGCTGATCCGGACCGCGCTCACCCGCGGACCCGGGCAGTACTGAGTCACCACCCCGACGCGGGCCCGCCACCGGGGCGGCCCGCCGTCGGCGGGTGGGTCAGGCGGTGCAGCCGGTGGGCTTCGAGTCGGCCGACGGGATCGACTCGACGATGGTCGCCGAGATCGGGGCGGCCCACTGCAACGCCTCGCCGTAGAAGTGCGGCACCCGCAGGGTCACCTCCGTCTCCCGGTCGACCGTGGTCAGCTCCGTCGCGTCCGGCCCCTCCTCCGCGAACCAGCAGACCGAGTTGACCAGGTAGAGGTGCGCGTCGCGGGCCACGGCGGGGCGATCGGCACCGCAGGCCACCGTCAACGCCGGATCACCGTACGCGGCGTTCTGCTCGGGACCGGCCGAGACCGGCCGTTGCGGCAGGTCGCGGACCGTCTCCGGCAACTGCGACAACAGGGCGCGACACACCACGGTCGGTCGTTCGGCCAGGTCCGGAGCGGCCATCTCGACCGGGGTGGTGGACCGGGGAGCAGCGGTGCTCGGTGACGCCGTGGGCGTGGCGGCCGGCTCACTCGACGGGAGGTTGGCCCAGGCGACGGCGCCCACCAGCAGCGCCACCGGCAACGCCACGGCGGTGGCGATCAGCGCGGCGGAGCGGTTCGTGCGGTCGGGCGCCTTCGCGCCCTCGGTGCGGTCGTCGTCGGTGGGCTTCCTGGTGGTCTCGTCCACTTACAGCCGCACCACCGAACAGGTCAGGGTGCGGGTGATGCCGGGCACCATCTGCACGTTGCTGACGATGAGCTTGCCGAGCTCATCGACGGTGTTGGCCTCGGTGAGCACGACCACGTCGTACGGCCCGGTGACGGCGTCGACCCGGACCACCCCGGCGAGATCCGCGATGAGACCGGCCACGTCACGTGCCCGACCGACCTCTGTCTGGATGAGGATGTACGCCTGTACCACGCTCGACCTCCCTCCGTCGCCGCCGTCAAGCGGCCCGAAGGGAGAAAGTACCTTACGGACCAGGGGTGATCCCTATCGGTGGCCAAGGAGAAGCAGTGAGCGAGCGAGCTGAGCGGCTCAGCGCGACGACGTCCCCGGTCGGCACGGGGCGTGACGGAGCAGCGGCGTGAGCGTGGCGGGTGTCGGCGAGTTCGGGCTGATCGACCGGGTGACCTCCCGCCTGTCGTACGGCTCCACGGTGCTGCTCGGCCCCGGTGACGACGCGGCGGTGGTCGCCGCGCCCGACGCCCGGGTGGTCGCGTCGACGGACGTCCTGGTGGAGGGGCGGCACTTCCGCCGGGACTGGTCCGGCGCGTACGACATCGGGCGCCGGGCGGCGGCGGCGAATCTCGCGGACGTGGTGGCGATGGGTGCCGACCCGACCGCGCTGCTGGTGGCGCTCTGCGTACCGGCCGACGCGGACACCGACTGGGTGGAACAGCTCGCCGACGGGCTCGGTGCCGAGGCGGCCGAGGTGGGCGCCAGCGTGGTGGGCGGGGACATGTCCGCCAGTCCCACCCTGACCATCGCGGTCACCGCCCTGGGCGACCTGGGTGGTCGTGCCCCGGTGACCCGGAGCGGGGCGCGACCCGGGGACCTCGTCGCCCTGGCCGGTCGCACCGGGTACGCGGCGGCCGGATTCACCGTGCTCTCCCGAGGATTCCGGACGCCCCGGCTGCTCGTCGAGGCGTACCGCCGCCCGGAGGTGCCCTATCCGGCGGGACCGCAGGCCGCCCGGCTCGGTGCCACCGCGATGATCGACGTCTCCGACGGGCTCCTCGCCGACCTCGGGCACGTGGCGCGGGCCAGCGGGGTGACCGTCGACCTCACCCGGGACGCCTTCGAGGTGCCGCCGCAGATGCGGGACGCCGCGCAGGCGCTCGGCGTCGACCCGTACACCTGGTTGCTGGCCGGTGGCGACGACCACGCGTTGGTGGCGACGTTCCCGCCGACGACGGCGCTGCCCGCCGAATGGCGGTTGGTCGGCCGGGTCGAGGAGGGCTCCGGGGTGACCGTGGACGGGCGGCCGTTCGACGGTCCGGGCGGCTGGGATCACTTCCGGTGACCCCGCCGGGTAAGGAGCGGGTCGGGTCGTACCCTTTACCTGTGCAGCAGATCGAGATCCATGTGGTGCCCTTCGACTCCCCGGTCGCGCAGCGGTTGATCACCGCCGCGTTGGCCGACCTGGGCGCCCGGTACGGCGGCAGCGGCGACGAGACCCCGGTCGACCCCGACGAGTTCGTGCCCCCGGCCGGGGCGTTCCTGGTCGCTCACCTCGACGGGCAGCCGGTCGGTTGCGGCGGCTGGCGCAGTCACGGCGACGAGGGCGACACCGCCGAGCTGAAGCGGATGTACACCGCCCCGCAGGCCCGTGGCCGGGGGGTGGCCCGGACGGTGCTCACGGCCATCGAGCGCTCGGCCCGCGAGCACGGCCGTAAGCGGCTCATCCTGGAGTGCGGCGACCGGCAGCCCGAGGCGATCGCGATGTACACCGGTGCCGGTTACGAGCGGATCCCCAACTTCGGGTTCTACGCCGCCGAGCCCGGCTGTCTGTCCTTCGGCCGCACCCTCTGAGCGTGAAAGGAAGGGTCCCCTGCTAACGCCTGGTGCATAGCAGGGGACCCTTCCTAACATCTGCGCCGGCGCCCCGTCGATGCCGGCGGTACGGTGCCGGCGAGTCGGTGCCGGCGGTACGGACCTCCCGGGGGCGGACACGACGATGCCGGTGGGCCATCGGCCCACCGGCATCGAACGACAGTGTCTTCCCGCGTCAGGCGCGGGCGACCTTGCCCGCCTTGATGCAGGACGTGCAGACCTTCAGCTTCTTGGTCGTGCCGCCACCGGCGGGGGTACGCACCGACTGGATGTTCGGGTTCCAGCGGCGGTTGGTCCGCCGGTGCGAGTGGGACACGTTGTGGCCGAAGCCCGGACCCTTGCCACAGACGTCGCACACGCTAGCCACGGGATACTCCTGGGTTTGAAACGTTCATGAGGTCGCCGGCAGGTGCTGCCCGGGCAACCTGGCCAGGGTACCCGATGGGTGAACCGGCTGCCCAATCGGGCCTGGCCCGGCCTCGGCGGCCACCGTCGGCCGCAGGACCGGCCCCACCGGGAACCCGGACGCCCGGCACGCGGCAGGTTCGGCCGAGTGGCGCACCGGTTCGGCCGGGTGGGACGGGCCGTGCGGCACATGGATCCGACCGCGGCGTGACACGCCCGGCGACTGTCAGCGTACGCCAGTAGGCTTCCACCGTGCTGGACACCCTCGATGCCGCCGCCGTGCGCCGCTGGTGTGCCAGCGGGCTGGACACGCTCAAGCGGCACCAGCGGGAGATCGACGACCTCAACGTCTATCCGGTGCCCGACGGCGACACCGGCACCAACCTGGTGCTCACCCTCACCTCGGCCCAGCAGGCCCTGGCGATGGATCTCGACACCGGGGCGGACGGCACCTCGACCGCGCACGGGCACGCCCTGCGGCTGCTGGCCCGGGGCGCCCTGCTCGGGGCCCGGGGGAACTCGGGCGTGATCCTGTCGCAGATCCTGCGGGGCCTCGCCGACGCGCTGGGCCCGGTGCCCGAGGTGGGCGGCCGGGAGCTGGCCGTCGCCCTGCGTGCGGCGAGCGACGCGGCGTACGCGGCGGTGGCCCGGCCGGAGGAGGGCACCCTGCTGACGGTGGCGTCCGCCGCCGCGGACGCCGCCGAACGGGCCGCCGACGGCGAACTGCCCACCGTGACGCGAGCCGCCGCGTCCGGCGCGGCCACGGCCCTGGCCCGTACGCCCGAGCAACTGCCGGCGCTGGCCCGGGCCGGTGTGGTCGACGCCGGTGGGCGGGGGTTCTGCCTGCTGCTGGACGCACTGGTCGAGGTGGTCACCGGGGCGCGTCCGGTGACCTGCACGCCGACTCCCCGGCAGGTGCGGCCGCCGGCCGCCGCGCGGGAGACCACGTCCACCGGGTACTCCTACGAGGTGCAGTTCCTCCTCGACGCCGACGCCGAGGCGGTCCGCCGGATGCGCGACGAGTTGGACGCGCTCGGCGACTCCCTGGTGGTGGTCGGTGACGGCAGCCCGACCGGCGGCACCTGGCAGGTGCACGTGCACGTCGACGACATCGGGGCGGCGATCGAGGCGGGCGTGGTGGCCGGCCGCCCGTACCAGATCTCGGTGACCCGCTTCGCCGACCAGCGCGCCCCCGGGGCGGCCCCGGCCGCCGACCGGGGCCCGGCAGCCGACTCAAATCGGGAGACCGGGCCGGGACCGGCGTCCGACGGCCGGGGTGCCGTGGTGGTGGCCACCGGGCCCGGTATCGCCGCGCTGCTCGCCGGTGAGGGGGCGGTGGTGGTGCCCGGCAACCCGTCCACCGGTGAACTGCTCGACGCGGTCCGGGCGACCGGGGCGGTACGGGTCGTGGTGCTGCCCAACGACCCGAACGCGCAGGCGGTGGCGAACCAGGTCGCCGTGGAGGCGTACCGGTCGGGTGTGAAGGTCAGCGTGGTGCCCACCCGGTCGCCGGTGCAGGCGCTCGCCGCGCTCGCCGTCCGTGACCCGGGGCGGCGCTTCGAGGACGACGTGATCGCGATGGCCGAGGCCGCCGGGGCCTGCCGGCACGCGGAGGTGTGCCGGGCCGGGCGGGACGCCCTCACCGTCGCCGGCCCCTGCCGCGCCGGTGACGTACTCGCCCTGGTGGAGGGGGAGGTGCACCTGATCGGCACCGATCTGGTGGAGACCAGCGTCGCCCTGGTCGACCGGATGCTCGGCGGCGGCGGCGAACTGGTCACCCTCCTCGTCGGCGCGGACGCGCCGGACGGGCTGGCCGAGGCGGTGCGTACGCACATCGTCGGCCGGTGGCCCTTCGTGGAGGTGCACACGTATCCGGGCGGACAACCGCACTATCCCCTGCTGGTAGGTGTCGAATGACCTCGGACGCGACCACCGTGGACACGCCGCTCACGAAGCTCGTCGGTGACAAGACCGCCAAGGCGCTCGCCGGTCACCTCGACCTGCACACCGCCGGTGACCTGCTCTACCACTTCCCGCGCCGGTACGACGAGCGCGGCGAGCACACCGACATCCGTACGCTCGACGTGGGGGAGCAGGTCACCGTGCTGGCCCAGGTGCAGCGCACCGCGGTGCGCCCGATGCGCCAGCGCCGGGGCAACCTGCTGGAGGTGACCGTCGGCGACGGTTCCGGCGGCACGCTCACCCTCACCTTCTTCGGCAACCAGGCCTGGCGGGAGCGGGAGCTGCGCCCCGGCCGGTGGGGCATGTTCGCCGGCAAGGTCACCGAGTTCCGTGGCAAACGGCAGCTCAACGGACCCGAGTACGTGCTGCTCGGCGACCAGACCGACGGGGAGGCGGCGGCCAACGAGCAGGTGGAGGAGTTCGCCGGTGCGCTGATCCCGGTCTACCCGGCGGCTGCCGCCGTACCGACCTGGGTGATCACCCGCTGCGTACGGGTCGTGCTGGACACGGTCGAGCCGCCGGAGGACCCGCTGCCCGCCACCGTGCGGGCCACCCGCAACCTGATCGGTCTCGGCACCGCCCTGCGTGAGATCCACCGCCCGTCCAGCCGCGAGGACCTGTACCGCGCCCGGCACCGGTTGAAGTGGGACGAGGCGTTCGCCGTGCAGCTGACCCTGGTCCGCCGCAAGCAGCGGGCCGCCGCCTCACCGGCCCGGGCCCGTCCGGCACGGCAGGGCGGGCTGCTCGACGCGTTCGACGCCCGACTGCCGTACGAACTCACCGGCGGCCAGCGCGACGTCGGCGCGGAGATCGCGGCCGACCTGGCCACCGACCACCCGATGCACCGCCTGTTGCAGGGCGAGGTCGGCTCCGGCAAGACGGTGGTGGCGTTGCGGGCCATGCTCCAGGTGGTGGACGCGGGCGGGCAGGCCGCGCTGCTGGCCCCGACCGAGGTGCTCGCCGCCCAGCATCACCGGGGCATGCTCGACCTGCTCGGCCCGCTCGCGCAGGCGGGACAACTCGGTGCCGCCGAGGACGCCACCCGGGTGGAGCTGGTCACCGGCTCGCTCGGCGCGGCGGCCCGGCGGCGGGCACTGGCCGAGGTGTCCAGCGGGGCGGCGGGCATCGTGCTCGGCACCCACGCCCTGCTCTACGAGGGCGTCGACTTCGCCGACCTGGGCCTGGTGGTGGTCGACGAGCAGCACCGGTTCGGTGTCGAGCAGCGGGACGCGTTGCGGGCCAAGGCCGACCAGCCGCCGCACGTACTGGTGATGACCGCCACGCCGATCCCCCGGACAGTGGCCATGACGGTCTACGGCGACCTGGAGATCTCCACGCTGTCCCAGCTCCCGCAGGGCCGTTCGCCGATCGCGTCGCACGTCGTGCCGGCCGCCGACAAGCCCGCCTTCCTCGACCGGGCCTGGCGTCGACTGCGCGAGGAGGTCGCCGCCGGCCACCAGGCGTACGTGGTGTGTCCCCGGATCGGGGAGGCGGATGCGAAGTCCGGCGGCGACGAGGAGCCGCCGGAACTGGACGACAACGGCCGGCGTCCGCCGCTGGCGGTGACCGAGGTCGCCCCGCTGCTGGCCGAGGGGCCCCTGCACGGGGTACGCATCGGGGTCCTCCACGGTCGGCTGCCCGCCGACGAGAAGGACGCCGTGATGCGCTCCTTCGCCGCCGGGCACCTGGACGTCCTGGTGGCCACGACCGTCGTCGAGGTCGGGGTGAACGTGCCCAACGCGACGATGATGGTGGTGCTGGACGCCGACCGGTTCGGCGTCTCCCAGCTGCACCAGCTCCGGGGCCGGGTGGGCCGGGGCAGCGCTCCCGGGCTCTGCCTGCTGGTCACCGAGGCCACCGAGGGCAGCAGCGCCCGGGAGCGGTTGGACGCGGTCGCCTCCACCACCGACGGATTCAAGCTCGCCGAGCTCGACCTGGAGCAGCGACGGGAGGGCGACGTGCTGGGCGCCACGCAGTCCGGCCGCCGTTCGCACCTGCGGCTGCTGTCGCTGCTGCGCGACGCGGATCTGATCCGTGACGCGCGGGCGGAGGCGATCGAGATGGTCGAGGAGGACCCCGACCTGGCGCGGCATCCGGCCCTGGCCGCCTCGGTCGCCGCCCTGGTCGACGCCGACCGCGCCGAGTACCTCGAAAAAGGCTGATCGTGTGCGTTGATCGCGTGCGCTGATCGCGTGCGCTGATCGCGTGCGCTGATCGCGTGCGCTGATCGCGTGCGCTGATCGCGTGCGCTGATCGCGTGCGCTGATCGCGTGCGCTGACCACCTGCGCTGACCGCGTGCGCTGACCGCGTGCGCCGAGGACCTGCCTTGATCACGCTCGATCCAGGATCGAGTGGCCTCGGCGCGACGTGGAAGGCACTCGATCCTGGATCGAGCACGATCACCGGGCCGCGACGGGGGCCGCGAGCGGACGGGCGCGCCTACGCCGAGGGCGCGCCGACCGGGTGGTCGACGCGCCCTCGGGACTCACATCTCGTCGGGGTCCCGTCTCAGTCGCGGGAGGGACCCCTCAGACTCGGCTCAGGCGGTGAAGTGGATCCGACGCCGCCGGGCCATCACGAACAGCACCGCGCCGACCGCCAGCAGGGCGATCGCGCCTGCGGCGATGCCGCCGGCCGCCGCACCGGTCACCGGCAGGCCCGGGGGCTCCTCGCCGCCGCCGCCACCGCCGCAGTCCTCGGGGGCGTAGACGACCTCGAGCTCCAGGTCGAGCTCGGGCAGGACGACCAGTGCGGTCTCCTCGTCACCGGCCTTGAAGCTGACCTTCTCCGACGTGCCCGGCGCGACGGTCCGCGTCTCGGTCTTGTCGCCGTAGGTGAACTCCACCTTGACCGGCACGCCACCCTCCGGGTTCGAGGCGGTCAGCGCGAAGGTCTCGCAGTCGGCGTCGGTGGTGACGGTCGGCAGCGGGCAGTCCTCGGGACGCTGCCACGTGTACGTGCCGCCCTCGATCACCTTTCCGTCGACCAGGACCTCGATCGCGCCGGCGTTCTCGGCGGGCACCACGGTCTCGTTGTCGGCCTTGCCCGGCTCGACGGTGACCTTCTTGGACCAGCCGTTCTCGCCGCGCACCTCGAACTCGACGGCGTACCGGGAGAGCGTGCCGTCGTTGCTCAGCGACACGGTCACCGTGCCGTCGCAGGCGGAGGCGAAGGTGGAGGCGGGGGTGGTGCAGTTCTTGCTGCCGCCGTTGTACCAGCCCTGCGGGCCGGACGAGCGGTTGCCGGGGGCACCCTTCTCGCCGAGCTTCTTGTCGCCGTAGCGCTTGCCGTTCTCGACCAGCGGGTCGATGACCTCGTCCACGCCGCCCCAGATCAGGTCGACCTGGGTGTGGCAGTCCGGGACGCCGACGTTCAGCGCGATCTCGGTCTGGGTGCCGCCGAGGAAGTCACTGGCCGGCGCGCCGTAGACGTACTGCGGGGTGGCGAACTTCGGGCGCGGCGCGAAGTACGACACCAGCGTGAAGTACTGCTTCGCGTCACCGCAGAGCGGCAGGTCGCCCTCCAGCTTCACGGTCGCGGTGCCCTTCGGGCCGTCGAACGTGTGGCTGTACTTGGCGTCGCTGGCGTCGACGCACTTCGGCGCGGGGGCGCACGCAGCGTCGGCGGCCAGGTTGATGCTGCCCTTGTTGGTCTGCTCGCGCCGGTTGTCCCAGCGGCCCTCGACGACGAGCTCGGCGGTCGCGGTCTCGCCCGGCACCCGCTGCACGGCCTCGACGAAGCCGCCCTTCGGGATCGCGACGCCCTGCAGGTCGACGGCCTCGGCGCCCGGCACGAGCACCTGGACCTTCGTCGACGGGGTGGTCGTCACCTTCTTGATGGTGGCGGCGGACCTGCGCTCGCTGTTGACCACCTTCCACGTGATCACCCGCTCGCCGCTGAGCTGGTCGCAGACGGCGGTGGCGGTGATGGTGGTGTGGTGTGCACTGGCCGGGGTGGCCACTGCCGCTGCTCCGGTCATGCCGATGAGGGCGGCTGCCAGGACAGCCAGCGGTCGCCGGAGCGACAGCTTGGGTCGGATCACGCGTACTCCCGGGGTGAAGAAGCGTTTGGTCGTCACGGATGGACGGACGGCGCCGGCGGAGGCTGCCGCGCCGGAGGAAGGTGCCACCCGTGTCGATGGCCGGCGATGATAGGTGGCCGGCACCGGGGCAGACCCTAGCGAGATCGTGTGGAACGGGACAGTCCTCAGCGAGGGCTAAGGATGATGTTATGAATGTGAGATCATTGATATACAGCCAGTGATCGATCGAGGGCTTTTCGCGTCCGGATCGGACGGTCGGTGCGCCTCCGAGGCCGCGTACTCGTCGCGAGGGTCATCGTGTCCTCGCGTAGCGTCAGGGGCATGAGCAGGAGCGAAGGGTGACCCGGATCGTGGCCGGGAGCCTCGGCGGCCGGCGGATCGCCGCGCCGCCGGGTGCCGGCACCCGACCGACCTCGGACCGGGTCCGGGAGGCGTTGTTCAGCGCGGTGCAGGCGGAGGTCGACCTGGACGGGGCGCGCTTCGCCGACCTGTACGCCGGCTCCGGCGCGGTGGGCCTTGAGGCGCTGTCCCGGGGGGCCGCACACGTGTTGCTGGTCGAGTCCGACGCGCGTGCCGCGCGGGTGATCCGGGAGAACATCGCGGTGCTGCGGGCGGGGCCTGCGGCGCGGCTGGTCACCGGCAAGGTCGCCACGGTGCTGGCCGGCGGGCCGGAGGGTGACCCGTACGACGTGGTCTTCGCCGACCCGCCGTACGCGCTGCCACACGAGAGCGTCACCACGATGCTCGCCGGACTGGTCGACGGCGGCTGGCTCGCGCCGGACGCCCTGCTCGTGATCGAGCGGTCCAGTCGCGGCAACCCGGTCGAGTGGGTGGAAGGCGTCACTGGCCTGCGCAGTCGTCGGTACGGCGAGACCACCCTTTGGTACGGTCGCCGATCATGAGACGTGCGGTGTGTCCCGGCTCGTTCGACCCGGTCACCAACGGTCACCTCGACATCGTCGGTCGGGCCAGCCGGCTGTTCGACGAGGTGATCGTCGGTGTGCTCATCAACCAGTCGAAAACGGGCGTGTTCACCGTCGAGGAGCGGATCGAGATGCTCCGCGAGGTGACCGCCTCCTACGACAACGTCCGCGTGGAGTCCTTCCGTGGGCTGCTGGTGGACTTCTGTCGGGCCCAGCGGGCGACGGTGTTGATCAAGGGTATCCGGGCGGTCAGCGACTTCGACTACGAGTTGCAGATGGCCCAGATGAACATCGGCCTCGCCGGGGTCGAGACGTTGTTCATGCCGACCAACCCGCTCTACTCCTTCCTCTCCTCCAGCCTGGTCAAGGACGTGGCCAAGTGGGGCGGCGACGTCAGCCCGCACGTGCCTGACCTGGTCCGCGAGGCGTTGAAGGCCCGCCTGACCCCACCTGCCTGACGCGTACGCGCCGTGCCCCGGCCGCCGTCGGCGTCCGTGCCACGGGGCCGCGAAGGGGCCGGGCGCGACGCGCCGGGGGAGGGGGTGGGGTGTCGCGGGGGTGTCGGGACGACATCATTGGATGAAGCGGGAACGTGGCCGCAGCCCGCATGATGTAGGTCGGCCCGACGAACGACAGGAGTGAGGTACCGGTGGACCCGCTCGACCGTATCGACGAAATGATCGCCATGGTGGAGCAGGCGCGCTCCGTGCCCATGTCGCGCAACAACTGCATGGTCGATCGGGGCGAGATGATCGCGGCCCTGGACGAACTGCGCGCCGAACTCCCCGCCGACCTGCGCCGCGCCGCCGCCCTGCTGGAGGAGCGGGACAAGATCATGGAGGCGGGCAAGCGGGAGGCGGACCGGATCATCAGCGAGGGTGAGGCGGAACACGCCCGCCTGGTCTCGGTGAACGAGATCACGGTCTCCGCCGAGCACGAGGGTGCCCGGATCATCGCCGAGGCGCGGGCCGAGGCGCAGCGCCTCCGCGAGGAGGTCGACGACTACGTCGACACCGCCCTGGCCAACTTCGAGCAGTTCCTCACCCGGGCGCTGGCCTCCATCGAACGCGGCCGGGACAAGATGCACGCGCTCCGCGAGATCGGCACCTTCGGCGGTGACGAGGCGGAGCGTCCACTGCCCTTCTGACCCCACGGTCGGTACCCGCCGGTGCGGGACTGCCGCCGCCGAGCCCGCCGCCGACGCGGCCCGGCGACCGGCGGTCGTCCGTCCCGGCAGGTGCCGCCGCTGGCATCCCCGCCGACGCCGGGGTAGCCCAGGCCGGCCCCGGTTCGACGGTGGGCCGCCGGTGCAGGTAACCTCGTTTGTCGGCCTCTCACCGGCCGGAGTCTGACTATGCCCAAGAACTCACCCGTTTCACTCGACCCCAGGTCGCCGCTGGTCCTCGACACGAGGGAGCTACCGCGCCGGCCTGGTGCGTTGCGTACCGTCACACGGGTGGTCCCGGCACCGGCGGACCTCGGCGTGGAGTTGATCAGCGTGCCGGAGGGCGCGGACCTCGACCTCGATCTGCGGATGGAGTCGGTGTCCGAGGGCGTGCTCGTCTCGGGGACCGTCAGCGGTCAGGTCCGGGGCGAGTGCGGTCGCTGCCTGCGCGAGATCAACGACTCGGTGTCGGTGACGATCCAGGAGCTGTACGCGTACGAGAACAGCACCACGGACGTCACCACCGAGGATGACGAGGTCGGCCGGATGCAGGGAGACCTGATCGACCTGGAACCGGCGGTGCGGGACGCGGTGGTGCTCGCACTGCCGACCAACCCGCTCTGCCGCCAGGACTGCCCGGGCCTGTGCCCCGAATGTGGGGTACACCTGGACGATCTGCCGGCCGATCACAGCCACCAGCAGATCGACCCGCGTTGGGCGGGCCTGTCGCAACTGACCCGTACAGAGGAGTAAGAACCGTGGCCGTCCCCAAGCGCAAGATGTCGCGCAGCAACACCCGGTCCCGCCGGGCGAACTGGAAGGCCGCGGCGGTCGCGACCGTGGCCTGCCCGCAGTGCAAGTCCGCCAAGCTGCCGCACGCCGCCTGCTCCGTCTGCGGCACCTACAACGGCCGCCAGGTCCTCGAGGTCTGACCCGGACGCCGAGTGACGTCTCCGACCACGGGTCGGGCGACGCGCACACCCCGGCGATCGCCCGGCACTCCCGCCGACGCCGGCCGGCTCTCACCGGCCGGCGTCGCGACGGAGCCGGGCACCGCACGGATCGCCGTTGACCTCCTCGGCGGGGACGACGCTCCCGCCGTCGTGGTGGACGGCGCTCTGCGGGCGGTGCGCGCCGACCCTCACCTGCATCTGCTGCTCGTCGGCCCGACCGAGGTGGCCGGCGCGCTGATCCATGCCCTCGACCCGGCCGAACGCGCCCGGATCACCGTCCGGCCCGCACGGACCGCCGTCGACATGGCCGACGAGGTCGTCACCGCACGCACCGACTCCACCGTCCGTACGGCCGTCGCCGCCGTGCACGCCGGCCAGGCCGACGCGCTGGTCTCCGCCGGCTCCACCGGCGCGACCGTCGCCGCCGCCGCCCTCGGACTGGGTCGCTGGCCCGAGGTGCGACGCCCGGCGCTCGCCGCCGTCCTGCCCGCCGTCTCCGGACCGGTGGTGCTGCTCGACGTCGGTGGCTCGCTGGAACCCAACCCCGCCACGCTGGCCCGGCACGCCGTGCTCGGGGCCGCCTACGCCGCTGCCGCCCACGGTGTCGTCGCACCCCGGGTGGGTCTGCTCTCGGTGGGCACCGAGGCCGGCAAGGGCGACCGGGCCCGCCGGCTCACCGATCCCGTGCTCAGCACCGTGACCCTGCCCGCAGACGCCCGCTACGTCGGTCTCGTCGAGGGGTACGACGTCTGCGTCGGCACGCGTGCCGATGTGGTGGTCACCGACGGGTTCACCGGTAACGTGCTGCTCAAGGCCATCGAGGGCGCGTACGCGATGGCCGGTGGACCGCCGCCCGGCGGGGGTGCGCCCCGGGCGGCCGCCCTGCTCGGCGTGGGCGGGACGGTGGTCGTCTGTCACGGCGCCGCCCGTCCCGACGACATCTCCTCCGGCATCGCCCTCGCCGCCCACCTCTGGCGACGCGATGCCACCGACCGGGTCGCCGCGCTGCTCGCCGGCCACCGCACCGACCGCACCACCGACACCGAGGTACGCACATCATGAGCAACGACAAGCGGCGGAGGCCCTCCGTCGGCCATCTGGAAGCCGCCTTCGGCGTGACGCTGGACCCGGACCTGCTGGAGCGCGCCCTCACCCACCGCTCGTACGCGTACGAGAACGGTGGCCTGCCCACCAACGAGCGGCTGGAGTTCCTCGGCGACTCGGTGCTCGGCGTGGTGATCACCACCGCGCTCTTCCACAACCATCCGGACCTGCCCGAAGGGCAGTTGGCCAAGTTGCGGGCCAGCGTGGTGAACATGCGCGCCCTCGCCGAGGTGGCCCGTGGCCTGGGCCCGGACGGCCTCGGCCCGTACCTCCTGCTGGGCAAGGGCGAGGAGACCACCGGCGGGCGGGACAAGGCGAGCATCCTCGCGGACACCCTGGAGGCGCTGCTCGGCGCGATCTATCTCCAGTACGGGCTCGACACCGCCGGGATCGTGATCCACCGGCTGTTCGACCCGCTGATGGCCGAGTCGGCCGGCCGGGGTGCCGCGCTGGACTGGAAGACCAGCCTCCAGGAGTTGACCGCCGCGCTCGGGCTCGGGGTGCCGGAGTACCGCATCGAGGGCACCGGACCGGACCACCTCAAGACCTTCACCGCCTGGGTGGTGGTCGCCGGGAACCGGTACGGCGGTGCCGACGGACGCAGCAAGAAGGAGGCCGAGCAGCGGGCGGCCGAGTCCGCCTGGCGGATGTTGACCGCCGACGCCGAGGCGGAGTCGGGCCCGGCCGAGGTGACCGCCGACCCGGCCGACGAGCAGGACGTGGTGACCGTCGACGGCCGGGCCGAGACCCTCGGCGAGGTCCAGGCGCACCGTGCCTGAACTGCCCGAGGTGGAGACGGTCCGGCAGGGCCTGGCCCGCTGGGTCACCGGCCGCCGGATCGACGTGGTCGAGGTTCGGCATCCCCGGGCGGTACGCCGGCACGAGCCGGGCGGCGTCCACTTCGCCGACGTCCTGGCCGGTCGGACCGTGCTCGACGTACGGCGGCGGGGAAAGTACCTGTGGCTCCCGCTGGACAGCGGTGACGCCGTGATCGGGCACCTCGGCATGTCCGGTCAACTGCTGCTGCAACCGGCGGGCACCGTCGACGAGGCGCACCTACGGGTGCGGTTCCGGTTCACCGACGACGGACCGGAGCTGCGCTTCGTCGACCAGCGGACGTTCGGCGGACTGTCGGTGAGCGAGGGCGGTGCCGGTCTGCCGGCCGAGATCGCGCACATCGCCCGGGACCCGATGGACCCGGAGTTCTCCGACGACGAGTTCGTGGCCGCGCTGCGGCGACGGCGTACCGAGGTCAAGCGCGCGTTGCTGGACCAGACACTGATCTCCGGCGTGGGCAACATCTATGCCGACGAGGCACTGTGGCGCGCGGGCCTGCACGGCGTCCGACCCACCGACGCGCTGACCGGTCCGGCCGCCCGGCGGCTGCTCGGCCACGTCCGGGACGTGCTCGCCGAGGCGATCACCGCCGGGGGGACCAGCTTCGACGCGCTCTACGTGAACGTCAACGGGGAGAGCGGCTACTTCGACCGGTCGCTGAACGCGTACGGCCGGGAGGGGCAGCCCTGTCACCGGTGCGGTGCGCCGATCCGGCGGGAGGCGTTCATGAACCGCTCGTCGTACAGCTGTCCCCGCTGCCAGCCACGTCCCCGGGGCGCGCTGCGCGGCTGACCGCCGGGCCGTCGGCGCGCGGGCAGGGCTCACGACGCCGGGCAGGGCAGCCGCCAGGCGTCCAGCGTGCGGTGCTTGCGGATGGAGGCGAAGCCGTAGCCGACGCTGGTGACGCAGAAGTCCGTGGTGTCGCCGGTGTACTCGACGTGGAACACCGGCTTGCCGGCGTCGACGAGGGGCAGCAGCTTCTCGCACCGTGCCAGCCGGACGCACTCCTCGTCGACTGCGAAGTCGAGGTCGGGCGCCAACGCGGCGACCTGCGGCAGGGCACCGAGCAGGCCGGGGGAGAGGTCGAGGGTGCGGGCCAGCGCCGCCACCTGGCGGTTGAACCGGAGCTGGTGGTCGAAGTCCAGCGGGAACCCGGAGCGCTGGGCGTACCCGTCGGCGTCGGCCAGCAGCACCGCCCCGAAGCCCTTGCCACGGCAGAGCCGGAACCGGTCGGCCAGCACCGGCCGCAGGACGTCCCACCGGCGTACGTCCAGCCAGGTGCGGTCGGTCCCGGTGGACGTGGCACCGCGTACCTCCGCCGGGTACCGGCTGGAGTCCGGATCGTCGGGGTGGACCGACCCGACGTGCACCTGGCAGACCAGACGGCTGTCGCGGGCGCGCAGCACGGCGGTCTGCGCCGCGGTGGTGGCGACCGGGTCGAGCACGAACACGTTCGCCGGGACCTCCGGGTCCAGCTCGCCGCGCAGTTGCCACTGCCACTGCCAGTGACGCGCCGAGGCCGCCGGCCAGCTCGTGGGCGCGCCGGGCGGCGGGAGCGGGGGTCGGCAGGCGACCGTGGCGACGAGCACCGTGAGCACCAGGCCGGCCGGGAGCCCCCGGCGTACCCGCCGCGTCCGGCCCACCCCGATCCGCATCGCCGTCTCCGCACGTCGCGGGGCGGCGCCACACCGCCCGAGCAGGTACGCGTCGGCGTACCTCACCCGGTCAAACGAGGACAGACCCGATCAGGACTCGCAGTCCGGCCGCGACCGCCTCCGCCGCGACCGCCTCAGCGGGGTGCGGCGAAGACCTGCGTCCAGTACGGCCCGTTGCTGCTGGCCACCCCGACGCCGATCTCGGTGAAGGCGCAGTTCAGGATGTTCGCCCGGTGCCCCTCGCTGTTCATCCAGGCGTCCATCACCGCGGCCGGGGTGCGCTGGTTCCACGCCACGTTCTCGCCGTAGGTCCGCCAGGTGTAGTCGACCCGGTCGAGCCGGGTTCCGGGGTTGCTGCCGTCGCTGCCGGTGTGCGACATGTTCTGCGTGTCGGCCTGGTCCTGGCTGTGCCGCTGGGCGGCGGTCATCAGCTTGTCGTCGATGCTGAGCGCGCCACAGCCCTCCTTGGCCCGCTCGACGTTGACCAGCCGCACGACCTCCGCCGCCTGCGAGGTGGTGCCCGAGGAGGGGGTGGCACTGGGCGTACTGGCGCGGTTGGGGCTGCCCTGCCGGTCGGCGTTCTGCCGCGAGGGCGCGGTGGTGCGCGACGCCGCCGGGGTGGGGCTGCTGGTCCGGCTCGGTGACGGCGACGGTGACGCGGTGCTCGGCGAGACGCTCGGGCTCGGGCTGGGACTCGGGGAGTCGCTCGGGTCGAGCGCCAGGTCCGTCGTCTCGTCCGGCAGCGCCGGCGCGGAAACGGGAGGGATGTCGGCGGCGGTGCGATCGGTCGGCGTGTCGTCACCGGGCAGTGCGAGTGCTGCCACGCCGATGCTCACCACGAGGGTCGCCGCCGCGGCGGCGCCGCCCAGCACCAACGGACGCCGCAACCGGCGTCGTGCGCCGCGCTCATCGGACCCGGCCGGCTCGTCCCGCTGGCCGGCGTCGTTCCGCTGGTCCGCCGGCAGGCCGTACCGTCCGTGGTCGCCGGTGCCGCCGTAGGGGCCGGCAGCCGTGCCGTATCCGCTCTCGACGGCCGGGTCGTCACGGTCCCCGGCCGTGCCGTATCCGCCTTCGACGGTCATGTCGTAGCGGCTCTGGTCGGCGGTCGCACCGTACCTGCCGTAGCGGTCCTGGTCCGGTCCGGTCGCAGAGCCCGACGCGGGCCCGGCCGGGGCGCTGTACCCCCGGACCTGGGTGTCCCAGTCGGCGCCGTGGTGGCCGGTCTCCGGCGCCGCGTGCCGGGCGGTCCGGTCGTGGTCGGCCGATGCGGGCCACCCGGGGATCCCCCGCCCGGCGGGCCCGTCCGGTGTCCCGCCACGGTCGGTCGGCTCGTAGTACCCGGTCTCCGGCTCGATGGCGTGGTGGTGCTGACCGGACCGCCAGTCGGCCTCACCCCCACGGGGCGAGTGCGGGGCCTCCGGTTGCCACTGCTCGGTCGGCTGGTCGTCGTACCACCGGTCGGTCGAACTTCCCGGTTCGTCACCGAACAGGTAGGCCGACCTCGGTGCGGGACGGTCGGTCAACCAGGCCGGGTCCTCGGTCGGGAGTTCCGGGCGGCGAGGGTCGGCCTCCGGGTCACGCGGGTCGTTCCAGCCGTGCACGCCTGTCGCCTCCACGGGTCGGGTACCGGGCCGAGGTGACGCTACGTGTCGCTCATGGGGGCAGCAATCCGGCTAAGGAAGAGTTAAGAGGACCCTGTACATCCGGGTGAGGTAATCCACCGGACCGGCGCGTAGAGTCGAGGCGTCCGGACAGAGCGTGTCCGCGCCTGGGGGCAGCCGCCGGTGACCGGTCGGGCCGACGTCGAGATGATCTACGGCCTGCGGGAACTTGACGAATCAGGGGCTCCCGGCTCAATATGTATGTGTCGCCAGTCGCGCCCGGCCATGCCCAGAATTCGTGGGAGTGGTAGCCGCGTACACCAGGGCGCGCGTTGGCCGGCCTCTCCGGCAGCGCATATCAAGGAGTCAAAATGGCGAAGGCCCTCTATGGCCACGTAGGTGCGGCGCCCGACCGGCGCCTCCTCGACGAGGTCACCCGACTGCGTTCCAGGGTTCAGTCACTGGAGTTCGAGGTCACCCGACTGCGTGCCGAGAACGATCGGCTCGCGGCGGCTGCGGCGGAGGCGGACGATCTGCTCCGTCTGGCCGAGCCGGCACTGACCTGATCCACCTGGTCGCCACAACCGAATAGCTCCACCGCACAGCAGCGCGCCGACACGATGTGTGCCGGCGCGCATCTCTGCCCGGCCCCGGACGCCGGCAGGCGGGTCGCGTGGGGTGGGCCACCCGGTGCCGGGTTACTCTGCGGGTTGACCAGGGTCCGCGCAGCCGGGCGACGGTACGGCGGCCACCGGACGAGGATCGGGACGTGCATCTCAAGAGCCTGACGGTGAAGGGCTTCAAATCCTTCGCCTCCGCGACGACGCTCAAGCTGGAGCCGGGGATCACCTGTGTGGTGGGCCCCAACGGATCCGGCAAGTCCAACGTCGTCGACGCCATCGCCTGGGTGCTCGGCGAGCAGGGCGCGAAGGCGCTGCGGGGCGGCAAGATGGAGGACGTCATCTTCGCCGGCACCGCCGGTCGGGCCCCGCTCGGCCGGGCCGAGGTGACGCTGACCATCGACAACACCGACGGCGCCCTGCCGATCGAGTACACCGAGGTCTCCATCACCCGCCGGATGTTCCGCTCCGGCGAGAGCGAGTACGAGATCAACGGCGATTCCTGCCGGCTGCTCGACATCCAGGAACTGCTCTCCGACTCCGGCATCGGCCGCGAGATGCACATCATCGTCGGCCAGGGCCGCCTCGACGGCATGCTGCACGCCAAGCCGGAGGACCGGCGGGCCTTCATCGAGGAGGCCGCCGGCGTCCTCAAGCACCGCAAGCGCAAGGAAAAGGCGCTGCGCAAGCTCGACGCGATGCAGACCAACCTGAACCGGCTCACCGACCTCACCGCCGAACTACGCCGCCAGCTCAAGCCGCTCGGCCGGCAGGCCGAGGTGGCCCGGCGGGCCGCCGTGATCCAGGCCAACCTGCGGGACGCGCGGCTGCGGCTGCTCGCCGACGACCTGGCCACCCTGCGCACCACGCTGGACAAGGAGATCGCCGACGAGACGGCGCTGCGCCGACGACGCGAGCAGGTGGAGGCCGAACACGCCGAGGTACAGTCCCGCCTCGGCGAGCTGGAAGAGGCGCTGGCCGAGGACGCGCCGCTGCTGGCCGCCGCACAGGACACCTGGTACAGGCTCTCCGCCCTCCAGGAGCGGTTCCGCTCGATCGAGCAACTCGCACTCGAACGGCTGCGGCACCTCAGCGCGACGCCCGACGACGAGCGCCCCGGTCGCGACCCGGAGCAGTTGGAGGCCGAGTCCGAGCGGATCCGCGAGCAGGAGGAGGACCTGCGGGCGGCGCTCACCGACGACCAGATCCGGCTCGCCGAGGCGGTCGAGCACCGGCAGGAACTGGAGCGGCAGCTCGCTGCGGCCGAGCGGGAGCTGGTCGCCGCGGCGAAGGCGATCGCCGACCGGCGGGAGGGGCTGGCCCGGCTCACCGGGCAGGTGAACTCCGCCCGTGCCCGGACCACCAGCGCCGGTGAGGAGATCGAACGACTCGCCACCGCGCACACCGACGCGCTGACCCGCGCCGAGCGGGCCCAGGCCGACCTGGACGCGGTCGCCGAGCAGTCCACCGAGGCGGACCGCGACAACGCCGACCTGGACACCCGGCACGCCGAGGCGGTCAGCGCCCATGAGAAGGCACAGGCCACCGTCCGATCGCTCTCCGACGCCGAGCGGGCGGCGGAGAAGGACGCCGCCACCTGGAAGGCACGCGAGGAGGCCCTCGCCCTGGGCCTGCGTCGCAAGGACGGTGCCGGCGCGCTGCTGGCCCGTGCCGACCAGGTGCCCGGGCTGCTGGGCAGTCTCGCCGGCCTGCTCACGGTCGCTCCCGGTCACGAGGCCGCACTGGCCGCCGCGCTCGGTGGGCTCGCCGACGCGGTCGCGGTCAGCGGGGTGGACGAGGCCGTCGAGGCGATGCGCCTGCTGAAGATCTCCGACGCCGGGCGGGCCGGTCTGCTCGTCGGCAGCCCGGCCGGGCCGGGGATGTCCGGTTCGGCCGATGCGCTGCGTCCCAAACTGCCCGACCGCGCGCACTGGGCCCCCGACCTGGTGGACTGCGACGCGCAGATCCGTCCGGCGGTGCACCGGGCGCTGCGCGACGTGGTGCTGGTCGACGATCTGGCCGCTGCGGCCGAGGTGGTCGCGGGCAACCCCGAGCTGCGCGCGGTCACCCGGGAGGGGGACGTCGTCGGGGCGTACGCGGCGGCCGGTGGCTCGGCCAAGGCGCCCAGCTACATCGAGGTGCAGGCAGCGGTCGAGGAGGCCCGGGCCAACCGGCTCGCCGCCGAGGGGGGCAGTGCCGACCTGCGTGAGCAACTCGTGCAGGCGCGGGCCGAGGTGGCCGCCGCCAAGGAGGTGGTGCAGCACGCCGCCGCCGCCAAGCGGGAGGCGGAGAGCCACCGCAACGCCGCCGCCCGACGCCTGGCCGAACTGGGGGCCGCCGCCCGGTCGGCCAAGGCGGAGACCGACCGGCTCGGTGAGTCCCGGTCGCGCGCCGAGGCGGCCCGCGAACGGGACCTGACCGCACTGGCCGAGTTGGAGGAGCGGCTGCGGCTGGCGGAGGCGACGCCGCTCGACGCCGAACCGTCCACCGAGGAACGCGACCAGCTCGCCGCGATGGTGCCGCAGGCCCGGCAGAACGAGATGGAGGTCCGGCTCGCGGTGCGTACCGCCGAGGAGCGGGTGGCCTCCATCGCCGGTCGGGCCGACTCGCTGCGCCGGCAGGCCGCCGCCGAGCGGGCCGCGCGGGAGCGGGCGGCGGCGCGACGGGCCGCGCGTACCCGGGGGGCGGGCATCGCCCGTGCGGTGGCCGGCGGCGCACGGGCGGCACTGACCCGGCTGACCACCAGCATCGCGCGGGCGGAGGAGCACCGCGACGCGGTGGCGCGCGAACGGGCCACCCGCGAGGCGGAACTCCAGGAGGTGCGGGCCGCCGCGAAACGGCTCGGCGGTGAACTGGACCGGTTGACCAGCCAGGTGCACCGGGACGAGGTGGCCCGCGCCGAGCAGCGGCTGCGCATCGAGCAGTTGGAGGCCAAGGCGGCCGAGGACTTCGGCCTGACCGTGGAGACCCTGGTCGCCGAGTACGGTCCGGAGCAGCCGGTGCCGCCGACCGAGGCGGAGGTGGCCGCCGCCGAACGGGACGGCCTGCCGGTGCCCGAGCCGGTGCGGTACGAGCGACCGGTGCAGGAGAAGCGGGCCGCCAAGGCGGAGCGGGAACTCACCCTCCTCGGCAAGGTCAATCCGCTCGCGTTGGAGGAGTTCGCCGCGCTGGAGGAACGGTTCAAGTTCCTCTCCGAGCAGTTGGAGGACCTCAAGGCGACCCGCCGTGACCTGCTCACCGTGGTCAAGGACGTGGACGACCGCATTTTGGAGGTCTTCGCCAGCGCCTTCGCCGACACCGCGCGGGAGTTCGAGCAGGTCTTCGAGGTGCTGTTCCCCGGCGGTGAGGGCCGGCTCATCCTCACCGAGCCGGACGACATGCTGACCACCGGCGTGGAGGTCGAGGCACGCCCGCCCGGTAAGAAGATCAAGCGGCTCTCGCTGCTCTCCGGCGGCGAGCGGTCGCTGACCGCGGTGGCGATGCTGGTGGCGATCTTCCGCGCCCGGCCCAGCCCGTTCTACATCATGGACGAGGTCGAGGCGGCGCTGGACGACGTCAACCTGGGTCGGCTCATCACGCTGATGGCCCAGTTGCGGGAGAAGAGCCAGCTCATCGTCATCACGCACCAGAAACGGACCATGGAGATCGCCGACGCGCTGTACGGCGTGACCATGCGCGGCGGGGTCACCCAGGTGATCAGTCAACGGCTCAACCGGGCCGACACCGACGACGAGCGGCACGGCCGCGGCGAGGAGAACGGGTAGTGGCTCGGGAACGCGCGACGGCGCTCCTGCTGGACTTCGACGGAGTACTGCGGCGCTTCGACCCGGCGGTGGCCGCCGGGGTGGAGCGGGAGTACGGCCTCACCGAGGGGGTGCTCGGCGAGATCGCCATGCACTGGGAGCTGCTGCAACCGGTGCTGACCGGCCGGGTCAGCCACGCCGAGTGGGTGTCGAGTGTGGCCGACGCGCTGGCCGACTCGGCGGGTGGCCCGCAGCGGGCCCGGGCCGCTGTCGAGCAGTGGCAGCGATACCGGGGCGAGGTGGTTCCGGCGGTGCTCGACTTCGTCCGCGAGGTGCGGGGTCAGGGCGTCCGCGTCGGGCTCGCCACCAACGCCACCGACCTGCTCGACGAGGACCTGGCGACGTTGGGGCTGACCGGCGAGCTGGACGTGGTGGTCAACTCCTCGGTGGTCGGGGTGCACAAGCCGGCCCGCGAGTACTTCCAGGCCGCCTGCGAGGCCCTGGAGACCGCGCCGGGCCGGGTGCTCTTCGTCGACGACGAGGACCGGGCGGTCAGCGGTGCCCGGGTGGCGGGCCTGTCGGCGCACCGCTGGAGCGGCCCGGAGGACCTGCGCTACCTGCGGGCGGCGTTGGCCGCCTGAGGGGGACCTGCGGGCACGTGACCGGTCGCCCGCTCCGCAGGTCGTCGCGCCGTCAGGATGTTAGGAGGGGACCCCTGCTCTACCGCAGGCGTTAACAGGGGGCCCTTCCTTTCACGGGGTGAGCCGCTGCCGGGCCACCTCGCGCAGGCTGCCGTCGCTGCTGGTGCCCTCGATCACCACTTCCGACCCACGGCCGGCGTTGGTCAGCGTCGACACCGCGTTGCCGAAGTACGGGCCGGCCAGCTTGCGCCACTTCACGAAGGACCGGCGCACCCCGGCCGTACGGGCCATCGCACGGGCCGCCCCGGCCGGACCGCGCGCCCAGCCCAGCCGCATCACCGGTCGCATCCCGGCGGGCACCTGGTTGTGGATCGGCGAGCAGGTCAGCTGGTGCACGGGGGTGCGTACGTCCGGGTCGGCGAAGCGGACCCGGGCCACGTACGAGTGGTGCACGTCGCCGGAGAGCACGCTGATCGACGCCGGTGGCGGGTACGCCGGTCCGGCGCCCTTGCGTTCGTCGGGACCGCCGGGTGTGCCGGTGCCGAGGCGGGCGAACAACTCGGCGAGGCCCTCGAAGGAGCGCCGGAACGCACCCCAGTGCTCCAGGTCGAGCGCGCGGCGCAGCTTCTCGGCCAGCCCGGCGACCCAGGGGCGGGACGAGTCGGCCAGCTTCTCGTTCCACGCCTCGACGTGGTGGATGCCGGGCGGCAGCAGCCACGGCAGCGACGTGCCGACGACCAGGTGGTCGTAGCTGCCGTGGGCCTGGTCGACGAACCAGGACCACTCGGCGGCCGGCAGCATCGTCCGGCGGCCCGGCACCAGCACCCGGCTGCACCGGCTGTCCAGCATCACCAGCCGGGTGCGGCCCAGGTCGAGCGCGTAGCTCCACTGGTACTGCACGGCGCTCCAGCGCTCGGCGTCGTGCGACAGGTCGGCCTCGGTGTCGACCCGCGTGCCGAACTCGCGCAGCACCTCGGTGGCGTCCTCGGCCGCGCGGACCTTGGCGTAGACCGGGTCGGCGGCGATCTCGTCCGGGGAGAGGTTGCCCAGGTGCTGGTAGACCCAGTACGACGCCAGTCCGCTGGCGATCCGCTCGGGCCACCAGGGCTGGTCGCGCATGTCCGCCCGCCAGGAGGCCGAGGTGTTCCAGTCGTCGATGATCTCGTGGTCGTCGAAGATCATCACGCTCGGCACGGTGGAGAAGAGCCACCGGATCTCCGGGTCGCTCCACGACTCCAGATAGAGCTTGGTGTACTCGTCGTAGCTGACCACCTGGTCGCTGGGAGCGTCCTTGGGGCGCCGCCGCCGACGCCGCAGCAGCCGCTTGATGGTGGGCGAGGTCTCGTCGGCGTACACCTGGTCGCCGAGGAGCACCACCAGGTCGGGCAGGGCCGCCGGATCGGGGTCGTCCAACACCCGCCGGGTGTACGCGTCGAGCGCGTCCGGCGGGAGCCTGCGGGTGGTGGCGTGCTGGGTGGTCTCCCGGCACGACCCGAAGAGCAGCCGTACGGGCTGGTCCCGGTCGTCCTGGGCGCGGGTGCGGATCACGCTGGGCGGGAAGCGGCTCTCCGGCGGGGGCCAGGCCACCTCGTCGTCGATCAGCACCTCGTAGGTGGTGGCGCTGTCCGGCGTGAGCCCCTCCACGACCACCAGCGCGTAGTGGTGCTCGTACGCGGAGAAGGTGGCGGCCGTGCCGGAGGCGCCGCCCGCCGTGCGGACGGTGACCGTCGCGGGGGCCGTGGTCTCGACCCACACGGTGGCCCGGGTGCCGACGACCCGCCGGAGAAGCGGACCGATGAGCAGTCGGGCGGTGGGCATGGCGAACCTCCGAGGTGAGGGGGGACCTCTTCTTACTACCCCGCCGGCGGCCGTGGCATTGCTGGCTGGGCGAGCCTACCGCTCCTGCGGTGGATGACCGGGGGAGCGGTGGATGAGACGCCGTCGCGAGCATCTGACAGGATTTCGGCATGATGGATTACCTCCTCGTCGCACTCGCCCTGCTCGGCGTGCTGATCCTCGCCGGCGTGGGGCTGGTCGTGCCGCGGCTGCGCCGACGGCCGGAGCCGCCGCTGCCGCGTACGGAGGTCGACACCCGGGCCGAGGAGGACCTGGCCGGACCGCCGGTCGAGGCCCCGGAGTCCGATCTGTCCACCGGCGTCCTGGTGGAGCCCCCGGTCATCGAGGCGCCGGCCCCGACCGTCGAGGTGCCCGAGCCGACCGCCGGCCGGCTGGTCCGGCTGCGCTCCCGGCTGTCACGGTCGCAGAACGCCTTCGGCAAGGGCCTGCTCGGCCTGCTCAGCCGCGACCGGCTGGACGAGGACGTCTGGGAGGAGATCGAGGACAGCCTGATCACCGCCGACGTGGGTGTCGACGCCACCCGGGAGATCGTGGACCGGCTGCGGGAGCGCACCCGGGTGCTGGGCACCCGGTCGGTCGCCGAGCTGCGGACCCTGCTCGCCACCGAGCTGGTCAACGCGCTCGACCCGGCTCTGGACCGGGCCCTGCACACCACACCCAAGGAGGGTGTGCCCGCGGTCCTGCTCGTGGTCGGCGTCAACGGCGCGGGCAAGACCACCACCTGCGGCAAGATCGCCCGGGTGCTCATCGCCGACGGACGTACCGTGCTGCTCGGCGCGGCCGACACGTTCCGGGCCGCCGCCGCCGACCAGTTGGAGACCTGGGCCGGCCGGGTCGGCGCGGAGACCGTCCGCGGCCCGGAGGGGGCCGACCCGGCCAGCGTCGCCTTCGACGCCGTCCGGCGCGGCATCGACACCGGCGTGGACACCGTGCTCGTGGACACCGCCGGCCGCCTGCAGAACAAGATCGGCCTGATGGACGAGCTGGGCAAGGTCAAGCGGGTGGTGGAGAAGCACGGCCCGATCGACGAGACACTGCTGGTGCTCGACGCCACCACCGGCCAGAACGGCCTGGAGCAGGCCCGCGTCTTCACCGAGGTGGTCAACGTCACCGGCGTCGTGCTGACCAAGCTCGACGGCACGGCCAAGGGCGGCATCGTGATCGCGGTGCAGCGCAAGCTCGGCATCCCGGTCAAGCTGGTCGGGCTCGGCGAGGGACCGGACGACCTGGCGCCGTTCGACCCCGCGCAGTTCGTCGACGCGTTGCTGGGTGCCGATTCCTCCGGTCCGACCGCGTAACCTCGGGTGACCAGAGACGATCGCGCGTACGCGGGCTGGCGCGACCCGAGCCACCCGTCGCAGCGCCTCGGGAGACCGTACGTGACTTCGCAGGAGATCCCGCTGCACGGCGGGAACGTGAGCACCGTGGTACGGGTGGGCGACACGGTCCGGCGCAACGCCGGACCGTGGACACCGGCTGTGCACGCCCTGCTGCGTCACCTGGAGTACGTCGGGTTCACCGGCGCGCCCCGCGCCCTCGGCATGGACGAGCGCAACCGTGAGGTGCTGTCGTACCTGGAGGGGGAGTGCGGGGAGTATCCGTTGGCCCCGCACTGGGTCACCGACGAGGCACTGGTCACCGTCGCCACCATGCTGCGGATGTTCCACGACGCGCAGTACGGTTTCGCCCCGCCTCCGCAGGCGGTGTGGCGCTCGTTCGGCCCGCCCCCGCCGGACACCGAGGTCATCTGCCACCACGACGCCGCGCCGCACAACGTGATCTGGCGGCCGGACGGCACCCTCGGGCTGATCGACTTCGACCTCGCCTCGCCCGGCGCGCGGATCTACGACGTGGCGTACGCGGCCTGGACCTGGGTGCCGATCTTCTCCGACCGGGACTCGATCACGCTCGGCTGGAAGCACCCGGACCGCCCGCGCCGGCTGCGGTTGTTCGCCGACGCGTACGGGTTGATCCCGCGTGACCGGCACCGGCTGATCCGGACCATCCGCAAGCGGATCGTGGACCACGTGGAGGGCATCCGCCGGATGGCCGCCGCCGGGGAACCGGCCTTCGTGCGGATCGTGCACAAGGGGCACCTGCGCCGGCCGATGCGGGACCTGCGCCTGCTCGACTACGAACGGCACGCCCTCGAGTACGCCCTGCGCTGATCCATCGGAGGATCGGGGTACGCCGGACGGCCGATCCACCCCCCGCCGTGTCACCGAGGCGTCCGGCGTTCTTCACACGTACGAAACAAGCCGTCACGGTTCGGAAACCACTCGGGGACCCTGGGCGAAACAGCCGACAATCAGGCTTCCGCGCAACCGGCGTACGGGCGATGCTGCGCGATGCCGGGAGGGAGGGAATACAACCCGAGAGGAGGCAGCGTGCCGGAGCTAGATTCTGGTGCCACCGCCTGGATTTTGACTTCTGCCGCGCTGGTGTTGCTCATGACGCCCGGCTTGGCGCTGTTCTACGGCGGCATGACGCGATCCAAGTCCGTGCTCAACATGATGATGATGAGCTTCGGAGCGATCGGCCTGGTCAGCCTGTTGTGGGTGTTCTACGGATACAGCATCGCATTCGGCGATGACATTGGCGGGATCACCGGAGATCTCTCCTACGTCGGCCTTCGCGGAATGCTGGAGAGCGGCACCGAGGGCGGCATTCCCGACCTCCTGTTCGCCGGTTTCCAGTTGATGTTCGCGGTGATCACCGTCGCGCTGATCAGCGGCGCGATCGCCGACCGGGCCAAGTTCGGCCCGTGGCTGCTCTTCGCCGGCCTCTGGGCGACCCTGGTCTACTTCCCGGTCGCGCACTGGGTGTGGGGCGGCGGCTGGATCGGCGAGCTGGGCGTACTCGACTTCGCCGGTGGCACCGCGGTGCACATCAACGCCGGTGCGGCGGCCCTGGCCCTGGCACTCGTGCTCGGCAGGCGGGTCGGCTGGCCCAAGGACAAGTTCAAGCCGCACAACCTGCCGATGGTGCTGCTCGGTGCGGCGCTGCTCTGGTTCGGCTGGTTCGGCTTCAACGCCGGCTCGGCGGGTGCGGCCGACGGCGCCGCCGCCGTCTCGCTGATCAACACGCAGGTCGCCACCGCTGCCGCGGTGCTCGGCTGGATCGTGGTGGAGTGGCTCCGCGACGGCAAGCCGACCACGCTCGGCGCGGCTTCCGGTGCGATCGCCGGCCTGGTCGGCATCACCCCCGCCTGCGCGTTCCTGGAGCCGCTGGGCGCGATCGCCCTCGGCCTCATCGCCGGTGCGGTCTGCGCGCTCGCCGTGGGTCTGAAGTACAAGCTCAAGTACGACGACTCGCTCGACGTGGTGGCCGTGCACATGGTCGGCGGCATCATCGGCTCGCTGCTCATCGGCTTCCTGGCCATCGAGGTGCTGGCCGGCGAGGGCAACGACGGTCTGCTCTACGGCGGCGGCATCAAGCTGCTCGGCCTGCAGACGATCGGTGTGGTCGCGGTGCTGGCGTACTCGTTCGTGGTCGCGTACATCATCGGCTTCGCGATCGAGAAGACCATCGGCTTCCGGCTCAGCGCGGAGGCCGAGGTCGAGGGCATCGACAACGCCGAGCACGCGGAGAGCGCGTACGAGTTCAGCTCCACCAGTGGCGGTGGCGGCGGGGCATTCGCCGCTGCGGGTATCGCTCCGTCGGCCAAGCCGAAGAGTGAGCCCACCGAAGCGGTAAGCGAAAAGGTCGCCGGCTAACGTTCTCGCAATGGAGGGGTTGGACATGAAGCTGGTGACCGCGGTCATCAAGCCGCACCAGTTGGACGCCGTCAAGGAAGCCCTGCACACGCTGGGCGTGGCCGGGCTGACCGTGAGCGAGGTCCAGGGCTACGGACGGCAGAAGGGCCACACCGAGGTCTACCGGGGTGCCGAGTACACGGTCGAGTTCCTGCCCAAGATCCGGGTCGAGGTGCTCACCGACGAGATCGACGTCGACAAGATCGTCGACGCGGTGGTCGGTGCCGCCCGGACGGGCAAGATCGGTGACGGCAAGGTCTGGGTGACCGGAGTCGAGGAGGTCGTCCGGGTCCGCACCGGTGAGCGCGGCCTCGACGCCCTGTAGGACACCGTTGATGACCTCGTCGACCGGGAGGACAGCCGTGGAGACCGACGGCGGAACGACACTCCCGGTCGACGAGGTCGTCGGCGTACCGGCCGGGATCGGCGCCGTCGCGCGCCGGGCCCGGGCCGACGCGTACGACGCCTGGCTGTCCCGGCTGCTGCCGGACCGACCGGGTGTCGCGCTGCTCGCGGTCGGGGGACTGGGCCGGCGGCAGTGCGCCCCGCACGGCGACCTCGACCTGGTGCTGGTGCACGCCGGGGTGCCCGGCGTCGACGAACTGGCCGCCTCGCTCTGGTACCCGATCTGGGACGCCGGGCTGCGGCTGGACCACTCGGTTCGCACCGTGGCCGAGGCGCTGTCGGTCGCCCAGGACGACGTGAAGGTGGCCCTCGGCCTGCTCGACGCCCGCCTCGTCGCCGGTGACCCGGAACTCGCCGACACGCTGGTCAGCAGCGCCGTCGACCACTGGCGGCGTACCGCCGTACGCCAACTGGCGCCGTTGCGGGAGAGCGCGGCGACCCGCTGGCAGGCCCACGGCGAGCTGGCGTTCCTGCTCGAAGGCGACCTCAAGGAGGCGGCCGGCGGCCTGCGTGACGTCGGCATCCTCAAGGCCATCGCGCTCGCCGGGATCACCGACGCCCTGCGGCCCGCCGTACACGCCGCCCACCTGCGCCTGCTGGACACCCGCGACGCGCTGCACCAGCAGCTCGGCCGGCGGGTCGACCGGCTGCTCGCCCAGGAACGGGCCGGCGTGGCCGCACTGCTGGGGCTCCGGCAGGCCCCGGTCGAGAGCGAGACACACCCGACTCCTGCCGACGCTACCGACGCCGCTCCGGTCTCGGACCGACGCGCGCAGGCCGAGGAGGGCGACGGTGACGCCCTGCTGCGCCGGGTGGCCGGCGACGCGCGCACCGTCAGCCACGCTCTCGACGACGCGTTCCGCGCCGCCGACCGGCTGCGTTCCGGCCGCCGCCGGGGTGCCGACGGCCGTCCGGCACGCCGGCCGGTCGCCCGGGACGTGGTCGAGCACGACGGGGAACTGGTGCTGGCCCGCACCGCCATCGGCGCCCGCCCCGACGCCAGCCTCTCACTGCGGGTGGCCGCCGCCGCAGCGGTCACCGGGCTGCCGATCGCGCGGGCGACCTGCGAGTGGCTGGCCGCGTACTGCCCGCCGTTGCCGACGCCCTGGCCGGCCGAGGCGCGGGCGGCGCTGACCACGCTGCTGGGTGCGGGCGCGGGCCTGCTCCCGGCCTGGGAGACCTGCGACCGGTACGGGCTGATCGACGGCTGGCTGCCGGAGTGGACCCGGCTGCGCAGCCTGCCCCAGCACAACCCGGTGCACCGGTTCACCCTGGATCGGCATCTGGTGCAGACCGCGCACGAGGCCAGCCGGCACACCCGCGACGTGGACCGACCGGACCTGCTGCTGCTCGGTGCGTTCCTGCACGACATCGGCAAGGGCCTGCCAGGCGAAGGTGCCGCCGGGCGGACCGGCAGGCACGAGTCCGCCGGCACCCTCGCAGATCATTCGACCGTGGGCGCGCCGATCGCCGAGGCGATGGCCACCCGGATCGGACTGCCCGAGGCCGAGGCGGCGCTGATCGCCACGCTGGTCCGGTTGCACCTGGTGCTGCCCGAGGTGGCCACCCGGCGGGACCTCGCCGACCCGGTCACCATCTCCCGGGTGGCCGAGGCGGTCGGCGACGTGGCCACCCTCGACCTGCTGTACGCGCTGGTCCGCGCGGACGCCGCCGCCACCGGACCGGGCGCGTGGTCGGACTGGAAGGGGCGACTGGTCGCCGAGTTGGTGGCCCGGGTCCGGACGACGCTCCACACCGGCACCGTGCCGCAGCCACCGGCACCCGATCCGGCGCTGGTGGCGGGGCCGCTGCCGGTCGTACACCTGACCGGGGACCGGGTGGCGGTGGCCGCGGCGGACCGGCGGGGACTGCTCGCGACGGTGGCCGGGTGCCTGGCGCTGCACCGGCTGGAGGTGCTCGCCGCCGACGCGTCGACGGTGGACGGCAGGGCGCTGGTGGAGTGCCGGGTGCAGCCACGGTACGGGTTGGCGCCGGATCCGGTCGCGCTCACCGCGGACCTGCGCCGGGCGGTCGGCGGTGACGTGTCGGTGACGCAGCGCCTGCGCGGCCGGGCCGGACGGGGCACCGGGGCCGAGCCCCGGGTGGTCTGGCACCGCGACGCGGCCACCGACGCGGTGCTGCTGGAGTTGCGCGCCGCAGACGCGGCGGGCCTGCTCTATCGGGTGACCACCGCGTTGGACGCGGCCGGCGCGCAGGTCCGGGCCGCCCGGATCGCCACCCTCGGTGGGGACGTGGTGGACGTGTTCTATCTGGTCGGCTCGTGGCCCTCGGACGCCGAGCGCGACCGCCTCGAAGCCGCCGTGCTCGCCGCGGTGTAAGGAAGGGCCCCCTACTAACGCCTCGTGTATAGGAGGGGTCCCCTCCTTACATCAAGGCGGCGTGGAGCGGGGGTTCCGGTGGCCGGATACGCTAACGGTGGTCGGAGCGCTCGTTCGGCCCCACTCGTGCTCGCCGGAACACTGACAAACGGGATGTTCGTGTGTTTGACACCTTGAGTGACCGCCTCTCCGGGATCTTCACCAAGCTCCGGGGCAAGGGACGCCTCACCGACGCCGACATCGACGCCACCGCACGCGAGATCCGTCTCGCGATGCTGGAGGCCGACGTCGCCCTGCCGGTGGTCAAGGGCTTCATCGCGAACATCAAGGAGCGGGCCCGGGGGGCGGAGGTCTCCCAGGCGCTCAACCCGGCGCAGCAGATCATCAAGATCGTCAACGAGGAACTGGTCGCGGTCCTCGGTGGTGAGGGGCGTCGGCTCCAGTTCGCCAAGCAGCCGCCGACGGTGATCATGCTCGCCGGCCTCCAGGGCTCCGGTAAGACCACCCTCGCCGGCAAGCTGGCCCGCTGGCTGCGGACCCAGGGGCACCAGCCGCTGCTGGTCGCCGCCGACCTCCAGCGCCCCAACGCCGTCGGGCAGCTCCAGGTGCTCGGTGGCCGGGCCGGTGTCGAGGTGTACGCCCCGGAGCCCGGCAACGGCGTCGGTGACCCGGTGCAGGTGGCGAAGGCATCCATCGAGCACGCCCGGCGGTCGGCGCGGGACGTGGTGATCGTCGACACCGCCGGTCGGCTCGGTATCGACGCGGAGATGATGCAGCAGGCCGCGAACATCCGGGACGCGGTCGAGCCGGACGAGGTCATCTTCGTCATCGACGCGATGGTCGGTCAGGACGCGGTGCGGACCGCCGAGGCGTTCCGCGACGGCGTCGGCATCACCGGCGTGGTGCTGTCCAAGCTCGACGGCGACGCGCGCGGCGGTGCCGCGCTGTCGGTCCGCGAGGTGACCGGGCAGCCGATCCTCTTCGCCTCCACCGGCGAGAAGCTGGAGGACTTCGACGTCTTCCACCCCGACCGGATGGCCAGCCGGATCCTCGGCATGGGCGACGTCCTCACTCTGATCGAGCAGGCCGAGGCGGCCTTCGACACCGATCAGAAGGAGAAGATGACCGCCAAGCTGATGGGCGGTGAGCAGTTCACCCTGGAGGACTTCCTCGACCAGCTCATCGCGGTACGCCGGATGGGGCCGATCGCCAACGTGCTGGCCATGATGCCGGGCATGGGGCAGGTCAAGGACCAGCTCGCCGAGCTGGACGACAAGCACTTCGACCGGATCACCGCGATCATCCGCTCGATGACCCCGGCCGAGCGCACCAACCCGAAGATCATCAACGGCTCCCGGCGGGCCCGGATCGCCAACGGTTCCGGCGTCACCGTGATGGACGTCAACCAGCTGCTCAACCGCTTCACCGACGCGCAGAAGATGATGAAGCAGATGGGCGGCATGATGGGCCTGCCCGGCGGCGGCCGACGCAAGGCGACCAAGAGCCCGAAGAACAAGCGCAAGGGCACCAAGGGCGGCAACCGGCCGCGCACCGGCGCCGGGATGCCGGGTGGCTTCCCGGGCGGCATGCCGCAGCTCCCGCCGGGGATGAACCCGGACGACCTGGCCGGCGGCCAGGGCCTGCCGCCGGGCTTCAAGCTGCCGAAGATCGACTTCAACAAGCTGGGTAAGCGGGACAAGCCGTAGGTTCTGCGGCACGGTCCTCGGTGGATCCCCGACCTGCCGTGGACCGGCCGGGGACGCCGGACCTGGACCTGGACCCGGATCCGGACCTGGTCGCGTCCGGTGGTTGGCCCGGCCGGGGCGAGGCACCCGGCCACCGGTCGAAGTAGAACGGCAGCCACCGCTGGCAGTGCCGCGCGAACGGCGTGGCAGCGGGGCAGACGCGCCGGCTGAAGCCGGAGAGCCGCACCGTGTCCGGCGGGTCGGCCCGGTGGAACAGGCCGACGGTGATGCTGAAGACGCCGCGCCGGATCGCCGCCTCGACCCCGGCGGCCAGCACCCCGGAGTCCAGCGCGTGCTCGTCCGCCTGCCGCCCGACGAGCTCACCCGCCACGGCGGGCAGGACGTTGTGGCACAGCACGGTGACGAGCTTCGGGTTGGGCGACAGGTCGATCACCGGCGACCGGTAGCCGGTCCGGTTGACGTACGCCTCGGTGAAGGGCAGCAGGACACGCGTCGTACCCCAGTCCGCGGCGAGTCGGGCTGCCGTCGCCGACGACTCGGCGACGAGACGCAGATGCGTGGCGAGCAGCGCGTACTGGAGGCGGGGGAGGCGGGCCAGCCGCTGTGCCAGGCGCAGTTCCCCGTCCGAGAAGCAGAGCCGCCCGAGCATGTAGAGACGCGCCAGTTCCCGGGCCTCGGCGTCGGTGAGGCGGGCGTCGGCCGACTCGACAGGTGGCGGAGCGTCGGGTACGGACTGCGGCGGACGGCGCCCGAGGCGGCCGGAGACGAGGGCCTCGTGGAACGCCGCCAGGACGGTGCCGACCTCGGGGCGTACGCCCCCGGGGCCGGCCGGGCACTGCGCGACGAGATCCCGCCAGTGTGTCGAGAGCAGGTCCAGCACCTGCCGGCACGACTCGGCCGGCGACGTTCCCGAGCCGGTCAGCCGGTCGATGCTCCGGAACAGGTGGCCGGCGGGGGAATCGGCCGCGATCGTGTCGCGGGCCCGCGCTGTCGCGGCCGAGGTGCTGCGCTCGGCGGACACGGTGAAGTAGGCGTCCAGCTCGTCATGGTCCGCCGCCCCGAAGTGCACCGCCGTCGGCTTGGCCCGGGTGACCCGCTGCCAGTAGTGCTCCCGCAGCGCCGCCGGGTCGTCGAGGAACGGATCGAGAGGATCCGGACCCGGGTCGCCTCGGGCCAGTGCGCCGCGGACGAGCGACCGGACGAAGCGGTCGTTCTCGGCGACCAGGTGACCCGGTGCGCTGCGAAGCCACACCTCGGAGGCCAGTTTGGCGGTCTGCATCTCCTCGTTGACGTGCCGCAGGTAGCCGTCGAGCCGCCGCCGGTCAGCCCGCATCGACGTGCCGATCCGCCCGTCCGGCCGCGTCGGCGTCCCGATCCGCTGGTCCGGCCGCGTCGACGTGTTGGTCCGGCGGTCCGGCGGAATCCGCGAACTCCGGCGCCACCAGACCCGCGTACAGCGTGAACAGCCGTGCCGTGGCCTGACGCGCGTCGTCGTCGAGCACGAGCAGGTCACCGGCGAGTGCGGCGGCGAGCGCGCCGAAGGCACCGGCGGTGACCAGCGAGTCCGGATCGTCGACCCGACGCGCGGTGCGTTCGAGGTCCAGGACGAAGCGGTGCAGCGAGTCGGCCACCCGGCGCCCGTCGGTCGGTCCCCAGGCCGGGTGCACCCGGCCGGACCGCGCGGCACGCGGCATGGCCGCTTCGAGGACGCCGAGACAGCGGCACAGCTCCGCCACCGTGTCGTCGGTCGATCCCGGCAGGGGTGCGGGTGCGCCCTGCCGGAGCCAGTCGGTCCGCAACCGCGTCAGGCAGTCGAGGATCTGCTCCGGTGCCATCTCCCGGATGACGATCCGGGCGCGTTTGCGGACCTCCTCGCGCATGTCCGCGTACAACGGCATGTTGAGCGGGCCCTGGAGGTCGTACCGCATCCGCCGGACCAGGCGCTCGCCGGCGGGCCCGTCGTCCTCGCCGGCCAGGTCGGCCTCGCGCAGCCGGTTCAGCGTGACGCCCGCGCTCTGGCGGTCGTACCAGGTATGCAGCGCCGCACCCGTCAGGAGCCGGCGGTCGGTGTCGACCACGAGGCCGGGGCGGGCGAGTGACAGTCGCAGCGCGTCGACGATGCGGGCGACCTCGCCCCCGAGGGCGTCCAGGAAGCTCGGCCCGGCGGCTCCCCCCAGCAGGAACCGATCGAGGTCCGAGCCGGCCAGGTCCGGTACGCCGAGCCGGCCGGTTCCGTCGTCGACCCGGTGGAAGGACGCCATGATCGCGCTGCGCGGCGCACCGGTGGAGGTCCGGTAGCGGTGATGGACCACGCGACTCGCCGCGAAGATCGTGTGACAGGGGGCGGCCAGGTTCTCCAGGTGCACGACGCGTGGCTGCCGGTCGTCGAAGAAGCGGGCCTGGGCGGCCAGCGCCTCGTCGACCCGGGCCCGGGACGGGAAGATGCAACTGTCCTCGTCGCTCGACACGTCGCCGTCCGCGTCGACGGCGCACTGCCGGAACAGCCGGTTCGTCCGGGGCAGGTAGGTGAGTCCCTGCCCGGCGGGGCCACGCTCGGTGCCCAGCGTCCAGGTCACGATCACCTTGAACTCGTCCATGAACGGGTTGTTGTCGATGTGCAGGGTGTTGTCCCGGGCGACCACGTCGAGCGGCAGGGTGTCCTTGGCCCGCAGGTCCACGATCCCCACCGGCCCACCGAGGGCATGGGCGACGAGCGCGACCAGGAGCGGGTGGGCGAACGTCTCCCGGAAGTGCGGATCGTCGAGCAGTCGGCGGGAGTGGCTCGCGTTCAGGTAGTTGTGCAGGGTGCCCCGGCTGCCCCTGGTGCCCATCTCCGCGTCGTACGCCGCGCGGGCCGCCGCGAAGCGGGGCGTGGAGAGCAGCCCGGCGAAGCTGAGCGCGCCCTCACCGGCGAGGTCGCGCCCGAGGGCGACGAACGCCGAGGCGAGGCGTGCGCCGTCCTCCTCGCCCCGACACGCCTGCCCGACGAGCGCCTCGACGTCACGCCGGAAGGCCTCGGCGGCCTCCGGTCGGCGCAGTTGGCGGTACGCCTGCGGACGCGCCAGCTCGTCGACGGAGACGAGGGGCGCGTGCCGGGGGTTCACGGCGCGACCGTCCCGACCGTGAGCGTCGACCGGGTCAGGTCGGGATGGCGTTCCAGGCGTGCCAGGGCCCGTCGGACCTCGTCGCCGGCGCTCTCGTCACCCAGGTCGGCGTAGGCGCTCTCCAACTGCGCCAGGATCGTCCGCACCGACCGGACGTTGCCGAGTGAGTCCTCCACCCGCCACGCCCGTTCCAGCCAGGTGCACGCCTGTGCCAGGTCACCGGTGCGCAGACCCACGTCCCCGAGCAGGCGCAGGGCCAGGGCCCGACCGTAGGCGTTCTGGGCGTCCTCGCAGATCGACAGGCTGCGTACCCCGAGGTCGCGCGCCCAGGAGTGGTGACCCAGCTCGGTGAGGGCGCGGGCGGCGTCGTACAGGCCACGCGCCTCGCGTACCGGCTTGGCCGTCCGGCGCGACTCGCGGGCCGCCCGCAGGCCCCACCGCAGCGCCTCGGCGTACTCGCCGGAGCGCAGCGTGAGCTCGGCCATGGCGTGCTGGGCGGAGGCCACCCCGCTGTCGTCACGCTGCGCGGCGTCCAGTGCCATCGAGGCGCGCAGCTCCGCCTTCGCGGCCTCCAACCGTCCGACGTCGGCGAGGGCCCGGCCGAGCGCCCGGCGGGACAACGCCTCCATCGCCGGGTCCCCGGCGACCGACGCGGCGACCGCCGCCTCCTGGAGGGCGAGCGTCCGGGTCACGTCCTGCCGCCAGTACAGGAACGTGTTCACCGCCCGGGCGAACCGGGTGACGAACGCGAAGTCCCCCTCGGCCGTCGCCTCCTCGACGAGGAAGGTCAACGACGGTGTCAGCGCCTCGAACCAGGCGAGGGCCTCGGTCACGTCGAAGCGGGCGGCGTCGGCGAGGTCGGCCGTCTCCCGGTCCAGCGGCGACGGATGCCGGTTGGGGTCGATGGCCCGGTCGGCGGCGTGGCTGAGCGCCAGGTGGACGACGCGGATCCGGCGGGCGTACGCCTGCTGCTCCTCGTCGCTCATCACCCGGGCGCGCGTCTCGGTCAGGTACGCCTTGATGATGTCGTGCATGCGGTACCGCCCCACCCCGATCTCGTCGACCAGGGAGGCCAGGCAGAGGGACTGGAGCAGACGGTCGCAGTCGCGCCGGGGCAGGTCCAGGATCAGCGAGAGCATCGAGAGCGAGCAGTCGGTGCTCGGCAGCATCGAGGCGACGTAGAGCACGCGCCTGGCCGGTGCGTCCAGGTCCTCGACCGACCAGGAGATCACCTTTCCCACCTCGATGCCCAGCCCGGCCCCGTCGAGGAAGCGCAGCGGGTTGCGGTCCGACTCGATGCCCAGCATCGCGTCGCGTACCGTCCAGCTGCTGTGGATGGCGAGCTTGGCCGAGACGATGGCGAGCGCCAACGGGTGTCCCTCCAGGAGTTCGACGATGCGTCGGGCGCTGCTGTCGCCCCGTTCGACCCGGACGAACCCGACCCGTTCGGCGAGGAGTTCGACGCCCTCGTCCGTGGTCAGCAGCGGGAGCTTGAGCACCTTGGCCTCGTGCCGGACGCTCATCTCCGGCACGGCGCGGCGGCTGGTGACCACCAGCCCCGACCCGTACCCGGGCACGAGGTCACGCACCTGGTCGTAGGAGCCCACGTTGTCGACGATGACGAGGCACCGCCGACCGGCCGTGGCGGACCGGAACACGTTGCCCCACTCGTCCTCGTTGTCCGGCAGGTCGCCCCGGGTGATCCCGAGCGTGGCCAGGAACGTGCGCACCGCGTCCCGGGACTCGACCGGTGGCGTGCCGGAGTACGCCCGCATGTCGACGAAGAACTGACCGTCGGGGTAGTTGTCGATGCGCGAACTCGCCCAGGCCAGGGCCAGGGTGGTCTTTCCCGAGCCGGCCAGTCCCCAGAGCATGCAGGACCGTGATCCGGGTTCGCTCATGGCCTCGTCCATTGCCTGGAGGAGATGATGGCGGCCGACGATTCTTCCGATTCCACCGGGAAGCATGCGTGGAATTTCCGCCGACCACATCGTGGACCGTGTTTGCTGGACGTAGATCGCCCCCGACGTACCCACCTGCAGCACCTGGTTGGCGGTGAGTTCCTTGGCGACGTTGCGTGGCGTGTTCTCGTCGGCGGGGACCATACCTTCGCCCTTTCCGGCAGACGGATTCCTGGCGGCGATCGGGAGGCTTCCGGCTCGGCCCGCTGATCACATGGTGACGTCGCCGACGTTCTGCGCCTGGACGAGCTTGCCCACTGTGCTGGAGGTGACCGAGTTGACCGCGCCGGTCGACACCGACACCTGCCGGAGCGCCTCCAGCAGCCGTGGATCCTCGGCCGCGTACGCCGAGAGCACCTCGACCAGTCGCGCGGTGTCCTCGTCGGAGGGAACCCGGTGTGCCGTCCGGTCCAGGGCCCCGACGACCTCTTCCGGCTCGTTCCGGCGGAGGAATCGCTGACGAATGGCGTCGACGATCGCTCCTCCGGACCCTTCGGCGATCTTGAGTAGTGCGGCGGAAACGATGGCCTCGATCATTTTCGCGGCTCCTATGGTCGAGGAACGGCCGTCATGCGGCGAGGCAAAGATTACCTATCGACGTGACCACAAGAAAGCCTCGCCCGTGCCGATCCCCGGTCGGGAGAAACAATTTCCCGTAATGTGATCCGATGTGTCCCGTACACGGGTCGTCGGGCAATGTCCGTCGTCCCCCGGCGGGGCGGCGGGACCGTCGCACAGGCTCTCCACCTGCCCTGACGGCCGCGGGGACCCGATGATCGGGTAGGACTGTCACATGGCTCTGCACGTGCGTGGTGTGCTCCTGCCCGACGACGAGGTGCGCGACCTGTGGCTGGTCGGCGACCGGGTCACCTTCGACCCGGTGCCCGGCGCCGAGACGGTGGTCGACGGCGGCTTCGTGCTGCCGGGGCTGGTCGACGCGCACTGCCACATCGGCATCGCCCGGGGCGGTACGCCGATCGCCTCGCTCGACCACGCCCGCGCGTTGGCCCGTACCGACCGGGACGCCGGTGTCCTCGCGATCCGGGACGCCGGTTCGCCCTTCCCGTACCCGGAGCTGGAGGACGAGCCCGACCTGCCGAGACTGGCCCGCGCCGGCCGGCACGTCGCGCCGCCCAGGCGGTACCTGCGGGACATCGGGATGGAGGTCGACGCGGCCGAGGTGACCGCCGCCGTGGCGACGCAGGCCGCCGCCGGGAACGGCTGGGTCAAGCTGGTCGGCGACTGGATCGACCGGGGCGTCGGCGACCTGGCACCGGCCTGGGACGCGGAGACGATGGCCGCCGCGGTGGCCGCCGCGCACGCCGCCGGGGTACGCGCCGCCGTGCACACCTTCAGCGAGTCGGCCGTGGAGATCATGGTGCGGGCCGGGGTGGACTCGGTGGAGCACGGCACCGGGCTGAGCCTCGACCTGATCGACCTGATGGCCCGGCAGGGCACCGCGCTGATCCCCACCATGATCAACATCCGCACCTTCGGCGGCATCGCCGACCAGGCCCGACCCAAGTTCCCCGGGTACGCCGACCACATGATCGCCCTGCGCGACCGCTTTCCGCAGGTGGTGCGCGCCGCGTACGAGGCGGGGGTGCCGATCTACGTGGGCACCGACGCGGGCGGTGGCATCGACCACGGCCTCGCCGTCGAGGAGATGCTGCTGCTGCACGAGCAGGCCGGCATGTCCCGGACGGACGTGCTCGCCGCCGCCTCCTGGGGCGCCCGTGCCTGGTTGGGCTTCCCCGGCCTTGTCGAGGGCGGCCTCGCCGACCTCTCCGTCTATGCCGAGGACCCCCGCCGAGACCTGAACGCCCTGCGCACCCCCACCCGCCTCGTCCTCCGCGGCACCGTCCTCCGCTGACCCTCCGACCACCCGGTGGGGGTCGCGGTTGATCAAGAAGTTCGGGCCAGGTTCCGCCCCGACGGCGACCCGAACTTCTTGATCAACTCGGGGTGGTGGGGTGGGAGCCGGGGAGGGGACGGGAGGGGCGCATAGGATGTGCGGTCATGGCGCGTGTGCTGACTCCCCGGGCGGAGGACTTTCCCCGCTGGTACCAGGACCTCATCGCAAAGGCGAAGCTGGCCGACAACGGGCCGGTGCGGGGGACCATGGTGATCCGACCGGCCGGCTATGCCATCTGGGAGCGGATGCAGGCCGAGATGGACGACCGGATCAAGGCGGCCGGGGCGGAGAACGCGTACTTCCCGCTGTTCATCCCGGAGAGCTACCTCAAGCGTGAGGCCGAGCACGTCGAGGGCTTCTCGCCGGAGCTGGCGGTGGTCACCCACGGTGGTGGCAAGCAGTTGGCCGAGCCGGTCGTGGTCCGGCCCACCAGCGAGACGGTCATCGGCGAGTTCATGGCCAAGTGGATCGACTCGTACCGGGACCTGCCGCTGCTGCTCAACCAGTGGGCCAACGTGGTCCGGTGGGAGTTGCGGCCCCGGGTCTTCCTGCGGACCAGCGAGTTCCTCTGGCAGGAGGGGCACACCGCGCACGCCACCCGCGCCGACGCCCGCGCGTACGCCCGCAAGATCCTGCACGAGGCGTACGAGGACCTGATGGTGAACGTGCTCGGCATCCCGGTGGTGGTCGGGCTCAAGACGGCCCGTGAGCGATTCGCCGGGGCGACCGCCACGTACACCTGCGAAGGCATGATGGGCGACGGCAAGGCGCTCCAGCTCGGCACCAGCCACGAGCTCGGGCAGAACTTCGCCAAGGCGTTCGACATCAGCTACTCCTCCGCCGAGGGCGGCCGGGAACACGCCTGGACCACCTCCTGGGGCACCTCCACCCGGATGCTCGGCGGTCTGATCATGTGCCACGGCGACGACAACGGGCTGCGGGTGCCGCCGAGGCTGGCGCCGGTCCAGGCGTACGTGATGGTGGTCAAGGACGGCGACGGCGTGGGTGCGGCGGCGGCCAAGCTCCGCGACGCCCTGCGTGACGCCGGTGTCCGGGTGACGCTCGACGACCGGACCGACACGCCGTTCGGCCGCCGGGCCGTCGACGCCGAGCTGCGTGGCTATCCGGTACGCGTCGAGGTCGGTCCCCGCGACCTGGCCGCCGGGAACGCGGTCGTGGTGCGGCGCACCGACGGGTCGAAGGCACCCACGGCGGTGGCCGACGTGGTCGGTGCCGTGCTCGCCGCTCTGGATGCCGACCAGCAGGCCCTGCACGACCAGGCGCTGGCCTTCCGCCAGTCGCGCACGGTCGACGTGGCGACGCTGGACGAGGCGCTGGAGGCGGCGGGCACCGGTTGGGCCCGGGTGCCGTGGTCGGCGGTCGGTGTGGAGGGCGAGGCGAAGGCCAACGGGCAGGGCGTGACGGTCCGCTGTCTGGTCCGTGCCGACGGGTCGGTGCCGGACACCGAGGACGAGCCCGACCTGCTCGCCATCCTGGCCCGCGCGTACTGAGGCGCCGGACACCACGGTGAGGTTCGCACCGGGCCGCCTGATCGTGCACCGCAACGTCCGGCGAGGCCGGATCGGTTGGGTGCGCCCGATGCGCGTGGTCAGCGACGATGAGCGGGGCCTGCTCCTCTGGCTGGCCCGGGACACGGCGGTGGCCGGCGAGGTGACCGAGGCCGGCGTGGGCATGCGGGGCGTCCCGTTCGCCGAGTGGGTCGTCTCGACGTACCGGCTGGCGACCGGCCGGTGGATGGGACCGCCGCTGCTGAAGTTCCTGCCGACGGGTGCCGCCCACTCGGTGTGGTGGTTCCAGGACGCGCAGGGGTGCTTCGCCCACTGGTACGTCAACCTGGAGGAGCCCGGGGTCCGCTGGGACGACGGCGACCTGGCCGGCGTCGACATCGTGGACCAGGACCTCGACGTGGTGGTGCGTCCCGACCGGAGCTGGCAGTGGAAGGACGAGGACGAGTTCACCGAGCGGCTCGCCTTCCCGGATCACTACTGGGTGTCGGACGAGGCGGCGGTCCGGGCCGAGGGCAAGCGGGCCATCCGGACCGCCGAGGCGGGCGAGTTCCCGTTCGACGGCGTCTGGTGCGACTTCGTCCCGCCGCGGGAGTGGACCGTCCCGCCGGAGTTGCCGCCCGGATGGGACCGTCCGCCGGTCCGCTGACCCCGCCGGCCGGATGTGTTCCCGGTCACGTTCGGATGATGGTCGGTGACGGAGGCAGGTCCGGTGTGAGGGATCCTGGACCGATCTGGCAGAATGGCTGGCTGGTATCCGGCGCGTGTCCGGCGCCCTCTAACCCGGGCGCGTCGCCAGTCCACCCGAGCGGTCTCCGGCCCAACCCCACTGTGCCGGTCGGCGTTCACCCATGCACACCGCCCATACCGGGCCGGTGATATCGCAACAGGAGCGAAACAACCGTGGCCGTAAAGATCCGGCTCCTGCGGATGGGCAAGATCCGCAACCCGCAGTACCGCATCGTCGTCGCCGACTCGCGCACCAAGCGCGACGGCCGGGCGATCGAGTTCGTCGGGATCTACCAGCCGAAGGAAGACCCTTCGGTGATCGAGGTCAAGTCGGAGCGGGTCCAGTACTGGCTGTCCGTCGGCGCCCAGCCGAGCGAGGCGGTACAGCGGCTGCTGGAGCTGACCGGTGACTGGCAGAAGTACAAGGGCCTGCCGGCCCCGCCGCCGCTGAAGGTCGCCGCCGAGCGGGCCGACCGTAAGGCGGCGTACGAGGCCGAGGCGAAGGCCGCCGCCGGCCTGGCCGAGACGCCGGCCAAGCCGGCGAAGAAGGCCGCCAAGGCCGCCGAGGCCGAGGCCCCGAAGGCCGACGCGCCGAAGGCCGAGGAGCCCGCCGCCGCCGAGTCCGGCGAGCAGGCCTGACATGGCGCTGCGGCCGGCGTTGGAGCACCTGGTCAAGGGCATCGTCGACCACCCCGATGACGTGCGCGTCCGGATGGTCGACTCCCGTCGGGGCAAGCGGCTCGAAGTCCGCGTGCACCCCGAGGACCTGGGCACCGTGATCGGGCGGTCCGGCCGGACCGCCAAGGCGCTGCGCCAGGTGATCGGCTCCATCGGTGGGCGCGGCGTGCGCGTCGACATCGTCGACTCGTACTGATGCTGCTCATCGTCGGCAGGATCGGCAAGCCGCACGGCATCCGCGGTGAGGTCACCGTGGAGGTGCGGACGGACGAGCCCGAGACGCGGTTCGCCCCCGGCATGGTGTTGACCACCATGGCGGGGGCGAAGGCCGCGAACGGGCGAGGCGCTGCGCCTGCCGATCCCGGGGTGCCCTTCGAGGTGCCCGACGAGCTGACCGTGGAGTCGGCCCGTTGGCACCAGGGGCGGATGCTCGTCGCCTTCGAAGGGGTGCTGGACCGCGACGTCGCGGAGGTGTTGCGCGGCACCCTGATCGCGGTGGACAGCGCCGGCGTCGCCCCGCCGGAGGACCCGGAGGAGTTCCTCGACCACCAACTGGTGGGTCTGGCCGTGGTCACCACCGACGGCGAGCACCTCGGCGAGGTGGCCCGGATCGACCACGCTCCCGCCTCCGACCTGCTGGTGCTGCGCCGCCCCGAGGGGGGCACCGCGCTGATCCCGTTCGTCAAGGAGATCGTCCCCGAGGTCGATCTCGCCGGAGGTCGTGTGGTGGTCGACCCGCCCGGCGGCCTGCTCGACCTGTAGATCCGGGAGTACCCCTGATGCGCGTCGACATCGTGTCGATCTTCCCGGAGTACTTCGCCCCGCTGGACCTGTCCCTGGTCGGCCGGGCCCGGTCCCACGGCACGCTCCGGCTGGCCGTACACGACCTGCGGACCTGGACGCACGACGTGCACCGCACCGTCGACGACACCCCGTACGGCGGCGGTCCCGGCATGGTGATGCGGCCCGAGCCGTGGGGCGCGGCCCTGGACGCGCTGGCCCCACCGGAGGCAGCCCCGCCCCGCCTCCTGGTGCCCTCCCCGGCCGGTGTGCCGTTCACCCAGGCGCTGGCGCACGAACTGGCCGCCGAGCCGCGCCTGCTGTTCGCCTGCGGCCGGTACGAGGGCATCGACCAGCGGGTGCTCGACCACGCCGCGACCCGGATGCCGGTGACCGAGGTCAGCCTCGGCGACTACGTGCTCTTCGGCGGCGAGGTCGCGGTGCTGGTGATCCTGGAGGCGGTGACCCGCCTGCTGCCCGGCGTCCTCGGCAACGCCGGCTCGCTCGACGACGAGTCGCACGCGCACGGGTTGCTGGAGGCGCCGATGTACACCAAGCCGGCGACCTGGCGCGATCTGGAGGTGCCAGCGGTCCTCCGCTCCGGCGACCACGGCCGGATCGCCCGGTGGCGTCGGGACGAGGCGCTGACACGGACCGGTCGGCGTCGTCCGGACATGCTCGCCGCGATCGACCCGAGCAGCCTCGACAAGCGGGACGTCGCGGCGCTGGACCGGGCCGGATTTCAGGTGCCCGGGGCGGATGTGGCAAAGTAGGGGGGTTGCCGCAGTCGCCCACGCCGTGAACGGCTGCGAGGATCCCCGACCGGGGTCGGTTCCGGCCGGCCACCACCGGAGATCAGTATCACCCATCCGCGCGCCGAGTGACGGTGCGCCGTGAGCCTCACGAGGACTACACGATGAACATCCTGGACGCCCTTGACGCCCAGTCGAAGCGCACCGACCTGCCCGACTTCCGTGGCGGTGACACCGTCAAGGTGCACGCCCGAGTCGTCGAGGGCAACCGGTCCCGGGTCCAGATCTTCCAGGGCGTCGTCATCCGCCGCCAGGGCGACGGGCTGCGCGAGACGTTCACCGTCCGCAAGCTCAGCTTCGGTGTGGGTGTCGAGCGGACCTACCCGGTCAACAGCCCGGCGATCGACCGGATCGAGGTCGTGACCCGTGGTGACGTCCGCCGCGCCAAGCTCTACTACCTGCGCGAGCTGCGGGGCAAGAAGGCCAAGATCAAGGAGCTGCGCGAGAAGCAGCCCAGCTGACATCGCGCTACGCCACGCCGCCCGAACTGCGCGTATGCCGTACCGGCCAGACCGCACTACCCTGGTCGGTACGGGCGCAGCGGGCCGGTGATCCGCCGGACAGGCGGATGAACCCCACTGCCGCCCGGGAGGTCTCGATGAGACTTCCGGGCGGTAGTCGTTTCTGCGGACCGGGGAGTGGGCGTGGTACAGGCGCTTGACGACAGCGGCGCGGTCGATCCGTGGCGACGACGCACCCGGCGCAGCAAACCGCAGATGCCACTCTGGCAGGAGCTGCCGCTGCTGCTCGTCGTCGCGTTCTGCCTCGCGGTGCTGATCCGCACTTTCCTGCTCCAGGCGTTCTTCATCCCCTCCGGGTCGATGGAGGACACGCTGCTGGTCAACGACCGGGTGCTGGTCAACAAGGTCGTCTACACCATGCGCGACCCGGAACGCGGCGAGGTGGTCGTCTTCCGTGGCACCGAGCAGTGGGTGCCGCAGGTCGACCCGCAGCCGCCCACCAGCTTCGCCGACAAGCTCGGCCGCACCATCGGTGACCTGGTCGGCGACGGCCGACCCGGCGAGAAGGACTTCATCAAGCGCGTCATCGGGCTACCCGGCGACCGGGTGAGCTGCTGCGACGACCAGGGTCGGGTACTCGTCAACGGCACCCCGCTGGACGAGTCGGCGTACGTGCTGCGGGACTCGCCGCTGGACCTGCCGCCGAACCCGGAGGAGTGCCGCTCCCGGCGGTTCGAGGAGATCGTCGTACCACCGGGGCAGATATTCGTGCTGGGTGACCACCGCCTGGTCTCGCAGGACGCGCGCTGCCAGGGCCCGGTGCCGATCGACAACGTGGTGGGGCGGGCGTTCGCGGTGGTCTGGCCGTCGAACCGCTGGCACTCGCTGCCGATCCCGGAGACGTTCGCCGGTGTCGCTCCGGCCGCCGGTGCCGACGGCGCCGCGCCGCCGGTCCGACCCGCACCGGTGGGAGACGTCGTCCTGATCCTCCCCATCGCGGCCACGCTGACCGTTCTCGCGCGTTCCGGACGGTGGTCCTCGACCCGGCAACGTAGGCTCCTTCCGTGATTGACGAGCAGACCGACAAGTCGCGCCATTCGTTCTGGAAGGAACTGCCCATCCTTCTGGGGGTGGCGATCGTGGTCGCGGTACTGGTGCGTGCCTTCGTACTGCAGACCTTCTTCATCCCCTCGCCGTCGATGGAGAACACTCTCAAGATCGACGATCGGGTGCTGGTCAACAAGCTGGTGTACAACTTCCGGTCACCGCACCGGGGCGAGGTCATCGTCTTCAAGGCGCCGGTCGAGTGGAGTGGCAACCCGGCGGGGGAGGACTTCATCAAGCGCGTGATCGGCGTCGGCGGCGACCGGATCGTCTGCTGCGACGACCAGGACCGGCTGACGATCAACGGCACGCCGCTGGACGAGCCGTACATCTTCTCCTTCGACGGACGGCGCGACAAGCCGGCGGACCAGGAGTTCGACGTGCAGGTGCCGCCGGGCCGGCTCTGGGTGATGGGCGACCACCGGTCCGCCTCCGGCGACTCGCTGGAGCACTACCAGCAGTCCGGGCAGAACATCGACACGGCCACCATCCCCGAGCAGGACGTGGTGGGTCGGGCCTTCACGATCTTCTGGCCGGTCGATCGGGCCACCCTGCTGACCGTGCCCGAGCAGTTCGAGTCGATCCCGCAACCCTGACCCCGGGTGCCCGGCAACGGGTGGCGTGGGAGTTGTCGGCGGGGTCTGGCAGGCTATTGCCGTGACGGTCTATACCCCGAGGCGCGCTGCCCGCGTGCTCCTGGTCGACGCGGAGGGCAGGTTGCTGCTCTTCCGTGGCGTCGATCCGGCCCGACCGGAGCACGGACGCTGGTGGTTCACCGCCGGCGGTGGGCTCGACCCCGGGGAGACGTACGCCGAGGGTGCCGCCCGTGAGCTGGCCGAGGAGACCGGATTGCGGCTGTCCGTGGCCGAGATCGGCGAGCCGGTGCACGCTGATCTGATCGAGTTCCCCTTCGACGGGGTGTGGTATCGGCAGGAGCAGCAGTTCTTCCTCGTGCGGGTGGCGGCGCACGAGGTCGACTCCGCGGGCTTCAACGAGATCGAGCGGGGCAGCGTGGACGGCCACCGGTGGTGGTCGGCGGCGGAGCTGGCCGACACCGACGAGCGGTACTACCCGCAGGACCTGCCGCAGCTGCTGGCCCGGGTGCTCGCCCCCGGCTCGCCCCGGACCTCGGGTGCGCCATGCTGACCCCGCCCCGCACCGTGGTGCGCCGCGACGCCGGTCTCTACGCGCTGGAACGTGCCCTGCAACGACGGGGCTTCCGGCACGTCGCCGGTGCCGACGAGGCCGGTCGGGGAGCCTGCGCCGGGCCGCTGGTGGCCGCCGCCGCGATCCTGCCCGAGGGGCGACGCGGCGAGATCGACGGACTGGCCGACTCCAAGCTGCTTACCGCGGCCAGTCGGGAGCGGGTGTACGACGAGGTCGTCGCGCGTGCCCTGGCGTACGCGGTGGTGGTCGTCCCGGCCGAGGAGGTCGACGCCCGGGGGCTCCACGTGTGCAACCTGGCCGCCATGCGTCGGGCGCTGGCCTCGCTGACGGTACGCCCGGAGTACGTGCTGACCGACGGGTTCGGCGTGGACGGGCTGGGCGTGCCCGGGCTGGCCGTGTGGAAGGGCGACCGGGTGGCCGCCTGCGTGGCGGCGGCGAGCGTGCTCGCCAAGGTCACCCGGGACCGGATCATGGTGGAGCTGGACGCGGTGCATCCCGGCTACGGATTCGCCGAGCACAAGGGGTACGTCACCGCGGAGCACAGCGCGGCGTTGCGCGACCGTGGGCCGTGCCTCCAGCACCGGTTCTCGTATGTCAACGTGGCCGCCGTCTCGGGGCGGGACGGTCGGCCGCCGCGCTCCCGGCGACCGATGGGTGCAAGCCCGGACGAGCCGATGGAGCGCTCAGCCGCCGTAGGGGGTACCGTCGGCGTGGCGTTGGGCGAGCAGCCTCGGCCTCCGGCGTCGGTGGGGGAAGATGTGGTCATGGAAGGCGGAGTGCGATGAGCGCGGAAGATCTCGAGAAGTACGAGACCGAGATGGAGCTCCAGCTCTACCGGGAGTACCGCGACATCGTCCGTCAGTTCTCCTACGTGGTGGAGACCGAGCGCCGGTTCTACCTGGCGAACCAGGTCGACCTGCACGTGCGTAACTCCGACGGCGAGGTCTACTTCGAGGTCGAGATGCACGACGCGTGGGTGTGGGACATGTATCGTCCGGCCCGGTTCGTGAAGAACGTCCGCGTCATGACGTTCAAGGACGTCAACGTCGAGGAACTGGAGAAGCCGGACATCTCCCTCCCCGCCGACTCCGGCTTCGGCGGCTGATCCGTCCGTCGCCGCCCGGACGGGCATCGCCGGTGGCCCCCACCGCCGCGATCCGTCCACCGTGTCCGGTCAGCGGTCGACGTCCCCGGTCGGCCGCCCGGTGAACTCGAACATCGTCACCCCGCTCGGCAGCGGTCGGGGAGTTGGACCGGACGTCCGACTCGGTGATGTTGCCGAATACGCCGCAGGCCAGCACCAGGTCGGCCGGGACCATCCCCGCGTACGCGTCGGTGCGTGCCGCGTCACCCCGCACCACCTCGACCCCGGACAGCCCGGCCCGCGCCACCGCCGCCCGCGCCACCTCGACGTTGCGCGGATCGAGTTCCACCAACCGGGCCGTCACGTCGGCGCCGCGCGGGTGCGCCGCCAGCACCGGGATCACGTCGCGTCCCTGACCGGCGCAGAGACTGACCGCCCGAAGGCGTCCGGGCCGTGCCTCGTCCAGCGCCGCGCCGACGCGGGTACGCACCTCCGCCACCCGCCGGGACAGCGGTGAGGCCGGGTCGGCGTACTGGTCGTGCCAGGCGTACCAATCACGCGTCACCAGGTCGAGCCTAGGTCGTCTGTCGGCGCCTGGGGCCCCGCCGCAGGCCGGGCCATAGCAGATCAGCTTCTCCGGCGCGGCCTGTCCACAAGAGGCTGCGCTGTCCACAGGCGACGGGTGTGGGGCGGCGGGTAGCGGTCCATCCGGTCAGGATCGCGGCATGTCCCTCCGGTCGTTGATCAGATTTGTTCCTCCCGCTTCGACGCGGCCTGTGTCTGCGCGGCCTGTGTCTGCGCGGCCTGTGTCTGCGCGGCCTGTGTCCGACTGGGCCGGCTCGATGGTGTCTGTTTCGGGCGGGGGCGGATCGGCTCGGGATGGCGAGGTTGTGCCATTTCTTGCCGTCCGCGCGCCATCGACCGTCACTGTGTGTCTTCTCGCCTGCCGGAGTCTCGTCGTACGGCCCGCCGGTGCGACTCGTCCGCGCTCGGCGGCCCGCAGCGGTGGCAGGCGGACGGTCCCGGCCGTTCTGCTCGCCGGGTGCGTCGCGCTGCTGCCGCTCCTGGCGTCGCCGGCGGTCGCGGCCAGGCCGCGCGGCTCTGCGGTGCGGGCGGCGCAGGTGGCTGCCCTGCCTCCCGTCGCGCCGCTTCCGGCTGAGCTGCTCTCGGCTGCGCTGCTCTCGGCTGCGCTGCTTCCGGCTGCGCTGCTTCCGGCTGCGCCGCTCACGGTCGCACCGGTGCCGGTCGCACCGCTTCCTGCTGCTCCGGAACGGCCGGCGGAGGCCGCACGGTTCAGGTGGCCGGTCGACGGTCGGCCGCATCCGGTGCGTCGCTTCGATCCGCCGCCCCGACCGTGGCTGCCCGGCCATCGCGGGGTCGACCTGCTCGCCCCGGCCGGTGCGACGATCCGGGCCGCCGGCACCGGCACGGTCCTGTTCGCCGGCATGGTCGCCGGCCGTCCGGTCATCTCGGTGGTGCACCCGGACGGCCTGCGCACCACCTACGAGCCGGTCTCGCCGGACGTCACGGTCGGCACGTCGGTGGCGGCGGGAACCGCGCTGGGCACCCTGCTGCCGGCGCACGCGGGCTGCCCGGAGGCGGCGTGCCTGCACTGGGGCCTGCGTCGGGGGGACGACTACCTCGATCCGCTGGCCCTGCTCGGTCTCGGGCGATCCCGCCTGCTGCCGCTCGATCCGGAACCACCCGCCGCGACCTCGCGGCCCGATGCGGTCAGCGTTGGGCGAGCAGGGTGGGCAGCCGGACGGCGAGCCGCTCGTACTCGTCCGGCGAGTTGTACACCTGCCCGCAGAGCCGCAACAATCCCCGTCCGCCGAAGGTCATGACCGCTACCTGGGTGGCGAGCCGCTCGGCGATCCGGGCCTGCAACGCCCGCGCCGCGTCGAGGTTCGTGGCGAGGCCCGCCGGCAACGGGACGATCCGCATGGCGACGGTCGGTCCGCCGGGGTCGAGCAGTCCGGCGGGCGGCACCGCGAGCGCGTCCCCGACCACCCGTTGCCCGTACGCGGCCAGTGCGGCGTTGTGCGCGCGTACCCGGTCCACACCGAGGCTGCGCAGTGCGTACAGCCCGGCGGGTGCACTGAGCCACGCGGTGTAGTCCGCCGTCCCCTGCCACTCCAACCGGCCCGGGAAGCCGGACTCCTGCTCCCAGGAGACCACCAGCGGCTCGATCCGGTCCCGCCAGGCCGGTGACACCACGAGCACCGCGGTGCCGCGCGGCGCGTACCCCCACTTGTGCAGGTTGCCGACCCAGAAGTCGGCGCCGATGCCCTGCACCGACGCGGCCAGCATGCCCGGCGCGTGCGCGGCGTCGACCAGCACGGGTACGCCCTGCTCCCGGGCGAGCCCGACGATCGCGGCGACCGGGAACAGTCGGGCCGTGGCCGAGGTGACCTGGTCCACCACCAGCAGCCGGGTACGCCCCGGACGCAGCCCGGACCGGACGACCTGCAGGATCTCCTCGTCGGTGGCGGTCAACGGCACCCGCAACACGCGGTGGGTCATCCCGGTCCGGCGGCACTCCCGCTGCACCGACAGCGTGACCGCGCCGTAGCCGTGGTCGGTGGTGACCACCTCGTCGCCCTCGCGCAGCCCGAGCGACTGGAGCACCACCGCCACACCGGTGGTGGCGTTCGGGATCAGGGCGGTGCCGTCCGGGTCCGCGCCGAGGAAGGTGGCCAGGTGGCGGCGGGTGTGGGCGATCCGGTCGGTCAGCCCCTGCACGAAGAAGCGCAGCGGGTCCGACTCCATCTCGTCGCGCAACCGCTGCTGGGCCCGCTGCGCGACGATCGGCACCGCCCCGAACGAACCGTGGTTGAGGTGACTGGTCGCCGGATCGAGGGAGAAGAGCAGACGGGCGCCCGCGATCGGCTCGGGCGGCGGCGGGACGCTCACCCGATGATCGTAACCGCTGATCGGCGTCGCCCGGCCTGCTCCGCTCAGGCGCGGGGATGTGCCTGCCGGTACGCGGCGCGCAGCCGCTCCACCGAGACATGGGTGTAGACCTGGGTGCTGGCCAGCGACGAGTGTCCCAGCAACTCCTGCACCGCTCGCAGGTCCGCACCACCTTCCAGCAGGTGGGTGGCGGCGGAGTGGCGCAGCGCGTGCGGGCTCGTCCGGGGCAGGTCGGCGGCCTCGGCGTACCCGGCGACGATCCGGCGGGCGGTCGTCGGGTTCAGCCGACCGCCGCGGGCGCCGAGCAGGAGCGCGTCGCGGGATCCCGGGACCGCCAGCACGGTCCGTCCGCGCCGCAGCCAGTCGTCGAGGGCCCGCTGGGCGGGCAGCCCGTACGGCACGGTCCGTTCCCGCCCACCCTTGCCGTGGACCCGGATCACGCGTCGGCCGTGGTCGACGTCGGCCACGTCGAGCCCGCACGCCTCGCTGACCCGTACCCCTGTGCCGTAGAGCAGTTCGAGCAGCACCCGGTCCCGCAGCCGTACCGCCTCGGCGTCCCGGTCCGGTTCGCCCGGACCATCGAGTGCGCTGTCTCCCCGGCCCGTCCGGTCGGTGCCGGCGGCCACCGGCACGATGCCTGTGCCCGGCGGGCTCTCTGTGTTCGGCGCGGCGGCGGTGTCCGGGGCGGCGGCGGTGTCCGGGGCGGTGCCCGTGTTGGCGGCGGCGCCTGCGTTCGGGGCGGTGCCGGTGGCGGTGCCTGTGTTGGACGCGGTGCCTGTGTCGGCGGCGGTGCTGGTGTTCGGCGTGGTGACGCGGGTCGGGGCCTCCACGAGTTGGGCGGCCTGGTCGGCGCGGAGCACCGTGGGCAGGGTCCGTCGTGGGCGAGGACTGGCCAGGGTGGCGGCCACGTCGGTGGGCAACAGCCCCTCCCGGTGTGCCCAGGCACTGAAGGTCCGCGCCGCTGCCGCACGCCGGGCCATCGAGGTGCGGGCCGCGCCCGTCGTGCGTTGCCGGGCAAGCCAGCTGCGTACCGTGTCGAGGGTCAACTCGGCGACCTGGGTGCAGCCCATCCGTCGGGCGTGCTCCATCAGGGACACCAGATCCGCGACGTAGGCCCTGACCGTGTGCGTCGACCGGTTGCGGACCGAGGCGAGGTGGCGGGCGAAGTCGTCCACCGCGTCGCGCAACGGCCCCGGCAGCGCCGCGTGCACCGCCCGGGTGCCGCGGACGTCCCGGCCCTGTCCACCCGTACCCCGCACGGCTGCCAGCCTACGGCGGGCTGGCGTCACCCGCGACCAGCTGGGTCAGCCAGGGCGAACCCGTCCCTGCGCCGCACCACGAGGGACAGTTCCTCCAGCATCGGCAGGGTGCGCAGCACCGTGCGGACGGCCAGGCCGGCCCTCGCGGCGAGGTCGTCCACCCCGACGGTGCCGCGTCGGGGCAGCGATTCCAGGATCGACCTCGCGTCCTCGTCGAGCAGGTCGGCGGGGCGTTCCGGACCGCGCGGCACCGGCGCCAGCTCACCGATCGGACCCACCTCCTCCAACACCTGCGCCAATCCGGTCACCAGCCGTGCCGCCGGTTGTTCCCGCAGGATCTCGTGCGCGCCGACCGACATCGCGGAGGTGACCGGACCGGGCACCACCATCGCGGGCCTGTTCAGGGCGAGCGCGCGTCGGGTGGTCTGGGTCGCACCGCTGCGCGCCGCCGCCTCCACCAGAACGGTGCCTCTGGTGGCCGCCGCGATGACCCGGTTACGGATGAGGAAGCGAGGACGCAAGGGCTCGGCGCCCGGTGGCCACTCGCTGACCAGCAGGCCGGTCTCGGCGATCCGGTCGAACAACGCGGTGTTGCCCAGCGGGTACGGCCGGTCCACCCCGCACGCGAGCACCGCGACGGTCGACCCACCGGCGTTCAGGGCACCACGGTGCGCGGCGGCGTCGATGCCGAACGCACCGCCGGAGACGACCGTCCACTCCCGGTCGGCCAACCCGTAGGCGATGTCCGTGGCGACGTGCAGGCCGTACGGCGTGGCCGCCCGCGCCCCCACCACCGCCACCGACCGGTCCAGCGTCTCGTCCAACCGCCACGCGCCGCGTACCCAGAAGCAGAGCGGCGGCGCCGTCTCGATGTCGACCCGACGTTGCTTGCCGGGCAGTTCCAGTCGGAGGTGCCGCAACTGCTCGACGGTCATCGGCCACTCGTCGTCGTCGGGCGTGACGAGGCGGGCACCGAGCCGGTCGGTGCGGCGCAGTGCCTCGGCGGCGACCGCCCGGGGATCACCGACCCGGGTCCGCGCGGCCACACCGTCGCGCAGGTCCTCCTGCGGTGCCCCGCCGTCCAGCAGCAACTCCAGTGCGGCAACCGGCCCGATCTCGTCGACCAGCCCGTACACCGAACGGGTGCCCGGCTCGGCCAGCCAGGTCAGCGCCACCCGTGCCAGCCGCGACTCCTCGTGCGTGCTCACGTACCCTCTCCCGTCCTCAGTGTGATGGCCTCGGCGATGTCCTTCTTGTCCGGCTGGGCCCGCCCGTCCAGGTCGGCGATCGTCCAGGCGAGCCGGATGACCCGGTCGAAGCCGCGAGCGGACAGCGACCCGGAGTCCAGACGGGTCCGCAGGTCGGCGGTGACCGGGTCGGGCAGCCGCCACGGTGCCCGGCGCAGGTTCGGCCCGGGTATCTCGGAGTTGAGCCGGCACCCCAGCGCCGTCCACCGTTCGGCCGCTGCCTGCCGTGCGGCGTCGACCCGCGCGGCCACCACCGCCGAGGACTCGTGCGCGGCGGGTTCCATCAGCTCGGCCGCCCGCATCGGTGGCAGGCGGACCTGGAGGTCGATCCGGTCGAGCAGCGGACCGGAGAGCCGGGCGAGGTAGCGGCGACGAGCAGCGGGGGCGCACTCGCACCGGTCGTCGCCCGCCGGGTTCGCACACGGGCACGGATTGGCGGCCAGCACCAGTTGGGCCCGGGCCGGGTACTCGGCACCGCCCCGACTGCGGGTCAGCAGCACCCGACCGTGCTCCAACGGCTGGCGCAGCGCCTCCAACGCCGGCTTGCTGAACTCCGGCGCCTCGTCGAGGAAGAGCACCCCACGGTGCGCGAGGGAGATCGCACCCGGCCGGGCGAGTCCCGCGCCGCCCCCGACGATGGAGGGCACGGTGGCGGTGTGATGCGGGGCCTGGAACGGCGGCCGACGGATCAGTCGGCCGCCGGCCGGCAACAGACCCGCGACCGAGTGCAGCGCGGTCACCTCCAGCGCGGCACCGTCGTCCAGCGTCGGCAGGATCGACGGCAGGCGTTCGGCCAGCATGGTCTTGCCGGCGCCGGGTGGCCCGATCAACGCCAGGTGGTGTCCACCGGCGGCGGCGACCTCCAAAGCCCGCCGGCCGAGCCCCTGCCCGGCGACGTCGGCGAGGTCCGGGCCGGTGATCACCTCCGGTGCGTCGTCGACCGGCGGCTCGATCAGTGGTCGGCCGTCGCGGACGAAGCAGACCAGCCGGTGCAGGCTGTCCACGCCCCGCACCCGCAGGCCGGGCACCACGGCCGCCTCGGCCGCGTTGCCCGCCGGCACGATCACCCGGTCGACGCCGGCCCGGGCCGCCGCGGCCACCATCGGCAGGACGCCCCGGACCGGGCGCACCGCGCCGTCGAGACCCAGCTCGCCGAGGATCGCCACGCCGTCCAGCGGCAGCAGCGGCAGTTCGCCCGAACCGCCGAGCAGTGCCACCGCGATCGCCAGGTCGAACGCCGAACCGAACTTGGGCAGCGTGGCCGGCAGCAGGTTGAGGGTGATCCGTCGGTTCGGCCACCGCTGGCCGGAGTTCACCACCGCCGCGCGGACCCGGTCGCGTGCCTCGTGCAGCGCCGTGTCGGGCAGACCGGAGATGACCACTCCGGGCAGGCCCGGTGCGAGGTCCGCCTCCACCTCCACCAGGTGCCCCTCCACTCCGACCAGGCCGACGCAGAGCACCCGGGCGTAGCTCATCGCCGACCCACCGCGCACTCGCGTGGCACCACGAACCCGCCCGGTGGGCGTACCTGACCGGGGGTCGGTCGCGGTACCGCACGGCCGGTCGGACGCACCTGGGGGCCGGTCGGGTGAACCCCACCACCGGTCGGCGACGACGTCGCACCACGTCTGCCGTGGCGGGAGGACGTCGCACCGCGTCTGCCGTCGCGGGGCATCAGAAGGCGCCCTTGAGGTGTTCGACGCGGGCCCGGCCGGCTGCGGGCAGCAGGACCGAGAGGACGTCGAAGCGGATCTCGTCGGCGGTGGTGCCGGTGCTCGCGAGCCAGGCGGCGGCGAGCCGGCGCAGGCGGCGTGCCTTGCGCGCCACCACCGCCTCGGCGGGCGTGCCGAAGCGAGTGGTGCGACGCGTCTTCACCTCGCAGAAGGCGAGCACCGGCCCGTCCCAGGCGATGATGTCGATCTCTCCGGAGGGGCAGCGCCAGTTCCGCTCCACGGGGCGTAGGCCCGTCTCGATCAGGTGGCGGACGGCGCACCGCTCCCCGTAGCCGCCGACCGCCTGGTTCCGCTTGGTCATGCCGGCACCCTGCGCCCGTACGCCGTGCCGAGGCGACCCCGTCGAGGCGACCTGTGGACAACCGCGAGGGCTGTGGACGACCAGACGATCATGCCTTTCGTGTGCTAGGCGTGCGCTAATCCACGAATCCGGCCGTTACTCTGCGTACCTGGTCGAATTGGCGCATGGCCTGTGGCCAGGCGCGGGATCGGAATGGCGTACGTCCGGCCGGTCGCATACGGTGCCGACGTGGACGGACGACGCAGCTTTTCCGATGACCAGGAGTCGCCCTGGTATCCGGGTGAACGGGACCGTGGCTACGGTGAACCGGACTGGCGCAGTACCTCGGAGGCGCGGTACCGCGACGACGACCCCCTGGCCGTTCCCGAGCAGCGGGTGGACGACGACGACCGGTACGGCACACCGCGACGCTTCGGCACCCCGGATCCGCTCGGTGACGCCCCGGCAGAGACGGAGCGCTACCGGGCGTCGCGCTTCCGGCGACCGGACGCTTCCGGCGACCCGGAGATCTCCGGTGAACTGCCGTCCGACCGTCCCGGTCGCCGGGCCGCCCGGGAGGCGACGCCGACCTCCGGCGGAGCGTTGCCGGTGACCGACCCGATCCGGCCGGCCCCGCTGGGCGGGTACCCGATCGTCGAGGCCAAGCGGTCGGTGGAGACGGCGAACCCGTTGGAGATGCCGACCGGGGCGATGCCGCCCGTGGCACCCCGGACGGACCTGGCGGGCGCCGAGCATCCCTATCCGGCAAGCGACACCGAGCACCCGGCGGCCGGCGTGGGCGCACACCAGGCCGGCACGAGTGCTGTACACCAGGCCGGCGCCGTGGGTGCCGGCGTGCAGGTCGGCGCTGCGGGTACCGGCTTCCCGGCCGGCGGGACGGGGTCCGCGTACCCGGTCGACGCGGCCACTGCCGGCTACCAGGCGCTGGCGACGCAGCCGGGGGTTCCGGCCGGTGACGGTGTCTACCGGTCGCGTCGTCCGGTGCTCGCGGTGCTGTTCGCCGTGCTGGTCGCGATCTTCGAGGTGCCCGCGCTGCTGGTGCTGCTGCACGGCGTCACCGCGGATCCGGTCTCCGCCGCCGACGTGCTGACCGGCACATTCCTGATGATCGGCCTGCCGATCTTCGCCGCCGGCCTGTACGGGCTGCGGACCAGCGGCTTCTCGCTGACCGACGGGGCACGAGGCTGGCTTCGCCCGCCCACCGCGTACCTGACCGTCGGCCTGGCACTCTTCCTCACCGCCGCGCTGGCTGCCGGCTGAACCACCGGCGGCGGCGTCTGCCCGGGGGGTGCGGCGGCGTCTTCCGGGGGGTGCGGCGGCGTCTTCCGGTGCGTTAGGAGGGGGCCCTTCCTATACCGGAGGCGTTAGTAGGGGGCCCTTCCTTACACCCGGGCGTGGCGGGGTGGGGAGGGCGCGTACACTGGGCGACTGGCGACCGCCTCGCGCGGTCGACCTCGCGTGCCCTCTCCACGAATCGTCGTGGGGCGACGGCCTCCCTGGTCCCGATCCTTCGGGCCCGTCATGGCCGGCGACCGGGCGCCAGGACGCCCGACCGCCGGTCGGGCGAGACAACCAGGGACCGCAAGGAGTACAAACCATGGCCGTCGTGACCATGCGTCAGCTGCTGGAGAGCGGTGTTCACTTCGGGCACCAGACCCGGCGCTGGAACCCGAAGATGAAGCGCTTTATCTTCACCGAGCGTAACGGCATCTACATCATCGACCTCCGTCAGACTCTCGACTACATCGAGAAGGCGTACGAGTTCGTGCGCAACACGGTGGCCGAGGGTGGCAGCATCCTCTTCGTCGGCACCAAGAAGCAGGCCCAGGAGGCGATCGCCGAGCAGGCGACGCGGGTCGGTCAGCCGTACGTCAACCACCGCTGGCTCGGTGGCATGCTGACCAACTTCCAGACGGTGTACAAGCGGCTGCAGCGGATGAAGGAGCTGGAGGCCCTCGGTGACCTCAGCGGCACCGCCGCCGGTTACACCAAGAAGGAGACCCTGCAGCTCTCCCGCGAGAAGATCAAGCTGACCCGCACCCTGGGTGGTCTGCGGGACATGCAGAAGCTCCCGGCCGCGGTCTGGGTGGTCGACACCAAGAAGGAGCACATCGCCGTCGACGAGGCCCGCAAGCTGGGCATCCCGGTGATCGCCGTGCTCGACACCAACTGCGACCCGGACGAGGTCGACTTCCCGATCCCGGGCAACGACGACGCGATCCGCTCGGCCGAGCTGCTGACCAGGGTCGTCGCCGCGGCCGTCGCCGACGGTCTGATCACCCGCTCCGGCCGTCGCCGGGGTGGCGACGAGAAGCCGGAGGCCGGCGTGGCCACCGACGAGCCGCTGGCCGAGTGGGAGCGCGAGCTGCTCGAGGAGCCGAAGAAGGCCGACGACGCGCAGCCGGCGACCGAGCCGCAGCAGGCCGCCGAGGCTCAGCCGGCCGCCGAGCCGGAGCAGGCCACCGAGGCGCAGCAGCCCGCCGAGCAGCCGGCCGCCGTCGCCGGTCAGTGACCGCACCGCCGTCCGGCCACCGTCCGTCCCTGACGACGGTGGCCGGCGGCGGGCAGACCGGGCACGAACCTCTCGGAACCGGGTAATCGTCACCTCAGTCCATTTCACCCGCAGTCCCAACACCGAAGAGAGAGCCATGTCCCAGATCACCGCGGCGGACGTCAAGAAGCTCCGCGACCTGACCGGCGCCGGCATGATGGACAGCAAGAAGGCCCTGACCGAGGCCGAGGGCGACTTCGACAAGGCCGTCGAGATCCTGCGCGTCAAGGGCGCCAAGGACGTCGGCAAGCGGGCCGGGCGGACGGCCGCGAACGGCCTCGTCGCCCACTCCGGCCGGGCCCTGCTGGAGCTGAACTGCGAGACCGACTTCGTCGCCAAGAACGACGCCTTCATCGCGCTCGCCCAGCAGTTGGTCGAGCACGGTGAGCGCTCCGGCGCGAGCAACGCCGAGGAACTGCTGGCCAGCGAGCTCGACGGCCGTCCGGTCGCCGACCTGGTCCAGGAGCAGTCCGCCAAGATCGGCGAGAAGCTGGTGCTGAACCGCTTCGCCAAGCTGGACGGCACGGTCGCGGTCTACCTGCACCGCAAGGCCCAGGACCTGCCCCCGGCGGTGGGCGTGCTGGTGCAGTACGCCGGCAAGGCCGACGAGGCCGGCGACGCCGACGCCCGTGGCGCGGCCATGCAGATCGCCGCGATGCGTCCGAAGTACCTCACCCGGGACGAGGTGCCGGCGGAGATCGTCGAGTCCGAGCGGCGGATCGCCGAGCAGACCGCCCGCGAGGAGAACAAGCCCGAGGCCGCTCTGCCGAAGATCGTCGAGGGCCGGGTCAACTCCTTCTTCAAGGACTTCGTGCTGCTGGAGCAGTCGTCGGTCACCGACAACAAGAAGTCGGTGAAGCAGGTGCTGGCCGAGGCCGGCATCGAGGTCACCCGCTTCGTGCGGTTCGAGGTCGGCCAGTCCTGACCTCCGGCCGGGCGTACGCGCCCGGGCTGGGCAACGACACGACGAGGAGGCCGCCGGTGTACGCGACACACACCGCGGTCTCCTCGTCCCATAAGGTCGGCAACGGCAGATGTGCGCACCCGGGCGCGGCAGTGGGGGAAGGACGGGCGGATGACGCAGGTTGTGAGTGACCCGACGCTGGCGGTGGACGACCCGTTGGCGCCGCCGCCCGGCCGGGCCCGCCGGGTGGTGCTGAAGCTCTCCGGCGAGGTGTTCGGCGGCGGCGAGATCGGTGTGGACCCGGACGTCGTCCAGGCCATCGCCCGGCAGATCGCCACCGTGGTCCGTCGCGGTGTGCAGGTCTCGGTGGTGGTCGGCGGCGGCAACTTCTTCCGGGGCGCGGAGTTGCAGAAGCGGGGCATGGACCGGGCCCGGGCCGACTACATGGGCATGCTCGGCACCGTGATGAACTGCCTCGCCCTGCAGGACTTCCTGGAGAAGGAGGGCATCGAGACCCGCGTGCAGAGCGCGATCACGATGGCCCAGGTGGCCGAGCCGTACATTCCGCTGCGGGCGATCCGGCACCTGGAGAAGGGCCGCGTGGTCATCTTCGGCGCCGGTGCGGGTATGCCGTACTTCTCCACCGACACCACGGCCGCCCAGCGCGCGCTGGAGATCCACGCGGACGTGGTGCTGATGAGCAAGAACGGTGTGGACGGCGTCTACAGCGCCGACCCCCGGATCGACCCGAGCGCCAGCAAGTTCGACTCGATCACCTTCTCCGAGGTGCTGCGCCGCAACCTGCGGGTCGCCGACGCGGCCGCCTTCAGCCTCTGCATGGAGAACGGACTACCGATGCTGGTCTTCGGCGCGCAGGGTGACGACACCATCGTCCGTGCGGTGGGCGGCGACAAGATCGGCACGCTGATCACCACCTGAGCTGACCGTCGACGGTGACCTCGGCGGTCCGTCCCGGTGACCCGACAAGCCCACGACGAGCACAAGAAGGAGGCGAGGAGAGCGGTGATCGACGACACCCTCCTCGAGGCCGAGGAGAAGATGGAGCGTGCGGTCGAGCACGCCAAGGAGGAGTTCGGTGCCATCCGCACCGGTCGCGCCACTCCGGCCATGTTCTCCAAGATCATCATCGACTACTACGGCAGCCCCACGCCGCTGACCCAGATGGCGTCCGTGGGCGTCCCCGAGCCGCGTATGGCCATCATCAAGCCGTACGACAACTCGCAGATCAACGCCATGGAGAAGGCGATCCGCGACTCGGACCTCGGGGTGAACCCGAACAACGAGGGCAACCAGCTGCGCATCCTCCTCCCGCAGATGACCGAGGAGCGCCGTCGCGACATGATCAAGGTCGCCCGGAACAAGGGCGAGGAGGCGAAGATCGCCATCCGTAACATCCGTCGCAAGGGCAAGGAAGAGCTGGACCGACTCGTCAAGGACGGCGAGGTCGGCGAGGACGACGGCCGCCGCGCGGAGAAGGAACTGGACGACGTGACCCAGCGCTACGTGGCGCACGTCGACGAGTTGGTCAAGCACAAGGAAGCCGAGTTGCTGGAGGTCTGATCCGCAGCGGCTCCCGGCTCGTACGCCCCACCTCGTCGATCATGAAGTGCCGACATCCGGCCCTCCGGCCGGTACGGCAGGCTCATGATCGACGAGGTGGACGGTGGGTACTGGTGCGTCCTGCGGAAGCTCCGGGTGCAGTAGGCTCGGCACGATTCCCGGCGACCCGGGGGTGAACGGTGGAGATCAGCCGGCCTACCGGCCGGCGAATCAGACGGAGCGCCTCGCGCGGGTAGGGGATGGTAGTGGCTGTGCGTCAAGTGGTGGATCTCGTACCGCTGTCGTCCGGTGCGTGATGTCCCACCTCGACCCCTACGGTGGCGCCGAGGCCCGCGGCTGGGACCGCCCGGATCGGCCGACCTCGTTGCCCTGGCCCGACCCGGACGTCGAACCCGGCCCGTGGTCGCGCGGCCCGCGCCCCGGCGCTGAGCTCTCCGCCGAGCCGCGTACCCGCCCGCGCCCGCCGGCCGACAACCCGTACGCCCGACCCGTCGACGACCGGGACGAACCGGCCCGGACCGGCTTCGCCTCCCGACCCGAGCCGTTCGACGACCGGGACGTCCCCGGGCGGTACGACGAATCGGCCGGTCCGCACGACGACCGGAACCGCCCGCGTGACCTCCCCGACGGTGGCCCTCGGCGACCCGAGGAGAACGGGCGTCGCGACCTGGCGCACGAGGACGCGCCGACGGCGCAGTTCGCCCCGGTGCCCTCCGACGACGGTCCGGACCACGACGACGCGCCGACGACCCTGCTCGCCCCCGTGCCCGCCGAGGACACGCCGGAACCCGACGCGGATCCGGCGCAGTCCCGACGCCACCGGGGCCGACGGCGGGCCGGTGCCGGTCGCCCGGCCACTCCGCAGACGCCGAGCCGTGCCGGCCGGAACCTGCCGGCCGCCATCGCCGTCGGGGCCAGCCTCGGCGCTGCCACCCTGCTGCCGCTGTTCCTGTACACCCCGGCGTTCCTGTTGCTGATCGCGGCGGCCTACGGCGTGGGCATCTGGGAGATGTCCCGGGCGGTACGCCGTGGCGGCGCCCGGGTCCCGTTGATCCCGATGATCGCCGGTGGCGTGCTCACCGTCACCCTGGCCTGGTTCGCCGGCCTGGACGCGCTCCTGCTCGGCCTGCTGGTCACCCTCGCGGGCACCCTGGTCTGGCGGCTCGGGGACGGTGTCGCCGGCCTCCGGCGGGACATGACCGCGGCCACCCTCATCGCGGTGTACGTGCCCTTCCTCGGCGGCTTCGCCGCGCTGCTCGCCGCCTCGCCCGGGGACGGCCCGCTGCGGGTGCTGGTCACCCTGGTCGCGGTGGTGCTCTCCGACACCGGCGGCTACGCGGCCGGCGCCAACTTCGGCAAGCACCCGATGGCGCCGACGATCAGCCCGAAGAAGTCCTGGGAGGGGCTGGTCGGCTCGATGGGCGCGGCAGCGCTGGGCAGCGCCGTGCTGCTCTGGTTGCTGTTCGACGTGGCCCCCTGGTGGGGTGCGGTGTTCGGGATGGCGATCTCGGCGGCGGCGGTCCTCGGTGACCTCGCCGAGTCCATGATCAAGCGCGATCTGGGCGTGAAGGACATGAGCAACCTGCTGCCCGGGCACGGCGGGCTGATGGACCGGCTCGACTCGGTGCTGTTCGCGGTGCCGACCGCGTACCTGCTGCTCGTCGTCTTCGTGCCGGCGGTGAACTGAGGCATGGACCACGCCGGGGTGCCCGGGTCGCGCAGGGGGTGGGAGCGTCTCTGCTCCCTCCGGACGGGTGCGTTCCTCGGCGGGCGTGCCAGACTGGACGTGCCATGACGAGTCTGCCCCTGATCCCGGTCGACCCGGACGCGCCCGGCGCGCGCCGGGCGGCGATGCCCCCGCAACACCTCGCCGACCTCGACCTGAACGGTCGCAAGGAGTTGGTGACGGAGCTGGGGGAGCCAGCCTTCCGGGCCCGCCAGATCTCCACCCACTACTTCGGCCGCCTGGTGCGGGACCCCGCGCTGATGACCGACCTGCCGGCGGCGTCCCGTGACCGGCTCGCCGACCGGCTGCTGCCCCGGCTGCTCAACCCGATACGCGAGATGGCCTGCGACGACGGGGCGACCCGCAAGGCGCTCTGGCGGCTGCACGACGGCTCGCTGGTGGAGAGCGTGCTGATGGGCTACCCGGACCGGGTCACCGTCTGCATCTCCAGCCAGGCCGGATGCGGCATGGCCTGCCCGTTCTGCGCCACCGGCCAGGCCGGGCTGACCCGCAACCTGTCCACCGCCGAGATCGTCGACCAGGCGGTGTACCTGGCCGGGGTGGCCGCCTCCGGCGCCGTCGCCGGGTCACCGCCGAGACTCTCGCACGTGGTCTTCATGGGCATGGGGGAGCCGCTGGCGAACTACAACCGGGTGATCGCGGCGATCCGTCGGTTGGTCGCGCCGGCCCCCGAGGGCCTCGGTCTGTCGCAGCGCCACATCACCGTCTCCACCGTCGGCCTGGTGCCGGCCATCAACCGGCTGGCCAGCGAAGACCTGTCGGTGACTCTTGCGTTGTCGCTGCATGCGCCCGATGATGAGCTGCGCGACGAACTCGTGCCGGTCAACCAGCGCTGGAAGGTTTCCGAGGTGCTGGCGGCGGCCTGGGCCTACGCGGCCCGGACAGGGCGTCGCGTGTCGATCGAATACGCGATGATCAAGGACGTGAACGACCAGCCGTGGCGGGCGGATCTGCTCGGGCGGCTGCTGGCCGGCAAGCTGGCCCACGTGAACCTGATTCCGCTCAACCCGACTCCGGGCAGCCGCTGGGACGCCAGCCCGAAGCCGGTCGAGCGGGAGTTCGTCCGGCGGTTGCGCGACGCCGGGGTGTCCACCACGGTGCGGGACACCCGAGGTCGCGAGATCGACGGGGCATGTGGGCAGTTGGCCGCCGCTGAGGACAGGGGCACCGGCCCGGCCGGGGAGATGTCAGCGTGACCGGGCGTGGCGAACGAGACCAGGAGACATAGTGGCGAGTCAGGGTCAGCGTTTCCGGCGTAAGGCGCTCCGCCGGGGCTACAAGGTTGACGAGGTGGACACTTTCCTGGACCGGGTCGAGGCGACTCTCGCGGGTCAGCCCGTCGGTGCCCCGGTGCTCTCGCAGGAGGTCCACGACGTCGTCTTCCGGGTCCGCTTCAACGGCTACGACGAGTGGCAGGTCGACCTGCACCTCGACCGGGTCGAGCGGCAGCTGGCCGAGTTGGAGGAGCGCGGCGGTACGGGTGGCGTCCGGGGCAGCGACTCCGGGATGGGCTCGTCGGACCGGATGGCGCCGCCGGACCGGATGGGCCCGCCCGACCGCATGGGTCCGCCGGACCGGATGGGCCCGCCGATGCGCGACGAGCGGGGCATGGCCCCGGTGCCGCCGATGCCGCCCCGGTCGATGCCCGCACAGGCCGGCCGCTACGACGAACCGACCGGTGCCTTCGCCGGCGGGTACGACTCCCCGCGCGGCGGGTACGACGGGCCGCGTGGTGGCGGTCCGATGGGCCCCGGTGGCCCGATGGGACCGCCCGGCGGACAGATGGGTCACGGCGGCCCGCCGCCGCGCGGCCTGCCCGCCGGTTCCGGCGGGTACGGTCCGCCCGAGGGGCGCGGCGGGTACGGCCCGCAGGACGGCCCGGGTGGGTACGGCTCACCTGACGGTCCCGGCGGATACGGTCCGCCGGACGGCCCAGGTGGGTACGGTCCGCCGGACGGCCCAGGTGGGTACGGTTCGCAGGACGGCCCCGGTGGGTACGGGGCACCGGACTACGGTCCGCCGGACGGTCCGGGCGGCTACGGTCCGCCAGAGGGCCGGGGCAGATACGGCCCACCGGAGGGTCGGGGCGGCTACGGTCCGCCGGACGAGCAGCGGTTCGACGGCTTCGAGGCGGGACGCCACGGTCGGGCCGACATGACCGCGGAGATCCGGATGCCGGACCGCGAGCCGCGTCGTGGCCCGCAGGGCGGCCCACCCGGCCTGCCGCAGCAGGCGATCGGCGGCCCGTCGATGGGCGTGCCCTCCCTGGGTGCCCCGCCGGCCATGACCGGCCCGCCGATGGCCGGGCCGCCCGGCAGCGACCTCTACCGGGTGGACGAGATCAGGCGCAGCTTCCAGGTGCGTCGTTTCGGCAGCGGGTACGATCCCGACCAGGTGGACCGGTTCTTCGACACCCTGCTCGGTGGGATGGCCGGCCGGAACCCGATGCCGGTCAACCCGAAGGACCTGGACACGCTCCGGTTCGGGCTGGTGCAGGGCGGCTACTTCGAGGCCGAGGTCGACTCCGCGCTGAAGAACGTGCAGGACATCCTCTTCGGCCGCTGAGACACCACGACGAGAGCCGCCCTGCCTGGCGGCACGACGAGGGCCCGCCCCCTGGGGGACGGGCCCTCGTCGTACGTCGTGTCTCCGGTCGGCTCAGGAGCGCAGGCCGTTGCGCCGCAGCACCGAGTCGCCGATCACGATGAGCAGCAGGAGCGCGGCGACCCCGATCAGCCAGAGGTCCTCGACCCTGCCCTCGTGGTTGCCGCAGAGCATGGCCAGCATCGCGAACGCGGTGAGGACCGCGCCGATCCGCCCGGCCTTGCGGTGCCCGGGCTTGTGCTGGTCTGGCGACGTTACCGGCTCGCTTCCCGCCACTGTCGGTCCTTCCTCGCGTTCGGATCTCCGGTTAGTCTGGCACGCCACCCGGGAGGGGACCTGCGGTGGGGCGGATACGGGGGGCCGGACGGGCCGCTCCTACCTCGGGACCTTCGGCCCGGCCGGGTGGGGCGGGCGACTATGGCGGCGTCGCGGGGCGCAGACCAGACTGCCTCCGGTAGCGTTCTGACGTACACCTTGATTGTCTTTTTTGAGGGGGAACTGCGGTGCGAGTGACCGGTACCGGGCACGCGAGCATGCGGATCGACACGGCTGCGGGCAGCATCCTGTGCGACCCGTGGGTGAACCCGGCCTACTTCGCCTCCTGGTTCCCGTTCCCGGACAACTCGTTGCTCGACTGGGAGACCCTCGGCGACGTTGACTACCTGTACGTCTCCCACCTGCACCGGGACCACTTCGACGCGGCGCACCTGAAGCGGTACGTGTCGAAGAAGGCCACCGTGCTGCTGCCGGAGTTCCCCACCTCGGAGATGGAGGACGAGTTCCGGGCGTTGGGCTTCACGAAGTTCCTGAAGACCCGCAACGAGGAGGTGTACGAGCTGGACGGTGGCCTGAAGATCATGATCCAGGCGCTGACCAGCCCGACCGACGGCCCGATCGGAGACTCCTCACTCTGGGTGGAGTACGACGGTGTCCGGCTGCTCAACCAGAACGACGCCCGTCCCACCGACCTGACCACCTTCGCCGAGCTGGGACACGTGCACGCACACCTGCTCCAGTTCTCCGGCGCGATCTGGTACCCGATGGTCTACGAGCTGCCGCAGTCGGCGAAGACGGCGTTCGGTAAGCAGAAGCGGGACCGGCAGTTCGACCGCACCTGGCGCTACATCGACGACCTCAAGGCCGACCACGTCTTCCCGATCGCCGGCCCGCCGTGCTTCCTCGACGACGAGCTGTGGCAGTTCAACGACATCTTCGGTGACGAGGGGAACATCTTCCCCGACCAGTCGGTCTTTCTGAGCGAGTACGCCAAGGTCGGCGGCACCAACGGCATCGTGCTGCTGCCCGGCAGCGTCGCCGAGGTGACCACCGACGGGGCGACCACCACCCACCCGGTCCCGATCGAGGAGTTCTTCGCGAACAAGGTCGCCCACCTGGAGGAGATGCGCGAGCGCAAGCGGCCGGTGATCGAGGCGGAGAAGGCGTCCTGGCGGCACCCCGAGGTGGACGTGCTCAAGGAGATGAAGCGCCGGATCGAGCCGCTGCTGGACGAGTCGATCTATCTCGCCAAGGGTGTCGGTGGTCCGGTCCGCTTCGACCTGGTGGGCTACGACGGCGAGAGCGTCGAATCCATCGTGGTCGACTTCCCCGGCAAGCAGGTCCGGCCGTACGCGGACGAGAAGGTGCGCTACCGGTTCCGCACCGAACGGGCGCTGGTGGAGCACCTGCTGCACATCGACGAGGTGGACTGGGTCAACTCGCTCTTCCTCTCCTGCCGCTTCTCGGCCGCCCGGATCGGCCAGTACAACGAGTTCGTGTACGCCTTCTTCAAGTGCCTCTCCACCGAGCGCCTCCAGTACGCCGAGGGTTGGTACGACGAGCACGAGCGGGCGGTGGACGCCGAGGACATCACCCTGGGCGACTGGGTGGTGCAGCGGCGCTGCCCGCACCTGAAGGCCGACCTGAGCCGGTTCGGCATCGTCGAGGGCGACCAGCTCACCTGCCAGCTGCACGGATGGCGTTTCGACCTGCCCAGCGGCCGTTGCCTGACCAGCGTGGGGCACAAGGTCCGCGCTCACCGGGTCGGCGAGGAGGCTCCGGAGAGCCCGCAGCCCGCAACCTGACGGATGTAAGGAAGGGCACCTTATTAACGCCTCGTGCATAGTAGGGGGCCCTTTCTAACATCTCGGGCCGGCGGCCGAGCATCTCGGGCCGGCCGCCGAGGTGCCATGGGTGGCGTAACCGTCGAATTGCGACGCTGACTACGATTCCGGGCATGCAATCGTCCCCCGGCGTCATCGTGTCCGAATCCGCGCTCGGCTCAACGATCTCCGCGTACCGCACCTGTGAGCTGGCGACGCTCGCCAAGGACGGCACACCGGTCGCCTGGCCGACGTCCGGGCTGCTCCGTCCGGACGGCACGATCATGCTCACCACCTCGTTGGGGTATCCGCAGAAGGCGTTCAACGTGCGCCGCGACGGCCGGGTGGCGCTGCTCTTCTCCGACCCCACGGCCAGCGGCCTGACCACACCCGAGCAGATCCTGGTACGCGGCACGGCGCACTGCCCCGACGAGGTGCACACCGATCCGGCCGGGGACCTGGGCGTCTTCTGGACCCGGATGTTCCAGCGTCAGCCGAACTGCCGCAAGTACCTCGACTGGCCGGCGACCATGTTCACCGACTTCTACTTCATGCGACTGCTGATCACCGTCACCCCGACCGAGGTGACCACCCGTCCGCTGCCGACCACCACCGAAGCCGGTGCGGTATCGGCTGAGAGCGGGGCGGCTGCTCCGCTGATCGGCGCGGAGGTGCTGGCGGCGTACCCCAGTGTGGTGCTGGCGGCCCGGGACGGTGCCGGCGCACCGCTGCTGGTGCGGACCACCGCGACTGCCGGGTCGTCCGGCTACCGGGTGGTGGTGCCGGACGGGGTGGACCCGGTCGAGGGCGCGGCGAGTCTGCTGGTGCACCGGCACGACGCGCAGTTGTGGAGCCTGCACAACGCCAACGTGCGCGGTGAGCTGGTCCGTAGCGCCGACGGCTGGACGCTGCGCCCGCACAGACTGGTCGAGCCGGCGGCACGGCACAAGGCCCGGATGACGGATTCGCTGCGTACGGTGCGGACCACCCGGGCCGCGACCCGGCGCTACCTGGACCGGCGAGGCTTGCCGCGTCCCGCCGTCCCGTGGGCGGCCTACCGCGCCCTGCGCCCGGCTGACTGAGCCGTGCAGGTGTGCAGGTGTGCAGGTGTTAGGAAGGGACCCCTCCTATACACGAGGCGTTAATAGGGTGCCCTTCCTTACACCGCACCCCTCGGTGTGGGCGGGGTGGCTCAGCCGCCCAGGTCGGCGAGGATGCGTTGGGCGGCGTTGTGTCCGGCGGCGCCGATCACGCTGCCCGCAGGGTGGCAGCCCGCGCTGCCTGCGTACACCCCGTCGACCCCCGTGGCGTACGGCATCCGGTCGGTGAACGAGACGGTGTTGTCGACGTGGTGGATGTGTCCGCCGGTGATGCCGAAGTGCGCCTCGATGCCGGGCGGTGGCAGGGGCACCGCGTCGGCGATCAGATCGCCGGTGCCGGGGGCGTACCGCTCGCAGATCTCCACCAGCCGGTCGACGTACCCGGGTAGGGCCGCGTCCCAGGTGGTGCCGGTCAGCTCGTACGGCACGGACTGGACGAACAGTGCCGACGAGTGGTGCCCGTCCGGGTCGGCCAGGGACGGGTCGACGGTGGTGTGCAGGTACCACTCGATGGTCGGCTCCTGCGGTAGCCGTCCGGCCTGCACGTCGGCCCACATCGCGCGCAGCGCCGCCATCGGCGACTCGCCCCCGCCGCCGGCCAGCGACGCCGATCCGGGCAGCAGGTGGATGGTGGACCCGAACGGGCTGGGCGCGTCCGGCGGCAGGCAGGAGAAGCGGGGCAGGTCGCGCAGGGCCAGGTTGAGCTTGAGCGTGGTGCCGGTGCGCCGGACCGCCGTCATCCGTTCGCCGAGTTCGGCCGGCAACGCGCCGTCGGGCAGCAGCGCCATCAGCCGGTACGGGTCGCAGGCGCCCAGCACCACCTCGGCCTCGACCTGCCGCCCGTCGGCGAGGACGACTCCGGAGGCGGCACCGCCGTCGAGGGTGATCGCGGTGACCGGGGCGCCGGTGACGATCCGGGCGCCGGAGGCACGCGCCGCGTCGGCGAAGGTACGCGACACGGTGCCCATCCCGCCCTCGGCGATCATCCAGGTGCCGTCCGAGCCGGGGAGCCGGCACATGTTGTGCACCAGGAAGTTGTGCCCGGTGCCGGGGTCGTCCGGACCGGCGTTGAGGCCGGACAGGCCGTCGGTGACCGCGTACATGCTGACCAGCAGCTCGGAACGGAAGTCGAAGCGGGCCAGGTAGTCGGCGACCGAGCCGCGTACCAGGTCGACGAAGACCTGCCGCAGTTCGGGCCGCACGTAGCGGTCGGCGGTCTCCTCGGCGGGCAGCGGTTCGGCCAGCCAGGCGGGGGCGAGGTCCGTGCGCAGGGCGGCCAGTTCGGCCTGCAACGCGTCGTCGGCGGCCACGTCGGCGGGGGAGAAGAACTCGGCGAGCTGGGCCCGGGTGGCGGCGTCGTCGGTGCCGAAGAGGAGGTACGGCGATCCGACGCCGCCCGGGGTGGGCAGGAAGTAGTGCGGGTCCCGGCGACGCACCGGGATGCGCACGTCGAGCGCGGACAGCAGTTCCGGGGGCATCAGACCGAGCAGGTACGAGCCGGTGGAGTGGCGCAGCCCGGGCACCTTGGGGAAGGGGTTCTCGGTGCGGGTGGCGCCGCCGATCACGTCGGCGGCCTCCAGCACGAGCACGTCCAGGCCGGCCCGGGACAGCAGGATGGCGGAGACCAACCCGTTGTGTCCGGATCCGACGACCACCACGTCCGTGCGCCCGGGAACCTCACCCCTCATCCCCGCACCCTAACCCGTCCGCACCTGGTCCGGGCTCAGTTGATCATGCCGGTGACGGGGCCGGTGAGCCGTCGTCGGCGCGGGCGGCGCGGCGGGTACGCCAACCGGCCAGCGCCAGCGTGGCGGAGTAGCCGGCCAGCACGATCACGTGGAAGAGATAGAGCCAGAGCAGCACCGCCACGGCGGCACCGACCTCGACCAGGCCGCCGAAGGGCACGCCCAGGTCGAGCGGGAGTGAGGCGAACAGCACGAAACCGTGCAGGAATCCGGAGAGGTTGGCGGCGGTGAACGACCCGACCGCCAACGTGGAGAGCCAGTCCGGCGACGCCGGGCCGACCACCCGGAAGACCCAGACCAGCACCGGCGTGAGCACCAGCCACACCGCCAGGAAGGAGAGCACCACGCCGAGCGCGCCGGCCCAGCCGCCCCGCCGGACCAGCTCGGTGGTGGTCGGCAGCGCCAGCAGGATCGACAGCAGCAGGGCCGGTGCCGGGGCGAGCAGCGGCAGCAGCAACAGTCGACCCCGCCAGCCGACCAGGTGCTCGTCGGTGCGGGGCGCGGCGACCGAGACGAACGCCCGGCGCAGCCCCTCGCCGTAGAGCGACGCGGGCAGCAGCGCGGCCAGCGCCAGCCACGGCGTCAGACCCACCCCGGCGTCGACCAGGGCGGCCACCGCGTGGGGCGCGCCGATGGCGTCCGGCAGGGCCTCCACGGCGTACGAGGTGAGCCGGCGCACCCGGTCGCCTCCGGCGAGCAGCGCGGTGAGCCAGATCGCCAGCAGCGCCACCGGCACCACCGCGATGCCCCCGTAGAAGGTGATCGCGGCGGCATGCAGGGACAGGTCCCGTCCGCGTACCGGGCGGAAGGCGGCCCGGGTGATTCGTCTGGTTCGTCGCCACGCACCGCCCATCCCGCTTCTCTTCCCCCTCGCGGCTGCGCCCACGCCTGGTGTCGCCGGCAGCACACCCAACGCGCGGCGGTCGGCGTCGTTACGATCGGCGGCCATGACCGTGGACGTGACCGAGCGCCTGCTGCTGCGCGAGTGGCGGGACACGCCGGACGAGCTGAGCCGGCTCTACGACCTCTACTCCCGCGAGGAGGTGATGCGTTGGCTGGGCGGGGGAGCGGGACGACTGACCGAGCCCGACCAGGCGGCCTCCCGGCTCGCCGCCTGGCGGGAGCGGTACGCCCCGTACGCCGGCCGGTACGGCCTCTGGGCGATCGAGGTCCGGGAGACCGGAGTGGTGGCGGGCAGCGTACTGCTCAAGCCGTTGCCCGGGGCCGACGGCATGACGCCGACCGACGACATCGAGGTCGGCTGGCACCTGCACCCCGACTCGTGGGGACACGGCTACGCCACCGAGGCGGCCCGGGCGGTGTTGTCCCGCGAGTTCGCCACCGGCACCGAGCGGGTGTACGCCGTGGTGATGCCGGGCAACGAGCGGTCCACGGCGGTCTGCCGCCGCCTCGGCATGACCTACCTGGGCCGACGCACCGACTGGTACGGCGGCACCGAGGTCGAGACGTTCGAGTCGACCCGCCACGAGCTATCGACGTAGGACTGTCGCCGCTGGTAGAACAGCCAATCATCACGGTGCCGGCGATCACGAGTCCCGGCATCCCACCTCCCTCGAGACGAGGTACGTGCGTGGCTGTTCGACGACCACTCATGGCGCTGCTCGCCGCGGTGCTCCTCTTCGGACCGGCGCCCGCCGCCGTGGCGGCCCCGGCCGTCCCGGATCCCGACGGCGCGTCGGTCTCCGCACCTCGCGGCCAGTCCGACACCGACCTGCCGTTCACCGTCGGGTCACCGCAGCAGCAGGCCCGCTCCGCCGAGGCCCTCGGCCGGCAACCCGCGCTGCCGGTCCCGTCGGCGAAGCTGCCCGGCAAACCGCGCAACGACGTGATCCAGGACGTGCCGGTGGAGCTGACCGACGCGTCCATCCCGCTCAACCTCATCCCGTACCACGACATCCCGGCCGCGCTGCGGGCCTTGCAGCGCAGCGACCGGATCAGCGTCGAGGTGATCGGGCAGTCCGTGCTCGGCCGTGACCTGCACCTGGTGGTGGCCACCGCGCCGATGTCCGACGCCGCCTGGAAGAGTTGGCAGAAACTCTCCGACCTACGGTTCAGCGATCCGGACGCGGCGCGGGCCACGCAGGCGGCCGGCGGTTACGACACCTGGCGTACGCCGCTGTTCGTGAACAACAACATCCACGGCAACGAGTGGGAGGGCACCGACGCCAGCCTCCAGGTCCTCCGGGAGCTGGCCTTCTCCACCGACCCCGAGGTCGTCGGGATGCTCGACCGCCACGTGATCGCCTTCGTGGTCACCAGCAACCCGGACGGCCGGGTCGCGGCGACCCGGGCCAACGCCAACGGGTTCGACATGAACCGTGACTTCATCACGGCGTCGCAACCCGAGGTCCGCGCCGTGCGCGCGCAACTCGTCCGCTACAGCCCGCTGACCATGCTGGACATCCACGGGTACGTCTCCTGCACGCTGATCGAGCCGACCACCGGCCCGCACGGCGACAACTACGAGTACGACCTCTACATCCGGCACGCGCTGCGCAACGCGCTCGCCATGGAACAGGCCGTCCTCGCCACCGGCGAGACCCGGGCCTCGTGCGCGGACGGCGACGGCGGGCGGCGTGCCGACATCCCGTTCCGCGACCGGGCCCAGGGCTGGGACGACTGGCCGCCCATCTTCACGCCGATGTACTCGATGTACCACGGCAGCATCGGGCACACCATCGAGGTGCCGCTGAACCCGCGCGGCAACCTGACCGAGGCGGAGCGGCACGAACGTACCCGGATCAACACCGCCGTGGCCCGGGCGTCGATCGAGGGCAACCTGCGGTACGCCACCGAGAACCGGTCGGCACTCTTGGCCAACCAGCTCGAATGGTTCCGGCGTGGGGCCGCCGGGGAGCCGACCCGACCCATCGACGACCCGCTCGCCCTCTCCCTGGCCCGGGGCGACAACGCCAGGACGCAGCCGCAGGGCTTCCCCCGCGCGTACGTCATCCCGGCCGGCACCGGTCAGCGCAGCGAGACCGCGGCGGCCCGCCTGGTGCAGTTCATGCTGGACAACGACATCGTGGTGCACCGTGCCGCGCGACCGTTCACGCTGGACGGCACGCGCCACGAGGCCGGCGCGTACGTGGTGGACCTGCGGCAGGCCAAGCGTGGCCTGGTCAACGCCCTGCTCGACGTCGGGCGGGACGTGACGAACGACTTCGACGCGATGTACGACATCTCGGCGTGGAGCCACGGTCACCTCTGGGGCGCGACCGTGCAGCGGGTGACCGCGAACGTCCCGCTCGACGGCAAGGTGCTCCGCCCGGTCACCGAGGCCCGTGCCGCCGGTTCGGTCGCACCGGGCAACCGCACCCAGTACGGGCTGGTCGTCGACTCGGTCGCCGGTATCCAGGCGGTCAACCGGCTCCTCGGCGACGGGGTGACGTTGGGACGTACCCCCGACGGGACGTTCGTGGTCTCGGCCCGCGCCGCCGTGGTGCGCCCGATCGCCGAGGCGTACGGCGTCGACTTCACCAAGATCACGCCGCCGCGGGCGCGTACCGCCGTGCCGGTGTCCCGGGTCCGGCTCGGGGTCGCGGCCAACGCCGGTGAGATCCACGCGTTGCGGCAGATGGGCTTCGCGCCGATCTCGGTGACGCACACCGCGTTCAACAGTGGGACGCTCTCCTTCGCCGACTTCGACGCGCTCTTCGTCTCCACCACCACGTTCAACCCGCTCGGCCTGGACGCCACCCGTAGTGCGGAGTTCAGCCGGTGGCTGGCCGACGGCGGGACCGTGGTGGGCCGGGGGAGCAGCGGAAAGCTGTTCAACGACCGCGCCGGACTGCTCGACGTCACCATCGCGGCGGGCCGCAGCGACGCCAACGGCATCGTCGCGGTACACAACGATCCGGCCTCACCGATCACCGGTGACGCGCTGCCGACCGCGTTCGTCGACGCGCCGCAGTACTTCACCCGGGTCGGCGACGGCGTACGCGTCGACCAACGCCTGGCCGCCGAGGGCTTCTTCCTCGCCGGACACTGGGGTGGCCAGGAGGCCGCCGCCGGTCACGCCGTGGTGGTCAGCGGCGTGGCGCAGGGCGCGACCGTGACCCTGTTCGGCACCGAACCGCTGTTCCGGGCCCACCCCGAGGGCCTCTACCCCCAGGTCGCCAACGCTCTCTGGCAGTGACCTGACCGACGCCCGCCCCGGCCGGTGCCGCCCGCCCCGGCCGGTGCCGCCCGCTCCGGCCGGGGCGATCGCGTCGCACTGTCACCGGTCGCCGTTACGATCGCGGACCATGGCGATCCTCTCCACGCCCCGGCTGCTGCTGCGGCACTGGACCGACGCACCCGCGGACCTGACCCGACTCTTCGACATCTATTCCCGCCCGGAGATCGCCCGATGGCTCGGTGCCACGTCCGGCCTGCCGCTGACCGACCCGGCACAGGCCGTCGACCGCCTCGCCTCATGGCGGCGACGGCACGCCGACCACGGTGACCGGTACGGCACCTGGGCGATCGAGGTCCGCGACACCGGCGTGGTCGTCGGCACCGCCATGCTCAAACCGCTGCCCGGCCGCGACGAGAAGATCCTGACCGGCGACATCGAGGTGGGCTGGCACCTGCACCCGGACGCCTGGGGCAACGGGTACGCCACCGAGGCCGCCGAGGCGTTGCTCGACCGGGAGTTCGCCACCGGCACACCCCTCGTCCACGCCGTCGTCGCGCCCGGCAACACCGCCTCGACGGCTGTCGCCCGTCGCCTCGGCATGACCCACGTCGGCCGACGCACCGACTGGTACGGCGGCGAGGAACTGGAGACCTTCGTCCGGCACCGGCCCGCCTGACATGCACCCCGACCCTGCTCTGGCCACCGTCGAGGCGCGTACCGTCGCCGAGGCCGAACGCGTCCAGCAGGAGTTGCGCCGACACCTCGACCTGACCGGCGGCCCGGCGAAACCGCCGAGGCTGGTGGCCGGAGTCGACGTCTCCTACGACAAGACCTCCACCCGGATCGTCGCCGCCGCCGTGCTCGTCGACCTGACCAGCGGCGTCGAGGTGGAGACCGTCGTCGTCCCCGGCGAGGTGACGTTCCCGTACGTCCCCGGGCTGCTGGCCTTCCGCGAGGTGCCGATGCTGCTCACCGCGCTGGACAGGCTCGACCGTAGTCCCGACACCGTGGTCTGCGACGGGTACGGCATCGCCCACCCACGGCGGTTCGGGTTGGCCTGCCACCTGGGCGTGGTGACCGGCCTGCCCACGTTCGGCGTGGCCAAGACCCCCTTCGTCGGCACGTACGCCGAGCCCGGTCCGCGCCGGGGCGACCGGTCGGTACTGCGCGACGGTGACAACGTGCTCGGCCACGCCCTGCGTACGCAGACCGACGTCAAGCCGGTCTTCGTCTCCGTGGGCCACCGCACCGACCTGGACCGGGTGACCGCGTTGACGCTGGCGTTGAGCCCGCGCTACCGCCTGCCGGACGTGATCCGTCGCGCCGACTTCCTGTCCCGCGAAGCCCTTCGCCGAGGCGCGGATCCTTCACGACCAGGGTTCCGGGCTCCGCAGGAGTGACAGGTCAACCGAAGGCCCGCAACAAGTGGTAGTTCATGGAGAGGACGATCTGCACCGACGCGTCGATGTTGGTCAAGGACGGTCGATGCAGTTGGATCTTCCCGTCCACACCCGCCCGGACCCAGAGGTCCGGGATCCCGTCGCCGCTGACGTCGGGGATGCCAACGACCGCGTTGTACGTCGTCTCGGTCCAGCCCGTGCCGATCTGGACGTCGCCGTCGCGGGAGTTGGCCGCCTGCTTGAGCGAGTCCAGGTTGACGCTGTTCGGGCCCGACCCGGGTCGTCCGTGGCGGACGTAGAGCGTGCCGGCGTCCAGGTTGCGCCAGAGCAGGTCCGGCGTGCCGTCCCGGTCGAAGTCGGTGATGTTCAGGATCTCCCGACGGGCCCAGGCGGTGCCCTCCATCAGCGTCGCCTCCTGGAAGCTCGCCCCGGTGTAGCCGGAGAGCACCCAGAACTGGGCCCCGGAGCGCAGCGCCAGGTCGGGTTTGCCGTCACCGGTGATGTCGCCGAGCGCCTTGATCTGGGTCCAGGTCGACGGGGCCGGCACATGGGCGGGCAGCAGGATCCGCAGTCGCTTGTCCACGTTGAAGCTGCCGTACCCGTCACCGGGGTAGAGCCAGAACCCACCGTCGGGGGTGCGGGCGAACAGGTCGGTGAGCCCGTCTCCCGGGTACGCGTCGGAGTGCTTGGTGATCAGTGCGGCCTGGCCGGTGGCGGGGTTGTACCAGTGCCCGGGCGGGTTCTGCTCGCCCTTGTCGTCGTAGGAGGCGGCGAGGTGGTCGTACAGCTCACCGCCCTCGTCGCCGACGTAGGTGCGCAGGTTTCCGTCGCCGTTGATGATGAGCAGATCGGGTCGGCCGTCACCGGTGATGTCGGCGGGACCGTCGGCCTCGTCCCGTGGTGGCACGAAGAAGGTGTAGTCGGTGCGGACGCTGCGGTTGCCGACCGCGTCGTAGGCGTACACCTGCAGGGTGGTGGGTCCGGCGTGCCGTGGTCTGAGGTCTGGCACGGTGACAGTGCCGTTGATGGCGTTCACGGACGTGCTGCCGATGGACTCGAAGGCATAGGTGAACCGGACCGCGCCGGTGGCGCTGAAGGTGATCGGACCGGTCCCGCCGAACTTCACCGTCGCCCAGGTGTCCCCGTCGTGGCTGCCCTCCAGCCACACGTCACTGGTCACCGTCGGGGCGGGGGGCGCGGACGCGTCGACGTTCAGTCGGCAGGGTTCGCTGCCCGGCGGGAAGTACGTCGACGTGGCGCCCACGTGGTCCTCGGCCTGGACATCCCAGGAATAGGTGGCCTTGTCCTCCAGGCTGCTGGACGGGATGGTGAGGCGTGCCTCACCGCTGCTGGTGGCGGTGACCAGAGTCCCGGCGGGCACCGTCGAGCCGGTCTTCCAGAAGCGGAACCGCAGCGCCTTGAGGTTGTTGTCGGGGTCGGTGGCCTTCGCGTACAGCTCCAGGTTGGTCCTCGCGACCGTGACTCCGCTGCCGGGGCCGGGCACACAGTTGCCGCCGGGGGTGCTCCTGCCGCCGGTCGGCTCCTTGGGCGGCGAGTTGTACTCGACCGTCAGTTGGGCGGTGCTGACCCGGAAGCGGCGCCAGGTCAGCGTGTCGGACTCGCTGGTCGCCTGCATGCCCAGGGTGAGGGTGGAGTCGCTGCTGTCGGCGGCCGACCGGGCGGCGGCCGCCACGTCGAAGCGGGCGTAGTCGTTGTCGCAACTGCCGTCGTAGCCGTAGGCGAAGGACTGCTTGTCCTGGACCGAGCGCCAGGTCGGCTGCTTCTTCCAGGTGGTGCCGGACGAGATCGCCGCCGTGTGCCACAGCTCCATCTGGCGGCGCGTGCAGTTCCAGGAGTGGACGTTGAGCACCCGGAATGTGGCGGTGTCGATGTCCGGGCCCTTCAGGGTGCTCTTGAAGCCCATCCGCCAGAAGGAACGAGCCGTCAGCGGCGTGTTCTGCTCGTGACCGACCCGTGCGTCCGTGCTGCCGGAGTTGAAGTTGGTGCCGTTCCAGGTGTTGGTGCTCGGGTGCTGCTTGTAGACGGTGGCCCAGGCCTGCGTGGTGGTGTTCAGGGTGGGGTCGAGGAAGATCGGGAAGATCGCGTCGGCGTCGTCGAGCAGCCCGCTGGCGGCGGCGTCGAGGTGCAGGCGTACCTGCCCGGAACCGTCGCCGTCGAGGCGGGTGGGCATCCGCGCGTGGCGGGCGCCCGGCTCGACGCCGCTGAGACCGGAGAGGTTCAGCACGTCGGCGTTGGTGGCCACGGCGGTGCGGGGCGCGGCCGGGGGCGCTTCGGGTTCCTGACCGGCGGAGTCCCAGGCGAAGGGGGTGGGGATCGAGCCGATCTCCGCCCCGTCGACGGAGTCGAGGATCCGGACGCCGCCGGTCTCCCGGTCGTGGCGGAAGGTCGCGGTCGGGGACTCAAGGCCGTAGACGAGGGACCGGACGGCGTCGATCGTGCTGCTCGCCCGGGTCTTGACGATCAGCAGTTGGCCGAGGCCGCCGTCGTCGCGGGCGACCAGGAGCAGGTCCACGCCGGGCCGGACCTCGGGATAGAGGGCGCGCGGGCCGTCGAGCACCGGTTCCGGCAGCGCACCGGGCCACAGGTAGGTGACCTTGTGGCCGTCGATCTCCACTTCGGCCAGCGGCGTGTCGGCCGGTTCTGTCCGCGTGTTGGCTACCAGCCGCAGCGCGTGGCGGGAGGGGCTCGGCTCGGGGCTGTTCGGTTCGCTGCCGCCGGCGAACCGTACCGGCACCGCGGCGTTGACCGGGCGGATACCGAGGCCGTCGGGGGCGGCGCCGTCGCGGGTGAGCGCGGTGTCGATCGGCGCCCACTGCCCGGTGGCGTCCTTGGCGCGCTGTGGGACCGCGTGGGATGTGGAGCGCCAGCGACCGCTCGGCAGTGCCCAGGTCAGCGAGGTGGGCGTGGTGGCGGTCTCCACCAGCACCTCCTTGCCGGTGCGCAGCGCCTCGGCCATCGCGGTGGCCTCGTCGACTGGGGGAGTGGACACCGGAACGGCCGGGGTGGCGGTGGCCGGCCGGGAGTCGGGTCGGTCGAATCCGGGCCACCACGGCAGCGTCGCCGCGACGACGGCGGCCAGCAGAAGGCCCATGGTGCACAACAGCCGGGTGCGCGTACGCACGAGTGGGCTGAGCAGGCGAGGCACAGTCACGGCGGTCTACTCCCGTGGGGCCGGGCGGACAGGAAGACGGCGTGCAGAACCGCCCCTGTCGGCGGGCCGTGGGGCAGAAATGCGGGCACACGATCGCACGCCACCGGTATGTCCCGTCTATCCCGTCAACGTTATCGATCCGTGATCTTCACTCCTTGAATATGTGCCGTAACGCCGGAATTTGATCTTGTGTCTGGATTTGCGGGTCCGGCCTGTCGGACATGGCGGATCTGTGCGTTTAGATGATCTTCGGGATGTTCAGAGATTTACTGCGGCAATAGTGGCGTGACGGGGATCACTCCAACTCGATGTTGATCACTTTAGGTGACCTTGAGCTACTCAGCGCTCTGACGGAAGGTGCTCACGCACGGGCCGCACCTGGCATGTGCCCGGTGCGGTCTCCGCACCGTCCTCTTTCGTCTTGACGCCTGGGTGGGAGTCGACGCGCATGCGTGGTACCGGTTTGCTGGCTCGGCGGTGGGGTCGTCCCGCCCGTACGACCTTCGTCCTGGCGCTCACCATGACCATGGCGGTAACGACACTGCCCGCGCCCGCCTTCGCGAAGCCCGGACCGGGTATGAGCCGTGGCGCCATCGAGCTGCCGGAGATTCCGGAGGTCGATCAGGTCTCGCCCGACGAGGAGGCGGTGGCGAACCTGCTCACCGACGAGCCGGAACCGTCGGAGCTCTACGAGCCCACGGCCGTCGAGGCATGGGAAGAGGGCAGCGGCACCGTCGACCTGACCGGGGTGACGCCCGGTGAGACGCTGCCGGTCGACGACCTGCCGGTCGCGCTCGGCGTGCCGGACGGCGGCGATCCCGCTGCCCTCGCCGGCACCTGGGCCGTCGACCTGGCCGCACCCGAGGCGTCCCACGACGCCGGGGTGTCCGGCCTGATCATGAAGATCACCCCGCCGGCCACCGCCGACCCGGAGGCCGAGGTCGCCCTCACCGTCGACTACACGCCCTTCGCCGACTTCTACGGCCCGCAGGCCGCCGACCGGTTCGGCGTCATGCTGCTGCCCGACTGCGTCTTCGACGACCCCGACGGTGGCGACTGTGCCCCCGACGACGCCGCCCGAGGAACGGCGGACCCCGCGAGCATCGCCGGTCAGACCGTCTCCAGCGAGGTGGAGCTGGTCCCGGTCGCCGGCTCCTCCGCCCGCAGCGCACGGGTCGCCGGGGTCGAGGAGGGCGCTCCCGCCCGCCGCATGGTCACCAGCAGCCTGCCGGTCGGCGCGCTGCTCGGTGACGCCACGCCGGTGGCGGGTCGATCGGCGATCGGCGCCCAGTCCGCCGCGTCAGGCAGCAGCGTCGTCGGCGTGCTCGACACCGGCGCCTCGGCGGCCGGTGACTTCACCGCCACCCCTCTGCTCTTCTCCGGCTCGTGGGCGGCGGGTTCGTCCTCCGGCGCGTTCACCTACTCGTACCAGGTCCAGGTGCCCGAGACGGCCGGCGGTCCGACGCCGAAGGTCGCGTTGTCGTACTCGTCGCAGTCGGTGGACGGGCGTACCTCGGCGACCAACAACCAGGCGTCCTGGATCGGCGACGGCTGGGACTACGCCGCCGGCTCGATCACGCGGACCTACGTCAACTGCCGTCAGGACTCCAAGAAGGCCGGTTCCAACAACGCCACCCACCGGACCGCCGACCTCTGCTGGGGCTCGAGGAACGCGACGCTCTCCCTCGGCGGCATGACCACCGAGCTGGTCTGGAGCGAGTCGGCCGAGACGTGGACCACCGCCAACGGCGACGGCTCCAAGGTGGAGCTGCTCAAGAACGCGAATCTCGACAACGGCGACGAGGACGGCGAGTACTGGGTCGTCACCACCAGGGACGGCACCAAGTACCACTTCGGCCTGCACCGCCTGCCCGGCTGGACCACCGGAGCGCCGGTCACCAACTCGGTCCTGGCCGTGCCGGTCTACGGCAACCACGCCGGTGAGGACTGCTACAAGGCGGGGAACTGGGTTGGCTCGGCCTGTGAGCAGGGGTGGCGGTGGTCGCTGGACTACGTCGAGGACATCCACGGCAACGTGATGACCCTCTGGTGGGAGAAGGAGAGGAACCGCTACGCGCAGAACTTCAACTTCACCAAGCCCGTCCCGTACGACCGCGGCGGCCACCTGCTGAACATCGACTACGGCCAGCGCAACACCAACAACAACGTCTTCGCGACCCCGCCGTTGGCCCGAGTCAAGTTCGACGTCAAGGAACGCTGCTACAACCAGGGTTCGCTGACCTGCTCCGACGAGAACTTCAACAGCACCATCCCGCACGACTACCGCATCTGGTACGACACCCCGGCCGACCTCAACTGCGTTGCGGGCAAGAAGTGCTGGAACGCCTCGCCATCCTTCTTCACCCGTGTGCGGCTTGAGAAGATCACCACCTTCGCGCAGCGCCGCAGCGGCTCCACCGCCCTGCAGAAGGTGGACGAGTACCAGCTCAGGCAGTCCTTCCCGGTGGAGTGGACCGGGACGAACACCGCGCTGTGGCTGGAGTCCATCGAGCGCACCGGGTACGGCGTCGGCGGTGACACCGAGTCGCTCAACCCGGTGCGGTTCGTACACAATTCCGAGGACATGCCCAACCGGGTCCGCAAGGACAACCGGCCCGGCTTCTCCCGGCTGCGCATCGCCCGGGTCGTCAACGAGTACGGCGGCGAGACCGTCGTCACGTACAAGAAGCCCACCGGCGCCTGCGCGGACGGCACCGGCCTACCCGGCAAGACCGACACCGCCGGGCTGAGGTCGAACACCCGGCTCTGCTACCCCAACTTCTGGCACCCGGACCCGGCCAACGACGACGAGATCGACTGGTTCCACAAGTACGTGGTGGAGTCCGTCGAGGAGCTGCCCGCCATCGACGGCGCCTCCAGTTCCACCGTCACCACCTACCAGTACGCGAACGCCGGCTGGAGGCTGGCCGAGGCGGAGTTCACCAAGAAGTCCAGCCGCACCTACTCCCAGTTCGCCGGCTTCGAGCAGGTCACCGTGCTCACCGGCCCGCCCGTCGCCGAGATGGGCAGCGAGCGGACCAAGTCCGTCACCCGCTACTTCCGGGGCATGGGCGACACCGTGTCCGTCAAGGACAACGTGGGCAGCGGCGAGGAGATCGCCAAGGACCGGGAGCCCTTCGCCGGCCGGGTCGCCGAGGAGCTGACCTACGCCAGCGCCGGTGACGCTGACGCCAACTGGCTCACCCGCAGCGTCACCTACCCGACGGCGACCGAACTCGCCTCCCGCCCCCGCGACGACGGCCTCAGCCCGCTCAAGGCGTGGCGGGTCACCGACACCCGGCAGAAGGCGGTGGCCCGGTCGTCCGGCACCGGCGACGACACCCGCACGTTGCGGACCGTCGAGACCAGGACCACCTACGAGAGCACCCACGGCCTGCCGGAGCGGATCGAGTCCCTCGGCGACACCGGCCGAACCGGCGACGAGTCCTGCACCTTCGTCGAGTACGCGCACCACACCAACAAGCACGTCATCGGCCTGACCCGGCAGATCCGCAGCAGCGCCACGACCTGCGCCGCCGCGACCTTCGACGACCTGACCTCGCTCGCCTCCGCCGGCCGGGTCGCCTACGACGGCACCGCCTACGGCGCGGCGCTGCCCGCGAGCGGTCGCGGTCTGGCCACCCAGACCTGGTCGCTGAGGGCCGACGGCTCCGGTTTCCAGAACGACGGCACCACCAGCTTCGACGCCGTCGGTCGGGTGCGGACCCGCACCGACCCGGACGGCAAGGTCTCCCAGATCACCTACACCCCCGCCAGCGGGCAGGCGTACTCGGTCACCGAGGAGAACTCCCTCGGGCACAAGCAGACCCGTGAGCTGGATCCGGGCCGGGGCGTCACGCTCAAGACCACCGACCCGAACGACCGCGTCAGCCACGCCGAGTACGACGGGCTGGGCCGTTTGGTCGAGGCGTGGGGCGCCGGGCGTACCCCGTCGACCTCGTCGGTGCCGGACTTCCGCGCCGAGTACGCCCTGCCGCCGATCGCCCCCGACCCGGAGAACCCGGGCGAGAGCATCCGCAAGCCCCCGTACGTCACCACCTTCGCCCGCGGCCACGAGGACCGCATCCAGACCTCGGTCACCATCTACGACGGACTGGGCCGGGAACGGCAGTCCCAGGTGCAGGCGACCAACGGTGGTCGACTGATCACCGACACCCTCTACAACTCGGCCGGCGAGGTCTGGCAGACCAACAACGCCTACTTCGCCGAAGGCTCGCCGATCGGTCAGCTGTTCACGCCGCTGTCGGACACGGTCATGCCCAACGCCACCCGCTACACCTACGACGGCCTCGGCCGGGTGGTCAAGGAAATCCCGCTGCTCAACGGCGAGCCGAACGAGGAACGCGCCACCAAGTACAGCTACGGCCTCGACCACTCCACCGTGACCAACCCCGGAGGGGCCGCGTCGTACCGCCTCTTCACCGACGGGCTCGGCCGCACCACCCGGGTCGACACCTTCCGCGACACGGCCCAGACCGACTTCACCTCGATGCGCTACGAGTACGACTCGCGCGGCCAACTGGTGAAGGCGAACCACTCCGCCAACCCGCTGCCGTGGACCTGGACGTACGACCAGCGCGGCCGGCTCACCCGGACCACCGACCCGGACACCGGCCTCACCACCATGACCTACGACCACCGGGACCGGCCGCTCACCACGACCAACGCCCGTGGCGTGACGGTGTGGAACGGGTACGACGAGTTGTCCCGCCCCACCCAGCAGCGCCTCGGCGGCAGTGGCGGCACCCTGCTCTCCCAGTTCACCTATGACACGGTGGCCGGCGGCAAGGGACTGCCCGCGACGTCGACCCGCTACACCGACGGCCTGCCGTACACCCAGTCGATCGGCGGCTACACCCAGGACTACCAGCCGACCTCGACCACGCTGACGCTGCCGCAGTCCATCGCCACCACCTGGGGCCTGAGCCAGCAGTACCGCTACGACTACACGTACACCGACACCGGTCTTCCCGAGTCGAGCACCATGCCGGCGGTCGGCCCGCTGCCCAGCGAGAAGCTGCTGGTCCGCTACACCGCCGACGGCCTGCCGCTGTCGGTCTCCGGCAAGGACTGGTACGGCTCGGAGACGATCTACTCGCCGTACGGACAGGTGCTGCGCTCCACCCTGGGCACCCAGCCCTACCGGGTGTGGACGATGGCCGACTACGACGACGCCAGCGGCGCCCTCACCCGCCAGCAGGTCTTCCGCGAGGTCACCGGCAACCACCTGGTCTCCAACCGCTCCTACGGTTACGACGACGCCGGCAACGTCACCTCGATCCGCGAGCACGCGACCCCGATCGCGGAGCGCCAGTGCTTCACCTACGACCCGCTCGGCCAACTCCGTAACGCCTGGACGTCCAACAGCCAGACCTCCTGCGACGCCGGCCCCGGCACCGCGACCGCGCCCAACGCGGCGGTCGGCGTCGACGGCACCGGCTACTGGCAGGAGTACGAATACGACCTGCTCGGCAACCGCACCGAGCTGGTCGAACGGGACCTGACCGGCCGCACCTCCGCCGCCCCGCTGGAGACCACCTACGGGTACGGCCGGGAGGGCGGGGCCCAGCCACGGACCCTCGCCGCCGTCACCAAGACGTACACCACCCCGCAGGGCGCGGCGATCGTCTCCGAGGCCGCCCGGCTGTACGAGCTGACCGGCGAGACCAAGTCGGTCACCTCCACCAGCAACGGCGACCAGCAGGAACTGACCTGGACCTACGACGGCCAGATCGAGCGGATCACCGGCTCGGGCAGCAAGGGCCGCAGCCCGTACGTCGGCCTGGCCGCCAAGTGCATCGACCTCAGTCAGCGACTCGCTCAGCCCCACCAGCCGATCCAGTTGTTCACCTGCAACGGCGGCGCATGGCAGAAGTGGGGCTTCACGCCGACCCCGGGCCAGAACAACGGCAACCTCGGCACGCTGTCCGTCTACGACGACAAGTGGTGCGCCCAGCCGACCGGCACGTCGGCCGGCTCGGTCCTGCGGCTGCAAACGTGTGACGGCACCACCAACCAGCAGTTCGAGCGGCTCTCCACCGCGCAGTTGAAGCACACCGCGTCCGGCCTCTGCCTGGCCGCGAAGGACGGCGCCTCGGCGGACAACACCCCGATCGTGCTCGCCACCTGCGCCAGCGGATCGGCCGCCCAGCAGTGGAACGCGCAGGACGAGACCCGGCACATCTACGGTCCCGGCGGCACCCGCCTGCTGACCGTGCAGGGCCAGCAGGCCACGCTCAACCTGGGCGAGGCGCAGTTGACCGTGCAGCCGGGCGGTATGCCGGTCGACGCCCAGCGCACCTACTCCACCCCGGGCGGCGCGGTCGCGCGGCAGGTGGCCGGGACCGCCGGGCAGGCCCTCACCGCGTTGGCCTCCGACCATCAGGGCAGCCCGTACGCCGAGGTGACCCTCGCCAGCGGTATGGAGAATCGGATCCGCAAGCAGGACCCGTTCGGCAACGTGCGAGCGGCCACCGCGAGCGGCGCCCTGCGCACCAACATGGGCTTCCTCGGTGCGGTACGCGACGACTCGTCCGGCTTCGTGCCGTTGGGCGCGCGTCTGTACGACCCGGAGGTGGGCCGGTTCATCTCCGCCGACCCGGTCCTGGACCTGACCGACCCGGTCCAGAACAACGGCTACACGTACGCCCACAACAACCCGGTGACCCACTCGGACCCGTCCGGCCTGTCGGTGGCGTTGACCGCGTCGGAGACGGCGGCGGCCCTGGCCGGTGCGGGACTGTCGGCGGCGATGATCTCTCAGGCGCAGGCCAACATGGGCCGGTCGCTGATGTCGGTGGTCCTCGACTCGGCCTGGTACATCCTCAAGGAGTTTATCGGCATCAACGACGCCATGAACTGCTTCGGCGGTGACATGTGGGCGTGCGGCAGCCTGATCATCGGGGCGATCCCGTGGGCGAAGCTGGGCAAGATCCCGGCAGTGATCCGGGCGATCGACCGAACGATCGCCGCGATCCAGGCATGGCAGGCCGCGAAGCGGGCCGCGGAGATCGTGCTGGCCGCGGCGCGGGCGGCGGAAGCCGCCGCATTGCAGGCCAAGAAGCTGGCCATCGAACGGGCCAAGAAGGCCGCCCAGGCAGCCAAGAAGAAGGCCGCTGACAAGGTCAACTCGACAAGCAACAAGGCAACCCAGTCGGCGAAGAAGACGGGTAACCCGGCACAGAAGCAAGCCCAGGCCAAGTCCAACCCGAAGGGCTCGTCCGCAGCCTCCGGCGGTGCCGGTGGCAAGGGTGCCAGCGGCGGCGGCAAGGGCGCCAGCGGTGGCGGTGGCAAGGGCGACTCGAAGCCGGGCGGCTCGTCGGGTGCGTCGAACCGCAGCAACGGCGGCACCAGCGGCAGCGACAATGGCGGTTCAGCCGCCGAGGCCGCCGGCGATTCTTTCATTTCTATCTACCGCACACCGAAAGTCGTAGACAAAGACTATGAATTGGATCATGGTCCGAATCCATCTTCGCGTGTCGAGGGCGGTAACGACCTTGTCTACTTCGGCGAGAGAAGTGTTGCGAGTGAGTATCAAGGACGGGGCCCTTACGCGTCTGGAATGATTCGTTATGACATGCACCCATCGTTCCTGGAAAGTTTTCCGAAAGCGGCAAAGAGGTACGACTGGAAGGGGCCAGGCGGAACCCCTCGGATTGAGTTCGAGATCCCCTATAATCGGCTAGGTGAGTTCAATGCACTCACCTTGAACCGTACTTGGTTACCCAAAAAAGGGTAGAAGGTGAATTATGAGTTCGATTCTTCATCTAGAGTTTCAGGTGACTGTGGTCGCCGTCAGGCAGTGGGGCCTGGACGTGATACTTCCAGACGGAACGCCGGGATCTATTGACAACACGAAGGATCCGGCGTGGCCCTCAGGCGATCGTGCTGCCGTTGTTGGCGCCGTGGTTCGCGCTGTAGTTATTGACGATGAGCGTTCGCCTGTTCGCTTAAGCGCACTGGACGAGGATGCGGATATCGCCCGAGTCAAGAGGGATTCGGTGTAGGGGAGACCGAGTCGGTGGTGGAAGTGGAGGTCGTTGCGCCCGTGGCGTCGGCGGAGAAGGGAGCCAGAGGTGACTCATCGAGTCGTCGGTTCGAGATGTTGCGGTCGAGTTGCGAGCCACGGCCTTCTGTTCCCGCCGATCTGTTGCGTCCTTGTGGAAAGTCCGTCCCCCGCCCCGTGATCGACCTCGAACGGCGAGGGTCAAGCCAACCCACCGACGAGCACCTGATCAGCCACCCGGACATTATTGCTCCGGGTCGACCACCCTTGCGATGCATTGGCCGCTGGGGTGGTGACAGCGGGCGCCGTTGTCGAGTGGGGTGTCGCACCAGACTCGGTGGCGGAGGAACTGGCGGTCTTCTTCGCTGAGTGTCGTCTCGCCGAAGTCGATGGTCGTGAGGTGACCGAGAGAGTCGCGTAGGGCCACGGCGAGGGCGGTCACTTCGTCCAGGGTGGTCAGCCTGGTGGGCAGGTGGATGATCCAGAATGGCGCGCTCATCGTGGCCTCCGATGGTGAGTGGCGTCCGCGTGGCGGCCGACGCTCTGCCGGGACTGCCATTGGCGCAGCGCCTGGCGGATGCGCTCGGCTTCGGTGGTGGCGGTGGTGAGTTCGCGGCGTAGGCGTTCCATCTCGTCGGCGATTCGGTCGAGGTAGGCGTACACCTGGGCGGGGTCGAGGCCGCGTCGACGGGTGTCGAAGGTGGCCGCGCGGACCTGTTGGGGGAGCGGTCGCTCTCCGGTTTTGTAGATCATGGGCGTGACGTCTCCTGCTCGGCGAGCATCGTCTGGATGTCGTGGTCGGTGAGGCCACGCTCGGCGAGCACCCGGCGGCCCCAGCGGTGTAGCCGGCACGGATGTGGTGCCCGGTCGTTGCGGCAGCGCGGTCCGTCGGGTTGTTGCTCGGCGGCGTGCACCCGGACGGCTCGGAGCGCGAAGGTGACGTCCTCGGCGGTGACGTACGGCGGGAGCGGGATCTCGCCGAGGCTTTCGTCGATCGAATCCACGGGCCGGTCCTCCCTCTGCTGATTGGTGACGTGCCGGGGCGGACGCCGGGATGAGGTTTTGGGGAAGGCGTCCGCCCCGGTCGTGACCGGCGAAAGTGGGTTCGACCGGTTATCTACGATCGTCATTTCGCTATTGGCTGCGCGCAATCATCTGCGGGAGAATGCGGCCCAAGGGATGAGGTGCCTTACGCGACAACAGCGAGGGAGATGACGTGGACGACCCGGGAAGCACCGTCCCGCGTAGGCAACTCGGTAGGTATTTGAGAGAGCTTCGGGAAAGCGCGCACGTGACGGCGGTCGCGGCGGCCAAGGAACTGGAGTGGTCGGCGCCGCGCGTCTGGCGGTACGAGACCGGCCAGGTCCCGATGCACCCGAACGACGTGGAGGCCATGTGCCGGCTGTACGGCGCGACGCCGGAGACCATCCAGACCATGCGGGCCCTGGCCAGGGAGACCAAGGCGCACGGTTGGTGGCACAGCTACGGGGAGGCGATCAAGGACTGGTTCAAGGTGTACGTCGGCCTGGAGGCCGCCGCGACCAGGATCCGGAAGTACGAGTCCAATCTGGTGCCCGGCCTGTTGCAGACCGTCGAGTACATGCGCGAGGTGATCGCCGTTGACCACCCTGATCTGAGCGAGGCGGAACGGCAGGCCAAGGCCGATGTGCGGCTGCATCGGCAGCGGCTGCTGGCGCGGGCGGTGCCGCGAGCCCCGTACTACGACGTGATTCTCAACGAGGCGGTGCTCCGTCGGCCGCTGCGCGACCCGGCCGCGATGGCCCGGCAGCTCGACGCCCTGGTGGTGGCCGGTGGGCAGCACAACATCACCATCCGGGTGTTGCCCCTGCGCGCCGGGCTGTTCCGCTGGGCTGAGACCGGCACCTTCACTGTGCTCGACTTTCCCACCGACGTGCGGGAGCCGGAGCCGACCACCGTCTACATGGACGGTCCGTGCGGGGCGGTCTACCTCGACAAGACGCACGAAATTCAGACCTACGAGGACGCCTGGCGTTCGCTCGGCGAGCGGACACTCGACGTCGACGACTCCCGTGAGCTGATCACGGCGATTGCGAAGGAGATGAACCATGAGACGTGACGGAGTGTGGCGCACGTCGTCCCGGTCCGGCGGGAACGGCGAATGCGTCGAGGTGGCGGGGTTCGCTGACGTGGTCGGCGTAGGCGACAGCGTCGGCGTACGCGACAGCAAGGACCGGCAGGGCGCGGAGCTGGCCTTCGACGAGACGAGCTGGACCCGGTTCGTCGCCGCCACCCGCGCGGGCCGCTTCGACACCCAGGCCTGAGCGCCATCGCCGAGGACCTGGACGGCGCGACTACCGCCCGGTCGACGCGCCCGACGTGAACGGTTCCGGTGCCGACCCTCGACGGGTCCGCACCGGAACCGCACAACCCCTTGATCTGCCCGGTCCGAGTCGTCGACCGCCCCGGCTTCACATCGGCCCCGGACCCGGCCGCCGAGTCGACCGCCCCGGCTTCACGTCGGCCCTGGACCGGCCGCTGAGTCGACCGCCCCCGGCTTCACGCCGGCCCTGGACCCGCGACCGCCCCCGGCTTCACGGCTCTGGACCCCGCCGCTGAGTCGACCGCCGACCACACTTCGCCGAATGCCCGCGAAGCACCCTGAAGCGGTCAGCCCCCTCCGGCGCGAACCCCCGCTCCACCCACCGCACCCGCCACGGACCCGCTCATGATCACGCTCGATCCCTGATCGAGTGGTATCCGGGTGCACGGGAAGCCACTCGATCCTGGATCGAGCGCGACCGTTAACGCTGTTCGCGGCATCACGCCACCACCCGCACGCGATCCTGGATCGAGCGCGACCGTTAACGCTGTTCGCCGCACCTCGCTACCACCCGCGTCGATCATGGAGTCGGGCACGCACAAAAGCCGTGAATTAGTGCGAAGTGTCGCCTAGGACTCCATGATCGCGTGCCAACACAGCTTCGTGAGCGCCGGACCTCTGATCGGCGGGCTTACCGGACCGGAGGCGTCGTCGGGGTGGGGTGGGTAGATTTGTTGTCGCTAGGACGACAACAAATCTACCCACCGCCCTTCGCGGCTCGAGTCTCCTCGTCGTAAGCACGCCCGGCGGGCCGCACCTACGTGACGCAGGTCGGATGCCGGACGGCCGAGCGTCGGATCGGCGGGGGCCGGACCGGTTGAGCGATGGCCTGCGGTGCGATGGCCTGTGGCGCGGGCTGCGACGGCCAGCCTGTTCTGATGGCGTGCGGTGCGGGTTGCGGTGGTCCGGCCGGGCGGAACGGCGAGCGGTGTACTCGGGGTGCAGGTGTTAGCAGGGGACCCGTGCTCTACCGGAGGCGTTAATAAGGTGCCCTTCCTTGCACCAAGGTGGCGTGGGGAAGAATGGGCGCGTGAACTCCCCCCGCGATCTTGTGCTGTTGGGTAGTACGGGTTCGATCGGTACCCAGGCCATCGACATCGTGCGGCGTGATCCTCACCGCTTCCGGGTGGTGGCGCTCGGTGCCGGTGGCAGCAACGTCGCGCTGCTCGCCGCGCAGGCTCTGGAACTCGGTGTCGAGGCGGTCGGGGTGGCGAAGGCGTCCGCCGCGCAGGATCTCCAGCTCGCGTTCTATGCCGAGGCGAGCCGACGGGGCTGGACCAGCGGCGACTTCAAGCTGCCCAAGATCGTGGCCGGGCCGGACGCGATGAGCGAGTTGGCGCAGTGGCCGTGCGACGTCGTGCTCAACGGGGTGGTGGGGTCGCTGGGGCTCGCGCCGACGCTGGCCGCGCTGCGCGCCGGGCGTACGCTCGCGCTGGCCAACAAGGAGTCCCTGGTCGCCGGTGGCTCGCTGGTCAAGGCGGCGGTGACGCGGCCGGAGCAGATCGTCCCGGTGGACTCGGAGCACTCGGCGCTGGCGCAGTGTCTGCGCGGCGGCAGCCGGGGTGAGGTGCGGCGGCTGGTGGTCACCGCCAGCGGCGGGCCGTTCCGGGGGAAGCGGCGCGACGAGTTGACGGCGGTGACGCCGGAGCAGGCGCTCGCGCACCCGACCTGGAACATGGGGCCGGTGGTCACGATCAACTCGGCGACCATGGTCAACAAGGCGCTGGAGGTGATCGAGGCGCACGAGCTGTTCGACGTACCGTACGCCGACATCACCGTGATGGTGCACCCGCAGTCGGTGATCCACTCGATGGTCGAGTTCGTGGACGGCTCGACGCTGGCCCAGGCCAGTCCGCCGGACATGCGGCTGCCGATCGCGCTGGGTCTGGGCTGGCCGGACCGGGTGGCCGACGCCGCCGCTGCCGTCGACTGGACCACGGCCCACACCTGGGAGTTCGCGCCGCTGGACGACGAGGCGTTCCCGGCGGTGGCGCTGGCCAAGGCGGCCGGCGAGACGGGGCGCTGCCGACCGGCGATCTACAACGCGGCCAACGAGGAGTGCGTCGCGGCGTTCGTCGCCGGGCGACTGCCGTTCCTCGGCATCGTGGACACGCTGAAGCGGGTGTTGGAGGACGCTCCCGATTTCGGTGAACCGGGTACCGTCGAGGACGTACTCGAAGCCGAGTCGTGGGCGCGCGGGCACGCGCAGGAGATCATCGCTGCTGCGGTGGAAGGAGCTTGATGTCGTTCGCGTTCGGGGTGGTGCTGTTCGCCCTCGGCATCCTCATCTCGGTGAGCCTGCACGAGGCCGGGCACATGGTCACCGCCAAGGCCTTCGGGATGAAGGTCACCCGCTACTTCGTCGGTTTCGGCCCCACCATCTTCTCCTTCAAACGGGGCGAGACCGAGTACGGCCTGAAGGGCATCCCGCTCGGCGGCTTCTGCAAGATCGTCGGTATGACGCCGCAGGACGACGACGTCGAGCCCGGTGACGAGAAGCGCGTGATGTGGCGCTACCCGGTGTGGAAGCGCACGATCGTGATGTCCGCCGGGTCGATCACCCACTTCGGGTTGGCGATCTTCGCGGCCTGGCTGGCGGCGATGACGTTCGGCCTGCCCAACCCCAACTTCCCGAGCACCGAGGAGCAGATCCGCGCCGAGCCGGCGGTGATCGCGATCCAGGAGTGCGTCCTGCCGGACACCACCTACCGGGCCTGCGAGGCCGGTGACGCGCCGAGCCCGGCCGGTGCCGGCGGGTTGCAGAACGGCGACCGGATCACCTCGATCAACGGCACCCCGATCACCAGCTACGGCGACCTGCTGACCACGCTGCGGACCACCACGCCGGGCAGCACCGCCACCCTCGGGTACGTCCGCGACGGTCAGCCCGGCACCGCCGAGACCACCCTGGCCACCACCAAGCGCCCGCCGATCGACGACCCGAACGGGCCGGTCACCGAGGTCTCCGCGCTCGGCGTGGGCCTGGTCGTCTCGACCCCGGGTCTGATCTCCCATGGCCCGATCGACGCGATCGGGGCGACCAGCACCTTCATCGGTGACATGGCGGTCGCCACCGCGCAGGCGTTGCAGCGGCTCCCGGAGAAGATCCCCGCCCTCTGGACCGCCATCACCGGCGGCGAGCGGGACATGGACACCCCGATCAGCGTGGTCGGTGCCAGCATCCTCGGTGGCGAGGCGGTGGCAAACGACGCCTGGGAACTGTTCATCATGCTGTTCATCTCGTTGAACTTCTTCATCGGGGTGTTCAACCTGCTGCCGCTGCTGCCACTGGACGGTGGGCACATCGCCATCGCCTGGTTCGAACGCGTCCGGTCCTGGGTGTACGCGCTGCTGCGCAAGCCCGACCCGGGCCGCGTCGACTACTTCAAACTGATGCCCGTCACGTACGCGGTGATCCTGATCGGTGGCGCGTTCACGCTGCTCACGATCACCGCGGACGTCGTCAACCCGATCTCGATCTTCTCAAGGTGAGTGCTTGAAGTGACCGCTGTCAGTCTCGGTATGCCCGCCGTGCCGCCGCCACCGCTCGCGCCCCGACGGGCGAGCCGTCAGATCATGGTCGGCTCGGTGCCGGTCGGTGGTGGGGCACCGGTCTCCGTGCAGTCGATGACCACCACGCTCACCTCCGACGTCAACGCGACCCTCCAGCAGATCGCCGAGCTGACCGCCTCCGGCTGCCAGATCGTCCGGGTGGCGGTGCCCAGCCAGGACGACGTGGAGGCGTTGCCGGCGATCGCGCGCAAGTCGCAGATCCCGGTGATCGCCGACATCCACTTCCAGCCGAAGTACGTCTTCGCCGCGATCGACGCCGGATGTGCGGCGGTGCGGGTCAACCCGGGCAACATCCGGCAGTTCGACGACAAGGTCGCCGAGATCGCCAAGGCGGCCTCCGCTGCCGGTACGCCGATCCGGATCGGCGTCAACGCCGGCTCGTTGGACAAGCGTCTGCTGACCAAGTACGGCAAGGCCACCGCCGAGGCGCTCGTCGAGTCGGCGCTCTGGGAGTGCTCGCTCTTCGAGGAGCACGGCTTCCGGGACATCAAGATCTCGGTCAAGCACAACGACCCGGTGGTGATGATCCGGGCCTACCGGCAGCTCGCCGAGCAGTGCGACTACCCGTTGCACCTGGGCGTGACCGAGGCCGGACCGGCGTTCCAGGGGACCATCAAGTCGGCGGTCGCCTTCGGGGCACTGCTGGCCGAGGGGATCGGCGACACCATCCGGGTGTCGCTCTCCGCGCCGCCGGTCGAGGAGATCAAGGTCGGCGCGCAGATCCTGGAGTCGCTGGGGCTGCGCGAGCGCGGCCTGGAGATCGTCTCCTGCCCGTCCTGCGGCCGGGCCCAGGTGGACGTCTACAAGCTGGCCGAGGAGGTCACCGCCGGGCTGGAGGGCCTGCCGGTGCCGCTGCGCGTCGCCGTGATGGGGTGCGTGGTGAACGGCCCCGGCGAGGCGCGTGAGGCCGACCTGGGTGTCGCCTCCGGCAACGGCAAGGGGCAGATCTTCGTCAAGGGCCAGGTCATCAAGACCGTGCCCGAGGGGCAGATCGTGGAGACCCTGATCGAGGAGGCGCTGCGCCTGGCCGACGAGATGGGTGCCGAGCTGCCCGAGGAACTGCGCGGCCTGCTGCCCGGCGCCACCGTCAGCGTCCACTGACCCATCGGCGACACCGACGGGCGGTCACCCTCGGGTGGCCGCCCGTCGACGCGTCCGGCACGTGCCCCACGACCGCCCAGGGACTGCACTGTCGCGTGTCGCCGCCGGTCCCGCCCGTCCCGCCCGTCCCGGGCGACACGGCGAGATCATGCTCGATCCGGGATCGAGTTGTCTCGTCGCGACGCTGAAGCCACTCGATCTAGGATCGAGCATGATCTTGAGGGCGCCTCCGGGCGGCCTCCGGGCACATCAGGGCGCCTTCGGGCGTGGGCGGGCGCGGCACCGGTGTGTTCGTGCTGCTCGTCGGCGGCCCGAGAGCAATCCTCTCGGGCCGCCGACGGGGCGGCGGATCCGCGTCGGGCGCGGGCGGTCACTCGGATTCGGCGAGGATCGCGTACAGCTTGCGGCGGGTCTCGTCGAGCACCTGGGCGGCCCGCTCGCGCTGGTCGTCCGTACCCGTCATCATGACCTGGCGCAGCGCGTTCATGGCCTGCGCGCCGGCCTCGCGGATGTCGTGCCAACTGTTGATCGTGTCCTCGGCGACCTCCGCCCAGGGGGGCGTCTGCGCCGCCGTCTCGGCCTCGGGTCGACCCTGTTCGGTGAGGGTGAACCGCTTGCGGCCACCGCCGGACTCCTCGGTGGCGGCGATGACGCCCTCGTCCTCCAGGAGCTGGAGGGTCGGGTAGATCGAGCCGGGGCTGGGCCGCCAGCCGCCCCCGGTGCGGGAGTCGATCTCCTGGATCATCTCGTAGCCGTGCATCGGCCGCTCGGTGAGCAGCGCGAGCACCGCGCCCCGGACGTTCGGGCGGCGTCCCCGCCCCCGTCCCCGTCCGCCCCGGCCGTGACCGTGCCCGCCGTGTGGGAAGGGCGGACCGGGCGGGAAGGGTGGGAAACCGAAACCGCGCATCCGGGCCTCGTGCAGGGCATGTGCCCGTGGGTGGAACCTCATCAGACCGTCTCCTTCGTAGAACTGTCTCTGATGCATCGACGATATATCGGAAACGCATCGCCGACAAGTCATCGGAGGAGGGGTGTGGTGCTTTGCGACACACCGTCCGGTAGCGGCCTGTCCGCCCGTCGGGCACCGGTCACTGTCCGCCACCGCGTTCCGGACGGATCTGGCAGGCTGTAACCGTGTTGACGGCGCCGGTGCGGCAACTGGGGGAGTCGGAACGTCGCGCGGTCGAACGGTTGCTCGACTCCGACCCGTACGCGAGCGCGCAGGTCGCGGAGCGGGTCGCCGCGCGCGGACTGGCGTGGTGGCGGGCCGAGGGCCGGGTACTCGGCTACGGCTCCCGCCGCCAGCTCGAATCGGTCTGCTGGCTCGGCGGCAACCTCACCCCGGTCCTCGCCTCGTCGCAGGCCGTCGCCGCCTTCGCCGAGCTGCTCGCCGGCGAGGAGCGGCTCTGCTCCTCCATCGTCGGGCGCGCCGACGCCGTCCTGGAACTCTGGGACCGGCTCGCCGGCACCTGGGGACCGGCCCGCGACGTCCGCCCCAACCAGCCGTTGCTGGCCACCGAGGCGATGCCGGAGGTCCGTGCCGATCCGCAGGTACGCCTGGTCCGCGGCAGCGAGATCGACCTGCTCTTCCCGGCCGCGGTGGCGATGTACACCGAGGAGGTGGGCGTCTCTCCGCTGGCCGAGGACGGCGGGCGCGGGTACCGCCGTCGGGTCACCGAGATGATCCGCTCCGGCCGCGCGTACGCCCGCTTCGTCGACGGCCGGGTGGTCTTCAAGGCCGAGCTCGCGGTCGTCACCCGGCGCACCGCGCAGATCCAGGGGGTCTGGGTGGCGCCGGAGTGGCGCGGCCGGGGGATTGCCACGGCGGCGATGGCGGCGGTGGTCCGCGACGCGCTGGCCCGGGTCGCCCCGAGCGTCAGCCTGTACGTCAACGATTTCAACCTGCCCGCCCGGCGGGTCTACGAACGCTGCGGATTCCGGCCCGTCGGCACCCTCGCCACCGTGCTCTTCTGACCTGGCCCGCTGCCGTCCGGCAGCCGCCGCCACCAGGTGATCTGCCTCCGGCAAAAATGCGTTGAGCTGCGCGGTCGCGCAACGCAGGCTGGAACCTCCGCCACGAAACCGGAGGAACCGACCCATGCGCCTGCTCCGTGATCTGTGGGTCACCTCTTCGCGCCGGATGACCCTGGTGGTCGCCCTGATCGTGCTCGGCGGGATCGGCCAGGCGGCCACCGCCGCGCTCGCCGGTCCGGTGCTGGTGCACCGCTCCGTCGGCTTCTTCGCGCTGCTCGCGGTGGCCCTGGTCGTGGTGGTCGCCAGCGACCTGGTGGTCAGCCTGGTGATGGCCGGGGTGACCGCCGACTGGGCCGCCGACCTGCGGCGTCGGCTGTGCCGGGTGGCGATGGGCCAGCCGATTCCCGCCCTGGAGACCACGCCGGTCGGCGAGATGCTCGACCGGATCGACGGCGACGTGTACGACGTCGCCTCCGGCGTCCGCGGCCCCGGGGTGCGGCTGGCCCAGTCGCTGGCGGTGGGCCTGCTCTCCACACTGGTCGCGATCACCGTCTGGTGGCCGGCCGGACTCGGCATGCTGCTGCTCTGCGTCCTGCTCGCGGTCACCATGCGCCGGCCCGCCGGCCGGATCGCCCCGGCCCGGATGCACGAGGAGGCGGCTTGGTCGGACCTGGCGGCCGTGATGGAGGAGTCCATCCACGGGCAGGACGACGTCCGCACCAGCCTGGCCCGCCCGTACGTGCTGCGGCTCTACGCCGCCCGGGCGGCCGAGGTGCTGCGGCGCGGCTGGCGGGTGTGGCGGTTGTCCGCCCAGGTCAACACCGTGGCCGCCGGGGTGACCCGGGTCGGTGTCGCGCTGGTCGTGCTCGGTGGGGTGTGGGCGCTGACCACCGGCCGGGTCGACTCCGCCCGACTCACCGCGATCTGGCTGCTCGCCCTCTCGCTCGGGATGACCGTCGAGCACGTCAGCCGGATGGTGCCCGAGGTGCAGTACGCCCTCGGCGCGTGGGGCCGGGTACGACTGCTCCAGGGCGCCGCCCAGGAACCCGTCGGCGGGGACACCCCGATCGACGGTGACCTGGTCATCCGCGACCTGACCTTCCACTACCCGTCCGCCGACGCCGACCGGGGCCCGGCGTTGCGCGAGATCGACCTGACCTTCGCCCGGGGCCGCTCCTACGCCCTGGTGGGGCGGACCGGCTCGGGCAAGTCGACGCTGGCCAAGCTGCTCACCCGGGCGGTGGACGTGCCACCGGGGACGGTGCTGCTCGGCGGGCGTGACGTGCGCGACCTCGACGTGGACCTGCTGCGCCGGTGGATCGCCGTGGTGCCGCAGCGCACCGAGATCCTCGCCGGCACGCTCGCCGAGAACGTCGCGTTGTTCGACCCCGAGCTGCTCGACGCCGCCGCGCGGGCCCTGCACGAGCTGGGCCTGGCCGGCTGGATCGCCGAACTGCCCGCCGGGCTGGACACCCGGCTCGGCGAGGGCGGGCACGTGCTCTCCGCCGGGCAGGAGCAGCTCGTCGCGTTCGCCCGCATCCTGGTCCGCGACCCGCACGTGGTGATCCTCGACGAGGCCACCGCCCGACTCGACCCGGTCACCGAGGCGCGGGTGCAGCAGGCCACCGAACGACTGCTGCGGGACCGGATCGGCATCGTCATCGCGCACCGGCTCTCCTCGGTGCGCCAGTGCGACGAGGTGGTGGTGCTGGCCGACGGCGCGGTGGTCGAGGCGGCCCCGCTGGCCCGGTCACGGCGCTTCGCCGAACTCCTCGCCGCCGGTGACGCCGACCTGCTGGCCGACCCGCGCGCCGACACCGTCGGTACGGCCGCTCCGGGTACCGACCGCTCCCGTGGCGAACCGGCACTGGTCGGCGTCACCGGTGCGGTCACGGAGGGCCACCGCTTCACCGGGTCGCCCACGCTGACCACCGTGGTGGATCCCGCGCCCGTCGTCGGGCCCGAGCCGGTCGCGCCGACCGACGGGCGGGAGATCACCGCGTGGGAGGTCGGCGGGCGCGACGCCACCCGTACCACCACCGTCGCCGGCGGTGCGGACCCGGTCGGCGGTGCGGACCCGGAAGGCGAGCGGCGGCCGGCCTCCCGGGCGCGGACGCTGCGGGAGATCTTCCGGCTCTGTCTGAACGACCCCCGCTACGGCGCCGCCGCGGTGGGCATCTTCGCCGTGCTGGCCGTCCTGAGCCTGGACGGCCCGATCCTGGCCTGGCTCTGGGCCGACGTGGTCGACGGCACGGGTGACCCGTGGCTGCCCGCGCTGGGCATCGCGGCGGGGCTGATCCTCGCCATCCCCGCGCACTACTGGACGCACCTGTGGTTCCCGGCCTGGTGGGTACGGCAGATGCTGCGGATCAGCGCCCGCCTGGTGTACGGCCAGACCGGCCCGCGCCGGGTCAGCCGGCACACCCCGGCCGAGGTGGTGGCGCAGGGCGGCGACACCGAGCGGGTGGTGCAGCTCGCCGACAACGTGCTGGACCAGACCGTCGGCGTGCTCCTCCTGGTCAGCATGACCCTGATCACCGGCAGCGTGGTCCCGGGGATGTTCTTCCTCGGCACGATGCTGCTCTCCGGCTTCGCCGCCACGGCGTTCGGTCCCCGGCTGGAACGCGCGGCGCGGGAGACCGTCACCGCCCGCGCGGCGTTCGCCACCGCGCTGGTGTCGGCACTGTCGGCCGCCCGGACGGTGAAGCTCGCCGGGGCGACCCGGCCGGTGCTGACCCATCTCGCCGACCTGGACACGGTCCGCAGCGACCGGCAGCGTCGGGAGATCGCCGTGCAGGTCTGGGCCCGCTCCACCCCGTCGATGGCGAGCGGCCTGCTGCCGATCGCCGTCTGGGCGCTCTTCCTGGCCGGCACGATCAACGCCGGGGCGGCACTGGTCTCGGTCGCCACGCTGGGCGCGGCGCGCTGGTTCGCCTGGACGACCGCCTCGCTGATCTCCCAGGTGCCCTCGGCGCGGGTGTGGACGCGGCGGACGGCGGAGATGACCGGGATCGAGGCGTACTCGGCGCGGGTGCCCGGGATGGACCTGGTGACCGGTACGGCTTCCGCCCCGCCGGTGGCCCCGCGTACCCCGTTGCGGCGGCTGGAACTGGTCGGCTTCGGCGTACGGCACACCGACGGCACGGTCGCCGTACGCGATGTCGACCTGACCGTGGAGCGTGGACAGCTGGTGCTGGTGGTGGGCCCGGTCGGGGCGGGCAAGTCCTCGCTGCTGCGCGCCCTGGCCGGCATCGCCCCGCACACCGGGTCGATGACCTGGAACGGGGAACCGGTGACCGAGCCGGAGCTGTTCCTGCGCCCGAACCAGGTCGGCTACGTCGGCCAGTTGCCCCGGGTGCTCTCCGGCACCGTCGCCGACAACATCACCCTGGGCCACCCGGTGGACCCGGCGCACGCGGTGGCGACCGCCCAGCTCGAACACGACCTGGCCGCCACCGGGAGCGGCCTGGCGTTGCTCATCGGGCACAAGGGCACCCGGCTCTCCGGCGGGCAGTTGCAGCGCCTGGCGTTGGCCCGGGCGCTGGCACCGCGTACCGAACTGCTGGTCGCCGACGACGTGTCGTCCGCCCTGGACGTCACCACCGAGCTGGCCCTCTGGCAGGCGTTGCGCGAACGCGGCGTGACCGTGGTCGGCTCCACCTCCAAACGGGCCGCCCTGGTGCGGGCCGACCACGTGGTGGTGCTCGTCGACGGTGCGGTGCGGGCGCAGGGGCCGTGGCGCGAGCTGGCGCCGCGCTGGGGCCACCTGGCCGGGTGACCAAGGCCGCGCCGGACCGACCGGTCCGGCGCGGCCGCTTCAGGGTCAGACCGCCCGGCGGTACTGGTGCGGCCAGTCCGTCTCGGCGCCCAGCTCGGCGGCGGCCCGGCGCGGCCAGTACGGGTCGCGCAGCAGTTCCCGGCCGAGCAGCACCAGATCGGCCGCGCCGTCGGCGACGATCGCCTCGGCCTGTGCGGGCGCGACGATCAGGCCGACCGCGCCGGTGGGTACCCGTGCCTCGCGGCGGATCCGGGCGGCGGCCGGCACCTGGTAGCCGGGCCCGACCGGGATGTCGGCCGTCGGCGCGGCGCCGCCGGAGGAACAGTCGACCAGGTCCACCCCGGCGGCGGCCAACTCGGTGGCGAGCACCACGCTGTCGTCGACGGTCCAGCCGCCGTCGACCCAGTCGGTGGCCGAGATGCGGGCCAGCACCGGCACGTCCGGTCCGACGGCGGCGCGCACCGCGCGGGCGACCTCCAGGGTGAGTCGCATCCGACCGGCCCGGTCCCCGCCCCAGCCGTCGGTACGCCGGTTGGTCAGCGGGGAGAGGAACTCGTGCAGCAGGTATCCGTGCGCCGCGTGCACCTCGACGGCGGCGAACCCCGCCTCCAGCGCGCGGGCGGCGGCGGTCGCGAACGCCTCGACCACCCCGGCGATCCCGGCCGGGTCCAGCGCGGTCGGTTCGCGGTACTCCGGCACGAACGGCTCAGTGGTCGGTCCGACCGGCGTCCAGCCGCCCTCCGCGTCGGGCACGCCGCCGCGCCGGGGTGCCCACGGCCGGTACGTCGACGCCTTGACTCCGGCGTGTGCGAGCTGCACGACGGGCACCGCGCCGTGGGTGGTCAGGAAACGGGTCACCGGACGCCAGGCGTCGACGTGCCGCCCGGACCAGAGCCCGGTGTCCTGCGGGCTGATCCGTCCCTCCGGCACCACGGCGGTCGCCTCGGTCATCACCAGTCCGGCGCCGCCCACGGCCCGGGTACCGAGGTGCACCAGGTGCCAGTCGGTGGGCAGGCCGTCGGGCCCGGCACTGTACTGGCACATCGGCGCCATCGCGATCCGGTTGGGCAGGGTCACCGCGCGCAGCGCCAGGGGGGTGAACAACGAGCTCATCGCGCCATCCTCTCCCGGCCGTCGGGCGGGCGGCCCGGATGCGGGCTGTGGGGTCGGGCACTCTCGCGTCGGTCAGCGCCGGTCGGTCCGTCTGCCGGCGGCCAGGGTGAGGGCGGTGGTCAGACCCCAGAGGATGGCCACCGCCAGCAGCAGCCGTTCCAGCACCCCGACCAGCGAGCCCCGCCCGACGAAGAGCATGGCCAGGCCGACCGCCCCGGCGAGCGGGAGCGCCACCACCGCCGCGACCGTGGCCGGTCGGCACAACCGCCGGTCGGCCTGCGGGGCGAGGGCGAGCGCGACCATCGCGAACACCACCGTCGCGGTGGCGGCGACGCTCGCCGCACCGTGCACCAGGTCCGCCACGGTGGCCGGCTCGAAGGGCGGCAGCGGGCAGCCGGCGCTACAGGTCACCGCACCGGAGAGCAGCGTGCAGAGCGCCGCCGCGACGAGCAGCGCCACCGCGCCGGGCAGCGTCGCCACCTGCCGCACCACCGTCGCGGCCCGACGTCCCACGAGCCGCCGCACCACGGCCGCACCCGGGTGCGCCACCCACGCCGGGTCCGGGTCTGTCACCGCCGCCGGTTCGGGCCGCCGGGCCTCGTCGCGCAGGGCCACCGCGAGCAGCAGTAGCGCCGTGGCCAGGGAGAACACCCCGATCCGGTACGTCCACGCGTAACCGCTCTCGGCCACCCCGGCCTCGCTGACGTACCCGGTCAGCCCCGGTCCCGGACCGGCGACCACGGCGAGGACCACCAGGGCCGTCCCGGTGAGTACGCCCAACGCGGCACCCGCCGCCGCGACCCCGCCCCGCGCCGACGCCCGGCGGTACGCCGTCGACGACTCAGTCACGTCCGTGCGGCGTCGTCCAGCCGTGCAGGTCCGGCCCGAGCGGCACCACCCCGGTCGGGTTGATCTGGTGGTGCGTCGCGTAGTAATGCCGCTTGATGTGGTCGAAGTCCACGGTCTCGCCGAGACCCGGGGTCTGGAACAGGTCCCGCGCGTACGCCCACAGCACCGGCATCTCGGTCAGCTTCTGCCGGTTGCACTTGAAGTGCCCGTGGTAGGCCACGTCGAAGCGGACCAGCGTGGTGAACAGCCGTACGTCCGCCTCCGTGATCGAGTCGCCCATCAGGTACCGCCGGTCGGTCAGCCGTTCCGACAGCGCGTCCAGCCGGGCGAAGAGCGTCTGGTACGACTCGTCGTACGCCTGCTGGGAGGTGGCGAAGCCGCACCGGTAGACGCCGTTGTTGACGTCCCGGTGGATCTCCGCCATCAGCGTGTCCATCTCCGGGCGCAGGGTCACCGGGTACAGGTCCGGCGCGTCCGGTGCGTGCCACCGCCGCCACTCGGTGGACAGGTCCAGGGTGAGCTGCGGGTAGTCGTTCGTGACCACCCGGCCGGTGAGCGTGTCGACCAGCGCGGGCACGGTGACCCGGCCGGAGTAGTCGGCGTCGGTCGCCAGGTACGCCTCGGACAGGAAACCGATGCCCAGCACCGGGTCGAAGCCGTCCTGGTCGAGCGCGAACCGCCAGCCCCGGTCGTCCCGGATCGGATCGACGGTGCCCAGCGAGATGGCGTCACCGAGCCCGAGCAGGTTCCGCACGATCAACGCCCGGTGCGCCCACGGGCAGGCGCGGCACCAGATCAGCCGGTAGCGGCCCGCCTCCAACGGCCAGCGGTCCTGGTCGTCGGGCCCGCCGCCGGGCGGCGAGGTGGAGTGCGGGGTGACCCGCCCGGTGAACCGGTTGGGCTGCCGGACGAACGCGCCGCCGTCGCTGGTCTCCGCGCGGAACTGGGGTCGGGCCATGCCGACAACCTATCGGGATACGCCGGGGATATCCTGGCCGCCGGACGTCCGGCGGGACCCGACGGGCGGCCGGTGCCCGCCCTTCCCCACCCCCGAAGGACTCGCGATGACCGTGGCTTACCTGGTGGCCGGTGTGCGTACCCCGATCGGCCGCTACGCCGGTGCCCTGGCCGGCGTCCGCCCCGACGACCTGGCCGCGCACGTGATCCGTGAGCTGGTGGCCCGTCATCCGGCGGTGGACTGGGCACGCACCGACGACGTGATCCTGGGCTGCGCCAACCAGGCCGGTGAGGACAACCGCAACGTGGCCCGGATGGCGGCGTTGCTCGGCGGGCTGCCCGAGCAGGTGTCCGGCAGCACGATCAACCGGCTCTGCGGTTCCGGTCTCGACGCGCTGGCCACCGCCGCCCGCGCGGTGGTCGCCGGTGAGGCCGATCTGGTCGTCGCGGGCGGCGTCGAGAGCATGAGCCGGGCCCCGTTCGTGATGCCGAAGGCGACCACCGCCTACTCCCGGGCCGCCGAGGTCCACGACACCACCATCGGCTGGCGACTGGTCAACCCGCTGATGCGGCAGGGTTGGGGCGTCGACTCGATGCCGGAGACGGCCGAGAACGTGGCCGAGGAGTACGGCGTGGACCGGTCCGCGCAGGACGAGTTCGCGTACCGCTCCCAGGCGCGGGCCGCGAAGGCCCAGGCCGACGGGCGGTTGGCCGAGGAGATCGTGCCGGTGACCGTGCCGGCCGGGCGGCGCGAGACGCGCCTGGTGGAGGTCGACGAGCATCCCCGGCAGACGTCGCTGGAGAAGCTCGCCGCGCTGCCCACCCCGTTCCGCGACGGCGGCACCGTCACCGCGGGGAACTCGTCCGGCGTCAACGACGGCGCGGTGGCGCTGCTGGTCGCCTCGGAGGCGGCCGTCGCCGCGTACGGCCTCACTCCGCTGGCCCGGGTCTCCGGCGCCGCGGCGGCCGGCGTGCCGCCCCGGACCATGGGCGTCGGCCCGGTGCCGGCGACCCGGCGGCTGCTCGACCGGCGCGGGTTGGCCGTGGCCGACCTCGACGTGATCGAGCTGAACGAGGCGTTCGCTGCGCAGGCCGTCGCGGTGCTGCGTGAGCTGGGCCTGCCGGAGGACGCCGAGCACGTCAACCCGAACGGCGGCGCCATCGCGCTGGGGCACCCGCTGGGTGCCAGCGGCGCCCGACTGGCGCTCACCGCCGCGCTGGAGCTACGCCGCCGGGGCGGTCGACGGGCCCTGGCCACCATGTGCGTCGGCGTCGGGCAGGGCATCTCGCTGTTGCTGGAAGCGGCCTGACCGGCCGCGACACGGCGCGAACGGGAAAGGTGTTCGTGGATCTCCCTCGGCGTGACCGACCGGCCTAGAGTGGTCTGCATCACGACGAGCTGAGGTGCCAGTGCAGACCCCCGACGGACTCCCCTCCGAGATCGACCTCTCGCGGCCCAGCGCGGCCCGGGTGTACGACCACTTCCTGGGCGGCGCCCACAACTTCGAGATCGACCGCAGGCTGGCCGAGCAGATCGCCGCCACCACACCCCACCTGCCGGCGACCATGCGGGCCGGGCGGGAGTTCCTGCGTCGGGCCGTACGCGTGCTGCTCGACGCCGGCATCGACCAGTTCCTCGACATCGGCTCCGGCATCCCCACCGTCGGCAACGTGCACGAGGTGGCCCAGGCCGCGAACCCGAAGGCCCGCGTGGTCTACGTCGACATCGACCCGGTGGCGGTGGCGCACAGCCGGGAACTGCTGACCGGCGACGAGCTGACCGGCGTGCTCCACGGCGACCTGCGCGACCCGGAGCGGCTCCTGGCCGACGCCCGGGCGTTGCGGCTGCTCGACTTCGACCGCCCGCTCGGCGTGCTGCTCGCCGGGGTGGTGCACTTCGTGCCGGACACCGACCGTCCCGCCGACGTCCTGGCCACCCTGCGGTCCGCCACCGTCCCCGGCAGCCACCTGGTCCTCTCGCACTCCACCTTCGAGGACCAGCCACCGGAGATGTTGGACGCGCAACGGCTGTCCGCGCGGACCGCCACCGAGATCACGCTGCGCTCGCGGGCCGAGATCACCGGCTTCTTCGGTGACTGGACGCTGCTGCCGCCGGGAGTGGTGCACATGGAGCTGTGGCGTCCCGACGCGCCGTCCGAGGTGGCCGCGAACCCGCAACGGTTCGGCGCCTTCGGCGGCGTCGCCCGGAACGACCGGTCCGCCGGCTGACCTGATGTCCGCCGTCGGCGACTCCGGCGGGAACGCCGTGGACCAGACCGGTGCCCAGCGGTACGCGGCCGACTGGGCCCGTGCCGTACGCGGGTTCGGGTTCGTGCCGTTGAGCCCGACCGAGACCGAGCGGCTGTTGCTCGGACACACCGTGCGGCTGGCCCGTGCGCTGCTCTCCGGCGAGCCGGTGACCCCGGCCGCCGAGGATGTCGGGCGCGCCCTGGTGGCGGCCCATCTGATCGCGCCGGGGGTGATCGGGTGGGCGGTGCGTACCCTCGCCGCCCGGTTCCCCACCGAGGTGCTGGACGTCCGGGCGGACCGGCCCGATCTCGCCGACCGGGTCTCGGCGGCGCAGGCGGGCCTGGCCGCCGGCTTCGCCGGTGCGCTGCGTGACCGCACCTTCGCCCAGCAGGAGGGGATCGCGCGCTCGGCGTGGCAGGCCCGGGACGACGTGGAGCGGGCGCTGCGCGACAGCGAGGCGCGGTTCCGGGCGGTCTTCAGCGGGGCGGCCATCGGCATCGGCATCGCCGGGATCGACGGCACGATCATCGACGTCAACCAGAGCTTCGCCGAGATGCTCGGCTACGACATCGAGGAACTGCGGCAGACGAACGTGGCGTCGCTGTTCCACGCCGACGACGCCGCCGGGATGTGGGAGCTGTACCAGGAGCTGATCGAGGGCAAACACGAGGCGGCCCGGGTCGAGAAGCGCTACCACCGTAAGGACGGCACCGCCGTCTGGACGGACCTGGCGGTCTCGCTGATCCGGCACGACGACGGCCGGCCCCGGTTCACCGTCGCCGTGGTCGAGGACATCACCGAGCGGTACGAACTCCAGCAACGGCTACGGTTCCAGGCGCTGCACGACCCGCTCACCGGCCTGCCCAACCGGACGCTGTTCTTCGAGTCGCTCGGTCGGCTGGTGAACCGGACGCACCCGTCCGGCCGGGTCGGCGTCTGCTTCCTGGACCTCGACGGGTTCAAGGCGATCAACGACAGCCTGGGGCACGACCTCGGTGACCGGCTGCTCGTGCTGATCGCCCGGCGGCTGGCCGACTGCGTGGCCGACCGCGGCTACCTGGTCGCCCGGATGGGCGGCGACGAGTTCGTCATCCTGGTCGACGGCATCGCCCGGATCGAGGACGTGACCGCGGTGGCCGAGACGGTGCTGGCCGCCGTCTCCGCCCCGGTGCACATCGGTGACCAGCAGCTCGCGGTCTCGGCGAGCATCGGCATCGTCGACTCGGACCTGGCCGGCACCAGCGCCACCGAGCTGATGAAGGCCGCCGACACCACGCTGTACTGGGCCAAGGGGGAGGGCCGGGGCCGGTGGGCGGTGTACGACCCGGAGCGCAGTGCCCGGGACATCGCCCGGTCGGCGCTCGCCGCCGAACTGCCCACGGCGCTGGACCGGGGCGAGTTCGTGGTGCACTACCAGCCGATCGTGTCCCTGCTGGACGGCCAGATGCTGGCCGTCGAGGCGCTGGTCCGCTGGCAGCATCCGGAGCTGGGTCTGGTCGGGCCGGACCGGTTCATCGGACTGGCCGAGGAGACCGGCCTGATCGTCCGGCTCGGCGAGTGGGTGCTGCGGCAGTCCTGCCGGGACGCCCAGCGCTGGCACGCCGAGTTCCCGCAGGCCCGGCTGGTGGTCAGCGTCAACCTGGCCGCCCGCCAGGCCGACGCCCCGGCGATCGTCGACACCGTGGCCGACGCCCTGGCCGAGAGCGGGCTCCCCGCCGCACTGCTGCAACTGGAACTGACCGAGAGCGCCGTGATGGGTTCCGCGGGCGAGCCGCTGCGGACGCTGTACCGGCTCGCCGCGCTCGGGGTCCGGCTGGCGGTGGACGACTTCGGGACCGGGTACTCGAACCTGGCGTACCTGCGCCGGTTGCCGATCACCTGCCTGAAGCTGGCCGGGCCGTTCGTGGAGGGCCTGCGGGGCGACGATCCCTCCGTCGCCGACCACCGTGACGTACGGATCGTGGACGCGTTGGTCCGCTTGGCCCACGCGTTGGAACTCTGGGTGACCGCCGAGGCGGTGGAGACCGAGGCGCAGGCCGAGCGGCTGCGGTCGCTACGCTGCGACTCCGCGCAGGGCCGGCTGTTCGACCCACCCGGCCCGGCGGAGAAGATCGTCGCCCGGCTGCGGGGCACACCGTCTGATGGGGAGTCGACGTGGAGCTGACGGACACCAACGGGGTGGTGGCGGTGGTCGCCGCCCTGGCCATCCTCGCCGGGCTGGCCGGGGTGGTGGTGCCCGGCCTGCCGGCGCTGCCGCTCTGCTGGGGCGGCGTGCTGGTGTGGACGCTGTTCGGCGGAGCCGGTGCCGGCCGGTGGCTGGTGCTCGCCGCCGCCACCCTGGTCGCGCTCGGCGGCACCGTGGTCAAGTACGCCTGGCCGGGCCGCAACCTCAAGCGGGCCGGGGTGCCCACCACCTCACTGCTCGCCGGCGCCGTACTCGGGCTGATCGGCTTCTTCGTGATCCCGGTCGTCGGCCTGGTGATCGGTTTCGTCGGCGGCATCTTCGCGATGGAACGGCTGCGGTTGGGCGACACCCGGCTGGCCTGGCCGGCGACGAAGCAGGCGGTCGGCGCGGCCGGCCTGTCGATGCTGATCGAGTTCCTCTCCGGCCTGGTGATCGGCATGCTCTGGGTGACCGGCCTGGTGATGACCTGATCCGTGTGTGGCCCGTGGCGGGTGGTCGCCGGGCGGCGCGGGACGGAGCCAGGGCAGGGCACCGCGCCCTGCCCGAGAGAGAGGTGACGTCGCCCGCGCCGCCGCGGCTGTCGGGCCGTTCCGAGGGCCCGTGGTCGGCCCGTCGCGATCGGGCCTGGTCACAGGCTCAAGGATGCGTCAGGTACGGCCCGACCGGCAACGCGATTAGTCGGCCGGCGGACGACGGGCCGGGTACGCCCCCGTGGTGCGCCGGACACCGGACCGGTTTGCCGGGGACGCGGAACGGGGTACGAGCGGAGCGTCCCGTTGACGGTGATCAGCTCGGCGGGTAGACCTTGGTGATGGAGGCTCGCGGATGAGGAATGCGCCGCTCACGCTGGAGCAACTGCGGGTCGCGGTCGCCGAGGGCGAGATCGACACGGTGGTTCTGGCCCTGGTCGACATGCAGGGTCGGCTACAGGGCAAACGGTTCCACGCGCCGTTCTTCCTCGACCAGGTCGTCGGGCACGGCAGTGAGGGCTGTGACTACCTGCTCGCGGTGGACGTCGACATGAACACCGTCGACGGATACGAGATGTCGAGCTGGTCGCGCGGCTACGGTGACCTGGCGATGACGCCGGACTTCGACACGCTGCGCCGGGTGCCGTGGCAGCCCGGGACCGCCCTGCTCCTGGCCGACCTGCACTGGCCCGGGGAGACCGGTCCGGTGACCGTCTCGCCCCGGCAGATCCTGCGCCGGCAACTCGACCGGCTGGCCGCACACGGACTGACCGCGTACGCGGGCACGGAGCTGGAGTTCGTGCTGTTCCGTGACTCGTACGAGCAGGCATGGCAGCGCGGTTACCGCGAGCTGACCCCGGCCAACCAGTACAACGTGGACTACTCGCTGCTCGGCACCGCCCGGGTGGAGCCGTTGCTGCGGCGTATCCGCAACGAGATGGCCGGCGCGGGACTCACCCCGGAGAGCGCCAAGGGCGAGTGCAACCTCGGCCAGCACGAGATCGCCTTCCGCTACGACGAGGCGGTGCGCTGCGCCGACCACCACGTGATCTACAAAAACGGGGCCAAGGAGATCGCCGCCCAGGAGGGCATGTCGATCACCTTCATGGCGAAGCCGAACGCCCGGGAGGGTAACTCCTGCCACATCCACTTCTCCCTGCGGGACGCCTCCGGCGGGTCGGCCATGTTGGGCGACGGACCGGGCCACCTGAGCGTCACCGGGCAGCGGGTGCTGGCCGGGCTGCTCGCCACGATGCGGGAGTTCAGCCTCCTCTTCGCGCCGAACATCAACTCCTACAAGCGCTACCAGCCGGGTTCCTTCGCCCCGACGGCGTTGCGCTGGGGCACCGACAACCGCACCTGCGCGCTACGGGTGGTGGGCCACGGTCAGGGGATGCGGGTGGAGAACCGGGTGCCGGGTGCGGACGTCAACCCGTACCTGGCGATCGCGGCACTGGTGGCGGGTGCGCTGCACGGCATCGAGCAGGAGCTGGAGTTGGGCGAGGAGTGCACCGGCAACGCGTACGACGACGCGGCGGCCGAACGCGTCCCCGGCACCCTCCGGGACGCCCTCACGCTCTGGGAGTCCTCCACGGTGGCCCGGACGGCCTTCGGTGACGACGTGGTCGCCCACTACACCAACATGGGCCGGGTCGAGCTGGCCGCCTTCGACGCGGCCGTCACCGACTGGGAACTCGCCCGTGGTTTCGAGCGCCTCTGACCGAGCCCGGGTCGTCCCGTCTCGCGTGCGTCGATGTGCGCCGATCATGGAGTCGTGGCGCCCGACCTGTCCTCTTTCGCGACGTTCACGGAGTACCACAACTCCATGATCGCGGCGCAGAACACGGGCGGGGCAGGCAAGGTGGGCAGCGTGGGTGAGGGGAGTGTGGGTGGGCGTGGGTGAGGTGCGGAATCCGGCCAGCGGGGCGGTGCTGCGCGAGGTCGCGGGGGCGTCTGCGGACGAGGTCGACGCGGCGGTGGCGCGGGCGGCGGTGGCGTACGAGCGGTGGCGGTGGGTGGCGCCGGGGGAGCGGGCCCGGCTGTTGCGGCGGTTCGCGGCGGTGGTCGACGCGCATGTGGAGGAGCTGGCCCGGCTGGAGGTCGAGAACGCCGGGCACACCATCGGCAACGCCCGCTGGGAGGCGGGCAACGTACGGGACGTGCTGGACTACTACGCGGGGGCACCGGAGCGGCTGACCGGGCGGCAGATCCCGGTGGCGGGCGGGTTGGACGTCACGTTCCACGAGCCGCTCGGCGTGGTCGGGGTGATCGTGCCGTGGAACTTCCCGATGCCGATCGCCGCCTGGGGGCTGGCTCCCGCGCTCGCCGCCGGCAACACGGTGGTGCTGAAGCCCGCCGAGCTGACCCCGCTGACCGCGTTGCGCCTGGGCGAGCTGGCCCGGGAGGCGGGGCTGCCCGAGGACGTGTTCACGGTGCTGCCGGGACGGGGCGACGTGGTGGGCGAGCGCTTCGTCGACCATCCGGCGGTCCGCAAGATCTGCTTCACCGGCTCCACCGAGGTCGGCACCCGGATCATGGCGGGCTGCGCCGCCCAGGTGAAGCGGTTGACCCTGGAGCTGGGCGGCAAGTCGGCGAACCTGGTCTTCGCCGACGCCGACCTGGAGAAGGCGGCGGCGACCGCGCCGTCGGGAGTCTTCGACAACGCCGGCCAGGACTGTTGCGCCCGGTCCCGACTCCTGGTGCAGCGCGCGGTCTACGACCGCTTCCTGGAGCTGCTGGAGCCGGCGGTGCGGGCGTTCCGGGTACGCCACCCGGCCGACGAGGCCGCCGAGATGGGGCCGCTGATCTCCGCCGGGCACCGGGACCGGGTCGCCGGGTACGTCGACGGCGCGCGGGTCGCCTTCACCGGCTCCTGCCCGGACGGCCCCGGCTACTGGTACCCGCCGACGGTGCTGCTCGCCGACTCGCCGGCCGACCGGCACTGGCGCGAGGAGGTCTTCGGCCCGGTCGTCTCGGTGCTGCCCTTCGACGACGAGGCGGACGCGATCCGGCTCGCCAACGACACCGAGTACGGCCTCTCCGGCTCGGTCTGGACGCGGGACGTGGGCCGGGCGGTGCGCGTGGCGCGGGCGGTGGATGCGGGCAACCTGAGCGTCAACTCGCACTCCTCGGTGCGGTACTCGACGCCGTTCGGCGGGATGAAACGCTCCGGTCTCGGTCGCGAGTTGGGTCCGGACGCCCTGCACGCGTTCACCGACGTCAAGAACGTCTTCATCAGCACGGAGGAGTGAGCGATGCAGCGGTTGCAGGACCGGGTGGCGGTGGTCACCGGCGCGGCCAGCGGGATCGGACTGGCCACCGTTCGGCGGTTGGCCGCCGAGGGAGCCCGGGTGGTCTGCGTCGACGTCGACACCGAGGGGGGTGCCCGGGCCGCCGAGGAGGTCGACGGGACCTTCGTCGCCGTCGACGTGACCGACGAGGGTGCCGTCCGTGACCTCTTCGACGGGGTGGTCGAGCGGTACGGGCGGGTGGACGTCTCGTTCCACAACGCGGGCATCTCCCCGCCGGACGACGACTCCATCCTGGAGACCGGGCTGGACGCCTGGGAGCGGGTGCTGCGGGTGAACACCACGAGCGTCTACCTGTGCTGCAAGTACGTCATCCCGCACATGCGCCGGCAGGGCCGGGGCTCGATCATCAACACCGCCTCGTTCGTGGCGCTGATGGGTGCGGCGACGTCGCAGATCGCGTACACCGCGAGCAAGGGCGGGGTGTTGGCGCTGAGCCGGGAACTGGGCGTGCAGTTCGCCCGGGAGGGCATCCGGGTCAACGCCCTGTGCCCTGGTCCGGTGGCCACGCCGCTGCTGCGGGAGCTGTTCGCCGCCGATCCGGAGCGGGCCGCGCGCCGGCTGGTGCACGTGCCGATGGGGCGGTTCGGCGAACCGACCGAGATCGCCGCCGCGGTGGCCTTCCTGGCCAGTGACGACTCCTCGTTCATGACCGCCGCGCAGTTCGTGGTCGACGGCGGGATCACCGGCGCGTACGTCACGCCGCTGTGATGTACCCGACACTTCCGGTGAACGGTGGGGCGATTCGTATCGGTTGATCGACAAGTGTCGTGGGGTAATCAGCGTCGCGATCAGCTGATGCGTTACGTTCCTGGTTCGGCGGGGTAGAAGTCCGGTCACGGCAGCGATGATCAGGGCACGTCGCGCACAGGCCGGGGAGGCTGCATGAACTCGGCCCAGGGGGGCGTGGACGGAGGCGATCCGTCGGCGGCGCGTCGTGGGGTTCCACCGCTGCTCGCGGCGGCGTTCGCGGGCGGTGGCGAGATGGGCGCGCTGTTGCGTGACCGGGACTGGTCGACCAGCCCGCTCGGCGCACCGGAGCAGTGGCCCAGCGCGCTCGGCAACGCGGTCAGCACGATGCTCGCCTCGAAGGCGCAGATCGTCATCTTCTGGGGCGAGGACCAGCGCGCCTTCTACAACGACGCCTACCGCCCGACCATCGGGGACAAGCATCCCGCCGTCGTCGGGCAGCCGGCCCGCGAACACTGGGTCGAGACCTGGGACGTGCTCGGGCCGCTGCTCACCGATGTCCTGCGGACCGGTGAGGCGTACCAGGCGCGGGACCACCACTTCCTGCTCGACCGGTACGGCTTCATGGAGGACGTCTACTTCGACGTCTCGTACGACCCGATCCGGGACACCGACGGCTCGATCAGCGGCGTGCTCTGCGTCTGTAGTGAGACCACCGGTCGGCTGCTCAGCGAGCGGCGACTGCGTACGCTCGCCGAACTCGGCTCCGAGTTGGCCGACGTGGGCAGTAGCGCGGAACTCTGCCACGCGGCCGTGGACGTGCTCGACCGGCACCGGCAGGACGTACCGTTCGGGCTGCTCTACCTGTACGGCCCCGACGGTGGTCTGCGGCTGGCCGGGACGAGCGGCCCGATGACCGGGCCCGAGGAGCCCGCCGCCGGCCTGGCCGACCTGGCCGCCGCCGGGGGCGGCACGGTGTCCACCGCCGACCTGTTCGGTGAGGTGCCGGCCGATGCCGCCGACGAGGCGCTGCTGCTGCCGATCACCGCCACCGCCGAGCAGGCGGGCGCGCTGGTGCTGGGGGTGGCCCGCCGGTTGCCGCTCACCGACGACTACCGCACCTTCCTCGAACTCGTCGCCGCGCAGGTCTCGCGGGCCGTCGGCAAGCAGCGCGCGTACGAGCAGGAGCAGGCCCGCGCCGCCGAGTTGGCCGCCCTGGACCTGGCGAAGACCAACTTCTTCGCCAACGTGAGCCACGAGTTCCGTACCCCGCTGACCCTCGTGCTCGGCCCGCTGGAGGACCTGCTCGCCGACCCGGCCCTGCCGGAGGTGTACACCCAGCGGCTGACGATGATGCACCGCAACGCGTTGCGGCTGCTCAAGCTGGTCAACACGGTGCTCGACTTCTCCCGGCTGGAGTCGGGGCGGCTGGCCGCGTACTACGAGCCGGTCGACCTGGCCGACTACACCGCCCGGCTGGCCAGCACCTTCCGCTCGGCCACCGAACGCGCCGGGTTGCGGCTGACGGTGGACTGCCCGCCGCTGCCCGAGCCGGTCTACGTCGACCAGGAGATGTGGGAGAAGATCGTTCTCAACCTGGTCTCCAACGCGGTGAAGTTCACCCTCGACGGGGAGATCCGGATCGAGGTCCGGGCGGTCGACGGAGTGGCCCGCCTGGAGGTCGCCGACACCGGTGTCGGCATCGTCGCCGAGGAGCTGCCGCACGTCTTCGAGCGCTTCCACCGGGCACCCGGGGTGCGGTCGCGAAGCCACGAGGGCACCGGGATCGGCCTGGCCCTGGTGCGGGAACTGGTCGAGATGCACGGCGGTCAGGTCAGCGCGACCAGCCGCGTCGACGAGGGCAGCCGCTTCGTCGTCACCGTTCCGTTCGGCTCCGGGCACCTCCCGGCCGACCGGGTGGCCGAGACGGGCACCGAGCGTGAGCCGGTGCAGAGCGCCCTCTTCGTCGCCGAGACCGAGCGCTGGAGCGACGACCGGGCCGCGACGGGTGAGGTCCGTGGCACGGGGTCGGCGGCGGGCCGCATCCTGGTCGTCGACGACAACCCGGACCTGCGCGAACACGTCGCCCGGCTGCTCGCGCCGACCTGGGAGGTGTTCACCGCCACCGACGGCGTGGACGCCCTGCGGTTGGCCGTCGACACCGACTTCGACCTGGTGCTGACCGACGTGATGATGCCGCGGCTGGACGGCTTCGGGCTGGTCGCCGCGCTGCGCGCCGACCCGCGCACCCGGTACGTGCCGATCGTGCTGCTCTCTGCCCGCGCCGGCTCGGCCGAGGAGGTGGCCGGCCTGGCGGTGGGCGCCGACGACTACCTGACCAAGCCCTTCTCCGGGCAGGAACTGGTCGCCCGGGTACGCGCCAACGTCGAACTCGGCCAACTGCGCGGCCAGCTCATCCGGCGGTTGGCCGCACTCGCGGACGCGGCCGTGGCGGTGAACACCGCGCGCTCCACGGACGAGGTGCTCCAGGTCGCGGCGCGGCACGCGTTGAGTCTCGCCGAGGCGGTCCGGGTGTCCGTCACCGCCGGAGACGCGCGGTTCGAGGCCGACGGCGGCGGCACCAGCGCCGCCGATCCCGCCTTCGTCCTGCCGTTGACCGGGGTGGGCGGCAAGCGCCTCGGTGAACTGCTGGTGTGGCGTGCGGTCACCGAGCCGGCCGGCACGGACGAGGCCGCGTTGACCCAGCTCGCCCGGCTGGTCGGCGTGCGCCTGGAGAACGCCCAGCTCTACGAGGTGGAGCATCGCATCGCCACGACCCTGCAACACAGCCTGCTGCCGCGCACCCTGCCCCAGTTGCCCGGTGCCGTGGTGGCCAGCCGTTACCTGCCCGGCAGCGCCGACGTCGAGGTCGGCGGCGACTGGTACGACGTGGTGACCCGCGAGGACGACGAGATGGTCCTGGTCATCGGGGACGTCGTCGGCAAGGGGGTGCCGGCCGCGGCGGCCATGGGTCAGCTGCGCAACGCGCTGCGGGCGTACGTGCTGGAGGGGTTCGATCCGGGAGAGTCGTTGACCCGGCTCAACCGGCTCGTGGGGTCGACCGGCTCCCGGTCCTTCGCCACGGTCTTCTGCCTCTGGTTCAGCCCTCGTACCGGGCGGCTGCGGTACGCCAACGCCGGTCATCCGTCCCCGCTGCTGATCCGAGGAGGCGACGTGGCGTTCCTGCACGACCGGGCGCTGGGGCCACCCGTCGGCGCGATCCCCGGGGCGGAGTACGAGACGGTCTCCGGCGAGCTGTGTGCCGGCGAGCGGCTGCTGCTCTACACCGACGGCCTGATCGAGGACCGGAACGTCGACATCGACGACGCGTTGGCCCAGCTCCGCGCCGATGCGGCCCGGCCGGGGGAGCATGTGGTGGACCTGGTCGAGGCGGTGGTGCAGCGCGTCGTGGACCGGCCCCGCCGGGACGACGTGGCGGTGCTCGCGCTGGAGGCGGCCGAGCTGAACCGGTTCGCGCTGCGGCTGCCCGCCGACCCGACCCGACTGAGCGTGCTGCGGAAGCGGCTGGAGGACTTCCTGGTCGCGCACGGGGTGAACGAGACCGACCTGTTCGACCTGACGGTGGCGGTGTCGGAGGCGGCGGCGAACGCCATCGAACACCCGGTCGACCCGGTGGAGCCGACGATCGGCGTCGAGGTGACGGTGGAGGGCCGGACGGTGACCGCGACCATCCGCGACAGCGGACGCTGGCGGGAGTCGACCGGGTCGGGCTTCCGGGGCCGGGGACTGTCGCTGATCGAGGCACTCGGGGAGTTGTCGGTCACGCGTACCACGGAGGGCACGGAGGTGACGCTACGTCGGGAACTGGGTGCCTGAGCCGGTGGGCCCGGCGGGTCAGACCGGCCGCAACCAGCGCTGCTCACCCAGGCCGGCGATGTGCAGCACGCGGCTGACCTGCCGGGACGGCAGCACGTCGAGGGTGTCCGGATAGTGACCGGCGAGCCGCACCACGGCGTGGATCGCCGCCGAGTCGAAGAAGCTGACCGCGCGCAGGTCGAGGAGCAGCCGGACGGCCGGCTCACGCAGCGCGGTCTGCAGCATGATGTCCGCGGTCGCCATGTCCACCTCGCCGGTGACCACCACGCGGAGCTGGTCACCGTCGATCTCCGCGCTGGCGGAGAAGACGGGTGGTGCTCCCCCTTGATCCACGCTGACACCTTGACACAGCGGTTGTTGTAGGGCAACAACCGTGGGCCACCGACGGTGGTGGGGGTCACCCCGGGGGCGGCGATAGGCTTGCCGCATGACCGTCCGTGCGCCGTTGACCCCAGGCACGATCTCCCCGTGGCGGCCGGTGCCCGCCCACATCGTCCGACCGGAGTACGTCGGCAAGAAGGCCCCCCGGCCGTGGCAGGGGTCGCACGTGCAGACGCCGGAGACGATCGAGAAGATGCGGGTCGCCGGGCGGCTCGCCGCGCAGGCCACCCAGCTCGCCGGCGAGCACTGCAAGCCCGGTGTGACCACCGACGAGATCGACCGGGTGGTGCACGAGTTCCTCGTCGACCACGGCGCCTACCCGTCGACGCTGGGTTACCGGGGCTTCCCGAAGTCCTGCTGCACCAGCCTGAACGAGGTGATCTGCCACGGCATCCCGGACACCACCGTGCTGGCCGACGGCGACATCATCAACGTGGACGTGACCGCGTACATCGGCGGGGTGCACGGCGACACCGACGCCACCTTCTGCGTCGGCGAGGTCGACGAGGAGGTCCGGCTGCTGGTCGAGCGGACCCACGAGGCGATGACGCGGGGCATCAAGGCCGTCGCGCCGGGCCGGCAGATCAACGTCATCGGCCGGGTCATCGAGTCGTACGCGAAGCGGTTCGGCTACGGCGTGGTCCGCGACTTCACCGGCCACGGCATCGGCGAGGCGTTCCACAGCGGCCTGTACGTGCCGCACTACGACAGCCCCCGGCCAACCGACGTGATGGAGCCGGGCATGACGTTCACCATCGAGCCCATGATCACCCTCGGCACCCACCAGTACGACATGTGGGAGGACGGCTGGACGGTGGTCACCAAGGACCGCAAGTGGACCGCCCAGTTCGAGCACACGGTGCTGGTGACCGAGAACGGGTACGAGATCCTGACGCTGCCGTGACCGACACCCCTGCGGCACTGCGGGAGCACCACCACGCGGACGTCTCCGGCGGGTGGCTGCGACCCGCCGTCTTCGGTGCCATGGACGGGCTGGTGACCAACATCGCCCTGATCGCGGGCGTCGGCGGTGGCGGCGTCTCGCCGCAGGCCATCGTGCTGACCGGCACCGCCGGTCTGGTCGCCGGCGCGATCTCGATGGCGCTCGGGGAGTACACCAGCGTCCGCTCGGCCAACGAGCAGATCGCCGCCGAGGTGGCCAAGGAGCGGCGCGAGCTGGAACACCATCCCGAGGAGGAGGCCCGGGAACTCGCCGAGATGTGGATGGCGCGGGGATTGCCAGAGGATCTTGCCGTCCAGGTGGCCGAGGCGGTCCGCCAGCATCCGGAGCAGGCGTTGCGGATGCACGTCCAGGAGGAGTTGGGCGTCAACCCGGACGAGCAACCCAACCCGTGGGCGGCGGCACTGTCGTCGTTCCTCTGCTTCTCGGTCGGCGCGCTGGTGCCGCTGCTGCCGTACCTTCTCGGCGCCACCAGCCTGGTGCTGGCCCTGGCGGTGGGCGGGCTCGGCCTCTTCGTGGCCGGCGCGGTCGTCTCCCGGTTCACCAACCGGCGGTGGTGGACCGGCGGGATGCGGCAGTTGCTGCTCGGCGCCGCCGCGGCGGCGGCGACCTACCTGATCGGTGCGTTGATCGGCGTGCAGGGCGGGCTGGGCTGAGCCGCCGCGCGGTCAGCCGGTGAGCAGGTCGTCGACGGTCCCGTCGACCGGCCGGCCCCGGGCGGTCAACTCGGCCGACTGGCGGGCCAGCACCGCCCCGACCTCGGTCATGTCCGCCCCGGCCAGCCCGGTCCGCCGGACCGCGTCGCCGGGGTCGCGGAAGTAGGTGCGACTGAGCAGCCCGGTGACGGTCGCGGCGGCCAGCCGTGACTCGCCGAGCATCAGCAGGGCCTGGTCCGTCTCGTACCACTCGGCGAGCCGGGCCGCCCGCGCGTGCGCCGCGCTGCCCCGGTACCAGGCCCGGCGGGCGGCGCTGCTGAACTCGGCCGGGCGGGCCCTCGCCAACCGCCCGAGGTGCGCGTCCCGCTGGGTGCGCAGCCACCCGGTCGGGTCGTGCAGCGGCCGGGTCGTCACGTACCGGTCGGCGGTCAACGGCCACCGCGAGGTGAGCTGCCGGGCCTGGCGCAGACGCTCCTCGGCGGCGGCAACGGTCAGGTCGACCAGCACCCCGTCGACCCGCCGGGTGGCCGAGGGCGGCCCGGTGTCGGGTCGGTAGGTGACCACCAGCAACCCGACCTCGCTGTCCCCGCCGCCGTCGTCGTCGCCGTGCGCGAGCGGCCCGTGCACCGCGACGGCGAGCACGTCGGCGGGGAAGCGCCGACGGACCGCCTCGGCGATCCGTCCGGCCACCTGCCACCGGGGATCGTCCCGGTGCTCCTGGACACCGTCCACACCGACCACCCCATCGCGCCACCGTGCGGACCGTCGCCGGTAGCGACGGCCCGGTCACCGCACACCCTAGTGCGGCGCGGGCGGCCCGTCCGGCGGGTCCGTGCCGTCGGGCGTGCCGGAGGCCGTCGGCACCAGCCGGAAGACCCGGATCTCCCGGTCACCGGCCCGCCGCACGTACGCCTCGTACGCGGGCCAGGCGTCGACCAGCAACCGCCACAGTCGCTCGCGTTCGGCGCCGGTCGCCGGTTCGCCGCGTACCGCGAGGCGACGCCCGGCGACGTCCACTTCGGCGTGTGGCTCGGCGAGCAGGTTCAGCGACCAGGCGGGCTGCTGGGTCTGGCCCCAGTTCGAGCCGACCACCACGTACCCGTCCCCGTCGGGCACGTAGAGCAGCGGGTTGCTGCGCGGTTTCCCGGAGCGGCGGCCGGTGGTGGTGATGACCAGGGACGGCACCAACCCGAGCGCGACCACCCGGCCCCGGGTCAGTCGCCCGACCGCCCGGTCGAGCGGCACCAGCAGCCGGGCGGTGGCGCCGAACCAGGGGTGGTGACCGATTCGGCGGGTCACGTCGCGCAGTACGGACATCCGGACATTCTGCATCCACCGGCGTCGGTCCGACACCCGCCGTTCAGCCGGGCCGGTCGGCCCTAGTCCAGGCGGCGTTCCACCGGCAGCCGGGACCGGGTCAGCAGTGCCGCCCCGGCCATCGCCACCAGCGGCACCACGACCAGCACGCCGAGAGTGAGCCAGGGCACCAACAGCGGGTACGGCGGCTCCACCGGCCACCCCTCGGCCAGCCGTCGATTCGTGAAGGTCAGGATGATCATCGCCGAGCCGAGCCCGGCGACGATGCCCAGCAACGAACCGAGCACCGCGATCACGCCGGCCTGGCAGAGCGACAGCAGCTTCCGTACGCCCGGTCCGGCACCGACCGAGGCGAGTGTGGACAGGTCGGCCCGCCCCTCGGCGGCGGCGAGTCCGGTGGCGATCCCGGCGGCCCCCACGGTCACCACCGCGGAGACCCCGGCCAGCAGGAGCAGCAGCGGCTCGGTGCCGGTGAAGCCGTGACCGAGCTCGAACTGCGCGCCGACCGGGCCGAGGTACTCCAGCGCGTCGACGAACCGGTCCCGCTGCCGCTGTCGCGGCGGCTCGGCGGCCTCGACCACCCAGCCGGTCTGTCGGACGGCGAGGTCGAGGCGGTCGGCTGCGGCGGGCGAGATGAGCAGCCAGGACGGTCTCAGGTGGCTCCGCACCGCGTACCCGGGCACGGTCGTCGTGGTCGCCTCCCCCGTCTCGCGTTTGTCGTCCTCGACGCGGAGGTGGACGCGGCCGTCGACGAGGTATCGCGAGTCCGTCACCACCGCGCCACCCGCGCGCAGGACGGCCGTGGCGGCGGTGACCTCGGCTGGCGTGGCGCCGGTGAGCATCGGCAGCGCCGCACCGTCGTCGACCGCCACCTGGACGTAGCCGTCGAGGTGGTCCTCGGCCGGCCACTGACAGCGGCGGTCGGCGCGGGCCCGCTGCTCGTCGGCTTCGCTGATCGACTCGTAGGGTCGCCATGGGCAGACCTGGTCCGGCGGCGCCACCGCGCTCACCACGCAGGCATCGAAATTCGTCCGGCAGCCGGCCGCGACCAGTGGGGCGACCGACCCGGCACCGAGATGGTCACGGGCCGCCGCGGTGACGGCGGCCCGGTCCGGTGGCCCGGTGGCGTCCGGGTCGTCGGCGGTGACCAGCACCGTCTGGCGCGGCAGCAGCGGACGGTACTGCTGGTCGGCGCGGACGTCGTCACTGGCGAGGAAGGCCCCGAGGGCGACGCTGCCGGCGACCGCCGCCATCACCGCCGAGATGGCCGGCGCGGTCGAGGAACGGTTGCGACTGGCGTCGCGTACCGCGATCCGGGGCGCCAGCGGGAGGAACCGGCCGAGCCGGGCCAGCAGTCCGACCAGCGTCGGCGTGGCGAAGACCAGCCCGAGTTCGCCGAGCACCAGCCCGGCGAGGATGACCGACGAACGGACCATCGCCGCACCGATCCCGGCGATGACCAACCCGGTGACGGCCAGCAGCACACCGAGCGCCAGCCAGCGCCGCCGGTGGGTGGGCGCGCCGCGTCGGCCGGCGAGCCCGGCGACCACGTCCTGCCGGGCGGCGGTCCAGGCCGGCGCGAGCGCGGCCAGCACCCCGGCGAGTACGGCGACGAGTGCGATCACGCCCAGCGCCGCCGGCCAGACGCGGTACCCGGCGAAGCGGTGCTGGAAGACGAACTCCTCGACCAGCGGCCGGGCGGCGAACGCGGAGAGCACACCGAGGGCCACTCCGGCGGCGGCACCGATGCATCCGAGCAGCACGCCGTCGGCGAGCACCACCCGGCGGAGCTGAGCCGCGTCGCCGCCGGCCACCGCGACGAGTGCCAGCTCCCGCCGCCGTCGCCGGACCCCCACCGCGAAGGCCGGGCCGACCAGCAGCACCACCTCCAGCAGACCCAGTCCGCCGACCAGCACCCCGGTGCCGATCTCCTCCGCGCCCAGGCTGTTGCCGAGCGGACGGACCGCCTCCACCGGGCTCGACGGAGCGGAGACGCGGGCACCGACCACCACTCCGTTGCGGTTGAGGTGGCGGAACAGGTCCTCGGTCACCGGCCCGGGGAGGTCGACCAGGAACACGGTGTCGTGGTCCAGCGAGCCCGACGGTTCACCGGCGGAACGCAGGAACGCCATCGGCTCCAGCGACTCCGGGAGTTCGACCACACCGACGACGGTCCAGCTCCTCGTGCCGTCCCGGGCGTTGAGCACGCCCCCGACGTCGACGCCGAGGGTACGCCGAGCGGCCCGGTTCAGCGCGACCTCGTCGGCCGTTGTCGGCACCCGACCATCGTGGATCCGAACGAGGCCGGCGGCGAGCGGATCGGCGAGGTCGACCTCGGTGGCGGGTACGTCGTCGCGGGTCCGGGTGCCGTCCCGGAGGGGAAGCGGCAGCCAGCGGCGTACCGGGAGGACCCGGCTGTCCGCCGGGAGCAGCCGGAGGATGTCGTCCACGGTGACCGTCTCGGGGATCCGGTCCTCCGGCGCGTTCCACACGCTGCCGTCGGCGTTCTGGGTGACCGGCCCCTGGCTGACCACCCGCAGCTCCGCGTCGGCGTTGCCGAGCCGCTGCTCCATCTTCTCGGCGGGGTCGAGCCGGGCCATGTCCGCGCTGACCGCGACGAAGGACAGGGCCAGGACGGGCAGGACGATCATCGCCAGCACCAGAGCCGTACGCCCACGGGCCCGCGTCACCTCGCGGCGGGCGATCCGCAGCGCGGCCCGCCAGGAGCCCACCGTCTCGGCCAACCGGGTCCGGCGGGGCCGCTCGGGTGGGAGGTCGTGCACCGGCCGCGACTGAGGGCGGAGGGTCACCGAAGACTGCCGGAGAGCAGCGCGTCGACGCCGGCCAGCGGGGCGGTCGAGTCGACCGTCACACCGTCGCGCAGGAACACCACCCGGTCCGCCCAGGCGGCGTGCCGCGCCTCGTGGGTGACCAGCACACCGGCGGCTCCGGCGTCGACCCGGCGGCGCAGCAGCCGCAGGACGGCCTCACCGGTCTGCGAGTCCAGCGCTCCGGTCGGCTCGTCGGCCAGCACCAGACGTCTTTCGCCGACCAGCGCCCGGGCGATCGCGACGCGCTGCTGCTGGCCGCCGGAGAGCTGGTCGGGGAACCGGTCACCGAGTTCGGTCAGACCCACCTCGGTCAACGCGTCGAGCGCCAGCCGGCGGGCCCGCCGGACGCCCGCGCCGTCGAGTTCGAGGGGGAGGGAGACGTTCTCGGCGGCGGTCAGACTGCCGATGAGGTTGAGGTTCTGGAAGATGTACCCGATCCGGCGGCGGCGCAGCCGGGCCAGGCCACGCCGGTCCAGGGTGTGCAGCGGCTGTCCCTCGACGAGCACGTGACCGGTGGTCGGGCTGTCCAGCCCGCCGGCCAGGGTCAGCAGGGTCGACTTGCCGGAGCCGGAGGGACCCATCACGGCGACCAGTTCGCCGGGGCGGACGACCAGGCTCACCCCGCGCAGCGCGTGCACCGCGGCCGGGCCGCTGCCGTGGGTCCGGTGCACGTCCCGCAGCTCCAGCACGGCCTCCGGGACGGGCCCGGTGTCGTGGGGAATGCCGGAGTCGGATGTCGCGGCGGTGTCACGGGTACGCGACGTCTGCCGCTCGTCCGCGCTCACCGCCAGGCCTCCTCACCACTGCGGCCCGCCGCCTCGGGCAGTGGCGTCGGGCCGGGTGCCGGGGGGCGGTGCCGCACCAGGCTGCTCTCACAGTGGTCGAGCCAGCGCACCTCCGCCTCGGCCTGGAAGACCATCGCGTCCAGCACCAGTCGCCATGGCAGGTCCTCGGGCCGGTCGCTGGAGTACTTCAACCGGGTCAGCTCCTGGAGTGTCCGCATCGTCGCGGTGCGCTGGGTCTGCACCACGGTACGAACGTCCACGCCCGGTGTGGTCAGCGCCAACGCCAGCTTGATCGCCAGTTCGTCACGGGGCCGGTCGTTGCGGCTGATCGGGGTGGCGAACCACAGCGTCAGGTCCGCCCGTCCGGCTTCGGTGATCTCGTACGGCCGCTGCCCGGCCTCGCTCTCCGGCAGCGACCGCACCAGCCCGTCCCGCTCCAGCCGGGACAGGGTGGTGTAGACCTGCCCGATGTTGAGCGGCCAGGTGGAGCCCGTCGACTCCTCGAAGGCGGCCCGGAGCTGGTAGCCGTACATCTGGCCACGTTCGAGCAGGGCGAGCAGGCCGTGACGGATGGACATGGAACGGGAGTATGCATACCTGGTATGCCATCCGCAACCGGTGCGGACCGTGACGCTGCCTACCCATCGACCGGGGTGGCGTCCCTCAAGCGGGGCGACCCGGGAACGGCACGGTCAGCGGGGTGGTGCCGGCGCTGCGCCGCCACCGTGTCGCCCGGACCGCGTAGTCGACCAGGGCGGCCAGGGCCCGCTCCCGCTCGGCGCCGGTGCTGACCGGCAGTGCCGCCCGCCAGAACGCCGCCGTCCGCTCCTCCACCTCGATCGCGAGCCGCAGCGCGCTGGCCCGGTCGGTCACCGGGAACGGCAGGGCGTAACCGGCCCGGTCCGGCGGCACCGTTCCGCCACCGGTGCTGATCTGCATCACCAGCGCGTCCCGCCGGCCCCGGTGGGCCGCCTCCGCGTCGGCGGCGGCCTTCCGATCGTCGCCGGTCAGGCGTACACCGATCGGGCCGTAGGCCCAGATGGCGGCGTACTCGGCGGTCAACGCCCCGGCGAGCGCCTCGCCCGGCCCGGCCGGCGCACCGCGCCCGGTGAACCGCCCGTTCATCGCAGCGCCTCCAGGTGGCTGGCGCGGGCGGCGGCGACGGAGCCCAGCACCGCGGCGCGGTCGGCCGGCGCGGCGGCGCAGGCGGCCTTGGCCGACTCCCGGCCGGTCCGCTCGGCCTGGCGCAACGCGGCCAGCGTGGCGGCCGGCTCACCCGGCCGGACGGCGGGGGAGGACCAGGTCGCCCCGCTCGGAACGGCCGGGCCGGACGATGTCGCGGCACCGGTCAGCCGGGCCAGTTCGGCCGCGTGCGCCTCGTGCGACTCGGCGAGCGGGACGAGCCGGGCGGCCAGGTCGGGGTGGGCGGTGGCGGCGGCGCGCAGCCCCGCGGCGAGACCCAACGACTCGTCGACCAGCGGGGCCAGCGGGTCCGGCTCCGGTGGCTGCTCGTCCCCGCCGAAGAGACCGCAACCGCTCAGCGGCACGGCGGACCCACCCAGCGCCAGCAGCGCACCGGCCCGCAGGACCCTGCGCCGGGACAGCTCGGCGGACCCGTCCGGCCGACTCGTCATGCCCATCACCACCGGACAAGTCAACACCATCGCCGTGGGCCGTGTGGCGCGGTGGCGCCGGTGCGCCGCCCGGGCTCTCCTTCGCCGGGCGCGTTACGCTCTGCGCAACCACCGGCGCGCCCGCACCGGTGGCGTGCCGGCATGGCGGCCGACGAGCAGTGGAAGGTCCAACAGATGACGCAGCGTGGCCGTGCCACCAGAACGACGGGGCGACCCCGTGGCGGTCAGGCTCCGCGAGGTGGTCCCGCGCCGCGCACTGCTGCGCAGGGGGGCCGGGGTGACCTGGCCGCCCGCCGTGAGCGGCTGCGCGCGGTGATCGCACCGGTCGTCGCCGAGGCCGGCTACGACCTGGAGGACCTGGCCGTCTCCCGGGCCGGACGACGACACGTGGTACGCGTGATCGTCGACGCCGACGGCGGCATCAACCTGGACGCGGTCGCCGACGTGTCGCGGGCGGTCTCGGCAGCGCTGGACGCGGCCGAGGAGACCGGCGGCGACATCGTCGCCGGGGAGTACCAACTGGAGGTCAGCTCGCCGGGGGTGGACCGCCCGCTGACCCTGCCCCGGCACTGGCGGCGCAACGTGGGCCGGCTTGTCCGGGTGACCGTGCGCGGCGGGACGACCGACGGCCGACCGGCCGGCGACCGGCAGGTCACCGGGCGGGTGGTCGAGGCCGACGACGAGCGCGTGGTGCTGGAGACCGACACCGAAAGCGCCGGGTGGGCGTACGCCGACCTGGGGCCGGGCCGGGTGCAGGTCGAGTTCAGCCGCCTCGACGACCTGGCCGAATCAGAAGACCTCGACGACGATGACGATGACGATGTGGAGGACGAGGAGAGGTGAACATCGACCTCGCGGCGCTGCGCGCACTCGAGCGCGAGCGGGAGATCCCGTTCGACACGATCCTGGCGGCGATCGAGACCGCGCTGCTGACCGCGTACCGGCACACCGAGGGTGCGCAGTCGCACGCCCGGGTGGAGATCGACCGCAAGACCGGCGTGGCCCTGGTCTACGCCCAGGAACTGGGCGACGAGGGCACCGTCGACCGGGAGTGGGACGACACTCCGCACGACTTCGGGCGGATCGCCGCCATGACCGCCAAGCAGGTCATCCTCCAGCGGTTGCGGGAGGCCACCGACGAGGTGCACTTCGGCGAGTACGCGGGCCGCGACGGTGACCTGGTGACCGGGGTGGTGCAGGCGCACGAGGCCCGGGCCGAGAAGGGCATCGTCACGGTCGACCTGGGCAAGCTGGAGGGGGTGCTGCCCCAGTCCGAGCAGGTGCCCGGCGAGCGGTACACCCACGGCGAGCGGATCCGGTGCGTGGTGGTGCACGTGGCCAAGGGGATGCGCGGCCCGCAGATCACGCTCTCGCGTACCCACCCGAACCTGGTGAAGAAGCTCTTCGCCCTGGAGGTTCCGGAGATCGCCGACGGCACGGTCGAGATCGGCGCGATCGCGCGTGAGGCCGGTCACCGGACGAAGATCGCGGTCCGCTCCACCACTCCCGGGGTCAACGCCAAGGGCGCCTGTATCGGCCCGATGGGGCAGCGGGTCCGGGCGGTGATGAGCGAGCTGCACGGCGAGAAGATCGACATCATCGACTGGTCCGACGACCCGGCGACCTTCGTCGGCAACGCGTTGTCGCCGGCGAAGGCGCTGCGGGTCGAGGTGGTGGACCTGGGTGCCCGCGCGGCCCGGGTGACCGTGCCGGACTTCCAGCTCTCCCTGGCGATCGGGCGGGAGGGGCAGAATGCCCGGCTTGCTGCCCGACTGACCGGTTGGCGGATCGACATCCGGTCCGACGCGGAACAGACTGGCTCCAGTGGGCGGCCCGGAGCCGACCCCGTCCGGGAGCCAGGCGGAGCGGTCTCGGGAAGCTAGGGGTAGACTTCTTCCAGTGGCACGACGCGCGCTGCCGGAGCGCACCTGTGTGGGCTGCCGACGGCGGGCACCGGCCAGTGAACTACTGCGGATCGTCGCGGTCGGTGACGAGGCTGGGTTCAGCCTTCGACCCGATCCGGCCCGCAGACTGCCGGGTCGGGGAGCGAACATGCACCCAGATCCGGCCTGCTTCGCGCAGGCAGTGCGGCGTCGCGCCTTCGGGCGCGCGCTGCGCCTCGCCGGGGTTCCGGATGACGGCACCCTCGCGGAGTACCTGACGCGTCAACCACCACGTCCGGTCGTCCGACCGGGTGTGGCCGCTAGCAAGGTAGGACGACCGACATGAGCACACGATGAAGTCCCAGAAATGACCAGGCTTCAAGTGCACGAGTGAGGTCGCTGCGGGTGCTGCCCGCACGACCTCGGAGTGAGGAGTGCAGTGGCAGGCAAGGCCCGCGTACACGAGCTTGCGAAAGAGCTCGGGGTCGAGAGTAAGACCGTTCTCGCCAAGCTGAAAGAAATGGGCGAGTTCGTCAAGTCCGCGTCGAGCACGGTCGAGGCGCCCGTCGCCCGACGGCTGCGTAACGCCTTCGTCGCCTCCGGCGGCTCTGGTGCCCCGGCGGCTGCGCCGTCGGCCGCACCGGCTCCGGCGGCAGCGCCCACCCCGCCGGCGACCCCCGGCGAGCCCCGCGTCACCGCCAAGCCGATGCCGCCGCGGCGTCCGGCGATGCCCGGACCGAAGCCGAAGGCCCCGGTTCCCGGCCCTCCGCCGGCGGTGACCCCGGTCGCCAAGCCGGCGAGTGCCCACGACATCGAGGTGGCCGCCGCCGAGGCGCGCGCCGCCGCGCTGAAGGCCGAGCAGGAGGCCGCGGTCAAGGCCGCACAGGCCGCCCGCCAGCAGCAGCGTGACAACGTCCGCCGGGAGCCTCCGGCAGACGGTGGCGCCCGTCCAGGTCCGGGCCCGCGGCCCGGTCCCGGCACCATGCCGCCCCGCCCGGGTTCCCCGGCCGCGGGTCGTCCCGGTGGCCCGAACCCCGGCCCGGGTGGCCGGCAGGGTCGCCCGCCGGCGCGTGGCGCCGGTAACAACCCCTTCGGTATCCAGGGCAGCCAGCAGCAGCGGCCGCCGGCCGCCGGTGCCGGTGGTCCCCGGCCCAGCCCGGCCTCGATGCCGCCGCGGCCGAGTCCCGCCTCGATGCCGCCGCGGCCCAGCCCGGCGTCCATGCCGAGTCAGCGTCCCGGTCGTCCGGGTGGCCCGGGTGCCGGTCGCCCCGGTGGCGGCGGCGGTGCCGGTCGTCCGGGTGGCGGCGGTGGCGGTGGCTACCGTGGCGGCCCCGGTGGTGGCGGCGGTGGCGGTGGCTACCGTGGCGGTCCCGGTGGTGGCGGCGGTGGCGGTGGCTACCGTGGCGGTCCCGGTGGTGGCGGCGGTGCCGGTGCCGGTGGCGGCTTCCGGCCGGGCGGACCGGCCGGTGGCGGCGGTCGTCCGGGTGGCGGTGGCCGTGGCCGTGGCGGCGGTGCCGCCGGTGCCTTCGGCCGTCCGGGTGGCAAGCCGACCCGTGGTCGCAAGTCCAAGAAGCAGCGCAGACAGGAGTTCGACAACCTGTCGGCCCCGACCATGAGCTCGGGTGCTCCCCGGGGTCAGGGGCAGGTGGTCCGGCTCTCCCGTGGCGCCTCGCTGTCGGACTTCGCCGACAAGATCAACGCCAACCCGGGTTCGCTGGTCCAGGAGATGTTCAACCTGGGCGAGATGGTCACCGCGACCCAGTCGTGCTCCGACGACACCCTGCTGCTGCTGGGTGAGCACCTCGGCTTCACCGTGCAGATCGTCAGCCCGGAGGACGAGGACCGCGAGCTGCTCGCGCAGTTCAACATCGACCTCGACGCCGAGGTCGCGGAGGACCGCCTGGTCAGCCGTGCGCCGGTGGTGACCGTCATGGGTCACGTCGACCACGGTAAGACCAAGCTGCTCGACGCGATCCGCAAGGCGAACGTGGTGGCCGGCGAGGCCGGTGGCATCACCCAGCACATCGGCGCCTACCAGGTCCACGTCCCGCACGAGGGCGAGGACCGGGCGGTCACCTTCATCGACACCCCGGGTCACGAGGCGTTCACCGCCATGCGTGCCCGTGGTGCCCAGGTCACCGACATCGTGATCCTGGTGGTGGCGGCCGACGACGGCGTGATGCCGCAGACCATCGAGGCGCTCAACCACGCCAAGGCGGCGGACGTGCCGATCGTGGTCGCGGTCAACAAGGTCGACAAGCCGGAGGCGAACCCGGACAAGGTCCGCCAGCAGTTGACCGAGTACGGCCTGGTCGCCGAGGAGTACGGCGGCGAGACCATGTTCGTCAACGTGGCCGCGAAGCCCGGCATCGGCATCGAGGAACTCCTCGAGGCAGTGCTGCTCACCGCCGACGCGTCGCTGGAGCTGACCGCTCCGACCGACGGGCCGGCGCAGGGTGTGGCCATCGAGGCGCACCTGGACAAGGGTCGCGGTGCGGTGGCGACGGTGCTGGTGCAGAAGGGCACCCTGCGGGCGGGCGACTCGATCGTCGCCGGTGGGGCGCACGGCCGGGTCCGGGCGATGCTCGACGAGAACGGCAACCAGGTCACCGAGGCCGGTCCGGCGCGTCCGGTCCTGGTCCTCGGCCTGACCGCGGTGCCCGGCGCGGGCGACACCTTCCTCGCCGCGGCGGACGACCGCACGGTGCGGCAGATCGCCGAGCAGCGCCAGGCACGGCGGCGGGCGGCGGCGTTCGCCAACTCGCGTGGCCGGGCCACCCTCGAGACGCTCATGGAGCAGCTCAAGGAGGGCGAGAAGACGTCGCTCAACCTCATCCTCAAGGGCGATGTCTCCGGTTCCGTGGAGGCCCTGGAGGACGCGCTGTTCAACCTGGACATCCCCGAGGAGGTCCAGCTCAAGGTCCTCGACCGGGGCGTCGGCGCGATCACCGAGAGCAACGTCATGCTCGCGAGCGCCTCGTCCGAGCCGGTCACGATCATCGGCTTCAACGTGCGGGCCTCGAACAAGGTCCGCGAGATGGCCGACCGCGAGGGCGTGGAGATCCGGTACTACACCGTCATCTACCAGGCCATCGAGGAGATCGAGGCGGCGCTCAAGGGCCTGCTCAAGCCGGAGTACGAGGAGGTCGAGCTCGGCAGCGCGGAGATCCGCGAGGTCTTCCGCTCGTCCAAGATCGGCAACATCTCCGGTTGCATCGTCCGGTCGGGCATCATCCGACGCAACGCGAAGGCGCGCCTGCTGCGCGACGGCACGGTCGTGGCGGACAACATCACGATCAGCTCGCTCAAGCGCTTCAAGGACGACGCGACCGAGGTCCGCGAGGGCTTCGAGTGTGGTCTGACGCTGGCCGGTTACAACAACGTGCAGCCGGGCGACATCATCGAGACCTTCGAGATGCGGGAGAAGGTTCGCGCCTGATCCGGTAGTGACGCACTGATCGAGGGGTTTACGCCGAATGGCGTAAACCCCTTGATCATGCGGGGTGGGGTGCGGGTAGTGTCCGCAGCGATGTTCACCGCAACCGCAGTGTTCGACCTGCTGCTGCCGGGCGACTCCCGGTCGCTGAAGGCGAAGAGATCGTACGTACGGCCGATCGTGGCGGCGCTGCGCCGCTTCGAGGTCTCGGCCGCCGAGGTGGGTGCGCTCGACCTGCACGGGCGAGCTGAGATAGGAGTGGCGGTCGTGGCCGCGGAGGCGGCGCACGCCCGTGAGGTGCTCGACTCGTGCGAGCACCTGGTGGCCGGTCGACCGGAGGTCGAGTTGCTGTCGGTACGCCGCCGGCTGCACGGCGAGGACGACTGACCGGTGGCGGGTGCGGCCCCCTGCCGCCCCGCGCGCCGGAGCACGTGGCGCGGGTAGGGTTTCCAGTGTTGGGGTCGGTGCGGGCTCCGGTGACGGCGTCGCCGGTTCCGGCCGGCAGCGGGACGCCGTGGAGGTGGCGGAGATGACGGATCCGGCCAAGGTACGTCGGCACGCGGAGCGGGTGCGTGAACTGGTCGCGTCGGTGGTGCGGAGCCAGATCAAGGATCCGCGGCTCGGCATGATCACTATCACCGACGCCCGGATAACCGCCGACCTGCGCGACGCCACGGTCTTCTACACCGTGCTCGGTGACGCGGCGGCGCAGGCGGGTACCGCCGCCGCGCTCGACAGCGCGAAGGGCATGCTGCGCAGCACCGTCGGCAAGGCGCTCGGATTGCGTCACTCGCCGACCCTGACGTTCGTCCTGGACGACGTGCAGGACCAGGTGAAGCACATCGACGACCTGCTCGCGGCGGCCCGGACGGCCGACGCGGAGGTGCAGCGCCTCGCCGCCAAGGCCGCGTACGCCGGTGAGGCCCAGCCGTACCGGCTCGACGACGAGGACGACGAGCCCGACGAGGCCGAGAACGAGACCGGCACCGGTGACACGGACGACACCCGGAGCGGGGATCGGCGGTGACCGCCCCCTCCGGCGGTGCGCTGACCGAGTCGGGCCCGGGTGCGGCGTTGCCGAGTCCGGCCCGCCCCGGTGCGGCCGGGGGAGCGGCGGGTGCCGCCGACCCGGACGCGGCGACCACCGGAGCCTCGACGGCGACCTCCTCGGGCGGGTCCGCGCCGAGTGAGGCCGACTGGGCCGCTGCGGTGGCGGCGGTGCGCCAGGTGGTGCCCGCCGGCCGGGTGCTGCTGATCTGCCACGTGAACCCGGACGGCGACGCGCTGGGCAGCATGCTCGGCTTCGGGCTCGGGCTGCGGCAGCTCGGCGTACGCCAATTGCAGGCGACCTTCCCCGGGCCGCCGGAGGTGCCTGATCCGTTCCGTGGCCTGCCCGGGCTGGATCTGCTGGTCCCCGAGACCGAGGCCGACCCGGAGCCGGACCTGGTGATCTGTTTCGACGCGGCCAGCGACTCGCGCCTCGGTGACCTGGCCGACCGGTTGGCCGGTCCGGGCAGCGCACTGGTGCTCGACCACCACGCCTCCAACGTCGGCTTCGGTGACGTCAACCTGGTCGACCCGGCGGCGGCGGCGACCTCGGTGGTCGCGGAGGAACTGCTGGCCCGGCTCGGCGTCCCGTTGGACGCCGGCATCGCCGAGTGCCTGTACGTGGCGCTGAGCACCGACACCGGCTCGTTCCGGTTCGACGCGACCACGCCGGCGGTGCACGAGATGGCGGCCCGCCTGATCTCCACCGGCATCCGGCCGGGGGAGATCTCCCGGCGGGTCTTCGACAGTCGACCGTTCGGCGCGGTGCGCCTCTTCGGCGAGGTGCTCGGCCGGGCCCGGCTGGAGCCCGAGGCGGCGTCCGGGCATGGCCTGGTCTGGACGTACGCGACCCAGGACGACCTGGCCCGGCACGACCAGCGGCCGTACGTGCTGGAGGCGCTGATCGATCCGGTGCGGTGCACCGCCGAGGCCGACGTGAGTTGTGTGGTGAAGCAGACCGGGCCGCAGGAGTGGGCGGTGTCGCTGCGCAGCAAGGGCGCGGTGGACGTGAGCCGGGTGGCGGTCGCGCTGGGCGGTGGTGGGCATCGACTCGCCGCCGGGTTCACCGGTCGGGGCAGCGTGGACGAGGTGGTCGACCGGGTACGCGCCGAGTTGGTGGCGCCCGCGCAGGGACGTGACGTCGACCCCGAGGGGTGATTTCAGGGGCGGCTCGGGGGAGTGTTGCCGTACCGCCGCCGGGAGATGACGGGGAGAATCGAGTGATGGAGCAGCCCCACGACCTCACGATCGACGCTCCCCGTACGTGGGAGAGACCGGTCGTCTGCGTACCGGTGCTGGTGGCCCTCTCGCTGGTCGGCGGACGGTTCCCGTCGTTCTCCACGGAGGCCAACCTCTACGTGTTCGGCACCGGCGGGCTGCTGATCTGGCTGGGCCTGACCAAACGGGTGCAGGCCCGTCCGGCACCCGAGCGCCTGGGTTCCGGCGCGGTCTGGTGGACGCTGCCGGTGGTGGTGTTCGGGGTGTTCGAGGGGGCCACGTTCGTCGCGGCGGCCGGTGACGACTTCCCCACCTTCTCGCTGCTGGCCGACCCGTTGCTGGAGGACAGGCTGGTCCGGTCCGCCGCGTGGCTGGTCTGGCTCTCGGCGTTCTGGGGGTTGGTTCGCCGATGATGCGGTATCTGGCGATCGGCGGGTTCCTGGTCGGTCTGGCGCTGTTCGCGATGGTCGAGTGGATGGCGCGGCGGGAGGGCTCGCGCATCCCGACGCTCGGCGAGATGTGCGCGTACGTGATGCGCTACGAGGTCGGTCCGGTTCCGGTGGGCCGGATCGGGATGTTCGGCTTCTGGTGGTGGGTGGGCTGGCACTTCCTGGCCAGGTGACCGGGATCCGACCGGTCCAGATGGCGGGAACAGCACGCACCATGTGGACCTGAACGATAACTTGGGAATAGACCTGTGCTGCTGTGGCGCGGGTCACGGGAGCGGAGCCCTACCCGGCGTCGCTTCCCCTCCAGGGTCGACCGACCCGGGCCGCCACCACACCACCCGTCCATAGCTCCGGTGATCCTGGGGCCGGTTTCGGGTGCCTGTCGTACACCGCCCGTGATGCCGTCGCGCCAGTCGGCGCGCGCCCTGGAAGGGGTCCGCCATGCCCGCCAAGCCCAAGCCCGAGACCACCGACGAGGCCCGCGAGCAGGCCCGCCGCGCCCTGCAGACCTCCATGGACACCCGTCAGTGACCGTACGCGACCGGCGGTGACGCCGAGCCGCACCACGCGTACGGCGTCACCGCCCCGGATCGCCTGACGGTCCCGACGCCGCCCGTGCCACCGGCTGCGTACCGCTCATCACCTGTCCTCCCGCCGCCCTGGCGGACGTCCTCGACGGGTAAGTGGCGCAGGAGCTTGCTCTCCTTACACATCGCGTGCCAGGATCGGCGGCGATGAGCCAGACCTCCGTTGCCAGCCGTGTCGCCTCACCGCGCCGGTTCGCCGCGCTCGCCCTGCCGGCCCTCGTGGTGCTGGCCGCCGAGCCGATCTACGTCCTCGTCGACACCGCCGTCGTCGGCCACCTGGGCCGCGTGCCGCTCGCCGCGGTGGCGGTCGGCGGCACCGTGATGACCCTGACCGCCTGGCTGGGCACCGTGGTCGCCTACGGCACCACCGGGCGCGCCGCCCGCCGTTTCGGCTCCGGTGACCGGGGCGCCGCGGTGGCCGAGGGCGTGCAGTCCTCCTGGCTGGCCTTCGGCGTGGGGTTGCTGGTCGTGGTCGCGATGCAGTTCGGTGGCGGCGCGCTGGCCGGTGCCCTCGCGGGCGGCGGCGAGGTGGGCGAGGCCGCCGGGCAGTGGCTGCGGGTCGCCGCCTTCGGTGCGCCCGGTCTGCTGCTCGCCGCCGCCGGCAACGGCTGGATGCGGGGTGTGCAGGACACCCGCCGGCCGCTGTACTTCGTGGTCGGTCCGAACCTGCTCTCCGCGGTGCTCTGCCCGGTGCTGGTCTATCCGGTGGGGATGGGGCTGATCGGCTCGGCGGTGGCCAACGTGATCGCGCAGACCATCGGCGGCGTGCTGTTCGTCGGCGCGCTGATCTCCGAGCGGGCGCCGCTGCGCCCGAACCTCCCGGTCATCCGCCAGCAACTCGTGCTCAGCCGTGACCTGCTGGTCCGGGGCGTGGCGTTCCAGGTCAGCTTCCTGTCGGCCACCGCCGTGGCGGCCAGGTTCGGGGCTGCCGTGGTCGGTGCCCACCAGATCGCCGTGCAGCTCTGGTTCTTCGCCGCGCTGGTGCTCGACGCGTTGGCCATCGCCGCGCAGGCGCTGGTCGGTGCGGCTCTCGGTGGTGGTGACGCGGCGGTGGCGCGGGCCCTGGCCCGTCGGGTCGCCTGGTTGGGCGCGGTCTGCGGCACCGCGTTCGGGGCGCTGGTGGCGGCCGGTGCCGGCGTGGTGCCGGCCCTGTTCACCCCGGACACCGCCGTGCACGCGCAGGCGATGGTGGCGTGGCCGTGGTTCGTCGCGATGCTCCCCCTGGCCGGTGTGGTGTTCGCCCTGGACGGGGTGCTGATCGGTGCCGGTGACATCCGCTACCTGCGCAATCTGACCGTGGCCGGTGCGCTGGGCGGCTTCCTGCCGGCGATCTGGCTCGCCTACGCCTTCGACCTCGGCCTCGGCGGGATCTGGGCGGGCCTGATGCTGTTCGTCGTGATCCGGCTGGTCGGCCTGGTGCTGCGGCTGCGCAGCGGTGCCTGGGCGGTGACCGGCGCGGTCCGGGACGAGGCACGGACGCCCGACGCCGTCGCGTGACGGCGGTTCAGATCAGGCTGAAGATCCCGTAGGCCGCCAGCACCAGGATCAGCGCCAGCGTCCAGGCGACGACCATCATGACGATCTTGGTGGTGACCGGAAAGCGCTGGTACAGCCGTTGTCGCCGCTGCCAGGCCCACCATCGGCCCCGCAGCCACCGCGCTCCGGGCAGCGCGGCGAGGCGGTCGCCGACCCGGGCCCCCAGGGTGCGTCGAGGCGGGGGAGGGTCGCGCATCCAGTCGGGCAACATGCTCGGCTGGTCGGGAGTCCGCAGGCTCACCGGGCGCTCGGGATCTCGCTTGCGGACGGTGCCGTCGCTCGTGGCCATCTCGTCTCCTCGCGATCCGCCGGTGGCACCTCGCCGCCATCGGCGCACCATCCTGGCAGGGCCGCGACCGGCGCGTACAGCCGATTTCCGGCCGGTCGTCCGGTGTCGGGCTCGCTCGGGCGGTCTGGCAGGCTTGCACGTCGTGAGCACTGACGGTCTGATCGTGGTGGACAAGCCCGGCGGCATGACGTCGCACGACGTGGTGGCGAGGATCCGCCGATTCGCGCGTACCCGGCGGGTCGGGCACGGCGGCACGCTCGACCCGATGGCCACCGGGGTCCTGGTGATCGGCGTGAACCGGGCCACCCGGCTGCTGACCTACGTGATCGGGGCGGACAAGAGCTACACCGCCACCGTCCGCCTCGGCCAGTCCACGGTCACCGACGACGCGGAGGGCGACGTGATCGCCACCACGCCCGCCGGCACCGTCACCGACGAGGCGATCCACGCCGCGCTGGCGGACCTGACCGGCGAGATCGACCAGGTGCCGAGCGCGGTGAGCGCCATCAAGATCGACGGACAGCGGGCGTACAAGCGGGTGCGGTCGGGGGAGAGCGTCGACCTGCCGGCCCGGCGGGTCACCGTGTCCCGCCTCGACGTGCTGGCGATCCGCCGCGAGCAGCCGGACGTCGTCGACGTGGACGTCGACGTGTCCTGCTCCACCGGGACGTACATCCGGGCCATCGCCCGCGACGCGGGCCTGGCGCTCGGGGTCGGTGGGCACCTGACCGCGCTGCGGCGGACCGCGGTGGGTGGCTTCACCCTGGCCGAGGCCGCCACGCTAGACGAGCTGGAGCAGCGTGCGCCCGAGGTGGTCGGGGTGCCGCTCGCGGCCGCCGCCGACCGGTTCTTCCCCCGTCGGGACGCCGACGCGGACGAGGCGAAGGTGCTCTCCCACGGTGGGCCGTTGGAGCCGGTCGGGCTGGCCGGGCCGTACGCGGTCTTCGATCCGGCCGGCGGGTTGATCGCTATCGTCAGCGAGCGGGGTGGCCGGGCCCGCGCGGAGATCGTGCTCGCCCCGGCCTGACGGCGGGTGCCGGCCCGGATGGTGCGGGCGGGCGGACTAGCGGAGGAACAGCATGCAACGGTGGCGGGGCTTCGACGCGGTGCCCGGCGGGTGGGGGCGGTCCGTCGTCACCATCGGCGTCTTCGACGGCGTGCACAAGGGGCACCAGGCGACCATCGGCCACACCGTCGCCCGGGCCCGCGAGCTGGGCGTGCAGTCGGTGGTGGTCACCTTCGACCCGCACCCGGCCGAGGTGGTCCGGCCCGGCTCCCACCCGGCGGTGCTCACCGAACCGGCCCGCAAGGCCGAGCTGATCGAGTCGCTCGGCGTGGACGTGCTCTGCGTGGTGCCGTTCACCGCCGAGTTCTCCCGGCTGCCCGCCGAGGCGTTCGTGCACGACGTCCTGGTCGCGCACCTGCACGCCGCGCTGGTGGTGGTGGGGGACAACTTCCGGTTCGGGCACCGGGCGGCCGGGGACGTCGCCCTGCTCGACCGGCTCGGCCGTACGTTCGGCTTCGCCGTGGAGGACGCCCCGCTGATCTCCGAGGCGGGCACCGTCTTCTCGTCCACGTACATCCGCTCCTGCGTCGACGCGGGGGACGTGGCCGCCGCGGCGGTCGCGCTGGGACGCCCGCACCGGCTGGAGGGGGTCGTCGTCCGGGGTGACCAGCGCGGCCGGGAACTGGGCTTCCCCACCGCGAACCTGCTCTGCCACCGGTACGCGGCGGTCCCGGCGGACGGCATCTACGCGGCCCGGATGATCCGTCGGGGGCAGCGGCACCCGCTGGCCGCCGCGGTCTCGATCGGCACCAATCCCACCTTCTCCGGCCGCGAGCGGCGGGTCGAGGCGTACGCGCTGGACTTCGACGGTGACCTCTACGGCGAGCGGCTCGCCCTGGACTTCGTGTCCCGCCTGCGCGGGCAGGTCCGGTACGACGCGATCGAACCGTTGGTCGCCCAGATCACCGAGGACGTCGCGCAGACGCGCCGGGCGCTGGGCTGAGGGCTCGTCAGGGCGATCCCGACCAGGTGCTGGTAGGCTGGCATGGACGTCGGCTGACCGACGTGGGGCCTCGCTGCCTGCTCGACGCCGCGGGCGCGTAGGCCGTTCGTCGCCGGTGCCCTAGCCCGGCCCGACGAACCGTATCGACAACCCACCAGAACAGGGAGAACATGGCGCTCGACCAGCAGGCCAAGGCCAAGATCCGCGAAGAGTACGCGACCGCCGAGGGTGACACCGGGTCGCCCGAGGTGCAGGTCGCGGTCCTCACCAAGCGGATCGCCGAGCTCACCGAGCACCTGAAGGTGCACAAGCACGACCACCACAGCCGCCGTGGGCTGCTGCTGCTGGTCGGCCGTCGCCGTCGGCTGCTCAACTACGTGCAGAAGAAGGACATCAACCGCTACCGGTCGCTCATCGAGCGACTCGGTCTGCGTCGGTGACGTGACGGGGGGAGCGGCCCGACGGGCTGCTCCCCCCGTCCGCGTCCCACCCGAGACACGGGCCGCGCGCACCTGAGACAAGGGGAGCCGTCGGCGTACCGGTCTCCGGTAGTGGCCTCCGGAGGCCCCGGCATCTCGCCGGTGGTACCGGGCGCTTCGATCGAAGACCGGCCGTCCGTACAGCTCCCGCGTCGTGGCCCCCGATGCGAAGGAGTACTGCCGCACCATGACCGAGACCAAACTCGGCACCGAAGTCCGCACCGCCGTGATCGACAACGGCTCGTTCGGCACCCGTGAGATCACCTTCTCCACCGGTCGGCTGGCCCGTCAGGCCGCCGGCTCCGTCATCGCCCAGCTCGGCGAGACGGTCGTCCTCTCCGCCACCACCGCCGGCAAGCAGCCGAAGGAGCACTTCGACTTCTTCCCGCTGACCGTCGACGTCGAGGAGCGGATGTACGCCGCGGGCCGGATCCCCGGCTCGTTCTTCCGCCGTGAGGGTCGCCCCAGCGAGGACGCCATCCTCACCTGCCGCCTGATCGACCGGCCGCTGCGCCCCTCGTTCGTCAAGGGCCTGCGCAACGAGGTGCAGGTCGTCGAGACCATCCTCGCGCTCGACCCGCAGCACCCGTACGACGTGGTGGCGATCAACGCCGCCTCGATGTCGACGAAGCTCTCCGGCCTGCCGTTCTCCGGCCCGATCGGGGCCACCCGGATGGCCCACGTCGACGGCCAGTGGGTCGCCTTCCCGACCCACGAGGAGCTGAGCCGCGCCACCTTCGACATGGTGGTGGCCGGTCGCGCCCTGGCCGACGGCGACGTCGCGATCATGATGGTCGAGGCCGAGGCCACCGAGCACACCGTCAAGCTGGTCGCCGACGGTGCCCCGGCACCCACCGAGGAGGTCGTGGCCAGCGGTCTGGAGGCCGCCAAGCCGGCCATCCGTGAGCTGTGCCGCGCGCAGAGCGAGCTGGCCGAGGTGGCCGCCAAGCCCGTCGCCGACTTCCCGGTCTTCCTGGACTACCAGGACGACGCGTACGACGCGGTCGCCGAGTTCGCTCGCGCCGACGTCGCCGAGGCCCTGCAGATCGCCGGCAAGGCGGACCGCGAGGAGGCCCTCGACGCGATCAAGGCCCGCCTGCAGGAGGAGCTCGGCCCGCGCTTCGAGGGTCGGGAGAAGGAGCTGTCGGCTGCCTTCCGCTCGCTGACCAAGTCCGAGGTGCGCGGCCGGGTGCTGCGGGAGCAGGTCCGGATCGACGGCCGTGGCCCGCGCGAGATCCGTCCGTTGAGCGCCGAGGTCGGCGTGCTGCCCCGGGTGCACGGCTCGGCGCTGTTCGAGCGTGGCGAGACCCAGATCCTCGGCGTCACCACGCTGAACATGCTGCGTATGGAGCAGTCGTTGGACACCCTCTCCCCGGAGAAGTCCAAGCGCTACATGCACAACTACAACTTCCCGCCGTACTCGACCGGCGAGACCGGCCGGGTGGGCTCGCCGAAGCGCCGCGAGATCGGGCACGGCGCGCTGGCGGAGCGGGCGCTGATCCCGGTGCTGCCGTCGCGGGAGGAGTTCCCGTACGCGATCCGCCAGGTCTCCGAGGCGCTCAGCTCCAACGGTTCCACCTCGATGGGTTCGGTCTGCGCCTCGTCGCTGGGTCTGCTCTCCGCCGGTGTGCCGCTGCGGGCGCCGGTGGCCGGCATCGCCATGGGCCTCATCTCCGACGAGGTCGACGGCAAGACCCAGTACGTGACGCTGACCGACATCCTCGGTGCCGAGGACGCCTTCGGTGACATGGACTTCAAGGTCGCCGGCACCCGGGACTTCGTCACCGCCCTGCAGCTCGACACCAAGCTCGACGGCATCCCGTCGGACGTGCTGGCCGCCGCGCTCCAGCAGGCGTACGAGGCCCGGCAGACCATCCTCGACGTGATGCAGCGGGCGATCGAGGCTCCGGCCGAGATGTCCGACTACGCGCCGCGGGTCACCACGGTGAAGATCCCGGTCGACAAGATCGGCATGGTGATCGGCCCGAAGGGCCAGACCATCAACGCCATCCAGGACGAGACCGGCGCCGAGATCTCCATCGAGGACGACGGCACCATCTACGTCGGCGCCACCAACGGCCCGTCGGCGCAGGCCGCGGTCGAGCGGATCAACGCTATCGCCAACCCGACCCTGCCCAAGACGGGCGACCGCTTCCTGGGCACGGTGGTCAAGACCGCGCCGTTCGGCGCGTTCGTCTCGCTGCTGCCGGGCCGCGACGGCCTGCTGCACATCTCCAAGGTGGGCGACGGCAAGCGGGTCGACAAGGTCGAGGACTTCCTCAACGTCGGCGACCGCGTCGAGGTCGAGATCGCCGACGTCGACCAGCGCGGCAAGATCTACCTGGACAAGGTCCGGCCGGAGGGCGCCGAGGCGCCGGCCGCCGAGGCCGGTGGCGAGCGGCCGGCCAGCCGTGACCGGGGCGACCGTGGCCCGCGTGACCGGGGCGACCGCGAGCGCGGTGGCGACCGGGGCGGCCGTGGCCCGGAGGGTGGCGAGGGCGGCGGCGACGGGGACTCCCGTCCGCGGCGCCGCACCCGGCACAGCTGATCGCCGACAGTAGCTAGTACCGCACCGCTGACCGGCCGGGCGACACCGTCGCCCGGCCGGTTCGTGATCCACCACCCCTCGTCGTACTGGGAAGCAGGTTGCCGTGAGTCGGACCCGCCGTTCGTCCTTGCCCACGGCGCGACCGGGAGGGATGCCCTCGGGCGGCCGGCAGGCCGCCACGACCACCCGGTCCGCCGGAGCGGCCACCCGCGCGGTGACCAGGACGTTGAGTGACGACCCGCTGGGCGGTACGGTGCGCCGCACGGTCCTCCCCAGCGGGCTGCGGGTACTCACCGAGGCGATCCCGGCGATGCGCAGCGTCTCGTTCGGCATCTGGGTGGCGGTCGGCTCCCGGGACGAGACCGGCACGCAGGCCGGCGCCGCCCACTTCCTGGAGCACCTGCTCTTCAAGGGCACCCACAAGCGGGACGCCCTGGAGATCTCTTCGTCGATCGAGGCGGTCGGCGGCGAGACCAACGCCTTCACCACGAAGGAGTACACCTGCTACTACGCCCGGGTGCTGGACGCGGACCTGCCCCTGGCCATCGACGTGATGTGCGACCTGGTCGCCGACTCGGTGCTCGACCCGGCCGACGTGGAGACCGAGCGGAGCGTCATCCTCGAAGAGATCGCCATGCACGACGACGAACCCGGCGACGAGGTGCACGACCTGCTCACCCGGGCCGTCTACGGTGACCACCCGCTGGGCCGGCTGATCTCCGGCACCGCCGAGACGGTCACCCCGATGACTCGCCGGCAGATCCAGAGCTTCTACCGCCGCCGCTACGTCGCGCCGCAGATCGTCATCGCCGCCGCCGGGAACCTCGACCACGCGACCGTGGTCCGGCTGGTCCGGTCGGCGCTCAAGGGCAGTCCGCTCGACACCGACCCGGCGACGCCCGCGTCGCACCGGCCGATCACCCCGGCGGTACGCACCCAGACCGCCACCGTGGTCGTCCACGCGAAGGAGACCGAGCAGGCGCACGTCGTGCTCGGCTGCCCCGGCATCGACCGGCTCGACGAGCGACGCTTCGCCCTCGGCGTGCTCAACAACGTGCTCGGCGGCGGCATGTCCAGCCGCCTGTTCCAGGAGATCCGCGAGCGGCGTGGCCTGGCGTACTCGGTCTACTCCTACGCCAGCCAGTACGCCGACACCGGTCTGTTCGGCGTGTACGCCGGGTGCGCCCCGGGGCGGGTGCAGGAGGTGCTGGAGCTGACCCGGGCCGAGTTGGCGCGTACCGCCGCGCAGGGCGTCACCGAGGCCGAACTGGCCCGGGGCAAGGGGATGAGCAAGGGCTCCTTCGTGCTCGGCCTGGAGGACACCGGCTCACGGATGAGCCGGCTGGCCAAGGGCGAGCTGCTCTACGGTGACCTGGTCCCCGTCGACGAACTGCTGCACCGGGTCGACGCGGTCACGCTCGACGACGTCAACGCACTCGCCGCCGACCTGCTCAGCCGACCCATGTCGCTGGCCGTGGTCGGCCCGTTCGGCGACTCGGACTTCGTCGCCTGACCCGGCCGCCCGGGTGCGGCCGTCGTACCGCCGGGGTGCCGGCGTCCCGATTGGGATAGGTTGTGCCGCGTGACTGACGAGCAGGAGAAGGGCGCGACCGGGCCGATCCGGGTCGGTGTGCTGGGTGCCCGGGGCCGGATGGGCCTCGAGGTGTGCAGGGCCGTCGACGGCGCCGCCGACATGGAACTGGTGGCCTCGGTCGACCAGGGCGACCCGTTGACCGCCGTGGCGGACGCCGGTGCGCAGGTGGTCGTCGACTTCACCACCCCGGACGTGGTGATGGACAACCTGCGCTGGTGCGTCGACCAGGGCGTGCACGCGGTCGTCGGCACCACCGGCTTCACCGGGCAGCGGCTGGACCAGGTGCGGGACTGGCTCGGCGGCAGGCCGGAGCTGGGTGTGGTGATCGCCCCGAACTTCGGCATCGGCGCGGTGCTGATGATGCAGTTCGCCACCCGCGCGGCCCGGCACTTCGAGTCCGTCGAGATCATCGAGCAGCACCACCCGCGCAAGCTCGACGCGCCCAGCGGCACCGCCACGCACACCGCCCGCCTGGTCGCGGCGGCCCGCGCCGAGGCCGGGCTGGGCCCGGTGCCGGACGCCACCGCCGACGAGGTCCCCGGTGCCCGGGGCGCCGACGTCGAGGGGGTGCGCGTGCACGCGGTCCGGGCCACCGGCCTGCTCGCCCACCAGGAGGTGCTCTTCGGCACCACCGGCGAGACGCTGACCATCCGGCACGACTCGTACGACCGGGTCTCGTTCATGCCAGGCGTGCTGCTGGCCGTCCGCGCGGTGCCCGGCCGACCCGGTCTGACCCTCGGCCTGGACCCGCTGCTCGACTGAGCCCGACCCGGGCGGCCGCCACGCCCGACGCGGACCTCTCCCGGACCGGGGCTGCCGCGATGGACGGGGGTTGCCGTGACGGACGGGGGTTGCCGTGACGGACCGAGGCGGTGTCCTACCCCTGCTTCGGGCACTGTCGAGCTGAACCGTCTGCGCTATCGCGGCCCGGTCGGCCGCCCGTCACCGTCGGCTGCCCGTCACCGTCGGCCGCCCGTCACCGTCGGTCGGCTACGTGTGATCCGTCGCTGCCGGACGAGCCGTCGCTGGCTGCTCGCTGCCGAGTCGGCCGTCGGTGATCCGTCTCTGCTCTCAGCTCGACAGGCACCGGGGTGGCAGTACATCTCCGTCGTGGTGCTGCCGCAGCCCCGGCCGTCCGACGGCCGCTCAGTCCGCCTCGGCGGGCACCGCCACGTGCAGGCGCAGCTGCGGCACCAGCATGTCGTCCACGTCCAGCGCCCGCCCCGCCCCGTCGGGCTCCCAGCCGGCCGCGCCGAGGAACTTCCGGGACGCCTCGTCGCCCTCGAAGACCCAGGAGACGGCCCGGGTGAAGCCGGACTCCCGCCACAGGTCCACACTGGCGGCGAGCAGCCGGCTGCCGTGTCCGCGCCGGCCCCAGCGCGGCTCCACCAGCAGGTCGGTCACCGCCACCACGTCGGCGCCGAGCGCGTCGGCGGGCTCGTTCGGGGCCAGCGCCTCCGCGTCGACCGGCCCGGAGGCGGCGAAGCCCACCAGATACGATTGCTCGGCCTGTTCGACGGCGACCAGCACCCGATGGGTCTCACCGGGCGGCTGGCGCACCGCGGCGTCCCACCGCCGCGCGAGCCACGCCTCGTCGAGGTTCTCCAGCACGTGCCGGGGCAGCAGCCGCCGGTAGGCGACCCGCCAGGTCGCGAGCTGGATGCGGGCGATCTCGGCGACGTCCTCCGGACGCGCCGGGCGGACAAACCCCAGAGCCATGGGACGACAGCCTACGCAGGGTGAGGGAGGCGACGGTGGCGCAGGGTGCCAGGCGGACGGTCGGACAGGTCGTCGCAGTGGTCGTACTCGCCGTCGCGGTGACCGCGTTCCTCTCCGTGGCGGCGGTCCGGCACGGCTTCTTCGACCTGCACGTCTATCGCGGCGCGCTGGTCTGGTGGGTGCACGACGGCGGCGAGATCTACGACTACCTCAAGCCGGGCACCCAGTACGGCTTCACCTACCCGCCGTTCGCCGCGCTGGTGATGCTGCCGATGGCGTACCTGTCCTGGCACGGGGCGATCGTGGTGAGCGTGGCCGCCGGGGTGGCCACCGCCGCGGTGCTGATCTGGTGGCTGCTGGACCCGGTGTCCCGCCGCGCGGGCTGGACCCGGTGGTTCGCGTTCGCGGTGGCGCTCTGCCTGGCCGCCGCGTTCGAGCCGATGCGCGAGACCATCAACTTCGGCCAGGTCAACACGCTGCTGCTGTTCCTGGTCGCGGTGGACCTGCTGCGGTTGCTGCCACGCGACAGCAGGTGGGCCGGCGTCGGCATCGGCCTGGCCACCGCGATCAAGCTCACGCCCGGCATCTTCCTGATCTATCTGCTGGCCACCGGTCGCTGGCGGGCGGCGCTCACCGCCACCGGCACCGCGACCGCAGCGACCGTGCTGGCCGCCGCGCTGTTCCCGGACGCCTCCCGCGAGTTCTGGACCTCGGCGTTGTGGAACACCGGCCGCGTCGGTGAGCTGGCCTTCGTCTCCAACCAGTCGCTGCGCGGCGTGGTGGCCCGGCTCGACCCGCAGAGCCCCAGCACGCTGGCCTGGCTGGCGCTGGTGGCCGCGACCGTCGCGCTGTGGATCCGACGGTCGCGGGCCGCCGTGGCGGCCGGCGACGAGGCCGCCGGTCTGGCGCTGACCGGCGCGGTGATGTGCCTGGTCAGCCCGGTCACCTGGGTGCACCACCTGGTCTGGCTGCTGCCGGGGCTGTTGCTCCTGGTGGACCACGGCATGGCCGCGCCACCGCGTAGCCGTCGCCGGCACCTGCTGCTGGCCGCCGCCATCGTCGGGTACGGCTTCCTGACCAGCCGGATCGTCTGGGCGTGGGAGCAGGACTTCAGCGGGATCGACGGCTTCCTCTTCGGCAACACGTACGTCTGGATCAGCCTGGCGCTGCTGGCCTTCCTGCCGCTGGGCCGCCGGGGCGAACCGCTGGACCGGGGCGCACCGCCGGTACCGGCCGGACGGTCAGCCGTCGAGGCGGCCGGTGTACCGCAACTCGACCAGCCCGATCGGCGGACGCCCGCCGGAGAGCGGCACCGGATAGGTCGACTCCTCACCATCCGGTGACAACCCGGCCCGCTGGTAGAACCGGCGGGCCCGGTGGTTGTCCGCGAGCACCCACACCCGGTACTCCGACCAGCCGCGTTCCCGCAGGCCGTCGTGCGCGGCGGCGAACAGCACCGGAGCCGTGCCGTCGCCCCAGTGGGCGGGCGCCACGTAGAGCGCCACCACCTCGCCGTACGCCGGGTCGAGGTCGCCCCGGTCCTGGTTGTTGCGGTACGGCCCGAACGTGGTGAACCCGGCCAACGCCCCGTCGACCTCGGCGAGCAGCGTGGTGAACGGATGCTCCGGGTCGGCCGTGCCGAGGGCCCGGCGACGCTGCGCCCAGGCCACCGGGTTGAGTCGGCCCAGCACCTCGTCCGGCATGATCCCGGCGTACCCGGCCTGCCAGCCGCTCACGTGCACCCGGGCGATCGCCTCGGCGTCCTCGGGTTCCTCCCGACGGATGGTGGGCATGGCTCCAGTTCTAGGCGGCCCGGGGCGTCAGGTCCAGTCTCCGCACCGGTGTCGTACGGGTGACGTAGCCTGCGCTGCGATGGTCGCACCGGAATCACTCTCGCTCGCCCAGGCCCGCCGCGTGGCGCTGGCCGCACAGGGCTTCGCCGACCCGTCGCCCACCGGGGCGCCCACCCGCCGTCACCTGCGGCGGGTGCTCGACCGGGTCGGGCTGATCCAGATGGACTCGGTGAACGTCCTGCAACGCGCGCACTACCTGCCGCTCTACAGCCGGCTCGGGCCGTACCCGACCACGTTGCTCGACACCGCCGCCTACCGTCGGCCCCGTGACCTCTTCGAGTACTGGGGGCACGAGGCGTCGCTGGTGCCGGTCGGTCTGCATCCGGCGCTGCGCTGGCGGATGGCGCGGGCGCACACCGACGCCTGGGGCGGGATGCGCCGCATCGCCCAGGAGCAGCCCGCCCTGGTGGCCTGGGTACGCGACGAGGTGGCCGCGCGGGGACCGCTGACCGTGGCCGAGATCGAGCACGACGCACCCCGGGAGACCGGCAACTGGGGGTGGAACTGGTCGGCGGTCAAACAGGCGCTGGAATACCTGTTCTGGGCCGGCGAGGTGTGCGCGGCGGACCGCACCACCTCCTTCGCCCGCCGCTACGACCTGCCCGAACGGGTGCTTCCCGCCGAGGTGCTGAACGCACCCACGCCGACCGACGCCGAGGCGTACCGCACGCTCGTCGGCATCGCCGCCCGGGCGCTCGGCGTGGCCGCGGAGGTGGAGCTGCGCGACTACTTCCGGCTGCCGGTGGCCGGTGCCCGGCAGGCCGTCGCCGAGCTGGTCGAGGCCGGGGAGTTGCGCCCGGTGACGGTGCCGGGCTGGCGGCAGCCGGCCTGGCTGCACGCGCAGGCCCGGCTGCCCCGCTGGGTACGCGGCAACACGCTGGTCAGCCCCTTCGACCCGCTGATCTGGGAACGCGCCCGCACCGAGCGGCTGTTCGGCTTCACCTACCGCATCGAGATCTACGTGCCCGCGCCCCAGCGGGTGTACGGCTACTACGTGCTGCCGTTCCGGCAGGGGGAGCGGTTCACCGCCCGCGTCGACCTCAAGGCCGATCGCAGGGCCGGGGTGCTGCTGGTGCCGGCCGCCTGGGTCGAGCCGGGCGCCGACCTGGGGGAGACCGCCGTGGCCCTCGCCGCCGAGCTGTACCGACTCGCCGGCTGGCTCGGCCTGGACGCGGTCGCTCCGCCGTCCGCCGGTGATCTGGCCGGCCCGCTGGCCGCCGCGCTGCTGAGCGTGGCGGGTGTACGGTGAGCAGCGTGACGAGCGTTGACCGACCGGGCGCCCCCGATCCCCACGCGCCCGCCACCCCCGCTCACCCGGAGGGCTACCCCGGTGGCTATCCGGCGGGCTACTACCCGCCGATCGCCGAGCCCGACCGCCTGACCCGCTTCGTCACGCGCCTGCACGAGCGCACCCCGCGCTGGGTGGTGCCGCTGGCCGCCGTCGGCTGCGTCGCCGCCGGCATCGGGTACGCACTGGTCAGCGATCCCACCCGCTCCGCGCCGGACGCGATCCCCAGCTGCCTGCTCAAACTCACCACCGGGCTGGACTGCCCGGGCTGCGGTGGCACCCGCGCCCTCTGGTACGTCCTGCACGCCGATCTGCCGGCCGCCGCCCGGCACCACTTCCTCTTCGTCTTCGCGTTGCCCTTCCTGGCGTACTTCTTCGTCGCCTGGGCCGGCAAGCAGGCGTTCGGCTGGCGACTGCCGGAGTTGCGCGTCGGCCCGAAGCTGGTCGGCGGCTTCCTCGCCGCCTGGCTGGCCTTCACGGTGATCCGCAACCTCCCCTGGCCCCCCTTCACCGCCCTCTACGTCTAACCCCCCCCACCCCCCCCACCCCCCCCCCCCCCCCCCCCCCCCCCCCCCCCACCCCCCCCCCCCCCCCCCCCCCCCACCCCCCCACCCCCCCACCCCCCCACCCCCCCACCCCCCCACCCCCCCACCCCCCACCTCCTGAATGAGTTGATCAAGAGGTTTGCGCCCTCCGGCCACCTCGTTCGTGACCGAAACCTCTTGATCAACGCGGCGGTGCGCGCGGCGGGACACGTGGTGGGGTGGGCGGTGGGGTGGGCGGTGGGGGTGGGGTGGGGGTGGTGGGGTGGGGCCAACTACAGTCGCAGGAATGCCGGAGATGGTGCAGCCCCAGGTCAAGCTGATCGCGTGGACCCACTTCGACCCGCCGGAGGACGTGCCGTGGTCGACCGACGCGGACGGGGGACAGGCGCTCGCGGAGTTCGCCGGCCGGGCCTGCTACCAGAGCTGGAAGAAGCCGAATCCGGCGACCGCCACCAACGCCGGATACCTCGCGCACATCCTGGAGGTCGGGCACCTCTCGGTGCTGGAGCACGGGTCGGTGAGTTTCTACTTCAGCGGGGTCTCCCGGTCGTTCACGCACGAACTTATCCGGCACCGGCACTTCTCGTACTCCCAGTTGTCGCAGCGGTACGTGCCGGAGCGGGACGCGGCGATGGTGGAGCCGAGGGTGATCGCCGAGGACCCGGAGCTGCACAAGCGGTTCGTCGAGGCGGCCGAGGCGAGCGTGCGGGCGTACACCGAGTTGTTGGAGGGGTTGGAGCGGCACTTCGCCGACGAGCCCAACCCGACGTTGCGGCGCAAGCAGGCCCGGCAGGCGGCGCGGGCGGTGCTGCCGAACGCCACCGAGACGCGGATCGTGGTGACCGGCAACTACCGTGCCTGGCGGCACTTCATCGGGATGCGGGCCACCGAGCACGCCGACGTGGAGATCCGCGAGCTGGCGGTGGAGTGCCTGCGGCAGTTGCAGCGGGTGGCGCCGAACGTCTTCGCCGACTTCGCCGTCTCGACTCTCGCCGATGGCACCGAGGTGGCGGCGAGCCCGCACATCGCGGCATCCTGAGCGGGAGAGCACTCCGCTCACCGAGGGGTCCTGAGGCCTTCCCCGGCGGCCGACCGCCGGCCGTCCGCTAGGTTGTCACCATGACGCACGACCACCTTGACACACCGGTCCGGGCGGCCTCCCGCCCCTTCGGACGAGTGCTCACCGCGATGGTGACCCCGTTCACCGCCGACGGTGCGCTCGACCTCGACGGCGCCGCGCGGCTCGCGGACCACCTCGTGACCGAGCAGGGCAACGACGCGCTGGTGGTCAACGGCACCACCGGCGAGTCGCCGACCACCACGGACGCGGAGAAGGAACGCCTGATCCGGACCGTGGTGGAGACCGTCGGTGAGCGGGCCCGGGTGGTGGCGGGGGTCGGCACCAACGACACCCGGCACACCATCGAGCTGGCCGCCGCCGCGGAGAAGGCCGGTGCGCACGGGTTGCTGGTGGTGACCCCGTACTACAACAAGCCGCCGCAGGCCGGGTTGCTGCGTCACTTCATCGAGGTGGCCGACTCCACCGGCCTGCCGGTGATGGTCTACGACATCCCGCACCGCGCCGGGGTGCCGATCGAGACCGAGACGCTGGTCCGGCTCGCCGAGCACGGCCGCATCGTCGCGGTCAAGGACGCCAAGAACGACCTGACCGCGACGAGCTGGGTGACCAGCCGCACGGACCTGGCGTTCTACAGCGGCGACGACGCCTCCACGCTGCCAGCGCTCGCGGTCGGGTGCGTGGGCGTGGTCGGCACCTCGACGCACTTCACCGGGGCCGACACCAAGCGGATGATCGAGGCGTACGACGCGGGGGACACCGCGACCGCGCTCGCTCTGCACCGCCGGCTGCTGCCGTTGTTCACCGGGATCTTCCGGACCCAGGGCACGATCCTGGTGAAGGCGGGTCTGAACGCGTCGAAGCTGCCGGCCGGGCCGGTCCGGTCGCCGCTCGTGGAAGCCACCGAAGACGAGTTCGCCCAGCTGCGCGCCGACTGCGCGGCGGCGGGGCTACCGCTACCCGAATGATCAAACGACACGACGGACGCCGGGTGACGGCGTCGCAGAATGAGGTGAACGCGTGACCGAGGCGCACAACGAGGAGGCCCAACTTCCCCCGCCGCTGCCGGAGGGCGGACTGCGGATAACCCCGCTCGGCGGGCTCGGCGCCATCGGCCGGAACATGACCGTCTTCGAGTACGACGGCAAACTGCTGGTCGTCGACTGCGGCGTGCTCTTCCCCGATGTGGAGCAGCCCGGTGTCGACCTGATCCTGCCGGATTTCGGTCCCATCCTCGACCGGCTCGACGACGTCCAGGCGATCGTGCTGACCCACGGGCACGAGGACCACATCGGCGCGGTGCCGTACCTGCTCGCCCACAAGCCGGACATCCCGCTGGTGGGTTCCCAGTTCACCCTGGCGCTGGTCGAGGCGAAGCTGGCGGAGCGGCGGATCCAGCCGTACACGTTGACGGTGCGGGAGGGCGGCCGGGAGCGACTCGGTCCGTTCGAGTGCGAGTTCTTCGCCGTCAACCACTCGATCCCGGACGCGTTGGCGGTGGCCATCCGTACGCCGGCCGGCCTGGTGCTGCACACCGGCGACTTCAAGATGGACCAGCTCCCGCTGGACGGCCGGATCACCGACCTGGCCGGGTTCGCCCGGCTCGGCGCCGAGGGCGTGGACCTGCTGCTCTCGGACTCCACCAACGCGGAGATCCCCGGCTTCGTCACCCCGGAGCGGGAGATCGGCCCGGTCCTCGACTCGATCTTCGCCAAGGCGCGCGGCCGGATCATCGTCGCCTCGTTCGCCTCGCACGTGCACCGGGTGCAGCAGGTGTTCGACTCGGCGCTGGAGCACGGCCGCAAGGTCGCGCTGATCGGCCGGTCCATGGTGCGCAACATGGGCATCGCCCGCGACCTGGGGCTGCTCAACATCCCGGCGGGCCTGGTGGTCGGCCTGGACGAGGCCACGTCGATGCCGCCCGAGCAGATCGTGCTGATGTCCACCGGGTCGCAGGGCGAGCCGATGAGCGCCCTGGGCCGGATGGCCAGCGGCGACCACCGGCACATCACCATCGCCCCGGGCGACACGGTGGTGCTCGCCTCGTCGTTGGTGCCGGGCAACGAGACCTCGGTCTACCGGGTGATCAACCGGTTGGCCCGGGCCGGTGCCGTGGTGGTGCACAAGGACGTGGCCAAGGTGCACGTCTCCGGCCACGCGCCCGCCGGTGAACTGCTCTACCTGCTCAACGTGGTGCGGCCCAGCAACCTGATGCCGGTGCACGGCGAGTGGCGGCACCTGCGGGCGCACGCCCGGCTCGGCATCGAGTCCGGGGTGGCGGCCGACCGGGTGGTGCTCTGCGAGGACGGCGACGTGGTCGACCTCGTGGAGGGCCGGGCCAGCCTGGTGGGACGGGTCAAGAGCCGGTACGTCTACGTCGACGGACTGGCCGTCGGTGACGTCAGCGAATCGCTGCTCACCGAGCGTCGCATCCTCGGTGACGGTGGGTTCATCGCCGCGACGGTGGTGGTGGACTCGGTGACCGGCAAGGTGGTCGCCGGGCCGACCGTCTCCGCCAAGGGTTTCTCCGAGGACCAGCAGGCGTTCAACGCGGTGATCCCGTTGGTGACCGAGGCCCTGAACAGGGCCGCTGCGGACGGCATCACCGACCCGCACCAGCTCCAGCAGATCGTTCGTCGCACGGTGGGTCGGTGGGTCAACGACGCCTACCGGCGCCGGCCGATGATCGTGCCCACTGTCGTCGAAGTCTGAACCGTTCGGTCCATCCGCCCGTACTCCGATCCGGCAGGCGTGCCCCGCGCCGGCCGGGAGGAGCATGGCGGATGGACCGCAGACGATTGACAGCCATCGGTGTCGTGGTGGCGGCGCTGGGCGCGGCGGCGGCGGTGGCCCTGCCGTCCTTCGCCGGTGACGGCGGCGCGCCGAGCACCGCGCCGACCGGTCAGGCCGTGGCGGGCGCCGACGCGGAGGTGGTCGAGGCCATGCGTCGCGACCTGGGGCTGGACCAGGCGCAGGTCGCGGCGCGGCTGAAGACCGAACGCTGGGCCAGCGGGGTCGTCGAGCAGCTCCGGTCGGACCTCGGCGGGGACTACGCCGGTAGCTGGCTGAGCGCCGACGGCGCCCAGCTCAACGTCGCGGTCGCCGACGAGGCACAGGCACAGCGGGTACGCGCCACCGGCGCGGTGCCGAAGGTGGTGGAGCGTGGCGTCGGCCAGCTCGACGCGATCAAGACCCGGATGGACCGGACCGCCGGGCGGGCCGAGAACGTCTCCGGTTGGTACGTCGACGTCGCCACCAACACGGTGGTGGTGCTCGCCGCACCGGGTGCCGAAGCGGCCGGCTGGCGTTTCGTGGCCCGTGCGGGCGTACCCCGGCAGGCGGTCCGGATGGCCACCGAGGAGCAGCCGCGACTCTTCGCCGACGTCCGTGGCGGCGAGCCCTTCTTCGTCGGCGCCGGCCGCTGCTCGGTCGGGTTCGCGGTGGTCGGCGGCTACGTGACCGCCGGGCACTGCGGCCGGGTCGGTGCCCGGACCTCGGGGCCGGACGGCGAGTTGCAGGGTGTGTTCCGGGCCTCCTCCTTCCCCGGCGACGACTGGGCCTTCGTGCAGGTCAACCAGAACACCCGGGTGCTGCCCGAGGTGACCGACTTCCGGGGCGGCATCGCCCGGGTCGCCGGCTCGCAGGAGGTGCCCGCAGGGTCGTCGATCTGCCGGTCCGGCTCCACCACCGGCGTACGCTGCGGCACCGTGCAGGCCCGCAACGCCACCGTCCGCTACCCGGAGGGCCTGGTCAGCGGGCTGGTCCGGACGAACGTCTGCGCCGAGCCCGGTGACTCCGGCGGTTCGTGGATCTCGGGCAGCCAGGCGCAGGGCGTCACCTCCGGCGGCTCGGGCGACTGCGTACGCGGTGGCACGACGTTCTACCAGCCGGTCAACGAGATCCTGCAACGCAACAACCTGACGTTGCTCACCACACAGAACTTCGCCACGTTGGGCAGCCGACGCTGATTCCCTGCCGGCCCGGTCGGACGCGTCCCGTCCGGCCGGGCCGGCGCATGTCCGCTCAGGGCAGCGCGGCGACCGCCTCCGCGTACGCGACGCCCGTGCGGACCGCCGCGTCGACGAGGACCGTGACCTGTGCCGGGGCCACCCCGTACGCCAGGTCGGTGGTCACCTCGCCGGCCAGCACCAGTTCACCCTCGCCCGGATCGTGCACGTACGCGCTGGGCAGCAGCCGGTCCCGGTTCCACCCGTTGCAGAACGCGTACGCCTCGGCCCGACGGGCGGCCGGCAGCCGACGACCGGCGACCACCCGGGCGTGCAGGATCTCGCCGCGCTCCCCGGCCCGCCGGAACTGGATCACCGCGTCGCCCCAGCGCCCGAGCACGGTGCCGGTCGGGTCCAGGGCGTACCCGTCGCCCCGCCGGTCCAACGCCTCGGTGATCATCCGTACGGTCAGTGCACCGACCTCGTCCGCCGTCTGACCGGCGGCGTCGTCCGTCCTGACCTCGGCCCCGGTCCCGCTGCCGGTCGGCGTCGGGTCGCCGGGCCAGGGCTCGTCGTCCGGCTCGATCTCGTCCTCACCCGGCAGCGGCACCGGCTCGGCCAGCGGGCGTTCGGCCAGCCAGGCGGCGATCCGGCCGGACTGGTGGCCGGTGCCGTTGCGGGCGTCGAAACTGCCGGCGAGCGCGGTGGCGACGGCGAGCAGCTCGGCACCGAGCGCGCTCACCGTGACCTGCGCCGCCGGCCGTCCCCGGTATGCCGGCCGGTGCACCGGGCGGTCGCCGTCGGCGGCGGCGCGGGCGCAGACCAGCGCGCCGGCGGCGGTGAACTCCATCACCGACCGGTCGTCGTGCGGCTGGTCCAGCCGGGGCAACTGCGCGACCAGGATCGCCAGCCCCTGCCCGAGGTGCCCGCCGAGGGCACAGAAGCGCAGGTGCGTGGCGAGGTGGCCGAACCCGTCGGGCTCGACCCGGTGCCGCCGGTACGCCCGGACGTGGGCGCGGGCCGCCCGGTGCGTCTCGCCGGCCCGCAGCCAGGGCAGCAGTGCCCCGGTCAGGGCCGCTTCGGGCTGGGCGGTGCAGCCGTCCGGACCGTCCAGCACGGACGCGACGGCGGTGAGCGCCTCCGTCCAGTCGCCCCAGCCGGCGAGCAGTTCGGCCTGGCGTACCGGCAGGCAGTCGGGACATCCGGCGGCCGGGTCGGCGGGCGCGGCCTGCCACCGGCGCAGCCAGTGCCGGGCGGCGGGCTCGTCGCCGAGATGGTCGGCGATCCGGCAGCGCACCTGCGCCACCACCGCGTCGTCCCGGTCCGCCGTCACCCCCGGGCCCGTGTCGGTGTCGAGGAGGTGGGCGGCCTGGTCGAGGCCGATGCGCGGGGTGCCGAGCAGGGCTTCGGCGGCGTACCGGCGGTAGCGGCGCAGCGTGTCGTCGTCGGGGCCGCCGGGGGTGGACCGGGCGCGGGCGGCGGCGTCGAGGCAGCGCCGGACGGGCTCGAAGAGCCGCCACCGCTCGCCGCCGCGCAGGTGCGTCTCGACCAGTTCGGACCAGGCGGCCCGGGCGGTGGCGGGGTCACCGGCCGCCTCGGCGCGGACGGCGACGCGTTCCACCTCGGCGATGCGCGCTTCGCCGTCCGGCATGTCCCGGGCGACGTGCAACGCGTCGGCGGGCCGTTCGCCGGGGACCGGCGCGGTGGTCCGGCTGCGCTGGCGGCCACGTCCGGGACCGGTCGGCCAGCCGGTCACGGCCGCTCCGACCCGACGAGCCGGCCCACCTCGGCGGCCAGCCGGCGGCCGGTGGAGATGCCCCGGTCGAGCAGCCGGTCGAGCTGGTGCGGGGTGACGCCGCGTTCCAGGTCGGTGATCACCTCGCCGCAGACCCGGGCCCGTCCGGCGTCGTCGACGTGGACGAACGCCTTGGGCCAGAACAGGTCGTGGTTCCAGGTGTTGCAGAACTCGTGCAACCGGGGCACCTCGTCGAGGCCGAAGGCGGGCGTGGCCACGATGCGTACCTGGAGGATCTCGCCGTCGTCCCCGGCGCGCAGGAACCAGACGTGGCCCTCGGCCCACCGGCCGACCAGCGCACCCCCGTCGGCGGTGACGGGGTGGCCCCGGTGCGCCAACACGGCCGTGACGAGGTCGTGCGTCAACGGCCGCAGTGCCGACGGATGGCCGGCCAACGGTCCGTCCTCGAACTCCGGCGACGCCATCGGGCACCCTTCCATGGGGCGAATATCACGGCACGCGGCGGTGGCCGCGCTGCGACACGCGGACGCGACCAGTAAGACCGGCGTATCCCGGGGCCCGCCGTTACGGTGATGCTATGGCGGGCCGTACCTCTCAGGCGAGTCGCCGACGCGGCGCGTCGCCGCGCGGTGGCACGAACAACAGTCGTGCGCGCCAACCGGCGAAGAAGACCCGGGCGCCGGTCCGGCGTCGCACCACGGCCCGGGGGCCGGGCCCGGCGGCGTACGTCGGCCGGGCGGTCCGTGCGGTGTGGATGGGCCTGGCGCACAGCGTCGGGTGGGCGGTACGCGCCACCGGCCGTCAGGCCGCCTCCGCCGCCGACATCGACCCGGAGCACCGCCGCGACGGCGCCGGCCTGCTGGTGATCGGCCTCGCCCTGCTCACCGCCGGTGCACTGTGGTTCTCCGGGGCCGGCCCGCTGGGTGCCCAACTCGCCGACACGATCCGGTTGTTCCTCGGTGCCATCTCCATCGTGGTGCCGGTGCTGCTCGGCATCGGCGCCTGGCGGCTGATGCGGCAACCCGGCGATCCCGAGCACCGGGGACGCGGCGTGATCGGCTGGGGCTCCATGCTGGTCGCCACCGCCGCGATGCTGCACATCGGTCAGCAGCCGTCCGACCCGACCGAGCGGGACTTCGCCGGTGGCCTGGTCGGCGCGGGCGTCGGCAGCCTGCTGGAGCGCGCGGTCACCGCCTGGGTGGCGGTGCCGCTGCTGCTCCTGCTGCTGGTGTTCGGGCTGTTGGTGGTGACCGCGACGCCGATCAACAAGGTGCCCGAGCGGCTCGGCCTGCTGGCCGGGGCGGTGATCGGCCGCACCGAGGAGGAGGACGAGGCCGAGGCGGAGACGCCCGCCGCGCCGTCCCGGCGACGGCCGGCGAAGCGGACTCCTCCGCCGATCGATCCGGACGACTTCGAGGACCTGGACGGGGTGGACCTCCAGGAGACCGTGGTCCTGCCGCGCAAGGCACCGTCCCGGGTGCCGGCCAGCCGCAAGCCGGCCGAGCCGCCGGAGCACTCGCCCGCGCCGACCCGGGCCGAGCAGCTCGCGTTGACCGGGATGGCCGGGGACTACACGCTGCCGCCGGCGAACATGCTGAGCACCGGAGCCGCGCCGAAGAGCCGCAGCAAGGCCAACGACGAGGTGATCGCGGCGCTGACCGGGGTCTTCGACCAGTTCGACGTGGACGCGGCGGTCACCGGATTCACCCGGGGCCCGACGGTGACCCGGTACGAGGTCGAGCTGGGCCACGGCGTCAAGGTCGAACGGATCACCCAGCTCTCCCGCAACATCGCGTACGCGGTGAAGTCGCCGGACGTGCGGATCCTCAGCCCGATCCCGGGCAAGAGCGCGGTCGGTGTGGAGATCCCGAACACCGACCCGGAGAACGTGGCGCTCGGTGACGTGCTGCGGTCGCGGGCGGCCACCAGCGACCACCACCCGATGGTGGTGGCCCTCGGCAAGGACATCGAGGGCGGGTTCGTGGTGGCCAACCTGGCCAAGATGCCGCACATCCTGATCGCAGGCGCCACCGGCGCCGGGAAGTCCAGTTGCCTCAACTCCCTGCTGATGTCCATCCTGACCCGGGCCACGCCGGACGAGGTGCGGCTGCTGCTGATCGACCCGAAGCGGGTCGAGCTGACCGGCTACGAGGGCATCCCGCACCTGGTCACCCCGATCGTGACCAACGCGAAGAAGGCCGCCGACTCGCTGGAGTGGGTGGTCCGCGAGATGGACATGCGCTACGACGACCTGGCGGCCAACGGGGTCCGGCACATCGACGACTTCAACCGCAAGGTCCGCAACGGCGAGATCAAGGCGCCGCCGGGCAGTGAACGGGAGATGCGCCCGTACCCGTACCTGCTGGTGATCGTGGACGAGTTGGCCGACCTGATGATGGTCGCACCGCGTGACGTGGAGGACTCGGTCGTCCGGATCACGCAGCTCGCCCGGGCCGCCGGGATCCACCTGGTGCTGGCCACCCAACGGCCCTCGGTCGACGTGGTGACCGGTCTGATCAAGGCCAACGTGCCGTCCCGGCTGGCGTTCGCCACCTCGTCGCTGGCCGACTCGCGGGTCATCCTGGACCAGCCCGGCGCGGAGAAGCTGCTCGGGCGCGGTGACGGCCTGTTCCTGCCGATGGGCGCGTCGAAGCCGGTGCGGATCCAGGGCGCCTGGGTCACCGAGCGCGAGATCGGCGACGTGGTCAAGTTCTGCAAGGACCAGCGCGAGCCGGAGTTCCGTTCCGACGTGCTGGCCCCCGCCCAGGAGAACAAGAAGAAGATCGACGAGGACATCGGCGACGACCTGGACCTGCTGGTGCAGGCGGTCGAGCTGGTGGTCACGTCTCAGTTCGGCTCGACCTCGATGCTCCAGCGCAAGCTGCGGGTCGGGTTCGCCAAGGCGGGTCGCCTGATGGACCTGATGGAGACCCGGGGCGTGGTCGGCCCCTCCGAGGGTTCCAAGGCCCGCGAGGTGCTGATCAAGCCGGACGAGCTGGACGAGGTCCTGGACGGCCTGCGGGGCACGGAGGGCTGACCTCGGTGGCTCCTGGCCGATCGGTCGGCGCCGTCACACCGGACCGACCCGTACACGAGGAAGGGCCCGCCGGACGTCCGGCGGGCCCTTCCTCGTCTGCGGTGTCGCGGGTCAGCTCGCGAGGGCTGCCGCGAGGACCAGGTTGAGCAGGATCGCGGCCACGCCGGCCCCGGCGGCGTACCAGCCGAGCGGCTTGTCGCCCTGCACCGCGCCGGCGACCCCGAGCCCGACGGCGACCAGGCCGAACAGCAGCGGGAACAGGAACAGCGCGAGGCCGGCGAAGACGAAGCCCGCGATCGTGCAGATGCGGGCGGCGTTGGTGCGCGGGCGGGTGCCTGCGTGCATGTTGGCCATGATCTCCTCCGGTGGTCAACTCGTCGTTGATCGGCCAGTACCCATACCGGCGTGCCGTCCAAACAGCACCCCGGACACGGATCAGTGATAGATCTTGAGCCCCACCACACCGGCCACGATCAGCAGCAGACAGAGCAGTCGGGGCAGGCTGGCCGACTCGCCCAGGACGAGCATGCCGACCAGGGCGGTGCCGGTCGCGCCGATGCCGACCCACACCGCGTAGCCGGTCCCGACCGGGATCTCGCGCAGCGCGTACGCCAGGCCGCCCATGCTGAGCACCAGCGTCACCGCGAAGACCGCGGAGGGGACGGGTCGGGTGAAGCCGGCACTGCGGTCCAGGGCGATCGCCCACGCCGTCTCGAGAAGTCCGGAGATCACCAGTGCGATCCAGGCCATCGGGTCACCTCTTCGGGGCCGCCCGGGCCACCGGGGCGCCGGGACGAGTCGGGTCCATCACGCGGGGCGTCTTGGCTCACCGGGTACGCCCACGACTCGTCCGGGACGGCCACGCGGGCCGTCGCGACCGACCGTAGCACCGGACGCGGCGGACGGCCCGGGTGAGAACGCTCACCGGAGGTGGACCTCAAGGTGACTTCAACTTGCACGATGGCAGGCATGACGGTCCTCATCACCGATCCGGAGGTCGCCGCCGCGCTGGACGCCGCGACCACCGTGGACGCGATGCGCCACGCCCTGCTCGCCGCGTACGAGGGACGACTGGTGGCCCCGCCCCGGGCCGCCGCGCCGCTGGGCGGGGGCCGGATGGTGCTGACCGCCGGGCACCTGCGCGACGAGTGGTACGGCTACCGGTCGTACGACACCTTCGGGCACCCGGGTGCCGAGCAGGTGGTGGTGCTGCACGACGGGCGTAGCGGGGTGGTGCGGGCGGTGGCGGTGGGGGAGGAGTTGGGCTCGCGGCGGACCGGCGCGATAGGTGGGGTCGCGGTGGACGCGCTGGCCCGTCCGGGCGCCGCCACGGTCGGCGTGATCGGTGCCGGCCGGATGGCCTGGGCCCAGGTGTGGGCCGCCGCCGCGGTACGACCGCTGCGCGAGGTGACCGTGCACAGCCGCTCGGCGGCCCGCCGGGAGGCGTTCGCCGCCCGGGTCCGCGCCGAACTCGGCGTCCCGGCCCGCGCGGTGGACACCGTGCGCCGGGCCACCCGGGACCGGGACGTGGTGGTGCTGGCCACCACGTCCACCACGCCGGTGCTGACCGCCGCCGACGTCTCCCCGGGTACGCACGTCAACGCGGTCGGCTTCAAGCAGTCCGACCGGGCCGAGTTCGGCACCGACCTCCTCGACGCCGCAGCCGTGCTGGCCAGCGACTCCCCGGAGCAGGCGGGCGCGTACGTCCCGCCGATGCTCGCCGCCCAGCCGCCGTACGCCGCCCGCCTGCGCGACCTGGGCGCGGTGCTGGCCGGCACGGCACCCGGCCGCGCCGACGCGGACCAGATCTCGGTCTTCTGCTCGGTCGGCCTGGCCGGCACCGAGGTGTTCCTGCTCGACCGCCTGGTCTCGGTCCTCGCCCCGGCCGCCTGACGTCCGGCCCCACCGTGCCCGGTCGGCCGCCGCGCGCCCTGCCCGGTCGGCCCGAGCGCGCACGACCCGTCCGCCTCCGGTCGGTCGGGGTCCGGCCGGGCTGTCGGCCGGTGCCCGGTGGCCCGGTACCCTCGGATGGTGTCTGCCACCTCTCCTGTCGACGACTCCCAGGCGGTGCGTCCGGCGTCGCCCCGCGACCCGGAGCAGCCCGCCGACGGCCGCCGGGTCGCCCTGCTGACCCTGGGCTGTGCCCGTAACGAGGTCGACTCGGAGGAGCTGGCCGCCCGCCTGCACGCCGACGGCTGGCAGGTGACCACCGACGGCGAGGGCGCCGACGTGGTGGTGGTCAACACCTGCGGTTTCGTGGAGAAGGCCAAGCAGGACTCGATCCAGACGCTGCTGGCCGCCGCCGACACCGGCGCCAAGGTGGTCGCGGCCGGCTGCATGGCCGAGCGGTACGGCCGGGAGCTGGCCGACAGCCTCCCCGAGGCGCAGGCGGTGCTCAGCTTCGACGACTACCCGGACATCGCGTCCCGGCTGGACGCGGTCGTGGCCGGGCGGGAGTTCGCCGCGCACACCCCCCGCGACCGGCGGGAGCTGCTGCCGCTGACCCCGGTCGCCCGGCGGGACAGCGCGGTGTCGCTGCCCGGCCACGGCACGGTGGCCGAGGTGGACGAGCACACCCCGGCGCACCTGCGTCCGGTGCTGCGTCGCCGCCTGGACAGCGGTCCGGTGGCCTCGCTCAAGCTGGCCAGCGGCTGCGACCGGCGGTGCACGTTCTGCGCGATCCCGGCGTTCCGGGGCGCGTTCGTCTCGCGTACGCCGGACGAGCTGCTCGCCGAGGCCGAGTGGCTGGCCAAGAGCGGTGTCCGGGAGCTGGTGCTGGTCAGCGAGAACTCCACCTCGTACGGCAAGGACCTGGGCGACCCCCGCGCGTTGGAGAAGCTGCTGCCGCAGCTCGCGGTGATCGACGGCATCGTCCGGGTACGCGTCAGCTACCTCCAGCCGGCCGAGACCCGGCCCGGCCTGGTCGAGGCGATCGCCACCACGCCCGGCGTGGCACCCTACTTCGACCTGTCGTTCCAGCACTCCAGCGAGCCCGTGTTGCGCCGGATGCGGCGTTTCGGCTCCACCGACCGCTTCCTGGACCTGCTGGCCTCGGCCCGTGCCCTGGCGCCGGAGGCCGGGGCGCGGAGCAACTTCATCGTCGGCTTCCCCGGCGAGACCCGCGCCGACTACGAGGAACTGGTCCGTTTCCTCACCGAGGCCCGGCTCGACGCGATCGGGGTCTTCGACTACAGCGACGAGGACGGCACCGAGGCCGCCGGACTGCCCGGCAAGGTCTCCGCCGCCACCATCAAGCGCCGGTACGACAAGCTCAGCGCCCTCGCCGACGAGCTGTGCTCGCAGCGCGCCGAGGACCGCCTCGGCGCCACGGTCGAGGTGCTCGTGGACTCGGTCGACGGCGGCGTGGTCGAGGGGCGGGCCGCGCACCAGGCTCCCGAGGTGGACGGCTCCACCACCCTGGTCGCCCCGGACGGCGGCGGGGTCGACCTGGCCGCGCTGCGCCCCGGTGACCTGGTCCGGGCCACCGTCACCGACACCGAGGGCGTCGACCTGGTCGCCGTACCCGATGAGATGATCTCGGCGGCGCCCGGCGCGACACGGTGACCGCCGGCCAGGAGGAAGCGGGGGAGCGACCAGGTGTGCTGCCGGAGAGCGGGCCGATGACCGAGGCGACGGAGTCCACGCCGCTTCCCGTGGTGGCCCGGGTGGTCCCGGTGGTCAACGCCGCCAACGCGCTGACCGCGCTGCGGCTGCTGCTCGTGCCGGTCTTCGCCGCCTGCGTGGCGGTCTCCGGCATGACGCACGCCGGGTGGCAGACCATCGCCTGCGTGATCTTCGTGGTGGCCTCGGCGACGGACCTGGTCGACGGCTGGATCGCCCGCCGGTTCTCGCTGGTCACCGCGTTCGGCAAGGTGGCCGACCCGATCGCGGACAAGGCGCTCACCGGTGCCGCCCTGCTGCTGCTCTCCTGGTACGGCCAACTGCCCTGGTGGGTGACGGCGGTCATCCTCGCCCGCGAACTGGGCATCACCGCGCTGCGCTTCTGGGTGATCCGGCGCGGGGTGATCGCGGCGAGCCGGGGCGGCAAGGTCAAGACGGCGCTCCAGATCCTCGCCATCACCTGGTATCTCTGGCCGATGCCCGACGGTCTGGCCGTGGTCGGCCCGTGGATCATGGCGGCGGCGGTCGCGGTGACGGTGGTCACCGGGTTCGACTACGTCGCCCAGGCTCTGCGGCTGCGCCGTATCCGCTGATCGGTCGCCCGGCGGTGCGGCGGGTAGACCGCCCGCTCGTCGGGAAGGATGCAGGGCGTGGGTGTCACAGAGGGCGAAGGACAGATGGGCAGCGCGGCGGCCGGTGTGGTGCACCGCCTCACCGAGCGGCGGGAGACCCTCGCCACCGTCGAGTCGCTGACCGGTGGACTGCTGGCCGCCACGATCGTGGAGGTCGCCGGGGCGAGCGCGGTCTACCGGGGCGGGCTGGTGGTGTACGCGACCGAGCTGAAGGAACAGCTCGCCGACGTACCGGCGGATCTGCTGGCGGCGCGCGGCCCGGTGGACGGCGACGTGGCCGCCGCCCTGGCCGAGGGCGGACGGCGGCGCTGCGGCGCCGACTGGGGCCTGGCCACCACCGGCGTCGCCGGCCCGGAGCCGCAGGACGGCAAGCCGGTCGGGTTGGTCTACGTGGCGGTCGCCGGCCCGCACGGCAGCGAGGTCCGCGAACTCCACCTGGACGGCAGCCGGGACCACATTCGGGGCGAAACCGTCACCGAGGCGCTGCGGATGGTCACCGCCCACGTGCAGAAGGACGCCGCTGCCGCAAGCTAGGAGGGCGGGGCGGGATGTCGCGGCGGCCCGCAACGGGTACGGTTGCGGGAAAGCTCCGACAGTCGGAGCCGGTGCGCACCACCGGGCCGGCGGCCGGGCGAACTGTGTCCCTCAGGGGAGGTGCGATGGTCCTGCTACGCCGGGTGATCGGTGACGCACTACGGGCGCGCCGGCAGGGGCAGCACCGCACGCTGCGCGAGGTCTCTTCCGCCGCCAACGTCAGCCTGGGCTACCTGTCCGAGATCGAACGCGGCCAGAAGGAACCCTCAAGCGAACTGCTCGCCGCGATCTGCGACGCCCTCGGCGCCCGTCTGTCCGAGCTGTTGCGCGAGGTCAGCGACACCGTCGCCCTCGCCGAGCAGCTGCCGGGCGTGCTGGTGCCGGTGCAGGACGAGCCGGCCGAGGCGACTCCGGTCGGCGCGACGGCGGTGCACAAGTCCACCGGTCGACCGGTCCGCCAGGTCAGCTCGGACGGCTCCGTCGCGGTCGCGGTGCGCCAGGAGTCCCCGCTCAAGGCGACCCTGCGCAGCACCCGGGTCCGCTCCGCCGAGCGCACCGAGCGGGACGTGGTCTGCGCCGCCTGAGCGTGTTCCACACCGCGTGAGCCGCCGGCCGATGGTCGAGGTGGCGACCGCCGCGTAGGGTTGATCGCAGCGTCCCCCTCGCGCCGGTACGGATGCCGTGCTGGCGCTCGGCGGGGACGATGGACCCACCATCGCCGGTGGCCGAGCTGGGCCGGCCGGACATGGCGGTTGGCGCAGCGAACGTGACTGAGGGGATACGGCGGAGATGGCGAACCCGTTCGTCAAGGGGTGGAAGTACCTGATGGCGCTCTTCGGCGCCCGAATCGACGAGCACGCCGATCCCAAGGTGCAGCTCCAGCAGGCGATCGACGAGGCGCACCGGCAACACCAGGCGCTCGTGCAGCAGGCCGCCGCGGTGATCGGCAACCAGCGGCAACTGGAGATGAAGCTCTCCCGGCAGATGTCGGACGTCGAGCGGTTGCAGAGCAACGCCCGGCAGGCGCTGGTCCTCGCCGACCAGGCCCGGGCGAAGGGCGACGAGACCGAGGCCGGACGCTACGAGCAGTCCGCGCAGACGCTCGCCAGCCAGCTCGTCTCCTCGGAGCAGGCCGCCGAGGACCTCAAGACCCTGCACGACCAGGCGCTCGCCGCCGCCGGCCAGGCCCGCCGGGCGGTCGAGAACAACTCGATGATCCTCCAGCAGAAGCTCGCCGAGCGGGCCAAGCTGCTCAGCCAGCTCGAACAGGCCAAGATGCAGGAGACGGTGGCCTCCTCGCTGGAGTCCATGTCGGCGCTCACCGCTCCCGGCAGCACGCCCAGCCTGGACGAGGTCCGCGACCGCATCGAACGCCGCTACTCCACCGCGATGGGCCGCGCCGAGCTGGCCGGCAACTCGGCCGAGGGCCGGATGCTGGAGATCCAGAAGGCTACGCTGGACGTGGCCGGGTCGGCCCGACTCGACCAGATCCGCGCCAGCATGGCCGGTGAGCAGCTCGGCGGCACCGCCGACCGGGACGCCGTCGGTGGCCAGCAGCCCGCCGCGCAGACCAACGACCCCGGTGTGGCCCGCCTCGACGAGCTGCGCGCCAGCATGAACCGGGATCGCAACCCCGGCGACGCCAGCGCCGCCGGCTGAACCGAGGCGTCAAGGAGGCGACGGTGGCAACAGACGAGCGCACCCGCTACTTCCGCCGGCTGGGCAAGCTTCGCCGCTCCGCCCGCCGGTGGAGCGTACTGGCCGGTGGGCTCGGCGGTGCCACCGTCATCCTGACCCCGTACGCCGGTATCGGCCTCGCCGACGCCGCCTGGGCCGCCGCCGCAGGCGCCTCCACCGCCCTGGCCGCCTGGCGTTGGGTGGACCTGCGGGCACTGGCCGCCCAGCCCGCGCCACCCGCGCTCGACCCCGCCCAGGCCGCCGCCCGCAGTCGGGCCCGCCTGGTCGCGGCCGTGGAACGACTCCCGGTCGGTGCCGGCGTGGTGGCCGAGGTACGCCGCGCCCGGTCCCGTGGCGCCCTCCGGGGCACCAGCGCGGCCCAGCCGTGGGAACGGCTGGACCGGGCGGCGTCGACCCTGGCGTCCATGGGCGGCCGGCTGACCGGCTTCGCCGAACCCGCCGTCGCCGAGGCCACCGCGGCCGAGCAGTCGCTGCGCGAGCTGGCGACCCGGGTGGCGAGCGTGGAACGTGCGGTACGCCTCGCGCCACCCGACGCGCGTCCCGCGCTGGCCGAGGCGCACGAGGCGCTGACCGGGCAGTTGGACGCCGGTGTGGGGGCGTACGAGCGGCTGGTGGTGGCCGCCGCCGGGTATCTGGCCGAGGAGTACCGGCCGAACAGCGAGCACCCTTCCGCGGCGCGGCTGACCGAGGCCACGGACATGCTGCACGGTTTCGCGTCGGCGCTCTCGGAGCTACGGGCCGTCGGCCGCCCCGCCACCACCACCTGACGGCCGGACCTCCGGATCGACGTGCTCGGGACGTTGTCTACCCACTCTGCCCGGTGTCCTGTGGCGGGCAAGGGCGGACCGGTGCGGTCGAGGCGCGTACCACCAGCCGTGGGGTGAGCCGGACCGAGTGGTCCAGCGCGTCGCCGTCGGTGAGTGCCTCGACCAGCAGGGTCGCCGCCCGACGGCCGACGTCGAAGTAGGGGACCCGTACCGTGGTCAGCGCCGGGTCGACGCGGTCGGTCAGCGGCATGTCGTTGTAGCCGACCACGCTGATGTCCCCGGGGCAGCTCAGGCCGGCGGCGCGGATCGCGGCGTAGCAGCCGAGCGCCATCATGTCGTTGCCGGCCAGGACCGCGGTGGGTGGCTCGTCGTCGGCGAGCAGGGCGGCCAGTGCGCTCTCGCCGTCCCGTTCCGAGTAGCCCTCCCGGGCGACGACGTAGCCCTCGGGCACCGGCAGGCCCCGGTCGCGCATGATGTGCTGGAAGGCGACGTACCGTTCGTGCCCGGCCGAGGTCCAGAGGGGTACGCCGAGGTAGGCGATCCGTCGATGCCCGAGGCCGATCAGGTGGTCCAGCGCCTGTGCGACGCCGACCGATTCGTCGACCGTCGCCGACGGGACGGTGGTGGCGTCGACCTTGCGGGACATCATCACCACCGGCACTCCGGACGCGGTCAGCTCCACCGGCAGCGGCTGGTCCCGGCGGGCGGTGGCCAGGATGATGCCGGCGACCCGCCAGGAGAGCAGCATGCCGAGGCGTTTGGCCTCGGCCACCGGGTCGTTGTCGGTGTCGGCGAAGAGCGTGGTGTAACCGTGCCGGGCGAGCACCTGCTCGGCGCCGCGCACCAGCGGTGGCATGACCGGGTTGGACATGTCGGGGATCAGCACGCCGATCGCCGCGCTGCGGTGGGTGCGCAGGCTCCGGGCCATCTGGTCGGGTACGTAGCCGAGTTCGGCGGCGGCCTGCCGGACCAGCGCCTCGGTGCGGGAGTTCACCGGCCGGCTCTTGGAGCCACTCAGTGCGCGCGAGGCGGTGGCCAGGTGCACGCCGGCGACCCGGGCCACGTCCCGCAACGTCGGCTGGGTGCCGTGGGTACCCGTCACAGTCGTCTCAACCCCGTCCCGGATTCGTGTCGCCGGCACCCGGCCGACGGACGAAATGTCCGCCACCGGGCTCCAGGATCTCACCATCGTGGACGATCGGTCGTCCCCGCAGCCAGGTGGCGTGCAGCCGGCCCCGCAGGGTTCGTCCGTGCAGCGGGCTCCACCCGACCTTCGACCGCATTGTCGCCTGGTCCACCCGCCAGCTACCGGCCGGGTCGAAGAGGACCAGATCGGCGTCGGACCCCGGCGTCAGCCGGCCCTTGTGGGGCAGCCCGAGGATGCGGGCCGGGGCGCCGGCCACCGCGTCGACCAGCCGCTGCGGAGTGAGGTCACCGTCGAGCATCGCCGCGTAGGCGAGCGGCAGGGACGTCTCCAGCGCCGGGTATCCCGGCGATGCCGCCCAGGCGTCGTCGCGGCCCCGGTCCTTCTCGGCCCGGGTGTGCGGCGCGTGGTCGGTGGCGACGGCGTCGACCACCCCGTCGGCGAGGGCGCTGAGCCACCGCCGCCGGGCCGTCGCCGAGAAGACCGTCGGCAGCACGTAGACCCCCTGCGTCACCAGGTCCTCCTCCTCGCTCAGGGCCGGGAAGCAGGTCTCCGCCGTCAGTCCGGGATGCCCGGCCCGTGCGCGGGCGAAGAGGTCCAGGGCGTCGAGCCCGTACGCGCTGAGGTGGGCCAGGTGCACCCGCTGTCCGGTGGCGGTGGCGAGGTCGAGGACGGTCCGCAGGCCGGACAGGTTGCCGGGTCCCCGGGTGACCTCGAGGACGGCGGCCGGGTCGCGCCGCCCGGCGGCGATGAGCCGGTCCCGGTGGGCGTCGCTGGCCTGCTGGTCGCCGACGTGCACCGCGACCGCCCAGCCGAGCCGGCCGGAGACCTCCAGCACCCGGGCGACGGCGGCCGCGTCGGCGGAGTAGAGCTCCTCGAAGCCGGGGGCGGTGGCCATGTAGATCTTGACGCCGATCGCCCCGGCGTCCGCCATCGCGGCGAGCGCGGCCGGATCGGTGCCGCCGGCCCAGAGCGCGAAGTCCACCGTGGCGCGTCCACTCCAGGAGGTGATCTTCTCCCGGTAGCGCGCGACCGAGGTGACCTGCGGCTGGGTGCTCGGCATGTCGCAGACCAGGGTGGTGCCGCCGGCCGCTGCGGCGGCCGTGCCGGTCTCCACCGTCTCCTTGTGGGTCTGTCCCGGATCACGCAGGTGCACGTGCAGGTCGATGGCGCCCGGCAGGACGTCGAGGCCGTCGACGTCGACGATCGTGCCGGCGTCGACGGTGCCGACCGGCTCGACCGCCCGGACCCGCTCACCGGCGACCACCAGGTCGACCACGGTCGGCGTGGCGTCGGCGGTGAGCAGCCGTCCGCCCCGCAGCACGGTGAGTTCCCGCACTTCACCACGGTGACCTGCGTTGATAGCGTCGCCGAATGACGTCATCCGAGAATCCTTCCGATTTCGGTGGGGGGCGCGTCCCGGCCACCGTGCTGGTCACCGGCGCCGCCTCCGGTATCGGACTGGCCTGTGCCCGTCGCCTCACCGCCGAGGGCCACCGGGTGGCGCTCGTGGACCGGGACGGCGACGGACTCGCTGCCGCGTCGCGGGCCTGCGGTACGCGGGGCGTGAGCGTCCACCAGGCCGACCTGACCGATCCGGCCCGGGTGACGGCGGTCGTCGCCGAGGCGCTCGCCGCCCACGGCGACCTCTCCGGTGTGGTCAACGCCGCCGGTGCGGTCCGCGCCGGCTCGGTGGTGGACACCACCGACGAGGACTGGCGGTGGAACCTGGACACCAACGTGTCGACCGCCTTCCACGTCTGCCGCGCGGTGCTGCCGCACCTGGTGGCGCGCGGCGGCGGCGCCGTGGTCACCGTCGCCTCGCTGACCGCGCTGCGCCCCATCCCGCAGCGCGCCGGCTACGCCGCCGCGAAGGGGGCGGTCATCGCGTTCACCCGGCAGCTCGCGCTGGAGTACGGCCCGTACGGCGTCACCGCCAACACCGTCTGCCCGGGAGCGATCCGTACCCCGCTGCTCGCCGCCCGGCTCGACCGGGAGCCGGCCGTGGAGGCCGAGTTGACCGCCCGGGTGCCGTTGCGCCGGGTCGGCGAGCCGGCGGAGCTGGCCGGTCTGGTGCACCTGCTGGTCACCGGCGGCTGCGACTACCTCACCGGTCAGACGCTGACGGTCGACGGCGGGCTGAGCCTCGTCTGAGCCGTTCACGGCCCCGCCCAGGCGCGGCGCAGCAGCTCGGTCAGCGTCGCCTCGTCGACCGGCCCGGGCAGCCACGGCATCCCGGAGCTGCGCATCGCGGCGGGGACCGCGGCGCGGACCTGCTCCCACGAGAAGCCGGCGGCGCACAGGGTCCGGGGGACTCCGGCGAGGTCGGCGAGGTCGGTCAGCCGCGCGGCGACGGCGTCCGCGCGGGGCGAGGTGCCGAGGGGACCGGCCACCGCCCGCCAGTCGACCCGGTCCCCCCAGTACGCGACGACGTGTGGCGCGAGCAGCACGTTGACCGCGTCGTGGGTGCGGCCGGCGTGGGCGCCGAGCGGGGATGCGGCGGCGTGGGCCAGTCCGAGTCCGGTGGCGGCGAACGCCTCGGTCACCAGCCCGGCGCCGACCACTCCGGCCAGGTCGTCGTTCGGCGCGTCCCGGCACAGCGCGGACAGGCCGGCGGCGGCGAGTGCCCGCCCCCACTCCTGGGTGCGCCGGCTCAGCAGCACCTCGACGGCGTGCACGATGGAGTCGGCGCGGTGCAGGTGGCGTACCCGTTGCGGTCGGCGGGAGAGCGCGGCGGCGTCGAGGAGCACCCCGGCGTCACCGAGGGCCGGGTCCGGTCGGCTCACCCGGCTGCCGTCCCGGCCGTAGAGGCTGGTGAAGGGGGCGAAGGCTCGCCAGGGCTCACCGCCGACCGGTGCCAGCAGCAGCTCCGGCCCGGCGGTGCCGAGTCGCCACGCCTGCTTGGCGACGTCCAGGGTCGAGCCGTCGCCGACCGCCACCAGCCGTTCGGGGCGGTTCCGGTCGAGTCGGACGGCGAGCGCCTCGGCGTCGGCGAGCCGGGGCGGGTATGCGACCCGGACCACGTCGCCGGGGGTGCCCGCCGTCGCGGCGACGTCCCCGCCGGCCGGATCGAGCAGGGCGAGGTCGCCGGGGCCGAGGGCGAGCGTGCCGGTGTGGATCACGCCTCGGAACGCGACCCGGTGTTCCCCGGTCGACGGGGTGGGGTGCGGGCCGGCGTGGGGGACCTCCACGCCGGCCCGCGGGTCGACGCCGCTCACAGCTCGCGCAATCCCGGATCCGACGTGGTCAGCGGCGTGCAGCCGGTCTCGGTGACCAGCACCGCGTCCTCGATCCGGGTGCCGCCCACACCGGGTACGTAGACCCCCGGCTCGATCATCACGACCATGCCGGCTTCGAGCACGGTGTCGTCGTGCGGCGAGAGCAGCGGCGGCTCGTGCTGGTCCAGGCCGATGCCGTGGCCCAGCGAGTGCTTGAAATAGCCGTCCAGGCCGTATCCGGCCAGCACCTCCCGGGCCACCGCGTCGACGGCGCTGGCCCGGACCCCGGCCCGGACGGTCGCCATCGCCCTGCCGTGTGCCTCCCGGACGGCCGAGTGCAGCCGGTGGAACGCGGCCGGTGCCGGTCCGAGGTGGAAGGTGCGGGTGATGTCGGCCCGGTACCCGCGCACCACCGGCGAGAGGTCCACCACCACGGGTTCGCCGGCCCGCATCACCCGGTCGGAGGCGGCACCGTGCGGCAGGGTCGAGCGCTCTCCCGAGGAGACCAGGATCGGGGCGGCGCTGCGCTCGGCGCCGAGGTGGCGCTGGGCGTACTCGATCTCACCGGCGATCTCGTTCTCCGCGCGGCCGGGCCGCAGCCACTCCGGTAGCCGGGCGACGAGCGTCTCGGCGAGTTCCGCCGCGTCGCGGAGGGCGCGCAACTCGTCGGTGTCCTTGACCGCGCGCAGCCGCTCGACGAGCCCCGCGCAGTCGACCGTCGCGCCCGGCTCGGGGAGGGAGAGGTACTGCTCGGCGGTGAGGTTGCGGGGGTCGATACCGATCCGGCCCTGGTCGGCGCGCAACCGGTCGAGCATCGTGGCCCAGAGCCGGGGTGGGGCGCAGCCGCCGTCGACCGTGATGCCCTCGGCCTGCTGCGCCGCCTGGGCCGCGTAGCGGAAGTCGACCACCAGCACCGGCTCGGGGCCGAGCAGCAGCACTCCGGCGGTGCCGGTGAAGCCGGTGAGGTACCGCACGTGGGTGATCTTCGAGACCAGCAGGGTGTCGACACCGCGTGCGGCCATCTCCCGCAGCGCGGCGCGGCGGCGGTTCACGTGTTCCAAGAGGGTCCTCCCGCGGTGTATCCGCCGTCGACGACGAGCGTCGCGCCGGTGATGGTCGCCGCCCGGGACGAGCAGACGAAGGCGATGGTCTCGGCGATCTCCTCCGGTTCGGAGAGTCGCCCGATCGGCTGGAGGGCGGCGTGCGCCCGTTCGGCGGCGGCCGGGTCGGCGGCTCGGGCGTACCCCTGGCGGACCAGGTCGGTGCGGGTGGCGCCGGGGCAGACCGGGACGACCCGGATGCCGTCGGCGGCGCACTCCACGGCGAGGGTGCGGGCCAGTCCGAGCACCCCGGCCTTGGCCGCCGCGTACGCGCTCCGGCCGGGAAGCCCGACCAGCGCGGTGGTGGAGGAGACCGGCACGATCACCCCGCCGCCCCGGCGGCGCAGTCGGGGTACGGCGGCCCGGCACCACCAGAAGGTTCCGGTGAGGTTGGTCGCCAGGGTGTCGGCCCAGATCTCGTCGGTGGTCTGGTCGATCGGGTCGATCCGACCGATGCCGGCGCAGGTGACCAGGGTGTCGAAGCCGCCGAAGCGGTCCTCGACGGCCGCCGCCGCCCGCTCGGTGGCGGCCGGGTCGCGGACGTCGGCGTCGAGGGTGAGCACCGGATGGTCGGCGTCCCGCAACTCGGCGGCGAGTGCCTCCAGGGCCGGACCGGAGCGGTCGACCAGGGCGAGGTGGTGGCCGTCGCGGGCCAGCCGGCGGGCGACGGCGGCACCGATGCCGCCGGCCGCACCGGTGATCACGGTGACGGTGGGTTCCGTCCGGTCTCGTGTGCTCATCGGCGGCGTTCCCTCCCTGAGTGCAGGCCCGAGACCGCCGAGGTGCCGGCCGTCGCCATCACGACGGCGACCAGGGCGAACGTCGCGCCGATCAGGATCGTGGAGAGCGCGGCGAGCGTGGGGTCCTGATAGCGCTGCAGGTACTGGTACATCGACACGGGCAGGGTGAGCTGGTCGGGGGAGACCACGAAGACCGTGGCGTCCACCTCGTCGAAGCTGATCATGAAACAGAGCACGTACGCGGCGAGCAGCGATCGGCGTAGCTGGGGCAGGGTCGCCGAGACGAAGGCCCGCACCGGCCCGGCGCCCAGGTCCCGGGCCGCCTGCTCGTAGACCAGGGGAATCCGCACCAGGGCCCCGCCGACGATGTTGACGGTGAAGGGGAGCAGGAGCACCAGGTGCAGGCCGACCAACGCGCCGTCGCTGCCGTAGAAGCCGGCCTGCAGGAAGAGGATGAACGCGCCGAGCCCGATCGCGACCTTCGGCACGATCAGGGGAGCGAGCAGCAGCGACTCGACCAGACCCCGGCCGGGGTAACGGAACCGGGTCAGCGAGACCGCGGCGGCGGTGCCGGCGGCCACCGCCGCCAGGGCGGCGACGGCGGCGATGCCGAGGCTGCGCAGCGCGGCCCGCCCGAAGCCGTCCTGCTCGGCGAGGCGTTCGTACCAGCGCAACGACCAGCCCGGCGGCGGCCAGGCACCGTAGCCGGAGTCGTTGAAGGAGTTGACCACGACGAAGACCAGCGGGGTGACCAGGAAGGCCAGCCCGAGCAGGAGCGCGGTGAGGGTGAAGGCCCGGTTGCGGTTCATCCCCGCCTCCGTCCGGTCAGTCGGGCGGCGAGGCTGACGACACCGACCAGCGCGAGGGCGATGAACAGCAGCGCGTACGACTGCACGGCCGCCATCGGCCAGTCGACCGCACCGACGTTGGTGTAGACCAGCCCACTGAGCACCTGCACCCGGCCGCCACCGAGCAGGGCCGGGGTGGCGAACGCGCTGATGGTCAACGCGAAGCAGAGCTGGAGGCTGAGCACCACCCCGTACCGGGTCAGCGGGAAGGTGACCCGCCAGAAGACCTGGTACCGGTTGGCGCCGAGATCGTGGGCGGCCGCGATGGCCGAGGCCGGCACCTGGGCGACGACGCCGAGCAGTGGGAAGACGGCGAAGGGCAGCAGGACGTGGACCATGGCGATCACCACTGCGGGGAAGCCGTACATCATCCGCAGCGGTGCCTCGATCAGCCCGATGTCGACCAGGAAGCGGTTGACCACCCCGCCGTCGCCGAGCAGCACGTTCCAGCCGTACGCCCGCACCACCACGCTGGTCAGCAGCGGCGAGAAGATGAGGAAGACGGCGACGGCACGCAGTGCCGCGCTGCGCATCCGGTGCAGTGCCAACGCCATCGGATAGGCGAGCGCCACCGCCAGCACCGCGCAGACCACGCCGAGGGTGACCGTGTCACCCAGGACCCGCCAGGTGTACGGGTCGTCGGCGAACCGGCGGACGTTGTCCAGGGTGACCCCGGTGCCGATGCGCCCGGCGGAGTACGGACGCAGGCCGAGTTCGGCGAGCTGGGCAAGGCTGCCCAGGAAGATGACGGTGAGCGGGACGAGAGCGGGCAGGACCAGGAGGTAGCGGGGTGCGGCGCGGCGCATCCGCTGCCTCCTGGCCGGTGCGGCGGCCCGGTCCGGCGCGGTCGGGGTGGTCTGGACCATGCCGGTCAGATGTTCGCCTTGATGTCGGCGTCCCAGCGGGACCGCCAGGCGGTCATGTTCTCGGCGACCAGACCCCAGTCGACGGAGATCAGCTTCTCGACGTTCGCCGGCTGGAATCCGGGCAGTCCGGCGAGTTCGGCCGGAAGGGTGACGGTGCCGTTGGCGGGTGTCTGCACCGCCGTCTCCGCCCACATCTGGCACCAGCGGGGGGAGAGCATCTCGTTGAGGATGTCGAGACAGATCTCCTGCTGGTTGTCGCTGTTGCCGGCCACGGTCTGCAGATAGACCGGGACCGCGATGGCGCCTTCCTCCGGCACCACGTAGTCGACCGGCGCGCCGTCGGCCTTGAACTGGAGTCCGGTGCCGTTCCAGCAGCTCGTGATGTCGGCGGTGCCGTTACTGAGCACCTGCTGCCACTCCGGATTGGCGGTGACCAGGGTGCGGATGTTGCGGGCCTTCTCCTTCCACAGCGCCCAACCGGGTTCCATGTTCTCCACCGACCCGCCGTTGAGCCGCGCGGCCATCATCACCACCTGCCACCAGTAGTCGAAGAGGGTGACCTTGCCGCGGTGCCGGTCGTCCCAGAGGTCGGCCCAACTCGTCGGGGCGGTGGTGATCGCCGTGGTGTTGTAGACGATGCCGATCTGGTCGGCACCGATGCCGATGCCGTTGGAGTTGGGACGGCGGAACGTGTCGCTGACGTCGGCGGCGTTGCTGAGGCTCGGGTAGTCGAGGGTGTTCCAGACGCCGTCGAGGTCGCCCTGGGCGGAGATCTGCGAGTTGAAGAAGCCCATGTTGACCAGCGGGCTGTCCGGCGTGGCCTGTCGCGCGGCGAGAATCTTCGGGTAGCCGACGGCGTTGCTGTCCTCGTAGATCTTGATCTCGACGTTCCGGTGCCGGCTCATGTAGTCCTCGGCGAACGCCTTCGGCATGTCGGCGAGCCGGTTGCCGAGGAAGGCGAAGATCGTGACGGTCTCCTTGCCCGGCGTGCCGCCGCCGTCCGACCGCTGGTCGGCGGGGTCGAGTTCGCGTCCGCACGCGCCCAGCGCCGGCACGGTGGCGGCCGCTGCCGCCGCGGCGAGGAAACTTCTCCGGCTGATCCGACCTTGTCTCATCGCGGAACTCCTTCCGCGGGCGGCCGTCACGGGTCGCCCGTCGCTCGCTGTGTCGGGGGTGGGAGGGGTGGCACGTTCGGCGCAGGCCGGGGCCGATCGTCGGCGGCGGGACGGTGCGGTGGGTCAGGCGCTCAGGACGACGGCGTCCTCCGGACGCCAGCGGACGGTGACCAGGTCACCCACCGGCAGGCGGTCGGCGTTCGCCGGGCGGACCGCGCGGAGCGCGAATCCGTCCACGGTCTCCAGGTCGTAGCGGATCTGTGGGCCGAGATAGGTGGCGCCGGTGATGCGGGCGGCGAGTCCCGGTGGGGTGTCGGTGCCGGCCGGTGTGTCCGGGTCGTCGGCGGTGGTTCCGGCCGTCGTGGTGTCCGGCCGGATCCGGACGTCCTCCGGGCGGACCGACAGGGCCACGCCGGTGCCCTCGGCGGCCACCCGCACCGCGCTCTCGCCGATCCGGGCACTGCCCTGCTCGACCGGGATCTCCAGGACGTTGGCGTCGCCGATGAAGCGGGCGACGAAACGGTCGGCCGGACGACGGTAGAGATCCTCCGCGCCACCGACCTGGCACAGTTCCCCGTCCCGCATCACCCCGATGCGGTCCGAGAGTGTCATCGCCTCGGTCTGGTCGTGGGTGACGAAGAGGAAGGTGGTGCCCGAGTTGCGCTGCACCTCGCGGAGCACCTGCTGCATCTGGTGCCGCAGGTTGAGGTCGAGCGCGGCCAGCGGTTCGTCGAGCAGCAGGACGGCGGGCCGATTGATCAACGCCCGTGCGATCGCCACCCGTTGCTGTTGGCCGCCGGAGAGCTGCTCCGGGTAGCGGCGCTGGTATCCGGAGAGTTCGACCAGTTCGAGGACCCGGTCGACGTCGGCGGCGCGTCGTTCGCGGGGCACCCGCCGCAGTTTCGGCCCGAAGGCGATGTTCTGCGCGACGTCGAGGTGGGGGAAGAGGCCGAGGTGTTGGAAGACCATGTTGGTCGGTCGGCGGTTGGCCGGCCGCCGTCCCATGTCCTCGCCCTTGATCCTGACCGTGCCGGTGGTCTGGGTCTCCAGGCCGGCGACGATGCGCAACGTGGTGCTCTTGCCGCAGCCGCTCGGTCCGAGCAGTGAGAAGAACTCCCCCTCACGGAGTTCGAGGTTGACGCCCCGGACGGCCGAGGCGTGACCACCGGGATAACTCTTGGAGATGTCGATGAGCTCGGCGACGGGAATCGCGTCGGATGTCATCGCACCTCCACGGCGTAACGTTTTGCCTTGGCGCTCACTATCAGCAGCGCCGACAACCGCCGTCAAGGGTGAGGCTGCAATTTCTTCCTGGTAGAGCGAGGTTTCCTCGACCAGGAGAGGGCGTCAAACGTATTGCCGTCGGGCGCATCCGGCCGAAGCGGACAGCGACTCGACCCCGCCCAGGCGGATGATCCGGATCGCCACGAGCGCAGGCTTCGCCGCCGACGGTGACCCGCCGGTCACTCCGGGGTGGTGACCGGGATGGTGCCGGTGTACGGGGACGCGGCCACCACGTTGAACGAGCGGATCCGGTAGTGATAGGTGACGCCTCGGGCCAGCCCGGTGTTGGTGAAACCGCGCCCGGTGACGGTGAAGGTCGCCAGCTCGCGGGTGAACGCGGCGTCCAGGGCGCGTTCCACGGTGAAGCCGGCGCCCGCGCCGGTGGGGGTGCTCGCCGCCCAGCCGAGCACGACGGTCGCGGTGTCCGGGCCGGGCGTGCTGGTGGCGACGCTGACCGCGGTGGGTACGCCGGGCACCGGCGGGGTGATCACGGTGGCCACCGTGGACCAGGGCGAGGCGACTCCCAGATAGGTGGTGCGTACCCGGTAGTAGTAGGTGGTGTCGGGGGCCAGCGCGGTGTCCAGGTGGTGGTCGCCGACGCCGATGGCGGTGGTGCCGGGGCCGCTGGTGAAGGTCGGGTTGGTGGCCCGCTGGACGTCGATGCCGGTGGCGAAGGAGCGGTTGGCCCAGCGCAGCGCCGCTCGCAGCGGGGCGGCCGGTGGGATGGTGGCGGTCAGGCCGGTGGGGGCGGCGAGCTGCACCGCCGCCGGAACGCTGTTCGACCAGGCGGAGCAGCTCACCGTGTTCTCCGCGCGCAGGCGGTAGTGGTAGGTCACGCCGGGGGTGATGGTGGCGTCGGTGTAGCGGGTCGCGGTGCCGGCCACGGTGATCTCGGTGAGGCCACCGGAGAAGGCGCAGTCGGTGGCCCGGTGCAGCAGGTGGCTGGTGGCGGCGGGCAGACTGCCGTTGCCGGTCCAGGTCAGGTTGATCGCCGGCAGGGCGGTGGCCGAGCCGGGGGCCGGGCTGGCGTTCAGGCCGGTGGGGGAGCGGGGCGCGACGCGCACCACCAGCGGGCGGCTCATGCCCTGGTCGCGCAGGCCCGCCGAGGCGCTGCCCCAGCGGTACTCCCAGCCGAGGTTGACCAGGCGGTTGACCACCGAGGCGGGACGTCCGTCGAGCGGGCTGACCTCGGTGGAACCGGTGGGTACGCCGGCCGGTCGGGTCGGGTCGAGCAGCCGGATGCTGTCGCCGAGCTTGAACGGCAGCGGTGGGGCCTCGGGGCGGAGCGCGATCAGCACGTCCTCGCCCGGGTCGACCCGGACGACCTGCTTCCAGCCGAGTTCACCGGGGTGCGGCGGCCGGATCCGACCGTCGCGGCCGACCCGGCTGATCACCTGCACGTCCAGCCCGTCGAATCGGACCGGGTGGGTGTGCCGTCCGGTGCCGCGTACCCGCCAGAGCTGGGTGCCGTCACCGGGTGCGCCGACCGGCACGGCCGGGTCGCTGACGTGCAGGTTCTCGGTGGCCGGGTCGGCGGGCCCGAGTGGCAGGGTGGGTTCGTCGAGCGGGCCGGCGTGTGGGTGGCCGACGCCGAGGCGGCCGGTGGCACGACCGTGCTCGGGGTCGAAGACCTGCCGGACGGCCTTGACCGCCAGCGGCAGCGTCACCGGTGTGGTGCCGCCGGTCGGCGTGAACGTGACGGCGGCGGCGTGCACCGGGATCCGGGTCGGCGTGGAGACCGTGCCGAAGCAGGCGTCGTAGGCGGGTTGCGGCACGATCGGCGGGCGCTGGCTGGCCGCGTACGCGCCGGGCAACCGCTCGCGCAGCCGGTCCAGGTCGTACGGGGACGCGGGCGTGCCGGAGACCCGGAACTGCATCAGGGTGCGAGTGTTCGGGCCGTACCCGGGGAGGGTCGGTGGGGCGCCGCCCTCGCCGGTGCGGTCCGGGCCTCCGGTGTGGTGGTCGTGCCGGTGGTCGAGGGCGGGCAGTGGGGCCGGGGCGTCGTTGTAGAGGATCAGGGTGCTGCCCGGCGCGACGGCGGCGAAGTCCACCAGCACGTCGGCGCGTTCGCCGGGTGCCAGCAGCAGGGCGTGGCCGTCGACGTTGAGCACGGTCGCCTCGCGCCGGTCGTACCGGAAACCGATCGGGCGGTTCGGGATCACCACCGGCTCGGGCAGCAGGCCGCACTCGTTGCCGATCCGGATCAGGTCCGGTCCGGCGGCGGCCGGGTCCGGTACGCCACCGGGGCGGCCGTCCGCCGGCCAGCCCGTCGGCCGGTCGGGTGACCGGACCGCGTCGACCATCGGCACCTCGCCGGCGTCGGCGTCGGCCAGCCGGCCCTCCGGTGTCCACATCGGGGCGTCCGAGGCGGCCCGGTAGAGCTGGAGGTTGAGCCACCGGTCGGTGCAGGCGTTCAGGATCCGCCACCGGTAGACCTTCGGCTCCACCGCCAGGTACGGGTACGCGGTGCCGTTGACCAGCACGGTGTCCCCGTACGCGGCGGGCACGGCGCTCGGGTGCGGCACCCCCGGCGCCTCCGGCGGCTCGTCCGGGTCGGTGACCGGGTCGTGGTGCGGGTTGGGCACGGTGGCGGCGGTGACCTCCGGTCCGGCCGACACGGCGGTACGCGCCCACGGCCCGTAGTCCCAGCGGCCGGTGGGGTTGACGCCCTCCGGGCGGTGCGGGTCCTGCCGGGGTTGATAGACGTGCGGGTGCCAGAGGCTGCCGCGCGCGCCCCAGCGGCTGCGGTCCCAGGTGGGGTCCTGGGCGGCGAGCTGCGCGTCGTCCGGCACGAAGGTCTTGTCCTCGAAGACCAGCGGGAGCTGCTCGCAGGGCAGCACCCCGTCGTCGACCAGCCGCTCCTGCGCCTCGTCGGTGAGCAGACAGAGCGCCACCTGTCCGGAGTAGACGGTCAGTCGGGACATTCCGGCGGTGTTGTCGTGGAACCAGAGCAGGCGACCGCTCTGCTCGTTCGGGAAGTAGAGCGTGGTGGCGCCCTGTCCCGGGTGCGGCATGTCGGGGACGTTCGTCAGTCCGACACCGGTCGGGTACGGGGTGATCTCCCCGGCCGGGGTGATCCACTGCCACGGGTTGCCGGCGCTGGCCCAACCGGTCGGCGCGCCGCCGAGGTGCAGCACCGCCCGGTTCTGCGGGTACGGTGCCGGTCCGCCGAGCGGCCCGGTCCCGGCCCCCGGCACGGTCGGGTCGACCGGCAGGAAGATGTCCCCGGCCGGCCCGGCGGGAAGCTGGTTGATGAACTTGATCCGCACGGGTCGGCCGCGTCGGGCCAGCACCACCGGCCCGAGGTGCCAGGGCTGTCGGGGCGGTGCGACCGTGTTGTGCCCGTCGACGTCGGTGCCGAGGTTCAGTTGCCGGTAGCCGCGCAACCGGGTGGCCGGCAGATCGGTGTGCAGGCGCTGGGCGTACTCGGCGAGACCGATCTCGTAGTAGTCGCAGCCGGGGTAGCTGATGGTGTCCGGCACCGCGACCGGCAGGTGCGCGCCGAGCGGCGTACGCCCCAGCGGGCCGAGGCCGGGCAGCGGGTCGACGAACTTGCGGATGCCGGTGCCACCGACCACCGCGCCGTCGGCGTCCACCACCGGCAGCGGACTGTACGCGTGGTTCGGCACCGCGCCGAACATCCGGGGCACCGCCGCCGGGTCCAGGCTGGCCGGTACCGACGGGCGTCCGCCCGGCGCGCGCCGGGTCGGTGCGGGCGGTGCCGTCCGGCCCGGCACGGTGGGAGACTTCTCCGCCGGGGCCGGCGGCGCGCTCTGCGCCTGGTAGGGCGGTGCACTCTGCGGGGTCGGTGAGGTCGGGGTGGAACCGGGGTCCGTCTGCTCCGGGCCGGTGCGGGCTTCGGGGACGGCCCCCGGGCTCGACTCGCCGTTGCGGGTGGCGCGATCCCGCCAGGTCGACCGGAATCTGCGGAACACGGCCATGGCTCTCCCCGGGGTCGGGGCGCGGCGGCCCCCACCGCGATGTGGCGGGCCCGGCGCGCGACTTTGACGTTCCGTGAGCGCTCAATCGCAGCATGCGACCATCCGGGGTCGGTTAGGAAGTACCCAATCGTCCCTATCTGGTGGCCACCCGGCGTGTCGGCTGCGCCACTCCGACCCGGCCCGCCACCTGCGCAGACACCCGTGGAACTTGCATCCGGACCGGCGGAACTTCCACGCCTGCCCGCGTCAGGTGACGGGCTGGCAGACGGGACACCAGTAGGTGACCCGTTCGCCCAGCTCCTCCTTACGGATCGCGGTGCCGCAGCGGCGGCAGGGCTGTGCCCGGCGTCCGTAGACGTAGCTGGTCTGGCCCCGCCGCAACGATCCGGTGCTGCTCTGTGTCCACCGCCCCCGGTTCGCGGCCAACAGCTCCTGCGCCAGCCGGACCAGGCCGTCGAGGTCGGGCACCTGTCGGACCGGCGTACGCGGATGCACGCCGCGCAGGAACAGCACCTCGCACTTGTAGAGGTTGCCGACCCCGGCCAGGTTGCGCTGGTCGAGCAGGGCGACTCCGACGGCGGTGTCCGGATGGGCGGCGAGCCGGCGTACCGCCTCGGCCGGATCCCAGTCCGCGCCGAGCAGGTCGGGGCCGAGATGCCCGACCAGGTGGTCCTCCTCGGCGGTGGGCACCAGCGCCACGTCGTGCAGGTGGTAGCCGACGGCCGTCGCGGCGGAGGCCCGCAACACCACCCGGATCAGGTGCGCCGGGCGGGCCGTCCAGCGTTCCCCCGGCGCGTACGTCCGCCAGGTGCCGTCCATCCGCAGGTGCGAGTGCAGCGTCCAGTGCTCCTGGGTGTGGCCGGCGCGAGTGACCCCGGTCGGGGCGGCGCTGGTGGGGGCGGTCAGGCGGAGCAGCAGGTGTTTGCCCCGGCTGGCGCATTCGCGGACCGCGAAGTCGGTCAGGTCGGTGGTGGCCAGTCGCGGCACCCGGAAGTCGCTGCCGGTCAGCCGGGTGCCGGCCAGGGCGCGGTCCAGGACGCGGGCGGTGTTCCACACGGTGTCACCTTCGGGCACCCCACCATCCTCCCTCACCCGAGCCGAATTCGCGTGTATCGCTATTTGTATGTCACTTCGGTTCGATCTTCCTATATGAGCATTATCGGGGAGATCTGAGGAGGAAAACGAATGAATCGCATTCGTCTATCGCGACCGGCGATCGCGCCGGCCGCTGTCCTGGCCGCTGTCCTGGTCGTCACCCTGGCGCCCCCCGCGCCCGCCTCGGCCGCCCGCGCCGACCGGTGGAACGCCGCCCTGTCCACCGTCGACGCCGACGACGTCAACGTCCGGCACACCCGGTCCGGGCTGCGGCTGGCCGACCCCCGTCCGCCCGGCGTACCGATCCGCCGCAGCGCCGTCGCCGAAGGGATGCTGGTGGCTGCGCCGCGTACCCTGAGCAGCCCGGCCACCCGGTTCCGGGCCGAGGTGACCGCCACCGCCCGGGCCGGTGCCACGGCGAGCGTCCAGGTGCGCGGCTGGCACGACACCGGCTGGACCGAATGGCGCGACGCCGTACCGGCGGCGGTGTTCGACCGGCCGATCGGGCGGGTGCAGACCCGGGTGGTGCTCACCGGTGGCCCGGCCGGCGCCACCGCCGAGGTCCGCGCCGTCCGGTTCACCGCCGACACCGGCGGGGTGGCCGTCGCCGCCGCCACGCCCGGCCGCGTCTACCGGGTCTACACCACCCGGATCGGCCTGGTCGGCGAGGTGACCGCCAACGGGCACACGGTCGCGCCCCGCGACCATTTCGTGGCGCTGCCGTCGCGGCGGAGCCTCTCCCCGCGCAACAGCGGCGACTACACCGTCCGGGTCTGCACCACCAGCGGCAGCCGCTGCACGTACGCGCCGGTCTGGGACGTCGGACCGTGGAACACCCGGGACGACTACTGGAACCCCAGCGCGGTGCGGGAGAACTGGAAGGACCTGCCGCAGGGACGCCCGCAGGCACAGGCCGCCTACCAGAACGGCTACCACGGCGGGCGGGACCAGTTCGGGCGTACGGTGCTGAACCCGGCCGGAATCGACCTCGCCGACGGCACCTTCTGGGACGGGCTGCAACTGACCACCAACACCTGGGTCGACGTCGCCTACCTCTGGACCGGCACCGGCAGCCGGGCGGTGATCGGTGACGGGCCGCTGAACATCCGCGCCGGAGCCGGCACCGGCTACGCCAGCCGGGGACTGGCCGCCCGCTACTCCCACGTGCCCGTCGAGTGTTACGTGACCGGGCAGACGGTGACCGGGCCGTACCGCACCACCAACCGGTGGAACCGACTCGCCAGCGGGCAGTTCGTCAGCCACGCGTACGTCTCGGCGGTCTGGGGCCCCACGGTGCCGCGCTGCTGAATCCCGCGCGCGGAGCCGGGCCGGTGTCCTCCCACGCCGGCCCGGCCTGGGCTCAGGGCAGCTCGTCCGGACGGGGGCCCCGGACCGCGTCCTGGTAGCGGGGGTGGCAGGCACCGTAGACGGCGAAGTTCAGCCGGGCGTGCGACAGGCTCAGGTCGCCGTTGGGGCCGCCACGGACCACGTCCGCGTCGGCGTCGGCCTGACCGTCGTCGGTCCAGAAGCAGACCGGACAGGTGCCGCCGCCGGTCCGGTACGCGCAGCAGGGGCAGGCGGCGGGAACCCAGCGATCGTTCACCCGAACAGCTTTCCACAGTAGACGTCACGGGCGTGTGGCGCGGGGCACCTCGTCGGTGGGGGCCGCCCACACCCGCAGCAGCCTACCCGGTACCACCCCGAGCAGGTCCACAGCGCGTCCCCCGTTGACCGAGAGCGCCACCAGGCCGGCCGAGTCGGCATGTGCCACCAGCCCGCCGACGGGCGCGTCGCCGAACGTCCGTCCGTGCACCGCCTCCCGCACCGGCTCGGCGTCGTGCGGGCGTACCCGTAACCGGGCCGGCAGTGGGGCGAGCAGGTCGGCCGACGCCGCCACCTGCACGTTGCCGAAGTTGTCCACGGTCAACACCTCGGCGACGAAGCCGTCCGGCGTCGACTCGACCACCGGCTCCGGCAGGCGTACCAGCGTCTCCGGACCGACCGCCGGACCGGCCTGCGCCATCGGCGCACCCGTGGCCAGCCGGGCCGCCACCGGCGCGAACACGTCCCGGCCGTGGAACGTGGCGGAGACCCGGGCGCCCCACCACGTCGGATCGGTGAGCTCCACTGCGGCGCGCACCCCACCCAACGCGTCGGCCGCGTCGCACAGCAGGCCGTTGTCCGGCCCCACCAGCAGGCCCCCGGGCGTGGCCAGCGCGACACCCCGCCGGGCCGTACCCACCCCCGGGTCGACGACGGCCAGGTGTACGCCGCCGCCAGGCAGGTACGGCACCGTCTGGGCGAGCACCGTCGCGCCCCGCCGGACGTCGCCCGGTGGCACCAGGTGCGTCACGTCGATCACCCGCACCGTCGGGGCGAGCCGGGCGATCACCCCGTGGCAGGCCGCCACGAATCCGTCGGTCAGGCCGTAGTCGGTGGTGAACGAGACGACCCGATCCACGCTGCTGGTCACGGCACCGCATCGTACGGTCCGGTGTCGGTGCCGGATAGGTGACAGGCCGCCTGACCGACCGGCCACTGCACACCGCGCTGTCCGCCCGGCAGACTGCTCTGAGTGAGCCACCGGATCCTGCCAGCCCTCGTCCTCGTCGCGGTCACCGCCGCCCTCACCGCCTGCGGTGGTGGGGAGAAGGAACAGCCGTCCGCCGCCGACCCGACGAGCGCGCCGCCCCCGGCCAGCGCGCCGGCCACCGCAGCCACCCCACCGGTCCCGTCGGACGCCCCGTCGGGCGCGCCGTCCACCGCCGAGCCGACCGTCACCGGCAGCACCGAGCGCCGCCCGCCCAGCCCGCCCCCGGTGGAACTGCCGCCCCGCAAGGCCGGCGAGCCCAGCGCGCGGGAGGTCGTCGCCGCGTTCCGGGCCGCCGGGCTGAAGGCCGGCAAGTCCAAGGACCGCTCGGTGGACTGCGGGCCGGACGGGCTCGGCCTGGGCTGCTCGGAGATCGTGGTCACCGACGGCGTGGCCGTCTACGTCTTCCCCGACGAGGTCAGTGCCACCGACATGGCCGACGTGTGGGCCGGCGCCTCGTTCCGCTCCGGCACCGTCGTGCTCAACTACCTGGAGGCCAAGACGCCCCGCGCCGACCGCCCCGCCTACGAGAAGGCGCTGACCGCGCTCGACTGAGCCAGGCGCTCAGGCGCGTAGCCGCAGGCCGCGCGGGGTGGTGCGGAAACCGGCGGCGGTGAGGGCGTCCCGCAGCGGCGACGAGCGGACGGCCTCACCGTCGGCGCGTTCCACCGACATCGGGCCGAGCGCTCCGGAGTGGACCGCGTCGGCCAGCGCCTTGCCGGCAGCGGTCAGCGCGTCGGAGTCGTCGGTGAAGCTGAGGATCGTCCGGCCGCCGCGCTCGACGTAGAGCACCAGATCGCCGGCGACCACCACGACCAGGGCACCGGCCTTGCGCCCGGCCCGGTGCCCGGTGGGCGCGGGGGTCGCCGCGTCACCCGAGTCGACCACCCGCTCCGGCCAGGGCAGTGCCGCGCCGTACGGGTTGGCCGGGTCGGTCGCGGCCAGGACCACCGCCGGAGCACCCCGAGTCGCCCGACCGTCGTCGAGCGGCTCGGCCAGGGCCCGGATCCGGTCCACCGCGCCGGGTACCGCGAACTGTGCCGCGCCCAGACCGTCGACGAAGTATCCACGCCGGGCCGCCCCGCGCTCCTCCATCGCCGCCAGCACCGGATACACCGCGGCGAACCCGCCCGGCACCTGCTCGGCGACGACCGCGCCCCGGGTCACCACGCCGTGCCGCTCCAGCAGCACGTCGGCCAGTGCGGCGGCCCGGCGGGTCGGATCGGTGTCCCGCTCCGGCAGCCGGGACCAGCGGCCCGCCACCGTCGGCGGGCCACCCCGGGCCGGCAGGGCCACCCGTCCCGGCCGTCGGTAGCGGCCCCGAGCGGCGGTCGGCCGGGACCGGTGCGCGCCACCGCCGCCGAGCAGCGCCCGCAGCGGTGCGAGCGTGTCGTTGGTGAGATGACCGGACCAGACCAGCTCCCAGATCACCGCCGTCAGCTCGGCGTCGTCGGTGGACCGGACCCGGTCGGCCAGCGGGCGGAAGAACATCGCCTGTCCGTCACCGAGCGCGTCCAGCACCGCGTCGTGCAGGGGCGTACGCGCCAGCGTGTCGTCCGTCGGCGGCAACAGCAGCGCGGCGGCGTCCGCGTACGCCAGGCCGACCCAGCCGTCGCCGCCGGAGATCGCACCCGCGCCGGCCCACAGCACCTCGCCGCTGGCACACAGCTCGTCGAGGTGGGCGGGGGAGTAGTCGGCCACCCGGGCCGGCAGCACCAGCCGTTCCAGGGCCGAGGCGGGCACCGAGACGCCCTGCAACTGCTCCAGGGCGGCAGCCACCGCCTCGACCCCGCGCGCCGACGAGCCGACCTGCTGCCAGCGGGGCAGGAAGGTGGCCAGCGCCCGGGGCGGCACCGGCTCGATCTCGCGACGCAGCGCGGCGAGGGAGCGGCGACGCAACAGGCGCAGCACCTCGGCGTCGCACCACTGGGTGCCGACCGACTCCGGGGTGAACTCGCCGGAGACCACCCGACCGGTGGCCCCCAGTCGGCGCAAGGTCTGCTCCACCACGAAGACGCCCAGCCCGAACCGGGCCGCGCAGGTGCTCGCCGCGAACGGCGCGTGCGTGCGGGCGTACCGGGCGACCAGGTCACCGAGCGGATCGGCGACCGGTTCGAGGTACGCCTCGGCGACGCCCACCGGCAGGGCCACGCCCAACGCGTCCCGCAGCCGGCCGGCGTCCTCCACGCCGACCCAGCGGTCCTGCCCGGCGACGCGGACCCGCAGCACCCGCCGGGCGGCGGCCAGCTCGGTCAGCCAGTCCACCGGCACCCCGCGTGCCGCCAGCTCGTCGTCGCTCAGGTCGCCGACCTGGCGCAGCAGCTCCACCACGTCCTCGGCGTCGCGGGGACGGCGCTGCGGGGTGAGCCACCTGAGCTGTCGCTCGGTCTCGGCGAGCACCTCCGCGTCGAGCAGCTCGCGCAGGTCGACCCGACCGAGCAGCTCGCCGAGCAGGGCCGAGTCCAGCGCCAGCGCCGCCGCCCGGCGCTCCGCCAGCGGCGAGTCGCCCTCGTAGAGGAACGCGCCCACGTACCCGAAGAGCAGCGAGCGGGCGAACGGCGACGGACGCGGGGTCTCCACCTCGACCAGCCGCACCCGGCGACCGGCCAGGTCCCGCATCACCTGGGTCAGCGCGGGCAGGTCGAAGACGTCCTGGAGACATTCGCGGGCGGCCTCCAGGGTGACCGGGAAGTCGGCGTACTCGCGGGCGACGTCGAGCAGTTGGGCGGCACGTTGCCGCTGCTGCCAGAGCGGCTGGCGGCGACGCGGGTCGCGGCGGGGCAGCAGCAGCGACCGCGCGGCGCACTCGCGGAACCGGGCCGCGAACAGCGCCGAGGTGCCGACCGACTCCTCCACGAGCTGGACGATCTCCTCGGGGTCGAAGGCCACCACGTCGGCACCGGGCGGCGTGTCGGCGGTGTCCGGCAGGCGCACCACGATGCCGTCGTCGGCGGGCAGCACCTGGGCGTCCACGCCGTACCGTTCGGCGAGTCGACGGCCGACGGCCAGTGCCCAGGGCGCGTTGACCCGGGCGCCGAGCACACTGTGTACCGCCAGTCGCCAGTCGCCCAACTCGTCGCGGAACCGCTCGACCACCACCGTCCGGTCGTCGGGCAGGGCGCGGGTGGCGGCCTGCTGCTCGCGCAGGTACGCCATCAGGTTGCCGGCGGCCCAGTCGTCCAGGCCGGTGGCGCGCAACGCGGCGGTCGCCTCGTCGTCACCCTGGCGCAGCAGGCCGCGCACCCGGGCACCGATCGCCCGGCCCAACTCGACCGGGCGGCCCGGCTGGTCGCCCTTCCAGAACGGCATCTTCGCCGCCTGGCCGGGCGCGGGGGAGACCAGCACCCGGTCCGGTGTGATCTCCTCGATCCGCCAGGACGACGAGCCCAGCAGGAAGACGTCGCCCACCCGGGACTCGTAGACCATCTCCTCGTCCAGCTCGCCGACCCGGGCGGCGCGTTCGGCGCCGGCCAGGAAGACGCCGAACAGACCCCGGTCGGGGATGGTGCCGCCGCTGGTCACCGCGAGCCGTTGGGCGCCCGGCCGACCGGTCAGCAGGTCGGTGGTGCGGTCCCAGACCAGGCGGGGACGCAGCTCGGCGAAGGCGGTCGACGGGTAGCGGCCGGAGAGCATGTCGAGCACGGCGTGCAGCGCGGAGTCGGGCAGCTCGGCGAAGGGCGCCGCCCGGCGGACCACCGTCGCCAGGTCGGCCACCGGCCACTCGTCGAGCGCGACCATCGCGACGATCTGTTGGGCGAGCACGTCGAGCGGGTTGCGCGGATGGTGCAGCTCCTCGATCGCGGCGTCGCCCATCCGCTCGGCGACCACCGCGCAGGAGAGCAGGTCGCCCCGGTGCTTGGGCAGCACCACCCCACGGGACACCGCGCCGACCTGGTGCCCGGCCCGCCCGACGCGTTGCAGGCCGGCGGCCACGCTCGGCGGCGCCTCGATCTGCACGACCAGGTCGACCGCGCCCATGTCGATGCCGAGTTCGAGGCTGGAGGTGGCGACCACGGCCGGGAGCTGACCGGCCTTGAGCGCCTCCTCGATGTGCCGGCGCTCCTCGCGGGAGACGCTGCCGTGGTGCGCGCGGGCGATCACCGGCGGCGCGCCGGCCACGGCCCCGGCCCCGGCCTGGGCCATCATCTCCGCCGGTGTCCGGCCGGCACGCTCGGCCGGCGGGGTCACCCCGTCGGTGGTCGGCGCGGTGGTCTGCTCGTGGGCGAGTTCGTTGAGGCGGGCGCAGAGCCGCTCGGCGCTGCGCCGGGAGTTGGTGAAGACGATGGTCGAGCGGTGGGCTCGGATCAACGAGTGGACGCGTTCCTCGACGGCGGGCCAGATCGACGCCGACCTGGGGCGGCCGAGGTCGTCCTCCGGCTGCTCCTGCTCGTCGAGGCGGGTCATGTCCTCCACCGGGACCTGGACGCTGACCTCGATCGTCTTGGCGCTGGCCGGGGCCACCACGTCGACCGGGCGGGCGCCGCCGAGGAACCGGGCGCACTCGTCGAGCGGCCGGACGGTGGCGGAGAGCCCGATCCGCTGCGCCGGAGCGGGCAGCAACTCGTCGAGACGCTCCAGGGAGAGCGCGAGGTGGGCGCCGCGTTTGGTGCCGGCGACCGCGTGCACCTCGTCGACGATCACCGTCTCGACGCCCCGCAGCGCGTCCCGCGCGGCGGAGGTGAGCAGCAGGAACAGCGACTCCGGGGTGGTGATCAGGATGTCCGGCGGAGTCCGTGCGAAGGCCCGCCGCTCGTCCGCCGGGGTGTCGCCGGTCCGCATGCCGACGGTGATCTCCGGCGGGGGGAGCGCGAGCCGGGTGGCGGCCTGCCGGATGCCCGCCAGAGGTGCGCGCAGGTTCCGCTCGACGTCGACCGCGAGCGCCTTGAGCGGGCTGACGTAGAGCACCCGGCACCGGTGTCGGGGGTCGTCGGGGGCCGGCTCGCGGGCCAACCGGTCGAGCGACCAGAGGAAGGCGGCGAGAGTTTTGCCGGAACCGGTCGGCGCCACCACCAGGGCGTGCCGCCCGGCCGCGACCGCCGTCCAGGCGCCGGCCTGCGCTGCCGTGGGCGCGGCGAAGGCCGCCCCGAACCACTCCCGGGTCGCCGGACCGAAGCGGGAGAGCACCCCCGTCGACCCGCCGCTGGAATCCGCCACGACCCCATACTGCCCCTGGGGACCGACATCCTTCGTGTTCGTCGGTGGAGAGGTATGTCTGTTTAAGGCGTTGCAGGCGTCATGACCGTAGAATCCGTTAAGTCTTACTTAACTTCTTGCTTGCATCCGGCAACATAAAGTAACTTCACTCGCGGTGTAACGCACGGCGAGGAGGTCGGATGGACGTCGAGGAGCGGAGTCCAGGGTCCGGCACCGACGTCCTGATTCGCAAGGTCGACAGTCATGTCGCCACTCTCCGCACCGGCCTGCACGGGCCCGATCTTGAGCTGGCCGAGCGTCTCGCTGGCTGCCTGCGGGAGTTGATCGCGTCGACGGCCCAGGCCAGTGCCGCGGACCGGGCGCGGGTGCGGGTCGCCGTGCACTATTTCGTGCTCCGTCGGGAGAGTCGAGGGCGGCTACTCTCCGTGCGCTCGCTCGCCGCAGCCCAGCGACTGGTCAACAAGGCGGCACGGCAACTCGGCCGACCGGACCTGGCCGTCGAGACCCGCGCCGGGTAGGACGGAACTCCTCGCGCCGGTGGCGCGGCCCCGCCGCGCCCGAGCGTCACCGATCTCTCCCGGTCGCCACGCGGTCGCCCACGCGGTCGCCCACGCGGTCGCCCACGCGGTCGACTGCGGCCGGTCACTCTTCGTGGCTTCCCCGGGTCGGCTCCGAGTGCTCTCGCTCGCCTTTGCTCTGCTTCAACCCACGCAATGCCCTCTGAACTGCGCTGCTCTGGCGACCGGCGCCGATGGCGACCTCGATGATCGACACGAAGGGTGACTGTTGCGTGGGTTGAAGCAGAGCAAAGGGCACCACGAGGGGTGGGTCAGCTTCGCGCCCGCCGCCTGGCACCCTCGACGCGCCAGACAAAGGTGAATATGGGCTTTTTTCGGTAAAACCGTCTATCGCGCCCCGGAGATGTCGTCTGATCGCAGGTAGGCGCCATGCACGCGAAACGGGCGCCGCTGCCACCTCGACCGGGAGCGCGCGTGCTCGTACTGCTGATCCTGCACCTCGTGGCGGCGCTGGCGGCACCGCTGCTGGTCCGTCGGTGGGGTGCGCGCGCCTGCTATCCGCTGGCGCTCGCGCCGGCCGCCGCGTTCGGCTGGGCGGTGGTCCGCACCCCCGACGTGACCGACGGCGGTGCGGTGGTCGAGACGTACCCGTGGATCCCGAAGCTCGGGCTCGACCTGGCCTTCCGGACGACCACGCTGTCCTGGGTGATGACCCTGCTGATCGGCGGCGTCGGCGCGTTGGTGCTGGTCTACAGCGCACGGTACTTCCCGCCCCCGGCCGTCGGGACGGCCCAGTTCGCCGGGGTACTGGTCGGCTTCGCCGGAGCCATGCTCGGCCTGGTCTTCGCCGACGACCTGCTGCTGCTCTACGTCTGCTGGGAACTGACCACGGTCTTCTCGTACCTGCTCATCGGGCACAGCGCCGAGCGGCGTTCGGCCCGCTGGGCCGCCGCCCAGGCGCTGACCGTGACCACGTTCGGCGGCCTGGCCATGCTGGTCGGGTTCATCATGCTGGGCCACCACGCCGGCACCTACCGCCTGTCGGAACTGTCGCAACACCCGCTTCCCGGCGGGGCGTACCTGGTCGTCGCCGTGGTGCTGATCCTGCTCGGGGCGCTGTCCAAGTCGGCCCTGCTGCCGTTCACCTCGTGGCTGCCGGTGGCGATGGCGGCACCGACGCCGGTCAGCGCGTACCTGCACGCGGCGGCGATGGTGAAGGCCGGCGTCTACCTGCTCGGTCTGCTCGCCCCGTTGCTGGCGCAGGCGAGCCCGTGGCGACCGGTGGTACTTGTCGCCGGGCTGGCCACCATGGTGCTGGGCGGCTGGTCCGCGTTGCGGCAGAACGACCTGAAACTGCTGCTGGCGTACGGCACGCTCAGCCAGCTCGGCCTGGTGGCGGTGGCGATCGGGGTGGGCACCCCGGACGCCGCGCTGGCCGGCGTGGCGATGTTGGTGGCACACGCCCTGTTCAAGGCGGCGCTGTTCCTCGTCGTCGGCATCATCGACCACGGCGCACACACCCGTGACCTGCGCAAGCTGTCCGGCCTGGGGCGGCGCACCCCGGTCCTGGCGGTGGTGGCCGGGCTCGCCGCCGCCTCCATGGCCGGGGTGCCGCCACTGTTCGGTTTCGCCGCGAAGGAGGCGATCTTCGCCGCCTTCACCGATCGGCCGGCGGCGCTGGCCGTGCTGGTGGTCGGCACCGTGCTCACGGTCGCCTACAGCATCCGGTTCCTCTGGGGCGCGTTCGGCACCCGTCCCGGCCTGGCGCCGACCGAACTGGAGCGGATCCCGGCGGCGATGCTCTGGCCACCGGCCGTGCTCGCCGGGGCGGGACTCGTCGCCGGGCCGGCGGCGGGCGCGCTCGACCACCTGTTCCGCCCGTACGCGCAACTCCTCGGACCGGTCCACGGGCACCTCACCCTCTGGCCCGGCTTCCACCTCGCGCTCGGTCTCTCCGCGCTGACCCTCGCCGGCGGCGCGGTGCTGTTCCTGCTCCGCGGTCCGTTGACCCCGGTGCTGGCCCGACTGCGGTCCCCGGCCACCGGACAGCAGGGCTACGAGTGGCTCATCCACCGCTTCGACCGGACCGCGGTGGACGTCACCAGCGTCACCCAACGGGGTTCACTGCCGCAGTACCTCGGTCTCATCCTGATCGTGCTCTCCGCCGTGCCCGGCGGGGTGCTGCTGGTGATCCGTCCGTGGGAACAATCCCTGATGCTGTGGGGCTCGCCCGCGCAGCCGGTGGTGCTGCTGGTGATCGCGATGGCGGCGCTGCTCGCCGTCGGGGCCAGCCGCCGGCTCACCGCGATGCTGCTGGTCGGGGTGACCGGCTACGGCACCGCGATGTTCTTCGTGCTGCACGGCGCACCTGACCTGGCGCTCACCCAGTTCCTGGTGGAGACCGTGACCATCGCGGTCTTCGTGCTGGTGCTGCGTCGCCTGCCGGAGCGGTTCTCGGTGCGTCCGCTGCGTCGCAGCCGCTGGATCCGCCGGTCGATCGGCGCACTGGTCGGCCTCACCGTGGCCGGGCTCGCACTGGCCGCGACGGCGGCCCGGCACACCCGCACCATCTCCGAGGACTTCCCCCGGCTCGCCGTCGAGCAGGGGTACGGCCGCAACGTGGTGAACGTGACGCTCGTCGACATCCGGGCCTGGGACACGTTCGGTGAGCTGGCGGTGCTGGTGGCCGCCGCGACCGGGGTGGCCAGTCTGGTCTTCCAGCAGTCCCGCACCGGCCCCCGGCCCCGACGGTTGGACGCCGACCGGGGCGAGAGCCTGGCCGGGCGGCCGGTGTGGCTGCGCGGCGGCGCCACGCTGATCGAACGCAACCGCTCGATCGTGCTGGAGGTGGTCACCCGGCTGATCTTCCACACCGCCGTGCTCTTCTCCTTCTACCTGCTGTTCTCCGGCCACAACGCGCCCGGTGGGGGATTCGCCGGTGGCCTGGTGGCCAGCCTGGCGCTGACCATGCGCTACCTCGCCGGCGGCCGGTACGAACTGGCCGAGGCCGCGCCGGTCTCCGCCGGCACCGTACTCGGCGCCGGGCTGGGCCTGGCGGTGTGCGGCGCGGTGGCCTCCCTGCTGGCCGGCGGTGCCGTGCTGGAGAGCGCGCGGATCGACCTCTGGCTGCCGGTGATCGGCGACTTCTACCTGATCACCTCGATCTTCTTCGACATCGGCGTCTATCTGGTGGTGATCGGGTTGGCGCTGGACGTGCTGCGCAGTCTCGGTGCCGAGGTGGACCGGCACATCGAGGCGGCCGGCGGACCCGAGGGCGGGCTCGCCGTGGAGCGCCGGGGCGGCACCCGATGAGCGCCGGGGCCAACCTTGTCTCGTTCGTGGCGATCGGGGTGCTCGTCGGCTGCGGGGTGACCCTGCTGCTGGAACGCAGCCTGAGTCGGATCCTGCTCGGCATCATCCTGATCGGCAACGGCGTCAACCTGCTGATCATCTTCGGTGGCCGGTCCGGGCGGGCACCGGTGGCCGGGGTCACCGAGCCGGATCGGATGAGCGACGCGCTGCCCCAGGCCATGGTGCTGACGGCCATCGTCATCACGTTCGGGTTCACCGCCTTCCTGCTCGCCATCAGCTACCGCAGCTGGTACCTGACCGGCGACGACGAGGTGCCCGACGACCTGGAGGACCAGCAGATCGTCCGCCGCGCGGCGCGCCGGGAGGTCTCCACCGCGGACCTCGGCGGGGAACCTCCGGAGAGCGACCCCGAGCAGGTCGACGCGCCCGCGCCGTGGCAGCGCCGCCGCGAGGGGGGCCCGGGATGAGCCGGTACGCGTCGCACGGGCGGCACCGATGACCGCCCTCGTGCCGCTGCCGGTGCTGCTGCCGGTGCTGGGCGCGGCACTGACCCTGCTGCTGGCGAAGTGGCCCGTGCCGCAGCGCATCGTCAGCGTGGGTTGCCTGGCCACCACACTCGTGGTGGCGGTGCTGCTGCTGGTGCACGCCTACCGGCACGGTCCGGCGGTGGTGCAGGTCGGCGCCTGGCCGGCACCGGTGGGCATCGTGCTGGTCGCCGACCAGTTGGCGGCGTTGATGCTGGTGGTCTCCTCGGCGGTGACCCTGTGCGTGCTGCTCTACTCGATCGGCCAGGGCCAGGCGGACACCGGCGAGTCCGCGCCGCTGGCCATCTTCCACCCCACCTACCTGGTGCTGACCGCCGGCGTGACGAACGCCTTCCTCGCCGGGGACCTGTTCAACCTCTTCGTCGGATTCGAGATGCTGCTCGCCGCCAGCTTCGTGCTGATCACGCTGAACAGCACGCGGCTGCGCATCCGCACCGGCTCGACGTACGTGGTGGTCAACGTCCTGGCCTCGATGATCTTCCTGATCTCGGTCGGCCTGGTGTACGCGGCGACCGGCACGCTCAACCTGGCCCACCTCGCGGCCCGCTTCGACGGGCTGCCCGAGGGCGTACGGCTGAGCCTGCAACTGATGCTGCTGCTGGCCTTCGGCATCAAGGCGGCGGTCTTCCCGCTCTCGGCCTGGCTGCCGGACAGCTATCCGACCGCCCCGGCCCCGGTCACCGCGGTCTTCGCCGGCCTGCTCACCAAGGTCGGCGTGTACGCGATCATCCGGACCCAGACCCTGCTCTTCCCCGGCGAGCAGGCCGACCGGGTGCTGATGGTGGTGGCCGGGCTGACCATGCTGGTCGGCATCCTCGGCGCGGTGGCCCAGTCGGACCTGAAACGACTGTTCTCGTTCACACTGGTCAGCCACATCGGCTACATGATCTTCGGGGTGGGGCTCAGTACCGTCGCCGGACTGGTCGGGGCCATCTTCTACGTGGTGCACCACATCACCATCCAGACCACCCTGTTCCTGGTCGCCGGCCTGATCGAACAACGCACCGGCAGCACCGACCTGCGTCGGCTCGGCGGCCTGGCCCGGTTGACGCCGCTGCTCGCCGTGCTCTTCTTCGTCTCGGCGATGAACCTCGCCGGCATCCCGCCGTTCTCCGGGTTTCTCGGCAAGCTCGGGCTGCTCCAGGCCGGCGTGGCGGTCGGCGGCGCGCTGCCCTGGACGCTGGTGGCGGTCGGCACGTTGACCAGCCTGCTCACGCTCTACGTGGCCAGCCGGGTGTGGAACCTGGCCTTCTGGCGTACGCCCTGCCAGACCGTCGAACCGACCGCTCCGCTGCCCGCGCTGACCGTCGGCGCCACCATCGCCCTGGTGGCCCTCGGGGTGTCCCTGACCGTGGTGGCGGGTCCACTGTTCGACGTGACCACCGGCGCGGCCGTCGACCTGCGCGAGCGGACCCCGTACATCCACGCCGTCCTGCCGGACGGTCCACCGTGACCGATCTCCACGGCGGGCCGGCCGACGAGCCGGGCCGGGACGTCCGCGGCCGGGCGGGCCGATGGCGGGACCAGGCCATCGCCGTCGGTTGGCTGGTGCTGGTCTGGAACCTGCTCTGGGGCGAGTTCACCTGGGGCAACCTGCTGGGCGGAATCCTGGTCGGCGCGGCGGTGCTGGTGTTCTTCCCGCTCCCGCCGGTGACCTTCGCCGGGCGGCTGCGGCCCCGGGGACTGCTGGTGTTCGGGGTCCGGTTCGTCGTCGAACTGGTCCGGGCCAGCGCGCACGTCGCCCGGATCGCGGTGCAGCCCGGGTACGTGCCCCGCTCGGCCATCGTGGCGGTGCGACTGCGGGTCCGCACCGACCTGAACCTGGCCCTCACCGCCGAGGCGCTCTCGCTGGTGCCGGGGACGTTGATCGTGGACGTGGAGCGGGAGAGCGCGACGCTCTACGTGCACGTGCTGGACGTACGCCGACGCAGCGACCTCATCGACGCCCGCGAGCAGGTACGCGCCGTGGAACGGCGGATCATCGAGGCGGTGGGGTCGACGGCCGAGGTCCGCCGCCTGCGCGCCGACCCGGCCGACAAGGAGTCCCCGTGAACACCGTCCTCATCGTCGTACTGGCGGGTCTTCTGTCGGTGACCGCGCTGCTCGCCCTCGCCCGGCTCTACCGGGGGCCGTCGCTGCTGGACCGGGTGATCGCCGCCGACATGCTGCTGGCCACCATGATCGGCGCGGTCGGTGCGGAGGCGGCGATCAACCGGCACGCCACCACGCTGCCGGTGCTGGTGGCGCTCGGCCTGCTCGGCTTCGTCGGATCGGTGTCGATGGTCCGCTTCGCCGTCCGGGAGAAGCCGTGACGGCCGCCCGGTCGACCGGGTTGTCGGCCGCGAACTGGTGGGACGGGGTGACGTCGGGTGCCGTGGCCGACTGGCTGGACGGGGTGACCCTCGGGACCGTCGCCGACTGGCTGGGCGCGACCAGCCTGATCGCCGGTGCGTTGCTGAGCCTGGCCGCCGCGATCGGGGTGGTGCGCTTCCCGGACGCGCCGACCCGGATGCACGCGGCCACCAAGCCGCAGGTGCTTGGCGTCCTGCTCCTGCTGCTGGGGGTCGGGCTGCGGCTGCGGACCGTCTCCGACATCGGGATGATCGCGCTGGTCGGGGTCTTCCAGTTGGCCACCGCGCCGGTCGCCGCGCAGATGATCGGTCGGGCGGCGTACCGCAGCGGACGACTGGACCGGCAACTGCTGGAGGCCGACGACCTCGCCGACCGGTGACACGCCGGATTTCGGACGGAGCGATCAATCCGGCACCTTGCGTCTTGCCCGCCGGGGCCCGGCCCAGCAACCTCTCGCAATGACGGACATCGATCAAATGGCCGTCCGCCGGCCACCCGTGCACCCACGGTCGGCCGGTGCTCGCCCCCGAACCGGGAGGACCCATGAGACCCCGCACCCTCCGTACCGCCGGGCTAGCCGCGGTCGTCGCCACCGCGACGGTCGCCGCGTCGGCCCTCGCGGGCGCGCCCGTGGCCGGTGCCGCACCCATCGCCGCCGCCGTCACCGCGCCCGACATCTCCCTGACCAACGTCAAGGGGCACCTCAACCAGTTCCAGTCGATCGCTACCGGCAACGGTGGCAACCGGGCACACGGCAGACCCGGCTACCTCGCCTCGGTCAACTACGTCCGGGCACAGCTCGACGCCGTCGGCTACACCACCGCCGTCCAGTCGTTCACCTACAACGGCGCCACCGGCTACAACCTGATCGCCGACTGGCCCGGCGGCGACCCGAACGCGGTCGTGATGACCGGGGCGCACCTGGACAGCACCACCGCGGGGCCCGGCATCAACGACAACGGCTCCGGCTCGGCCGCGATCCTGGAGGTGGCGCTCGCCGTCGCCCGGACCGGGTTCGCACCCGACCGGCACCTGCGGTTCGCCTGGTGGGGCGCGGAGGAGTTGGGGCTGCGTGGCTCGCAGTACTACGTCAACAACCTGCCCACCGCCGAGCGCAGCCGGATCAAGCAGTACCTGAACTTCGACATGGTCGGCTCACCCAACGCCGGCTACTTCGTCTACGACGGGGACAACTCCGACGGGGTGGGTTCCGGGCCCGGCCCGGCCGGCTCCGCCCAGATCGAGCAGACCATCCAGGCGTACTTCACCTCGATCGGCGTACCGACCCGGGGCACCGACTTCGACGGACGAAGCGACTACGGCCCGTTCATCAGCGTGGGCATCCCGGCCGGTGGCACCTTCACCGGCGCCGAGGGCACCAAGTCCAGCGCCCAGGCGTCACTCTGGGGCGGCACCGCCGGGCAGGCGTTCGACCCCTGCTACCACCGGTCCTGCGACACGCTCGCCAACATCAACGACACCGCGCTGGACCGCAACGCCGACGCGATCGCGTACACCGTCTGGACGCTGGCCCAGGTGGCGACCCCACCGCCCGGCACCACGGTCTACAGCGACACCTTCGAGACCGCCACCGGCTGGACCGTCAACCCGGCAGGTACGGACACCGCCACCGCCGGTCGGTGGGAGCGCGCGGACCCCGCCGCCACCAGCAGCTCCGGTGTCGCCACCCAGCTCGGCACCACGGTCAGCGGCAGTTTCGACCTGGTCACCGGACCGCTCGCGGGCAGCAGCGCGGGGGACCACGACCTCGACGGCGGCGTCAGCACCGTCCAGTCCCCGACGATCACCCTGCCGTCCACCGGCACGCTGACGCTCTCGTTCTCCTGGTACCTGGCCCACCTGAACAACTCCAGCAGCGCCGACTACCTGCGGGTACGCGTGGTCGGCAGCAGCACGCTCACCGCGCTCACCGCGACCGGCGCGGCCACCAACCGGGCCGCCTCCTGGCAGAGCGGCGGCGCGGACATCTCGGCCCTACGCGGACAGACCGTCCGGATCGTGATCGACGCCGCCGACGCCAGCACCGCCAGCCTGGTCGAGGCCGCCGTCGACGACGTCCGCATCGTGCAAAACTGACCGCCCGGGTGTAAGGAAGGGCCCCCTGCTAACGCCTCCGGTATAGCAGGGGTCCCCTCCTAACATCCGAACAGCGGCATGCCCGAAGAGCGAGGTCCACCGGGGTCAAGATGGTCGTTCACGACTCGACCCGATGCGCATCCTGTGGCACCTGGACCACCCGCATCCCGCCGACGTCTGCGCCGCCCGCCCGCACCATCGCCGCTGGACCGATCGGCAAGAGCGTGGCAGTGCAGCTCTCCGACACGCCGTGCGCACAACAGCTGCACTGCCACGCACCCCGAGCACCCCACACCCCGCGTCCGCACGCCGCACCCCGAGCACCCCACACCCCGCGTCCGCACGCCGCACCCCGAGCAGGCCCGACGGCGGCGTGCCACGCGGTCGGGACAGTGCCTCCACAGCCCGCGAGCCGGGCGTCCCCGCCGGTAGAATGAGGGGATGATCGACTCTTCTGCCCAGGAGGGCAGCAGTAGCCAGCCGGGTAAGCCCCGGCATCCACACGACCCGACGACCCCGGGAGCCCTGAGCGTCCCGTGTTGATCACCGTCGGTCTCGTACTGATCATCGTTCTGACCATCGCGACGGGCTACTTCGTCGCGCAGGAGTTCGGCTACGTCGCGGTCGACCGGGGCAAGCTCAAGCAGAGTGCCGACGAGGGCGACCAGGCGTCCGTCCGCGCCCTGGAGGTCACCGGTCGGCTGTCGTTCATGCTCTCCGGCGCGCAGCTCGGCATCACCGTCACCACGCTGCTGGTCGGCTACCTCGCCGAGCCCTATCTCGGCGCCGGCCTGGCCGAGCTGCTCGGCGTCTCCGGCGTCTCCACCGCGGTCAGCCTCCCGCTGTCGGTCGCCCTGGCCCTGGTCATCGCGACCGTGGTGCAGATGGTGGTCGGCGAGCTGGCACCCAAGAACCTGGCCATCGCCCGGCCCGAGTCGGTGGCCCGGGCGCTGTCCCGTTCCACCCTGGTCTACCTGGCCGTCGCCGGGCCGCTCATCAAACTGTTCGACCGGGCCGCGGTACGGCTGCTGCGCCGGGTCGGCATCGAACCGATCGAGGAACTGCCCAGCGGTGCCACGCCGGAGGACCTGGAGCAGATCATCGCCGAGTCCCGGCAGGGCGGACATCTCGACGCCGAGATGTCCGAGTTGCTGGACCGGGGGCTCGATTTTCGTCAACTGACCGCCGGCGAGGCCATGGTGCCCCGGGTCGACGTGCACACCGTCCTGGCCCACGAGCCGGTCAGCCGGGTGGTCGAGCTGCTCGACACCGGGCGTTCCCGCTTCCCGGTACGCGGCACCGAGGGCGTCGACGACCTGGTCGGCGTGATCGGCATCGCCGACGTACTCGGGGTGCCTCCGGCTCGGCGTGCCACCACCCCGGTCAGTACGGTCGCCGGCGCACCGCTGCTCGTACCCGAGACGTTGCCGTTGCCCATCGTCCTGGACCGGCTCCGGTCCGGACATCGGCAGCTCGCCTGCGTGGTCGACGAGTACGGCGGCTTCGCGGGCGTCATCACGCTGGAGGACATCGCCGAGGAACTGGTCGGCCCGATCCGCGACGAGGACGACCCGCCGGAGCGGGCCCCGGCCCGCCAGGAGGACGGCTCGTGGGTGGTGCCGGCCCGCTGGCGCATCGACGAGGTCGCCGACAGCACCGGCATCGCGCTGCCCGAGGGCCCCGAGTACGACACCCTCTCCGGACTGGTGATGCGGGAGCTGGGCCGGGTACCCGAGGTCGGTGACCGCCTGGAGATCCGCCTGCCGGCCGACGGCGACCACGGTCCGGGGCCGCGTGCCCTGGTCGAGGTGCTCGCGGTGGACCGGCACGTGGCCGACTCGGTACGGCTCCAGCTCACCGACGGCCCTGCGGAGGTGGGTGCGTGAGTACCGGATTCGCGCTGATCACCTCGGTGGTCCTGCTGGCGCTCAACGGGTTCTTCGTCGCCGCCGAGTTCGCCTTGGTGGCGAGCAAGCGGTACCGCCTGGAGCAGGCGGCGGCGGGCGGCGGGCGGGCGGCGAAGGCCGCTCTCGACGGCGTACGCGAGCTGTCGCTGATGCTGGCCGGCGCGCAGCTCGGCATCACCCTGTGCACGTTGGGCCTCGGTGCGCTGGCCGAGCCGGCGATCGAACGGCTGGTGGGGCCGCTGCTGCACGCCGTCGGCCTGCCGTACGGCGCCAGCCACGTGATCGCGCTGATCTTCGCGCTCAGCCTGGTCACCTTCCTGCACCTGGTGGTCGGTGAGATGGCCCCGAAGTCCTGGGCGATCACCCACCCGGAGCGGTCCGCGCTGCTGCTGGCCCTGCCGTTCCGGGCCTTCGCCCGGGTGTCCCGGCCGGTGCTGTCGGTGCTCAACGCGGTGGCCAACGCGATGCTGCGTCTGTTCAAGGTCAATCCGCAGGACCAGTTGGCCCAGGTGCACGGCCCGGACGAGTTGCGGATGCTGCTGGAGCAGTCGCACGAGCACGGGCTGCTCGGTGCCGCGCAGCACGAGTTGCTGACCAGCATGCTCCAGTTGCAGGCGACCACCGTGGCGCAGGTGATGGAGCCCTTCGACCGGATGGTGACGGTACGCCGGGAGGACCCCGTGGACCGGATCGAGCAGGTCAGCCGGGACAGTGGCCGGTCCCGACTGGCGGTGCTGGACGCCGCCGGTGACGTCTGCGGCCTGGTGCACGTACGGGAGGCGGTGCGCGCGACCGCCGTCCGGCCGGAGGCCCGGGCGGTGGACCTGATGAACGAGGCGATCACCCTGCCGGGCACGGCCAGCGTGACCGAGGCGGTGGCCGTGATGCGGGCCCGCCGCTCGCAGCTCGCGCTGGTCCGCAACGGTGGTGGCCCGGCCCGACCGGTCGGCTTCGTCGCCCTGGAGGACCTGTTGGAGGAGGTCATCGGGGAGTTCGACGACGAGACCGATCCGATCCCGCGTGCGGTACGCCGCCTGAGGTAGGAGCGACACGGATGCGGCTGACGGGGATCTCACCGGAGTCGGGCGGTACGGGCCTGACGGTGCAGACCGCGTTGGCCAATCCGAGCACCCGTCCCGGTCTGCGCCTGCCGGGGCGGGTGAACCTGATCGCCGGTGCGGTCGACGTGCCGGTCCTCCATGTCCGGCTCGGCCTGGTCAGCTCGGTCGAGCCGGACGACCCGGAGGCACCTCGACGGCTGGTGCAGTTCCACCAGGCGCAGGTGGCCGACGCGTTGGTGCTGAGGGCCGGTCGGGCGCGGTCGATCCCGTTCGAGTTCCCGCTGCCGTGGGAGACGCCGGTGACCACGTACGGCGGGGTGCCGCTGCTCAGCCTGCGGATGGGTCTGCGTACCGAGGTGGCGATCGACCCGGCGCTGGACCAGGGCGCCATGGTGCCGCTCTTCGTCCACCCGCTGCCCACCCAGCAGCACGTCCTGGCGGCGCTGGACACGCTCGGGTTCAGCGTGCGCCAGTCGGGGCTGGTCGACGGGCGGCTGCCCGGGGTGGAGCAGGCCCTGCCGCTGCACCAGCGGTGGGGTTTCTGGGTGGGGCCGCTCTATGCCGGGCCGATCACCGAGCTTGAGGTGATCTTCGTGGCCAACTCCGCCGGTCTCGAGGTGATCCTCTGGTGCGACCGCCGGCTGGCACTGGCCGGGATCACCCACACCAGCATCAGCCGGTTCCGGATCTGGCACGTCGGCGCCGATCAGCGCGACTGGATCTCCGTCGTGGACGGCTGGCTGCGCGAGACGATCAACCGGCACGCGGCAGCGGCGGCGCAGGCCGACTGGTCGGCCACCATCAGCGAGTCCGCTCACGTCAGCCGCCCGCCCGACCGGCCGATCGCCCCCGGCTTCGGCCTGGGCGGCACGGCCGGCGGCGGGGGTGTCGGTGGCGGCGGTGGAGGCGACGGCACCTGACACCCGCCGCAGTATCCCGCGCACGTTCCCGTGTTTGCGGCACCTCGCGGCCGTCGGTGTGAGGAGGGGTCCCCTGCTATACCTCAGACGTTAGCAGGGGACCCCTCCTTACAAACAACAACACAACAACACAACAACACACACGAGCCGCAGCCCTGCCCTCAACCCTGCGCGAGCTTGAGACCGAAGCCGAGGAACAGCGCGCCCACGGCGCTGGTCGCCCCGGCCGACAGTCGGCGGCGTTGCCTGAACTGGGCGGCCAGGAACGTGCCCGCGAAAATCAACGCGGTCAGGTAGAGCAGGCTGGTCACCTGTGCGATCAGCCCGAGCAGCAGGAAGGACAGTGCCGGCCAGGCATACGTCGGGTCGACGAACTGGATGAAGAACGAGATGAAGAAGAGGATCGCCTTCGGGTTGAGCAGGCTGATCATCATGGCCTTGCGGAACGGGCTGCGCATCTCCGCCGGCTTCGCGGCGTCGATCAGCCGAGGCGTGTCCGGGTCGTTGCGGTCGCGCCAGCGCCGCCAGGCGCCACGCAGCATGGTCACCCCCACATAGCCCAGGTACGCGGCACCCGCGTACTTGATCACGAGGAAGACCGGCGGGTACGCCTTGAGCAGCGAGGCCACTCCGGCGGCGGAGAGGACCATGAGCACCGCGTCGCCGACGAGCACCCCGCCGGCGGCCCGGTACCCGGTGCCCACCCCGCGCCGGGCGGCGGTGGAGAGGACGAAGAGCGAGTTCGGTCCGGGCAGCATGATGATGGCGACGGTGCCCAGCACGTACGTCCAGATGTCGGTGATCCCCAGCACGCCCGACATCATCCGGCCGCGCCGGCTCCCGAGAGAAGCCTTTCCCGCAGCCTGACCTGTGCGTTCGGCCACTCGTCGGCGGTCATCGAGTACTGCACGGTGTCCCGCCACGAACCGTCCGGCCGCTGCCGGTGTCTGCGCAGCACGCCTTCCCGGGTGGTGCCGAGCCGTGCGATGGCCTGCTGCGAGCGTTCGTTGCGGATGTCGGTGTGCCAGACCACCCGGATCGCGCCGAGGTCGTCGAAGGCGCGGCCGAGCAGCAGCAGCTTGGCCTCGGTGTTGATTCCGGTACGCCACCAGGGTCGCCCGAGGTAGGTGTAGCCGATGGCCAGCGACCGCCGGTCCTCGTCGATCTCGTAGTACGAGGTGGAGCCGACGACGGCCCCGGTCACCGCAGACCGTTGTGCCCAGGCGACCCGCTCGCCACGGTGCTGGGCGGCCAGCGCCGTGGCGATCTCGTCGCGCAGCGCCTCGGGGTCGGCCGGCTGGGGGACGCCCAGGTGCCGCCAGACCTCCGGGTCGGTGGTGGCCGCGTACATCTCGTCGGTGTGCGACAGGTCCAGCGGTTCCAGCCGGACGTGCGTGCCGTGCAGTTCGGTCGCCTGGTGCCACGGTGTGGCGGCCGGTCGCAGGTACGCCGGCACCGGCGCGGTGACCCCGGCGTCGGGTTGCGGCGGCCCGGCGGTCAGCCGCAGCGGCACCACCCCGGCCCAGTGGGGCAGCGCCAGGTCGGCGGGTTCGTCGCGGACGCCGCCGGTGCGCGTGCGGACGGAGACCTCGCGCAGCGGCAGCGCCATCAGGGCGGTCTCGGCCAGTTCCCGTCGGCTCGGCGGGCGGCTCTCCGCCGCACGGCCGGTGCCGATCTTCTCCACCAGGGCGGTGAAGACCTCGGCCCGCAGATCGGTGTCGGTGACCAGGTGGGCGGTGCCGTGCGCGATCACCGAGCGGTAGTTGGCGCTGTGGTGGAACTGCGACCGGGCATACACCAGGCCGTCCAGCAGGGTGACCGCCACGCACACCGGCAGGCCGTCGCCGCGGGCGGCGAGTAGCGGCCGGCTGCCGGTGGAGCCGTGCAGATAGAGGGTGTCGCCGACGCGGACGTGCAGGGTGGGCAGGACGCGGGGCTCACCGTCCACGGTGAAGGCGAGCGCGCAGTGGTACGCCTCGTCGAGCACCGCGTGCGCGGCGTCGCGGTCGTAGCTCATCCGGTCCCGGGAGCGGCTGGCGGTGGTACGGGCGGTCGGCGTGTACATGCTGCCACCTTTGTTCTAGTACAATCTCTTATTTGTGTCAGCACGCTATCAGGTGACCGGTGCGACGGCCGCCGAGATCTCGGCCAGCGTCGAATCGGGCATCCGCCACGCCGCCCTCGTCCCCGGTGATCCGCTACCGCCGGTCCGCACGCTCGCCGTGGAGCTGGCGGTCAGCCCGGCCACCGTCTCCCGCGCCTACGCCGACCTGCGTCGACGCGGCCTGGTCGTCACCGCGGGCCGGCACGGCACCCGGGTACGCCCCCGCCCGCCGGTGGCCGCCCGCCGCGCCGCCCTGCGCCCACCTCCCGGCCCCGGGCTGCGCGATCTCTCCGCCGGGCAGCCCGACACCCGGCTGCTGCCCCCGCTCGGCCCGCACCTGGCCCGGCTGGCCGAATCCGCCGGTACGCCGGTCGGCTACCCCGACGTCGGCGTGCTGCCGGAGGTCGCCGAGGCGGCCCGGGAACGACTGGCCGCCGACGGGATCCCGCCGGCCGAGGTGACTCTCACCGGCGGCGCGCTGGACGGCATCGAGCGCCTGCTCGGCGCGCACCTGCGTCCCGGTGACGCGGTGGCCGTCGAGGACCCGGGCTGGGCCAGCCTGCTCGACCTGATCGCCGCGTTGGGGATGCGGCCGATCGGCGTACCGGTCGACGACGACGGGCCGATGGTCGCCGGGGTGGCCGCCGCGCTGGCCGCCGGAGCACGGGCGCTGGTGGTGACCAGCCGGGCGCAGAACCCCACCGGCGCGGCCGTCTCCGCCGACCGGGCCGCCGCGCTGCGCGCCCTGCTCGCCGAGTACGCCGACCTGCTGCTGATCGAGGACGACCACGCCGCCGAGCTGGCCCGGGTGCCGCTGCACCCGCTGGCCGGCGCGACCGCCAGTTGGGCCTTCCTCCGCTCGGTGAGCAAACCGTTCGGCCCCGACCTGCGGCTGGCCGTGCTGGCCGGGGACGAGACCACGGTGGCCCGGGTGGCCGGACGGGCCCGCGTCGGCGCCGGTTGGGTCTCCACCGTGCTGCAACGCCTGGTGCTCTCGCTCTGGCACGACCCGGCGGTGACCGCCTCGGTCGCGCGGGCCGCCGACAGCTACGAACGGCGGCGCGACGGGTTGATCGCCGCCCTGGCCGTCCGTGGCCTGCCCGCCCACGGACGCAGCGGCATCAACGTGTGGCTGCCGGTGGCCGACGAGACCCTCGCCGCGACCGTGCTGCGGGACGCCGGCTGGCTGGCCGCCCCGGGCGCGCTCTACCGCATCGCCGGTCCGCCCGCGTTGCGGATCACCGTCAGCGCGCTGGACGAGGAGGACCTACCGGCGCTGGCCGACGCGCTGGCCCGGGCGGCACGCCCTGCCGTACCCGCCGGGTTCAGTGCCTGACCGATCTGCCCGTGACCTGCCCGTACGGCCGAACTGCCGGCCTTGTTCGCGTGGCCCGCGCCACACCGGGTAGAACAGTCGCCATGGCCGACACCGACACCGCACCGGGCGCCCAACGGTTCATCCCGCCGCGCGCCGACACGCTCGACGACCTGCGCGCCGCCGCTGCCGGCTGCCGGGGCTGCGAGCTGTACCGCGACGCCTCGCAGACCGTCTTCGGTCGGGGCGACGCCGGAGCCCGGGTGGTCTTCGTCGGCGAGCAGCCCGGCGACCTGGAGGACCAGAAGGGACTACCCTTCGTCGGCCCGGCGGGTCGGCTGCTCCGCAGGGCGGTCGACGACGCGGGGCTGGACCCTCGGCAGATCTATCTCACCAACGCGGTGAAGCACTTCCGCTTCGAGCTGCGCGGCAGGCGGCGCATCCACCAGACGCCGGACCGGGTGCACATCACCGCCTGCCGGCCCTGGCTGGTCGCCGAGTTCGCCCGCCTGCACCCGGAGATCGTGGTGGTGCTCGGGGCGACCGCCGCGAAGGCGCTGCTCGGCCCGACGTTCCGGGTCACCCGCCAGCGTGGCGAACTGCTGCCCTGGCCGGCCGCCGCGCAGCATCCCGAGGACTTCCAGCGGGTCCCGGTGGACAGCGCCGGGCACACCGCCGACGCCCCCGCCGCCCGGCTGCTGGCCACCATCCACCCGTCGGCGGTGCTGCGCGCCGACAACCAGGACGTCGCCTACGACGGCCTCGTCGCCGACCTGAAGGTGGCGGCCCGCGCACTCACCCGGTGACCGTCCGGCGGTGCCACACTTGCCGCCATGCGCCCGCATCTGCACGAACGCGACCGCGACGAGTCCCCGGTGACCTCACCGGCGCCCGTCGACGTCGCGTCGCTCCAGCGGCGTACCCTGCGCCTGCTCTGCGGTACCCAGGTGCTCGGCGGGATCGGGGTGACCATCGGCTTCGCCGTCGGGGCGCTGCTCGTCGCCGAGCTCGCCGGCACCGCCGCGGCCGGTCTGGCGCAGAGCGCCGCCGTGGTCGGCGGTGCGCTGCTGGCCGTACCGATCACCCGGATCATCACCGGGCACGGTCGCCGGCCGGGCCTGGCCGTCGCGTACTGCGTCGGCGCGCTGGGCGGGACGCTGATCGTGGTGGCCGCGGCGACCGGGTGGATCCCGCTGCTCTTCCTCGGCATGTTGCTGTTCGGCGGCGGGTCCGCGGCCAACCTCCAGGCCCGCTACGCCGCCGTCGACCTGGCCGCGCCGGCCCGCCGCGCCCGGCACCTGTCGCTGGTCGTCTGGGCCACCACCGTCGGCGCGGTGGCCGCCCCGAACTTCGCCGCGCTGGCCGACCGCGTCACCGGTGGGTGGGGGCTGCCGGCGCTGTCCGGACCGTTCGCGTTCAGCGCCGTCGCGTTCGTGCTCGCCGCCGGCGTACTCCTGGTGCGGTTGCGGCCCGACCCGCTGCTGACCGCACGCCGTCTCGCGGCGGCGGTCCCCGACGGTCCCGGTGGGGATGTCGCCGTGTCGGCCGGCGAGCGGTCGACACCCGCGCCGCCGCCCTCCGGCGACCCGGTGACGGCCGAGCCCGTGCCGGTGCCGGTGCCGTCGGCCCGGCGCGGTGCGGGGATGCGTGCCGCCTGGTCGGTGGTACGCGCCCGCCCGGCCGCCCGACTCGGCGTGGCCGCCGTGGCCGTCGGCCACCTGGTGATGGTGGCCGTGATGGCGATGACCCCGGTGCACCTGCGCGAGTTCCACCCGGTGGACGAGGTGCTGCCGGTGGTGGGGCTGGTGCTGAGCCTGCACATCGCCGGCATGTACGCGCTCGCCCCGGTGGTCGGCTGGCTCGCCGACCGGCTCGGCCGTCGCGCGGTGATCCTCGGCGGGGTCGGCACGCTGCTGGCCGCCTGCGCGGTCGCCGGCACTGCCGGCCACCACACCCCCCGGCTGGTCGTCGGGCTGGTGCTGCTCGGGCTCGGCTGGTCGGCGACCATGGTGGCCGGCTCCACGCTGCTGTCGGAGTCCGTGCCGGACGCGGTACGCCCCAGCGCCCAGGGCCTGTCCGACCTGCTCATGGGGCTGGCCGGTGCGCTGGCCGGCGCGATCAGCGGGTTTGTCGTGCAGGTGTCGGGATATCCCGTGCTGACCCTGCTGGCGGCGGTCGCGGTCGCCCCCCTGCTGGCGCTAGCGTTGCGGCCGGTGCCGGTGGGCGCACCGGACGAGGAGGACTGATCGACGTGCGGCTGACCGACTTCTGGACGCGGCTGGAGGAGGCGTTCGGCCCCGGGTACGCGGCCAGCATCGCCCGTGACCAGGTGCTGGCGCAGCTCGACGGGCGGACCATCGAGCAGGCGCTCGCGGCCGGTGCCCAGACGCACGTGGTGTGGCGTGCGGTGGTCGCCGCCTATCCCGACCGGGTGCCCGCCCGACTACGCTGAGCAGCCGATTCGTTACTTCCGCGTGTCCCTTGCCGACTCGTACACCTGTTCGGCTATTGTCCACAGCGGGGTGCTCGTCCACAGATCACGGCCCGTCGGCTGGTTTTCTGTCGGACCCAGCGCCTAGCGTGTCCCGCGTGACGCGAAGCTCAGGAAAGACGCCGGCGAAGGCAGGGGTGGCAACGATGGCGGCAGGGCCGGACCGGGAGAAGGCGCTCGACCTTGCTCTCGCTCAGATCGATAAACAGTTCGGCAAGGGCTCGGTGATGCGGCTCGGGGAGCGGCCGATCATCCAGACCGCGGTGATCACCACCGGCTCCATCGCCCTCGACGTCGCGCTCGGCGTGGGCGGCCTGCCCCGGGGCCGGGTCGTCGAGGTCTACGGCCCGGAGAGCAGCGGTAAGACCACGGTCGCCCTGCACGCGGTGGCCAACGCCCAGCGGGCCGGCGGCATCGCCGCGTTCATCGACGCCGAGCACGCGCTCGACCCGGAGTACGCCAAGGCCCTCGGCGTCGACACCGACGCTCTGCTGGTCTCCCAGCCGGACACCGGCGAGCAGGCGCTGGAGATCGTGGACATGCTGGTCCGCTCCGGCGCCATCGACATCATCGTGATCGACTCGGTCGCCGCGCTGGTGCCGCGCGCCGAGATCGAGGGCGAGATGGGCGACAGCCACGTGGGTCTGCAGGCCCGGCTGATGAGCCAGGCGCTGCGGAAGATCACCGGTGTGCTCAACAACACCGGCACCACCGCGATCTTCATCAACCAGCTCCGCGAGAAGATCGGCGTCATGTTCGGGTGCATGTCGTACTCGACCCGGGTCACCCTGGCCGACGGCACCCAGGAGAAGATCGGCAAGATCGTCAACCAGCGGATGGACGTCGAGGTCCTCTCCTACGACCCGGAGACCGACCGGGTCGAGCCGAAGCGGATCGTCAACTGGTTCAACAACGGTCCGGCCGAGCAGTTCCTCCAGTTCACCGTCGCCAAGTCCGGCGGCAACGGGCGGGCGCAGTTCGCCGCCACCGCCAACCACCTGATCCGCACTCCCGGCGGCTGGCGCGAGGCGGGCGAGGTGATCGCCGGTGACCGGGTGATGCTGGCCGAGGCGCGGCGCCTCAGCGAGCAGCAGTGGCAGGTGGTGCTCGGGTCGCTGATGGGCGACGGCGCACTCTCGCCGAACCGCCGGGACCGTTCCGGCGTCCGTTTCCGCCTCGGTCATGGCGTGCAGCAGGTCGACTACCTGGACTGGAAGGTCTCGCTGCTCGGCAACATCGGGCACTCCCGGCACACCGACTCCCGAGGCGCGGCCTTCGTCGACTTCACTCCGCTGCCGGAGCTGGACGAGCTGCGGCAGGCCGTCTACCTGGGTGACGGTAAGAAGCACCTGAGCTGGGACTATCTCAAGGCGCTGACCCCGCTCGCCCTCGCGGTGTGGTACATGGACGATGGCTGCTTCACGGTCCGGTCCACGGGCGTGCAGGAGCGCACGGCGGGAGGGTCCGGCCGGATCGAGATCTGCGTCGAGGCGATGGCGGAGGGCAGCCGCGACCGGCTGGTCGAGCACCTGCGGGACGCGTACGGCATGGATGTGAAGCTGGTCTCCCGTGGGGCGCGGCAGACGGCGTCGATCATCTTCACCACGGAGTCGTCGGCGAGGTTCCAGGAGTTGGTCGCTCCGTACGTGCCGGTGGCGATGGAGTCGAAGCTGCTGCCGCGGTTCCGTGGCCGGTACGCCGTCGAGCCGCAGTTCGTTCCGGAGGAGCTCACTCCGGTTCCTGCCCGGGTCATCGACGTGCGGGTCAAGCCGAAGACCCGCTCCATGAACCGGTTCGACATCGAGGTGGAGGGCAACCACAACTACTTCGTCGACGGGGTCATGGTGCACAACAGCCCCGAGACGACGACGGGTGGTCGGGCGCTGAAGTTCTACGCCTCGGTCCGGCTCGACGTGCGCCGCATCGAGAGCCTCAAGGACGGCACCGACGTGGTCGGTAACCGCACCCGGGTCAAGGTCGTGAAGAACAAGGTGGCCGCGCCGTTCAAGCAGGCCGAGTTCGACATCATGTACGGCAAGGGCATCTCCCGTGAGGGTTCGCTGATCGACGTCGGCGTCGAGCAGGCGATCATCCGCAAGTCCGGCGCCTGGTACACGTACGACGGTGACCAGCTCGGCCAGGGCAAGGAGAAGGCCCGCGAGTTCCTCCGGGAGAACCCGGACGTGGCCGCCGAGATCGAGAAGAAGATCCTGGAGAAGCTCGGCGTCGGGGCCGGTGCGGGTGATGCCGCCGGTGGCCCGGAGCTGCCGCCGGTCGACTTCTGATCTGACTCATGGCTGGACGACGTGCGCGCACGGGGCGGGGCTGGGATGCCAGTCCGCCCCGTGCGGCCGATGGCACCCCTCGCCCCCGTCGAGGTCGCCGCGCCGCCGGTGACGAGTTCGACCCGGCCGCCGGTCCGCCCGACGACGAGACGGGCCCCGGTGCGTCGGCGGTCGAGGAAACGGCGGGCGGTCGACGGACGAACCCGCCCCGGGACGAGGCCGAGATGGCCCGGGAGATCTGCCTGCGGCAGCTGGCGGTGCGTCCGCGCACCCGTGCCGAGTTGGCCGCCGCGCTGGCCCGACGGGGCATCTCCGAGGAGACCGCCGTCGGAGTCCTCGACCGGTACGACGAGGTCGGCATCATCGACGACGCCGCGTTCGCCCGGGCCTGGGTGAGCAGCCGGCACGCCGGCCGTGGGCTGGCCCGCCGGGCGCTCGCCAACGAGCTGCGCCGGCACGGCGTGGACGGTGAGACCGCCAGTGAGGCGCTCGGTGAGTTGGACGAGACCACCGAGGCGGAGACCGCGCGGGCCCTGGTGGAGCGCAAGCTGCGGACGGCCCGAGGTGAGCCGGACGCGGTGTTCCGGCGACTGGTCGGCATGCTGGCCCGCAAGGGGTACCCCCCGGGCGTGGCGATCCGGGCGGTGAAGGACGCCCTGGCGGCGCAGAGCGCCGAGGCGGCCGAGTTCGCCGAGCGACTCGACGCGGACGCCTTGATCGACGCCGAGGGGGACGCTGCGGGCGGTCCGGGCGGTCCGGGCGACTGACCGGAGGTTCGCTCGGACATCGGTGGCGTTTGTCCGCTCACGTCCGACTCTTCAGTGGCTCAGGGTGACTGGGTGACTTCTCTCCGTCCGGGTGGTTTGATCATGACTTCTTGACCGGAGGGCGTTGGAGTCCTAGCCTCGCCATAAAGGCTCACATTGCCCGACCGGCGCAGGCTAAGCGCACAACATAGATCTCGTAACAGAACAGCATCACTTTGGCCGGTTTCGCCGGCTGCATACGTCGACCGGACAGGCCGGTCCGGATCGGCGTGACAACTGCACCCGGCCCGCCGACGGTCCCCGTGACCTCGTCGGCGGAGGAAGCCATCCCACGGCCAGGCGCTCCGGTCGGGCGTCCAGAGCCGTAGGAGCGTGTCCACCGGCATGCTGCTGCGGCGCGACGTTCAGGGGAGGCGCGCCATGTCGAGGCGGTACGGGTCCATCGGGTGGCCGGCATGAGCGGGGGAGCGGGCGCACCCGCCGAGGCGGGGGCCACCGACGACGGTGAGCAGAGTCCGGGGTCGCCGGGGAAGCCGACGCCCCGCGTCGCGGCGACCGGTGACGCAGCCCGGGGGGCCGCCGGATGAGGGGCCTGGACGTGGTGCTCCTGGTCGCCGTCCTGTTGCTGACCGTGGTCGTGCTCGGTGCGGCCTTCCTCGGGTTGCGGGTGCTGCGCGGCATGCAGTCACGCCCCGCGCCGGAGGATCCCGCCTACATCGCGGAGAAGGACCGTCGGGAGCAGTCGCTGGCGGCGTTGCGGACCGCCGCCGACGAGGTGAACAGCACCATCGACGTGGCCAAGTCGGCGGCGTCCGCCGCGCGCGCCGAGGCGGCGGGGGCCAAGGCGGAGGCGAAGTCGGCCCGAGCGGAGGCCCGCCGGGTGCTCGACGACGCCCGCGCCGAGGCGGACGCCGTACTGGAACGGGCGCACAAGCAGGCCGAGGCGGACGCCGAACAGTTGCGGACGGCGGCCCGGCGCAGCGGTGAGCGGGAGGTGGCGGTGCTCGCCGCGACCACCCGGGAACAGGCCGCCGAGGTCGAGCGGCGGGCGACCCGGATGGACGAGCGGGAGCGGCTGCACACCGAGGAGGTGGAGCGGCTCGCCGAGCGGGAGCGCCAGCTCACCGCCGCGAATGCGGCGTTGGCGGCTCGTGAGGCGGCGCTGGCGGTCCGGGAGACGGAGTTGACCGAGGCGGAGAACCAGCGGCGTCGGGAGCTGGAACGGGTGGCCGGACTGACCGCCGACGCGGCCCGGACCGAGCTGGTCGAGGCGATCGAGACCCAGGCCAAGCGGGAGGCCGCGCTGCTGGTGCGGGACATCGAGTCCGACGCCCGGTCGACGGCCGAGCAGCGGGCCCGGCACATCGTGGTCGACGCGATCCAGCGGGTGGCCAGCGAACAGACCGCGGAGAGCGTGGTCAGTGTGCTGCACCTGCCGGGCGACGAGATGAAGGGCCGGATCATCGGCCGGGAGGGCCGTAACATCCGGGCCTTCGAGTCGGTCACCGGCGTCAACCTGATCATCGACGACACCCCCGAGGCGGTGCTGCTCTCCTGCTTCGACCCGGTACGCCGGGAGGTGGGCCGGTTGACCCTGGAGAAGTTGGTGCTCGACGGCCGGATCCACCCGCACCGGATCGAGGAGGTGCACGACCTGGCCCGCCAGGAGGTGGACCAGCTCTGCCGGCGGGCCGCCGAGGACGCCCTCGTGGAGGTCGGGATCACCGAGATCCACGACGAGCTGATCACCCTGCTCGGGCGGCTGCGCTACCGCACCTCGTACGGGCAGAACGTGCTCAAGCACCTGGTGGAGACCGCGCACATCGCCGGGGTGATGGCCGCCGAGCTGCGCCTGGACGTGCCGTTGATCAAGCGCTCGGCGTTCCTGCACGACATCGGCAAGGCGCTCACCCACGAGGTGGAGGGCAGCCACGCCATCATCGGTGCCGACGTGGCCCGCAAGTACGGCGAGAGCGAGGACGTGGTGCACGCCATCGAGGCGCACCACAACGAGGTGCCGCCGCAGACCGTCGAGGCCGTGCTCACCCAGGCCTCCGACGCCTGTTCCGGCGGACGGCCGGGGGCACGGCGGGAGAGCCTTGAGGCGTACGTGAAGCGGCTGGAGCGGATCGAGGAGATCGCGGCCGGCAAGCAGGGTGTGGAGAAGGTCTTCGCCATGCAGGCGGGCCGGGAGATCCGGGTGATGGTCAAGCCCGACGACGTCGACGACATCGGCGCGGCGGTGCTGGCCCGCGACGTGGCCAAGCAGGTCGAGGAAGAGTTGACCTACCCGGGGCAGATCCGGGTGACGGTGGTACGCGAGTCCCGGGTCACCGAGATCGCCCGCTGACGCCGATGGCCGGTCGGTGGCTTCTCGCCTCCGACCGGCCATCCGGTTGGGGTGGTGCTCCTGATCGGGGTCAGGTGGCCGTGCCGGCGACCGCCACGTCCTGGCCGAGGCCCGGCTCTGCCCGGCTCGGGGTCGCGTCGTCCTTCGGCGTGTTCTTGATCGTCCGACGGCCCTGGGCGAGGCGGCGCTGGGCGTACTCGGCGAGCTTCGACAGCAGGTAGTTGACGGCGATGTAGATGACGCCGACGACGAAGTACACCTGGATCGGGTTGTCCAGCACCTGGATGACGAAGCTGCTCTTCCGGAGCACCTCCTCGTAGCTGATGATGAAGCCCAGCGAGGTGTCCTTGAAGACCACGACGAGCTGGCTGATCAGCGCCGGGAGCATGATCCGGAACGCCTGCGGCAGCAGGATCATCCGGGTCGCCTGGAACGAGGTCAGACCGATCGCGTCGGCCGCCTCGCGCTGGCCGCCGGGCAGGCCCTCCATGCCGGAGCGGAGGATCTCACCGATGACCACACCGTTGTAGATGGTCAGGCCGATCACCAGATACCACAGGATGCTGCCCAGGTCCACGCCGAGAACCGGCAGGCCGCTGGCGCAGAAGAAGATCGTAATGACGACCGGCAGTCCCCGGAACACCTCGACGAAGAACTTGGTCACGCCGTTGAGCACCCAGCTCAGCCCGCGTACGGCCAGGGCCACCGGCGGCGCCAGGGTGGTGAAGCGACGGCGCATCAGCGCCTTGAGCTGCACCCGCAGGATGGCGAGCAGGGTGCCGAAGATCAGCGAGCTGACGATGGCCAGCGCGGCGGCGATCAGCGTGGCCTGGAAGCCCTGGCCGAGCTGGGTCCACACCTGGCCGAAGACCTCGTTGCTCGGGTCGATCAGCGGTCCCCACTTCTCCATCGCGAACTGCTCACGCTCGTCGAGCGGCTTGTACACGAGGAAGTAGGCACCGGCGACGGCCGCGACGGCGGCGAGCACGCTGGAGATGATGGTGACCCGACGGGCGCGCGGACCGGGGGCGTCGTAGAGGACCGACATCGTCTGGTTGCTCATCGGGCCACCGCCTGCCGGCGCTCGATCCGGTCCAGCATCAGGCCGAGGGGGACCGTGAGGATCAGGTAGCCCAGGCTGATGCCGATGAAGACGGGGATGATCGGCAGGCCACCCACACTGGTGAGTGCCTGGCCACTGGCGGAGAGGTCTCCGGCGACGCCGAAGAAGCCGGCCAGCGCCGAGTTCTTGATCATGGCGATCAGCACGCTGCCGAGCGGCACGATCGCTCCTTTCCATGCCTGGGGCAGGACGACGAAGCGCAGGTTCTGCGTGAAGGTGAGCCCGATGGCCCGAGCCGCCTCGGCCTGGCCGCTCGACACACCGTTCACACCGCTGCGGACCGCCTCGGCCACGAAGGCGGCCGTGTAGACGCTCAGCGCGATGAACGCGAACCGGAAGTAGGGGAGATCGGTGCCCATGCGCTGGAAGATCGCGTCCAGCCCCGGGATCCGGAGGAAGTCGGCGTTGGACCCGAGTGCCGGGAGACCGAACGCCGCGAAGAACATGACAATCGTGAGTGGACAGTTGCGCAGCACCGTGACATACGTTCCGCCGAGCCACCGCAGTGGCGGCACCGGCGAGATCCGCATGACGGCCACGAGAACGCCGAGGATCAACGCCCCCGTGGCCGACAGGATGCAGAGCTGAAGAGTGACAAAGAATCCACTGCGAAAGACGTCGAAATTGTCGACGAGGACGTTCACGAAATCACCCTTCAGCTAAGGGATCAGTAGCGGTCGACGGTCGGGATCTTCGGGTCGGTCGAGTCGACCTTGCCCGCGGTGTTCTTCCAGGCCTCCAGGTAACGGCCGTCGGTGAAGGACGCCTCGAGGGTGTCGTTCAGGAAGGTGCGGAAGTCGTTGTCGCCCTTCTTGAGGCCGATGCCGTACGGCTCCTCGGTGAAGGTCTCACCGGCGAGCTTGAACTGGCCCTCGTTCTGCGACATGTAGCCGGTCAGGATCACGTTGTCCGTGGTGATCGCGTCCACCTGGCCGCCCTTGAGGGCGTCGAGGCACTTGGTGTACACGTCGAAGACGACGAGCTGCTCGGCGACGTTGCTCAGGTACGGCTCGATGTTCTTGGCCGGGGTCGAACCCTGCACCGAGCAGATCTTCTTGGTGGTCGTCTTGAACGAGTCGGGGCCGGTGATCTCGTTCTCGTCGGCCCGGACCAGGATCGTCTGGCCGGCGATGTAGTACGGCCCGGCGAAGTCGATCCGCTCCTTGCGGGTGTCGTTGATCGTGTAGGTCGCGATGACCAGGTCGACCGCCGACTCCTCGATCCGCTGCTCGCGGACGGCGGACGGGGTCTCGACCCACTCGATCTTGCTCGCCGGGATGCCCAGCTCGGCGGCGATGACCTTGCCGACCTCGACGTCGAAGCCCTGCGGGTCGCCGTCGAGGCCCTTGAGGCCGAACAGCGGCTGGTCGAACTTGGTGCCGATCTTGATGGACTGGGCCTTGTTGAGGCGCTCCATCGTGCTGCCGGCGGCGAAGTCCTTGGTCTCGCCGGTGGCGGCGTCGTCGGCGTCGTCCCCGCCGCAGGCGGTCATGCCGAGGGCGAGGGTGGCTGCCGCGGCAACGGCCGCTATGCGCTTAATACGCATTTTTCATCTCCTTCTGCGACAAAGCTCCGCCGCCGGGGGGACGGCGTGCTCGTATTCGGTCGGACTAGTGAGTGAGGATCTTGGAGAGGAAGTCCTTGGCCCGGTCGGTCTTCGGGCTGGCGAAGAACTCGTTCGGGGTGGACTCCTCGACCAGCTTGCCGTCGGCCATGAAGATGACCCGGTTGGCGGCGTGCCGGGCGAAGCCCATCTCGTGGGTCACCACGACCATGGTCATGCCGTCACGGGCCAGCGAGGTCATCACCTCCAGCACCTCGCCGACCATCTCCGGGTCGAGTGCGCTGGTGGGCTCGTCGAAGAGCATCGCCTTGGGCTGCATGGCCAACGCCCGAGCGATCGCGACGCGCTGCTGCTGACCGCCGGAGAGCTGGGCCGGGTACTTGTCGGCCTGGTTGGCGATGCCCACCCGGTCGAGCAGGGCCAGACCCCGCTCGCGGGCCGCCGCCGGCTTCTCCTTGCGCACCTTGACCGGGCCAAGGGTGACGTTCTCGAGGATCGTCTTGTGCGCGAAGAGGTTGAAGGACTGGAACACCATCCCGACCTCGCTGCGCAGCTTCGCCAGGGCCTTGCCCTCGGCCGGCAGCGTCTGGCCGTCGAACGTGATGGTGCCGGAGTTGATCGGCTCAAGTCGGTTGATCGTGCGGCACAGGGTCGACTTGCCGGAGCCGGACGGGCCGATGACCACGACCACCTCACCCCGGTTCACCGACACCGAGACGTCGTCCAGTACATGCAACGGCCCGAACCACTTGTTGACCGAGTCCAGCACGATGAGCGGTTCGCCCGTCGTCACGTCGTCCACCGTCCCCCTCATTGCTTTGAGGGCCGGATGACCCTCGGTTAGCGGCCACTGTAGGCGGGGCGACATGTCGGTAGACAACTCAGTTGGTCACGGAGCGGTAACACCGACCCGGATCCTGACCTGAAGTCCGAAATTGCCGGTGAGCGCTGGTGCTCACACCGAGTGACGGAGATCATGGGGCTATGACCGAGGCAGTGCGGCTGACGCGGTACGCCCGTGGCGGCGGATGTGCGTGCAAGATCCCACCCGGCGAGCTGGAGGCGATGGTGGCCGGGCTCGGTCCCGCCGCCGGCGCGGCCGACCTGCTGGTCGGGCTCGATCACGGCGACGACGCGGCGGTGGTCCGGCTGGACGAGCGGACCGGCGTGGTGACCACCGCCGACTTCTTCACCCCGGTGGTCGACGACGCGTACGACTGGGGCCGGATCGCCGCCGCCAACGCACTCTCCGACGTGTACGCGATGGGCGGCACCCCGTTGGTGGCGCTCAACCTGCTCTGCTGGCCCCGTGACGTACTGCCACTGGAACTGGCCCGCGAGGTACTGCGCGGTGGCCGGGACGTGGCCCAGGAGGCCGGCTGCCACCTGGCCGGCGGGCACAGCGTGGACGACGACGGTCCCAAGTACGGGCTGGCCGTCACCGGCCTGGTCCGGCCGGAGGAACTGATCACCCTCGACGGCGGGCGGGCCGGACTACCGCTCTCGCTCACCAAACCGCTCGGTGTCGGCGTGCTCAACACCCGGCACAAGAACACCGGGGAGAACTTCCCCGAGGCGGTCGCCGCGATGACCACGCTCAACCGGGACGCGGCCCGGGCGGCGGTCGCGGCCGGCGTGCGCTGCGGCACCGACGTGACCGGATTCGGTCTGCTCGGCCACGCGTCGAAACTGGCCCGGGCCAGCGAACTCACCGTGGTGATCGACACTGCCCGGGTGCCCTGTCTGGCCGGCGCCTCGGAAGCGGTGCGGGACGGGTATGTCAGCGGCGGCTCCCGCCGCAACCTCGAATGGGTGACCCCGTGGACCGACTTCGGCGCCGTCGGTGAGGCCGAGCGACTGCTGCTGGCCGACGCGCAGACCTCGGGCGGTCTGCTGGTGGCCGGCGAGGTGCCGGGCGCCCCGGTGATCGGCGAGCTGAGGCCGCGCAGCGAACACCGGATCGTCCTGCGCTGACGGTCGCCCTGCGCTGACGGTCGCCCTGCGCTGACGGTCGCCCTGCGCTGACGGTCGTCCTGCGCTGGTCTCGGGCCGAGCCCTGGATCGGCCCGCACCGGACGCCGGATGGCGCTGCGCCGACCCGGCGAGCCGTTGCGTGGGAGCGCGGACCATACCCGATAAACTGTCACCTTCCCGCTACGTCGAGCGATGTGACGTCGGGAAATTTTGCCCAGAATGGTCACAGACCGGTAACTTGCCCCCGGCTTGGGGCAAATGCCCCCCACCATCGTCAGTAAGGCCCGATCCGGAGGCCGGTGGAACGAGCACAGCGAGGAGGCGGCATGACCGAGCTGTGGAACTGGAGAATCGACCAGGTACGACCGGTGGAGGTCTACCCGGCACTGGCCGAGGCGCTCGGTCGGGTGGTCATGCCCCTGGCCGTGGCCGACCCGACCCGGTTGCCAACGTACGCGGTGATCTGCGACGTGTGGCAGGCGCCGGGGGAGTTCGCCACGATCGTGGACAGTTACGGCGTACCCGACGGGTTGCCCGAGCTGCCCAGCGTCGCGGCGCTGGCCCGGCTGCTCGACCGCAACTGCCTGCTGCGCGACGACACGCTCGACGAGACCCGGCACCTGCTGGTCGCACCCGACGGGAGCATCCGTCCGGTGCACTTCGACGTGCGGGAGACCGACGACGGTGAGGTGCTCAGCGAGCGCCGCCTATGCACCGAGGCCGACTCGCGCTGTCGGGGCTGGTCCCGGTGCCACCGCTCGCGGTGGACCCCGGACTCGGTGAACCCCGCCCTCGCCGCCGCCTGAGGTGTAAGGAAGGGCCCCTTCTTAACGCCTCGTGCAGAGCACGGGCCCCTTCTTAACGGCGCGAGCCGCCAAGACGAGGGTTGCTGTTAACAAGGGTCCCTTCCTCTACCGCAGGCGTTAACAAGGTGCCCTTCCTTGCACTGAGACGGCACCGGGGGTGCGCGTCAGCTCGGTCGGGCGCCGCGGACCACGAGTTCGTCGAGCAGCGTGCGGGTGGCAGCGGCGACCGCGGCCACCGCGGCGTCGAACGCGGCGGCGTTGTGCGCCGCCGGCGCGCGGAATCCGGAGATCTTCCGGACGTACTGCAACGCCGCGGCCTCCACGTCCGCGTCGGTCACCTGTGGGGTGTACGGCTCACGCAGGGTCTTGATGCTTCGGCACACGGCTCCTCCTCGTTCCGCCCCGTTCCACGGGTCCGGCTACGCTTTGCACGTCATGACTACCGCAGCGGCGGGCGGCCCGCGCACCTACCAGGTGCGCACCTACGGCTGCCAGATGAACGTGCACGACTCCGAGCGCATTTCCGGCCTGCTCGAACAGGCGGGATACATCCGCGCGGGCGAGGCCGACGACACCCCGGACGTGGTGGTGTTCAACACCTGCGCGGTCCGCGAGAACGCCGACAACCGACTGTACGGCAACCTCGGGCACCTGCGGCCGGTCAAGGACCGGCACCCCGGGATGCAGATCGCGGTCGGCGGCTGCCTGGCGCAGAAGGACCGCGGCGACATCGTCCGCAAGGCGCCCTGGGTCGACGTGGTCTTCGGCACCCACAACATCGGTTCGCTGCCGGTGCTGCTGGAGCGGGCCCGGCACAACTCGGCCGCCGAGGTGGAGATCCTCGAAGCCCTCGACGTGTTCCCGTCGACGCTGCCGACCCGCCGCGAGTCCACGTACGCGGGGTGGGTGTCGATCTCGGTGGGGTGCAACAACAGCTGCACCTTCTGCATCGTGCCGTCGTTGCGGGGCCGGGAGAAGGACCGCCGTCCCGGCGACATCCTCAGCGAGGTGCGGGCGCTCGTGGACGAGGGCGTGCTGGAGGTGACGCTGCTCGGGCAGAACGTCAACTCGTACGGCGTGGAGTTCGGCGACCGGTACGCCTTCGGCAAGCTGCTGCGCGCCTGTGGGGAGATCGACGGGCTGGAGCGGGTCCGGTTCACCAGCCCGCATCCGAAGGACTTCACCGACGACGTGATCGCCGCGATGGCCGAGACGCCGAACGTCTGCCACTCGCTGCACATGCCGTTGCAGTCCGGCTCCGACGAGGTGCTGCGCGCGATGCGTCGGTCGTACCGGTCGGAGAGATACCTGGGGATCATCGAGAAGGTCCGCACCGCGATGCCGGACGCGGCGATCACCACGGACATCATCGTCGGGTTCCCCGGCGAGACCGAGGCGGACTTCGTGCGCACGCTGGAGGTGGTCCGCGAGGCGCGGTTCTCCTCCGCCTTCACGTTCCAGTACTCGAAACGCCCCGGCACGCCCGCCGCGACGATGGACGGCCAACTGCCCAAGCAGGTGGTGCAGGAACGGTACGAGCGGTTGATCGCCTGCGTCGAGGAGATCACCTGGGCGGAGAACCGCAAGCTGGTCGGCGAGACCGTCGAGGTGCTGGTCGCCGTCGGGGAGGGCCGCAAGGACGACCGCACCGGCCGGATGTCGGGCCGGGCCCGCGACGGCCGCCTGGTGCACTTCGCGACGGGCACGGTCGAGGCGGGCTCGATCCGGCCGGGCGACATCGTGCACACCACGATCACCTACGCCGCCCCGCACCATCTCAACGCCGACGGGGAGCCGGTGTCGCACCGGCGGACCCGGGCCGGTGACGCGGCCGAGGCGGGACGCGCGCCGCGTACCCCCGGGGTGTTGCTCGGGTTGCCGTCGGTCGGCGCGCCGACCGTGGTGCCCGCGCCGACCAGCGGCTGCGCCGTCGCGACCTGAGAGCCGGTCGGGGCCCGGCGTGCCGCGCCCCGACCGACCCGCGCGGTCAGACCGAGATTCGTCCGGCGCCCGCGCCGCCCGTCACGATCGACTTGACGTTGCTCGGCGTGTCCAGGGTGTACGCGTACGGGATGCCGGCCACGCTGCCGCCGCTCTGCCCGCCGCCCGAGTTGACGAAGTGGTTGTTGCGCGCCACCAGTGAACCGGGGCCGGAGTCGCCTTCACCACGGTGGAACGGGTCGGGGGTGTTCTCGAAGTAGTTGCCCTCGACCAGCACACCGGCGTTCATCGTGGACGCCACGCCGTAGCCGCGTACGTTGCTGTAGAAGTTGTTGTAGACGTGCACCGGGTTGCCGAAGCGGACCCGGGGGTTGCGCTGGTTGCTGCCGTCGAACCAGTTGTGGTGGTACGACACCCGCAGCTTGCCGACGTCCTGGCCGGCGTTGTCGTCGCTGTGTCCGAGCAGCATCGTCTTGTCGTGGCTGAACACCCGGTTCCACGACACGGTGATGAAGTCGGAGCCGCGCTTGATGTCGACCGCGCCGTCGTACCCACTGCTGAAGGTGTTGTGGTCGACCCAGATGTTGGTGGCCGACTGCTCGATGTTGATCGCGTCGTCGCCCCAGTTCCGGAACGTCAGGTTCCGGATGATGACGTTGCGGTCACCGTTGATGGTGAAGCCACAACCGGCGATCGTCGCGCCCGCGTTGCCGAGGATGGTCTTGTTGGACCGGACTCGCAGCATCCCCGAGCAGTTGATGGTGCCGGAGACCCGGATCACCGCCGCGCTGCTGGAGCCGAGCGCGCTGGTCAGCGCCGAGGCGGTGGTGACCGTGGTGGTGCCGGCGCTGCCGCCGCCGCTGGTGCCGCCGTTCTGGGTGGCCCAGCCGACCAGTCCGGTCTGCGGGCCGGGGTTCGGCGGGGGAGTGGTGCCACCACCGAGCCGGACCAGTTGCCACCGCTGGTTGGCGCCGTCGACGTCGGCGTACTGCGAGACGATCCCACCGTCGGCGGTGGACCACTGCCACACTTCGAGGGCCTTGTTGCTGTGCCGGCTGACGAACCGGACGTCGCCGTTGGCGGAGTCCGCGAGCCGGAAGTGCTGCTTGGTGTCACTGCTCGCGGTGACCTGGGTGACCTGCACGCCGTCGTTCGAGTTGGGGATGCTCACGACCTTGCCGGAGTGCCGGTTGCGGAGCTGGTAGTAGCCGCTGCCCACGTCGACGAACTGGAACTGCTGGTTGTTGCCGTCGGCGCGGGTGAACTGCCGGATCTCGCCGCCGTCGGCGGTGGACCAGTTCCACAGGTCCATCGCCTTGCCGCTGTTGCGGTTCACGAACACGTAGTACGCACTGGTGTCGACGGTCGCCGCCGTGGCGGGGGCGGCCGTCACCGCGACGAGCGCCGTGGGCAGCGCGACCGCCGTGGCGGCCAGCGCCGCGAGTCGCCGGGTCAGGCGACGCGTGACGAATGCAAGCACGGAGATTTCTCCTCATCCTCGGGTACGCGGAACGGGCCGGACGACGCGTGGTGTTCGCGGACCGACTGTCGCTGCCCGGACGCGTCCGCGATACGGCCCGCCACGTTCGGGTGCCGGTGGTGCGTCCCGTGGCGCTGGCCTCGATGCGTCATCCGGTCGGCAGGGGGTACGCCCCGGCGCCGGTGACTGCCCTGCCCAGTGGCAGCGGTGCCGTGGCGGTCGCGGAGTGCGGCCTGCCGTCGGACGAAGTGGGTCGGAGTGGCTCGGCGTGTCTGGCCCCGGAGGGCAAACGCTTTCCCCAGATAACCATAGAATCAACTCGATGTAAATGTCGTACGTTCACATCGCCCTGACCAGGAGTTCCGGCAACGGAAAAGCCCCGGCTCCCACACGGGGACCGGGGCTTCGCCAGGTGCGTTCAGCCGGCCTGTTCGGCCAACTGGAGGAACTGCCGCTTGGAGGCGAGCGCCTGCTCGGCCTCCTTGATCCGTCGGGCGTCGCCGGCTGCCTGGGCGCGGGCCAGCCGCTCCTCGGCCTCGGCCACCTGGGACCGCATCTGGGCCAGCAGCGGGTTGTCCTCGCGGGTGGTCCGGCGCCAGGCCGAGTCCATCACCTCGCGGACCTTCTCGTCGATGGTCCGCAGTCGGCGCTCCAGCCCGGCCGCCGCCTCCCGGGGGACCCGGCCGGCCTCGTGCCACTGTGCCTGGATGTCCCGCAGCCGGGCCTGCGCGCCCTTCGGGTCGCCCTCGACGTCGAGTGCCTCGGCCTCGGCGAGCAGCGCCTGCTTGCGCTCCAGGTTGGCGCGCTGTTCGTTGTCACGCGCCGAGAAGACCTCACTGCGCCGGGTGAAGAAGGCGTCCTGCGCGGCCCGGAACCTCTCCCACAGCCGCTGCTCGGCCTCCTTGGAGGCGCGCGGTGCGGCCTTCCACTGGTTCATCAGCTCCTTGAGCTGGTTGGCCGTGGACGCCCAGTCGGTGGAGTCGGAGATTTTCTCGGCCTCGGCGACCAGCTCCTCCTTGACCGTCTGCGCCTGCTTGCGCTGCGAGTCCAGGGAGGCGAAGTGGGCGCCCCGGCGGCGGGTGAAGCCGTCCCGGGCGGCGGCGAACCGCTTCCACAGCTCGCCGTCGGTCTTCTTGTCGACCCCCCGGATGGTCTTCCACTCGTCGAGGATCTCCTTGAGCCGGTCGCCGGCGGTCTTCCAACCGGTCGACTCGGCGGCCAGCTTCTCGGCCTCCTCGACGAGCGTGGTCTTGCGCGCCAGTGCCTCGGTGCGGGCGGCCTCCTTGGCGGCCCGCGCCTCACCGGCCTTCTCCTCGGCCACCGTGGCGAGCTTGTCGAGCCGGGCGGCGAGGGCGTCGATGTCGCCGACCACGTGCGCCTCGGCCAGCGACGCGCGGATGCGCCGGATCGTGCTCAGCGAATGGTTGGCGTCCGCTGCGCCGGAGTTGAGCCGCGCCTCGGTCAGATCCACCTCGGTCACCAGGTCGGCGAAGCGGCGCGCGAAGTGCGCCAACCCCTCCTCCGGTGCCCCTGCCTGCCAGGATCCGACCACCCGCTCGCCCTCGGCGGTCTTGACATAGACGGTGCCGTCCGCGTCCACCCGTCCGAAGGCAGTCCAGTCGCTCATGTGCCCATCCTCGATCTCCCGGTGCCCAGGGAGTCGCCTCCCGGGCCCGCCACGGCGCAGTCAAAGTTCTCCGGGCATTGTCACAGGTCCGCCCCGGTCCGCGTCGAGCGCCTATCGCCGACCGTGACCATACGGTGTCCTAGCCCTCTGTCATCACCGTCCGAACCGGCGTGCCGCTTTTCGCCGAACGGCGTACGGCCGAGGGACCCGCCGGCAGGCCGGGGCGGCCGGTGCGCGACGGTCCCGGACCGGCCGCCCGATACGGTTGCCGGGTGCCACTGGTCGCCGCCGCCGTCTGCCCCCATCCGCCGCTGTTGGTTCCCGAGGCGGCCGGTGCCGCCGCGCCCGAACTGGACGATCTCCGCGTCGCGTGTGACGCCGCCGTCGCCCGGTTGCTCGACTCGGGTGCCCGCGACGTGCTGGTGATCGGTGCCGCCGACCGCACCGCCGATCTCGACCCCCCGTTCCGGGGCAGCTTCGCACCCTGGGGCCTGCCGTGGGAGGTACGCCTCGGCGACGGTGACCGGGCCGGCAGCGACCGCCTGCCGCTCGGCCTGCTCGTCGGCGCCTGGCTACTGAACCGGCAGCCGGTGGCGGCGTCGGCCGGTAAGGGCTGGCGGATGTCGACCGTCGCCGCCGACGCGCCGGCCGGGACCTGTGCCGACCTCGGTGCCCATCTCGTGTCGGACCGACCGTGGGCGCTGCTGGTGATGGGCGACGGGTCGGCCTGCCGGGGTGAGAAGTCCCCTGGTTACGCCGATCCGCGCGCCGAGGCGTACGACGAGACGGTCGGAAGATCCCTCGCCGACGCGGACGCCGAGGCGCTGCTCGGCCTGGACCCCGCCCTGTCCTCGCAGCTCAAGGCCGCCGGACGGGCGCCCTGGCAGGTGCTCGCCGGCGCGGCGCGGGCGACCGGCGGCGACTGGCGCGGCGAGCTGCGTCACCACAGCGCGCCCTACGGCGTGGCCTACCTGGTGGCGAACTGGGAGCGGGCATGAGTTCCCTGGGCACGGTGGTCGCGGTGGTCGGGCCGACCGCGGCGGGCAAGTCGGCGTTGAGTATCGCGCTGGCGCACGCGCTCGGCGGCGAGGTGGTCAACGCCGACTCGATGCAGCTCTACCGGGGCCTGGACATCGGCACCGCCAAGCTCACCGTCGCCGAACGGGAGGGCGTGCCGCACCACCTGCTGGACCTCTGGGAGGTGACCGAGCCGGCCAGCGTCGCCGAGTACCAACGGCTGGCCCGCGCGGCGATCGACGACATCCTGGCCCGAGGACGCGTACCGCTGCTGGTCGGCGGCTCCGGGTTGTACGTGCGGGCGGTGTTGGAGCGGTTCGAGTTCCCCGGCACCGACCCGGCGCTGCGCGAACGCCTGGAGGGCGAACTGGCCGCCGTCGGCCCGGCACCGCTGTACGCGCGGCTGCGCGCCGTCGACCCGGCGGCGGCGGCCGGCATCCTGCCCGGCAACGGCCGGCGGATCGTCCGGGCGCTGGAGGTGATCGAGCTGACCGGCCGGCCCTTCACCGCCGCGTTGCCGGAGCCGACGCCGTATTATCCCGCCCTCCAGGTCGGCGTCGACCTGGACACCGCCCGGCTGGACGAGCGCATCGCGCTCCGGGTGGACCGGATGTGGGCCGACGGCCTGGTCGCCGAGACCCGCGAGTTGGTCGGCTACGGCCTGGCGCAGGGGCGTACGGCCAGCCGGGCGCTCGGGTACCAGCAGGTGCTGCGCTTCCTCGCCGGTGAGCTGACCGAGACCGAGGCGCACGACGAGACGATCCGGGCCACCCGTCGCTTCGTCCGCCGCCAGCGGTCCTGGTTCCGGCGCGACCCGCGCGTCCGCTGGCTCGACTCGACCGATCCGGGACTGATCGAGGCCGCCGTCGGGACGGTCCGCGCCGCTGCGCCATGATGGAAGGCGTGGAGTTCACCAAGGGACACGGCACCGCCAACGACTTCGTGATCCTGCCCGACCCGGACGGCGCGTTCGACCTCACGCCCGAGCTGGTCGCGACGATCTGCGACCGGCGACGCGGCCTCGGCGGGGACGGTGTGCTGCGGGTGGTCCGCGCCGCCAAGCACCCGGACGGCGCCGCCCTGGCCGGCGAGGCCGAGTGGTTCATGGACTACTGGAACTCCGACGGCTCCTTCGCCGAGATGTGCGGCAACGGCACCCGGGTCTTCGTCCGGTACCTCCTGGAGACCGGGCTGGCCGTCCCCGGCGACGGCGACCTGCCGGTGGCCACCCGCGCCGGCATCGTGCACGCCCGGGTCGACGGCGACACCATCGCCGTCCAGATGCAGCGCCCCCGGTTGTACGCCGCCTCGACCGCCGCCCTGGGCGGTCTGGCCCTGCCCGGCACGGCGGTGGACGTCGGCAACCCGCACCTGGTCTGCCCGCTGCCGGCCGGTCTGGACCTCGCCGCCCTGGACCTGACCCGGGCGCCCCACGTCGACGAGGACCTCTTCCCGCACGGCGTGAACGTCGAGTTCACCGCCGCCGCTGACGCCGTCGACGGCGGTGACCCGCACGTGCTGATGCGGGTCTACGAGCGCGGCTCGGCCGAGACGCTGTCCTGCGGCACCGGCGCGTGCGCGGTCGCCGCCGTCGCGCTGCACGACGCCGGCCGGGAGACCGGCACCGTCGTGGTCGACGTACCCGGCGGCCGTCTCACGGTGACCGTCGACGAGGACTCCTGCTGGCTCTCCGGCCCCGCCGTCCTGGTGGCCGCCGGCACCCTCACCCTCACCTGACCACCCTCGGCACCCCGCCCACGCCGCACCCGCCGGCCCGCCCACGCCGCACCCGCTGGGCCGCGCCGATCATGGAGTTGTGGCTGACAGTATGCCCTCTTCACGTGGGCTTTGTCCGCGCCACAAGTCCATGATCGACGCGAGCCGGCGGTCTCCGGGCAACCCGGCGGTGTGCAGGGCCGGCTAGCGCGGGGTGTCAGGGCCGGGCAACGCCGGGTGTCAGGGGGTGGCGGAGGCGCTGGCGGCGATCTCGGGGAGGTCGGCCGGGCCCGGGTCGGCGACGGGGGGCGGGGTGGCCGCCGGGTTCTGGGCGGCGGCGCGGACGGCGGCGGCCACCGCCGGGGCCACCCGGGAGTCGAAGACACTGGGCACGATGACCGTGGGGTTGATCTTCTCCTCGCCGACCACGTCGGCGATGGCCCGGGCGGCGGCCAGCGCCATCTCCTCGGTGAACTCCTCGGCGTGCGCGTCGAGCATGCCCCGGAACACGCCCGGGAAGGCGAGCACGTTGTTGATCTGGTTCGGCTGGTCGGAGCGGCCGGTGGCGACGACGGCGGCGTGCTTGCGCGCCTCCCGGGGGTCGACCTCCGGGTCCGGGTTGGCCAGCGCGAAGACGATCGAGTCCTTGGCCATGGTGGCGACGTCGTCGCCGGTGAGCAGGTTCGGCGCGCTCACCCCGATGAAGACGTCCGCGCCGTTCAGCGCCCCGGCGAGATCGCCGGAGTAGCCGTCCCGGTTGGTGTTCTCGGCCAGCCACTGCCAGGCCGAGTTGAGGCCGGTCTGGCCGCGGTGCAGAGCGCCCTGCCGGTCGCACGCGATGATGTCGCCGACGCCCCGACGCAGCAGCAGCTTCATGATCGCGGTGCCGGCCGCACCGGCTCCGGAGACCACCACCCGCACGTCGGCGAGCTGCTTGCCCACCACACGCAACGCGTTGGTCAACGCGGCGAGTACGCAGATCGCGGTGCCGTGCTGGTCGTCGTGGAAGACCGGGATGTCCAGCGCCTCGCGCAGTCGCGCCTCGATCTCGAAGCAGCGCGGCGCGGCGATGTCCTCCAGGTTGATCCCGCCGTACGCGGGCGCGATCGCCTTCACGATGGCGACGATCTCGTCGGTGTCCTGGGTGTCCAGCACCACCGGCCAGGCGTCCACGCCACCGAACCGCTTGAACAGCGCCGCCTTGCCCTCCATCACCGGCAGGGAGGCGGCCGGCCCGAGGTTGCCCAGCCCGAGCACGGCCGAACCGTCGCTGACCACGGCGACCGTGTTGCGCTTGATGGTCAACCGCCGGGCGTCGGCCGGGTTCTCCGCGATCGCCTGGCAGACCCGCGCCACCCCCGGGGTGTACGCCCGGGACAGCTCGTCGCGGGTCCGCAGCGCCACCTTCGAGCTGACCTCGATCTTGCCGCCGAGGTGTAGCAGGAAGGTGCGGTCGGAGACCTTGCGCACGTCCACGCCGTCCAGCGCGGTCAGCGCGTCGACGACCTGGTCGGCGTGCCCGGCGTCGGCGGTGTCGCAGGTGAGGTCGACGATCACGTGGGTCGGGTCGGAGTCGACCACGTCCAGTGCGGTGACGATGGCCCCGGCCTCGCCCACGGAGGTGGTCAACCGGCCGATCGAGGACGCATCGGCGGGTACGGCGATCCGGATCGTGATCGAGAATCCGGCACTGGGCAGTCGGGTGGTGGGCACGCGGATCCCCTCCGTCGGCGCTGAACGGCTCGCCCATTTCTACTCGCCCTGCTCGGGAGTCCGGCAGCCGCCCCCGTGTCTGCCCGTTCCGGCGGTGGGCATATAGCAGGTGCACCGGGCGTTGACACATGTCAGGATTGCTCGGTACATGCACAGAACGGACAGGAGAGACGCTTGCGCGACCAGGAGACCCAGGTTCCATTTCCCGACGACGAGCTCGACGCCACCACCGGCCAGTACGAGCTCTCCGAACGGCAGGCATTGCGACGGGTCCCCGGCCTCTCCACCGAGCTGACCGACGTCACCGAGGTCGAGTACCGCCAGCTCCGGCTGGAGCGGGTGGTCCTGGTCGGCGTCTGGACCGAAGGCAGCCAGACCGACGCGGAGAACTCCCTGACCGAGCTGGCCGCGCTGGCCGAGACCGCCGGCTCGCAGGTGCTCGAAGGGCTGATCCAGCGACGCACCCGGCCGGACCCGGCTACCTACATCGGGCGGGGCAAGGTCGACGACCTGGGCTCGGTGGTGCTGTCGGCGGGCGCCGACACGGTCATCTGCGACGGTGAGCTGTCCCCGTCCCAGCTGCGCAACCTGGAGCAGCGCACCAAGGTCAAGGTGGTCGACCGGACGGCGCTGATCCTCGACATCTTCGCCCAGCACGCCAAGAGCAAGGAGGGCCGGGCCCAGGTCGAGCTGGCCCAGCTCGAATACCTCCTGCCCCGCCTGCGGGGTTGGGGCGAGACGCTGTCCCGGCAGACCGGTGGCTCCGGCCGTGGCGGTGGTGCCGGTGGCGGCGTGGGTGTGCGTGGTCCCGGTGAGACCAAGCTGGAGACCGACCGTCGGCGCATCCGCCACCGCATCGCCCGGCTCCGCCGCGAGATCAAGGCCATGCGGACGGTACGCGAGACCAAGCGCGCCCGCCGTTCCCGCAACGCGGTGCCGGCCGTGGCCATCGCCGGTTACACCAACGCCGGCAAGTCGAGCCTGCTCAACCGGCTGACCGGTGCCGGCGTACTGGTCGAGGACGCGCTCTTCGCCACGCTCGACCCGACCACCCGCCGCTCCACCACCGCCGACGGGCGGGTCTACACGCTCTCGGACACGGTCGGTTTCGTCCGGCACCTGCCGCACCAGATCGTCGAGGCGTTCCGCTCGACGCTGGAGGAGGTCGCCGAGGCCGACCTGGTGGTGCACGTGGTCGACGGTGCCCACCCCGACCCGCAGGAGCAGGTCCGGGCCGTGCGCGAGGTGCTCGGCGAGGTCGGCGCCGACCGGCTGCCCGAGCTGTTGGTGGTCAACAAGATCGACGCCGCCGACGAGGAGACCCTGCTGCACCTCAAGCGGCTCTGGCCTGAGGCGATCTTCGTGTCCGCGCACCGTGGTCGCGGCATCGACGACCTGCGGACGGCGATCGAGCAGCGGCTGCCACGCCCGGCGGTGGAGCTGCGGGTGGTGCTGCCGTACGAGCGGGGTGACCTGGTGGCCCGCCTGCACCGACAGGGCGAGGTACTCAGCACCGCGCACCTGCCCGAGGGAACCATGCTGCACGTACGCGTCAACGAGGCGCTCGCTGCCGAACTGACCACGTACGTCGACGCCTCGCAGGCGGTTCGTGCCGCGCGGTGACCGCCCAGGAGCGTCACCCGAAGGAAACGTGCGCCGTGCGACACTTCCTTCCATGCACCGCACTGTTTCCTCGGTCACGGTTGCGCTCGGCCTGTTCGGGGCCACCGTGGCGGTCACCGGCGTCACTCTCGCCGCACCCGGGTCGTCGCCACCCGCGTACGCGGCATCGCCGGTGACCGATGTCGCCCCGCCGGCCGCATCGACCGACGTGGGGCCGGTGCTCGCCGCCGCGCCGGCGGCGGTGCCGGCTGCCGTCGTGCCGCTCGCGGCGGCGCCCAAGAAGCAGTGTGCGGTCACCGACCCGAGGCTGCGGGAGCTGTCCGGCCTGGTGGTCACCCGTAACGGGTACATCGTGATCAACGACAGCACCGACCAGGACAGCCGCAAGCAGGTCTTCTACCTGAACAAGGACTGCCAGGTCACCCGCGCGGTCCCGTACTCCGGCGCGGGGCCGTTCGACACCGAGGACCTCGCCGTCTCGCCGGACGGCAGGACGTTGTGGATCGCCGACACCGGCGACAACATCACCAGCCGGCAGCGCCGCGAGCGGGTGGCGGTCTGGAGCATGCCGATCAGCGGGAACAAGTCGCCGGTCCTGCACCGGCTGGCGTACCCGGACGGCAAGCCCCGTGACGCCGAGGCGCTGCTGATCGGCAACGACAACCTGCCGCTGATCATCACGAAGGTGACCTCCGGCAAGGCGGAGATCTTCACCGCCGACGGTGCGCTCAAGAGCGGCGACACCGAGCCGGTGCCGATGAAGAAGCTCGGCGACATCGAGCTGCCCAAGACCGACACCGAGAACCCGCTGAGCACGTTCGGGCGGGTGGCGATCACCGGTGCGGCCCGGTCCCCGGACGGTGCCCGGGTGGTGCTGCGCACGTACGCCGACGCCTTCGAGTACGACGTGCAGAACGGCGACCTCGTCGCCGCGCTGACCACCACCACGCCCCGGGTGACCCCGCTGGCCGACCCGTTCGGCGAGGCGATCGCGTACTCGACCGACGGCAAGACCTTCCTGACCGTCTCCGACGCGGGGCATCTCGACGACAACGAGCCGGTCGACATCCTCAGCTACACCCCGTCCACGGAGGGCCCGAAAGACCTGGCCAACGACCCGGACGCGGTGAAGAACGCGGCCGGCCGGTCGTGGTTCGACGGGCTGACCCTGGACGACATCACCTACCTGATCGCCACTGTCGGCGTACTCGGTGCGCTGCTGGTGGGCGCCGGCATCTTCGGCATCCTGCGGGCCCGCAAGCGCCCGACGCCAGCCGCCAAGAGCCGCGACGGCGACGATGACGACGACGACCCGAGCCGCAAGGACGACGCTTTCGGCCCGAAGGACCGTGGTCGGGGCGCGGTGTACGGCGGCGCCCAGTCCGGTGCCGTCTACGGCGGCCCGGCGAAGGGTGGACGGCCGGAGGGCTCGCGGTCGGGAGCGGTCTACGGCGGTGCCCGTCCTGCGGGCGCCAACGGCTCTCGCCCGGCTCAGGGCGGTGGCGTCTACGGCGGTGGTGGCGGTGGCCGCTCCGGCGGCGAGGGCGGACCGGTCTACGGTGGCGGCCGTCCCGGGGGCGGTGGCCGCCCGGCTCAGGGCGGCGGTGGACGCTCCGGCGGCGGTGGGGTCTACGGGGGCGGCGGTGGTCGGGCCGGTGGACCGCCCGGTGGCGGCGGCCGTGGCGGTGGCGGTGCCCCGGGTGGTGGTGGCCGGGCCGGAGGTGCGCCCGGTGGCGGCGGTGGCCGCGCGGGCGGCATGCCCGGCGGTGGGCGGGGCGGACAGCCTGGTGGTGGAGGCCGTGCGGAGCCCCCTCGACGGGGTGGGCCGGGCGGCGAGCCGGACCATCGGGGCCGGCGTTCCGGCCGCTACCGCGAGGACGGCAACGAGCCGTACGGCCAGATGCCGGGCGGCAACTACGGCTACCGGGGCGACCGGTACTGACCCTGGGGGCCGGTACCGGTCGGGTTACGGTCTAGATCCGGCGCAGCACCGCGACCACTCGCCCCATGATCGTGGCGTCGTCACCGGGGATCGGGTCGAAGGCCGGATTCTGCGGCATCAGCCAGACGTGGCCGTCGCGCCGCCGGTAGGTCTTCACGGTCGCCTCGCCGTCCAGCATGGCGGCGACGATCTCGCCGGAGTCAGCGGTCGGCTGCTGCCGGACGACCACCCAGTCGCCGTCGCAGATCGCCGCGTCGAGCATCGAGTCGCCCTTGACCTGGAGCATGAAGACCTCGCCCTCGCCGACCAGCTCACGGGGGAGCGGGAAGACGTCCTCCATCGACTGTTCGGCGAGGATCGGCCCACCGGCGGCGATCCGGCCGAGCATCGGCACGTACGCGGGGGTGGGGCGCTGCGAGCGGGCCAACTCGTCGTCGACGTCGCTTGCGGACCGGACGTCGACCGCGCGGGGGCGATTCGGGTCGCGCCGCAGGAAGCCCTTCTTCTCCAGCTCCTTGAGCTGGTAGGCGACGCTGGACGGGGAGACGAGCCCGACCGCCTCGCCGATCTCCCGCACGCTCGGCGGGTAACCGTGCCGCTCCACCCAGGTGCGGATGAAGTCGAGGATGCGTCGCTGGCGGGCGGTCAGGTCGACTGTCGCCGGGTCGGGGAAACCGCTGACCACCGGCGTCACCGGGCGTACGGCGGGCTGCCCGGAGCGGGCACGGGTGACGCTGCGGCGACGGGCGGCCGGCGGAGCCGCCTCGATGCTCTGCTGCGGGCTCTGCGGCCGGTTGGCCCGGTCCTCGGTCACGTCCGTCCTCCCTGGTCGGCGCTGGGGTGCCTTGGCGGCTCGTGGTGCGCACGGTGATCTGTCGGCCGGTGCGGCGACCATGGTCACCTCCGGCTGTTCATGACCGTATCGGTGAGATCGGTCATTTTCAAACATCTGTACGACCTGTCTCCGCGTGTCGGGGCGGAAAAGCGCGACAGTCGTACGTCCGTTCTGATAAATGGTACGCGTAGTCGAACGCGTGTTCGACCCGGTACGGATTGTCGGTGATCCTGTCCGGTCGGGCGGTAACCCTCGCCACCGGTCCGCGTTGGGCTCTCCGGCTGGGTGGAGAGGGGGGTGGCGGATGGGTTGTCGGGTGACGCGCCGGACACGCCGGTCAACTTGACCGCGGATCGCCAGCGACATACGGTCGACCCCTAGATGTAGTAGTCACATTGGCGTAAGTCGCCTACAGGTTGGGTTCGACTACCCACCGCACTTTCCGCACCGCCGAGCCGGCGGCCGTCCTGCGGGCGGCCCCGCCGTCCCTGCGTGCGCCCGGAGGTGGGTGGGAGGCGTACCCGAAGTCGATCAAGGAGGTCGGGCGATGCGGTGTCCGTACTGCCGGCACGCCGACTCCCGGGTGGTCGACTCGCGGGAGGCGGACGACGGTCAGTTGATCCGTCGGCGGCGCTCCTGCCCGGAGTGCGGCAAACGGTTCACCACTGTCGAGGAGGCGGTGCTGGCGGTGGTCAAGCGCAGCGGGGTGACCGAGCCGTTCAGCCGTACGAAGATCATCGGCGGAGTGCGCAAGGCGTGTCAGGGGCGACCGGTCGAGGAGGACTCGATCGCGATCCTGGCGCAGCGGGTCGAGGAGACCATTCGCGCCAAGGGGGCCGCCGAGATCCCGAGCCACGAGGTCGGGCTGGTCATCCTGGGTCCCCTGCGGGACCTGGACGAGGTCGCCTACCTACGGTTCGCCAGCGTCTACCGGTCGTTCGACTCGCTCGCCGACTTCGAGCGGGAGATCGAGACGCTGCGGGCCGCCGCGCGCGCCCGGGAGGGCGACGGGGCCGAGACGGCCCACGCGCATTGAATGTCTGAGCAGCAGCAGTAGCAGTGACAGTCGGATCACGCGGGGTGCCCGCGTGAGCGAGGGGGCGGATGAGATGTCGGGGGACGGTGTGACAACAAGCAGGTCACGGAACAAGACGAACGCGGGCCTCAAGGTGGAGCGGGTCTGGACCACCGAGGGTGTGCACCCGTACGACGAGGTCGCCTGGGAGCGCCGCGACGTCGTGATGACCAACTGGCGGGACGGCTCGATCAACTTCGAGCAGCGCGGTGTCGAGTACCCGGAGAGTTGGAGCGTCAACGCGGCCAACATCGTGACCACCAAGTACTTCCGGGGCGCGGTGGGCACCCCGGAGCGGGAGTGGTCGCTCAAGCAGCTGATCGACCGGGTGGTCACCACCTACCGCACCGCGGGTGAGGAGTACGGCTACTTCGCCTCCCCGGCCGACGCCGAGATCTTCGCCCACGAGCTGACCTGGATGCTGCTGCACCAGGTGTTCAGCTTCAACTCGCCGGTCTGGTTCAACGTCGGCACGCCGTCGCCGCAGCAGGTCAGCGCCTGTTTCATCCTCGCCGTCGACGACTCGATGGACTCCATCCTCGACTGGTACAAGGAGGAGGGGCTGATCTTCAAGGGCGGCTCCGGCTCCGGCGTCAACCTGTCCCGGATCCGCTCCTCCCGGGAACTGCTCTCCTCCGGCGGCACCGCCTCCGGCCCGGTCAGCTTCATGCGCGGCGCCGACGCGAGCGCCGGCACCATCAAGTCCGGCGGCGCCACCCGGCGAGCGGCCAAGATGGTCATCCTCGACGTCGACCACCCGGACATCGAGGAGTTCGTGGTCACCAAGGCGCGCGAGGAGGACAAGATCCGCGCGCTGCGCGACGCCGGGTTCGACATGGACCTGGGCGGCGCCGACATCGTCAGCGTGCAGTACCAGAACGCCAACAACTCGGTCCGCGTCTCGGACGAGTTCATGGGTGCGGTCGAGCAGGGCGGCGGCTTCGACCTGCGCGGCCGGCTCGACGGCGCGGTGATCGACACCATCGACGCGCAGAAGCTGTTCCGCACCATCTCCCAGGCCGCCTGGGAGTGCGCCGACCCCGGCCTGCAGTACGACGACACCATCAACGACTGGCACACCTGCCCGGAGACCGGCCGGATCACCGCGTCGAACCCGTGCTCGGAGTACCTGCACCTGGACAACTCCTCGTGCAACCTGGCCTCGCTGAACCTGATGAAGTTCCTCCGCGCCGACGGTGGCTTCGAGGTGGAGAAGTTCGTCCGCAGCGTCGAGATGGTCATCACCGCGATGGACATCTCGATCTGCTTCGCCGACTTCCCGACCGAGAAGATCGGCGAGACCACCCGGGCCTACCGGCAGCTCGGCATCGGGTACGCCAACCTGGGCGCCCTGCTGATGGCCTCCGGCCTGCCGTACGACTCGGACCAGGGTCGTTCGCTGTCCGCCGCGATCACCTCGCTGATGACCGGCACGGCGTACCGCCGCTCGGCCGAGCTGGCCGGCATCGTCGGCGCGTACGACGGGTACGCCCGCAACGCCGAGCCGCACAAGCGGGTCATGCGCAAGCACGCCGCCGCCAACGACCAGATCAAGCCGGCCGGCACGGTGGCCACCGCGGTGGTCCGCGAGGCCACCAAGCAGTGGACCCAGGGCAACAAGATCGGCGACCGGAACGGCTGGCGGAACTCGCAGGCCAGCGTGCTCGCGCCGACCGGCACCATCGGCCTGATGATGGACTGCGACACCACCGGCGTCGAGCCGGACCTGGCGCTGGTGAAGTTCAAGAAGCTGGTCGGCGGCGGCTCGATGCAGATCGTCAACCAGACCGTGCCCCGTGCCCTGCGCAGCCTCGGCTACCCCGAGGAGCAGGTCGAGGCGATCGTCGAGCACATCTCCGACCAGGGGCACGTGGTGGACGCCCCCGGCCTGAAGCCGGAGCACTACCCGGTCTTCGACTGCGCCATGGGCGAGCGGTCCATCGCCCCGATGGGCCACGTCCGGATGATGGCGGCGGTCCAGCCGTTCATCTCCGGCGCCATCTCCAAGACGGTCAACATGCCGGAGCAGGCCACCGTCGCCGACGTCGAGAAGATCTACTTCGAGGGCTGGAAGCTCGGCCTCAAGGCGCTGGCGATCTACCGGGACAACTGCAAGGTCGGTCAGCCGCTGTCGGTGGCGAAGAAGAAGACCGCCGAGCCGGAGGCGACCGTCACCGCGGTCGAGCCGGTGGTGGAGAAGGTCGTCGAGTACCGCCCGGTGCGCAAGCGGCTGCCGAAGAAGCGCCCCTCGGAGACCATCTCCTTCTCGGTCGGTGGCGCCGAGGGGTACCTCACCGCCTCGTCCTACCCGGACGACGGCCTCGGCGAGGTCTTCCTCAAGATGTCGAAGCAGGGTTCCACCCTGGCCGGGGTGATGGACGCCTTCTCGGTGGCCATCTCGATCGGCCTGCAGTACGGCGTCCCGCTGGAGACGTACGTCAGCAAGTTCACCAACATGCGCTTCGAGCCGGCCGGCATGACCGACGACCCGGACGTGCGGATGGCAGCCTCGGTGATGGACTACATCTTCCGTCGCCTGGCGCTGGACTTCCTGCCCTACGAGCGCCGTGCCGAGATCGGCATCTTCACCGCCAAGGAGCGGGCCGCCCAGCTCGTCGCCGAGGCGGAGGCGGAGGCCAACGGCACGGACCTCACGGCCATGGCCGCGTCCGCCCCGGTCGAGGCCAAGCCGGAGGAGCCGAAGAGCGGCCCGGTCGCCCAGCCGGCTCAGGAACTCGCCGACGCCGCCGCGATCAAGCCGGCACCGTCGGTCGGTTCCAGCACCGAGTTGCTGGAGGCCGTGATCGGCAAGGCCGCCGACGCACCGCTCTGCTTCACCTGCGGTACGAAGATGCGCCCGGCCGGTAGCTGCTACGTCTGCGAGGGCTGCGGCTCCACCAGCGGCTGCAGCTGACGACGAGCACCGAGGAGCCCCGGACGCACACGCGTCCGGGGCTCCTCACGTCCCCCGCCCCGCCCGCCCCGCCCGCCCCACCCGCGCCATCCCCCCCGACCAACCCCACCCCGCGCCCAGCCCGTCGATCATGGGGTCATGGTGGGGATGAAACTGGGCAATCGGGTGCTTCTCGGGTGCCGTAAGTCCATGATCGGCGAGCTCCCGGCGGGCCGGGCTGCGACCCGGGACGCGGCGGGTGGGCCGAGGTGCGGCGGGGCGGCGGGCGGGGCCGGGTGAAGGGCGGTGGCTGCCTAGACTGCGCGGGATGAGTGGAGAGCGACGACCTCTGGCGGCGCGGCCCCTGACCGAGCCGCACCCGTCGCGGCTGTCGCTCGGGCACCCCGGCCGGGAGCAGATCATCGCCGCGCACGACGCGGCACTGGCCGCCGGGGACGCCGGTTACCTCGACCCGGACACCGGGCTGTTCGTACTCAGTGCCGGCTTCCTGGCCCGCCGGGGAACGTGCTGCGGGCGGGGTTGCCGGCACTGCCCGTACGTGGAGTGAAAACGGTCAGGCCGTACATGGAGTGAAACGGTCAGGCCGTAGGTGGAGTGAACGGTCAGGCAGCGGCGACGAAGACCCGGGAGGCGACCTCGCGGGGCAACCGGACGCTCTCGCCGGAACGGTCGATCGACACGCCGTCGCGTTCCTGCGCCACGGTGACCGTGGCCCCCGGGTCGACCCCGGCGGCGTGCAGTTGGCGGAGGACCTCGGCGTCGGTCTGCACGCTCTCGCAGATCCGCCGGACGATCACCTTGCCGCTCAGGCCGGGGAAGGCGAGGTTGCGCTCGCTCTCGGCCAGCTCCGGCTCGGTCTGCGTGGGTGGACCGAGCTCGTCCAGGCCCGGGATCGGGTTGCCGTACGGCGACCGGGTGGGCCGGTTGAGCAGGTCGTAGACCCGCTTCTCGACCGCGTCGCTCATCACGTGCTCCCACCGGCAGGCCTCTTCGTGAGCCTCCTCGTAGGGCATCCCGATCACGTTGACCAGCAGCAACTCGGCGAGCCGGTGCTTGCGCATCACCGAGACGGCGGTGGCGCGGCCGAGGTCGGTGAGTGTGAGGTGCCGATCGCCCTCCACGGTGAGCAGGCCGTCGCGTTCCATCCGGGCGACGGTCTGGCTGACGGTGGGGCCGCTCTGGCGCAACCGTTCAGCGATCCGGGCGCGTAGCGGCGGCACTCCCTCCTCTTCGAGTTCGAGGATGGTGCGCAGGTACATTTCGGTCGTATCGACCAAGTCGTGAGACTTCATGGTGTCAGCGGCCCTCCGGCATCGATGGTACCCTGCCGCGCCCCGATCGATGGTCACCGAACCACCGCCGTCGTCACTGATGGTGTTGACTGGGTGCATGTCCGGTACAGACGATCTTCTGGTCGGGGCGCGGGCGCTCGCCGCCGAACTCGACGCGGCCGAACCGCCCACCCTGCTCGACGTACGGTGGCGGCTGGTCGGCCCACCCGGCCGGGACGACTACGCGGCCGGGCACCTTCCGGGCGCGGTCTTCGTCGACCTGGACACCGCGCTCTGCGGTCCGCCCGGTCGATCGGGCCGGCATCCCCTGCCCGATCCGGCGGCGCTCGAAGCGGCCCTGCGGTCCGCCGGGGTCCGCGACGGTCGTCCCGTGGTGGTGTACGACGGCGGCGACGGCATGGCCGCCGCCCGCGCCTGGTGGACGCTGCGCTGGGCGGGCCACCGGCCGGTACGCCTGCTCTCCGGTGGCTACCCGGCCTGGCTGGCTGCCGGCCTGCCCACCAGCGACGACGTGCCGACGCCCGAGCCCGGTGACGTGACCGTGCGCCCGGGTGCGCTGCCGGTGCTCGACGCCTCGGCCGCCGCCCGGCTGGCCGCCGGTGACGGGGTGCTGCTCGACGTGCGCGCCGCGCCGCGCTACCGGGGCGAGCAGGAGCCGGTCGACCCGGTCGCCGGGCACGTCCCCGGCGCGGTGAACGTGCCCGCGCCCGAGTACGTCACCGACGGCCGCTTCCCCGCCGCCGAGGCGCTGCGGGACCGGTTCGCCGCAGCCGGGGTGACCGCCGGGGTGCCGGTCGGGGCGTACTGCGGCTCGGGGGTGACCGCCGCGCAGGCCGTCCTCGCGTTGCATGTGGCCGGACGTCCGGACGCCGCGCTCTATGTCGGCTCGTGGAGCGAGTGGGTGGCCGACCCGGAGCGGCCGGTGGCCACCGGCCCGGGGTCGACCGCCTGATCAGGCCGGTTGCCCGGTCGCGTGCGACCATGGGCAGATGTCCGACGACACGGTGGTGATGTGGGACGAGTCGCTGCTCGCCTACGACCTCGGCGACCACCCGCTCGATCCGGTCCGGGTGGAGCTGACCCTGGCGCTCGCGTGGGAACTCGGCGTGCTGCACCGGCCCGGGGTCCGCATGGTCAAGCCGTACCCGGCCGACGACGAACTGCTCGGCCGGGTCCACGACCCGCGCTACCTGGGCGCGGTCCGGATGGCGCCGCGCGAGCCGTTCTTCACCGGCTTCGGTCTGGGCACCTCGGACAACCCGGTCTTCGAGGGGATGCACGAGTCGAGCGCGTTGATCGCCGGGGCGACGGTGGCCGCCGCCGAGGCGGTGTGGCGCGGCCAGGCCCGGCGCGCGGTCAACGTGGCCGGCGGTCTGCACCACGCCATGGCCGACCGGGCGGCCGGGTTCTGCGTCTACAACGACCCGGCGGTGGCCATCGCCCGGCTGCTCGACCTGGGCGCGGAGCGCATCGCGTACGTCGACGTCGACGTGCACCACGGCGACGGGGTGCAGCAGATCTTCTGGGACGACCCGAGGGTGCTGACCGTCAGCCTGCACGAGACACCGCTCGCACTCTTCCCCGGCACCGGGTTCCCCGACGAGACGGGCGGCCCGAACGCCGCCGGCACGGCGGTCAACGTCCCGCTGCCGCCAGGGGTGGAGGACGCCGGCTGGCAACGCGCCTTCCACGCGGTCGTGCCGTCGGTGCTGCGCGCGTTCCGCCCGCAGGTGCTGTTCACCCAGTGCGGTGCGGACGCCCACCGCGTCGACCCGCTTGCCGACCTGCATCTGTCGGTGGACGGTCAGCGCGCCACCTACCTGGCGTTGCGGGCGCTCGCCGACGAGTTGTGTGACGGGCGGTGGGTGGCCACCGGTGGCGGCGGGTACGCGCTCGTCGAGGTGGTGCCCCGGGCCTGGACGCATCTGCTCGCGGTGGCCACCGGCGCGCCGTTGGACCCGGCGACGCCGACCCCGCCGGGCTGGCGGGATCTGGCCCGGGCCCGGCGTCCCGGCACCGACATCCCGTTGCGGATGACCGACGACGTCGACCCGAGCTACGAGCCGTGGCAGCCCACCGGCGAGCCGAACCCGGTGGACCGGGCCATCGCGGCCACCCGGAAGGCGGTCTTCCCGCTGCTCGGCCTCGACCCACACGATCCCCGCGACTGAGCCGGCCGGGGGAGGGCCGCCCGAGGTGACCAGAACCGAACCAGTCGTCGACGTGCTGCTCAGTGACGGCAGCACCGTCCAGTTGCGACCGATCCGTCCCACCGACGCGCCGGCGATCGTCGAGATGCACGCCCGGTTCTCCGAGCGCACCCGGTACCTGCGGTACTTCTCGCCGTACCCGCGCATACCCGAACGGGACCTGCACCGCTTCGTCAACGTCGACCACCGCGACCGGGAGGCGTTCGTGGTGCTGGCCGGCGACCGGATCGTCGCCGTCGGCCGGTACGAGCGGCTGGGCCCGGCCTCGCCCGACGCCGAGGTCGCGTTCGTGGTCGAGGACGCCTACCAGGGCCGGGGCATCGGCTCGGTGCTGCTGGAACACCTCGCCGACGCGGCCCGCCGCAGCGGGATCGTCAACTTCGTGGCCGAGGTGCTGCCGGCCAACGGCACGATGCTGCGGGTCTTCGCCGACTTCGGCTACCAGATCCAACGCCAGTTCGCCGACGGCGTGGTGCACCTGACCTTCCCGATCGCGCCCACCGAGGCGACCCTGGAGGTGCAGCGGGGGCGGGAGCACCGCACCGAGGCCCGGTCCATCGCCCGGCTGCTCGCCCCGCGTGGCGTGGTCGTCTATGGCGCCAGCGCCACCGGCCAGGGCGTCGGCGCGGCCGTGCTCGGGCACCTGCGCGACGGCGGGTTCACCGGGTCGGTGGTGCCGGTGCACCCGAGCGCCGCCCGGGTCGCCGGGCTGCCCGCGTACCCGTCGGCGGTCGACGCCGACCTGCCGGTCGACCTGGCCGTGGTGGCGGTGCCGCCGGAGTCGGCGCCCGAGGTGGTCGCCGACGCCGCCGCGGCCGGCGTACACGGCCTGGTGGTCATCTCGGCGGGCTTCGCCGAGGCCGGGATGGCCGGCGCCGCCGCGCAGCGCACGCTGGTGCGTGCGGCCCACGCGGCGGGCATGCGGGTGATCGGCCCCAACTGCCTCGGGGTGGCCAACACCGACCCGGCGGTACGCCTCAACGCCACCCTCGCCCCCCGACTGCCGGAGCCCGGCCGGGTCGGCATCTTCAGCCAGTCCGGCGTGTTCGGGGTGGCGCTGCTGGCCGAGGCGGACCGGCGCGGGCTGGGCGTCTCCAGCTTCGTCTCGGCCGGCAACCGGGCCGACGTCTCCGGCAACGACCTGTTGCAGTACTGGCAGGACGATCCGGCCACCGACGTGATCATGTTGTACCTGGAGACGTTCGGCAACCCGCGCAAGTTCGCCCGGCTGGCCCGGCGGATCGGTCGCGACAAACCGGTGGTGGCGTTGGCGTCCCCGGCCCGCCCGCCCGGACTGGGCGACTCCGCCGGCCCGGACGAGACGGCGGTGAGCGCCCTGTTCGCCCAGTCCGGGGTGATCCGGGTGGACACCGTGGCCGAGCTGCTCGACGTCGGGACACTCCTGGCCAACCAGCCGCTACCGGCCGGGAACCGGGTCGGCGTGGTCGGCAACTCCTCGGCGTTGGCCGGGCTGGCGGCCACCGCCTGTGCGGCACAGGGCCTCCGGGTCGCGCCGGGCTACCCTTGCGACGTCGGCCCCCGGGCCAGTGCCGCCGAGTTCGGTGCGGCGCTCGCCGGGGCCGCCGCCGACGACTCGGTCGACGCGTTGGTGGTCCTCTTCGCACCACCGTTGCCGGGGCAGCTCACCGGCACCGAGGCCGACTTCGCCGCCGCGCTCGCCGTCCCGGCGGCCGACAAACCGATGGTGGCCACCTTCCTGGTCGGGCAGGCGCCGGCGGGAACACCGGCCTACCCGAGCGTGGAGGAGGCGGTACGCGCGCTGGCCCGGGTCACCGCGTACGCGGACTGGCGGCGTCGTCCGGCCGGCGTCCTGCCCGAGCTTCCCGACGTCGATCCGGTGGCGGCGCAGGTGGCGCTGCGTGCTGACGGAGGCGACCCGGAGGCGCTGCTCGCCGCGTACGGCATCGACGTGGTCGAGTCGGCACGGGTCGACTCGGTCGACGCGGCGGTCGACGCGGCGACGCGATTCGGCTTCCCGGTGGCCCTCAAGGCCGCCGCCGGTGGACTGCGGCACCGCCTCGACCTCGGTGCCGTCCGCCTGGACCTGCCCGACGCCGACACGGTCCGCCGCGCGTACGCCGAACTGGCCGCCGCGTTCGGCGCGGACGCGCTGGTGCAGCCGATGGTGCCGCCCGGGGTGGCCTGTGTGGTGGAGCTGGTCGAGGATCCCGCGTTCGGGCCGGTGGTGGGCTTCGGTCTCGGCGGGGTCGCCACCGACCTGCTCGGCGACCGCGCCTGGCGGGCGGTGCCGCTGACCGACCGGGACGCCACCGAGCTGGTGGACGCCCCACGGGCGGCCCCGCTGCTGCGGGGCCACCGGGGCGCCGCACCGGTGGACCGGGCGGCCCTGGCCGACCTGCTGCTGCGCATCGGGCGGCTCGCCGACGAGCAACCCCGGGTACGCGCACTGACGCTGAATCCGGTGCTGGCCCGCCCGGACGGGCTGTCCGTGCTGCACGCCTCGGTCCGCACCGGCTCGGCTGCCGCCCGCCCCGACACCGGCCCCCGCCGTTTGTGAAAGGAAGGGCCCCCTACTAACGCCTCGTGTATAGCAGGGGACCCCTCCTTACATCCCGGCCGGGCGGGCGGAGATCTGCTGGACCGCCCACGAGTTGCCGTCCGGGTCGTCGAAGAAGACGAAGCCGACGTTGTCCAACGGGTGCGGTGTCGGGCTGGGGTTCTGCCCGAGCACCTGGATCTCGCTCACCTGGACACCGCGCTCGCTCAGCTCGGCGCGGGCCTTCTCCAGGTCCGGCACGACGAGTTGGAGACCCTTGAGCGAGCCGGGCGGCATGTAGGGCAGCGGCCCGGCGCCGATCACGATCGAACAGCCCGAGCCGGGCGGGGTGAGCTGCACGATGCGGGCGTCGTCACCCATCACCGTGTCGTGGTCCACGGTGAAGCCGACCTGGTCGGCGTAGAACGCCTTGGCCCGGTCCACGTCGGAGACCGGTACGACGACCACTTCCAACGTCCAGTTCACGATCAGTCCTCCTGATGTCCTCGTCGGCGGCTCCGACGCTGTGCACCCACTCTGGACGACCGGCAGCCCGTTCGGCCCGCGCGACACGAGCCGCAGCCCGCTGGGCACCCAACGAGGGCCGGGGACACACGACATCGGCCCCGGCGCACCGCCGGGGCCGATCGCACACCAGTCACGTCAGGAGGCGTACGCCTCCAGCCGCTGCGCCCGCTCCGGGGCCCGCAGCTTCAGCAGCGTCACCTTCTCGATCTGCCGGATCCGCTCGCGGGACAGTCCGAACTCGCGGCCGACCTCGTCCAGGGTACGCTGCCGGCCGTCGTCGAGCCCGAAGCGCAGCCGGATTACGGCCTGCTCGCGCTGGGAGAGCGTGGCCAACACGATGCTCACCTCGTTGCGCAGCTCCCCCTGGGCGGCGGTGTCGCCCGGTCCGCCGGCCGGGTCGACGGAGGCGACGAAGTCACCGAGTGCGCTCTCCCCGTCCTCGCCGACGGCCTGATCCAGGCTGACCGGCTCCCGGTCGTACGAGATCAGCTCGATCACCTGGAACTCGGGTACGTCCAGCGCGCGGGCCACCTCGGCGACCGTGGGTTCCCGACCCAGCGAGACGGACAGCTCGCGGCGGGCCCGGACCATCCGGTTGACCTGCTCGACCATGTGTACCGGGATGCGGATGGTGCGGGCCTGGTCGGCCATGGCGCGGGTGATGGCCTGGCGGATCCACCAGGTGGCGTAGGTGGAGAACTTGTAGCCCTTGGTGTAGTCGAATTTCTCGACGGCGCGGATGAGGCCGAGGTTGCCTTCCTGGATGAGGTCGAGGAAGGCCATGCCACGGCCGGTGTACCGCTTGGCGATGCTCACCACGAGGCGGAGGTTCGCCTCCAGCAGGTGGTTCTTGGCGGCCCGGCCCTGCTGCGCGACCACTTCCAGGTCTGCGTGCAGGCCGGCCGAGACCGGGGTGCAGGTGGACAGCTTCTCCTCGGCGAACAACCCGGCCTCGATCCGCTTCGCCAGGTCGACCTCTTCGGCCGCGGTGAGCAGCTTGGTCCGGCCGATCCCGTTGAGGTATGCGCGAACCAGGTCGGTGGAGACGCCACGTTCGTCGGTGGCGTCCAGGTCGGTAAGGGTGTCGACGCCGTGCTCCGCCTCGGTGCCGGCGCGCATCCGGTGCTCCATCATCTGCAGGGCCATCTCTGTCTCTCCCCGTTTCCACGTCCGTGCCGTGTCGCCCCGGCCCAGTAGCCGCCGGTGAGACACAGCTTGGCGGGTGGGGCGTAAAACGGGAGTGAGGCGATCGGAGAACCGACAGTGACCGTTCCGTTACCCCCTCCTTGCGGGTCGGTGTACGGGTTCGGCAGATGCGACTTGGCGGCGCCGGTTACCGTGCCAGCGGTCGGCCGTCGGGCCGACGCAACCCCGTACCCCGGGTGCCGGGGTCGGGCGACCAAGCGACGGAGGCAATGGTGGTCTTCAAGCGGCTCATGCAGGCGATGGGAGTCGGCGGCCCGTCCGTGGAGACGGTGCTGACGAACCCGAACTGCCGGCCGGGCGGTGAGCTGACGGGCACCATCGCGGTGACCGGTGGCGAGCACGGGGTGGACGTCTCGTACGTGGCTCTGGGCCTGATGACGCGGGTCGAGGTGGAGAGCGGCGACAACGAGTACGCGACGAACCAGGAGTTCCACCGGCAGCAGGTGACCGGCCCGTTCCGCCTCGAACCCGGGCAGCGCTACGACGTACCGTTCCGGTTTCCGGTGCCCTGGGAGACCCCGGTGACCGAGCTGTACGGGCAGCGCCTGCACGGCATGACGATGGGGCTGCGCACCGAGCTGGAGGTGGCCCGCGCACTGGACAAGGGTGACCTGGACCCGGTGGCGGTGCATCCGCTGCCGGCGCAGGAGCGGTTGCTGGAGGCGCTGCTGCGGCTCGGTTTCCGGTTCGCCCGGGCCGACGTCGAGCGGGGGCACATCTACGGCGTGCACCAGACGCTGCCGTTCTACCAGGAGATCGAGTTCTACCCCGCGCCGCAGTACGCGGGTGCGATGAAGCAACTGGAGGTCACCTTCGTCGCCGATCCCCGGCAGATGCAGGTGGTGTTGGAGCTGGACAAGCGTGGCGGCCTGCTGACCGAGGGCCGGGACGTCTTCGGCCGCTTCACCGTCGACTACGCCACGATGGACCGCACGGACTGGGCGGCGCAGCTCGACGGGTGGCTGCGTCAGTCCCTGCAACGCCGGGGCCTCTTCGGCTGACCGGTGACCACGGGCGGGCGGGCGACGTGGTGCGACGCCCGCCCGCCCCGTGGTCGCGCTTCAGAGGTCGAGGAGGATGGTGCGGGGCCCGACGTTGACGCTCTCGACCAGCATGTGCGTCCGGAACCGGCCGGTGGCGACCGTCGCGCCGCGTTGACGCAGCGCCTCGACCACCGCGTCGACCAGAGGTTCGGCCACCTCGGCGGGGGCCGCTGCGGTCCAGCTCGGACGGCGTCCCTTGCGGGCGTCGCCGTAGAGCGTGAACTGGCTGACCACCAGGATCGGCGCCCCGACGTCGGCGGCGGACCGCTCCTCGTCCAGGATGCGCAGCTCGTACACCTTACGGGCCAGCGTCCGGGCGGTCTCGGCGGTGTCCGTGTGCGTCACCCCGACGAGCACCAGCAGCCCGTCGTCGACCGCGCCGACCACCTCGCCGTCCACGGTGACGCTGGCCCGTCCGACGGTCTGCACCACGGCCCGCATCAGGACCGCACCGGCTCGATGAAGCCGCGTTCGACCAGGTGCGCCACGATCGGTCCGGCGGCCTCGGCGAGCTCGTCCGGCGTCACGTCGTGCGCGACGGCGAGCAGCGCGATCTGGTCGCGCAGCGGCAGGCGTCCGTCGGCGCCACCCACCAGCGCGAGGACGAGTGGATCGATCTCCTCGGTCCAGCGCAGCCCGTGCGGCATGGTGAGGACCTGTCGGTCGACGCCCCAGCCCTCCGTGCCCATGGTCGCCTCCTGCCGCAGCTGGAGCCCGTCGGCGGCCCGGTAGCGGGCGTCCAGCAGCCCGTCGGTGCCCTGCCGGCGCAGCCAGTCCTGCCGGTCGAACCAGGTCGCGACCCGGTCGCCCATCGGGGCCTCCACCCGCTGCCGCAGGTCCTCCACCCGCAGCACCGGGTCGTCGTGCCCGCTCCGGCGCAGCGAGACGACGCCGAAGCCGATCGCCTCGACCTTGTGGGCGTCGAACCAGTCCAGCCAGTCGGCCATCCGCTGCGGGTCGGCCGACTCGCCGACGTCGGTCAGCCAGAGGTTGACGTACGCCATCGGGTCGGCGACCTCGCGCTGGATCACCCAGGCGTCCAGACCGGTCCCGGCGAACCAGCCGGCCACCCGCTCGCCCCAGTCCTCGCCGGCCACATGCACCCAGTTCGCGAGGTACTGCATGGTGCCGCCCTCGGTGAGCAGGCCGTCGGCGGCGGCGGCCAGCTCGGCGCCGATCGCGTCGCCGACCCGGCCCGAGTCGCGGTAGACGTGCGTGGTGGTGCCCGGCCCGACCACGAAGGGCGGGTTGCTGACCACCAGGTCGAAGCGCCGTCCGGCGACGGGCTGCACCATGTCGCCGCGCAGCAGCTCCCACTGCTGGCCGTTGAGCGCGGCCGTGGTGGCGGCGAACCGCAGCGCCCGCCGGGAGACGTCGGTGGCGGTCACCTGCCGGGCGTGCGTACCCAGGTGCAGGGCCTGCACGCCGGAGCCGGTGCCCAGGTCGAGCGCGCTCTGCACCGGCTGCCGGACGGCCGCGCCGATCATCGTCTGGGTCGCCCCGCCGATGCCCAGCACGTGCTCGGCGTGCAGGGGCCGACCGGGGCGGGCGCTTGCCGGCACGTCGGCCAGCACCCACCAGTCGTCGCCGTACGGTTCGAGGTCCAGCCCCATCCGCAGCCCGTCGCCGTACCGTTCGACAAGCCCGGCGGCGAGCGCCTCGTCGATCGACAGCGGCGCGAGCGCGGCGGCGACGGCGGCCTCCGGCTCGGTCTGCTCGCAGATGAAGACCCGGATCAGGGTGTCGAGCGGCTCGCCGTCGGTGGTGGCGCGCAGCGCGGCCCGGAAGTCGTTACGGGCCACCCCGCCGGTGGCCTGCGGGCCGAGCCGGGCGGCGATGCCGTTGGCGGTGAAGGCGGCTCGCGTCAACGCGGTCCGCAGCGCCTCGACGCCGGCGGGGGAGAGCAGCATGTCGTGTCCGTCCACACCGCCATCCTGCCTGGTGACGTCGGGGCGGGGAGCGGGTGCCCGTGACAATCTCAGTCAATCGAAGAACGTCCCTGTCATATTCATCGATCTAACGCTAGCATCTCATCCATTCGAGTCCATGGGACGCACCGTCCGGCCATGACCCGGTCGGCCGTTCCGGTTAGGGAGGCAGACGATGTCCTCAGGGTTCACCGCGCGACGGCACGTCATCCGGGCGCTCGCCGTCGTCGCCACCGCGGCGGCCGTCTCGGCGGCCAGCACCACCGCGGCGGTCGCCGCACCCACCGGCGAGATCCGCGGCGCCGGTGCCGCGAACGCGGTCAGCGGCAGCTACCTCGTCGTGCTGCGCTCCGACGCGGTCGGCACCGCCGGTTCGTCGGCGGCCCGCACCGCAGTGCCGGACCGGGCCACCGCCCTGGTCCAGCGGTACGGGGGCAGCGTCTCCGACACCTTCTCGGCGGCACTGACCGGCTTCGCCGCCAAGATGTCCGCGAAGCAGGCGGCCCGGCTCGCCGCCAACTCGGCGGTCGCGTACGTCGAGCAGGACCAGGCGTTCACCGTCCAGGCCACCCAGACCAACCCCACCTGGGGCCTGGACCGCATCGACCAGCGGAACCGCCCGCTGAGCGGCACCTACACCTACCCGAACACGGCCTCGAACGTCCGGGCCTACATCATCGACACCGGCATCCGGACCACGCACAACGAGTTCGGCGGTCGAGCCACCTGGGGCACCAACACGGTCGACTCCAACAACACCGACTGCAACGGCCACGGCACCCACGTCGCCGGGACCGTCGGCGGCGCGACGTACGGCGTTGCCAAGTCCGTCCGCCTGGTCGCGGTGAAGGTGCTCAACTGCTCCGGTGGCGGCACCACCGCCAGCGTGGTCAACGGCGTGAACTGGGTGACCGCCAACGCGGTGAAGCCGGCCGTGGCGAACATGAGCCTCGGCGGCGGGGCCAGCAGCACGATCGACAACGCGGTGGCCAACTCGATCGCCTCCGGCATCAGCTACGCGGTGGCGGCCGGTAACGCCAACGCCAACGCCTGCAACTACTCGCCGGCCCGCACCTCGACCGCCATCACCGTCGGCTCGACGACCAGCACCGACGCCCGGTCGTCCTTCTCGAACTACGGCTCCTGCGTGCACATCTTCGCGCCCGGGTCGAGCGTGCTGTCCGCGTACCACACCAGCAACACCGCGACCAACACGCTGAACGGCACCTCGATGGCCTCCCCGCACGTGGCCGGTGCCGCCGCGCTCGTGCTCTCGGCCAACCCGTCCTACACCCCGGCCCAGGTCAAGAGCTACCTGACCAGCAACGCCACCACCGGCGTGGTGACCAGCCCGGGCAGCGGCTCGCCGAACCGCCTGCTGTTCGTGGTCAACTGACCCTGACGCACACCGGCCCGGCGGACGGCTCCAGCGTCCGCCGGGCCCCCGCGTGACCACCGAAGACCAGACCGACCCGGGCCGACGCCACCGGTGCCGACCCGGGTCGGCCGGACCACCGGTCGAGGTCAGGCGGCGAGGTCGACCGGGGACCTGCGCTCGGCGTCCGCCGGGAAGACCCGCGCCGCACCGTCCACCCGCACCGTGACCTCGCCGTCCATCGGCACGGTGGCACCGTCGAGCACCCGGGCGGTGATCGCCGTACCGTCGCCCAGTCGCAGACCGACGAGCGCGTCGTGGCCGTGGAAGTCGTGCCGCAGCACGGTGCCGGTGATCCCGTCCGGCCCGGCGGCCAGCCGGATCTGCTCCGGCCGCAACAGCACGGTGACCGGCCCGTCGGCCACCGCACCGGCGACCGGCAGCACCCCCAACGCGGTCCGGGCCGACCCGCTCTCGACGACCGCCGGCAGCAGCACCGCGTCACCGACGAAACCGGCCACCCACGGGTCGGCCGGCTCCCGGTAGACCGTGGTCGGCGAGGCGGCCTGCACCACCCGACCGTCGCGCAGCACCACCACCTTGTCGGCCACCGACAGCGCCTCACCCTGATCGTGGGTCACCAGCACACCGGTCGCCCCGTCGGCGCGCAGCGCCTCGCGTACGTCGTGCCGCAGCCCGGCGCGCAGCCCCGCGTCCAGGGCGCTGAACGGCTCGTCGAGCAGCACCACCGACGGTCGGGGCGCGAGTGCGCGGGCCACCGCGACCCGCTGCTGCTGCCCACCGGAGAGCTGGTGCGGCATCCGGTCGCCGTACCCGGCGAGCCCGACCAGCGCCAGCACCTCCTCGACCCGGTCGGTCCGCCGGGCGGCCCGGTCCAGCCCGTACCCGATGTTCTCGGCCACCCGCAGATGCGGGAAGAGGGCACCCTCCTGGGGCACCACCGCGATACGACGCCGGTGCGCCGGCAGGTGCCGGCCGCCGCCCGCGACCACCGCGCCGTCGATGCGGATCTCGCCGCCGTCGAGCCGCTCGAAGCCGGCCAGGCAGCGCAGCAACGTGGTCTTGCCGCAGCCGGACGGCCCGAGCACCGCGGTCAACTGCCCGGACGGCACGCTGAGGTCGGCGCCGGCCAACGCGGTGACCCGCCCGTACCGCTTCACCACTCCGTCGAGCACGACCTCACTCATGCCGCCCCTCCACTTCGTTGCGTGGCGACATGGCCTGCTGAGCTGCTGATTCGTTCGCTTCGCTCACTCATGCCGCCCCTCCACTCCGTTACGTGTTTCATGCGTTGCGCTCCCGGTCGAGCAGGCCGCTGCGGGCGACCAGCAGCCAGGTGGGTACCGCCGAGATCAGCACCAGCAGCGCGGCGTAGGGGGCCGCCGCCGCGTAGGCGCCGACGGCCGTACTCGTCCACAGCTCGGTGGCCAGGGTGTCCGTGCCGGTGGGACGCAGCAGCAGGGTGGCCGGGAGTTCCTTCATGCCGGTGAGGAAGACCAGCGCGGCCCCGGCGCCGATGCCCGGCAGGGTGAGCGGCAGGGTCACCGTGCGCAGCACGGTCCAGGGGCCACGGCCGAGCGACCGGGCCACCTCCTCCAGTCCGGCGGGGGACTGGGCGGCCGCGCCGGCTACCGCGCCGACCGCCAACGGCAGGAACAGCGTCGCGTACGCCAGGGCGAGCAGCCACCGGGTCTGATAGAGCGGGTACGCCACGTTGATCCCGAAGAAGATCAGCGAGAGCCCGATCACCACGCCGGGCAGGGCGTGGGCCAGGTACGCCAGCCGGTCCAGTGCGGTGGTCAGCGGACCCGGCGCCCGGGCGACGAGCAGCCCCAGCGGGAGCGCCAGCAGCATGGTGAGGGCGGCGCCGGCCAGCGAGACGGTCAGCGAGTTCCCGGCGGCGGTGAGCACCTCGGGCAGGGCACCCGGGCGGGACACCCCGGCGGCGAGCCGCCGACCGAGGCTGACCGCCGGCATCCCGAGCGCCAGCGCGGCGACGCCGGCCAGCACGGCGATGACCGGCCAGCGGGCCGCCCCGAGCGCCAGCCGGGGTGCGGGACGTCGGGTGCCGCCGAGCCGCGCGTACCGGGCACCGCGACGGCGGGTGGCGGTCTCGCCGGTGAGCAGCACCACCGTGAGCACCACCAGCACGCTGGAGAGCACCAGCGCCCCGGTGCGGTCGAAGCCGAGGTCGAAGGCGACGAAGATGGCCCGGGTGAAGGTGTCGGCGCGCAGGATGGAGACCGCGCCGAAGTCGGAGAGCACATAGAGGGCGACCAGCAGCGCACCGGCGGCGGTGGCCGGGCGGATCTGCCGCAGCGTCACCGCGGTGAAGGTCTGCCACCCGCTGCGCCCGAGCGAGCGGGACACCTCCTCCTGCGCCTGGTCCGCGCCGCGCAACGCCGCCGCGACCGGCAGCAGCACGTACGGGTAGGAGCAGAGGGTGAGCACCAGCGCCGCCGGCCAGAACCCCTCCCACCGGGGCAGCGCGGAGACCCAGGCGAAGGCGGCGATGTAGGTGGGCACGGCCAGCGGCAGCGCCGCCAGCACGGCGAAGGCCCGGCGGCCGGGCAGGTCGGTGCGGGTGACCAGGAACGCGGTACCCACGCCGAGCAGGACGCAGGCCGTGGTGACCACGGCGGCCAGTCCGAGACTGCGCAGGGCGAGCAGCGCGACGCGGTCGGTCCACAACTCGGCGACGACCGCGTCCCAGCCCGCCTCGGCGGTGCGTACCCCGAGGTAGGCCAGCGGGATCAGGGCGACGGCCACCGCGGCGGTCGAGGCCGCGAGCAACGCCGGCCGTGGGGCCAGCCGCCGCATCCCGCCGGGTACGCCGGACAGGGCCGACCCGGATCGGGACGGCCCTGCGACGGAGGGAGGTGCGGTCAGGGCACCAGGCCCGAGTTCTTGATCATGGTGACGGTGGCGTCGAGCGTGTCCAGGTCGTTCAGGTCGATCTGCGGCACCGCCAGCTCGGACAGGGCCGGCACGTACGCCGCGGAGGGCACCCCGTCGATCACCGGGTACTCGTAGGTCTGCTCGGCGAAGAACGTCTGGGCCTCGGTGCCGAGCAGGAAGTCCACGAACTTCTGCACGTCGGCGTTCTCGGCGGCCCGCTTGAGCACACCCACACCCGCGACGTTCACCAGGGCTCCGGTGTCACCGCCGGAGAAGAAGTGCAGCTTGACCTTGAGCGCGTCCGGCGTGGTGCCCTGCTCCTTGGCGATCTCGCCCAGGTAGTAGTGGTTGACCAGGCCGGCCGGGATGGTGCCGGCGCCGACGTCTTCGAGGATCTTGCCGTTGCCGTCGCGGATCTGCGGGTCGTTGGCCTTCAGACCGCTGAGGAACTGCTCGGCCTTGGCGTCGTCGTGCTGCACCCGGATGGCGGTGACGAACGCCTGGAACGAGGCGTTGGTCGGGGCGACGCCGATCTTGCCCTTCCAGGCCGGGCCGGTCAGGTCGAACACCGAGGCGGGCAGCTCCTCGGCCTTCACCAGGTCGGCGTTGTACGCCAGCACCCGGGCCCGGGCGCTCACGCCGACCCACTGGCCGTTGCCGGCACGGTAGGACGCCGGCACCTTCGCCGTGGTCTCCTCAGCGAGCGTGGTGAACATGCCCTGCTTCGCCACGGTGCCGAGGGCGCCCGCGTCCTGCGCGAAGAACACGTCGGCGGGGGACCGGTCGCCCTCCTCGACGAGCTGGGCGGCGAGCTGCGCGGTGTTCGCGTACCGGGCGTTGACGGTGATGCCGGTCTGCTCGGTGAACTTGTCCAGCAGCGGCTTGACGAGCTGCTCGTTGCGTCCGCTGTAGACGGTGATCGACTTGTCGGTCGACTGGCCCGAGTCTGCTGCCGCGTCCTCCTCACCTGATCCGCAGGCGGCCAGCCCGACGGTGAGCAGGCTGGCGGCGAGCAACGCGCCGGTGGTACGGCGAGTGAGAAGCACGATGAACCCTTTCCTCTGCGGCCCGGGGCGACCGAGGCGCCGAAGTTAGCACAGCCTAACCTAATCGCGGAATCGAGCTGAGGGTGAGATCACGTGCCGGAGGCCAGGGCGAGGGCCGCGACGGGCAGGATGAGGGCATGACACTCGCGCTGCCCATCGATCCGGAGGCGAACCGGCTGCTCATGCAGAGTCCGCTGGCGTTGCTGACGGGAATGGTTCTTGATCAACAAGTCTCGATGGAGAAGGCGTTCTCCTCGCCGTACGTGCTGACCCAGCGGCTCGGTCACGACCTGGACGCCCGGGAACTCGCCGAGTACGACCCGGAGGCGCTGGTGGCCCTCTTCGCCCAGCCGCCGGCCCTGCACCGGTTCCCGAAGGCGATGGCGGCCCGGGTACAGGAGGTCTGTCGAGCGCTGGTCGACCGGTACGACGGCGACGCCGCCCGGCTCTGGGCCGACCCGGTCGACGGTGCCGACCTGCTCGCGCGGATCACCGCCCTGCCCGGGTTCGGCCGGCAGAAGGGGCAGATCTTCCTCGCCCTGCTCGGCAAGCGGTTCGGCGTACGGCCGGCGGGCTGGCGGGAGGCGGCCGGCGGCTACGGCGAGCCGGAGGTCCACCGGTCCGTGGCCGACGTCACCGACGGCGAGTCGTTGCGCCTGGTCCGGGAGTACAAGCAGCAGCAGAAGGCGGCGGCGAAGGCGAAGACCGCCGGAGGCTGAGCGGTCCGGCGGGGGATGTGCCGGGCTGGGTCGGCGGGGTAGCGGCACGACGAACGTCGTCGCGGGCCCGGTCGAGGTGACAGGATGGAGGCGACCCCGAGGAGGTACACGGTGAAGCATCAGGCGTACCGGCCGATCCTCATCACCGACGCCTCGCGCAGCCAGAACGACCAGCTCACCACCCGGCAGCGGCGGTACGTGGCGATGATGGGCGTCCGGGTGGCGTGCGTGATCGTCGGCGCGATCCTGGTCGGCACGCGGGCGCCCCTGCTCTGGCTCTGGCTGCCCCTGGTGGCGCTGGGCATGATCGTCGTCCCGTGGCTCGCGGTGCTGCTGGCCAACGACCGGCCGCCGAAGGAACAGCACCGGCTGATCGGCCGGTCGGCGCGGCGGCAGCAGCAGGAGGCCCCGCCGATGAGCCTGACCGCCGAGGAACGGCCGCACAAGGTCATCGACGCCGAGCCCTGACGCAGTCCCACCCGGGCAGCACTGGCACGGCCCGGGCGGGACTGTCGTCGTGAGCGGTTCAGCCGACCGGCCGGGCACCCACCTGGGAGACCGCCGCCGCGCCGAGGTCGGTGGCCCGGTTCAGGGCGGCCTCCGGGGTCGCCCCGGTCAGCCAGGCGGCGAGCAGCCCGGCCGCGAAGGCGTCACCCGCTCCCGTCACGTCCACCACCGCCACCCGGCGGGCCGGTGAGGTGACGAGCGTTCCGGTCCGTTCCACCCAGGTGGCACCCGCGCCACCGCGCTTGACCACCACCCGTCGGGCGGTGGCGGCCAGCGCCCGTCCCTGGGCCGCCGGATCCAGTCCGCCGGCCAGCACCGTCGCCTCGTCGGTGTTCACCAGCAGCAGGTCGACCCCGCGTACCCAGGACAGGAAGGCCGCCGGGCCGACGGCCCGCAGCGGTGCCGCGGAGGCCGCGTCCACGCTGGTGGTGAGGCCGCGCTCGCGGGCGGCGGCCAGCGCGTGCCGGCCCGCCGGGCGGGACTCCGGGTCCAGCAGGGTGTACCCGGACAGGTGCAGGTGACTCGCCTCTGGCGCCTCGGCCAGCGCCGCGTCGACCTGCTCGGGGCGCAGCCGCACGTTCGCCCCGCGCTCGGTGACCATGGTGCGTTCGTCCTCACCGGCCAGCACGATCACCGTGCCGGTGCCGATCCCGGGCACGGTCCGCACCGCGCAGTCGACGCCGACGGCGGTCAGCTCCGCGATCCGGTCCCGTCCCGCACCGTCGTCGCCGACGGCACCGACCAGCGTCACCGGTACGTTCTGCGTGGTCAGCCAGGCGGCGGTGTTCGCGGCCTGCCCGCCACCGGTGAACCGGATCGACGCGGGCGTGTCCGTGCCCCGGGCCAGCGGGGTGGTCAGCACCGCCACCACGTCGGTGATCACGTCACCGACGACCAGCACCCGGCCGGCGGGGCTGACGCGGCGCGTTCCGGTGCCGGTCCGTACGCCGGATCCGCTCACGCCGTGGCGCTGTCGCGCCGGGTGGTGGCGGCCACCGCGATCCGGGCGGCGAGATCGGCGTTGCGCAGGATGATCCGGACGTTGACCGCCAGGCTGGCACCCTCCGTGGCGGAGTGGAAGTGGGAGAGCAGGTACGGGGTGACCGCCTTGCCGCTCACCCCGTCGCGCTCCAGTCGGGCCAGCCCCTCGGCGAGCGTCCGGTCGTGCAGGTCCGGGTCGAGTTGCTCGTCGACCGGCAGCGGGTTGGCGACGACCAGACCGCCGTGGTGCACGCCGTGCGCCTCGCGGGCGGCCAGCGCGTCGGCGATCAGCTCCGGCGAGTCGACCGACCAGTCCAGGTCGAAGCCGCTGTCGGTGATGAAGAAGCCCGGGAACCGGCGGGTGCGGTAGCCGACCACGGCCACCCCGAGGGTCTCCAGACGCTCCAGCGTCGCGCCCACGTCGAGGATCGACTTGACCCCGGCACAGACCACCGCGATCGGCGTCCGGGCGAGGGTGACCAGGTCGGCGGACTCGTCGAAGGTCTGCGCGGCCTCGCGGTGCACCCCGCCCAGGCCGCCGGTGGCGAACACGCCGATCCCGGCCCGGGCCGCCACCGCGCTGGTCGCGGCCACGGTGGTGGCACCGTCCGCGCCGGTCGCGGCGGCCACCGCGAGATCGCGTACGGAGAGTTTGGTCACGTCCTCGGCGGTGGCCAGCCGGGTCAGCTCGTCGTCGTCGAGGCCCACCACGAGTTCGCCGGAGACCATCCCGATGGTGGCCGGGACGGCGCCCGCGTCCCGGACGGCCTGTTCGATCTCCCGGGCCACCCGCAGGTTGTCCGGCCGGGGCAGGCCGTGCGAGACGATGGTGCTCTCCAGGGCGACCACAGGACGCCGCTCGCGCAGCGCCTGGGCCACCTCGACGCCGTGGCGAAGGTGAAAGTCGGTCACAGTCGCCCACCGTACTGCCGCCACCCCGGTCACCTCAGGTGGACCGGGGCCACAGTGACCTGCCAGACTTGTCGGTCGGAGGTGCAGACGTGAGCACAGAGGTCCTCGAGCGTCCGGAGCTGAAGGACGCCGACACCGGCCCGGAGATGTTCCACTACGTCCGGAAGGAAAAGATCGCCGAGAGTGCCGTCATGGGCACCTTCGTCGTGGCGCTGTGCGGAGAGACCTTCCCGGTGACAAAGACCCCCAAAAAGGGTTCACCGGTCTGCCCCAAGTGCAAAGAGATCTACGACTCGTACCGCGAGTGACCCCGGGCCGACCGCCCGTACGCCCGCGTAACCTGCGGCGGTGACCACCTCCACCGCCCTGCTCCTGGCCGACCTGGCCGGGGTCGCGGTCTTCGCCGCCTCGGGAGCCTCCGCGGCGGTCGCCAAGCGTCTCGATCTGTTCGGCGTGGTCTTCGTCGGTTTCGTCGCCGCCCTCGGCGGTGGGATCTTCCGTGACCTGGTCATCAACGAGGCGCCGCCGTTGGCCTTCGGCGACTGGCGGTACGCGACCACCGCCGCGCTGACCGCCGGGGCGATCTTCTGGCTGCACCCGCAGTTCGCCCGGCTGCGGACCACCGTCCTGGTGCTGGACGCGGCCGGGCTGGGCCTGTTCACCGTCGTCGGCACCCTCAAAGCCCTCGAAGCCCAGGTCCCGCCCGTCGGTGCCTGCCTGATCGGCATGCTCACCGCGATCGGCGGTGGGCTGGTCCGTGACCTGCTCACCGCCGAGATCCCGGTGGTGCTACGGCGGGAGATCTACGCGCTCGCGGCACTGGTCGGCTCGATCGTGGTCGCGGTCCTGTACGGCCTCGACCGCACCGGCCCGGTCCCGCTCACCGCCGCGGCGGCGCTGGTCTTCGGCGTACGCCTGGTGGCGCTGCGGCGCCGGTGGTCGGCGCCGGTGGCGACGCTGCGCCCGCCCCGCGCCGGGGCGTCCGGCCCGCCGCCGGAGTGACGGCGACCGCCGCCGCTGCGGCCGTCACCACCCGGTGGACGCGGCGTCACGTCGCGGACGCGGTGCGGTGGCCGAGACGACGTGGTGCGGAGGCCGACGCGGCACGGTGACCTGGCGCTCTGGTCGTTGCGGCCGGGCAGTGGCGAAGGGCACCGGACGTCCGGTGTGGCGTCGCGTGGGGCCGGTCGCCGGTCCTGGTTATGCTGAGTCGGCCTTCGCGGCTTCTTCTGCGCGGAGGCGTTTTCGTGGGGCGACTACCGCGCCCCCGACCCGGGTCCGCCGGCCTGCGGTCGGGACACTGCGGTCGGAGAGGAGCGAGCCGTGGCACCCCGGACGCCGGCGCTCGAGACGTTCCCGCCCCTACGGGCCTGGCAACGCAAGGCGATGGTGGAGTACCTGCGCCGACGCAGCGAGGACTTCACCGCAGTCGCCACCCCGGGTGCCGGGAAGACCACCTTCGCCCTGCGGATCGCCGCCGAACTGCTCGCGGACGGCACCGTCGAGGCGGTGACCGTGGTGGCGCCGACCGAGCACCTGAAGACCCAGTGGGCGGACGCGGCGGCCCGGATCGGCATCCAGCTCGACGCCGCGTTCCGTAACGCCGACCTGCACTCGTCGACGGACTTCCACGGTGCGGTGATCACCTACGCGCAGGTCGGCATGGCCCCGCACGTGCATCGGCGGCGCACCATGACCCGGCGCACCCTGGTCATCCTCGACGAGATCCACCACGCCGGCGACTCCCGCACCTGGGGCGACGGGGTGAAGGCCGCCTTCGAACCGGCCGTACGCCGGCTGATGCTGACCGGTACGCCGTTCCGCTCCGACGACAACCCGATCCCGTTCGTCGACTACGAGCGGGGTGGGGACGGGCTGCTGCGGTCCCGGGCCGACTCGGTGTACGGCTACAGCGACGCCCTGCGCGACGGCGTGGTGCGGCCGGTGCTGTTCCTGGCGTACTCCGGGGAGACCCGGTGGCGCACCAACGCCGGGGAGGAGCTGTCGGCCCGGCTGGGCGAGCCGATGACCCAGGATCTCATCGCCCAGGCCTGGCGTACCGCCCTGGATCCGGCCGGGGACTGGATGCCGCAGGTGCTGCGGGCCGCCGACGCCCGGCTGACCGTGCTGCGCGAGGCGGGCATGCCCGACGCGGCCGGTCTGGTGATCGCCACCGACCAGCAGTCCGCCCGCTCGTACGCCAAACTCATCGAGCAGGTCACCGGCGAGAAGGCGGCTGTCGTCCTCTCCGACGACGTGGGCGCTTCGGCCCGGATCGCGACGTTCGCGGCGTCCGAGCAGCGGTGGTTGGTCGCGGTGCGGATGGTCTCCGAGGGGGTCGACATCCCCCGGCTGGCCGTCGGCGTCTACGCCACCAGTGCGAGCACGCCGCTCTACTTCGCGCAGGCCATCGGGCGGTTCGTCCGGGCCCGTCGCCCGGGGGAGACCGCCTCGGTATTCCTGCCCAGCGTCCCGCACCTGCTCGGGCTGGCCAGCGAGATGGAGGCCGAGCGGGACCACGTGCTCGGCAAGCCGAAGGACCGCGAGGGTTTCGACGACGACCTGCTGGAGCGGGCCCAGCGCGACGACCAGGCCAGCGGCGAACTGGAGAAGCGGTTCGCCGCCCTCTCCGCCACCGCCGAACTCGACCAGGTGATCTTCGACGGCGCCTCGTTCGGCACCGCCGCCCAGGCAGGTACGCCCGAGGAAGAGGAGTACCTGGGCCTGCCCGGGCTGCTGACCTCGGCACAGGTGGCGGAGCTGCTGTCCAAGCGGCAGTCCGAGCAACTGGCGGCCCGGAAGCGGCGTGCGACCGAGCGGCCCGCCGAGCCCTCCGCCCCGCCCGCGCCGGCACCGATGAACGCCGCACAGCGCCGGGTCGCGCTACGTCGTCAGCTCAATGCCCTGGTGGCCGCCCAGCACCACCGCACCGGCCAGCCGCACGGCAAGATCCACGCCGAGCTCCGTCGCCTCTGCGGCGGCCCGCCCAGCGCCCAGGCCACCATCGAACAGCTCGAAGAACGCATCGCGACCGTCCAGACCCTCTAACCCCACCCCACCCACCCACCCACCCACCCCACCCCGCCTGACCCGGGTGATCAAGAGGTTTGCGTCGGGGTGAGCGGGCGATCGTGGCCCAAATCTCTTGATCACCCGGGTCGGGCGGGGCGGGGAGAGGGCGGGGCAGAGAGACGGAGCCGGCCGGAGGCCCGTGTGGGGCCTCCGGCCGGCTCTGTGTCTCGTGGGTTCTAGTTGGCCATCAGGTCGGCGCCGCGCCACGTGAACTCAGGATCCGTCGCGAACCGTACGGTGATCTTCACGAGATCTTCCGCGTACTTGTTGGCGTGGTGTCCACAGAACACCAGCTCACTGCCACCCGAGAGGGTGATCCGGAGCTTGCCGGCGGCATTGCAGCGGTCGCACCGTTCATCGGCGGCCGGGGGGCTCACCGTCTCGGGCGGCGGCGTGAGGGTCGGGGTCATCGCCTTCCTCCTCTGGTCGTCACCGATGAACACTCTCTTCGGTCTGGTCACCTATCGTGCAACACCCTTGCAGGGCCTCGCCTTCCCTGTGTGCCCGCGGGGGACCGAGGTCACACCTGGCACGGATAGTGTGCCGTGCACCCAGGGTGCCACGTCAACGATCACATTCGTGCAACCACCTGATCACCATCCGGCGTTGACGCCTGGTGATCAAAACGACACGATCGGTTGACGTGTGCTGATCAGTCGAGATAATCCCGGAGTACCTGGGAACGCGACGGGTGCCGCAACTTGGACATCGTCTTGGACTCGATCTGCCGGATCCGCTCCCGGGTCACCCCGTAGACCTGCCCGATCTCGTCCAGCGTGCGCGGCTGGCCGTCGGTCAGGCCGAAGCGCAGGCGGACGACGCCCGCCTCCCGCTCGGACAGCGTCTGGAGCACCTGCTGGAGCTGGTCCTGGAGCAGCGAGAAGGACACCGCGTCGACCGCGACGACCGCCTCCGAGTCCTCGATGAAGTCACCGAGCTGGCTGTCGCCCTCGTCGCCGATGGTCTGGTCGAGCGAGATCGGCTCCCGGGCGTACTGCTGGATCTCCAGCACCTTCTCCGGTGTGATGTCCATCTCCTTCGCCAGCTCCTCCGGAGTGGGCTCACGGCCCAGGTCCTGGAGCAGCTCGCGCTGGATCCGGCCCAACTTGTTGATCACTTCGACCATGTGTACCGGGATGCGGATGGTGCGGGCCTGGTCGGCCATGGCGCGGGTGATGGCCTGGCGGATCCACCAGGTGGCGTAGGTGGAGAACTTGTAGCCCTTGGTGTAGTCGAATTTCTCGACGGCGCGGATGAGGCCGAGGTTGCCTTCCTGGATGAGGTCGAGGAAGGCCATGCCACGGCCCGTGTACCGCTTGGCGAGCGAGACGACCAGGCGGAGGTTCGCCTCCAGCAGGTGGTTCTTGGCGCGCTCGCCGTCGCGGGAGATCCAGAGCAGGTCGCGCTGCATGTCGCGGACCAGCTTCTCCTCGCCCTCGTCGGCGGCGCGCAGTCGCTCGGCGGCGTAGAGCCCGGCCTCGATCCGCTTGGCCAGCTCCACCTCCTGCTCGGCGTTGAGCAACGGCACCTTGCCGATCTGCTTGAGGTACGCCCGGACGGAGTCGGCCGACGCCGTCAGCTCGGCGTCCCGGCGCGCCTGCTTGAGCGCCTCGGACTCCTCGTCGTCCCACTCGAAGTCGTTGTCGGTGGCCGAACTCGCCGCGTCGGCCTCGGCGGCCCGGGTCAGCTCGGCCGGCTCCTCGACCACCACGTCCTCGATCTCGGCGGCGAGTTCCTCGGGGTCGACCTCACCCTCGGCGCCCTCGCCCTTGCCGGCGGCCTTGGCCGGCTTGGCGCCGGTCGCGGCGGCCACCGTCGCCTTGGTGGCCCGGGTGGACTTCTTGGCCGGCGCGACGGCCTTGGCCACGTCGGCGGTGGTGCCGGTGGCCTTGCGCGCGGTCGCCTTGCGGGGTGCCGGCGCCGGCGCCTCGTCGGCGGCGGCCGCCTGCTTCGGGGCGGGCGGAGCCGCCTTCTTGGTGGTCTTGGCGGTGGTGGCCCGGGAGGCGGGAGTCGCGGAGCGGGCGGCGGCGACCCGGCGGCGGGTGCTGGCCGAACCGTCGACCACCACGGTCACCCCGGCCTCGGAGAGCGCCCGCAGGATCTTCTTGGCCTGGGCCGGAGTCACCTCGGCGGACTCGACGGTGCGCGCGAGCTGGGCCGACGTGAGCTGGCCGCCGGCGCTCTGCGCGTGGGCGATCAGGGTGTCGGTGAGCGAGCGAACGTCGGCGCCGGTCTGGCGGGGTTCTGTCACGAATGACCTTCCGGAGGCGAAGAGCGAGCACGGCCGGGATCGTCCGGCGCAGCGTGGGGCACCACGCCGGGCGATGTGGTTGAGGAACCCCCGTGTCCCCGGCCGACCGGTCGTCCGGTCGCCCGTGGCGGTGGGCAGGGGTGAATTGTAACGCCGTCTGCGGCGATCATCCTGCGCCGCACGGCTGACCGGCGGTCGAGACCGCCGATTCGGTGCACATCTGGACTTTGTAAGGATGATACCCGCGCAGGACTCGGAAACCCGCCCGTGCGGGAAGGGGACGGACGATGGACCGCTCGACGCCGCAGCCAGGGCAGTTGTTGGAGATCGCGATCGAGGTGGCGCGGGAGGCGGCGGCCACCGCGTACCGGATGAGGGTCGAGGGCGTCTCCGTGGCGGCCACCAAGAGCACCGCCACCGACGTGGTGACCGCCGCCGACCGCGCGGTGGAGCGCCAGATCATCGACGCGTTGCGTCGGCGGCGTCCGGACGACGCGGTGCTGGGCGAGGAGTACGGCGCGGCGGAGCGCGGCACGGCGGCACCGGCGCCGGTGCGGTGGATCGTGGATCCGATCGACGGCACGGTCAACTACCTGTACGGGCTGGCGCACTGCGCGGTGTCGATCGCTGCCGAGGTGAACGGCGAGGTCGTGGCCGGTGTGGTGCGCAACATCCAGACCGGCGAGGAGTGGACCGCGACGGCCGGCGGCGGTGCCTGGCGGGACGGCCGGCGGTTGCGCGGTTCCGCCGAGACCGACCTCGGGCAGGCGCTGGTGATCACCGGTTTCGGCTACGACTCGGCCCGTCGGGTCCACCAGGCCCGGGTGGTGACCGAGTTGATCGCGCACGTCCGGGACATCCGTCGGCTCGGCGCCGCCGCCGTCGACCTCTGCCTGGTCGCCGAGGGGCGCGCCGACGCGTTCTACGAGAAGGGCCTGGCGGACTGGGACCGGGCCGCCGGCGGACTGGTGGCCACCGAGGCCGGCCTGCGGATCGGCGGGATCGACGGGCAGGACCCCGGGCCGGACATGGTCATCGCGGCGCCGCCGGAGCTGTTCGTGCCGCTGCACGACCGGCTGGCCGCGCTGGACGCCTCCGGCGGCCCCTGATCGTCCGGCCGGGTGACCCGTAGTCGGGACGCTCGGCCGATCAGATCGGCCCGCCCGGCTCGTCCGGTCCACCCGGTCGGGTCGATCCGTCGGTCAGTCCTCGATCGGCATCGGGCAGGTGCCCGGCGGGGCCACCGGCGAACCGAGGTCACCGAGGGACTGGTTCACCTCGGTGGTGGTCGCCAGTTGCCGGAAGCCGTTGCCGAGGACCACGTCCACCACGTCGTCCTCGCGCTTGGCGTCGTACTCGTACTCGGCGTTGTTGAGGAAGTACGCCCGCAGCAGGTGGGCGGAGCCGACGCCCTTCGGGCCGTACCGCAGCACCGCCACGTCGTCGACCTGCTTCTTCTGGCTCGCTTCCTTCTGGACCTGGAAGTCGCGGTTGCGGAACTCGTCGCCCACGCTGGCGGCCAACCCGGGGCGGTCGGTGGCGTTCAGCACTTTGATCTTGACGTCCTTGCGCTCGCGCAACGTCACGTCGGCGCGGGGCCAGTCCTCCGGGCAACCCTGGGCGGAGCCCGCGTTACCCTGGGTGTCCTTGACGAGTGCGACGACCACGAAGACCAGGGCGACCACCGCCAGCATGCCGACGACAACGAGTGCTCGCACTCGCGCAAAGCTCATCAGGGCGCTCCCGGGCGATGGATGGGTGGCAGCGGCCGTCGGCGTGGGGGGCCCGTCCCGCCGGCCGCCGGGTACGCCGCTGAGGTTAACGGTTGTCCGACCGTCGCGTGGAAACAGTCCGACATACCGGCGCGCCACCCTGGAACCGGGTACTACTACCCCTATCTTCGTGTCGCCTGAGTCACATTGGGAACAACTTCCCGTGCAGGGGCGTACATCTCAGCCACGAGGGCGGTATACATGCCTCGCCCAAGGGGGGGTAGGTTCCGCGCTCGTCGGGGAGATCCTCTGGCGGTCTGGCCCACACAGTCGTCGGGTCGGGTGGCCGACACTTGCGGTGGCCTGCCAGCGGAACCGAAACAGCGTCGTCCGGCGTTACAACCGGAAGCGACAACATCGAAATGGGAGAGTGAAACCGATGGCCACCGACTACGACGCCCCGCGCCGCGACGAGGTCGACCTCGGCGAGGACAGCCTCGAAGAGCTCAAGGCCCGGCGCGTCGACTCACAGTCGGGTGCCGTGGACGTCGACGAGGCGGAGGTGGCGGAGAGCTTCGAGCTGCCCGGCGCCGACCTGGCCGACGAGGAGCTCACGGTCAAGGTGCTGCCGATGCAGCAGGACGAGTTCCGCTGTGCCCGGTGCTTCCTGGTGCACCACCGCAGCCAGCTGGCAGTCGAGCGCAACGGCGAGCTGATCTGCCGTGAGTGTGTCTGACCGACGGCCCGACACCACCAGAACAGCGGCGGCTCCGGGACGGAGCCGCCGCTACCCGGCTCGGCGAGCGGTGGTGCCCGAGACCTGATTCACTCGTGAGGTGACGCGCCACGCGGTGGCCGTCAGCCGGGGGAGGTCAGGCATGGGCGCGCGGCAGTGGTCGAGTCATCGATTCCGGGCCGCGGTGTCGCGTGGCGGCACGGAGGGCAGCGGAGTGGCGGCATGAGCGAGCCGAACGCGAACAGGCGGGACGCGGACGAGCAGGACACGCACGGGCAGGACACGCACGGGCAGGACACGCACGGGCAGGACACGGACGAGCTGGGCGCGACGGTGGTGGCGTTGACCGCCGACGACGTCGAGCCGGCGGCGCGTCGGAAGTTGCTCGGGCGTCTGGTGCAGCAGGCCCGGAACCGGGGCATCGGTGACCTCTTCAAGCCCAAGGCGGCCGTGCGGTGGATGGTCGACACCGTCGCCGAGGTCGCCCCGCACGTACCGATCAGGGACCTGGCGACCCTGCGCCGGCACTTCCCGGGCCTGGACGACGAGCAGTTGGCCGACCGGCTGGTCCGCAACGCGTCCCGGGCGACCGCGGGGATCGGCGCGGCCGGTGGCGGCGCCTCCGCCGTGCAGTGGACGGTCACCCCGAGCCTGTTGTCCGCGCCGGTGCTGCTGGCCGCCGAGACGGTCACCGTGGTGACGATCGAGCTGAAGCTGACCGGCGAGCTGCACGAGATCTACGGCGCGCCGCTGCCCAGCGGCGGCACGGAGCGTACGGTCGCCCTGGTGCAGGCGTGGGCCAACCGGCGCGGCGTCAACCCGATGATGCCGGGCGTGGGGGTCGGCGCGGTGCTCGGCACCGCCGCCCGGCACGAGCTGCGGGACACCCTGCTCAAGCGGTTCGGTCGTAACCTGACCACGCTCGGGCCCTTCCTCACCGGCGCGGCGGTGGCGAGCTTCCTGAACCGGCGGGCGACCCGGGCGCTGGCCGACGAACTCCGCACCGACCTGCGCCGGCAGCGGCGGACGCTGCCCGGTGGACCGGCCGGGCCACCCGTGCCCGGTGGCCCGCCCGCGCTGCCCGCTTCCTGACCGGCCGTCCGGCGGCGGCTGAGCCCCGGGACAGTGCCGGCAACGGCCCTGAGAACGCCGAGGAGGCCCGAGTCTGCCCGGAGTGGGGTACGAGGTCAGCGTGCCGAATCCCGGGCGGCCAGGAGCGCCTCGGCGAGTTCGACCGGGCGCCGGGAACTGACCACCCAGAACGGGGTGGGGTCGTCCGGGTCGTCGAGGACCACCTGGACGGCGCCGGAGATCCACGGCCGCTGCACCACGAACGCCAGCGGGTCGGCGGCGACACCGAGCACCTCACGCCGCCCGTCGGCGTCCAGCGCGACGGCGTCGGCGACGAAGCGCGCCGGCAGTCGGGCGTCGTCGACCTGGAGTTCCCCGTCGGTCACCGCGACCCGGATCCGGCCCAGCCAGGCCATGGTCGCCAGCGCGAGCGGGACGAGCACCGCGAACGGCAGCCAGGCGCGTACGCCGGTCGCGCCCATCCAGACCTCCACCGACAGCAGTGCGGCGACCGCGATCCCGGCCGGCCACAACCACCAGGGCAGCCGGAGCCGTTCGGCGTACGTCGGGGGTGCCGTGGTGGGGGAGGAGGACGGTGACGTGCTCACTCGTGCCAGGGTACGGCGCGCGGCGGCCCGGGTACCGGGCAGGATGGCAGGGTCACCCCCAGCGGAACGGACGAAAGAGGTAGACCGTGACCGACCTGGTGCCCGTACCGGTACGGCAACTCGACCCCGATTTGCCGCTGCCGGCGTACTCGCATCCCGGTGACGCCGGTGCCGACCTGGTGGCCGCCGCCGACGTCGAGTTGCCGCCCGGCGGCCGGGCTCTGGTGCCGACCGGCGTGGCGATCGCGTTGCCCGAGGGGTACGTGGGTCTGGTCCACCCCCGATCGGGGCTCGCGGCCAGACTCGGCGTGACGGTGCTCAACGCGCCCGGTACGGTCGACGCCGGCTACCGGGGTGAGATCCTGGTCAACCTGATCAACCATGATCGGGACGCACCGGTGAAGATCTCGCGGGGCGACCGGATCGCGCAACTCGTTGTGCAGCGGGTGGCACGGGCGGCCTTCCGGCCGGTGGCCGAACTGCCCGCGTCCGGCCGGGGCACCGGCGGGCACGGCTCCACCGGCGGACACGTCGGCCTGGTGCCGCCGCCGGCCACGGACGGCGTGGACGGAAGAGATGGCACGGTGAGTGCGAACAGCGGAGGGTGGACGCAGTGATCTTCTCCCGAAAGCGGGCCGCGGGACGGCACGCCCGTGACGAGCGAGCCACGGACGCGCTCCAGACCGTCGACGGCGCCGGGTCGGCGCCGGAGGCGCCGGCGCGCGGGCCGTACGACGTCTCCGAGGCGCCGGACGGGGTGCAGCGACTCGACCTGGGCAGCCTGCAGATCCCGGCGGTCCCCGAGGTCGAGGTGCGGGTGCAGGCCGACCCGCAGGGGGTGATCCAGCAGGTCGTGCTGGTGCACGGGCCGAGTGCCCTGCAACTCGGCGTCTTCGCCGCGCCCCGCTCCGAGGGGATCTGGGACGAGGTGCGCGAGGAGATCCGCAAGTCGTTGTTCAGCGACGGCGCCGCCGCCCAGGAGGTCGTCGGCGAGTACGGCACCGAGCTGCACGCCCGGGTGCGTACCGAGGACGGGCTGACCGACCTGCGGTTCGTCGGAGTGGACGGGCCGCGCTGGATGGTCCGGGCGGTGTACCAGGGCGCGGCGGCCACCGACCCCGACGCCGCCGGTCCGCTGGCCGACTGCCTCAACGGGCTCGTCGTCGACCGGGGACAGGAGGCCAAGCCGGTGCGGGAGCCGCTGCCGCTGCGGCTGCCCCGCGAGGCGTCCGACCAGGTCGAGGCCGATGCCGAGGTGGCGCCGGCGCCGGGTACGCGCTGAACCCGGCTCCGTCGTAGGCACCGGGACGGCCCGGACCGGCGTACGCTGGCGTGAGTCGTTCCGGTGCCGCCGGGATCGGCGGGTGCCGGCGACGTCCCGGCCGGCGTGGATGGGGTGACGCGGAGGTCATGAGCACCGGCGAGGGTCGGGGTTCGCTGCGGCGCATGTTGCGACGGCTCACCGCCAGCGAGGCCGAGATCGAGGCGCAGCAGTTGCAGTGGGACAGCGCCCGCTGCGGCGGTGTCCCGGCGGCGCAGTGCGCCCGGGGTCAGGTGGCCTCGGTCACCGGCCGCCTGCGTACGGTGGTCTACTCGCCACGGACCAACCTGCCGGCGCTGGAGGCCGACCTCTACGACGGCAGCGACGTCGTGACGCTGGTCTGGTTGGGTCAGCGGCGTATCACCGGCATCGAGCCCGGGCGACACCTGACCGCGAAGGGGCGGATCGCGGTGCGGGACGACCGCAAGGTGATCTACAACCCGTACTACGAGTTGGAGCCGTCGACGTGACTGCGCGGGCGCGGCGGATGAAAGGCGGGCGATGACCACCGGACAGCACCCGGCCACCCAGCCGGAGACCGAGCCGACCGACGAGGAGCGGCTGCCGACCGTCGCCGAGCAGATGGCCGACCAACTCGGCGGCTGGCGGGGGCTGGTGGAGTCCAGCATCCCGGTGGTCGTCTTCGTGGTGGTCAACATCCTCGGCGAGTTGCGTCCCGCGGTGATCGCCTCGGTGGGCGTGGCGGTCCTGATCGGCGTGCTGCGGCTGGCCCAGCGCCGGCCGGTACGGCACGCGGTCAACGGACTGTTCGGCATCGGCATCGGTGCCGCCATCGCCTGGCGCACCGGCGAGGCACGCGACTTCTATCTGCCCGGCATCCTGTACGGCATCGGCTACGGGGTGGCGCTGCTGGTCTCGGCGGTGATCCGGCAGCCACTGGTCGGCTGGCTCTGGTCGGTGCTGGTGGCCAAGGGCAGCTCCGAGTGGCGCGACGATCCGAGGCTGGTGCGGACCTTCACCGGCCTGACCGTGCTCTGGGGCGTGGTCTGGTTGGCCAAGGTCGGGGTGCAGGCCGGGCTCTACCTGGCGGAGCAGGACACCGCGCTGGGCGTGGCCCGGCTCGCGCTGGGCTACCCGCCGTACGTGCTGCTGTTGCTGATCACGGTCTGGACCGTCCGGCGGGTCATGCGGGAGTCGGAGCCGACGCCGCTGCCGAGCTGACCCGTCCGGCGGCTCAGCGCGACTCGCGGGTCCGCTCGACGCTGTCCGGGCCGAGGATCACCGCGCGTACCGCGTCCTCCATCTCGGCCGTGCACACGAAGATCAGCTCGTCGCCGGCCTCGACCGGGTCGTCGGGACTGGGCACCAGGACCCGCTTGCCGCGCAGGATGGCCACCAGCGCGGCGTCCCGGGGCAGCGGCACCGCCCGCAGCGGCTGCCCGACGTAGGGCGCGGTCGGCGGCAACGTGATCTCGACGAGGTTGGCCTCGCCCTGCCGGAAGGTCATCAGACGGACCAGGTCGCCGACGGTCACCGCCTCCTCGACCAGGGCGGCCATCACGCGCGGCTTGCTGACCGCCACGTCCACGCCCCACTGCTCGGTGAAGAGCCACTCGTTCTCGGCCCGGTTGACGCGGGCGACCACCCGGGGCACCGCGAACTCGGTCTTGGCCAGCAGCGAGACCACGAGGTTGGCCTTGTCGTCGCCGGTGGCCGCGACCACCACGTCACAACCGGCGAGGTCGGCCTGCTCCAGGCTGGTCAGCTCGCAGGCGTCGGCGAGCACCCACTGCGCGTCCGGCACCCGCTCCGGCCGCAGCTTCCGCCGCTGCCGTTCGATGAGCATCACCTGGTGGCCGTTCTCGATCAGCTCCTGGGCGATCGAGCGGCCCACGTTGCCGGCGCCGGCGATGGCGACCCGCATGTCACTGCCCCCCTTCCGGCGCCGCCGCCGTCGCGGTGACCGTGGCCACCATGTCGTCGGTGACCAGCATGAAGACCTGATCGCCCTCCTGCACCACGCTGGAGCCGGTGGACAGCGTGCCGATGCCGAAGCGGATCAGGTACGCCACCCGGGCCCCGGTCGCCTCCTCCAGCGCCCGGACGGGCCGGCCGATCCAGTCCTCGTGCACCGGCACCTCGATGATGGAGACCGTGCTGGTCGGATCCCGGAAGATCTCGACGTTGCCCTCCGGCAGCAGATGCCGCAGCATCCGGTCGGCGGTCCAGCGGACGGTGGCCACGGTGGGGATGCCGAGGCGCTCGAAGACCTGGGCGCGGCGCTGGTCGTAGATGCGGGCCGCCACCCGGGACACGCCGAACGTCTCGCGGGCCAGCCGGGCGGAGATGATGTTGGAGTTGTCGCCGCTGGAGACCGCGGCGAAGGCGTCGGCCCGCTCGATGCCGGCCTCGCGCAGCACGTCGCCGTCGAAACCGGCCCCGGTGACCGTGATCCCGGCGAAGTCCGGCCCCAGGCGGCGGAACGCCTCGGCGTCGTGGTCGATCACCGCCACCGAGTGCCCCCGGGCTTCGAGGCTCTGCGCCAGGGTCGACCCGACCCGGCCACATCCCATGATCACGATATGCACGCTTCCTCCCACGGTGCGTACCGCCGCGCCTCGTCGCCTGCGAGCCTGCCACGTCGGCGTCGCGGACGGGGACCGACGGTACTCCGGCCTCGGGAGCGGCCGCAGGCGACCACCGTGCGTCCCGGCCGGCAGCGGTCGTACGCTTGGCGGCTGTGGCCCGATCCACCTCCCTGTTGAAGCGGCTGCTCGTCGGTCGACCGTTCCGGTCCGACCGCCTCAAGCACACCCTCCTGCCGAAGCGCATCGCCCTGCCCGTCTTCGCCTCGGACGCGCTGTCCAGCGTGGCGTACGCGCCGGACGAGATCCTTCTGATGCTCTCCATCGCGGGGGCCTCGGCCTTCGTGTTCTCGCCCTGGGTGGCCCTCGGCGTCGTCGTGGTGATGCTGACCGTGGTGGCCAGCTACCGGCAGAACGTGCACGCCTATCCCTCCGGCGGCGGCGACTACGAGGTGGCCACGGTCAACCTCGGCCCACGGGCCGGGGTCGGGGTGGCCAGCGCCCTGCTGGTCGACTACGTGCTGACGGTCGCCGTGTCGGTCTCCTCCGGGGTGGCCAACCTCGGCTCGGTGATCCCCTTCGTGGCGACCCACAAGGTGCTGATCGCGGTCTGCGCGGTGGTCCTGCTCACCGCGGTCAACCTGCGGGGGCTCAAGGAGGCGGGCAGCGCGTTCGCCATCCCCACCTACGGCTTCATGATCGTCATCGTCGGCATGATCCTCACCGGCCTGGTCCGGATCGTGGTGCTCGGTGAGGACCTGCGCGCGCCCAGCGCCGACCTGGTGATCGCCGCCGAGTGGCACGACACCACCGGCTGGGCGATGGCGTTCCTGCTGCTGCGCAGCTTCTCCTCCGGATGTGCCGCGCTCACCGGCGTGGAGGCGATCTCCAACGGGGTGCCGGCGTTCAAGGCCCCCAAGAGCCGCAACGCCGCCACCACGCTGCTGATGCTCGGCCTGGTCGCGGTGACCATGCTGGTCGGCATCGTCTGGCTGGCCCGGCTCACCGGGTTGCAGTTCGTCGAGGACCCGGGCCACCAGATCGTCGGGGGCCCGGACGGGTACGTGCAGAAGACCGTCACCGCGCAGCTCGCCGAGACCATCTTCGGATCCGGCTCGATCCTGGGGTTCCTGGTGGTCGGGGTGACCGCCACGATCCTCTTCGTGGCCGCGAACACCGCCTTCACCGGCTTCCCGGTGCTCGGCTCGATCCTGGCCCAGGACCGCTACCTGCCCCGGCAACTGCACACCCGGGGCGACCGGCTGGCCTTCTCCAACGGCATCCTGTTCCTGGCCGCCTTCGCGATCGTGCTGATCGTCGGCTTCCAGGCCGAGGTGACCAAGCTCATCCAGCTCTACATCGTCGGGGTCTTCGTCTCGTTCACGCTCTCCCAGGCCGGCATGATCCGGCACTGGAACCGGCTGCTGCGCACCGAACGCGACCCCCGGGTGCGGTCCCGGATGATCCGTTCCCGGGCGATCAACGCCTTCGGCATGGCGATGACCGGGACCGTGCTGGTCATCGTGCTGATCACCAAGTTCCTGCTGGGCGCGTGGATCGCGATCGTCGCGATGGGGGTGATCTATCTGCTGATGCTGGCCATCCGCCGGCACTACGACCGGGTCGCGGTGGAGCTGACCCCGGACGAGGGACGCCCGGTGCTGCCCGCCCGCAACCACGCGATCGTGCTGGTCAGCAAGCTGCACCAGCCGACCCTGCGGGCGGTGGCGTACGCGCAGGCCACCCGGCCGGACACGCTGACCGCGGTGACCGTCAACGTGGACGACACCGACACCCGGCAGTTGCAGGCGGACTGGGAGCGGCGGGAGGTGCCGATCACGCTGACCGTGGTCGACTCGCCGTACCGGGAGATCACCCGGCCGATCCTGAACTATGTTGCGGGGGTCCGCCGCGAGTCGCCGCGCGACGTGGTCACCGTCTTCATCCCTGAGTACGTCGTCGGACGCTGGTGGGAGCACCTGCTGCACAACCAGAGCGCGCTGCGGCTCAAGGGCCGCCTGCTCTTCGAACCGGGAGTGATGGTGACCAGTGTGCCGTGGCAACTCGCCTCGACGGCCGGCAAGGACCTGGACCGGATGGACGCCACGCTGAGCCGGGGACCGGCCCGGGGCCCCCGGGCGACGCCGCGCAGCACGCTGCCGCCGAGCGTCCCGCCGGCCGGCCCGGTGGCGGCCCGCGACGGCGAGGCGCCGGGCGGTGAGCCGCGATGACCGGGTCGACCGGTGGCGGGCTGGAGGAGGCCCAGCGGGTGGAGTTGACCGTCGCGGCGGTCGCCCCCGGCGGTCACTGTGTGGCCCGGGTCGACGGGCAGGTGGTCTTCGTCCGGCACGCGCTGCCCGGTGAGCGGGTGGTGGCCGAGGTGACCGAGGTGCACCGGGGGTTCGTCCGGGCCGACGCGGTGACCGTGCTGGAGCCCGCCGAGCAGCGGGTCACCCCGCCCTGCCCGTACGCCCGGCCGGGCCGCTGCGGTGGATGCGACCTGCAACACGTCGCCCCGCAGGCCCAGCTCGACTGGAAGACCACGGTCGTCCGCGAGCAACTCGTCCGACTCGGCGGTCTCGACGAGGCCGCCTGCGACGCGCTGGGCGTCCGGGTCGAGGCGCTGCCCGGCGGGCCGCTGGGCTGGCGGTCCCGGGTCCGCTACGCGGTCGACGCGGCGGGTCGGGCCGGGCTGCTCAAACACCGCTCGCACGAGGTGGTGCCGATCGACCGCTGCCTGATCGCCCACCCGGCCGTGCAGGAGCTGCCGGTGCTGACCTCCGCCGGTGCGCGGTGGCCGGACGACGAGGCGGTGGAGACGGTCGCCTCCACCGGCGGGGACGTGACGGTGACCGCCGTCGCGGCCGGGCGTACCCGGATCGTGAGCGGCCCGGAACAGGTGCGTGAGCGGGCCGCGGGCCGGGAGTGGGCGCTGCCCGCCTCGTCCTTCTGGCAGGTGCACCCGGCGGCGGCGGACACGCTCGTCGACGCGGTGCTGGCACTCACCGACCCGCAGCCGGCCGAGACCGCCTGGGACCTCTACGGCGGGGCGGGGCTGTTCGCCGCCGCGCTGGCCGACCGGGTCGGCGGGTCCGGCCGGGTCACCCTGGTCGAGGCGGCTGGTGAGGGCGTCACGGCGGCCCGGCAGAACCTGCGCGACCTGCCCCGGGTCGAGGTGGTGGCGGCCCGGGTGGAGACCGCGTTGGCCCGCCGCCGGATCACCGGACCGGTCGACGTGGTGGTGCTCGACCCGCCCCGGGCGGGCGCCGGTGCCAGGGTGGTGCGCGACGTGGTCGCCGCCGGGCCGCGTGCCGTCGCCTACGTGGCCTGCGACCCGGCCGCGTTCGCCCGGGACCTGCGGGTCTTCACCGGGCTGGGCTGGCGGCTGGCGGCGTTGCGCGGGTACGACCTCTTCCCGATGACCCAGCACGTGGAGCTGGTGGGGCTGCTGGTTCCCGGCTGACCGGGGGTGGTGCCGCCACGCCGCCTACGGGTGCGGGCCTGACCTGGCGGTCAGGGTGAGGGCCCGGTGACCCGGGCTGCGAGGTGTGCGAGGGCCGATAGACTCTGCGGTCATGAGTGTTGAAGAGGACACGGCCAACCAGGGCCGGCTGCTGGCCACGGTGCACGGTCCCCAGGACGTCAAGCGGATGTCCGCCAGCGAACTGGACATCCTCGGCGCGGAGATCCGTGACTTCCTGGTCGCCAAGGTGTCCCGCACCGGGGGCCACATCGGCCCCAACCTGGGCGTGGTCGAACTCACCCTCGCCATGCACCGGGTCTTCGACTCTCCCCGGGACCGGCTGCTGTTCGACACCGGTCACCAGGCGTACGTTCACAAGATCATTACCGGCCGCCAGGAGGGCTTCGACCAGCTGCGTCAGCGCGGCGGGCTATCCGGCTACCCGAGCCGGGCCGAGAGCGACCACGACATCATCGAGAACTCGCACGCCTCCACCGCCCTGTCGTACGCCGACGGGCTGGCCAAGGCGTACGCGCTGCGGGGCGAGGCGCGCAGCGTGGTCGCCGTGGTCGGCGACGGGGCGCTGACCGGCGGCATGTGCTGGGAGGCGCTGAACAACATCGCCGCCACCGGCAACCCGCTGGTGATCGTGGTCAACGACAACGGGCGCTCGTACGCACCGACCATCGGCGGCCTCGCCGACCACCTCTCGACGCTGCGGCTGAACCCGGGCTACGAGAAGGTCCTCGACACCGTCAAGGACGCCCTCGGCTCGACCCCGCTGGTCGGCAGGCCGATGTACGAGGTGCTGCACGCGGTCAAGAAGGGCATCAAGGACGCCGTCGCGCCGCAGGCGATGTTCGAGGACCTCGGCATCAAGTACGTCGGCCCGGTCGACGGGCACGACGTGGCCGCCGTCGAGTCCGCGCTGCGCGCGGCGAAGAACTTCGGCGGTCCGGTGATCGTGCACGCGGTCACCCGCAAGGGCTACGGCTACCGCCCGGCCGAGGAGGACGAGGCCGACTGCTTCCACGGCCCGGGCGCCTTCGACATCGCCACCGGCAAGGCCACCGCCGCGCCGTCGGTGAAGTGGACGAACGTGTTCGGCGACGAGCTGGTCGCGATCGCCGACGAGCGGCCCGACGTGGTGGGCATCACCGCCGCGATGGCCGAGCCCACCGGCATCGCGAAGCTGGCCCGCAAGTACCCCGAGCGCACCTACGACGTGGGCATCGCCGAGCAGCACGCGGTCACCTCGGCGGCCGGTCTGGCGCTCGGCGGGCTGCACCCGGTCGTGGGGGTCTACGCGACCTTCCTCAACCGGGCCTTCGACCAGGTCCTGCTGGACGTGGCGATGCACAAGCTGCCGGTCACCTTCGTGCTGGACCGGGCCGGCATCACCGGGCCGGACGGGCCGAGCCACTACGGCATCTGGGACATGTCGGTCTTCGGGGTGGTGCCGGGCCTGCGGATGGCGGCCCCCCGGGACGCCGCCACGCTGCGCGAGGAGCTGCGCGAGGCGGTCGCCGTCGACGACGGCCCGACCGTGCTGCGCTACCCGACCGGTGCCGTCGCCGCCGACCTGCCTGCGATCCGCCGGATCGGCACGGTCGACGTACTGGCCGAGTCGGCGCGTACCGACGTGCTGCTGGTCGCGGTGGGTGCCTTCGGCCAACTCGGTATGGAGGTCGCCACCCGCGTCGCCGAGCAGGGCTACGGGGTCACCGTGGTCGACCCGCGCTGGGTGCGTCCCGTCCCGGCCGAGCTGGTGGAGCTGGCCGCCGGGCACCGCCTGGTGGTCACCGTCGAGGACGGCGTCCGGCAGGGCGGCGTCGGCGACGCACTGGCCCAGGCCATGCGGGACGCGGGCGTCCACGTGCCACTGCGCGACCTGGGCGTACCGGCCGAGTGGCACCCGCACGGCACCCGCGCGCAGATCCTGGCCGACCTCGGCCTGACCGCGCAGGACGTGGCGCGTGACGTCACCGGCTGGATCTCCCGCCTGGAGACCACCCCGGTCGACCCGACCCGGCTGACCTCCGAGAACACCCCCACCCCGTCCGCCAACTGACCCTGCCCGACGTCCCAGCGGGAATGCCGTCAGCTGCCCACCCGCACGCCGTCGTCGTCGGCGCGCGGGTGGCGCCTGGCCCCGCCGATCATGGAGTCGTGGTCGGCGCAGCGTCGATCATGGAGTTCGGGCAGCGCTTTTGGCTTTCTATGCCCTTTTTGTGACTGCCATCGCTCCATGATCGGCGGGGCGTCGCACGGTGCGGGCGGCCGAGGCGGGGCGAGCGTGCGGGGCGCGGGGTGGCGCGTGTGGCGTGGCCTGTGGGGGTCAGCGGCGGTGGCCGGCGGAGCGGTAGTGCGTCTTGTCGTCGGCGGCGAGGCTGAAGGTCTCGCTGCGCTCCGGCAGCGGCGCCACCACCAGGCCGGGGCGGTCGAGCAGACGGGTCGTGTCCGGCGGCACCGACAGCGTGGTGTCCTTGGTGGCCCGCCAGCTCAGTACGACCAGTGGCTGACCCGGCACCGGCAGTTCGTAGACCTGCAACGGGTTGGTCCGGTCGGCGGGGGAGAGCACCGTCTGGCCGCCGTCCGCAGGCCGGTAGACCAGCGCGGTCATCGTGCCGTCCGCGGTCTCCCAGGTGAGCTGCTCCAGCTCCGCCGGTTCGCCGCCGCCGAGGGCCAGCTCGCCGAGGGTACGCACGGCGACCTTCGCCTTGGGCCACGACGCCGGCACCGAATCCGGGGTGTCCCGGTCGCCCACCCGCCGGGTCACGCTGCCGAACGGACCGTCCTCGCCGGCGAGCGCACAGGTGTCCAGCTCGGCCAGGGCCCGCCGGCCCGAGCCGCTGTCGTCACGGACCAGCGGGTACCGGGGATTCGCGGTGCCGGTGCCGAGGTCCAGCAGCCGGTCGGTGGCACGCCCCCGGGGCAGCGACTCGGTGGAGCGCAGCGTGGCGGTCACCGGCACGGCCTCGCACTGCGGGACCTCCACCGGGTCGGTCAGGCCGTCGGTGGCCGGTACCGGACGGCCGTCCGGGCCGACCAGCCGCCGCACCCGCTCCGAGGTGAGGTAACGCCGCCCCTCGGCGGTCTGCACCGGCAGCACGTCGGAGTAGACGAGATAGCCCGGGTCGGTGTACTCGGTGGCCTGACTGACCTCGTACCCGCCGTCGCCGCCGTGGAGCTGGAGCAGCCAGGACGCGGCCTGGCCGGGCACCGACGCGGCCACCAGGACCAGCGGGACACCCTCCACCTCGCCGGAGAAGAGGATGCCGGAGGAGGGTACGTGCACCCGGTCGTCGACCGGTGAACGCCACTCACGGACCGCCTCGGTCACCGCGGCGGTGGTCGCCGCGTCCCCGGCCAGCGAGCCCCGTGGCGGCCACACGGTCAACGACCCGTCCATGCTGTCGTAGCCGACCCGGAGGTCCTGCGGCCGACGCTCGGCGACCGGGCCGCAGGCGGTGACGGCGACCAGCAGGCTGGACAGGCCGGTGGCCGCCACGCCGCGCCAGCGGGCTGAAGCCACCTGTCACGCCCCCGATCACATCGGCCGTCGTTTCGGAGGGCAATAGTACGAGACGCCCGGTCGTCGGCTCGCGCCGCCTCACGCTGCGTCGCCCGGACGGCACACCAGCCACAGGGGACGCCGCGTCGACTTGGGAGCTATTTCCCCACTCGGGTAGACTCCGCCGACTGTGACGCCTGCTGAGACCCGCGCCGCATCGCCGCCGAAACCCGACGTCGTGGCAGGCTCGCCGTCCGAACCCGTCACGCTGGGTGAGGGTACGCGCGACTCCGCGCTGCCGGACGACACCACGGACGCCCCCGTGGGCACCACGACATCAACCGTCGACGCGGCACCTGCCGACCCGGTGGTGCCCGACGCGGCGCCCACTGTGGAGGCCGGTACGACCACGCCGGAGCCCGAGGTGCCGACCGAGGCGGTGGACCCGCCGGCGGGTGCCGTGGCGGCCGGCTCGGCCCCGTCGCGCTGGCGCCGGTTCCGCTGGACGCGGCGGCGGCAGGACCTGGCCGTCTTCGGCGGCTTTCTGCTCACCGCGATCTGGGTGACCAGCCAGATCTGGATGGACCCGGCCGGTCGGGTGGCCTCGCTCTACAGCAGCGACCCGGCGCAGGTGCAGTTCTTCCTCGCCCACTCGGTGCGGGTGGTGCTGCACGGGGAGTTCCCGTTCTTCACCGAGCAGTTCAACTATCCGGACGGCGTGAACCTGATGGCCAACACGGCCATCCTGGCGCTGGGCATCCCGATGGTGCCGGTGACCCTGCTGTTCGGGCCCGCCGTCACCTTCGTGCTGCTGGTCACGCTCGCCCTCGCCGGCACCGCCTCGGCCTGGTACTACGTGCTGTCCCGGCACGTGGTCAGCTACCCGCTGGCCGCGATCGTCGGCGGCTGGCTCTGCGGGTTCTCCCCCGCGATGCTGTCGCACGCCAGTTGGCATCCGAACATCATCAGCCAGTTCCTGCTGCCGTTCATCGTGTGGCGGGTCATGGTCATCACCCGCTCCACCCGGCCGTACCGGGACGGCGCGCTGCTGGCCCTGCTGGTCACCGTGCAGGCGTTCATCAACGAGGAGATCCTGCTCTTCACCGCGATGGGCTGCGGCATCTTCCTGATCGCGATGGTCGTCCAACGTCCCGGCCTCTGGTCGGCGGCCTGGCGCCCGCTGGGCAAGGCGGTGGCCACCTGCACGGTGATCGCGGGCGCACTGCTGGCGTACCCGCTCTACATCCAGTTCGCCGGGCCGATGGCGTACCACGGGCTCAGCGACGCGGTCCGCGACTACGGCAACGACATCGCCGCGTACTTCGCGCCGGGCTCGCCGACCATCGGCGGCAACCAGCGCGCCAACGTGAACCTGGCCCCGAACTACTCGGAGGAGAACGCCTTCTTCGGGTGGAGTCTGGCCCTGATCGCGGTCGGCATCGTGCTCTGGCTGCGCCGGGAGCTGCTGGTCCGCGCGTTGGCGGCGACCGCCGGGTTCTACGTCGTTCTCTCCCTCGGTGAGCGCATCACCTGGTGGGACCGGGAGCTGATGGTCGGCCCGTGGGAGTGGCTGGTCCGGCTGCCGCTGCTCGACGCGGTGGTGCCGACCCGGTTCGGCATGATCGTCAGCGTGGTGGTGGCGATCCTGCTGGCGCTCGCCATCGAGCGCAGCCGCACGCTGAAGCTGGACCGGCAGGTGGTGCGGACGCTGACCGTGGCCGGTCTGGTGCTCGCCCTGCTGCCGATCGCCCCGATGCCGCTGCCGATGACCTCCCGACCGCCGGTGCCGGACTTCATCACCTCGGACCGCTGGCGCGCCTACGTCGGGCCGGACCAGACGCTGGTCCCCATCCCGGTGCCGAGCATGGGCAACACCCACGGGATGCGCTGGGCCGCCTCGACGAATCTCGACTTCAAGATGCCCGGCGGCTACTTCCTGGCCCCGCGCAACGCCACCACCGGTGACCCCGGCCGCTTCAACGGGCGGCCCAGCGGCGTCGGCAAGCTGCTGGAGGAGGTCGCCACGACCGGCCGTACGCCGGAACTGGACGACCGTCAGCGGCGGCGCTCCCTGGACGAGCTGCGGCACTGGAAGGCGGCCGTGCTGGTGCTGCCGCTGCGCCAGCCGCACTCGGAGCCGCTGCGGCAGACCGTCGAGCAGTTGGTCGGCCCGGCCCGGCAGGAGCTGGACGTCTGGGTGTGGGACGTACGGCCGTTGACCGCTCCGACGGGCTGATGGTCGTCGGCACCGCCGACCGTACCGCCGAGGTGGCGTCGCGCCGGTGGCTGCCGGCGCGTACCCCGGACGTGGCGGTGCCGGTCGGCTACCTCGCGCTGGCGGTGTGGCTGACCCACCGCCAGTGGGGTCGCCCGGACCGGCTGTTCCACCAGGCCGGTGACCAGATCCTCTTCGAGTGGATGCTGGCCCGCGCGGCCCGTGCCGTGGCCGGGCTGGAGAACCCGCTGTGGAGCGACGCGTTGAACGCGCCCGGCGGGGTGAACCTGATGGCGAACACCTCGGTGCTCGGCCTCGGCGTTCCGCTGGCCCCGGTCACGCTGCTGCTCGGGTCGCAGGCCGCCTTCGTCGTCGCGGTGGTGCTCTGCCTCGCCGGCACCGCGACCGCCTGGTACGTGCTGCTGCGCCGCCGCCTGGTCGACTCCTGGCCGGCCGCCGCCGTCGGGGGCCTGGTCTGCGGTTTCGCGCCCGGGATGATCGCCCAGGCCGGTACGCACCTGCACATGGCCGCCCAGTTCCTGGTGCCGCTGATCCTGGCGCTGGTGTTCCGCCCCGAGCCGGGCGGCCGGGTGTGGCGGCACGGGGTGCTGCTCGGGCTGGTCGTGACGTACCAGGTCTTCCTCGGTGAGGAGGTGCTGCTCTTCGTGGCGCTGGCCGCCGGCGTGCTCGTCGGCGCGTACGCGATCGCCGACCCGTCGGCCGCCCGTCGGCTCGCCCCGTCGACGGCCGGGCGGATCGGGGTCGGTGCGCTGGTGGCGGGGGTGCTGCTGGCGTACCCGCTGTGGTTCCAGTTCTTCGGGCCGGGCCACTACCGGGGGATGCCGTTCCACGCGTACAGCTACCAGTTGGACGCGGCGTCGTTCACCCGGTTCGCCCGGCAGACGCTGTTCGGCGTGGACCGTCCGCCCGGCCTGCTGGCGCCCAATCCGACCGAGGAGAACTCGTTCTTCGGCGTCGGGCTACTCCTGCTGGCCGTGGTCGTCGCGGTCTGGCTCCGGCGTCGACCACTGGTCCGCGCGCTGGCCGCCTGCGGGCTGGTGTTCGCCCTGCTCTCCCTCGGTCCCCGGGTACGCCTCGACGGGCGCGCCACCGACCTGCCCGGGCCGTACCGGCTGATCGCCGAACTGCCGTTGCTCGACCATGTGGTGCCGGCCCGGTTCGCGCTGGTCTGCATCCCGGTGCTGGGCGTCCTGATCGCGCTCGGAGTGGACCGCTGGGTGCGGCGGACAGCCGTCGACACCGCGCCCGCCCGGCCCCGACGGCGTGCGACGGTCCGCCTTGTCGGGGTCGTCGCGCTGGCCGTCGCGCTGCTGCCGCTGGTGCCGACCCCGATCCGTACCGTGTCGAGCCGGCCGGTGCCGGCGTTCGTCGCCGACGGCACCTGGCGGACGTACGTGCCGGCGGGCCGCACGCTGGTGCCGGTGCCCCCGGTGACCAACGCCGGCCGCAGTCCGGGCATGCTCTGGTCGGCGCGGACCGGACTGGCCTTCACCGCGCCGGGCGGCTTCTTCATCGGCCCCCACGCCCCGGGCGACCCGACGGCCCGGTGGGGCGCCCCGGACCGGCCGACCTCGCTGCTGCTGCGGCGGGTGGCGGAGACCGGCGTGGTGCCGCCGATCACCGAGACGGACCGCCGGCAGGCGGTGGCGGACCTGCGGCACTGGCGGGCGGCCGTCGTCGTGCAGGGCGGGCTGCACCACGGCGACCCGGTGCGGCACACCGTGGAGGCGCTGCTCGGCCCGCCCCGGGAGATCGACGGCGCGCTGGTCTGGGACGTCCGCCCGTTCGTCGGCTGAGGTGCGCCCGCGCCGGTCGCCTCTCCGCCGGATGGCAGACTCGTCGGGGTGAGCGACGTGGCCGCGACGCCGATGGACGGTGAGCTGGAGAGTGTCAGTCTGGTGGACCTCGCCGTCTCCCGGCTGACCCGGGAACTCCTCAGCGGACGGAGCGAGCCGGGTGAGCGCCTGGTGGAGGAGCAGTTGACCCGGCGGCTGGGGATCAGCCGGGCGCCGTTACGCGAGGCGTTGCGCCTGCTGGCGCAGCGGGGGTTGGTCGAGCACGTGCCCCGGCGCGGGGTCCGCGTCGCCACCCTCTCCGACCGGGACGTGCAGGAACTGTACGAGGTGCGCGACGTGCTGGAGCGGTTCGCGGTCCGGGCAGCGATCCCGGTGGGCCGGGAGAGCGACCTGGTCGGGTTGCGGGCGGCGCTGGACCGGATGCGGGAGGCGACGCGCGCGGGTGACCGGTTGGCGGTCGCCGAGTCGCACCGCGCGTTCCACGTCGCGTTGGTGGCGCTGGCCGGCAACCGTCAGCTCTCCGGGGTGTACGACTCGATCCTGGTGAAGTTGCAGCTCTACATGGCCATCAACCTGCGCCGCGAGGCGGAGCAGGCGCAACCCCTGGACGGTGTGCACCGGCACGAGCGGCTCTTCGAGGCGGTGGCCGGGGGAGACCCGGAGGTGGTCCTCGCCGCTCTCTCGGTGCACGGAGCGCGGTCGTACCTGGGGTAGCGGATCGGCAGCGGCGTCATGCCGTCGTTACGTTCGGCGTCGGCTCTCGAAACAGAACGGTCGACAATCGACTGTATGCCGGAGCGGATCGGATCGATCTCGGAATTGCGGTCGGCGTACCGCGAGCACCGTCTCACCCCCGTCGACCTGACCGAGACCGTCCTCGAAGGACTGGCCGGTCGAGCCGGTGAACCGGTCTGGATCAGCACCGTGTCCCCCGACGACCTGCGGGCCCGTGCCGCCGTCCTGGCCGACACCGACCCGCAGACACTGCCGCTGTACGGGATCCCGTTCGCGGTGAAGGACAACATCGACGTCGCCGGCATGGTCACCACGGCCGGCTGCCCCGACTTCGGGTACCGCGCCACCGAGGACGCACCGGTGGTACGCCGGCTCCTCGACGCCGGTGCCCTGCTGGTCGGCAAGACCAACCTCGACCAGTTCGCCACCGGCCTGACCGGCTCGCGATCCCCGTACGGCAGCGTCGAGAGCGTGTTCGGTGGCGGTCTCGTCTCCGGCGGGTCCAGCTCCGGCTCGGCGGTCGCGGTCGCCACCGGTCAGGTCACCTTCGCCCTCGGCACGGACACCGCCGGCTCCGGCCGGGTTCCGGCCGCGCTGAACGGGATCGTCGGCCTCAAACCCACCCGAGGGCTGCTCAGCACCGCCGGTGTGGTGCCGGCCTGCCGCTCGCTGGACTGCGTCTCGGTCTTCGCCACCGACGTCGCGGACGCCACGGAGGTGCTGCACGCCGCTCGCGCCGTGACCACAGCCGACCCCTGGGGACGTCCACTGCCGGCCGCGAGTCTGGCGTCCCGGGCACCGGAGACGCTCCGCCTCGGCGTACCCCGGACCGCAGACCTGGAGTTCTTCGGCGATGCCGGGCAGGCGGTCCGGTTCGCGGCCGGCGTGCACCGCCTGCGGGACCTGGTCGACACCGTGCGGCAGGTGCCGCTGGCTCCCTTCCTGGCTGCCGGAGACCTCCTCTACCAGGGCCCCTGGGTGGCCGAGCGGCTCGCCGGGCTGGACGACTTCCTGCGGACGCATCCGGAGTCGGTCCTCCCGGTCACCCGGACCGTGTTGGAGACCGGGCGTCGTTACGACGCCGTCGACGCCTTCCGGGGCCGACACCGGCTCCGTGAGTTGCGGGCCGAGGTCGACCGGTGGTGGCAGGAGATGGACGTGCTGGTGGTGCCGACCGTCGGCACCACCTTCACGCTCGCGGAGGTCGCCGAGGACCCGATCGGACGCAACGCGGTACTCGGCCGGTACACCCAGTTCGCGAACCTGCTCGACCTGGCGGCGGTGACCGTGCCGAACGGATTCACCGCCGACGGTCGACCGGCCAGCCTGACCCTGATCGGCCCGGCCTTCAGCGACACCACACTGGCCCGGCTCGCCGCCGCCGGTGCCGGAGCCGACGCGCACCCGGTGGCCGAGAGCACGTCGGGCAACGGGGCCGCGCCGCCGATCCGGGGAGGTGGGGTACCGACAGGCCGCAGGGAGGTGCTGATCGCCGTGGTCGGGCGGCACCTGAGCGGGGAGTCGCGCAACACCGAGCTGACCGACCTCGGGGCCGCCCTCGCCGGCACCACCCGCACCGCACCGCTCTACCGGCTGTACCGGATGCCGACCCCGGACGGCGAAGGATTGCCCGGCCTGGTCCGGGTCGCCTCAGCCACCCCCGACGGTCACGGAATCGAAGTCGAACTCTGGTCGCTGCCGACCTCGGCAGTGGGCGGATTCCTGGCCGGGGTGCCGGCCCCGCTCTCGCTCGGCTGGGTGCGGCTGCACGACGGGCGGCACGTGCTCGGGTTCCTCTGCGAGGCGTACGCGGCCGGCCCGGAGGCCGAGGACATCAGCGCCACCGGTGGGTGGCGCGCGTACCGGCGGTTGACGTGTAAGGAGGGGTCCCCTGCTAACGCCTCGTGCATAGCAGGGGACCCCTCCTCACACCGCCGCCCGACGGTCAACGGCGGCGACGCCGCCTGAGCAGGACAGGAGGAGCGATGGCAACGATCGGTCCGGTACCGGCGAACCCCTACCCGTGGCCGTACGACGGCACGGTCGACACCGTGCGTACCGCACTGCTCTGCGTGGACTGGCAGACCGACTTCTGCGGGCCGGGCGGCTACGTCGACGCGATGGGCTACGACATCGGCCTCACCCGGGCCGGCCTGCCGGCTACCGCCCGGCTGCTGACGCACGTCCGTTCGCTCGGCATGCTGGTCGTGCACACCCGTGAGGGACACGACCCCGACCTGTCCGACCTGCCGCCGAACAAGCGCTGGCGCTCGGCCCGGATCGGCGCCGAGATCGGCGGAGCCGGGCCCTGCGGCCGGATCCTCGTCAAGGGCGAACCGGGATGGGAGATCGTGCCCGAGGTCGCCCCGGCCCCCGGCGAGGTGGTCGTGGACAAGCCGGGCAAAGGCGCCTTCTATGCGACCAACCTGGACCTGGTGCTGCGTACCCGGGGCATCACCCACCTGATCCTCACCGGCATCACCACCGACGTCTGCGTGCACACCACGATGCGCGAGGCGAACGACCGGGGCTACGAGTGCCTGATCCTGTCGGACTGCACCGGCGCCACCGACAAGGGCAATCACGAGGCCGCCCTGCACATGGTGACCATGCAGGGCGGCGTCTTCGGCTGCGTGGCCACCTCCGACGACGTCATCGCCGCCACGACCGGGTGAGGTGGACCAATGCCGACCATCGCCGCCGCGCGACCCTTCCCGTACACCTTCGACCCCACGACCACGGCGCTGCTCGTCATCGACATGCAGCGCGACTTCCTGGAACCGGGCGGTTTCGGCGAGAGCCTGGGTAACGACGTCAGCCGGCTGCGGCGCACCATCGCGCCGCTGGGCGCGTTGCTGGCCGCCGCCCGTGCCGCCGGCATGACCGTCGTGCACACCCGCGAAGGCCACCTGCCGGACCTCTCCGACTGCCCACCGGCCAAGCTCCAGCGGGGTGCCCCCCGCATGCGCATCGGCGACCCCGGGCCCAACGGCCGGATCCTGATCCGGGGCGAGTACGGCCACGACATCGTCGACGAACTGGCGCCGCTGCCCGGCGAGCCGGTCGTCGACAAGCCCGGCAAGGGCGCCTTCCACGCCACCGGCCTGGGGGAGTTGCTCGCCGAACAGAAGATCGACAGTCTCCTGGTCACCGGTGTCACCACCGAGGTGTGCGTGCACACCACCGTCCGGGAGGCGAACGACCGCGGGTACGAGTGCCTCGTGCTCGCCGACTGCGTCGGGTCCTACTTCCCGGAGTTCCACCGGGCCGGACTCGACATGATCGCCGCCCAGGGCGGCATCTTCGGCTGGGTGGCCGACTCGACGGACGTACTCGCCGTGCTGCCCACCACCCCCTCGTCGTACGCCTCCTCCTGACCGGGAGCAGCCCATGCAACCCACCACGACATCCCCGCCACGCCTGCCGTACTGGGTGCGCGGTGACACCAACGCGTTCTTCGGCTTCGGCGTCAACGTCCTGGTCAACGTGCTCACTCTGACCGGGCTCTGCATCTTCGTGGTGAACCTGCCCGAACGGGAGGTGTTCGGCACGATCCTGCCGGCCCTCGGCATCGCCCTGGTCGCCGGCAACATCTACTACACCCACCTGGCCCGCCGCCTGGCCCGACGGGAGGGGCGTGCCGACGTGACCGCCCTGCCGTACGGGCCGAGCGTGCCGCACATGTTCATCGTCATCTTCGTCATCATGCTGCCGATCTTCCTGAGTACCGGTGACCCGACGCGGGCCTGGGCGGCCGGGCTGGCGTGGGCGTTCATCATCGGTGTGATCGTGCTGGTCGGTGCGTTCGTCGGGCCGTACATCCGCCGGTACACCCCCCGCGCCGCGTTGCTCGGCACGCTGGCCGGCATCAGCATCACCTTCATCTCGATGAACCCGGCAGGGCAGATGTGGCGGATGGCCTGGATCGCTCTGCCGGTCCTCGCGCTGCTGCTGATCGGACTGCTCACCGACGTGAGACTGCCGTTCAACTTCCCGATCGGGCTGGCCGCCCTGCTGCTGGGTACGGCGATCGGCTGGCTCGGTGGGGCGATGTCGGTGCCGGACGTGACAGCAGCGGCGCGCGACATCGCCGTCGCCCTCCCCACGTTCCAACTCGACCTGCTGGGACGCGGCCTGTCCGACATGGCGCCACTGCTGGCTACCGCGATCCCGCTCGGGGTCTACAACTTCACCGAGGCGATGACCAACGTGGAGAGCGCCGCCACCGCCGGGGACAACTACAACCTGCGCAGTGTCCTGCTCGCCGACGGCGCCGGGGCGGTGGTCGGTGCGGCCCTCGGTTCACCCTTTCCGCCCGCCGTGTACGTCGGGCATCCCGGCTGGAAGGCCGCCGGAGGCCGGACCGGCTACTCGATGGCGACCGGGGTGGTCATCGCGCTGCTCTGCTTCCTCGGGATGTTCTCCCTGCTCGGTGCGATCTTCCCGACCGCGGCGATCGTGCCGATCCTGCTCTATATCGGACTGCTGATCGGCGCGCAGGCGTTCCAGGCCACGCCTCGGGCCCACGCGGCGGCGGTCGTGGCGGCGCTGATCCCCAACATCGCGGCGTGGGCGACCGGGCAGATGAACAACGTGCTGGCGGCGGCCGGCACCACCGCTGCCGAGGTCGGCGACGAGGCGCTCGCCGGTGCCGGTGTGGTCTACGACGGGCTGCGGATACTCGGTGAAGGGGCCATCCTCGCCGGTCTGGTGCTCGGCGCGATCGTGGCGTTCATCATCGACAAACGCTTCGTGCACGCGGCCGTGTTCGCCGCGTCGGGCGCGGTGCTCGCCTTCATCGGTCTGATCCATGGCGAGGAGGTCCGGTGGAACGCCAACGGGCAGGTGGCCCTCGGCTACCTCTTCGTGGCGGTGATCTGCGGAATCGTCGCGCTCGGGTCGCACCCGCCCCGGGTGCCCGCGCCTGAGGAGGCCGAGCTGGACCGCCCGCACGGCGGCACTCCTTCCCGCGCAAAGGACGTACCCGCCGAATCGGTCACCGCGCCGGGCCGTCCGGCCGGTGCCGCCCCGGCGGACGACGACACCCGCGAGGCGGCGGTGAGTGGCTGAGGCGGTGTCCCCGGTCGGGGCGGCAGGTCCCGCCGCCCGACCGGGGACACTCCGCCGCCCGCTGCCGGTCCCGACTGGAGAGGACGAACCCGATGGAGATCGACCGTGTCGACGTGGTGGCCGAGGTCACGACCGCCTTCGCCGGCTACGAGCAGGCCCTGGTCGACGGGGACGCGGAGCGGATCTGCGGCTACTTCTGGGACTCTGACCGGACGGTGCGCTTCGGCCTCGCCGACCACCAGTACGGCCTTGAGGAACAGCGGAAATGGCGGGCCGCGCAGCCGCCGTTGCCACCGGGTCGCCGGCTGGTCGACCCGATGATCACCACCTTCGGCCTCGACCTCGCGGTCGTCACCACCCGGTTCGGCTACGTCGGCACGGCCGCCACCGGCCGACAGACCCAGACCTGGGTACGCCTGCCCGTCGGCTGGCGCATCGTCACCGCGCACGTATCCGAGCCGCTGCCCGCTGCGCCTGAGGTGTAAGGAGGGGTCCCCTGCTAACGCCTCGTGTATAGCAGGGGACCCCTCCTTACAACCCGGAGCGCGCGTCAGACGCGGTCGCGGACGTCCCAGAGCCAGACGTCGTCCACCCGCTGCGGCTCACCGAGCAGGCCGGTCAGCAGGTCCCGCAGCACGGCCTCCCGGGGGTGGGCACCGAGCACCACCACCGAGGCCCGCCAGAAGCGCAGGTCCTCGACCGCCTGCTGACGGTTCTCGTCGGTCAGCTCGGGCACCTCACCGGCGTCCATGGAGCGGTAGACGAGGGTGCTGGTGGGCCGGTTCGGTGCGCCGAAGACACCCTCGCCGTCGAGGTTGGGGCCGATGAAGTAGCCCGCCGGGATCGGGAACTCGTGCTGGGTCAACGCGCTCCAGCGCAACGTGGACAGTCCGTGCACGTTGCTCGGGATGGGCACCGGCACCAGCGTGCGGCCCTCCGTCACGTACGGCCGCCAGGCGCCCGAGGTGATGAAGGTCGGCGGCGGGGCGACCTCCTTCGCCGGCAGCGGGGTGGGGAACAGCGGCAGCACGGCCAGCGAGATGGCCGCGTACCCGACGCCGCGCTGCCAGCGCGGCCGGGAGCCGGCGGTGGCGGTGGCGGTGGCGGGCACGGGTTCGCCGGAGCGCGGTGCCGGCACCGGAGACCGGCGGTTGCCGGCCACCGCGTCCCAGGCCAGGGCGAGCAGGACACCGAGCGCGGCGGTGGTGACCAGCGTCAGCCGCGTCGGCATCATCATCTCGACCAGCGGTACGTCCTCCGAGATGTACGACCACGGGCCGGCGATGCCGGTGAGTTCGCCGTTGAACCGGATCTCCGGTCCGAGCGAGGCCACCGAGAAGAGCACCACCAGCACGGCGATGATCCGGGCCACCAGCGACCGGCGCACCAGCAGCGCCAGCGCCACCACCGTGAACAGCACCATCGGCCAGCCGAACCAGGTGTTCTGCTCGGTCATCCCGATGGTCGCCTCGACCGCCTCGTTGCCGGCGATGGTGTCGCGCGGGAAGGTGACGAAGGCGACGATGTCCTCGCCCCAACTGTGGAACACCCCGCCCTGCAGGCCCCGGTAGGACTGCGGGCCGTTGAACTGGTACCAGATCGGGTAGGCGGTGAGCAGCAGGGCGACGCCACCACCGAAGCCCAGCCCGGCACCGAACGTACCGGCGCGGGCCCGCGCCGTACGCGGGCGCATGATCGCGTAGGCGATCACGACGACCAGGCAGGCCAGCGCCGTGAGCAGCAGCATCTCCTCGTTGATGAAGATCTGGTACGCCACCAGCAGGCCCAGCACCAGCCCGTTGCGCCGCCACCGGCCGGGCTCGGTCAGCCGGAACACCCGCACCACGATCAGCGGCAGCAGGAAGTTGGAGACGAAGTTCGGTTGGCCGTTGGCGTGGTGCACGATGCCGGGGGCGAAGCCGAGGAACGCGCCGCCGACGAAGGCGGCGGCCCGGGAGCGCACCAGGTGCCGGGAGAGCATCCAGTACGAGGTGGCGGCGGTGGCCGCCAGCGCACCGCCCAGGTAGAGCGCGTACACCACCTGCGGGCCGAGCAGCCAGGTGAGCGGGGCCAGCGGCAGGGTCACCCCGAGCAGCGAGGTGTTGGCCATCATGTTCACCCCGTCGGGGGCGTTCTGCCTGGTGCTGAAGAGCGGGTTCTCCAGGTGCATCACCGAGTACGCACCGTGCGAGAACAACCACTCGAACCAACTGTGGTCGGTGGGCAGATGTGACGAGACGCGGTTCTGCACGTCCACCCAGTAGTAGAGGCAGACGAGGACACCGAGCAGCACGTAGGCTCCGATGGCCAACACGTCGACGCGCGTCGGCCCGCGTCGGCGAGGTCGTGTCGCTGACTCCGCCTCGACGGTCTCGGGGGCAGGGTTCAACGAGGAATCAATCACCGGCACAGCCACGACGGGCCATCGTACAGGCGGTCGCCGGGGCCGCCGACGGCCGTGAGGGCCGCGTCGGCGCGCCGGAGGAAGGACGACCGTGACGGTGATCGACCTCGGTGACCTCACCGAGCCGACCTACCAGCCGCCGAGACGCCGCCGGATCGTCGCCGGTTCGCGCCGCTGGGGGGCCGCGTTGCTCGCGGTGGTCGTGCTGGTGTCGATGGCCGGAGCCGCGCCGCCGACCCCCCGGGTGTACGCGACGGTGCCGGTGCCACTCGGTGCCAACCTGCTCCTCGCGGCGGACCAGATCTTCGCCGTCATCCCGGGCACCGAGGTCACCGACGGCCACCCCGAACTGCTCGCCTTCCCCTATCCCGAGAAGGCCACCGGTGCGCCGCCGACACTCACGCCGTCCTGGCGGACCCGACTGGCGTACGGCCATCGGGTCTTCCGGGCGCAGCCCGTCGCCGGCGGCGGGGTGCTGGTCTCGATGTCCGCCGAGGAGACCGAGAGCAGCCAGAGCGTGCTGCTCGACGCGCGTACCGGTCAGGAACGCTGGCGCGAGCCGGGCGTGGCGATGTTCGACGACCCCCGCCGCGCACTGCTGCGGACCCATCGCGAGAGCGCGCCGAACACGCTACGGATGATCGAGCTGCCGAGCGCCCGTGAGCTGTGGTCCATTCCGCTCTCCGCGTCCAGCGTCGACTACCGGCTGCGCGACGGTGTGGTCGACGCGATCGTGGTCTCCACACTCGACGGCGGCGTCGAGGTGCGTGACCCGGAGACCGGGGAGGTCCGGCACCGCCTGCCGCCGCCCGCCGACGACCCGGCCGGCTACCAGTCGGCGTGGGTGGTCGGCGACCTGGTGGCGGTGGTCCGCAACTCGAACACCGTCGCCGCCTACGCGGTCGACGGGCTGGTCCCGCTCTGGCAGACCACCGTGCCGACGATCTATCACGTCACTGCCTGCGCCGCACTGCTCTGCGCCTTTCCGGCCAGCGGCGGGGTACAGGTCCTCGACCCGGCCACCGGCGCCGCCGGGTGGGACAACCGGAACATCGCCGACCTCCTGCTGGTGGGGGCGCGGCGTGCGCTGGTCCTGTCCGGGTGGGCCGAGGGGACGATGGAGTTGGCTACCTTCGACATGACGACCGGGGCGCTGCTCATCGACCACGGTTCGTGGGAGCAGGTCCAGCGTTACGAGTACGCGCCGCACCTGCTCGCCGTGCGACCGGTGCCCGACGTCGGTGTGGTGCTGGCCCGACTACACCCCGACGAGGACCGGGCCCGGCCGATCGACGTGCTGGTCGGGGCGCGGGGCGAATGCCAGGCCCGCCACGACCTCGTCGCCTGCCGTCGCGCCGACGGCGACTTCGGCGTCTGGCGACTTCCGGGGTGACACCGCTCGGCGCGGCACATCGACTTGGCGGCCGGCGCTAGGTTGTCGGGTGGTCACCGGCGGAAAAGGGGCGTGACATGCGGGTACTGGTGGTCGAGGACGAGCGCAACCTCGCTGACGCGATCGCGCGCGGCCTACGCAAACGCGGCATGGCGGTGGATGTCGCGTACGACGGCGACAGCGGACACGAAATGGCCTTCGTCACCCGGTACGACGTGGTGGTGCTCGACCGTGACCTGCCCGGCATGCACGGTGACCAGATCTGCGCCGAGCTGGCCGCGTCCGGCGCGCTGACCCGGGTGCTGATGCTCACCGCCAGCGGCACGGTCGCCGACCGGGTCGAGGGCCTGCAACTCGGCGCCGACGACTACCTGCCCAAGCCCTTCGCCTTCGACGAACTGGTGGCCCGGGTGCTGGCATTGGGCCGGCGGGCCACCCCGGCGGCACCGCCGGTGCTGGAACTGGCCGACCTGGTCGTCGACCCGGCGCGGCGGGTCGCCACCCGGGCCGGGCAGCCGGTGGAGCTGACCAACAAGGAGTTCGGGGTGCTCTGCGAGCTGCTCAAGGCCCGTGGCGCGGTGGTCTCCAGCGAGGAACTGCTGGAACGGGTCTGGGACGCCAACACCGACCCGTTCACCACCATCGTCCGGGTCACCGTGATGACCCTGCGCCGCAAGCTCGGCGACCCGTCGCTGATCGAGACCGTGGTGGGGGCCGGCTACCGCACCGCCGAGGGGTCGGCGTGACGCCCGCCCTGGGGCTCGGGCCGGTCACGCGGCTGCGGCTGCGGCCCACCCTGCGGCTGCGGCTGACCCTGCTCAACGGCGTCCTGCTGATCGGCGCCGGGGCGATCCTGCTGCTGCTGGCCTGGCTGCTGGTGCGCGACGCGCTGCGCCCCACCGCCGAGCTGCTGCCCGGCACCACCGTGGTGCTGGCCGACGGCAGCACCCTGGAAGCCGGGGCGTGGCAGCGGCAACTGGTCAGCGCGGCCTCCGGCGAGCTGCTGGCGAAGGGACTGGCCGCGCTGCTGGCGGTCGGGGCGGTCGGCGTGGTCGGGGCGTACGCGGTGGCGGGGCGGGCGCTGCGGCCACTGCACCAGGTCACCGCCACCGCGCGGCGGCTCGGCGAGACCACGCTGCACCAGCGGATCGGCTACTCCGGGGCGGACGATGAGGTGGCCGAGCTGGCCGACACCTTCGACGCGATGCTGGACCGGATAGGTGCCGCCTTCGAGTCGCAGAAACGGTTCGTCGCCAACGCCTCGCACGAGTTACGGACACCGCTGGCGGTGATGCGTACCGAGATCGACGTGACGCTCAGCGACGACGACGCGGACGCGGCCGAGTACCGCCGGATGGCGACCGTGGTGCGCGACGCCTCCGAACGCGCCAACGGGCTTGTCGACGCCCTGTTGGTGCTGGCCCGCAGCGAGGCGCAGACGGGCCGACGGCTCGCCCGGCGTACCGAGTGCGACCTGGCCGCCGGCACGCTCAACGCGCTCTCCGCGGTGCGCCGGGAGGTGGAACGGATCAAGCTGGACGTGCGGACCTCGCTCCAGCCGGCACCGGTGGTCGGCGACCCCGGGCTGCTGGACCGGTTGGCCGGCAACCTGATCGAGAACGCGGTCCGCTACAACCACCTGCACGGGCGGCTCTGGGTGCGGACCGGCTCCGACGGTCAGCGATCGTGGCTGGTGGTGGGCAACACCGGATTCGAGGTCGACCCGGCCGACGTACCGGGGCTGTTCGAGCCGTTCCGGCGTGGCGGCCGGGAGCGGACCGGCGCCCGTGGGTCGGGCCTCGGCCTCTCCATCGTCCGGGCGGTCTGTGACGCGCACGGCGGCACGGTGGCGGCGGTGGCGCAGCCCGGGGGCGGCCTGGAGGTGACGGTGAACCTGCCGGCGGCCGACTCCGCGCCGACCGTGGAGCAGGGCACGCGCTGACCCGACGCGCGAATAATCGCTTGATCCCGATGAGAGGTTGGGGTCATGGCTTCCCGAGTGCGTTGGATCGACGTCGACTGTGCCGACCCGTACACCATGGCGACCTTCTGGGCCGAGGTCACCGGGCTGCGGCCCGACCCGGACGACCGGCCGGGGGACGAGGAGTGCGCCCTGTTGTCCGGCCCGGACCTGGCCGGCGGTGGCATGCTCTTCCAGCGGATCCCCGAGGGCAAGACCGCCAAGAACCGCATCCACCTGGACCTCCAACCGACCGACCGGACCCGGGACGAGGAGGTGGAACGCCTGATCGGCCTGGGTGCCACACAGGTCGCCGACCGCCGCCGGCCGGACGGCACGGGCTGGGTGGTGCTGGCCGACCCGGAGGGCAACGAGTTCTGCGTGGAACGCAGCGCCGCGGAGCACTCCCCGACGGAGGGCTGACTCCTCACCGGGCCGGCGCGGGCGGGGATCCACCCCGCCCGGCCGTCGGCGCGTACGTCAGGACCGTTGTTCGACCTGGCCCCGGATGGTGAGGAACTCGGACGCGGCGTCGTTGCGGGAGGAGAAGAACATGACGATCATGCCGACGCTGCCCCGGTCGGCCCAGACGCAGATGCCCAACGCCACGTCGGCCCGGCCGTCGCCGCAGCGGGCCTCGCCTCCGAGTGGGCCCGGCTCGACCGGCGTCATGTTGCTGACCGTCAGCTCGGTCGAGATGGCCTGGACCGCCTCGTCGAGCTCCTTCTTCGGGTCGGACATCAACCCGGAGACGGCCACGATCATCACGAGGTTCTCCTGCGACGGATTGCCGTAGAAGGCACCGACCGCACTCGTCTCGTTCTGGATCGAGGACTTCAGTTGCCGGACCATCGACTCGGAGAGCTGCTGCAACTCCGGCTCGGTGACCTTCGGTCGGCCGGCCAGCGTCTCTGGCGCCACCACCCGGGTCCGGGTGGCGTCGACCGCCTCGCCGACGGTGTCCCGGACCACGAACCAGACGACCGCGCCACCGCCCACGCAGAGCACCATGAGGACGGCGAGGACGATCAGCACGATCTTCCCGGTGTGGGACTTCTTCGGCGGTGGGGGCGGCGGGAAGGCGCCGTACGACTGGCCGGGCGCGGGGTACCCGCCGGCCTGCGGAGGCGGGGGATAGCCGGCACCCGACTGTGGCGGATAGCCCGCACCCGGCGGTGGTGGGTAGCCACCGGCCTGCGGGTACGCCCCGGCCGGCGGGTAGCCGCCGCCCTGCGGGTGCGGGCCGCCGCCGGGCGGATAGTGGTGCTGGTCCGGGTGGGACATGCGGTCAGCTCCTGGTGAAGGGTGGAACCGGAAGGGTAGCCAGCGACCGCACGCGCCGCTGCCCCAGACCGCCGGTCACGGTGGTCAACCCCCGGTCGGGGCGACCACCGTGACCCGGGTCGGCTCAGCCGGTCAGGCTGGCCACTCCCGGCGGCAGGAAACGCTGACCGGTGACCTGCTCACTGGTCCCGGTCCGGTCCAGGTACGGCGTGACGCCGCCCAGGTGGAACGGCCACCCGGCACCGAGGATCATGCACAGGTCGATGTCCTGCGCCTCGGCGACGACCCCCTCGTCCAGCATCAGCCGGATCTCCTGGGCCAGCGCGTCGAGCGCCTGCTGGCGTACCTGCTCCTCGGTGAGCGGCTGGTCGCCGACCACCAGCAGCTTCGCCACCTCGGCGTTGATCTCGTCGTCCACCACGATCGGCTGACCGGAGTCCGCGATCCGCTTCAGGTTCTCGCTGACCGTGAACCGGTCCGGGAAGGCCGCGTGCAGGGTGCCGCCGACGTGGTGGGCGACGGCCGGGCCGACGAGCTGGAGCAGTGCCAGCGGTCGCATCGGCAGGCCCAGCGGGTCCAGCGCGCGGTTCGCCACCTCCAGCGGGGTGCCCGCGTCCACGGCGGCGAAGACGGTGCCGAGGAAGCGGGTGAGCAGCCGGTTGACCACGAACGCCGGGGCGTCCTTCACCAGCACCGACGACTTCTTGAGCTGCTTGCCGACCGCGAAGGCGGTGGCCAGCGTGGCGTCGTCGGTCCGCTCGCCGCGGACGATCTCCAGCAGCGGCAGCACCGCGACCGGGTTGAAGAAGTGGAAGCCGACCACCCGCTCCGGGTGCTCCAGGTCCTCGGCCATCGCCGTGATCGACAGCGACGAGGTGTTCGTCGCCAGCACCGCCTCCGCCGGGACGATCTTCTCCAGCTCGGCCCAGACCTGCTTCTTGACGGAGAGGTCCTCGAAGACGGCCTCGATGACGAAGTCGGCGTCCGCGAACGCGCTCTTGTCGACCGTGCCGCTCACCAGGCCGTACAGCTTGGCGGCGGTGCCCTTGTCCATCCGGCCCTTGCTGACGGCCTTCTCGATCTGGGTGTGCACGTAGCCGACGCCCTTGTCCACCCGAGCCTGGTCGAGGTCGGTGAGCACCACCGGCACCTGGAGACGGCGGGCGAACAGCAGCGCCAACTGACCGGCCATCAGGCCCGCGCCGACGATGCCGACCTTGGTCACCGGACGGGCCAGCCCCTTGTCCGGCGCGCCGGCCGGTCGCTTGGCCCGCCGCTGCACCAGGTCGAAGGCGTACAGGCCGCTGCGCAACTCCTCGGAGAAGACCAGGTCGGCCAGGGCCTCGTCCTCGGCGGCGGTGCCGGTGGCGAAGTCGGCGTCCTTCGCCGTCTCCAGCAGGTCCAACGCCCGGTACGCGGACGGGACCGCGCCGTGCAGCCGCTGGTCCAGGGTCTGCCGGGCGAAGTAGAGCACGCCCGCCCACATGTCCTTGTCGACCTCGGGCCGGGTGACGGTCACCTCGCCGCGCACCACCCCGGCGGCCCACTCCAGCGACCGCTCCAGGAAGTCGGCCGGCTCCAGCAGCACGTCGGCGATGCCCAGCTCGGCGGCCTGCTTCGGCTTGAGCATCTTGTTCTGCATCAACGGGTTCTGGATGATCACCTGGGTGGCGGCCGGGATGCCGATCAGGTTCGGCAGGAGCTGGGTGCCGCCCCAACCCGGGATCAGGCCGAGGGACACCTCGGGCAGGGCCAGCGCCGCCGCGCCGCCGGAGAGCGTCCGGTAGTGGCAGTGCAGGGCCAGCTCCAGGCCGCCGCCCATCGCCGCCCCGTTGACGAAGGCGAAGGTCGGAACCGGGCTGTCCTTGAGCCGGGCGAAGACCCGGTGCCCCAGCCGGCCGATCTCCAGCGCCTGCGCCCGGTCCGCCAGCAGCGGCAGACTGGTGATGTCCGCGCCGACACAGAAGATGTACGGCTTGCCGGTCACCGCGATGAACGCCGGATCGGCCGCCAGCGCGGCGCTGACCGCCTCGTCCAGGCTGGTGAGGCCGCCCGGGCCGAAGGTGTTCGGCTTGGTGTGGTCGAATCCGTTGTCGAGGGTGATCAGGGCGGCCGGGCGGTCCAGCCCGGGCACGTTCACCTGACGCAGCAGCGCCCTGGTGACCACCTCGTTCGGTGCCGCAAGGCTCATTTGTCTCCACCCTCCCAGTGCGGGTTCTCCCAGATGACCGTGCCGCCCATGCCGATGCCGATGCACATCGCGGTGAGGCCGTAGCGGACCTCCGGGTGCTCGGCGAACTGCCGGGCGAGCTGGGTCATCAGCCGTACGCCGGAGGAGGCGAGCGGGTGCCCGATGGCGATCGCGCCGCCCCACTGGTTGACCCGGGGGTCGTCGTCGGCGATGCCGAAGTGGTCGAGGAAGGCGAGCACCTGCACGGCGAACGCCTCGTTCAGCTCGAACAGGCCGATGTCGTCGATGGTCAGGCCGGCGATGCGCAGCGCCTTCTCGGTCGACGGGATCGGACCCACGCCCATCACCTCGGGCTCGACGCCGACGAAGCCGTACGACACCAGCCGCATGGCGATCGGCAGGCCCAGCTCACGGGCGACGTCCTCGGCGACCAGCAGGCTGGCGGTCGCGCCGTCGTTCAGCCCGGCCGCGTTGCCCGCGGTCACCTTGCCGTGCGGGCGGAACGGGGTCTTGAGCGTGGCCAGCTTCTCCAGGGAGGTGTCCCGGGGCGCCTCGTCCACGGTCGCCAGGCCCCAGCCGGTCTCCGGATCGCGGACCGCCACCGACACCAGGTCGTCCTGCAACTTGCCGTCGGCGTACGCCTTCGCGGTCTTCTGCTGCGAGGCGAGGGCGAACGCGTCGGTGCGCTCCTTGGTGATGTGCGGGACCCGGTCGTGCAGGTTCTCCGCGGTGGAGCCCATCACCAGCGCGGACGGGTCGACCAGCTTCTCCGCGACGATGCGCGGGTTCGGGTCGACGCCCTCGCCCATCGGGTGGCGGCCCATGTGCTCGACACCGCCGGCGATCGCGACGTCGTACGCGCCCACGGCGATGCCGCTGGCGACGGTGGTCACCGCGGTCATCGCACCGGCGCACATCCGGTCGATGGCGAAGCCGGGCACCGTCTTGGGCAGGCCGGCCAGCAACGCGGCGGTACGGCCGATGGTCAGGCCCTGGTCACCGGTCTGGGTGGTGGCGGCGATGGCCACCTCCTCGACCCGTTCCGGGGGGAGCTGCGGGTTGCGGCGCAGCAGTTCGCGGATGCATCGGATCACCAGGTCGTCGGCGCGGGTGTTGGCGTACATCCCACCCGCCTTGCCGAACGGGGTGCGGACGCCGTCCACGAAGACGACATCCCGAACTTCACGGGGCACTTGAGCCTCCTAGCCAGCACTGGCGTTTCCCCCGAATGCTACTCGCCAGTAATAACCAGTGCCGCCGTCCCCACTGTGGCCCACCCCACACCCGTCCTCGCCCCCGCCCCCACCGCTCTCGCTGACGGCTCGCGCCCACCGCTCTCGTTGATCAAGAGGTTTGCGTCGGCGAACGGCCGCCCGCCGGACGCAAACCTCTTGATCAACCGCGGGTCAGGCGGGTGGGGTGGGGGTGGCGGGGGAGGCGGGGGGTGGGGGTGGGGCGGTCAGGGCTTCGGCCAGGTCGGGGAGGAGGAGGTCGATCTGCCAGTCCCGGGCGTGGTGGCTGCGGAGCGCCTCGGCGACGGTGTGTTCGGTGATCTCCTCGGGAGGCTGCCAGGCGACGCGGCGGATGGTGTCCGGGGAGATCAGGTTCTCCGGCGGCAGATGGTGCGCGCCGGCCACCCGCAGCACCACCTCACGGGAACGGGCCAGCCGGGCGGCGGCGGCCGGGTCCCGTTCGGCCCACCGGTGCGGCGGTGGCGGGCCCTCCACCGTCGGCGTCACCGGCAACTCGTCGTCCGGCAACTGCCGGGCGTCGTCCAGCGCCGTCAGCCAGGTCCGCGCCAGCCGGCGTACCGACCGACCGCCGAAACCGGGCAGGGTGAGCAGCGTCTTCTCGTCCTTCGGGTCCAGCTCGGCGGCGGCCACGATGGCCGAGTCGGGCAGGACCCGCCCCGGTGCCGCATCCCGACGGGCGGCGATCTGGTCGCGGGCGTACCAGAGGGAGCGCACCCGGGCCTGCGCCCGCGCTCCGCGTACCCGGTGGATGCCGGAGGTGCGCCGCCACGGGTCGGCCCGGACCCGGGGTGGACGGTCCCCGCTGTTCACCAGCGCAGCGAACTCCTCGGCCGCCCACGCGGACTTGCCCTGCCGGGACAGTTCCGCGTCGAGCGCGTCCCGCAGGTCGGTCAGCAGCTCCACGTCCAGGGCGGCGTAGGTGAGCCAGGACTCCGGCAACGGCCGGCTGGACCAGTCCGCCGCCGAGTGATGCTTCTCCAGGCTGAACCCGAGCAACTGCTCGGTGAGCGCGGCCAGGCCGACCCGCTCGAACCCGGCCAGCCGGGCGGCCAGCTCGGTGTCGAACAGTCGGCGTGGTCGCAACCCCAGCTCGGCGAGGCAGGGCAGATCCTGGTTGGCCGCGTGCAGCACCCACTCCGTGTCGGCTATCGCCGCGTCGAGCGTGCTCAGGTCGGGTAGCGGCAACGGGTCGATCAGCACGGTGCCGGCGCCCTGGCGGCGCAACTGCACCAGGTACGCCCGTTGGCTGTAGCGGTAGCCGGAGGCGCGCTCGGCGTCCAGGGCCACCGGACCGGTGCCGGCCGCGAAACGGGCCACCACCTCGGTGAGTTGGTCCGGTGTCGCCACCGGTTCGGGAGTGCCCTCACGTGGGGCGGTCAACGGCACGGACTCGCCGCCAGTGGGTTCGGTCCCCGCGTCCGACGGCTCCGGCCGCGCCGACGGCTCGTGGTGCGTGTCGTTTCCCGTACGGCTTGCGGCGGTCCGACGGCGCAGGGGTGGTTCGTCGGTCACCTGGCAACCCTAGTGCGCCAATGGATCGTGCGGCGCGCACCCGCCCCGCCGCGTGTCGGCGGTTCGCCGCCCGGGTGCCGTACCGGCCCCGTCAACCGGCGGCCGCGGCGCGCCGCTCGGGCAGCGCGGTGACGCCCGGCGGCGGCAGACCCGCCGTCGAGGCGAGCAGCGTGCACCAGGCGTACAGGTGCGGGGTGAGCTCGATGCCGGTCGGGGTCCACGACGCGCGGATCTCGATGTCACAGGCGGCCGGCGGACCCGCCAGGTCGCCGAACCGGTTCGACGCCGTCTGGGTGATCGTGCCGCCGATCGCCCGGTGCCCGGCGTCGTGCGTCTCCAGCGCGTCGGTGAGCCAGGTCCAGGCCACCCCGGGCAGCAGCGGGTCGGTGGCCAGGTCGACCTCCAGCTCGGCGCTCACGTAGGTGACCAGTCGCAGGGTGCCCTGCCACCCCTCGTGGCCGGCGGGGTCGTGCAGCAGGATCAGCCGGGCGGTGGCCACCTCGTCACCGTCGCGCAGCACCGCCGCGGAGAGGGCGAAGGAGTACGGCGCCAGCCGCTGCGGCGCGCCGACCTCCTCCAGCACGATCTCCGGTCGAGGCGCCGACACCCGGAGCCCGGTGACCGCGCGGGCGAAGGTGTCCGGGAGCGCGATCTGGGCGGCCATGTTCGCAGCCTAAGCCGCCGCCCGGTTCCCGGCCCGGATGGCGCGCCGACGATCTCCCCACACGGGCGCGCTCCGCCCGCTTCTGTGTTAGCAGGGGTCCCCTGCTCTACCGCAGGCGTTAGCAGGGGGCCCTTCCTTGCACGCCCGCTACGTCACAAAGCCGGCGGTGGGCGCGGGGTGGGGATCGGCCGCGTGGCACGATGGCCGCGATGGCCACCGAGACCACGGGCGACGCCGCCCGAGACGACGCAACCCGCCCCGACGGGCCGGCCGACTCGCCCTTCGTACGGGCGTGCCGCCGCCGGTCCGTCCCACACACCCCGGTCTGGTTCATGCGCCAGGCCGGCCGCTCGCTGCCGGAGTACCGCCAGATCCGGGCCAACGTGGCGATGCTGGAGTCCTGCCGCCGCCCCGAGCTGGTCACCGAGATCACCCTCCAGCCGGTACGCCGGCACCATGTGGACGCGGCGATCCTCTTCAGCGACATCGTGGTGCCGGTCGCCGCCGCCGGGGTCGACCTGGACATCGTGCCCGGGACCGGCCCGGTGGTGGCCGAACCGGTCCGCACCGCCGCCGACGTCGCGCGGATCCGACCCATCGACCGCAGCGACGTCGGGTACGTCGACGAGGCGGTCCGGATACTGGTCAAGGAGTTGGGCGACACGCCGCTGATCGGCTTCGCCGGTGCCCCCTTCACGCTCGCCAGCTACCTGGTCGAGGGCGGGCCGTCGCGGACCCACGCCAAGACCAAGGCCCTGATGTACGGCGAGCCGGAGCTGTGGCACGCACTGGCCGGCCGGCTGGCCGAGGTGACGTTGGCCTTCCTGCGCGTACAGATCGAGGCCGGGGTCTCCGCCGTGCAGCTCTTCGACTCCTGGGCCGGCGCGCTCTCCGAGGCCGACTACCGTCGCTTCGTGCTGCCCCACTCGACGGCCGTGCTCAGCGGGCTGGCCGACTCGGGTGTGCCCCGGATCCACTTCGGGGTGGGCACCGCCGAGCTGCTCGGCGCGATGGGCGAGGCCGGTGCCGACGTGGTCGGCGTGGACTGGCGTACGCCGCTGGACGTCGCGACCGGCCGGATCGGGCCGGACAAGGCCGTGCAGGGCAACCTCGACCCGTGCCTGCTGTTCGCCCCGTGGCCGGTGATCGAGGCCGAGGTGCGGCGGATCCTCGACGAGGGCCGGGCCACCCCCGGGCACGTGTTCAACCTCGGCCACGGCGTCCTGCCGGAGACCGATCCGGAGGTGTTGACCCGGGTGGTCGCGCTGGTCCACGAGCTCTCCGCCCGGGACTGACCGCCATGGCGACGCGGTGGCGGGTGGCGGTGGTCGGCGGCGGCATCACCGGCCTGGCCGCCGCGCTGCGGTTGCGCGACCGGGCCCCCGAGGGCACCGAGATCACCGTGTACGAGCAGTCCGGCGCGCTCGGTGGCAAGCTGCGCACCGGCGAGCTGGCCGGCGGGCCGGTGGAGTTCGGCGCCGAGTCGTTCCTGATGCGTGACCCGGCCGGCGGTGAGTCGGCCGCGGTGACCCTGGTTCGCCGACTCGGGCTGGCCGACCGGATCGTGCACCCGACCGTCGGGCAGGCCGCCCTCGCCGTCGACGGCGGGCTGCGCCCGATCCCGGGCGGGACGCTGGTGGGCGTACCCGGGGATCTGGCGAAGGTGACGGCGGTGGCCCGGCCGACGCCGGAGGCCGACCGGGACGGCGGTCGGCCGCTGCTCGGCCCGGACGAGGACGTCGCCGTCGGCGCGCTGGTCCGCGCCCGCTTCGGCGACGAGGTGGTCGACCGGCTGGTCGACCCGATGCTCGGTGGCGTGTACGCCGGCCGCGCCGACGACCTCTCACTGGCCACCACCATGCCGGCGCTGGCCCGGGCGGCCCGGACGGAGCACACGCTGCTCGGTGCGGTACGCGCGGCGCAGGCCGCCACCCCCCGCGCCCCCGGCGAGCCGGTCTTCGGCACCCTGGCCGGCGGACTGGGCACCCTGGTCGACGCCGCCGCGACGGCCGGCGGGGCGACAGTCCGGCGCGATGCGGCGGTCCGCGAACTGGCCCCGGTCGGCTCCGGCTGGCGGCTCACCGTCGGCCCCACCCGCGACCCGGAGCACGTCGAGGTCGACGCGGTGGTGCTGGCCGTACCGGCCCGCCCGGCGGCCCGCCTGCTCGCCGAGCCGGCCGCCGAGGTGGCGGCGCGGATCGGCGAGTTGGACTACGCCAGCGTCGCCCTGGTCACCCTGGCCCTGCCGGAGCCGGCGCTGCCGGCGCTCTCCGGCTTCCTGGTGCCCGGCACCGAGGGCCTGCTGATCAAGGCGTCCACCTTCTTCACCACCAAGTGGGGACACCTGCGCCGGTCCGACGGGCTGGCCCTGGTCCGCGCCTCGGTCGGCCGCTACCGCGACGAGGCCCAGCTCCAGCGCCCCGACCAGGACCTCGCCGCCACCGTGCACCGGGAGCTGTCGGGGGTGCTCGACACGCCACTGCCCGCCCCGGTGGACGGGCACGTGCAGCGGTGGGGCGGCGCGTTGCCGCAGTACACCCCCGGTCATCTCGACCGGGTGGCCGCCGCGCGGGCCGCGCTGCGGGCGACACGTCCGACGCTGGCGCTGGCCGGTGCGGGCTACGACGGGGTCGGCATTCCGGTCTGCGTCCGCTCCGGCGAGACGGCGGCCGAAGAGATCATCACAGCACTGGAGGGATCGGGCAGATGACCGAGCAGAGCAACGCGGCCCGGCTGCGGGAACTCAACGACACCATCCGCTACACGATGTGGTCGGTGTTCCGGGCCAGCGCGCCGCTGCCGTCACTGCGCGACAACGTGACCGGCGAGGTCGAGTCGCTGATCGAGGAGTTGGCCGGCAAGGACGTCGTGGTGCGCGGCACGTACGACGTCTCCGGCCTGCGCGCCGACGCGGACCTGATGATCTGGTGGCACTCCTCGTCCAGCGACGACCTCCAGGACGCGTACCTGCGACTGCGGCGGACCGCCCTGGGGCGGGCGCTGACCCCGGTCTGGTCACAGATGGCGCTGCACCGACCGGCCGAGTTCAACAAGAGTCACATCCCGGCCTTCCTGGCCGGCGAGGAGGCCCGCGCCTACCTCTGCGTCTACCCGTTCGTGCGCTCGTACGACTGGTACCTGCTGCCCGACGCCGAGCGGCGTGAGCTGCTCGCCGAGCACGGCAAGATGGCCCGGGGCTACCCGGACGTCCGCGCCAACACGGTCGCCTCGTTCGCGCTCGGCGACTACGAGTGGATGCTGGCCTTCGAGGCGGACGAACTGCACCGCATCGTCGACCTGATGCGTGACCTGCGCGGCTCGCGGGCACGGCTGCACGTCCGCGAGGAGGTGCCGTTCTACACCGGTCGCCGCCGCCCGATCGCCGACATCGTCTCCGCACTCGCGTGATACGCCGGCCGAGGTGTAAGGAAGGGCCCCGTGCTAACGCCTCGTGCATAGCAGGGGACCCCTGCTAACACCATCGCGTAGCGCACGGCACCAACGCCCGGCGGACGCCGGCATCGCGCAGCGCAGGCCGGCATCGCCCGGCGTGCGGCGGCATCGGCCGACGCGACGAGCCGGCCGGGGCCGCGCCCGAGGGAGTAGGCGCGGCCCCGTCCGGGGTCAGGTGGTCGCCGTGCAGGTCAGCGTCGGTGCGCTCGACCCGCTGCCGGAGGCCAGGAAGCCGAAGGTGGTGCTGGCTCCGGCTCCGAGGCCGCCGTTGTAGCTGACGTTCTGGGCGGTCACCGTCGAACCGCTGGAACTGAGGGTGGCGTTCCACGCCTGGCTGACCTGCTGGCCGCTGGCGTACGTCCAGGTCACCCGCCAACTCCGGATGGCCGCGCTGCCCGCGGTCACCTGCACCTCACCCTGGAAACCACCGGACCAGGTCGAGGTCACCCGGTACGTCGCCGCGCAGGCACCCGCCACCGGCGGTGCGGTGGTCGTCGGCGGCGTGGTGGGCGGGTCGAAGGTCGGCGTCGGCGTCGGCGAGGCCGGCGGGGTGGTCGGGGGAGGCGTGGTGCCGCCACCGAACTGCACGTCGCTGCAGATGTAGTACGACTGGTCCGTGTGGCTGGCCTGCCAGACGGTGAACAGCACGTGCCGTCCGCTGCGACCCGGCGCGTTCACCGGGATCTCGGTGGACACCCCGTCGACCTCGCGCTGCCACTGCGAGGCCGGAGTGTTACCGATCTGGCCGACCAGTTCCAGGTCCGACCAGGCAAGGGGCTTGGTCAGTACGTCGTAGCCCTGCCGGGAGGCGTACACCCGGATGTAGTCGGCACCGTGGCTGGCCTGGTCGAAGAACTTGAGCCGGAAGCTGTTGGCCACCGAGGTGGTCCGCCAGGCGCCGACGGCGTCCAACGCGTTGTAGCGCCCGCTCTCGGTACGGCCACCGGAGCAGAGCTGGCCGTTCGGGATGGCGCCCTGGTGGTTGCCGGCCACCCCCTCGCGGAACAGGCCGTTCCAGTTCCACATGGCGTTCGGGTTGGCCTGCCAGGCCTGCCAGCACATCGGGTCCTCGGTGGCCATCCGCGGGTTCTGGAAGTCACCGCCCCAGCGCTGCCAGCAGCCGTAGTTGCGGGAGATCGGGTTGGCCACCGAACCGTGCGCGGACACCGGAGCGACAAGCGCTGTGGAGAGCAGCAGCATGGCACCGGCCGCCACACCCAACAGCGACAGTGCCCGTGATTTTCGAACTAGCTTGGACATGGAGCCCCCAGGGGGAGTCGTCGGATCGCGACATCGCCCGGATCGCACGGGAGTTGCCTCTCCCGGCCTGATCACGTTGCCCTGGCTTCGCCCGAAGAATGGCACACACCATCGCCACTGGTCAATTCGATGGTGGGCTGGGCGGGACTGCCCGGCTGCTCAGGCCACGCGGCGCATCGGGGTGTGCGAGATGCCGTCCTCGACGTACTCGGGCCCGCTGGCCGTGAAGCCGTACCTGGCGTAGAGCGCCACCAGGTGCGACTGGGCGTCCAGCACGCAGGGACGGTCACCGATCCGGGCCAGCGCCTCCGTCATCAGCCGCCCGGCGTGCCCGCCGCCGCGCGCCGCCGGGGCCACCACCACCCGTCCGATCCTGGCGACGCCGTCCGGGTCGGCCAGGATCCGCAGGTACGCGACGGGTGCGCCGCCGTGGGCCAGCCAGAGGTGCCAGGTGCCCGGTTCGACGTCCCGTCCGTCGAGTTCCGGGTACGGGCACTGCTGCTCGACCACGAACACGTCGGCGCGCAGGCGTACCAGGTCGTGAAAGGTCCGGGCGTCCAGGTCGGTGAAGCGCGCGACCCGCAGTTCGGTGCTCGACACCCGGCCAGGTTAGGCCGTGCCCGGTCGCGTGAAAGGAGGGGTCCCTTGCTAACGCCTCGTGCATAGCAGGGGACCCCTGCTAACGCGTGGGCCCGGCGGCGCCAGCGTGCGCGGCGGCGCCAGCGTGCGCGGCGGCGCCAGCGTGCGCGGCGGCGCTAGTGCGGTGCGGCGCTGGTGCGCGCGGGGCGGCGTTCAGCAGGGAAGCCGTCGCGCGGTGGGTCAGGCGGGGCGGGCGCCGACGGCGTCGCGGATCTCGGCACCCTGCTCCGTCTCCACCGCCCGTGCGCAGTGCCCGCAGCAGAAGAAGCGGCCGGAGACCTCCACGCCGTGTCCGAGGATCTTGACGCCGCAGTGTTCGCAGATGGGGGCCAGCTTGTGGCTGGCGCACTCGAAGCTGTCGAACGTGTGCACGTCACCGCTGACCGTGCGCACCTCGAACGCCAGCCAGTAGTCGTTACCGCAGACCTCACAGGTGGCCACGACGGATCCCTCCAGTTAGAGCCTTTTGTGCAAGTTTGCCCTGATCTCAGCTTGGTGCGACGCGAAATCGCACTGACTCGTCCGGTTCGCTCTGCGTGTCGCCGACGCGCGTCGGTTGCCGTGTGTCATCGGCCGTAGCGTGCTTTGGTCCCAGCGTGTCGGCCACGGCGCGAGGCGTCCGGCCGGGCGCGGGCGGTCCGGTGGGCCGACGTCGGGCGGGCGCTGGCGTGCTGATGATCGTGAGGCGGGAGGAAGTGTGGGCGGACCTGGATCGACGCGCGGGCGCGACCTGAGGGGCCTCGGATGCGCGCACCGTGCGTTTTATCGATAGCGGTCTTTACTGTTAACAAGGTTTAAATTATGTTGGTGGCACCTCACCAGGCAACATGCCGAAAGGGAGTGCCGCCATGCGTCGAAGAATCACCCTCCCGCTCGTCGCCGCCGGGGCCATGGTCTCCACCCTGGCCGTCGCGACCCCGGCCCAGGCCCACGGCTACGTCTCGTCGCCGCCGAGCCGCCAGGCGCTCTGCGCCCAGAACCGCGTACCGGACTGCGGCCAGATCCGCTGGGAGCCGCAGAGCGTGGAAGGCCCCAAGGGGCTCCGCACCTGCCACGCCAACATCTCCCATTTCGCCGTCCTCAACGACGACAACCGGGGCTGGCCCGCCACCTCGGTCGGCACCACGGTGACCTTCACCTGGGTCAACACGGCGCAGCACGCCACCCGCGACTGGGAGTACTTCATCGGCAACACCCGGGTCGCGGTGTTCAGCGGCGGCAATCGCCAGCCGGGTCCGACCGTCTCGCACACCGTGAACCTGTCCGGCTACTCGGGCCGTCAGAAGCTGCTGGCCGTCTGGAACATCTCGGACACCGCCAACGCCTTCTACTCCTGCGTCGACCTCCAGATCGGCGGCGGCAGCGGCAACCCCACGCCGAGCCCGAGCCCGACCACCCCGCCGGCACCGTCGCCGACCCCGACGACCGGCCCGACCACCAACCCGCCGGCCGGGGGCACGTGGACCGCCGGCCGCGCCTACGCCGTGGGCGACCAGGTCACCTACGGCGGGCGCACGTACCGCTGCCGGCAGGCGCACACCGCCATCGCCGGATGGGAGCCGCCGAACGTACCGGCGCTGTGGACCCAGGTCTGACCAGCGTGAGGTGCGGTCGGGCTCGGCCCGCACCGCACCTCGCGCCGGCTCCCCACCCGGCGGTACGCGCCGCCGCGTCCCACCGGCGTGCCGTGCGGTCCGTCGCGTCGCATCGCTGGCCTGCCGCACTGCCCGCCCTGCTCGTCGTGCTGCTCGCCGCCGGATGCGGCGGCTCGTCCGTGCCGGCTGCGGACCAGGCGCCGAGCGGTACGCCGTCAGCGGTCGCCGCCCCGGCCACGCCCTCCGTCACGACCGAGATGACCGGCATCGACCTGCTGTTCCTGTCGATGATGGCCGGGCACACCGAGCAGACCCTGGAGATCGTCCGGCTGGTGCGGGACCGGCTGGTCGACGATGAGCTACGGACCCTGGTGGCCGCCATCGAGGTGACCGAAACCGACGAGCTGGCCGACGCGCGTGCCTGGCTGGCGCAGGCCGGTCGCACCGCGCGGGCCGACGATCACGCCGGGCACGGCACCGGCCCGGACCAGTTGGCCCGGCTCCGCGACGCCGCGCCCGGCCAGGTCGACGCGGTACTCGTCGAGGTGCTCGGCGCCCACCAACAGGCCGCCGCCGACCTGGCCCGGGCGCACCTCGCGGCCGGCACCGACGAGCGGGTACGCGACCTCGCCCAACGCGTCGCGCAGTCGCGTACCGCCCAGGTGGCGATGCTGACCGCGCGCCCGGCGGCCGACGGCTGACCCGGCACGACGCGGGCCGACGGCTGGTGCCGCCGGCCGGCCGGGGTCAGGCGGTGCTGGGGTCCAGGCGGATGGAGAGCGAGTTCACGCAGTGCCGGGTGTTCTTCGAGGTGAAGCCCTCGCCTCGGAAGACGTGCCCCAGGTGGCTGTCGCAGCGGGCGCAGCGGATCTCGACCCGCCGCATGCCGTGGCTGTCGTCCTCGATCTCGGTGATCGCGCCCGGGATGGCGTCGTCGAAGCTCGGCCAGCCGCAGTGCGAGTCGAACTTGGTGTCGCTCGGGTACAGCTCCGCGCCGCAGGCACGGCAGCGGTACATCCCCGGCGTCTTGGTGTCGACGTACTCTCCGGTCCATGCCGGTTCGGTGCCGGCCTCGCGCAGCACCCGGAACTCCTCGGGGCTGAGCCGGACCCGCCACTCGTCGTCGGTGCGGGGCAGTTCGCTGTCGGGAAGACTCACCGGACAACCGTACGTCGAAGGTCGGACCCATCGCATATGGTCGCGCCATGGCAGGTGCGAAGGCTGCGGCCGAGGAGATCGAGGTCGCCGGGCACACGGTACGGCTCTCCAGCCCGGATCGGGTGATCTTCCCGAAGCGCGGCTTCACCAAGGCCGACGTCTTCCACTACTACCGCAGCGTCGGCGACGGCATCATGCGGGCGCTGGGCGACCGCCCGACGACCCTGCAACGCTTCCCGGACGGCATCGAGGGCGAGATGTTCTTCCAGAAGCGGGTGCCGACGCGGGGTGTGCCGCCCTGGGTGCGTACTGCCGAGATCAGCTTCCCCAGCGGACGCAGGGCGGCGGAGCTGTGCCCGGCGGACCTCGCCCACGTGGCGTGGGCCGCGCAGATGGGCACCGTGGTGTTCCACCCCTGGCCGGTACGCGCCGCCGACGTCGACCGTCCCGACGAGCTGCGCGTCGACCTCGACCCGCAGCCCGGCACCGACTTCGCCCACGCGGCCACCGCCGCCGCCGAGCTGCGCGTGATCCTCGACGAGCTGGGGGTGCCGGGCTGGCCGAAGACGTCCGGCGGCCGGGGCGTGCACGTCTACCTGCGTATCCAGCCGCACTGGAGCTTCGTCGAGGTGCGCCGGGCCACCATCGCGCTGGCCCGGGAACTGGCCCGCCGCCGCCCCGAGCTGGTCACCACCGCGTGGTGGAAGGAGGAACGCGGCGAACGCGTCTTCGTCGACTACAACCAGATGGCCCGGGACCGCACGATCGCGTGCGCGTACTCGTTGCGGGCCAACGCCCGGGCCACCGTCTCCACCCCGGTCACCTGGGACGAGCTGCCCGACGTCGACCCCGACGACTTCGACCTGCGGACCGTGCCGCAGCGGTTGGCCGAGCGCGGCGACCCGCACGCCGGCATCGACGACGCCGCGTGGGACATCACCCCGCTGCTGGAGTGGGCCGAGCGGGACGCGGCAGCCGGCGAAGGCGACCTGCCGTACCCGCCGGACCACCCGAAGATGCCCGGCGAACCGAAGCGGGTCCAACCCTCCAAGGACCGCGACCGCCCCCGCTGACCCGTGCCGTGCCGCGCCACTGTCGACCCGGTGTGCTCGGCAAGGTCACGCTCGATCCTGGATCGAGTGGCTTTGGAGCGCGCGGACAACCACTCGATCCAGGATCGAGCGGGATCTTGAGCGGCTCGCGGGACCATCGGCCGAGGAGAGGGTCAGATACTGAGCTTCATGCCCTCGTGACTCGGGACGAAGCCGAGGCCGAGATAGAAACGGTGTGCGTCATGGCGGCTCTTGTCGCTGGTGAGCTGCACCAGCCCACAGCCACGCTGCCGGGCGCGGTCGATCGCCCAGGTCATCATCAGGCGGCCCACGCCCCGCCCGCGCCGGTCCGAGCGGATCCGCACCGCCTCGATCAACAGCCGCTCCGTGCCGTGCCGGCCGAGTCCCGGGATGTAGGTGAGCTGCATGCATCCCAGCACCTCACCGTCGGCCTCGGCGACGACGAGGTGGTTACGCGGATCGGCACCGATGTCGGCGAACGCCTTCTCGTAGACGGCGTCGACCTCCCCGACGTCACGGGTACGCCCCAACACGTCGTCGGCGAGGAGATCGAGGACGGCGGGTAGGTCGGCCCGGACCGCCTCCCGGAAGAACACGTCGCTCATCCCGCGAGCGTCCCACAGCGGCGCGAACCGATGCGCGGGGGAGCAGCGTCATCCGTCGTTCTGGCGGGTGACGCCCTGTATCACCGCGATCGGGGCGCCGGCGGGTCCGCACTCGACCGGCAGGGGCGGCAGGTGGCCCGGCGGCTCGTCCTCGGTGAGTGGGGCCTCGACGTATCCGCCGCCGCCCTCGACTCGATCACCTACGACGATCGGGCCGCCATCCGGCACGTGCACGCCGACACGTCCGTCGTCGAGAATCGTGGTTCCCGGTGGCCAGACGACCACCGCTCCGAGGCCTGCCTCGTCCCGCAGGATCAGGCAACCGCCGTCGCCCACGGCCACCCGACCGTGCACGATCGCGAGGAAGTCGTACGTGGCACCGGCGACCAGGGTGCGGTAACCGTCCCCGTCCAGAACCCGGCCCCTGTCGACCGTCGGCGAAGGTGCCGACGTCGTCGGGGCCCGTTGTCCCGACGAGGTGGCGGGTGCTTGTCCGCTGCTCGTCGGCGTCCGATGCGCACCGGCGCAGCCACTCAGCGCCAGTAGCAATCCCGTCGCGAGGACATCGATCCGTAGCACGGACCCATTAGACCCCTTATGCCCTCGTTACGCCTGGCGGCATGCCGGTTGACCTGCCGATATGGTCGATCGCCTGGTGCGCCGCGTCGGAGTTTGACCATGCTGCATGGCGTGAGTGGGGACCGGGGCTGATAGGCCCCATCCGGACCTTGGCGGGGACGTGCCCCCGAAGGGCGCTTTCGTACCAAGATCCAGTGGGGAGGAATGGCAAGATCCGCTCGGATCGCTAACGGGCGGGGCAGCGCTTGCCTTCGGCGGGCACCGTCAGGTCGATCAGGTACGCGTCGACGGCCTCGGTGATGCAGGGCGTCTGCGGGTACGCGGTGTGCCCCTCGCCCTCCCAGGTCAGTACGCGTCCGACGCCGAGCATCTCGGCCAGGGCCGGGGTCTGTTCGTAGGGCGTGGCCGGGTCGCCGGTGGTGCCGATGACCAGGATCGGCGGGGCACCTTCGGCGCGGCCGGTCGGGTAGGGGTCGCTGCCGCCGGGCCATTCGGTGCAGGAGATCAGGCCGGTGGCGAGCGCCGGACCGAACAGTGGGTACTGCGTACGCCACTCGGACTGCAACTGGCGGATTCGTTCCAGGCTGGGGCGTTCCTCGTCGTCGGCGCAGTTGATCGCGGTGTTGGCGTCGAAGAGGTTGGTGTAGCGGCCGTTGTCGTCGCGGTCGGTGTAGTTGTCGGCGAGCTGGAACACCGCGTCGGGGTTGCCCTTGTCCAGCTGGTCGATGGCGCGGGCGAGCTGCCGCCAGCCGGTCTCGTTGTAGAGCGACGAGATCACCGCGTAGAAGATCCAACCGGCGGTGGCCTCGCGGCCGTCGGCGGAGCGGACGGGGGAGGACCTGGCCTTGTCGATGGCGGAGACGACCGCGGCTCGGGCGTCGGGGGCGATCGGGCAGTTGCCGGCGTTGGCCGCGCACCACCGGCCGAAGTTGTCGAAGGCGCGCTCGAAGCCCTTGGCCTGGCTCTCCGAACCGGCGATCAGATTCTGCCGGGGGTCGACCGCGCCGTCGAGCACCAGCGCCCGCACCCGCTGCGGGAAGAGTTGGGCGTACGTGGCGCCGAGCAGCGTGCCGTAGGAGTATCCGAGGTAGGTCATCTTGTCGTCGCCGACGGCCGCGCGGATCGCGTCCATGTCCCGGGCGGTCTGCTCGGTGGAGTAGAGCTTGAGCTGGTCGCCGTACTTGTCGCCGCAGCTCTGGCCGATCCGCTTGGCCATGGTGACGTAGACGTCGAACTTCTCCTGGCTCTCCGGGTCGGGGTCGTAGCCGAAGACGCCGTCCAGGTCGGCGTCGGAGATGCACTCGACCGGGCTGGACCGGGCCACGCCGCGCGGGTCGAAGCCGATGATGTCGAAGCGTTGCAGGATGCTGTCGGGCAGGCCGCCGAACTGCTCGCCGAAGGAGAGGTAGACGGCGGTGTCCACGCCCGAGCCTCCCGGGCCGCCCGGGTTGATCAGCAGCGAGCCGATGCGGTTGCGCTGGTTGTCGGAACGGACCCGCAACAGGGCGATCTCGAAGGTCTCGTCGGCGCCGGGGCCGGTGGTGGCGCCGGTGCCGCCGGCCCAGTCGCGCGGCACCTGGATGCGGGCGCAGTCGTACCGGACGCCGGGAGCGCTGCGTCCGACCAGGTCGTCGGGGACCTCGGGGCAGGCCCGCCAGTCGGGTGCCGTGCCGGGTGGGGCGGCCGACCCTTGCGCCTCGACGTCGGCGCGCGGCGCGAAGGCCGGCAGCGTGCAGCCGGCGGTGACGACCATGGCGGCGGTCAGGCCGGCCAGGGTGAGCCGCAGGCGGCGGATCCGGTCGGAAGTACGGGTCACGAGCTGGGCCTCCGTGATCGGGTCGACGGCCGCGGGTCGGTCGGGTGCGGGTCAGTCGGACGCGGATCCCACCGGCACCGCCGGGTCACCCCGCAGGACCTGGTCCACGTCGAACCGCACCGGCCGGTCGAGTTGATCGTATCGGCAGGAACGCGGGTCGCGGTCGGGCCGCCAGCGGACGAACCGCGCGGTGTGCCGGAACCGGTCGCCCTCCATCGCGTCGTACGCCACCTCGACCACCAGCTCCGGGCGGACCGGCTCCCATTCCAGGTTCTTGGTGCCGGTCCACCGGCTGACCCCGCCCGGGATGCGCTGGCCCCGCTCGTGGTCGCCGTGCACCCACGGATGCTCGGCGCCGACGTCGCGATAGGGCGCCAACTCCTCCAGCAGCTCGGCCCGGCGGGCCATGGTGAACGAGGCGCTCACGCCGACGTGGTGCAGCAGGCCCTCGTCGTCGTAGAGCCCGAGCAGCAGCGAGCCCACCACCGGGCCGGACTTGTGCCACCGGAAGCCGGCCACCACCGCGTCGGCGGTGCGCGCGTGCTTGACCTTGAACATCAACCGCTTGCCCGGCGCGTACGGCAGGTCGGCCGGTTTGGCGATCAGCCCGTCCAACCCGGCGCCCTCGAACACGTCGAACCAGCGGCGGGCGGTGTCCGCGTCGGTGGTGACCTGGGTGACGTGCACCGGTGGCCGTACTGCGGCCAGCGCCTGCTCCAGTCGGGCGCGGCGGGTCGGGTAGGGCGCGTCGAGCAGGCTCTCGCCGTCCAGCGCCAGCAGGTCGAAGGCGACGAAGTCGGCCGGAGTGGTCTCGGCCAGCAGTGTCACCCGGGACGCCGCCGGGTGGATGCGCTGGGCCAGCAACTCGAAGTCGAGCCGGGGCTGCCCGCTCGGGCCGTCCCGGCGGATCACGATCAGCTCTCCGTCGACCGCGCAGCGCTCCGGCAGTTGCCGACGGGCCTGCTCCACCACCTCGGGGAAGTAGCGGGTCATCGTCTTGCCACCCCGGCTGGCCAGCTCCACCTCGTCGCCGTCGCGGAAGACGATGCAGCGGAATCCGTCCCACTTGGGCTCGTAGGTCATCCCGGTCGCGGTCGGGATCGACGCCACACTGCGGGCCAGCATCGGCTCCAGCGGCGGGTTGATCGGCAGGTCCACGGCGACCAGTCAACCAGACCACACCGACAACGGTGAGGCAGATCACCGCCGCGCCGTGGGCGCGGTGTCCGCCCGTACGCCCTGCCGCCCGGCCCGGGCGAATCAGGAAACCGCAGGTCAGAGCTACTTTCGCGGAGTGTCGGAGTGGGTGTGCGGGTGCTGCGGGCGGTGGCGGGTCAGCGTCGAGCTGATCCAGCGCCGGTACGTGTACCGGCTGGTCCAGCACTATCCGCAGCGCTTCGGTGGGGGCAAGAACGTCCTCGGCGAGGTGGGCTCGGTGCCGGAGCTGGCGGAGCTGCTGCGTCGGCGTACCCCGGTGAGCCTGGCGGACCTGCGCGAAGCCGCCTGATCCGCCCTGCGCGAAGCCGCCTGATCCGGTCAGAAGCGGGCGAAGGAGCGGATCGGCGCGCGGGGACCGAACTTCGGTGCCTGGACGCCGGCGACCTCCAGCAGCCGGCAGACCCGGCCCCGGTGTCCCCGGAACGGTTCCAGCAGCTCCAGCAGCCGGGCGTCGTCACCACGCGGCTCACCGGCCAACGCCCAGGCCACCGTGTTCGGTACGTGGTAGTCGCCGACGCTCACCGCGTCCGCGTCGCCGTACGCCACACGTACCACCTCGGCGGCGGTCCAGACGCCGATGCCGGCGACGGCGGTCAACCGGCGGGTGGCTTCGGCGCTGTCCGCGCAGCGCTCCAGCCGGTCGGCGACGGCGGCGGCCCGGCGCAGGGTCTCGGCCCGGCGCTGTTCGACCCCGAACGGGTGGAACACCCAGTACGGAGTGGCCGCGACGGCGGCCGGCTCGGGCGGCAGCAGCAACGGCACCGGCCCCGGTGCCGGTTCGGCGAAGTGACGGACGGTGGCGGCGTACGCCCGGTAGGCCTCCTTGCCGGTCACCTTCTGCTCGAAGACGGCCCGGAGCACCCGGGGGAAGACCAGGCCGGTGGCGGGCATCCGCAACCCGGCGTGTCGGGCCGCGAGTCGCGCCACCACGGGATGCGACCGGGCCAGATCGGCGAAGCCGGTCAGGTCGTCACGCAGCCCGGCGACGGCGTCGGCGTGCGCGACCAGCCAGTCACCACCCGGCCCGTACCCGTCGGCCCGCAGCCCGGACCCGGTCCCGTGCAGCGCGAGGGTGGCGGGTCCGGTCGGTGTACGGGTCGCCCACCACAGGGTGCCGTCGACGATCCGGGCGCAGGGATCGTACGGGCTGAAGGTGAGCGGCCGGATCGTGGCGGCCAGCCGGTAGCCGGGTGGCGGGCGCAGCGTCCGGCTCGCGGTCGGCGCGGTCCCGGTCACCACCCCACTCTGCCATCCGGTCCGGGGCGCCGGGGCGGCGCGGTCCGGGGGTGCCCTCGGCGGCGGTGCGCGGGACGACCAGCGGACACCGTCCGTTCACCGCTGGGCCACCTGAACGGCCAGGATTCTTCGGGCAGATACTCCCAAACATAGATGTATCTGGCGAGATCATCGGGCTTCGGCGGCGAGGCCACGGATTCATCGCTGTCCCGCTCCCGGACCCGCTGCTATGGTCCGACCTGCGCGGCACCCGTCCAGTCAGCACCTGACACCGGTGCGTGGCCGAGGAACGGCCGAACGGTCAGCGAATCGATCACCGAGCCGCGTACAACGGGGAGCTGTGCAGAAAGGCATTCGGGGATGACTGCTGGAGCGGTTGTTCGGTCCGGGCGGCGGGGAGCCGTCGTCTCGTCACACCGGCGTCACCACTGACGTGGCCGCCCGGGAGGTGACCCGCCGAACTCGACGGCCGGTCACGTGATAGCGCTGCGCGTCTACCGCCTGCTGCCGCTCGCTGCCCGGCGCCGCCTGCTGCGGCTGCTTCCGGAGCACCGGCGGATCGGCGTCGTGCGTACCCTCACCCGACCTCGCGGCGGCGAGACCCTGCATCCGGTCGGCGCCTCGGTGACCGTCACCGACGACGGCGTCCGCACCGAGGCCGAGGTGGTCGCGGCGGCCACACCGTTGCAGATGTGGCACCGCAACCTGACCGCCGTCACCTCCACCCTGGAGTCCGCCGGCATCGAATACCACTGCGTCCGCAACGACGACTACCTGCGCAGCACGGTGGCGGTGCTGGACGACGAGCAGGACGACCTGCGTGACCTGGTCGGTTCCGCGCCGCAGCTCGCCGGGGCACACGTCCGCATCGTCGAGGTCCGGCCCGGACGCCACCAGCCTGACCTGGCGCCGACCGAGGTGATTCAGGTGTGGTTCCCGGTGACCGACGTGCGGGCCGGTGTGGTGCTGGGCGCGGAGTTCGCCTGCGAGATCGAGCTGTGGACCCGCGTCGAGGACGTGGTGCGCGCACCCCGGCACAACGCGGTCATCGACGAGGCGCCGGCCGTCGCCGAGCCGGTCCGGGTCGCGGCGGCACTGCTCAGCCACTTCGTGCCCGAGGCCGACGACCACCACTACGGCACCCGCCGTGACCTCGCCGTACGCGCCCCGGACCGGGTCGGGTTCCCGATCGACGCGGTCTTCACCTGGGTGGACGGCTCGGACCCGGAGTGGCAGGAGCGCAAGCAGGCGGCACTCGGCACACCCGGCGACGCGCTGCACGCCATCGCCGCCAACACCTCCCGCTACCACAACCGGGACGAGCTGCGGTACGCGATGCGGGCGCTGCACAGCTTCGCGCCCTGGCTGCGGAAGATCTTCGTGGTCACCGACAGCCAACTGCCGAGCTGGCTCGATCCGAGCCACCCGATGATCACCGTGGTCTCGCACGCCGACCTCTTCGCCGACCTCGGCGGCCTGTCGTCGTTCAACTCGCACGCCATCGAATCCCGGCTGCACCGGATCGACGGCCTGGCGGAACACTTCCTCTATCTCAACGACGACGTCTTCCTGGGCCGCCCGCTCCTGCCCACGCACTTCTTCCATGCCAACGGGATCGCGAAGTTCTTCCTGTCCCCGGCGCAGTTCGGGCTCGGCGAGGCGAAGCCCGGCGACCCACCGGTGAACGCCGCCGGGAAGAACAACCGCCGGCACATCCAGCGGCAGTTCGGGGTGACCATCACGCAGAAGATGAAGCACACCCCGTTCGCCCTGCGGCGCAGCATCATGCACCAGATCGAGGAGGTGCTCCGGGCGGACGTCACCGCCACCGCCCAGCACCTGTTCCGGCACCACGAGGACCTGTCGATCCCGTCGTCGCTGCACCAGTACTGGGCGTACCTGACCGGCCAGGCCGTACCCGCCGACATCGAGTACGAGTACGCCGACCTCGGCCATCCGTCCACCCCGGCCCGCCTCGCCGAGCTGCTGGCGCGCCGCCACCGCGACGTGTTCTGCCTCAACGACACCGATTCGGATCCGCGCGCGTTCGCCGACCAGGAGCGGATGCTGGCCGACTTCCTGCCCCGCTACCTTCCCTTCCCCGCACCGTTCGAACTGCCCGACGACGAGGTGGCGGAACGCCGCACGCTGAGCGCCAGCGCACTGTGGCGTGACGCGCAGCAGTCGGTGCCGAGTGCGCGCCAGCCCTCGGTGGACGCTCCGACGCTGCCGAACAGCATGCTCAAGACGCTCGGCGACCTCAGAGGCGTCCCACTGCGTCCGGACGGCTGAACCCGTCGCGCCGGTCGTCAGCGGTGTTCGCCTTCGTCGTCTGTACGTCATTCTTAGTGGAGCCCAGTGTGGTAGGCCCTGCGCCTCAGGTCACGATCATCGTCCCGGTCTACAACGTCGAGAGCTACCTCCCCGAGACACTCACGTCGATCGCGGCGCAGACTGTGTTCGCTCAGTGTCGCGTGATCCTCGTGGACGACGGCAGCACCGACGGATCCGAATTGCTGGCGAAGCAGTTCGCCGCAGAACACGCGAACGCGACCGCTGTCCGGCAGGTCAACAGCGGGCCGGGCGCAGCCCGGAACCTTGCACTGGACATGGCGGATACGCCGTACGTCACGTTTGTCGACTCCGACGACATCCTGCCGCCCCGCGCCATCGAGCTGCTGCTCGCCGCGATCCTGAGGCACCGGGCGAGCATCGCGATCGGCGACATGAACACCTTTCCGAAGCCGACCGCCTTCCTGTGGAAGAAGCCGTTCGGGAAGGGGGACCGACTGTTGGACAGTGTGGTGGACGCACCCGAGCTGGTCTTCGACGCCGGTCCGTGTCACAAGCTCTATGACCTTGCGCAGATTCGGGAGCATGGCTTCCGCTTCCGCGAGGGTGTGCACTTCGAGGACGCCTTCCTGGCCATCCCGATGTTGCTCAAAGCGGAGCGGATCGCCCTGGTGGACGAGGTGGTCTACGAGTACCGCCGCCGCGGCAGCGGTGACTCCATCATGGACAACCTGTTCATCAGGGCGCAGAACTACTGGGACCACCTTGACCTCTGCGAAACCCTTGCAGAACTGCGCCCCGAACTGGATGTGTTCCGCCGCGAGGTATTGGAGCGCTTTCTCGTCCGCAGCTACCAGGGCTTCGCCATGCGTGCGCACACCTTGTTCGGTGATGCGGACCTGTGGCGGATCTTCGAGCGGTGCAGTCGGATCTACCAGGACATCGATCCGTCCTTCATTGCACGCTGGACCGCCGACACCCGGCACCGTGTTCCCTTCCTGGCCTTCAAGTCGTACGACTTCGACCTCTTCGCGCGGCCGTGGGAGCGGGTGCAGGGAGTGGTGGCCTGTGGGGGTGAACTGTTCCTGGACTACCCGATCGCGCCCGCACTGCTTCCGTTGACCAAGGTCAGTGCGGTTGCGGTACGGCTGGAGCAGGTCCGGGTCGCCGAGAACGGCACGATGGTCACCCTGTCGGGGCAGGTCCAGGTGAACGGCCTGCCCATGCATCGTCCGGTCCGTACCCCGCTGGGGCTGAGGGTGCGGGGCAGTGGGCTGACCGTGCCAGCGCTGCCGCAGCGTCGTCCGGATCTCAAGTCTGCTGACGACAGCCGTGAGTGGGCCGGCTTCACCGCCGAGATCCCCGCAGCTCAACTCCGTAACGGCAACCACAGCCTGCGTCTGGTCTTCCAGACCGAGACCGGACAGGCGTCCAGCCAGGCGGTGATCACGGCGGCCTACCTGCGGGACGCGCCGATGAAGCTGGTGGGAGACACTCGGATCCTGCCGAACTTCATCGGACGGGACAGCGCGGCCCTTCAGGTTCTCCGTGCCTCGGGCGCAACCGGTCAGCGGCGATGGCAGCGGATGCTGGTTCGTAAGGACCTCCGGCATGCCGTCGGGCGGCAGCCGTTCTGGAAGCAGCGTCTGCTGCGTCTGATCACCGAGCCGCTGATGCGTCGTCGTGACATCTGGCTGATCGGTGAGCGCAAGGACACCGCCCAGGACAATTCCTGGCATCTCTTCCGGCACCTGCGGAAGTCCGAACCCAAGCGGAACGTGTACTACCTTATCGCCAAGGGGAGCCCGGACCGCGAACGGCTGCGAGGGCTGGGTAACGTCGTCACGTGCGACTCGCTCCGTCACAAGTTCCTGCTCCTGCACGCCAGCAAGCTGATTAATTCGTATGACATCGACTCGTACATGCTGCCGTCGAAGTGGGACAGGACGGCATTCCTCAAGCACCTGAACTGGCGGATCGGCGCCGATCGCGTCTTTCTTCAGCACGGCGTCACGGACAAGGACGTCAGCGGTGGGTTGCATCGGGCCAAGACCGGGGTGGATCTCTTCGTCGCCGCTGCTGGCCTGGAGGCCGAGTACGTCGCGGAACACTTCGACTACGGCAGCGCTGCCCAGCGGCTCGGTTTTCCGCGCTTCGACGCCTTGGTGCCCGAGCGGGGTGGTCGGCGTATCCTGCTGATGCCCACCTGGCGTAGTTACCTGGTCAGCCCCTCCTACAACCCGGGACTGCCACCGCGGCTTCCGTTTGAGTCCTCGCGTTACGCCCTGTTCCTACAGGAGTTGTTCGCCAGTGAGGAGCTGAAACAGAGCCTCCGCCACCACGGGTACACCCTCGAATTCCTGCCGCACTACGAGATGCGGCAGGTGTCGACGAGTCTGGTGCCCTCGGATCCGTGCTTCGCGGTTGTCGATCAGACTCGGCGCAGCGTGCAGGACGCACTTCGGCAGTGCGACCTCTTCATCACGGACTATTCATCCACCGCGTTCGACGTCGCGTACCTCGGCACCCCGATGATCTACGCCCACTTCGACAGTGCGGAGTACTTTTCGATCGGGGGATACCGTCGGGGATACTTCGCCCACCATGAACACGGGTTCGGTCCCGTCTGTGAGACGGCTGAGGAGACGGTCCGGGCCATCGTCGGCTATCTGGAGAACGGCTGTCTCCGTGAGGAGGAGTACTCGCGGCGGGCGGCTGACTTCTTCGCGATTCAGGACCAGCACAACAGCCGACGGGTGAGCGCGGCTATCGCCGCTCTACCCGGCCCACGACGGTGATCCGACGACAACGCCGCGTCAGCCCGGCCAGGCCGGTAGGACAGACCGGTGCCGAAGGAGCAAGATGAGCGACGGGACCCCTTCTCCGCCGGAGACGCCACGGGCGGTGGCCGAGCCGTCGGGTTTCGTGGAGGTCTATCGGCGGGTGCTGAGCCCGCAGACCCGTCGGGCCATCGCGAAGAAGGTCAGTCCGCGTACCCGGCACCAGCTCAAGCAGTGGGTGGCCCGCGCCGCGGGGGACAGCCAGACCGCCGGCCGGCGGGGTGAGCGGTTGGCGCGTCGGCAGCCGGAACTGTTGGCCGGGGCGGACCGGGCGGTGGTCGTCGCCGACCAGGCTCCCCGGATCGCCCAGGTGGCGGCGACCGTCACCCCGGCCCGGGTACGGGCGGAGAACCTGGCGGCGGTGACGACGGCACTGGACGAGGCCGGCGTAGCGTACTTCCGGGTCCGTGGTGCCTCCCACCGGTCGTCGGTGGTCGCGGTCGACGCGGCGGATTGGGAGCGGGCGTGCGCCGCACTGGCCGCCGCCTGCGAGCGGGCACCCGGCTACGTCACGGTGCTCACCGACGGTGCGACGGGGACACCTGCCCCCGGGTTCGAGGCGAAGACCTGGCGCCGTGTCGCGGGCGCCACGGTGCTGCGGTTGACCTGGTATTGGACCGACCCCCGGCACCGGTTGGTGCTGGGTCAGGCGTACGGGTGCGAGGTGGAGTTCTGGACCCGCCAGGGGGCGGTGCTCGTCGCCCCGCGTCCGAACCGGGCGACGGCGGAGGTGGCCGCCGAAGAGCCCTCGGTGGAGGTTTCCGAGTCGCTGTTCACCGGGCTGGAGCCGACCGGCACCACGGCGACGGCCCGGACACGGCCCGCGTTCGCCGGTGCGCGTCCCTTCGACGTCACGTTCCCGGTCGACGTGGTCTACACCTGGGTCGACGGCACCGATCCGGACTGGCTGCGCCGCCGCGCCGAGGTGACGGGTGTGCCGTACCACAGTGAGGCGGCGAGCGCGGCGCGCTTCCTCAGCCGGGACGAACTGCGGTACTCACTACGTTCGCTGCACCTGTACGCGCCCTGGGTGCGCAACGTCTACCTGGTGACCGACGACCAGGTGCCGCCGTGGTTGGCGCGGTCCGCGCCGGGCATCCGGGTGGTCAGCCACCGGGCGATCTTCTCCGACCTGTCGGTTCTGCCCACCTACAACTCGCACGCCATCGAGAGCCAACTGCACCACATCGACGGGCTCTCCGAGCACTTCCTCTATTTCAACGACGACGTGTTTCTCGGTACCGAGGTGCTGCCCTCGGACTTCTTCCTGGCCAACGGCATCTCCCGCTTCTTCCCCTCGCCCGCGCTGGTGCCGCCCGGAGCGGCGACCGTCGAGGACATCCCGTCGTCGGCGGCGGGGAAGAACAACCGCGCCCTGATGGCCGAACGGTTCGGGACGGTGCTGACGCAGAAGATGAAGCACATGCCGCACGCGCTGCGGCGCAGTGTGCTCTACGAGATCGAGGAGAACTTCGCCGAACCGCACGGCCGGACCGCCGGCAGCCGTTTCCGGAGCATGACGGACCTGTCGATCGCCTCGTCGTTGCACCACTACTACGCGTTCCACACGGGACGGGCAGTGCCGGGGGACCTGCGGTACGCCATCGCCGAACTGTCCCACCCGGACACGCCCGCCCGGCTCGCGCACCTGCTGGCCCGTCGGGACCGGCACGTGTTCTGCCTCAACGACGCCTTCTCCACCGAGGAGGACCTGGCCGACCAACTCAAGGTCGTCACCCCGTTCCTGGACACCTACTTCCCGGTGCCCAGCCCGTGGGAGAACGGCTGAGAGACTACCGTGGCCGGCCGCGCCCGTAACGGGCTGCGACCGGCCACCGGTGACGGATCGGATCAGTAGTCCGAGCCGCTGTCCGACTTGGTCTTCGAGGGCGGGGAGACCGCCTTCGGGGTGCCCTTCGGCAGGCACTCCAGGTTCTTGCTGCCGTCCGGGTTCACCACGAACCAGGTACCGCCGACGCCCTGGCCCTTCCACTGGCCGGGCTTCTTGTCACCGATGTAGGTGTAGAGCGGCCAGCCGTCGAGCGTGATCTGACGGGTGCCGTCGGGGCGGGTGATGGTGCCCACCGCGTCGTCCGAGACGCCCTTGAGCTTCGGGTTGCCGTCGGTCAGCGCGGCCGGCCACACCTCGATGCACTGGCCCTCGCAGTTGCTGGCCGGCGGGTCGTTGGTGTCGTTGTCGAAGCGGTACAGGAGGAATCCGTCCTGGTTGACGACCGCGCTGCCCATCCGGGGGAACTTCTTACCGGTGAGGCTCTCGGTCAGCTCGACGCCGTCGGGCAGGGGAACGTCGTTCGCGTCCTCGGCGCCGGGTGATGCCGAGGCGCCCGGGGTGGCGCTCGCCTCCGGGTTCGCGCTGACCTCCGGGTCGGCGGTCACGGTGGGCTCGGCCGCGGCAACGGCGACCGGCTCGACCGCGCCGGCGTTCGTCCCGTCGTAGCCTGCGGGAGCGCAAGCCGTAAGTACGACCATGGCGCCCACGGCGCTCACAGCGATGACGGTCCGCTTGATCTGTGCCACGTGCCCTCCTCATGCTTGACAGTCACCGGGATATACGGGGACGACAGTGTCAAGGTTGAATGCGAAACGGTGGCTCATTTCACAGCGGACCGTTGAACCGGACGGCCCGAACCTGCGTATGAGTGCGTATCCGCAGACCAGCGCCATGAAGGCCCGCCTCCGAACGGAGACGGGCCTTCACTCACGCGGTACGGATCAGGGGGCGGGCACGGTCAGCAGCGACCGGGCGGTGCCCCTGCCGTTCACCTCCTGCACCTCGACGTGCTTGATGTCCTCCATCTGCACCGACGTGGTCGCGGAAAGGGCGGCCCGGGTCGGGTTGCTGTTGGTGCCGTACCCGGACGTCGGCACCGTCCAGGTGGAGACGACCTCGGTGCTGTTGTCCTTCTTGACCACGACCAGACGGCAGGTGCGCGGACCGGGCAGCCGGCCCAGGCTGAAGTCCATCTTGGTGCCGAAGTCCTTGCCGATGAGCCAGAACGTGCCCTCGACGCCGGTGCTCGGGTCGGTGACGTCGACCTGCTCGCCCTCCTGCTCGTTGCCGCCGACGCCGGGGCCCGGGTTACCGGTGCCGCCGCCCGACGGGTCGAACGGGGCGCTGCTCGGCCCCCCGGCGATGGGCGGCGCGCTGTTGTCACCGGCCAGGTTGCTGAACACCACGCCGGTCAGGCCGCCGAACACCACCACGGCCGCCGCAGTCGCCAGGATCTGCCGGAACCGGGCCTTGCGCCGGTGGCTGCGCAACGCCACGAGCGTACGGTCCAGCAGGACCGGATCGGAGTGTGTCTGCTCCAGCGCCGTCACCGACTCCTCGTCGATGTCGGAGAGCAGCCCGACCACCGGCACCATCGATTCCAGTTCGGCGGCGCAGGCCCAGCAGGTCGCGAGGTGTTCCTCGAACCGCTCCATGTCCTGTTCGTCCAGTACGCCGAGCGCGTACGCGGCGACGTCCATGTGGTCTACCCGGCTCATTCCGTCACCCCCCGTTCCTGTAGAGCTGTGCGCAGCGCGCGCAGTGCGTAGTAGACCCGCGACTTCGCGGTGCCCAACGGCAGCCCGAGTTCCTCGGCCGCCTCCGGCACCGTCCGGCCCCGGAAGTACGTCGCCACCAGGATCTCCCGGTGCGATTGACTCAACGTCCGCAACGCGTCCGCCACCGTCATCGAGCGCAACACCCGATCGGTGCTGTCCGACTCGGCGAAGGCGGTCAGGTCCCGGTCGTACGTCTCGGCCGGCCGGGCCTGCTCGCTGCGGTGCTCGTCGATGGCGATCCGGCGGGCCACCGTCACCAGCCAGGGTCGAAGCGATCCCTGTCCCTGCGTGCCCAACCGGTGCGCGTTGCGCCAGGCCCGCAGCAACGTCTCCTGGACGATGTCCTCCGCCCGCTGCCGATCCCCACCGGTCAGCCGCATCACGAACATCAGCAGCGGGCCGGCGTGTTCGGCGTAGAGCGTGCGGATCAACTGGTCGGAGTGGGCGGCCTCGGTCGTCGTGGCCTGGTGTCGGCCAGGGGCAGGTCGCGGCGTCACCGGGCTATTCTGGCGAGACGTCGCGCGGGAGTCGACCCCACGGTCGGACGTGGTCGGCCGCGACTGGGACCGAGCGGACATCCAGTCCACCCGCACCCGGTCGCCCTGCCAACCGACCGCCAGTGCATGCATGCAGACCTCCGGATGTCCATGGACAGAAAGCCGTCCCCCCACGGGCATGGCTGCCGAGTAGTACGGAGGGCCTCGCCGAACGGATCAACGGCGGACGGAAAAAATCCCCGGTGGGGGTGGTGTGGAGTCGCTGGCGTCGCTGTCGCGTACCGCCGGGACGCCTCCGACGAACCGGTCCAGGTCCGCGCCGGCAAGCACCCGGCCCGGGAACCAGTCGCCGGCGGCCCGCCGCGTCAGCGCCGCCACCGGCGGATCCTGACGGCCGGCGACCAGCACCAGGTTGCCGTAGCGCCGCCCGCGCAGCACCCCGGCGTCGGCCACCAGGCAGGCCCGGGGCAGCAGTTCCCGGACGGTCGCGACCTGTCCACGGGCGTACCGCAGCGGCGGGCCGTCGGCCAGGTTCGCCAGGTACCAACCGCCGGGCCGGAGCACCCGGGCCACCTCGGCGGCGTACTCGACCGAGGTCAGCCGGGCCGGTGTCCGGGAACCGGCGAAGACGTCCGCGACGATCACGTCGTAGCCGGCGTCCCGCCCGGCGGCCAGCACCGCCCGCGCGTCGTCCACCCGGACCTTCACCCGCGCATCGGGTCGCCAGGGCAGCTCCCGGCGGACCAGCTCGACCAGCGCACCGTCCACCTCGACGACCCGCTGCACCGAGCCGGGGCGGGTGGCGGCGACGTACCTCGGCAGGGTGAGCGCACCGCCACCCAGGTGCAGCACCCGCAGTGGCGCGCCGGCGGGTGCGACCAGGTCGATCGCGGCGGCCAGGCGGCGGACGTACTCGAACTCCAGGTGGGTCGGGTCGGTCAGGTCCACATGCGACTGCGGGGCGCCGTCCAGCAGCAGCGTCCACGACCCGGGCCGGTCCGGGTCGGGCGCCAGCTCGGCCTGCCCGGTGTCGACCTGCGCGGTGATCCGGTCGGCGTCGCGCCGCCGACCCATCAGCGACCTCTCCGGGCGGCGGCGGTCAACGCGCGGTGCAGCAGCCGGGAGTCACCCAGCCTGGAGCGCAGCAGCCGTTCCAGCCCGGCGATCGGCACCAGGTTCTGCGGGGCGCGGGGGTCCTTGTAGGGAGTGGAGGCGAACCGGGGAAGGGTGACCAGCGACAGGTCGGCCAGCCGCACCACCTCGGCGATCTCCAGGTCCGCCGAGCACTCCAGCCGGACGATCCCGGCCCAGGGCGCACCGGCGGCCACCGGTAGCCGGACGTACCACGACCAGCCGCCCCACGCGGTGCCCAGACGGAACACCGGGGAGCGGTGCCCGGCGGCGAGCCCGGTGACCACCGCGGTGAGCCGGGCGTCGAGATACTGGCTGTGCTGGGTCTTGATGTAACCGAGGGTGCGCGGCAACTGCCGCCGGTTGCGCAGCGGTCCGTCCACCACCAGCAGGTCGTCGTCGGTACGCGCGGCGGACGAGACCTCCACCTCCAGCGCGGTCAGCGGCCCCTGCACGGCGGCCGGCAGCTTGGCCAGCTCCCCGGTGCCGCTGACCCGGTGCACCGGATAGCGGACGGTGCCGGCGACCACGTCGGCGGCGGACGGGCTGGCCGTGAAGAGTCCCCGGCCCACCTTGGCGCCGGCCAGCTGGGCCGCGCCCCGCTCCAGGTCGCACCGGACCACCCCGGCGGCGTACGACGCGGCCAGGCCCGGGAACGAGGTGCCGTCCTCCTCCGCCGTCCAGACGCTGGCGTCGATCCGGCGTACCCCGTCGACCAGCAGCACCACGTCCGGGGCGCGCACCCCGGGCCGGGGGCCGATCGCCCGCCAGTCCACCACCGGCAGTTCGTGGTCCGCCTCCACCTGGGCGCTGCTCGGCGCGGCCGGTCCGGCCGACGCCTCGAACGAGGCCCCGTAGGCCGGATCCCACGCGTCGACGAAGAACCGTCCCGCGCTCACGGGACGAACCTTTCGTTCGCGACTGCGGGGCTCCGCTGCGCTGCACTCCTCGCGCTCACCGAACGAACCTTTCGTTCGCGACTGCGGGGCTCCGCTGCGCTGCACTCCTCGCGCTCACCGGCCGGTCCGTTCGATGCGGGCCGAGCGGGCGTCCTTACGGACCTCGAAGCGGACCGGGATGCGTTCCGCCAGGGCCGGTACGTGGGTCACCACGCCGACCATCCGGTCACCCCGGGCGGCCAGGTTCTCCAGGGTGGCGGCGACCGTGTCGAGGGTGGCCGCGTCGAGGGTGCCGAAGCCCTCGTCCAGCACGATCGACTCCAGGCTGGCCGCCGTGGTGGACATCCCGGCCAACTGCTCGGAGAGCGCCAGCGCCAGGGCCAGGGACGCCTGGAACGTCTCACCGCCGGAGAGGGTACGCACACCCCGGCGCAGCCCGGCGTCGTAGTGGTCGACGACGAAGAACTCGCCCTTGTCGTGGACCAGGTCGTACTGCCCGCCGGAGAGTTCCCGCAGGATCCCCGAGGCGCCGTCGACCAGCAGGTCCAGCGCCTCGGCCAGCAGCCACCGCTCGAAGTTGTTGGCGCGCAGGTGCCCGGCCAGCGCCCGCGCCACCTGCGCCTGGCGTTCGTGCTCGGCCCGCTGGGCGCGCAGCTCCTCGGCCTGGGTGCGGCGTTCGGTCAGCCGGCGCAGGTCGGCCTCGGCCCGTTCCACGGCGACCGTGGCGGCGCGTACCGGATCGTCGGAAGCGGGCATACCGGCGGCGGTGAAGATGCCCGCGATCCGGGCCGCGACCTTGGTGGCCACCGCCTCGGCCGCGGCGACCGACTGCGCCGAACCGGCCCGCTGCGTCCGGCGCTGCCGCACCTGCTCGTCGGCCCACTCCGACAGCGTCGTCCACGCGGCGGCGACGTCGTCCCGGTCGGCCGCCGGTGGTCCGAACCGGGCCACCCCGTCGCGTACCCCGTCGAAACGCCGCCACGCCGACCGTAGGCGCTCCTGTGCCGCGTCCAGCGTGCCCCGGGCCCGCCGGGCGGTGTCCCGACCGGCCCGCACCCCCGCCGCCGCCTCGTCGAGTGCCTGCCGCAGCCGCGCGTGCTCGGCCACCGTCGCCCGCAGCGCCTCGGCGGTGGCCGCCCCGGCCAGCCGTTCGTCCACCTCGGTGAGGCGGGTCCGCAGTCCGTCCTGCTCGGCGCGGGCCCGCAACAGCACCCGTTCCAGGTCCCGGGCGGCCGAGTCGCGCTCGGCCAGCAGCCGCTTGGCCGCCTCGCTGGCCGCCCGCGCCGCCTTGCCGGCCGCGACCGCCTGCGCCACCGCCGAACCGGCGGGCATCGCCGGCACCCGGGCGACGGTCTGCTCGCAGACCGGGCAGGAGTCGCCGTCGCTCAGGTGCGCCCGCAACGCCGCCGCCTGGTCGGCCGCCTTCGCGTCCTCGTGGGCCTGGAACGCCGCCGCCAACTCCGCCTCGGCCCGGTCGGTCGCCGCCCGCGCCTCGGCCAGCGCGCCGGCCGCCGCCTCGTGCTCGGCACCGGCGGTCCGCACCACGGCGCGTACTTGCTCCGCCTCGGCGGCGAGCCGGTCCCGGTCGGCGTACGCGCGCAGCAGCATCCGCAGCGCGCTCTCGTCACCGGCGGCGGCCAACTCCCCGCGCAGCTTCTCCTCACGCTCCTCGGCCAGCGACACCGCGCCCGCCGCCGCGTCCGCCTCGGACCGCGCGGCGTCCACCGCCCGGGCCACCTCGGCCACCCCGTCCGGCGCCCGGACCTCGCCCAGCACGGTCAACTCGGCGTCCAGCGCCGCCAGCGCCGACCCGGCCTCGCGCACCGTCGCCCGCGCCGCGTCCAGCTCCGGTACGGCTGCCGCCACCGCCTCCGCCAACTCCCGCATCCGGCCAACATGGTCGGTGACCTGCGCCAACGTGGCGTCGTCGGCGTCGGCGAGCCCGGCCAGCAGCTGGTCGACCGTCTCCAGTCTGGCCTCGGCCTGCCCGGCGCGGGCGGTGGCCCGCTGCTGCACCTGCTCGTAGACGCCGAGACCGAGCAGGTTGACCAGGATCTGCTGCCGGGTCGCGGGACGGGCGTGCAGGAAGTCGGCGAACTGCCCCTGTGGCAGCACCACGCAACTGGTGAACTGCTCGTACGGCAGACCCACCGCCTCCAGCACGGCGGTCTCCATCTCGGCCGGCGTACCGGCGACCACCTCGCCCAGGTCCTCCGGGCTGAGCCCGGTGTCCAGCTTGGTGACGTCGAAACCGTCGGGCATCAGTTGCAGACCGGCGTTCGCGGTCTTCGCGTTGCCCCGGCTGTCCCGGCGCACCACCCGGGTGGCCACGTAGCGGGCCCCGCCGGACTCGAAGACCAGCCGGACCCGCGCCTCGGTCGACGACGGGGCCAGCGCGTTGCCGAGCCCGCGCGCGCCACCCCAGCGCGGCACCGTGCCGTAAAGCGCGAAGCAGATCGCGTCGAGCACCGTCGACTTGCCCGAACCGGTCGGCCCGACCAGGGCGAAGAAGTCGGCGTCGGTGAAGTCGACGGTGGTCTCGTCCCGGAAGACGGTGAAGCCCGCCATGTCCAGCCGCATCGGCCGCATCAGTGCTCGACCTCCTCGATCAGCTCGTCGAAGAGTTCCCGGACTCCGTCGTCGGCGTGCCCCCGGTTGTCCAGGTAGTCGGCGAAGAGTTGACGGGGCGACCGGCCGGCCCGCTGGGCGACCCGGGTGCCGCTGCCCGGCGCGGGCACCAGCTCCGGATCGATGCGGATCTCCAACGCGCGGGGGAGCAACTCCTGCACGTCCTCCCGCAGCCCGGCCCGGGGCTGCTCGCGGACGTACACCCGCAGCCAGCCCTCCGGCGCGGTGATCTCGGCGAGCTGGGCCAGCGTGCCGCGTACCGTGTGCAGCGCCGTCGCCTCCGCGACCGGCACCTCCCGGACCCGTGCCGCCGTCGTGGCGGTCACCTCGACCAGGGTCACCGACGGGACGTTCTCCTGCTCGCCGAAGTCCACCGCCAGCGGGGCGCCGCTGTAGCGGATCGGGCACGGCCCCTGCACCCGCTGGGCGCGGTGCAGGTGCCCCAACGCGACGTAGTGGGCGGTGCCGGGGAAGACCGTGGCGGGCACGGCGTACCCGAGCACGGTGTGCGCGTCCCGCTCACCGCCACCGGTGCTCGCGCCCACCACGGTCAGGTGCGCGGTGACCAGGTGCACCCGGTCCGGCTCGTCGAAACCCTCGGTCAGCCGGGTGAGGATGCGTCCCAGGTGGTCGGCGTACGTCTGGTTGGTCTCGGCGGCGGTCAACTCGTACATCTCCACCGCGCGGATCGCGTACCGCTGGGACAGGAACGGCAGCGCGGCCAGCCGCCAGCGTTCCCCGTCGACGGTGGTGCCGTCCACGACGTGCTCGGCCGGATCCTCGCGGACCGCACCGCGCAAGGTGATGCCGGCGGCCTCGGCCCACGGGCGCAGCGCGTCCAGCGCCGCGCCGTTGTCGTGGTTGCCGCCGATGGCCACCACGTCGGCGCCGGTGCGGCGCAGCGCGGTCAACGCGCGGGTGACCAGGCGGGTCGCCTCCGCCGTCGGCGCGGCGGTGTCGTAGAGGTCGCCGGCGATGACGACCAGGTCGGGCCGCTCCTGGCGGGCGATGTCGATGACACCGGCCAGCACCTGCTTGTGCTCCTCGGCCCGGGACTGCCCCTTGAGGACCTTGCCCACGTGCCAGTCCGAGGTGTGCAGGATCTTCACGGGTAGCCCTCTCCTCGTGGCGAAGACGATGTCGTCTAGAAGGGGATGTCGTCGTCGGCGCTGCCGCCGCCGGAACCCACCACGGCGAACGGGTCGGCGGACTGGGTGATCGAGCGCAACGTCTGCGACGGTGCCGCACCGGCCTCGGAGACCCGGGTCGCCCAGGCCGGGAACGGGAACTCCAGGCAGAGCGGCACCGGGATGTCGGGCTGGTTGACGAACATCGTGCCGGGTTTGGCCAGCAGCGCCCGCTGCCGTTGCGCCGGGGGCAGGAAACCGTACTCGGGGCGGGACGCCTCGGCCGGGTCGAGCCGTCCGACCACCCGGATCGCCGAGTTGGTGACGATGCGCCGCTCCACCTCGCTGGCGGTCTGCTGCGCGCCGATCAGGATCACCCCGAGCGAGCGGCCCCGCTCGGCGATGTCCAGCAACACCTCCTTGATGGGGGAGGAGCCCTCGCGGGGGGCGTACTTGTTCAACTCGTCGAGCACCACGAAGAGCAGCGGCTTGGCGCCCTGCTTCTCCTTGTTGTCGAACTCGGTCTTCAGGGTCACGCCGACCACGAAGCGCTGCGCGCGATCCGGCAGGTTGTGTAGGTCGACGACGGTGACCTGGGCCGACTCGGCGGTGTTGATCGAGTGTGGGCGGCGGGTCGCCAGGTCGCCCCGGATCAACCGGGACAGGTCCTTCTTGCTGCCGATCAGCCGCCGGGCGAAGGCGTTCACGGTGCCCAGCCCGACCGCGCTGCCCGCCCAGTCGCTGCGGGTCTCGTCGTCGCTGAGCTGCTCGACGATGTGGTCGACCAGGTCGGCGTACGTGCCCAGGCGCACCCCGTCGACGCTGACCCCGCCGTCGGCGGGCTGGGCGTAGCGGGCCAGGTGCGCGGCGACCGAGTGCACCACCATCGTGTACTGCTGCCGCTCGTCGTCGGCGTCGGCGAAGACGTACGGCAGCAGGCGCTTCTCGCAGAACTCGGTCAGCGTCCAGTAGAAGCTGTCCACCCCGGTCAGGCGGTTGTGTACGTCGGGCGTGCCGGAGGAGTCGCCGACCCTGGGTGGGGCGTACACCCGGACGTCCGGGAAGGCGTCGGCGACCAGGCCGAGCCGGGCGTACGCGGCCCGGGTGGGATCGTCCAGCCGGGCGTTCGGGTGGTCGAGGAAGAGCAGGTCCTCGCCCTTGACGTTGAAGATCAGCGCCTTGGCGTTGACCGCGTCCCCGCCGAGCTGGCCGGAGCGGAACACCGAGTAGAGCAGGAAGGTGGCGAAGCTGGTCTTGGTGGCCACCCCGGAGATGCCGGAGATCGACACGTGGGCGCCACGGGTGCCGTCGAGGAAGTCGGCGTTGAGGTAGACCGGCACCCCGTCGCGCCCGGTGCCCATCGGGACGCGTCGCTCCATCCGGTCGAAGTGCAGCGCCCGGGCGCGCGCGTCCCCCTCGGCCCGGTGCACCACCGCGCCCGGGTGCGGCGGCACGTAGAACTCCGGGTCCACCCGGGTGGTGGTGATCTCCGCTGCCTCCTGCACCTGCGCCGGCAGCGTGCCGTCGGCGATGGCGAACACGTCGGAGTCGAACTGTGCGCCCTCGTGCCGCGCACGGACCTGGGTGACCACCCCGGCGATGGTCACCGGCTCGCGGTCCGGCAGCTCCCGCCGGGTCACCACCACGTCGTCGAGCTGGAGGTAACTGCCGGGGGCGACCGCCGTCCAGAACTGCAGCGGCGTGGCGTCGGCGGTGCCGAGCACCCGACCGACCCCCTCACCCGGGCCGTCGAGCCCGCCCGGGTCGACCCCCTCGCGCGGGCCGTCGAGCTCGCCCGGGCGGTGGATCCCCTGGTCAGTCATCAGACGGCTCCGGTCGGCTGGTCGTCGCGGTCGGCACACACGCCCTGCATCCTGCCGGAGGAGTACGACAGGCCGCCACGCGACGCGGCGGAGACCACGCCCCGGCCACCCGCCGGGCGCGTACGGCGACCGACCGTGGACCCTGCGTGCCGGTGGCCGCCTACCGGTGTCGTCGTGGCGGCTGCCCGGTCGGGTCGAGCCGCCCGGCCAGCTCGTGCACGGCCGCCTCGTACCCCCGGTCGGTGTGGTATGGCCAGTGCTGGTCGATCGGGGGCGGGACGGTGTCGTCCGGGTCGACGACGACCGCGCGGGGATCGCGGAGCCGACGGTCGACCGTACCGGCCGGCCCCGACACGCGTGGACGCTCGCCCGGGTGGTGCGCGGAGAAGATCGGCCCGCCCACCGGGTCGGTGTCGCGCCACAGGTTGACCCACCGCCAGCCGATCCGGTCGCCCAGCTCGTGCAGGGTCGCGTCGCCGAGGAAGGCGGGGAAGAGGCGGGCGTAGAGCCGGTGCAGCGGGCTGCCGTGGGTCAGCAACGCCACCCGCTGCCGCACCGAGTCCGGCAACTGGAGCAGCGTGGCGGCGGCGAGGACGGAGCCGTGACTGTGCCCGGAGAGCACCACGTCGCCCCGGGCGGTCAGTGCGGTGACCCGCTTGGCCAGCTCCGGCACGGCCCGCTCGGCGTAACAGGGCGGCGCGAACGGATGCACCGTACGCGGCCAGAACGTGCCCAGGTCCCAGATCACCGCCACCGTGCGCCGGGTCTCCTCGGACCGGTACGAGAGCACCCCGAGCACCAGGATGCCGAGGCCGACCAGCCCGATCACGTACATCCCGACGTCGGTGGCGATGGCCAGGTTCGTGGTCGCCGTGCCGTCGGTGTGGATCATCCGTCGGCTCAGGTCCGACGGTCCGATGCCGATCAGGTCGAGCCCCACCGCGGCCACGCCGATCAGCGAGAGCACCAGGAAGACGATGAAGGCCGGGGTGAGCTGCTCGGCGATCGCGGCCCGGGCGACCACCTCGCGGACGGCCCGGCGTCGGTTCACGGCCTCCGGCGGCACGTCGGGGAAGTCCCGCCGCACGACCTCCTCGGCCATCCGACGTCGTCGGCGTCGGCTGCTCAGCACCCGCCACATGGTCGTGGCGGCCACCACCACGATCGCCACCAGGCCGGCGAGCGCGGCCCACCGGTAGGAGACGGGTGGTTCCAGCGGTGGTGCGCCGGGCAGGTTCGGCCGGGCCGGGTTCGGGATCTCGCCCCGGTCCAGGAAGTCGGCGACCCGGTAGACCAGGGCGGCGGAGAACCCGTACGCGGCGGCGATCGCCGCCGCGGCGAACACCGGCGCGGCCAGGCCGCTCAACCAGGACGTGCCCTTCCCCGCGCCGTGTCGTCGCTGGTGCAGCGTGGCGGCGGTGAGCGCGGCCAGCAGGGCGGCCTGGACCGCGACCAAGGCGGCCACCGCCCCTTCGTAACCGGGCAACTGCTCACGGGGCGGGGGCGGCTCCAACGGGATCACGGTGTAGATCAGCGCCAGCACGGTGAGCCCGGTGGCCACGACCCGCACCGGGCGGATGCCCCGGAAGTCCACCGGTCCCCGGCCCTGCCCGTCGCCCACCCGGCGAGCGGGCATCGTGAGCAATACCACGCAGGCCGCGAGCAGCAACCAGGCCGCCACGAACAGCACGTACGCGACCGGGGTGGGAAAGATGTTGATCTGTGCGCCGAGCAGGATGACGTCCAGGGTGCCCAGCCCGACCGCCCGGTGGATGGCGCGCAGCCGCTGCACCACGAGCGCGTCGTTCCAGAAACCCGGACTGTCGATCCGGTCCTCCCCGTCGCCGCCCCGGTCCTGGCCGCGTGCGGCCGGGAACGCCTCGAAGACCCGGGCGGACCGCTCGCCGAGCCACCAGAGCAGCCGCAGCGCACCGATCGGGACCAGCGCGAGCAGCGCCAGGCGCGGTCCCAGCGGCAGGTACGACAGCCAGGACAGGTACGGGCGGTTCCGCACGCAGGGTTCGTAGGGCGTGCACTGCCAGCCGACGATGTCCACGGTCACGCCGACGATGGAGAGAACGAACGCGACCGTCAGGGTGGCGGCGAGCAGACGGCAGAGCGGACCGATGGGGCTGCCGCTGCCGCCGGTCGGCGGCCGGGCCCACACCGCCAGGTTGACCAGCATGAAGGGCAGCAGAAAGAGCAGCGACAGGGTACGCACCGCGCCGCCCGCGGTGAGCGCACCCCAGCGGTACGCCTCCACGTGCATCCCGCCCGGCCGGTCGCTGATCCCGAAGCCGGGGCGGGGGCGGTAGAACCCGGCGTTCGTGTCTCCGGCGACCCGGATCACCACGGGATGGTCGAGCAGCGACTCGGCGGAGGTGCCGGAGACACCGTGCACCCGTAGCTCGACCACCTCGTGTGCCAACGCCCCGCCTCCCGGCAGTTGCCGATCCGGGTTCACGGTAGTGAGCCGACCTGCGGCTACGTGGCGGATTACGGCAACTCGCCCCGGTGGCGTCAGCCTCGGGCGTAGCGCAGCAGCAGGGTGCCGTCGGCGGCGTGCAGCACGTGCCGCAGTGGCAGGTGTCGGGCGGGACTCGGGTCACCGGCGGTGATCCGACCCGCGCCCGCGCCCGCGAGCAGTGGGGCGACCGACAGGCAGACCTCGTCGACCAGGTCGTCGGCGGTGAGCGCGCCGAACAGGTGCGGGCCGCCCTCACAGAGCACCTGGTCGAGCCCGCGTCGGCGCATCTCGGCGAGGCCGGCGACGAGGTCGACCCGGTCGTCGCCGCAGGGCACCACGTCGGCCACGGTGGACAGCCCGGTCGGTGGGACGGCGTCGGACCGGGTGAGCACCAGGGGGCGTACCGGGGCGTCGGCGAAGGCGGCCTGCTCCGGGTCGAGTCGTCCGCTGGCGGAGACCACCACCAGGGTCGGGTACTCGGTCAGCCCGTGCCTCCGCCGCCAGGCACGACGGCGTTCGTCGAGCCGGATCGCCCGGTAGCCCTCGTGGCGCAGCGTGCCGGCGGCCACCAGCAGCGCGTCGCAGAGCATCCGCAGCAGCCCGAACACCCGCTTGTCGGGCTCACCGGAGAGCCCGGCGGAGTAGTCGTCGAGGCTGACCGCGCCGTCGACACTGGTCACGAAGTTCATCCGCAGGTGCGGTCGGTCGGCACGCCGGTAGAGGGCGGTCAGCGCGTCGTCGTCGACCGGCCCGGGTGACGGCTCGGGCCAGAGTGCGTGGATCGGAAGTCCGACGGTCATTCGCCGGCCGGACCGGTGACCGGAGGGGTGGGGCGAGGGGTACGGTGCTGGCAGTCGCACCAGTTACGGCCCGGACACTCGTCGTGCCGCCGTGTCCGGCACGCTCGGCAGATCATGCTGGCAGCCTATGCCGGGGGAGGATGACGCAGCATGTCACGTCAGATCTTCACGCTGCGGATGTCGCTGTCCGGGGTGCGTCCCACGATCTGGCGACGGGTCCTGGTGCCCGGTGGTTACACCCTCGACCGTGTTCACCGGGTGGTACAGCACGCGATGGGGTGGCGCGACTGCCACCTGCACTCGTTCGAGATCGACGGGGTGCAGTACGGCGAACCCGACCCCGACGGCGAGTTGGGCGTGCACGACGAGTTGGACGTACGCCTGGACGCGGCGGTGGGCAAGGGCGCCCGGTTCCACTACACGTACGACTTCGGTGACTGGTGGGAGCACGACCTGGTGGTGGAGGACGCCTTCGCCGCCGATCCGGACGAGCGCTACCCGATCTGCCTGGACGGTGAGCGCGCCGGGCCGCCGGAGGACGTCGGCGGTCCGCAGGGTTACCTACTGCTGCTCGCCGCGCTGAGCGACCCCGGCCACCCGGAGCACCGGGCGATGCGGGAATGGGTGGGTCCCGGATTCGACCCGGACGCCTTCGACGCAGGTAGGGTCAGCACGCTGCTGCGCCGACTCTGCTGATTCGTTACTCAGCGATCACGTTGAGCAGCCCCGCGCTTCGTTCGTGAGCGCGGGGTAAACATTTTCGCGGTAACGATCTGGGAACGCTCCCAGCGGGCTATTGACACTCCGGATACCTCCCGGCAATCTCATGGGAGCGTTCCCAAGATGGCGTGGATCACAGTCCCGCCCCGAGCGCCCGACACCGACAGACCAGGTCGGTGCCGGATGGCGCTGCGGCACCCCCCACCACACATAAACCAGCCTCACCACTGAAAGAGGGGTCAGGATGAGCCTCACCACGCGGCGTACCCGCCTGGCGGCAGGCGCGCTGGCGGCGGTCACCGCTGTCGGCGGTCTCGCGGCCTGCGGAAGCGACGACAGCAACACGGGCGAGGGCGGCAAGCCCGCCAAGCTGGTCGTCGACACCTTCGGCGAGTTCGGCTACGACGAGCTCGTCAAGCAGTACGAGCAGGAGACCGGCATCAAGATCGAGCTGCGGAAGACCGCGCAGCTCGGCGAGTACCGGCCGAAGCTGGTCCGGTACCTGGCCACCGGCAAGGGCGCGGCGGACGTCACCGCGCTGGAGGAGGGCATCCTCAACGAGTTCAAGGCCAACCCGCGCAACTGGGTCGACCTCAACCCGCTCGTCGAGGACCACTCCAAGGAGTTCCTGCCCTGGAAGTGGGAGCTGGGCAAGGCTCCCGACGGGCGCCTGATCGGTCTGCCGACCGACGTCGGCAGCCTCGCGGTCTGCTACCGCAAGGACCTGTTCCAGGCCGCCGGCCTGCCCACCGAGCGTGACCAGGTCTCGGCGCTCTGGCCGGACTGGAACGGCTTCCACCAGGCCGGTAAGAAGTACAAGGACGCGACCGGCAAGGCGTTCATCGACTCGATCACCGCGGTCTCGAACGGTGTGCTGTTCCAGCAGGGCAGCGACCTGTTCTATGACAAGGAGAACAACATCATCGCGGACTCCAGCCCCGCGGTGAAGGCCGCGTGGGACACCGCGACCTCGATGTCGGACATCTCCGCCAAGGCGGCGACCTGGTCGCCGGAGTGGTCGGGCGGCTTCAAGCAGGGCACCTTCGCGGCGACCTTCTGCCCGTCCTGGATGCTCGGCATCGTGGCGGACAACTCGGGTGAGGCCAACAAGGGCAAGTGGGACGTCGCGGCCGTGCCGGGCGGCGGCGGCAACTGGGGCGGCTCGTGGCTGGCCGTGCCGGAGCAGAGCGCGCACCAGAAGGAGGCGGCGAAGCTCGCCGAGTTCCTGACCAAGGCCACCAGCCAGGTCGACGCCTTCAAGCTCAAGGGCCCGCTGCCCACCAACCTGGAGGCGCTGAAGGACGAGGCGTTCCTCAGCTACACCAACGAGTACTTCAGCGACGCGCCGACCGGCAAGATCTTCGGTGAGAGCGTCGCCAAGATCGAGCCGGTTCACCTCGGCCCGAAGCACCAGGCGGTCAAGGAGAACGCGCTCGAGCCGGCCCTGCGGTCGTTCGAGAACGGGCAGGCCAACAAGGACAAGGCCTGGGAGCAGTTCGTGAAGGACGCCGCCATCCAGGGCGCCTTCTGACAGTGATTTCCCACCGGTGGCGTCCGGGGACTACCCCGGGCGCCACCGGTCGGTCCCCGTCTGGGTTGCACCCTGCGCGTGGGCCCCCTCGGAAGGGCTCCCGCCGGGAAAGGAAAATCATGAGCCTCTCGGCCACGACGGCCCCCCCGTCGAACGTCACACCACCCGGCTCCGAGCCCCCGCGTCGGCGCGGGTTCCTGCTCAACCGCCTGGATCTGAAGTACTCCCCGTACCTCTACATCGCGCCGTTCTTCCTGATCTTCGGCATCTTCGGGTTGTACCCGATGCTGCGTACCGCCTGGATGTCCCTGCACGACTGGGACATGATCGGCGACCAGACGTTCATCGGGCTCGACAACTACGCCGCCCTGATCAAGGACGACTACTTCTGGAACGCGCTCTACAACACGTTCGGCATCTTCGCGCTGTCGACCATCCCGCAGTTGCTGCTCGCGCTCTTCCTGGCGAACCTGCTCAACAGCACCCTGCTGCGCGCCAAGACCTTCTTCCGGCTGGCGATCTTCATCCCGAACGTGGTCTCGGTGGCCGCCGTCGCGATCGTCTTCGGCATGCTGTTCCAGCGGGAGTTCGGCCTCATCAACTGGCTGCTCAGCTTCGTCGGCGTCGACAACATCGACTGGGACGGCCAGCGGTGGAGCTCCTGGACCGCGATCGCGACCATGGTCAACTGGCGCTGGGTCGGTTACAACACCCTGATCCTGCTCGCCGGGATGCAGGCCATCCCGAAGGACCTCTACGAGGCCGCCTCGATCGACGGCGCCGGCCCGTGGCGGCAGTTCTGGCAGATCACCGTCCCCATGGTCCGCCCCACCCTGATCTTCGTGATCATCCTCTCCACGATCGGCGGCATGCAGCTCTTCACCGAGCCGCTGCTCTTCGCCAACGGCAGCATCCTCGGCGGTAACCAGCGGGAGTTCCAGACCCTGGCGATGTACATGTACGAGAAGGGCATCGAGAACCTCAACACCGCTGGCTACGGCGCCGCCGTCGCCTGGGCGATCTTCCTGATCATCGCGTTGATGTCGCTGCTCAACTTCCTACTCGTCCGCCGTTCGGCCAAGTGAGGAGAGAGCTGTGACCTCGGCTTCCCGGCGCCTGTGGCGCACCAGTCCGCTGACCTACATGGCGCTCGTCCTGGCGGCGCTGCTGTCGATCTACCCGTTCTACTACATGATCGTGATCGGGACGCGCACCCTGGACTCGATCAACGACGTACCGCCGCCGCTCACCCCGGGCGGTGCCTTCGGTGACAACTTCGGGCGCGTCCTCGACAACGACGCGGCCAACTTCCTCACCGGCCTGATGAACTCGATCATCGTCTCCTCGGTGGTCACCCTGTCGGTGGTCCTCACCGGTTCGCTGGCCGGCTTCGCCTTCGCGAAGCTGCGCTTCCGGGGCCGCAACATCCTGCTGCTGATGATCGTCATCACCATGATGATCCCGACCCAGCTCGGCATCATCCCGCTCTGGGGCATGATGCAGGAATTGAACTGGTTCGGCACCCTGTACGCCGTCACCGTGCCGTTCCTGGTCAGCGCGTTCGGCGTGTTCATGATGCGGCAGTACGCCAGCCAGGCTATCTCCGACGAGCTGATCGAGGCCGGTCGGGTCGACGGTGCCAGCACGTTCCGGATCTACTGGAACATCGTGCTGCCCGCGCTGCGTCCGGCGGCGGCCGTGCTGGGTCTGCTGACCTTCATGGAGACGTGGAACTCCTTCCTCTGGCCGTACGCGATCCTCACCCCGGAGAACCCGACCCTCCAGGTCTCGCTCTCCTTCCTCTCGTACGCCTACTACACCGACTACTCCCAGGTCTTCGCCGCCACGGCGGTCGGCACCCTGCCACTGGTCCTGGTCTTCATCCTGTTCGGCCGCCAGATCATCGGCGGGATCATGGAAGGTGCTGTCAAGTCGTGAGCAACCCCGCCATCCCACCCGCGGTGGGCGTCCTCGACGAACGCGCGCCGTTGACCTTCCCGTCCGACTTCCTCTGGGGCGCGGCCACCGCCGCCTACCAGATCGAGGGCGCGGCGAGCGAGGGTGGCCGTACCCCGTCGATCTGGGACACCTTCAGCCACACCGAGGGCCGGACGGTTGCCGGGCACACCGGCGACGTCGCCTGCGACCACTACCACCGGCTCGGGGACGACGTTCGCCTGATGGCCGAGCTGGGGCTGAAGTCGTACCGGTTCTCGGTGTCATGGCCGCGGGTGCAGCCGGGCGGCACGGGCCCGGCCAACGCCGAGGGGGTGGACTTCTACCAGCGGCTGGTCGACGAGTTGCTGGCCAACGGCATCGAGCCGTGGCTCACCCTCTACCACTGGGACCTGCCCCAGGAGTTGGAGGACGCCGGTGGCTGGCCGGCCCGCGACACGGCGGCCCGGTTCGCCGACTACGCGCAGCTCATGGCGGGGGCGCTGGGCGACCGGGTGAAGTACTGGACCACGCTCAACGAGCCGTGGTGCTCGGCGTTCCTCGGGTACGGCTCGGGCGTGCACGCGCCCGGCCGCCAGAACGGCGCGGACTCGGTCCGCGCCGGACACCACCTGATGCTCGGCCACGGGCTCGCCGTCCAGGCGCTGCGCGCGGCCATCCCGAGCGCCCAGCTCGGCGTGACCGTCAACCTGTACCCGGTGACCCCGGCCAGCGACGCTCCCGGCGACCTGGACGCCGCCCGGCGCATCGACGGGCTGGCCAACCGGTTCTTCCTGGACCCGATCCTGCGCGGGTCGTACCCGGAGGACCTGGTCGCGGACCTGGCGAAGGTGACCGACTTCGCGCACGTCCACGACGGGGACCTGGCGGTCATCTCCACCCCGCTGGACGTGGTCGGCATCAACTACTACAGCCGGCACGTGGTGGCCGCGCCGGTGCCCGGCGAGGACCCGGAGGAGTACTGGCGGGCCCCGTCGACCTGGCCGGGCAGCGAGAACGTCCGGTTCGTCACCCGGGGCTTCCCGGTGACCGACATGAACTGGGAGATCGACGCTCCCGGCCTGGTGGAGACCCTGCGCCGGGTACACGAGGAGTACACCGACCTGCCGCTCTACGTCACCGAGAACGGTTCGGCGTTCGTCGACGCGGTGATCGACGGCCAGGTCGACGACGTCGACCGGCTGGCGTACTTCGACGCCCACCTGCGCGCCTCGCACGAGGCGATCAGCGCCGGCGTGCCCCTGCGGGGATACTTCGCCTGGTCGCTGTTGGATAATTTCGAATGGGCCTGGGGTTATACCAAGCGGTTCGGGATGATCTACGTCGACTACGACAGCCAGACTCGTATCCCCAAGTCCAGCGCCAGGTGGTACGCGGAGGTGATCCGACGCAACGGTCTGGCCGCACAATAAGGCGACGGCCAGCCAGTAACGGGTGGCCCGGCACCATCGCTGAACCAGGTGCCGGGTCCGCCCATGTCGGAGGAGCAGACGATGACAACGCAGCGCACCCGGTCGCTCGGGCGCCCGACCCTCGACGCGGTCGCCGCCCGCGCCGGAGTCGGCCGCGGCACGGTCTCCCGCGTGGTCAACGGCTCCCCGCAGGTGAGTCCCGAAGCCCGCGCCGCCGTGCAGCAGGCAATCGCCGAGCTGGGGTACGTGCCGAACCGCGCGGCCCGGGCCCTGGTGACCCAACGCACCGACTCGGTGGCCCTGGTGGTCAGCGAGTCCGGTGAGCGCATCTTCGCCGAGCCGTTCTTCGCCGGCATCGTGCGCGGGATCAGCTCGGTCCTGCTGGAGACGCCGTTGCAGCTCTGGCTGGCGATGGCCCAGTCGCCGCTGGAGCGGGAACGGGTCGAGCACCACCTCACCAACCAGCACGTCGACGGGGTCCTGCTGCTGTCGCTGCACGACTCCGACCCGCTGCCCACCCTGCTGGAGGAGCGGGGGCTGCCCACCGTGCTGGGCGGACGCCCGGCCCGGATGCTGCACCCCGAGGCCCAACCCGCCTCCTTCGTCGACGTGGACAACGCCGGCGGCGCGCGGCAGGCCGTGGAGTACCTCGCCGCCCGGGGGCGACGCCGGATCGCCACCATCGCCGGCCCCCAGGACATGGGCGCCGGCCTGGCCCGGCTCGCCGGCTACCGGGACGCGGTCCGCACCGCCGGCTTCGGCGTCAACCCCGACCTGATCGGGTACGGCGACTTCAGCGAGGAGAGCGGGGCGACCGCGATGCGGCAGCTGCTGGACCGCTGCCCCGACCTGGACGCCGTCTTCGTCGCCGCCGACCTGATGGCCTTCGGCGCGATGCGGACGCTGCGCGAGACCGGCCGCCGCGTACCGGAGGACGTGGCCGTGATCGGCTTCGACGACGCGCCCATCGCCCGTCAGGCCAACCCGCCGCTCACCTCGGTGTTCCAGCCGGTCGACGAGATGGGCCGGCAGATGGCCCGCCTGCTGGTGGCCCGGATCCGCGGCGACCAGATCCCCGATCCGCACATCGTCCTGGACACCCAACTCGTCGAGCGCGCCACCGCCTGACCCTGACTATCGCTATTGCAGATCAGTCGGCCGCTGCGGCCGGTCGACAGCCTCTCCTACTCTGACAGGCCCGGACAGAGTGTGCGCTGGAGGCTTCCAACGTGGCGACGCTTCATTCGATGCCGACCGACACCCCGTCTCCTGCAGCGGTAGCCGATGCCTTGACGGAGGCATTCACACACCAAAACGTACGCCCTATCCAGGACTTGCTGTCGCGGACGGGGCACGCGCATGCCCTGGCTGATCTCGATGCTCTGTTCACTGGCCGGGCCCCCGATTCGGAGATCGTGCGGGCCGTCCTCCGCGCTCAGGTCGGACACGTTGCCGGTCGACCTGATCTCCTTTTGTTGCTCGTCTCGTACCTCTACGCCCGAATCAACGAGATGTGGGATCTCTATGCCGATCAGGGTGGAGTGCTGCGGACGATCACCGAGGTGTTGCGCACGGGTTTTCCGGAATCTCCGGAACAGGTTCGAGGTGCCGGGTCCGGTCCACCTTCCACAGCGATCACCGAACATACCTCGATCATGCTGGAGAACATCTGGCTCGTGTCGCAGGGGATGGCAGTCAGCAGGGCTGTCAATTCCTCCTGCATGGACGAGGTGGAGAAGCAGGCGGGTCGCATTGTGGCAGCGATGGACGATCAGATCTGCCGGATCCGGTCGATTCTGGACGGCGGTGAATTGACCGACTGGTTGTCCGAGCACGCCAACGAGACGCGGGACTACTATCAAGCCCTCGTCTTTTGTGCCCAGGCAACGCGTCAATTCCTTCTGGCCGGGAGGAGAGCCGGCGATCAGGGCGTCCACGAGCGCCGGGAGGTTCTGGCCGAGGAGTTGGCCGGCTTCCTCGAAAAGGTAGAGCAGACCAGGCGTCGGCACCCGGCGAAGGCCTGGCTCTCCGGCGACCTTGCCGCACTCGCGGCCAACCTGCGGATCATGCGCGAGTGGGTGAACCGTGACTTCCTCTTCGTCGAGGATGCCACGGTCGTCTACATCTATCCGTTTGCGATTCCCAGCGCTGTGCTGGACCGGATGCGGCTGACGCCTGGTCGGGACGGATCGAGCGCGTCGACCGGGTACGGTGCCGATCCGATCAGCGCGATCAGGAGTCGTTGTGAAGAGCGAGCGGTGCGTGTGCACGGGCGACCGATCAGTGCGGTCGTGGATCACACGGTCGGCGACGACTGGGGGGCGGAGTCCGACTATCGGGTGCTGGACGTGTCGCTGCCTCCGGTGTTGATCACGATGACGGACGCCGCGAAGACACAGACGACCCTCACCGCCACGCTGAGGATCAGCAGCCTCGGGAATCACAGCCTCCGCCTTGAGGGCGCTCTGGTCGATGCGGACGTGCACCTCGTCAACCAGGCGCTTCGTCGTCCATCGGTCGTGATGGGAGCCAGCGAGAAGGTGCGCTTGGCGACCTCGGACCACACGGAGGCGTGGAGCAGACTCTCCGAGTATGCCCAAGAGGTGATCACGGAATTCCTCAACGGGCTGAATGACGACCCATCGGTGGAGCAGTCCTTCGACGATGTCGTCCAGCGCACTGTAGGCACGGCGGTGGCACTGAGTCACTCGTTGTTGGTGGTTCATTCTCTCCAGGTCATTCAGGCCGACGGAACAGCCCGACATGCCTGCGGATCCGAGATCAGTGATGCCGCTGTCGTGGGCAGCAGCCTATTCGTCAGCCCCGTTGGCCGGGATGCCGTGACACTGGAGGAGTGGGTGCGTTATCGCCCATCGCCGGATGCCACCGACATCCTCGGCGACTACGGATACGACGGTGACATCGTCCTGCGTACGGCGAACACCACAGTGGTTTCCGCGCCAGAGACGCCGGACTGGATGGCTCTGAGCTACAGCGCTCAGGCCGAGTTCATCGCCACGCTTCCTGGCGTATTGCTCGGCTGGACTGCGGAGATCACCGAATACATCCGGCAGGCGCGGGACCAGCTCGACACGGCCCGACGGCTTCTTCAGGAGGCGCCGATGTCGACGGTCCAGGAGAGAAACGCACTGCAGCACACCATCTTGTCACTCGAACAACGGTATGCCGACCTCAGACTGGTCACGAGTGACGTCCGGGCCAAGCTTAACGGAATCAATTCCCCCACCCTCTTGCGTGACCTGATCAGGCGTTCCTATTTCGACCGCCTGTACGGGGCGGCTGGTCTTGCCGCGTACGAACGTTCCTTGTTGAGTCGGATTCAGGAGGCTGAGGATCTGTACCAGGCCGCCTCGGGGCTGTTCCGCGCCTTCGACGACCGGCTGGCCGCTGCCGAATTTCACCGGCGTCGGCGCCTGAACACCATCCTGACCACGTCAGCGACTCTTCTCGCCATCGCCTCCACCGCCGAACTCTATGGACTGCTCAACGACCTCATCGAACCTCGGCCATGGGTGCTGGCGGTCGAGGTCACCTCGATCGGCGTATTTACCCTGGTCATGGTGGGAGTTCTCGTTCTGGTCGGACGGCAGCCCCGAGGCAGGGACGCACGCCGTTCGTGGCGGGTGCCGTCAGGCGGGGCGGGTCCAGCGGCGTAGTTCGCGTTTGGCGAGGCTGGCGCGGTGCACCTCGTCGGGGCCGTCGGCGAGGCGGAGCGTACGGGCGTGGGTCCAGAGTGCGGCCAGGGGAGTGTCCTGGCTGACGCCGGCTGCGCCGTACGTCTGGATCGCCTTGTCGATCACCCACTCGGCCATCGCCGGCGTGGCGATCTTGATCGCCTGGATCTCGGTGTGTGCGCCCTTGTTGCCGACGGTGTCCATCAGCCAGGCGGTCTTGAGTACCAGCAGGCGGGCCTGCTCGATGCGGACCCGGGACTCGGCGATCCACTCCCGCACCACGCCCTGCTCGGCGAGGGGGCGGCCGAACGCGACCCGGTCGGCGGCTCGGCGGCAGAGCAGTTCCAGGGCCCGTTCGGCCATGCCGATCAGGCGCATGCAGTGGTGGATGCGGCCGGGGCCGAGCCGCGCCTGGGCGATGGCGAACCCGGTGCCCTCGGCGCCGACGAGGTTCTCCGCCGGCACCCGTACGCCGTCGAAGTGGATCTCGGCGTGACCACCGTGCGGGGCGTCGCTGAAGCCGAAGACGGTCATCCCCCGGCGGACCGTGACCCCGGGAGTGTCCCGGGGGACCAGGATCATGCTCTGCTGTCGGTGCCGGTCGGCGCCCGGGTCGGTCTTGCCCATCACGATGAAGATCTCGCAGGCCGGGTCCATCGCCCCGGACGACCACCATTTTCGGCCGTCGATCACGTACTGGTCGCCGTCGCGGCGGATAGCGGTGGCGATGTTCGTCGCGTCGGAGGAGGCGACGTCCGGTTCGGTCATGCAGAACGCCGAGCGGATCTCACCGGCCAGCAGCGGGCCGAGCCACCGCTCCTGCTGGGCGGGGGAGCCGAACTCGGCGAGCAGTTCCATGTTGCCGGTGTCCGGCGCGGCGCAGTTGAGCGACTCCGGGGCCAGGTGCGGGCTGCGGCCGGTCAGCTCGGCCAACGGCGCGTACTGGAGGTTGGTCAGCCCGGCGCCGTGGCGCGGATCGGGGAGGAAGAGGTTCCACAGGCCACGTCGGCGCGCCTCGTCCTTCAGCCCCGCCAGCACCGGCGGTCGGGCCCAGGGGTCACCGGCAGCGGCCACCTCGGCGGCGTACACGGCCTCGGCCGGGTAGACGTGGTCGGTCAGGAACTCGGTCAGCTCCCCGCGCAACTGCTCGGTGCGGTCGTCGTACCCGAAGTGCATCATGCCTCCCTCAGCGTGGCCAGCCCGTGGGCGACCAGCGGGGCGACCATGCCGCCGATGGTGTCGAAACCCTCGCCGAGGGTCTGCCCGAGGGTGTGCCGGTAGTGGATGCCCTCGCAGATCACCGCGAGTTTGAAGCAGCCCAGTGCCACGTGCCAGTCGAGCGGGCCGACGTCGACGTCACTGCGGGCGGCGTACCGGTCGATCAGCTCCGCGCCGGTCGGGAACCCGGTACGCGGGCCGGGTCCGTCGGCGACCGGGTTGTCGACGGAGACGACGCCGCCGCCCAGGACGTCCCAGTACGTCAGCAGCAGCCCGAGATCGGCAAGCGGGTCGCCGAGCGTAGCCATCTCCCAGTCCAGCACCCCGGTCACGGTCATCGACCCCGTCGCCGGGTCGACGGCGGCGAGCAGGTTGTCCAGCCGGTAGTCGCCGTGCACGAGACGGCCCGTACCGGTGCTGTCGGGAACCGTGGCGGCGAGCCGGTCGCGCAGCTCGTCGATGCCGGGAAGCGGTCGGCTGCGGGACCGGTCGAGCTGCCCGGCCCAGCGGCGTACCTGCCGGGCCAGGTAGCCGTCGGGGCGGCCGAAGTCGCCCAGGCCGACCGCCGCCGGGTCGACGGTGTGCAGCGTGGCGAGGGTGTCCATCATCGCCATGGCCAGGTCGTGCCGCTGCCCGGCACTGAGCCGGTCGGTCTGCCGGCGCGCCCGGTACACCTCGCCGGGCACGCGTTCCATCAGATAGAACGGCGCGCCCAGCACCTCCGGGTCGGCGCAGAGCAGCAGCGCGCGGGGGACCGGCACGTCGGTGGCGGCCAGCGCCGAGATCACCCGGAACTCTCGGGCCATGTCGTGCGCGGTGGCCAGCACGTGCCCGAGCGGTGGTCGCCGCAGCACCAGGTCACGGTCGCCGGCGTGGACCAGGTAGGTGAGGTTCGACCGCCCACCGGCGATCAGGTCGGCCCGCAGCGGCTCCCCGGCCGACTCCGGTCGATGCGTCGCGAGGTACGCGCCGAGACGGCCGAGGTCCAGACCGGCGGGGAAACGGGCAGCCGGATCGGTCATTCGGACAGTTGATGGCAGCCCCGTCGGGTTGTCAAGGTCAGGTTTTGCCCAGGGGACATGCCGCAGCAACAGGGACGAAATGGTCAACTGCCACGCTCGGGTTCAGCCTGCCGGGATTGTGCCGGCCCGCCGAGCGGAGGGTTCAGATGTTGCTGCGTGTACGGGTCACCCTGCCGGACCGTCCAGGCACGCTCGGCCAGGTGGCGCGCACCCTCGGGGTATCGGGCGCGGACATCGTCCAGGTGGTCGTCCTGGAACGGCTCGGCGGCCGGGCGGTCGACGACTTCACCGTGGTCTGGCCGGGCGCCGCCCGGGTGGAACGGTTGCTGGCCGGTCTGGCCGCGATCCCGGGCGTACGCGTCGACGGGGTGTGGCGGGCGATCGGCGCGCCCACCACCACCGGGCAGGACGCGGAACTGCTGGCCCAGGTCGCCGCCAACCCGGCCGACGGGCTGGCCACCCTCGTCGACGCGGTACCCGGACTGCTCGCCGCCGAGTGGTCCGTGGCCGCGGTCGTACCGGTCGACTGGGCCTCCCGCACCGGCGGCGGCGGAGCGACGGTCGGGCACGCGAGCTGGCGTACGCCGATGCCGCCACGGCTGCCGGAGGTGACCCCGCTGCGCGCCCGGTCGATGACCATGCCCGACGGCAGCCACTTCGCCATCGCGCCGTTCGGTCGCGCCGGACTGGTCCTCGTGGTCTCCCGCGAGCACAACGAGACGTTGACCCCGGCCGCCTTCCACAGCACCGAGGTCGACCGGCTCGCCCAGCTGGTCCGGGCCAGCGCGGTGATCCTCGGCGACCGGCTCGACCTGGTCGGCTCCCCGACCGTCGCCACCCCCTGACCGGCCGCGACCTGGTGTGACGCAGACCGCAGGGCCCGTGGCCGCTGGACACGACGGGGCAACCGGCCGGCAACAGCGGCAGGCCAGGGTGACAGGTGAAAGGAGGCGACCATGACGCTGTGGCGGATCCGGGCCACCGTGGACGACCGACCGGGCTACCTGTCGGTGCTCACGGCGAGCCTCGCGCTACGTGGGGTCAACATCCTCACCGTGCAGGTGCACACCACCGAACGTGGCGCCGTCGACGACTTCCTCGTGGACGCGCCGGACACCCTCGACGAAGCGGGTCTGATCGCCGCCGTGGAACGGGGCCGGGGCCGGGACTGCTGGGTGGCGCGCAGCGAGGCGCGCGGCCTGGCGGACCAGCCGACCCGCGTACTCGGGCTGGCCACCCGGCTGGTCCACGACCCGGACGCCACCGGCGAGGTGCTGCGTGCCCTCCTCGGCGCGGACGAGGTGACCTGGCGTCCGGCACTCGCCGAGATGCGTATCGGAGTCGACGAGGCGACGATGCTGCTGGCCGACCCCAACGGCGGCTCCTACCTGCTGCGCCGGGTCGCGCCGAGCTTCACGCCCGCCGAGTACGCCCGCGCGCAGGCCCTGCTGGAGCTGGGCGCCACCGCCGCCCGCCGCACCACCGAGCAGGTCACCGTGGTCCTGCCCGACGGCGCCGAGCTGACCGTACGCCCCGCCGTCGCCGACGACCTGGCGGCCGTGACCGAACTGCACGAGGCGTGCTCGGCGGACACCCGCCAACGCCGCTACCTTGGCGGTGCCTGCCTGCCCACCCCGGCCCGGATGCGTCAGCTCCTGGAACCGGCGCGGGGGCAGACCCTGATCGCCGCGACGACCGGCTCCGACGGGGCGGCGGAGTCGGTCGTCGCGATGGCGAACCTGCTCGCCGAGGGCGACGAGGCCGAGGTGGCCCTGCTGGTCCGCGACGACTGGCAGCGGCGCGGCCTCGGCTCGACCCTGCTGCGCCGGTTGACCCGGCAGGCCGAGTCAGCCGGGTACGCGGCCATGGTGCTGCACATCCAGGCGGACAACACGGCCATGCTGCGTACCCTGCGTCGGCTGACCCGACCCACCACCGCCGACCGCGACGGCTCCCTGCTCACCATGACGGTCCCCCTCGGGGCCGAGGTGTCGGCGGCGACGGAACGCGCCGGCTGACAGCACAGACGACCGACCTCCGGTGCGGAGGACGGTGAGGTGGGCGGGACACCCGATGCGGGAGCCCCGCCCACCGCCCTTTCCCGTCCCGCACGCGCGTGGTGCGGCGTCGTGTGCCGTGTCGCGCGTGGTGCCGCGTCGCGCGCTCTGCCGTGTCGCGCGCTCTGCTGCGTCGATCATGGAGTTGTGGTGCCCGTTGTCTGATGAAACGCCCCTGTTTGTCGATGCCACAACTCCATGATCGGCGGGGGTGGTGGCTGGCGGGGAGGTGTTGGGGCGGCTGGGGACGGGGAGAGCGCCCGGCCTCGGCGGGGCGAGCGCTCTCGGATGTCCGCAGTGGTCAGGCTCGTTTGGCGAGTTGGGCGACGAACGCCTGCCATGCGGTGGGATCGAAGGCCAGGGCGGGACCACTCGGGTCCTTGGAGTCCCGGACGCCGACGATGTCCGGCAGATTGTCGGTGACTTCCACGCAGTTCCCGCCGTTGGAGCTGCTCCGAGTGCTTGTGCGCCAGTGGGCGCCGGTCAGGTCAGCCATTCCCGCGCTCTCAGAAACTCGATGGACTGGTCACGCGGAAGCGCCACCGACCTCACGGTATCCCAGACGGCCCAGAGTGGAGCCACCTCATTGGTGATCCGTCCCTGGGCCTGATCGTCCAGGTAGCCGACGTCGTCCCCGTCCGCAGTCGTGGCGATAACGAACGGCCCGGCCTGGCCCGGGTGTAGACCGGCCGTCAGTGGAACGATATGCACCATGACGTTCGGCCGCTGCGCCATGGTGATCAGGCGGTCGAGTTGAGGTCCCACGACCTTCTGTGTGCCCCGGCGTAACGCGGCTTCGTCGATCACGAAGACCGCGAGCGGTGGTCGAGGCCGCTCGAACACCGCTGACTGCCGCTCCATCCTGAGTGCGACGAGGCTTTCGGTGTCGGCCATCAGGGGCCCGGAGGCGAGCACGGCCTGCGCGTATTCCTCGGTTTGTAGAAGCCCCGGAATCACCGACGACTCGTAACAGCGGAGTCCGGTCGCTTCCCGTTCGAGCTGCGTCCACGGCAGGAACCACGCGGGCTCCTTACGTCGCAGTGCGTCCGGCCAAAGGTCCTCTATGTCCCGCCGCAGGATTTCTGCCACGAGGGCACGATGACGCATCTGCGGAACGCGTCCCTGGCTGACCCACCGCGCAGCGGTTTTCGGATCTACTCCGATCTGGGCTGCGAGGCTGTCGGCGGTCTCCCCGGCCGCTGCCATTGCGAGCTGAACAGCCCGATTCATCCCCTGCTCCAAACACATCGTCCGGAATGTCTTCGGTACACACTCCTACGCGGTGTAACTGCCCCGCAACCCTTGGCAAGGTCTTGTTCAGATGGCGCGTTCGGTGGAGGTCAATCCCCCTGGCCCGGCGGGCGCGTTCGTCCCGGGGGTCGCCGCCGGGCGAGCATCCGCGGCGGCCCCCGGTCCACCGAGGCGGCGAGGGAGGCTCCCGTGTCCACACCGAGACCGACGAACGATGTCCCGCCGTCGCGCTGGTCGGCGCACGCCGATGGATGTTCATCCGTGCCGTCGCTCGCCGTAGTGCTCGGTGGGGAGGCACTCGGCACCGTGGCGGTGGGGGACGTGATCCGGGTGCCGGAGGGGGCGTACCTGCCCGGGGCGGGAGAGCTGCTGCTCTATGTGGCCGAGGTGATCGGCCGGGCGCAGCAGCAGGACGGCCATGTGTGGGCCGAGGTGAGCGGGCATGCGGTGCAGGGGGACGGGACGCTCCAGGTTCGTCGCCGGTACGCCCGGGTGCGGGTGGACCAGGCTGTGGTCGTACCGCGTCGTGCCTGGTGAGAGGCGGAGGCCGGACGGGACGCCGGTGGTCGAGCCCGGTGTGTACCTGTTGACCCGCGAGGCGAGCCCGCAGTTTCGCACGCCGATCGCGGTGCGGGTCGTCCGCGAGCAGGCCGACTGGCATTCGCCGTACGGCTGGACCTGGATCCGGTGTTACCAGCTCGACCGGTACGGGGATGCGGTCGAGACGCGGCATCTGTTCGTGATGCCCGCCGGATTGCGGCGACTCGTGCTCGCCCCATCCCCACACACCCGACCACACGGCCACGATCGCGTGGTGCAGATGTCTATCTTGGACAGTTTCCGTTAGCTCCTAACGGAAACTGTCCAAGATTGCCGTCGCCGCAGTACGGCCGTCGCCGGCTGCCGACGACGACGGACCCGCCGCACTCGCCGCCGCAGATGGAACCAGCCGCGAGGTCAGCGGGGTACGTCGGCGGTGGCGCGGGTGGCGGCGAAGCGGGTGGCCTGGGGGTGGAATCCCTGGTAGTTGACGTGTGCGGCGAAGCTGAATCCGCCCTGGCAGAAGCGGTCGTTGGCGTTGCAGTACGACTGGATGCGGTCGGCGAAGCCGTTCAGTCGCCCTGCGCCCCGGGGGAAGATGCCGGAGCGTCGGCCGTCGGTGACGTTGAAGGGTTCACCGGCGGTGAAGGAGGGGTCGCCGAAGAGGAGTACGGAGGAGACTCGCGCGGCGAGGTCGGCGGAGAGACCGGCACGACTACCGGTGCCGGCCAGCGCGTCGCCCATCACGTCGGCGCCCTGGGAGTAGCCCATCAGGACGAAGCGGGTGCCGGGGCACTGCGCGGCGGTCGCGGTCATCACCCGCTGCACCTCGGTGACGCCCTGGCGGACGCTGGCAATGTAGTTGCCGGAGGCGGGGTAGTCGAGCGGGGTGGTGCGGACGGTCTGCGGCAGGTCCCGGGTGATCTGCCGGGCCAGCGGCGTCAGCACGATGCCGAGGCCGGGGCGTTCGGTGGTGCCGCGTGCGCCGATGACCTCCAGGTCGGGGCAGGTGTTGCGGGGCGCCTCGGCGGCGAAGGTCATCGGGGCGATCGCGAGCCCGGCGAGGGCCACCACCCCGACCGCCACCAGGGCCAGCAGGCGTGTCCGACGTGTCCGACGGTGTCGTCCGCGCATTGTTCAGCTCCTTTTCCCAGGTCGACAGGGGTGCCGTGGGGTACGGGAGCGGTCGGCGTACGGGTGGATCTTATGGATGTTCACACAATCTGCACTGATGGTGAACCGATTGGTATGTCGGCGCGTGCTGGAGGGGCGGTGTGGCCGAGCACGTCGGCCGGCCACACCGCCCCCGGGATCAGGCGACGGTGCAGGTCGCCCCGTTGACCGTGAAGCCTGTCGGTCGGGGGTTGCTGCCGGTGTGCGTACCGTTGAAACCGATGCTTGTCGATGTGCCCGGCGCGAGAGTGCCGTTGTAGGACAGGCTGGTCGCGGTCACCGACGCGCCGGTCTGCTGGAAGGTCGCCCCCCAGCCCTGGCCGACCCGCTGGCCGCTGTTCGGGAAGGTGAACGCCAGCGTCCAGCCGTTGATGGTCGAGGTGCCGGTGTTCGCGATGGTGATGTTCGCGGTGAACCCGGTGCCCCAGTCGTTGGTGCCGTAGGTGACCCGGCAGGGCGTCGTCGGCAGCGGCGCCGAGGTGGTCACCGAGACCTTCGCGGTGGGCGGCGAGACGTTGCCGCCCGCGTCGACGGCCACCACGTGGAAGCGGTACGTGGTCTGCGCGGTCAACCCGGTCGCCGCGTACGTGGTGCCGGTGACGGTCGCGACCAGCACGTCGTCCCGGTAGACCCGGTACCCGGTGACGCCCACGTTGTCGGTGGCGGCACCCCACGTCAGGGTGGCTCCGGTCGCGGTGATCCCGGAGACGGTCACCGCGCCGGGAGCGGTCGGCGCGACCGTGTCGTCCGGGTCCGGCGGCGGCGGGTCGGTGTCACCGGTGGGCTCCACGCCCCACACCCGGACCCCGCCCGCGTACAACGGCACGGTGCGGTTCGGCCCGGCGGTGGCCTGGAACGACGGGTCGTTGCCGGTGTTCCAGGTGCCGCCCTCGGGTACACCGACCTTGAACTGCACCTCCATCCGGTGCTGCGACTGACCGGCCGGCGCGATGGTCTGGCCGGTGCAGTCGACCTCCACGTACCAGAGGTCACCACTGGCCTGCTTGGCGGTGCTCGGCGCCGGGCAGCCCTGGGTGTAGCCGGGGGTGACCTGCACCGGACCGGTGCCGTCCGGGCGGAAGTAGTAGCGGAACTTCGCGTCGGTCAACGCCCGCGCCGGGAACGCCGACTTGTTGTAGATCATCACCTTGAGGCCGGTGGCCCGGGTCTCGTTCTGCATCACCGTGGTCTCCACGGTCAACTCGTCGATGTCGGGCCGCTCGACACCCGGGAAACCGGCGAGCGGCGTACCCCCGTACTCCTGGGAGAGCCGGGCCAGCGCGGACGTGAAACCGGCGTTGTAGTCGGTGGCGACCTCGTTCATCACGTAGTCCGACCGGTTGTCGGTGTACGCGTCGTTCGGCGACGACGGCCCGCCGACCAGGGCGCCGAAGAGGGTGTGCCGGGTCTCCGTGGGTACGGTCATGCTGTCCCACCAGGAGCCGTGCGCGGTGCGGTGGTGCGGGTTCTTCGGCGGGTTGGTGCCGAAGCCGACCACGTAGCTGGAGTTGCGCGGGTTGTCACCGAGTGCGTAGTTGATCTGCCGGACGGCGAAGTCGTGGTAGCGGGTCTTGCGGGTCGCGTCGGTGGTCTTGTCGCTGTAGACCAGCGCGGCGAACGCGGTGTTGGCCGCGTACCGCAACGCGCCCCAGGAGTCGAGCACCGCCATCCCGCCGGGGGAGTAGCGGATCCGTTCCCCGTTCACGCCCACGGTCCAGAAGTCCAGCCACCGGTTGGCGTCGTCGACGTACTTCTGCTTCCCGGTCAGGTTGGCCAGCAGCACGTACGCGCCGAACTGCTTGTTGTCCCAGGCCACCGTCCACTTGTAGGAGCGGGTGGTGGTCTGCGGCTCGGTGCCGAGCTTGTCGTACTCGCTCTCCGCCTTGGCCAGGTACGTGGCGTCGCCGGTCGCCCGGTACAGCCAGATGGCACCCCACACCAGCTCGTCCTGGTAGCCGCTCCACGACCGGTAGAAGCTGGTCGCGTCCGTGATGCACTCGTGGTAGCTCTTACGCACCGTGTCGGCGAACGTGTAGAGCTGCCGCGCGTGGGTGAGCAGCTTGTCGGCGTACGCGGCGTCGGTCGGCCGGAACACCATGGACGACGCGGCCATCGCCGCCGCCGTCTCACCCGCCAGGTCCGCGCCGCCACAGCTCGCATCGATCTTGTACGCGGGCCGCGCCATCGGCATCACCTCGGCCGGCCCCCACCACTTGTGGTCGTCGTCGCCCTTGCCGACCTGCCCGTACAGCACGTTCGGCGAGGGGTGCGCCTTGACGAAGTAGTCGTTGACGAACCGCAGATTGTTCAACAAATGGGTGAGCTGGCCCGACGCCACGTACCCGGCCCGGTACTCGACCGCGCCCCACGCCAGCATCGTCGTGCTGAACGCCATCGGGAAGCCGAACTTCACGTGGTCACCGGCGTCGTACCAGCCGCCGGTGAGGTCGAGCCCCACGTCCGCGCCGTCCCGCAGTGCCGAGTCGTCGCGCCAGGAGACCCGGTTCCAGTCCGGCAGCTTGCCGGACTGCTGCGCCTCGTAGAACAGCAGCGACTTCTGCAACGCCTCGGCGTAGTTGAACGCCGGAGCGGCGGCGTTGCTCGACGCGGCGTTGCTGGCGGCGGCGTTGCTGGTGGTGGTGTTCGGTGCGGTGGAGTTGGTGGTGTTCGGTGCGGTGGTGTTCGGCGCGGCGACGCCTGCCGCCGGTACGCCGACCGCCAGCGCCAGGCCGGCGGCGATGACCGTGCCGGTGCTGCGGAGACGACGCGACCAGTGGCCGCGTCGGCCGGGATCGTCACCGCGCGCGCGGCCCGGCCGTCTGATGTGGTGCATGCGGCTGCTCCTGTCGTACGGGGCAGGCAGCGTCGACGCGCACGCGTCGGGGTGGACGGCTGCCGGCGGTGGTGGCAGAGTGGCTCCAGCAGGACCGGGAGCGCTCCCATGGATGAGTAGCAATGTAATCTGGCGTTCACCGGTTTGGGAAGGCCGAGCGGCACCATAGGAGCGAGCGTTCCGGGAAGGCCGATCCGGAACGGCGCGAGCGTCTCGTCGGGATGCAAGCCGGGGCGCGGGCGATTCTGGGCCGGCGGGGGTAGCGTCGGCGGGCCGAATCGCGTTACACCGACACGCCGCTGGCGGCCCCTGATTCCACCCCGACGTCCCGACACGGGACCCGCCCGTCTGCCCAGGTCGGACCGTTCGCCTGAGATCGGTGGGCCCCATCCGCAGGCAAGCTTGTGCCATCTCCTCCGGCTGATCGGCGGGAGACCCGATGACCAACCACCCGAGAACGGCCGCCGGTGTCCCTCCGGCGGCCGTTCTCGCCGTCACCACCCGATCCACCCGGCCCGTACCCGCCAACCGGGTCTGCTCCGTCCGGGTCTGCTCCGTCCGGGTCCGCTCCGGCCCGTCCCTGCTTACCGCGTCCGCTCCGTCCGTTCGCAGGACGCGGTACCTCGCGCTTACGGTGCAGCGTGTCCGGCGATCGTGGACAATTTCCGTTCGACAGTGACGGCAACCGTCCAAGATTCACGAGTCCGGACGCCAACCGGCGGCGACGAGGGCGCGGCGGACCGTGTCGGCGACCTGGTCGGGGTGGGCGCGTACCAGCCAGGCGGGAAAGCGCAGGATGCGGTCACCCGTCGTCCAGACGTCGTTCTGCCGCTGCATGTCCGCCGCCCACTGGCGTACGTCCATGTGGTGCGCCCCGTCGATCTCCACATGGATCCGCCACTCGCGCCAGTACGCGTCGAGCCAGCGCGTACGACCGGTGGTGTCGGTTCGTCGCTCCTGTAGGTCCGGTGCCGGCAGCCCGGCGCGGCGGCAGAGCCGGACGAAGTCGATCTCGCTGAGCGCCTGCGCGCCACCGGCGATGTCGTCGACGGTCTGCCGGATCAGTCGTCGCCGTGGTGCCCGGGGCAGGACGTCGAGCACGGCGGTGATCTCCTCGGGCAGTACCCGCCTCTGCTGGCACCCGGCAGCCAGCACCTCCTGCGCCGCGCGGGTCGAAGGTGCCCAACTCGCCGCGTCCACCAGGGCACGTGCCGTGCTGGTCCGGGGCGGCCGGCCGACCTGAAGGTGGTCGGCGGGCAGCAGCGACGTCCGGTGCACCACCACGGCGGCCATGTCGAGCGGCAGCCGGCGCAGGGTGGTACGCCCGGACCGGCGGGTCGACGGCACGAGGACGTGCAGCGGCTCAGGCCGCAGGCCGCGTACTCCGGCCTCGGTAGCTGCGGTGGGACCGGCGAGGACCGCGCCGCGTCCGCAGGCCAGGACGGCCACCCAGAGTTGTTGGGTCCGGGTGAGTCGGCCGTTGCCGGAGAGCAGCAGGCCACGGCCGACGGAGCGCCATCGGCGGGAACGGACGAGACCCCGTAGCGTGCCCTCGGTCAGCACGGTCAGCGCCTGGGCGGTGGTGAGGACTCCGGCCTGCGCGAAGGCCAGCCACTCCAGCGGGTCGGCACGATCATCGGGTACGAGGGGCGGCATCGTCCGACTCTGGACATTCCAGCGGCGGGGCGCCAGCGGATTTCCGGCGCTGCGACGGCGGGGATGTTAGGAAGGGTCCCCTGCTATACACGAGGCGTTAGCAGGGGGCCCTTCCTTACATCACACCCAGCGCACCCATCAGAAGCGCGCGAGGGTCGCGGCTCGGGTGGGGTCAGCGGAGGTCGTCGGCGAGCAGGTCCATCAGGAGGCCGTCGTGCCAGCGGCCGTCGGCGCCGCGCTCGTAGCGACGGAGGACGCCGACGGTGCGGAAGCCGGCCTTCGCGTACGCGCGGATCGCGGCGGTGTTGGCCGCCGCCGGGTCGATGGTGAAGCGGTGGTGGCCGTGGGCGTCGACCAGGTGCCGGACCAGGGTGCGGATGGCGTCTCCGGCGAGGCCCCGGCCGCGTACCGACGGGTCGAGGAAGATGTCCAGTCCGGCGTGGCGGTAGTCGGGGTCGTTCTCGGCGTACCACTGGATCGCCCCGACCACCCGGTCGTCGTGCTCGACGACGTACACCTCGAGGTCGTCGTCGGCGAGGTCGGCCTCGACGGCGGCGGTCAGGTCGTCGTCGCCGCGCCACCAGCGACGGACCTCGGGCTCGGCACGGATGGCGGCGAGCGTGGGCACGTCGTCGGCCGTCGCCCGCCGCAGGGTCACCGTCTCTCCGCGCAACGTCACGCCTCAGCCTCGCTGTTCGCCGTGTTCGACGCAGGTGGCGGACCAGCCGACCGGCAGCACCTGCACCTTCATCCGGCGTCGGCATCCGGCGCAGTACCGGGGCGGTTCCAGGGTGCGGGCCGCCGCGCAGCCTTCGTGGTCGCCGACCGCCACGGCCTCACCGCAGCGGTCGCACCACGTCCCGACCAGCTCGCCCATCGGCATCAGAGCGTCGCCGACAGCGCCTTGACCGGCATCTTGAGGTCGTCGAGCAGCTTGAGGTCGTCGGTGGCCGGTCGACCGAGGGTGGTCAGGTAGTTGCCGACGATCACCGCGTTGATGCCGCCGAGCAGGCCGTCGCGGGTGCCCAGGTCGCCGAGGGTGATCTCCCGGCCGCCCGCGTACCGCAGGATGGTGCGCGGCATGGCGAGCCGGAACGCGGCGATGGCGCGCAGCGCGTCCTTGCCCTCGACCACCGGACGGTCGCCGAGCGGGGTGCCCGGCCGGGGGTTGAGGAAGTTCAGCGGCACCTCGTGCGGGTCCAGTTCGGCGAGCTGGGCGGCGAACTCGGCCCGCTGCTCGACCGTCTCGCCGAGCCCGAGGATGCCGCCGCAGCAGACCTCCATGCCGGATTCGCGGACCATCCGCAGCGTCTCCCAGCGCTCCTCCCACGAGTGCGTGGTGACCACGTTCGGGAAGTACGACCGGCAGGTCTCCAGGTTGTGGTTGTACCGGTGCACACCCATGGCGACCAGCTCGTCGACCTGCTCCTGGCTGAGCATGCCGAGCGAGGCGGCGACCTGGATGTCGACCTCGGCCTTGATCGCGGCGACGCCCTCGCGCATCTGCGTCATCAGTCGCGCGTCCGGGCCGCGGACGGCGGCCACGATGCAGAACTCGGTCGCCCCGGTCGCGGCGGTCTGCTTGGCGGCCTCGACCAGCGACGGGATGTCCAGCCAGACCGACCGCACCGGCGAGGTGAACAGCCCGGACTGCGAGCAGAAGTGGCAGTCCTCCGGGCAGCCGCCGGTCTTCAGCGAGACGATGCCCTCGACCTCGACCTCCGGGCCGCACCAGCGCATCCGCACGTCGTGGGCGAGCTGGAGCGTGGCGGTCAGGTGCTCGTCGGGCAGGTTGAGCACCGCGAGGACACCGGCCTGGTCCAGGCCGACGCCACCCTCCAGCACCTGGGCACGGGCCTGGTCGAGGATCTCTGGCATGGCACGTACCCTACAAGGCCGTCCGACGGGCGGAAACGTGCGCGGCCCCGCCCCGGTGCCCTCCGGCGAGCCGTACGGCGCCACGCCGGGGCGGCCCGGACGGGTGGTAACTTCGCCCGGCGGAAGCGCCCGGGGCGACGACGTGCGACCGGGCGACGACGCCTGACGGTGGAAACCGGCGGGGAAGGGGCGTGGTGGTGGCGGACTGGCTGGCGGCCCTGGCACGCCGCGCGGACCTGCGGGCCAAGGCGGGACTGACCCGTCGGCTGCGTCCGCGTACCGCCGACGACGCCGTGGTGGACCTGGCCGGCAACGACTACCTGGGCCTCTCCGCGCATCCCGAGGTGGTCGCGGCGGCGGCCAAGGCGCTCTCCGAGTACGGGCTGGGCGCGACCGGCTCACGACTGGTGCGCGGCTCCACCGACGCCCACCACGCGTTGGAGGACGCGCTCGCCGACTGGCTCGGCACCGACCGGTCGCTGGTCTTCTCCTCCGGCTACCTCGCCAACCTCGGCGCGGTCCGGGCGCTGGTGCGGCCCCGCACGCTGCTGGTCTCCGACGCGCACAACCATGCCAGCCTGATCGACGGGTGTCGCATCTCCGGCGCGGAGACCGTGGTGACCCCGCACGCCGACGTCGACGCGGTGGCGGCGGCCCTGGCCGGGGCACCCGGCCGTCCGGCGGTGGTGGTCACCGAGTCGGTCTTCTCCGTCGACGGTGACCTGGCGCCCCTGGCCGAGCTGCACGCGACCGCCCGCGCGCACGGGGCGCTGCTGCTGGTCGACGACGCGCACGCGCTCGGTGTCGTCGGTCCGGCCGGGGCCGGTGCGGTGGCCGCCGCCGGGCTGACCGGCGCGCCGGACGTGGTGGTCACCGCCACCCTCTCCAAGGCGCTCGGTGGTGCCGGCGGGGTGGTGGCCGGTCCGGCCGAGTTCGTCCGGCACCTGGTGGAGACCGCCCGGACCTTCATCTACGACACCGCGCTGCCGCCGGCCGTGGCCGCCGGGGTGCACGCCGCCGTCGGGCTGGCCCGTGACGGCGACGCCCTCCGCGCCGAACTGGCCGCCCGCGCCACGCTCGCGGTGGCCCGCCTGCGCGCCGCCGGCCTGGAGGTCTCCGTCCCGGACGCCGCCGTCGTCTCGGTCACCGCCGCCGGCCCGGAGGCGGCGACCGCCTGGGCCGCCGCCTGCCGGGACCGGGGCGTGGCGGTCGGCTGTTTCCGGCCGCCCTCGACCCCGGACAGCCGGTCCCGGCTGCGGCTCACCATCGGTGCCGGGCCGTCCCGGGCGGACTTCGAGCGGGCCCTGGAGGTCATCGTGGAATGTGCGCCGTGACGGATCAGTGGCGCGGACCGGTGCTGGTCACCGGGACCGACACCGAGGTCGGCAAGACGGTGGTGACCGCCGCGATCACGGCCGCCGCGCAGGCGGCCGGGCTGCGGGTGGCGGTGGTCAAACCCGGCCAGACGGGTACGGCCACCGGTGAGCCCGGCGACGTCGAGGCGGTCACCCGGCTCTCCGCCCCGATGACCGCCCGCACGCTGGCCGCCTACCCCGATCCGCTCGCCCCGTTGGCCGCAGCCCGGGTGGCGGACCTGCCGCCGCTGGAGTTGTACAACGCCGTCGACGCGATCCGCGAGGAGGCGGAGAAGCACGACCTGGTGCTGATCGAGGGCGCCGGTGGGCTGCTCGTCCCGATGGGGCTGCGACCCTCGGGCGAGGCGTGGACGGTGGCCGACCTGGCGGTGTCGTTGGGTGCCCCGGCGGTGGTGGTGGCCCGCGCGGGTCTCGGCACCCTCAACCACACCGCGCTCACCCTGGAGGCGCTGGACCGGCGAGCGGTGCCGGCGGGTGTGGTGATCGGCGCCTGGCCGGCCGACCCGGAGCTGGTGCACTGGGCCAACGTCAGCGACCTGCTGCCGAACCTGCTCGGTGCGTTGCCGTCCGGGGCCGGGGCGATGGACCCGGGGGTGTTCCGGCGGTCCGCGCCGGGCTGGCTGACCCCGGCGTTGTACGGCGTGCTCGACGACTGGCGGGCCTGGGCCGACGAGATCAACTGAGGCCGACGAGATCAACCGAGCGGGGCGCGCGTCACGACCAGGGCGTCCGGCATCCGGAAGGTGAGGTTGTCCGGGTAGCGGGGTGCGCGGAGCACACGGACCCGGGCCAGCAGCGGCGCCACCTCGGTCACCACGGTCGCCGCCTCCATCCGGGCGAGTTGGTCGCCCACGCAGCGGTGTACGCCCGCGCCGAAGGCCAGGTGCCGGCGTGACCCGCGTTGCCCCGGCCGGAACCCGTCCGGTGACTCGACGACCGCCGGGTCGCGTCCGGCACCAGCCAGCCAGAGCACGATGCTGGTGCCCGCCGCCACCGCCGTCCCGCCCAGCGTGGTGTCCACGGCGGCGACCCGCCGCCAGGTGACGATCGGCGGTTCCCGTCGCAGCCCCTCCTCGACGACGTCGGTGACCGCCACCGTGCCGTCGCGCAGCCCGGCGAGCACGGTCGGTTCCCCGATCAGCCGGTGCATCAGCAGAGTGAGGAACTGCGAGGTGGTCTCCTGGCCGGCGACCAGCAGGAAGAACAGTGCGCCGACCACCACGTCGGGCGGGTGCCCGGCGTCCCGCAACGACGCGGCGAGCCCGCCGCCGGTGACCGCGAACTCGCGCAGCACCCGGTGGAAGCGACCCACCTCGGTGGCGAGGGCCTGCTGCCGGTCGGCGTCCAGGGGTGCCCAGAACAGTTCCAGCGCGGCGCGGGCGAACTCCTTCACCGCCGCCACCGGCGCGTCGGGCAACTCGACCAGCCGGGCCAGGACCAGCAGCGGCAGGTCGGCGGCGAGCGCGGCGTGCAGGTCGACGGGCACGCCCTCGTCGAGCGTCGCGTCCAGACCGGCCACCCGTCGGCGGACCAGCGCGGCGAGCCAGTCCCGCTGCTCGGCCACCCGCCTCGGGTGCAGCGCGTCGGCGACCAGCGCGCGGATCCCCGGGTGGTCGGCCCCGCCGTTGTTGGCCAGCGTGGGCGGCAACCGGAACCGGTGCGCGGCGAGGACGCGCAGCGCGGCCACCGGGATCGGGGTCACCGCGTCCAGGGCGTTGTCCGGGCGGTACGTCACCGGGTCGGTCAGCACCTGCCGCACCAGCGCGTGCCGGGTCACCAGCAGATGGGCGACACCCACGTGGTCGACGACCCGGACCGGGTCGACACCCGCCCCCGCACCGGCTCCGGCGGACCCGGCTCCCCGGGCATCGGCCATGGCGGCACCGGCCCCGGCGCTCGCGGTCGCCTCCGGGGCCTGCTCCCAGGCGCGGAACAGCACCGCGTCACGCTAGCGGGCCGCCGACGGCCGTCCCGCGCGTAGCCGCCACACCGTGGTGCGCTTCACCCGTACGCTCTCCAGCGCCTCGCTGACCGGCACGTCGTAGGCGGCCAGCTCGTCGAAGCGGTCCCGGGGCAGGAAGGCGCGTCCGGGATCGCCGACCAGCACGGTGGCCCCGGACCGGGCGGCGCGCAGCAGGAACCGCAGGACCCGGTTGGCCATCGCCTCGCTGTAGAACACGTCGCCGGCGAGCACCACCTCGGCGTCCCCGGCGTCCCGATCGAGGACGTCGCCGAGTTCGGCGTCGACGCGTACCCCGTTGGCCTCGGCGTTGAGCGCGACCGCCGCGACGGCCAGCTCGTCGACCTCCACCGCGCGCACGGCGGCGGCACCGGCCCTGGCGGCGGCGATCGCCACCAGGCCGGAGCCGGAGGCGAAGTCGAGGATCCGCCGGCCGGCGACGAGGTCCGGGTGGTCGGTGACGTACCGGGCGAGGCCCTGGCCGCCCGCCCAGGCGAAGGCCCAGAACGGCGGCGGCCGGTCGCTGCGGAACTCACCCTCGGTCAGCTCCCAGAGGCCGATCGGCTCGTCCGCCTGGTGCAGCCGTACCTCGGGGACGAAGGCGACGGGACCGAGCCGGGCGTGCAACTGGACGAAGGCGGCGGAGAGAGCGGACACCCGGTGATTGTCCATCGTGACCCTGTTCGGCGTGTCGCGGGTGTCGCGTGACCGGTTCAATACCGTACGTGAAAAGGGGCATCTTGCTTCACACCACGTGCGAACACGCCCGTCTACCGGCTGGCGCCCGGCCCTCATAGCGTGGCCGATGGAGGCGACCAACAGGAGGACAGATCGTGAGAAGGCTGTGGCGGAACACGCTACGGATCGGGGTGGTACTGGCCTGCGTCACCGGTGTGCACCTGGCCATGTCCGCGCCGGCACAGGCGGCGTTCGCCACCGAACTCAGCGGCCTGCCGGACCGGTTCACCGCCGGAGGGCGGGTGGAGACGGTCTCCGCCGTGGTGTCCCGCTCCGACCAGGGCGGCTGCATCAAGGTGCGTTGGTCGATGGTGGTCGGTGTGCAGGGCGTACGGCTGGACCAGGTGCGGATCGACCGGATCGAGGAGAACGGTTCGTTCCCGGTGCAGGTGCGGACCGAGGGCAACGCGGCCCGGTTGACCGACCGGCAACTCGACCCGGGCACGCTCTGCCCGGGGCGTACGGTGACCGCCCAGTACCGGATCGCGTTCGCCCGGAACGCCGACCAGGGGCAGGTCCAGCTCGCCGTCGAGGCGTACGACCAGAACCTGCAGTTGCTGTCCCGTCAGACCGCGACCCGCGACGTGGTCGGTGGCCAGGGGGCGGCCCGGCCGACGGCGGCGCCGAACCCGACCGGGGCGACGCCGTCGGAGTCGCCTCGGGAACTGGAGCCGCAGCCGACGGAGGACCCGCCGGAGGAGGGACCGGGGGAGAGGGTCGATGCCGGTGCCGCCGGTGGCGGAGCCGCCGCGCCGGACGCCGGAGCCGCCGGCAACGTCTCGCAGACCGGGGCGGGGCTCGGCCTGACCGAGGTCGCCTTCCTGCTCGGTGGGCTGCTGCTGTTCCTCGGCGTCGGCCTGCTGATGCGGCTGCGGCAGTTGACCAAGGATCCGGAACCGGTACCCGCCGACGGCGTCTCGGTGAGCGCCGCGGACCGCTGGGAGCGGCAACCCGGGCCGCGCCAGCGCTGGCGGACGGTACCCCGTGACGGTGGTCGGCTGGGCTGACCGCTCGCGTACTTCACACACCGGGGGTGCGGCCGGCGCGGGATCTCCCGCGCCGGCCGCCGTACTCGTCACGCCGTGCGGCGGGCGGTTACGGTGCCCAGCCGGGATCGCGGCCGAACGCGCCGATCAGCCGGTCCTGCTCGTCGGCCTGCGGTGAGACGTCGACCTGGTCGTGCACCAGCCCGTTGCTCCGGTAGTCACCGACGGCGCGGCGGAACCACCGGGCGCACTCGGCGACCGCGTCGGCGTCCATCCTCGGGTCGACGCCGATCGCCACGGCCAGGTCCCACCCGTGGACGAGATGCTCGGCGAGCAGTTGGTGCAGGTACTCCTCGGCGGGCGTGTCGCCGGCCGAGAGGTGTACGGTGCGGTGCAGCGCGCCGGGGGAGGCGGCGGCCAACTCGGCCTGTGCCGCCGCGTCACGCGCCGCCACGACCGGATCGTCACCGAGCTGGTCGCCGTCGTACCGGTCGCCGACCTGCGCGATGGTCCGGCCGGCGAGCAGCGCGACACTCCAGCGCTGTTCACCGACGACGTGGTTGACCAGGGTGCGGACGTCCCACCCCGGGCACGGGGTCACCGCCGACCACTGCCCACCGCCGACCTGTTCCACCCGGTCGGTGAACTCCACCAGACTGCGTCGGTACACCTCGAGCAGATCCATGGCGTCATTGTCGTCGTCGCCGACCGCCTCCGACGGCGGTTCGCCAGGGTGCCGGAGACGGCCTGGTGGTCGGTGCGGTGCGGGCTCAGTCGAGCTGCGCCGGATCGAGGCCCAGTTCCCGGGCGGTCACCAGGCGTACCCACTCGGCGAACTGCCGTCGGGAGATCACCCGGTCGTGCACCGCGAGCTGGACCGCCAGGCCGTCCATGACCGCGCTGATCCGCCAGGCCGCGCCCGCCGGGTCGGTGCACTCGAAGACACCCTCGCGGACCCCGTCGGAGATCACCGTCGCGAGGTCCTGCCGCCACCGCAGGTCCAACTTGCGGGAGACCTTCTCCAACTCCGGGGTACGCAGCGACTCCGACCAGCCGTCGATCCACATGGACCAGGAGGTGGGTCGACCGGCAGGAGTGTAGAGCCGGAGGATGCGGCGGAGCTTGGTCAGCGGCGGGGCACTGGACCGGGTCACCGTGTCCAGCCGGGCCAGATCCTGTTCGACCGCGTACGCGAAGGCCTGCGCGAGCAGGCGTTCCTTGGTGGCGAAATGGTAGAAGACCAGGGCCTGGCTCACCCCGGCGGCCTGCGCCACGTCCGCCGTGCGGGTGTTCGCCAGCCCCCGCTGCACGATCACGTCACAAGCGGTGCGCAGCAGGGCATCCAGGCGGATCTCGGCCGCACGTCTCGTCACGTCCGTCACCGTAGCCCATCAAGACGGACACGGCGTGTCACCAAACCCCTGGTGATCCGGCTTGCGACAGTCGGAACCCGGACACTCGCGACGTCCGTCCCGGGCCGTCTACCGAGCTGCGGTCCTGCTCTTGCGCGGCCCTCCACCGTTGGCCGCGATCAGGAGCAACCGGTGCAGGCTCCTAGGAAGCTCGCGGGGCGCGGTCTGTCGCACGGCGGAACCGGGCGCGCCGGGTGGGGCCCGATTTGGCAACCGTTCCACCGCTCGGCTAAAGTTCTCATCCGTCACCGGAAAACCGGAGACGTGCGGACGTAGCGCAGCTGGTAGCGCATCACCTTGCCAAGGTGAGGGTCGCGGGTTCGAATCCCGTCGTCCGCTCGGAGCTGCCGCCACGCGTGACGGGGGCAACCTCGGTGGGGTGGCCGAGAGGCGAGGCAACGGCCTGCAAAGCCGTGTACGCGGGTTCAAATCCCGTCCCCACCTCGGTGTAACAACAGCACGGGCGATTGGCGCAGTGGGAGCGCGCTTCCTTGACACGGAAGAGGTCACTGGTTCAAACCCAGTATCGCCCACCATCGATCGCAGTTCGAGCGGCCCGCTATCAGATCCTGATAGCGGGCCGATTCGTCTTCGGGTGACCGGCTGGCCCCGTCATCCCCCCGTGGTCGTGTCGCGTCCCCGCCCGCCGGGAGGCATCCGGGCGCGGGGGCGGTGCGGCGCGGGGGACGGTGCGGTGGGGGCGTGCCCGCCGGGGGTGGTACGCAGCACGGATGCGGTCGCGGTGGGAAAAGCGAGCCCAGGAAATGCGAGCCACATTCTCGGTGTTCAATTCGTGGTCAGGTTCGGGCGTGACGGTCGGCTAATATGCACCGATGCGCGTCGCTTCGCGGTCCATTCCGTTCGGGTGCATTCGCCATGTTTCCAGTTGATCTGCCAACTGTCTGGGCCGGACGGGAAAAGGAACTGGCCGTGTTGCACGCCGCCGCCGAGGCCGCCGGCCAGGGCCGTGGGTCGGTGCTGTGGGTGGAGGGCGAGGCGGGCATCGGTAAGTCTGCCCTGGTCGCAGCCGGTCTGACTGCCCGGGAGGGCGGCAGCCGTGAGGTGCTGTGGGGGACTGCCGACCAGTTGTCCCACCGCTTTCCGTTGCGGGTGATGCTGGACTGTCTCCAGGTCCGGCCGCGTTCGCCGGATCCGCGCCGGGCACGCATCGCCGTGTTCCTGCGGGACCGTCGGCCAGGGCTTTTCGCTGCCGACGACATCGCCGGTACGGCGACGGAAATGCTCGTGTCGCTGGTCGACGAGTTGTGTGCGGACGGCCCGACGGTGCTCGTCCTCGACGACCTGCAATGGGCCGACGAGGCGTCGTTGATGCTGTGGCACCGGCTCGCCCTCGCGGTCGAGGAGCTTCCGCTGCTGTTGGTCAGCGCCACCCGTCCGGTGCCGACCCGGCAGGACGTCCAGACGTTGCGGGCCGCCACCCTGCGCCGGGGCGGCACGCTGCTGGCGCTCGGCGCGCTCAGCCCGGACGACGTCCGCACGATGACCACCGGGGTCCTCGGCGCGCCACCCGGACCGGGCCTGGACCGTCTGCTCGGGCGGGCCATGGGCAATCCGCTCTATCTGCGTGAACTGCTCGACGCCCTGGCGCGGGAGCAGACCGCCGGTGCGGTGCCGAGCGGCGGTGAACTCTCCGACGACGCCCTCGACCGGGTGCCCGCCTCCTTCGCGGCAGCGCTGACCGACCGGCTCAGCGTGGTGTCGGCGGCCACCGCCCAGATGTTGCGGACCGCATCGCTGCTCGGTGGCGAGTTCGCCGTCACCGACCTTGCCGCAGTGCTGCGCCGGACCGCGTCGGACCTGGCCGAAGGGCTGCAGAACGCGGTCACCGCCGGGATCGTCGTCGGCGTCGGCGACCAACTCGCCTTCCGGCATCCGCTGATCCGGCAGGCGCTCTACGACAGCATGCCGGCGGCGCTGCGTGCGGCGCTGCACTGCGAGGCGGCGCGGACGTTGGCGGGTGCCGGCGCCGAGCCGCTGCGGGTGGCCCAGCAACTGTTGGCGGCCGGGCACACCGGTGACGAGTGGACCCGTACGTGGGTGGTCGAGGCGGCACCGGCGTTGGCGGCCCGTGCCCCGGACATCGCGGTGGAGTTGCTGCACCGCGAGTTGTCGGTGAGCCCGCTCGACCGGGCCGACCAGGCGGTGCTCTCGGTGGAACTGGCCCGGGTGCTGCTCGACGCCGGGCGTCACTCCGAGGCCGCCGCCCGGGCGCGGGCGGCGTTGACGCTGCCGACCGCGCCGGGACAACAGGCCGAGATGTCCTCGATCCTGGCCCGCACGCTGTTCGGCCAGGGGCGCAACGAGGAGGCGCTGGACGTGCTGGGTGCGGCGCTGCGGCGGCCGGCCGTACCGGCGGTGTGGCAGGCCCGCCTGCTGGCCTCGCTGTCGATGGTCAACCGGGCGAGCAACGGCGACCTGGGTACGGCGGACAGCACCGCCCGGGAGGCGTTGCGGGTGGGGGAGGAGGCCGGGGACGCCTTCGCCGTCGCGTACGCGTTGACCGACCTGTGGCTGACCCACTCGGTCCGCCGCGACCACGTCGCCGCCCTCGACTACGCGGACCGGGCGCTGGCCGTGCTGGGCGACGCACCCGAGTACGCCGACCTGCGGACGTTCGCCTTCGACGGCCGGATCTTCAGTCTGCAGAACCTCGACCGGTGGCCGGCGGCGCAGGAGACCCTGTGCCGGGCACGCGACCTGGGTCAGCGCGACGGCGGGCCCGGTCGGGGCGTCTCGACGCTCACTGCCGCCGTGCTGCTGTACTGGCTCGGTCGCTGGGACGACGCGCTCGCCGAACTCGACGGCCTCGAACGGGACAGCACGGCGATCACGTACTCCGGGCTGCGGGAGCGCGGGCCGGCGTTGCTCTGGCACGGCGTCGCCGCGGTGATCGCCGGGCGTCGCGGGAACACCGCCGTCGCGACCGCGCACCTACGCGCCGGTCTGGAGCTTCCCGTGCGTACCGTCGCCGACCGGGAGAATCGCGACTTCCTGCTGGCCGCGCGGTCGCTCGCCGCCGAGCAGGCCGGGGATCCGGCGCGGGCGCTGGCGGAGCTGTCGGTGGTCCTGGACCGTGGGCCCGGTGAGATGACCCTGCTCCACCAGTGGACGCCCGAGCTGGTGCGGCTCGCGGTGGCGGCCGACGACGCGGCGGCGGCCCGGGCGGCGGTGGAGGCGTGCCGGGCCGAGACCGCGGCGGAGTCCCGGCCGGGTCGGGCCGCGGCGGCGTTGCGCCGGTGTCAGGGGCTGCACGAGGACGATCCGGCACCGCTGCGCGAGGCGGTCGCGTACTACCGGTCGGTCGGGTCCCCGGTCGAGTTGACCGGCACGCTGGAGGACCTGGCGGCGGTACTCGCCCGGCGCGGCTCGGCGGCCGAGGCGAGGACGCTGCTGGGCGAGGCGGTCGACGGGTACGACGGCCTCGGCGCGGTCTGGGACGTGCGCCGGGCCGAGCGGCGGCTGCGGCGTCTCGGTGTCCGTCGGGGTGTCCGGGGTCCCCGGCCGGCCCGCGCGCAGGTCGGCTGGGAGGCGCTCACCCCGACCGAGGCGCGGGTGACCGCGCTGGTGGCGGAGGGGCGGTCCACACCGGACATCGCCCGGGAGATGTACCTGTCACGGCGTACCGTGCAGACCCACATCTCGCATGTCCTCGGCAAACTCGGCGTGCGGAGCCGGGTCGAGATCGCCCGCGAGGCGCTGCGCCGGGAGGCGGTCTCCGGCGCCGAGTCCTGACCCTGTGACGCCGCCGAGATCGGTATGCGTCAACTGACTGATGTCTACGCGCGGTGATCGGCGCAGCATCTGTGGTGGGCACGGCGACCGATGGGGGACGGAGGAGTTCCGGAAGATGAGGTATTCGAGCCATCAGCCGCTCCGGGGACGGGCGGTCGAGGAACCGGGGTCGACCGCTGCGCAGCCGTCGGACGCCGCACCGCTCGTGGTCCGCTGTTTCGGCGGGTTCCATCTGGAGATCCCGGGGCGGCGGCTGGAGTGGACGACGGTACGGCCGAGGGTCCGCGCACTGCTGCGTTTCCTGGCCGCCCACGGTGGTCGGCCGGTACACCGGGAGACCATCCTGACGGCGCTCTGGCCGGAGCTGCCGGTCGGGTCCGGCATCCGCAACCTGCACGTCGGCGTCTCCACGTTGCGGGCGTTCCTCGAACCGGGCGTACGGCGCGGCGAGTCCCGGTTCGTGCGTCGGGACGGCGAGTCGTACCTGTTGGACCTGCCGCGCACCGCCCGCTGCGACGTGCGGTCGTTCGAGCACGCGGTGGCGGTGTGGCGTCGCGACGTGGGCGCGGGGCAGCGGGGCGTCGCGACGGCGGCCCTGCGGGAGGCCCTCGCCCAGTACACCGGTGACCTGCTGCCGGAGGACGGGCCGGCGGAGTGGGTGGTGGCCGACCGGGACCGCTACCGCACGTTGGCGGCGGAGGCGGCGGCGACACTCGCCGCGCGCGAACTGGAGGCGGGCGACCTCGCCGGGGCGGCTGCGGCGGCCCGACGCGGGCTGGAGATCGACGGGTTCCGGGACGACGCGTGGCGGGTGCTGGCCGAGGCGCACCAGCGCTCCGGGGACACGGCTGCGGCGGCGCGGACGCGCTGCGCGTACGACCGGGTGCTGCGCACGCTCGGGGTGCCCGAGTCGGCCCGCGCGGCCTGAGCCCCCGCGCGGCCTGAGCGCCGCACGGGCATCGGGTGCCGTGCGGGGCGACGCGGCACGCTCAGGGGCGGCGGAAGAACTCCACCTCGGCGATGGCGGTCCGACGGCCGGCGGCGCTGCCGTAGCTCTCCCGGACGGTGAGGCGTACCCGCACCACGTCGTCGACGACCTGGTGGAAGGTCTGCGGGCCGGCCTGGTCGCCGAGCTGGAGCGTCCGGGTCTCCGAGGTGCCGCCGCCGGTCCAGAGCGTCAGTTCCAGCACCGCCGGGCGGGCCTGCCGCAGGAACACGTCCCGTTGCGCCGAGACGCCGGAGTGCACGATCAGGTCGAGCAGCCGGAACGGGGAGGCGAAGGTGAGTTCCACGTACTCTCCGGCACCGGTGCCCTCGGCGGTGGGGGACCAGTAGCTGTTGCTGAGTCCGTCGACGACCGCCTCCGCCGGGTGACCGCCCGCCTGACTCGACGCCTGGACCGACACCGGGCTCACCGGCTGCGGGTCGGCGAGCCGGTCCCGTACGGCGTCGCCGGCCTGGGGACCGAAGCGTGTCACGCCGTACGCGAGCCCGGCGAGCAGGGCGACGACGAGCAGCAGGGCGGCGAGGCGGCGTACCAGACCCGCGACGCCGGAGCGGGGCCGGAACATCCAGTTCGCGGCCCGGATCACGGCTCGGCGCAGGCGGCGCCACCACGACTCCCGTCCGGACGGGCCGGTCCGGGCGTCGAGGGCGCTCCCGCACCGTCGGCAGAACCTGCGGCCCGGCGGGTTGCCGGTCCCGCAGACCGGGCAGACGACGTCGCCGGCATCGTCCTCGGTCGACGGTGGGCGTTCCCGGACGACGGGCCGGCGGGTCGACGGGCGGGCCGGCTGGACCGCCTCCACCACCTCCGCCGGGGCCTGCTCGGCCGCCGGGGCGGTCGCTGCCCACGCGTCCACCGTGGTCGCCGGGGCCGGCGCGCCGGCCGGGGTCCCCGGGGTCGTTCCGGCCGCCGGGGCGTCGTCGGCGCCGCTTCTGGGGGAACGGGTGTCGTCGGCGGTGGTCCCGGGGGAACGGGTGTGCGCGGTGGCGGTGTCGGCGGCCGGGGACTGCGCAGTGTCGGGGTCCGGTGCGTCGAACCACGGCGTCGGGTCGCCGGGGCCGTCACCGGTGCCCGGGTCGGGCGCGGTCGGGCCGGAACGGGGCGTGCTCGACGGCCGGACGGGCGGGGGCGCGTCCGCGGACTGTTCCCAGTCGAGGAACGATCCGCAGACCCCGCAGAAGGCGCTGCCGGGTTCGGCCGGTACGCACCGCTCACAGCGCTCCATCGTCGTCGCCTTCCGCCGGCTGCCCGTCGGCGACGACCCGGACCGTGCAGGGTACGTGCGCCGGCCGGTTCGCCTCCACCAGGGCGCGTAGCGCGTCCAGCGGCACCCGGTCCGGCTCGGCGACCCGCACCGTCACGGCCAGGGCGGGCGTCGCCGTACCCGGCAGCGGCCCACCGGATGTCGACGACCAGGCCGTGCCACCGTTCTCGGTGATCTCCGGCCGGACTCCGAAGACCATCTGCACCTGCTCCGCCAGGCCCTGCGCGGTGCCGCGTACCCGGTGTCGCGCCACCGCACCGGCGACCGCCTCACGGCGCTGCGTCAGCGTCCAGCCCGGTGCCGTCTCGGCCGCCACCCAACCGGCGAGCCAGTCGACGAAGTCGGCCGGAGCCAGCCGGGGGTCCAGATATGCGGCGAGGTTGTCCAGCGTCGCGTGCACCGGCGCCAGCACCTCGTCGAAGGCGGCGAGCAACCGACCGGCCACCTCGTCGGTGGCGTAGATCGCCGGCAGCCGTCGGCCGAACGGATGCGGTGTGCCGAGACCCGCCACCGTGCCGCGCATGGGACACCCCTCTCCGGTCCGGGCGGACCTAGCGTTCCTCGATCCGGACCTGGTGTTCGTAGGAGAAGGCCAACGCGTGCGGGTCGAGGTCGACCCGGGACGTGGCCGTGCCCCGTCGGCCGGTGAGCGGGTCGGCGGGGAAGAGCAGGACCTCCTCCAGCAACGCGACGCCGGGCAGCGGCTGGAGCACCCCGAAGAGTTCGCCGGCCTGCACCGGCCGCCCGAACGGCCAGCCCGTCCCGTCCGGCCCGCCGCGCAGCGGGTTGAGGTAGCCGTAGAGCGCGTCGAGCACCGCCGTCCGGATGCGCCCGGCCGTCGCACCGGGCCGGGCGGTCAACCGGACCGCCACGGTGACGCCCTGGTAGAAGGGCGGTTCCACGCTGAGCCGTACGCCGATGGGCCGCCGCGCGTCCAGGTGTGCGGCGATGGTGGCGAGCATGTCGTCGGGCGGGATCAGCTGCTCGAAGCGAAGCTGCTCACCGGCGTCCGCGACCGCCTCCGGCACCACCAGCAGGCGTACGCCGCCGGAGTCGGCGCCGTCCCCGGCGGGCAGGCAGCGGATCCGGGCGGCGGCCGGCACGGCCTGCCCGGCGATCAGCTCGTAGTCCCGGGCGGTGACGGCCCGGTCCTGTGCCCGCAACTGCACCGGGCCCCGCTGCCGGGCACTCTGCACCGACTCGCCGTCCACCCCGCCGAGAGCGGCCTCCCGGTTCTCCACCCGGCTGACGTACGGCACCGAGCTGCGCAGCATCGAGATCGCGCCCCGGGCCACGTTCCCGCGCCGCCCACCGCCGGTGCGGTAGCGCCGGACCCGCAGCCGGGCGCCGTTGGGCGGCACCGCGCCGTAGCGGCGCAGCGTTCCGTCGGGTTCCCGGACCGCCGGCCCGAACGCCACCTCGCCGGTGGTCCGGTCCACGGTCACGCAGCGGTCGTCCGGACCGGTGGCGCCGAACGCGTCCACCTCGGTCCACTCCTGCCAGCCGGTGCCGTCGGAGACCTCGACCACGAACGGCTCGTCGTCGGGGAGCACCGGCGGGCGGGCCACCCGCAGGTGCAGCCCCGGCACCCCCTCGGACTCGCCGAGGAACTCACCCACCACCGTCTCGGCGTGCACCGCCTCGACGGTGCCGCCGATGGTGAAGGCCGTCGCGGCCCGGATCGTCGGGGACGCCGAGTAGAACGGCTGGCCGGGTTCGGCGGCGACCAGCCGGCACCGCAGCCAGCCGGCCCGCTGGCCGCCGACGGTGGAGGCGGTGTGTCCGGCGGGTACGTGCAGCACCACGTCTCCGGGCCGGTTGAGTCCACCGGTGGAGTCGCTGTCCACCTCGCACTCCGTCCAGCGCGCGCCGTCCCAGGCCTCCCAGCGCACGGGCGGCTGCCGGGGGTCGACGCCGATCCCCTCGACCCGGCTCTCCAGCCGCAGCACCACCGTGCAGGACGGGACCGCCGCGTCCAGGCCGAACAGCACCGCGTCGCCGGCCGTGGGCGGGGTGCCGAAGCAGGCCACGTCCCGGCCGTCGCGTACCTGCTCGGTGCGGTCGGCGGCCTTGCCGTCGGCGGGGTGGACGCGCAGGTGGGCCAGCTCGCACGGCACGATCGCCAGGTCGGTGACGGTGGCGAAGACGATGGCCTCCTCCGTCTCGGTGCGGATCGTGCCGGCCTCGGTCCCGGCCCGCAGCAGCACCGTCTCGGCCTGCGGGGCGGCGAGCCAGAAGGAGAGCGCGGCCCGGGCCGCGGTCGGCGGGAAGAGGCGTACGCCGATCAGGTCGAGGAAGGCCAGGTAGTTCTTCTCCGGCACCCGGTTCAACCGGTACAGCAGCTCGTCGGTCATCTGCGCGAACGCCTCGACCAGCGTGACCCCCGGATCGGAGACGTTGTGGTCGGTCCACTCCGGGCAGCGCTGCTGGATGAAGCGTTTGGCGTCGTCCACGAGGTGCTGGAAACGCCGGTCGTCGAGGTGGGGTGCGGGCAGGACCATCAGTACGTCGCCTCCACCTCGGCCCCGTCGTGCGACGGGATCACGTAGAACGGGAAGACCAGGTTGCGGGGATCGTTGGTCCCGCGCAGCACGTACCGCAGGTCGATGTAGAGGGTGCCGGCGGTCACCTCGTCGAAGCCCACGAGGACGTCGGTGACCTCGATCCGGGGCTCCCAGCGGTCGAGTGCGGCGCGTACCTCGAAGGCGACCTGCCCGGCGGTGTTCTCGTCGGCCGGCGCGAAGACGTAGTCGTGGATGGCGCAGCCGAACTCGGGGCGCATGGGTCGCTCGCCGGGGGCGGTGCCGAGGATGAGCCGGATCGCCTCGACGATCTCCCGCTCCCGGTTGACCAGTGCGATCCCGCCACCGGCGTCGAACCGGAGCGGGAACGCCCACCCGGCGCCGATGAACTGCTCCGCCACCTCGCTCAGCCCCCGATCGTGACGTTCGGGGCACCGGTCAGGATCGTCGCCGAGCAGGTGGTGCGGTCGCCGACCCGGGCGGCGGGGAAGCCACCGATCAGCACCAGCCCGCCCGCCCGTGGCGGGCTGGGCATCACCACGTTGCCCGGGCCGAGGACCAGGTGCGGTGGCGGGACCGGGCAGGTGCACACGGTGCCGACCACCGCCGCCGGTCGGCCACCGATGAGCACGCTGGCCACGCCGAGCAGGGGACCGGGCGTCGGCGGTGGCACCCCGGGCAGACCTGCGGCGGGCGGGCCGACGCTTCCGGTGGGTACGCCGTGGCCGATCCTGTCCCCGACGCGGGCTGCTGCTGGCATCGCGTTTCCCTCCTCAGTTGATCCGGACGATCTGGCCGGAGATCGACACGCTGCCACCGGTGAGTTTCAGCTCGCCGCCGCCGGCGTCCACCGACACGCCCCGACCGGTGACCGAGACCGGCCCGCTCGACTCGACCGAGACACCCCCGGTGCCCCGGACGGTGAGGTCGGTCTTGGCCTCGATCACCACGCTGCCGTCGCTGCGGACGATCACCGAGGTGCCGGCCCGGTCCAGGTGCACCAGCAGGTTGTCGGTGCCGCTCTGGGTCCGTAGCCGGACCCCCTGGGCCGCTGCGGCGACGGTCGGCCCGTCGAGCAGTTCCACCCAGTTGCCGGTGGTCCGCCCGCCGGCCGCCCGGCCCTGACGGGAGGCGAACGAGAGCCGGTTCACCGCCCCGCTCGTCGGGTCGACGAGTGGCCCGTCGTGCGGCGACGGCTGGTCGACGCCGTTGTAGAGCCCACCGATGACGTACGGCCGGTCGAGTAGTCCCTGCTCGAACCCGACGAGCACCTCGTCGCCGACCTCGGGGCAGCAGACCCCGCCGCCGCCGGTCCCGCCCAGTTGCACCGTGCGGACCCAGTCGGTCTCGTACTCGTCGTCGAGCCAGGGGAAGCGCAGCTTGACCCAGCCCCGGTCCCGGCGTTCCGGGTGGTTGCGGTCACGGGTGGCGTTGGCGTCGGTGACCACGCCGATGGCCAGCCCCGGCATCCGTGACCGCAGCGCCGCCGGGGTGCCCCCGGTCAGGCCGCCGAGCGACCGGTCCTGGGCGCCGCTGACCGTCAGCCAGGTCTCGTAGAACCGCGCCGGTCCGAAGACGTGCCGGCTGGCGGTCACGGTGTACTTGCCGACGAAGGGCTTCCCGACGCCGCTGAGCGTGAACGGCACGCCGGTGCGCAGCAGCGGGTTGCCCCGGACCGCCACCTCGAGTTCGGCGAAGCCGGTCGCCACCTGGGCGGCCAGTGAGCGGGACACGGTGTCGACCTCGGCCGCCGTCTCGTACGGCACGTCGGCGACCAGCATCTCGGCGGTGCCGAACCCCTCCGCCACCTCGCCTGCGGTCACCGGCAGCCGCACCTCGTCGCTGTCGCGTACCCGGGTGCGGCCGATCACCGGCTGGCGGGTACGGCGGTCCCAGCCGCGTACCTCCACGTCGGTGAACTGGCCGACCGAGGTGACGGTGGCGTGCATGGTGAGCACGTTGCCGTTCACCTCCGCCACGAAGTCGCTGCGTTCGGCGGGTGTCTGCGGGCCGGGGGCGGAGGCGGCGCGGACCGGCCGGCGGAACTCGAACTCGCCGTCGACCATCGCCACCTCGGCGTCGTTGTCGGCGGCCAGCATCCGGAGGAACTCCCAGTCGCTGACGTTGGGCTGCGCCACCACCTCGTAGACCACGGTGGTGGGATCGATCCGGCCGATCGGCAGGCCGGCGAACCGGGCCAGCTCCCGGGCGATGTCGGACGCCTTCCGGTTGAGGTAGCGGGCCACCCGCCGGCCGCGCCGCAGCCGGTGTGACAGGTCCAGGGCCCGGATCGTGGTGTACGTGCCGGTGCCGTCGAACTCCGTCTCGACGGTGACCACCTCGCCGGTGAACAGCGCGGTCTCGCCGTTGCGGTCACCGGGCCGGACCGCCACGGTCACCTGCTGGCCGATCGTGATGCCGACCTTCTGCACCAGCAGCGAACCGGGGTCGCGGTAGCGCAGGGTGGCCACCGCCGGCATGTTGACGCCGTCCTCGACGCAGCCGTACGCCAACTCGTCCGGCCAGGGGTCGGGGAGTTCCGCCGAGGGCAGGCCGATTTTGAGGATGTTGGTGAGGGTTCCGGTGGGCACGGGCTACCTGCCTTCCGTCGCGGCGCCGGACCCGACGGGTGCCCGGGACAGCGCGGCGGGGACCTCGTCGGGGGCGGGCAACAGCAGCTCGGTGCCGGGCGGCAGCCGGCTCGGGTCGTCGATCTCGTTCGCCTCGGCGATCACCCGCCACACCGTCGGGTCCCCGTACTCGCGATGGGCCAGCAGCGGCAACGAGTCGCCGTCCACCACCCGGTGCACCCGGCGCGCCGACCGGGTGCCGGAGGTCGGGTTCTGGGCCGGCTTGCTGCCGCTGATCTCGGTCAGGTTCACCGCGCAGGTCGCCCGCAACGGGGTCCCGGAGCTGTCGAACAGCGTGTACGTGGCGGTGACCTGGCTGACGTACGAGTAGAACGAGACGGTCTGGAACTGACCCCAGGTGAACTTCACCCACGGTGGCGAGGGCGCCTTCGCCGCGATGCTGGCGGTCGTCGGCGTACAGCAGGAGAGCAGGCTCTCGACCCGCTGCTGCACCGTACGGCTGTGCGTGTCGGTCACGTCGAGGAAGACGGTCAGTGCGAGGCTGCGCGGCTCCGAGCCGGTGAACTCCGGGATGCCGACCTGCTCGGCGCCCCGGACCACGTGTGGGATCCAGGAGGCCGACTTGGTCAACGTCAGCTCGTTCGGGTTGAACATGAAGGTGATCGGGCCGCCGAGCGACCCGCCGGGGCGGTTACCGCCGCCCAGCGGTGGGTGGTAGCGCTGGAGGAACGCGGAGACCTTGCCGGTCGGCACGTCAGCCCACCTCCAGGAAGCCGTGGTAGGCGAGTTCGATGCTCTCCGTCGCCGTCTCCGACCGGGACGGGTCGAAGGACGGGCCGGTCCAGCGCACCAGGACGACATCGGCCAGTCCCCACTGGACCAGCAGGGCCCGGTCCGGCCGCAGCGCCGCGATCTGGGCGGTGCCCCGGGTGACGCCCTGCGGCTGTTTGGCGAGCATCCGGGCCACCTTGGCGGTGTCCGGGATCAGCGGTCGGGTGAGGGTGACGTTGGTGTAGCGCACCCGCGACGGCAGTTGCCAGACGAAGCCGTTGTTGCCGCCCTCCTGGTGCTGCTCCACCTCGACCTCGCAGCCGAGCCCGTCGCACGAGTTCCAGTCGCCGAGGTCGATGCCGTCGATGCGGAGCCGGAAGTGGACGCTGGTGCCGGGATCGATGTCGCTCACCGCCCACCGTCCAGCCACCGGCCGGAGCGTTCGCGTCCCCGTCGGAGTTCGGTCCGCAGCAGCCGGGAGATCGGTTCGACGAGGCGGTGGGCGAGTTCGTCCAGGGCCCGCCGGTCGAGGTGGTGGAACCGTTCGGCGCTGTCGCGGTCCTCGCGTCCCCCGTCGCGCCCCGTCTGGGTGCTGGCGTCCCGGGTCGTACCGGTCGAGCCGGCGGCGGCCGTCGCGGTACGGGTGGCGGTCGAGGAGCCGGCCGTCACCGGTCCGGTCCGTTGGACCGTCCGGGCGGGATGCGGCGCCGTCGACGTGCTGCCGCGCGGGGTGCGCTGGACCGGTGCCGCGGTGCCGGTGGACGTGCCGGTACTCGCCGCGCGGGTCACGACCGGGCGCGGAACCGGGCCGGCGGGCACCGACGCGGCGACCGTGAAGGGTGCCGGGCTCGGTCCGGCGACCTGTCGGGCCGGTGGCCGGGCCGGGTGCGGCGCGGTGGCCGCAGTGGTCCGGGTGCCGTGGCCGGCGACTGGTGCGACTGGTGCCGCCATCGTGGGCGCCTCCCTGGTGCTCGCCGGAGTCCGGCTGGTCGTGGTCGCCGGTCCGCCGCCGGGTGACCGCGTCCAGCGGACCGGCACCGCCGGTCCGGCCGAGGTGCGGGCTCCGGTCGGCGTTCGGTCCGGGCCGCGTCGGGGTGCCGCGCCGAGCCCGGACCGTTGCAGGACCGGTGTCAGGGGCCGCTCGCCGAGAAGCGGGACGTGACGCGCCCGCCGGTGCGCCACGCCGGGTGCTCCAGCCGTCGCACCAGCCCGCGTCGGCTCCGGACCGGCACCCGGAGCCGTCGGACCCCCCGCCGTCGTCGAGGCGGCGACCGGGGCGTGCGGTCGGACGACCGGCGTCCCCGGCACGACGGTCGGCGATCCGGGGCGCGGTCGCCCGGCCGCCGCCGGAGCGGACGGCTCGGCGGGGTACGACACCGCGCGCGTGGCCTGCTGTGCGCCGCCGGGACGGTCCGGGTGTGCCGGGGACATGTCCGTGGACGTACGGGCCGCCGGTGACGTGCCGTGTGGGCGGACCTGGGCCGTGCCCGCCGACGGCGTGATCGCGGCCGACGCGGAGACCGCCGGCGGTGCCGGACGGTGGGCGGTGCCGCCGGAGCGGGGCGAGGGATCGGCGGTGGCCTGCCGGGGCGGGGCCGACGTGGCGGCTACCGGCCGGGCCACGATCCGTGGTGGCGGCGCGTCCGGGGCGAGCGGCGTCCCGAGGCCCACCGGCGGGTGGGGGGGAGGTACCGGCGGACCGCTCCGACCCGCCGGTACCTCCCGGAGCGGTGACCGACCCGGGCCGGACGGCCCCGCTCCGGCTTCCGACCTCGACGCTCCGGCACCGGGTGGCCGTGCCGCCGGATCGGTTTCCGGTCGGCCGGTCACGGTCCGGTCGGCCGGTGCGGCGGTCGGGGACTGCGGACCGGCCCCGGCGCGTACGGCGGGGCCGCCGTGCCGGTGCGCCGGTGGTGTCGCGCCGCCTCGGGGCGCGGCCGGAACGGTGCCGGCCGCCGAACCTCCATGGTGGCCGGACGTGGACCGCTGTACGGCGGGTGCCGGGGTGCCGCCGGTCGTGCCGGACGGCGCGGCACCGGAGCCTCGACCGACTGCCCGGGGCCGTGGCTGGTCCGGGGCGGGACGACGCGCGGACAGCACCGCCGGTGGCGCGTCCGGATCGGGCGCCGGCATCACGACGGGCTCGCCGAGGCCGATTCGCGGGGGAGCACCACCGACCCGGGGTGCCCGCGACACCGGTACCGACCCGATCGACGGGGCAGACCCGGCCGACGGGGCAGACGGCGGGCCGTGGCGGGTCGGTGTGGCCGGCGGCGGGTCGCGGCGGACCGGTGCGGCGGGTGCCGGCGCGTTACCGGACGGCGCGGTGGGTGCCGAGGCGGCACCGGCCGGCGCGGGGTACGTCGAGGCGCTGCCCGTCGACGCGGGCGGGTTCGAGGCGCTGCCGGTCGACGCGGGCGAGACGAAGACGCTGCCGGTGGGCGTGAGCGAGCCGCTGCCGGTCGGTGCGGGCACGGTCGAGGCGCTGCCGGTGGGCGCGCCGCTGGCGGTCGACGTGGCAGTCGGCAGGTCCCGACGGGCCGGAGCGGTCTGCACCGGGACGCCGCCGGTCCGCGCGGCGGCGGGCAGCGGGTCGTGGCGGCTCGGCGCGGTCTCTGCCGGGGCGCGGTCGCTCGACGCGCGGGGCACCGGAGCGAGACGGGCCGACGCGGCACTGCTCGACGCGGCACTGGTCGACGCGGCACTGCTCGACGCGGCGGCGGTCGGCGCGACGCTGGTCGTTGCGGTGCTGGTCGTTGCGGTGCCGGTCGGCGCGGCAGTCCTCGGCGCGGCGGAGGCCGGTGTGGCGGAGGCCGGTGTGGCCGAGCGGGGCACGGCGGGGGCGGGGCGCGCGGCGGTGCCGGGAGCCGGTGCGGCGGAGCCGGTGGAGTCCGGGCCGGACCGGGAGGCGGTGACGGGCGTTCGGGCGAGGTCGGTGGGGCCGGACTGCCGGGCGGGCACTCGACGCGGTGGCGTGGTGGCCGGGGCGAGCGTCAACGGCGTACCGGCGCGGCGGGCCGGGGCGGGGCGGACCGGCCGGGGCGCCACGGCGGTGGCCGGCGTCCGGGCCGGGCCGTCGGGCGACGGACCGTCCGCTCCGGGCGGCGAACCGGTGGCGGAGGCCGACGGTGTGCGCAGGTCCGCCGGGAGCGCCGGACCCGGAGCGGCCGGGGAACCGGCGGCGGCGCGGCGTTGCACCGGCAGGGCGGGACCGGCGGTGGCCGGGTGCTGCCCGGACCGGGGGGAGGCGGTGGCACGGACCGGCGTCGCCGCCGTCGCGGGCACCGGGCGGAGCAGGTCGTGTGCCAGCCCACTGGGCGCGTCGGGACTGACCAGGTGGAGCAGCGGACGTCGGGCGGTGGGGTCCTGCCAGGTGGCCAGCCGGTGCCGGAACCCGACCGGGTCGCTGATCGGCATCTCGACGCCGGTGAGCAGGCCGTCCATCGGCGGTACGCTCCGCCAGCCCCGGCCGTCGACGACCGGGGCGGGGGTCGGGTCAGCGACCGGGGTCGGGTCGACCGCGAGGGTGTCGGGCCGGTCCGCTCCGCGCCACCGCCGGAGCAGGTCGCGTACGCCCATCGTCGATCACCGCCCCTCGTTGACACGCGTGTTGATGGCGGCGATCTCCGCGACGTAGCGCCGCCGTTCGTCGTGGCGCAGGTCGAGGATCTCGTCGCGGGACCAGTGGAAGTGGTAGGCGACGTACGCGACCTCCTCGTAGAGCCGGTCGGTCGCGTACGTCACGATTCCCCCGGGCGACCACCGGCCAGGTCCACCTCGAAGTCCGAGGTGCAGTGCGGGCAGGTGACCGCGGCGCGGGTGTGCCCCTCGGCGTTGATGCGGCGGTAGAAGTCCTGGAGGAAGGTCAGGTCCGAGGCGAACAGCCGTTCCACGTGTTCGGCCCGTACGTCGGTGATCGTGCCCAGCCGGGTGACGACCATGCTGAGCAGCACCACCGACAGGTATGCGGGGTTGTCCTTGACCCGCAGGTCGACCAGCGGACCGAGTTCGTCGCGGGCGGTCGCCAGCCGCATGGTGCCGTGCCGGTGCAGGGTGCCCGCCTCGTCGACGTAACCCCGGGGGAGTTCGAAGGAGAACTCGGTCTGGAGCCTCGGCGGCTCGGGCGGTGGTGCGGCCCGGCCGACCGGGGCGGCCCCGGGGTCGGAGTCCGAGCCGTCGAGCGGCTCCTCCGGGGCGGTGTACGAAACGGTTCGTCGTCTCATCCGACCTCACGGCGTGCGGACCCGGCCCGAGTCGGGCCGGGAGTGGCCGCCGCTGCCTCCCTTCACGCGGTCCGTGGCGGAGCACCTCAGGAACTGGTGATTTCCTCGAAGACGATGGTGATCTTCTCGGTGGCCGGGGACGTGTCGCCGGCCCGCAGGCTGGGGCCTTCCCACCGGCTCACCCAGGCGTTGCTCAGGTCCCAGCGGCGCTGCTCGGAGTTCTCCGCGTCCACCACGATCACGCTGATGTTCTGTCGGGCCGTGTTGATCGCGCCCTTCTCGTACGTGTCCTTGATCCACTCGGTGAAGGCGCTGCTCTTGTCCAGGCCACGGGTGATGGTCACCTCGCCGCCCTTCCGGGCCCCCGGGATCTTGCGGATGATGTACTCCCCGGTCGGGGTGACCTGGGTGACCTCGATCGCGTCGAGTTCCACGGTGAGGCCGCTGACCTCCTGGACCGATTCGACCCGTGCCTTGCCCAGTTCCACCTGGAACCGGTGGGTTACGAAGGTGTCGCCCGTCTCCGCCATCGCTGGCTACCGTCCTTTCCTTGCCGTCACTTGGGTGGGTACGCGTCGGGTCATTCGGAGACGAGGCTGGTGCTGTCGGAGTACTGCGACATCCGGAAGACGACGAACTCGGCGGGCCGCACCGGGGAGACGCCGACCTCGCAGACCACCCGGCCGAGATTGACCGACTCCGGCGGGTTCGTCTCCCGGTCGCACTTGACGTAGAAGGCCTCGGAGGCCGTGCTGCCGAAGAGCGCGCCGCCGCGCCACTCCTCGGTGAGGAAGGCGGCGATGTTGCGCCGGATCGTGCCCCAGAGCCGCTCGTCGTTCGGCTCGAAGACGGCCCACTGGGTGCCGAGCAGGATGGACTCCTCGATGTAGTTGAACAGCCGGCGCACGTTGATGTAGCGCCAGGCGGGGTCCGAGGAGAGGGTGCGGGCGCCCCACACCCGGATGCCGCGACCGGGGAAGGTCCGGATGCAGTTCACGCCGACCGGGTTGAGCAGGTCCTGCTCGCCCTTCGTCACCGAGTTCTGCACCTCGATCACGCCCCGGAGCACGTCGTTCGCCGGTGCCTTGTGGACGCCGCGCTCCGCGTCCGTACGCGACCACAGGCCGGCGACGTGCCCGCTCGGCGGCAGGAACCGGTGCTGCCCGCTGGCCGGGTCGAACACCTTGACCCAGGGGTAGTAGAGCGCGGCGAACCGGGAGTCGTACCCGGCCTCCTCCTGCCGCCAGGTGAGCACCTGCCGGGCGGTCAGCTCCGGCGGCGGGTCGAGCAGCGCCATCCGGTCGCCCATCTGCTCGCAGTGCGAGATGACCGCCAGTTGGACCGCCTTGACGTCCTCCAGGCTGATCCGGCCCTGCTGGTACGCGCTCATCAGGTCGGGTACCGCGATCATGGTGATCTCGTCGACCGCCTCCAGCCCGCCGAAGCCGGTCCGGGCGTCGGCGTCACCGACGTAGTCGTCGGCGGAGATCCGGGCGGGCAGGCCGGCGTCCTCGGCCGGCACCGGCGGTACGCTCACCGACTGTTTCGAGGGCCGGGCCAGCGAACTCGCCGGTGCCGCCTCCTCGACCGCGATCAGCTTCGACCGTTCCCGCACCTGGTTGACCACGTACGCCTTGGTGTTGCGCTTCGCGGAGACGTCGAACGCCTCCCGTTCCGTGCCGCCCTGCCGGACGACCAACCGGAACCGGTCCTCCGGCACGGACTCGCCCTCGACGTCGGCCACCTCCACGGTCAGCTCACCGGCGTCACCGGAACCGGGCAGCGCGGTGACGGTGAAGGTGCCGAGTGCCACCGACGGCCCGGTGACCGTGCGGCCCGCCCTGGTCGACCCGGTCGCCTCGGTCGCCGCCTCCGGGGCACCGACCCGCACCACGTAGCAGATGCCGCCGCCGTTGGCGAAGTAGCCGTACACCGCGTGCGCGAGGTAGGCGTCGTCGAGCGCCTCCCCGAACGTCTGGACGAACTGGCTCCAGTTGGTCACCAGGGTCGCGGTGTGGAACGGCCCCCTGGCGGCGAAGCCCACGAAGGCGGCGACGGCGGTGCCCACACCCTCGATCGGGCGCGAACCGCTCGGCACCTCCTCCACGTACACCCCGGGTGACAGGTACGACGGCATGACACGCTCCCTCGGGCACGACGGCGATCCGTGAGGAGAAGTCTGGTCACGCCCGGTGGCGGCAACCATGACTCGACGGGCGGGCGGCGGGGAAGCGGCCACTACCCGAAGGGGCAGTCCACCGGGAGTGCCGTCAGATGGCGGATGTCTTTCCGGACGGGGGCCGGAGAGGCTCCGCGTACCCGGGGGACACCCCGGAGTCTCCGCCGCGTTCGCGGCCCGGATCCCGGGAGTGGTCGGATGCCCATCCTCAGGCGAGACGTCCCCGCCGGGATCGTGCTGGAACCCGCCGCCCGACGGTTCGCCGAGGCGACCGCGCGACCGCCGTACCTGCACGAGCTCGGGCCGGAGCGGGGCCGGCGGGTCCTGGACGACCTCCAGTCCGGGAACCTCGCCAGGCCCGACGCCGACCTGGACGAGCGGGTGGTGCCCGGCGGGCCGGGCGGCGAGATCGCGGTCCGGGTGGTCCGACCGGCCGGTGCCATCGGCCGGCTGCCGGTGATCCTCTATCTGCACGGCACCGGCTGGGTCCTCGGCAACTGCGGCACCCACGACCGGTTGGTCCGGGAGTTGGCCGTCGGCACCGGTGCCGCCGTGGTCTTCCCGTACTACAGCCTCGCGCCCGAGGCGTGCTACCCGGTGGCGGTCGAGGAGTGCCACGCGGTGCTGCGCTGGCTCGCCGGACCGGGTGCGGCCGACCTGGACGGTGAGCGGATCGCCGTGGCCGGTGACTCGGTGGGCGGCACCCTGGCGACGGCGGTGACGCTGCTGGCCAAGCGGCGCGGTACGCCACGACCGGTCGGGCAGGTGCTGTTCTATCCGGTCACCGACGCCCGCTTCGACACCGCGTCGTACCGGATGTTCGCCGAGGGCTTCCATTTGCGCCGGGACACGATGCGCTGGTTCTGGGACCAGTACGCGCCGGACGAGGCGGTGCGGGCCGAGGTGGCCGCCTCGCCGCTGCGGGCAGCCCCGGAACACCTCGCCGGACTGCCGCCCGCGCTGGTCGTCACCGCCGAGGCCGACGTGCTGCGGGACGAGGGCGAGGCGTACGCCCACCTGCTGCGGTCGGCCGGTGTGCAGGTCTCGGCGACCCGCTACCAGGGGGTCATCCACGACTTCGTGATGCTCGACGCGTTGCGCGGCACCGAGGCGGCCGAGGCGGCCATCCACCAGGCGGTCACCTTCCTCAAGCGGGTGCTGCGGCTGGCCTGAGCGGTGCGCCGCCGATGCCCGCCCGCGTCGCCGGCACTTCCCGATCCGACCCGGGTGCCTTTCCCGGAGATGTGCCCTCGCGGTCACCGTCACCTGCCCGTCCGGCCGCGAGACTTGTGGACGGCAGGACGTCCGGCGGGCCGGAAGGAGCACGATGCGGGCCGGAGAGTGGCGCCAGGACCAGGGCGAGCGCGGTACGGGAGGGTCGGTCCGTCGCGGTGGCACCGCGTCCGGTGCCCGGCCGGAACATCCGATCATGGCGCTTCAGCACGCCGCCGGGAACGCGGCCGTCGCTGCGGCACTCTCCGGTGAGCACGGCGGCGCACCCGCCCTGCCGGTGCAGCGGGCGCCTGGCGGTGCCCAGTCGGCCGCGACCGAGCAGGCGGCACCGGACTACACCCCGCGCCTGTCCCGGGGACCGCTGCTCAGCCCCGCTGAGCGGGATGCGATCGAGACGGCCGGTCCCGGCAGTGCGGTGCAGGCCGAGACCGGGTCGCTCGAGGAAGCGAACAGGTACCTGGACACCGGCAAGTACTACGACTGGTTGCAACGGCCGCCGGGAAAGCGGCTGTACGTCGCGACCCTGGCCTGGGAGCGGCGGGCGGAACCCGGGAACCGTCGCGACACCCCCGCCTACGTGCTGGCCCGGGGAATCATGATGCGGTCCGCGCCCGAGGGCGACCCGCTGCGCGCGGAACTGGAGGCGGAACTGACCACTGACGTGCGCGACACGTTCGCGGCCACCCTCGCCGCCCAGGATCTCCAGGCCGGCCAGGAGAACACCGAGGGACTCAGCGCGCAGCAGATCGATGAGTTCAACCGAAAGAACCAGCAGGCCAACACGCTGCTCCGGCGGCTGTTCGTGATCATCCAGCAGGGTCTGGAGGTGGCCGGAGCCGAGGGCAAGAACTCGGCGGACCGGCAGTGGCGCCGCCACACCGGCGCCGTGGCGCGGGCCCTCGCGCACGGCGGACGGGTCAACGTCCGGGTGGAGATCCCCCGGGAGGAGACGGCGGAACCGATCGGTGGCAGGTCGCTGCCGGAGTGGTTGGGGATGCGGAACCTGCCGAAGCGGGCGTTCAGCACGCACGACATGACCGGCGGCAGCGAGGAGACGCTGCGCGAGGTCGGCGCTGTGAAGGCGACGGCCGGCAAACTCTTCAAGTACCCCCGTCGCGACGAGCGTGGCGCGGACATCGCGGCCGGCGGGATCGGCAGCCGTGACTTCAACGGTGACGTGGTGCTCCCCAACGGCGTGCACGGCCACATCCTGCTCGTCTACAAACCGCCCACCAGCAGCGACATCGGCTGGCTCCAGATCGGCCTGGAGACCACCGCCCCCGAATCGGTGGCGGATACGTTGCTGCACGCGGTCGGGCTGTCCAAGCCGGATCCGAACGCCCCGAGGAATCCGGTCGGATACCGCCACACCGCCAAGTCCACCGAGGCGACCGCCAACCCGGCGTCCAGCGTCGGCGGGCTCAAGCAGGACAAGATCGGGGTGGGCAAGCTGGACACCATGCGGGTCACGCTCGGCGGCGACTGGCTGCGCAAGCTCAAGGCGGAGGACGCCAAGCTGACCGAGCAGATCAACCGGGCGGGCCGGGACGAGCGCCGGCTGCGGGAGATCTTCACCGCGCTGGTCGGCACCGGCGACGACTACGCACAGCTCGTCGCCGACGAGCCGGCGGTCGCCGCGCCCGAGCCCGACGACCCGGACGAGATCAGACCCGCCCCCAGATGAGGCCGGACCGGCCGGACACCTTCGTCGAGGGGCCCAGGCCCCTCGACGAGGGTGCGCGGATCAGATGGCGCGGAATCCCTTCCTACCGTCCATGTTGTCCTCCAGTCGCACGGCGGGCACGTCGAGCAGTTCGTTGATGCCGGGGAACTCGTTGGGCAGTGCCGTGCCGCCCGCGACCGCCGGGGTCCCCGGGGAATTGGTGTGGGCTTTGGCGTGTGACTCGCCGGCCTGCATCAGGTACTTGCCCGGGTCGCCGCCCGAGGCGACGGTCTTCGCCCGGTCTCGCCGGACCACCTGTTCACCGTAGGTGTTCAGCAGGACGGCGCGATTGTGGATGTTCATGCCGACCTGGCGCGCGGGCCGACCGCCGGTGCCCTTGACCCGCATGCCCGTGCTCCGTGCCTCGGCCAGGAATCCGGCGAGGTCGACGGCGTGTGACCGCTGGTAGGTGTTGCAGAAGTTGGTCAGCTCCCGGCTCATCACGCCGCTGCCGAGATAAGCGTCGACCAGGTTCTGGTGCACGTCCTCCCGGAGCGACTCCAGATAGAGCGTCCGTACCCCGTTCTGGCGTAGCCGGGCCATATGGTCGACGGCCCAGGCGAAGAACGGCTCCGCACGGTGCGCTCCGCCGATGACCAGACCGTCGTTGAAGGTCAGCAGCATGTCCGTCGCGTCGGCCGCCGGCATCTGGATCCCGCGTAGCAGGGCCGTCGTGACATCCCGTCGGGCCTGCGCGTTCTCGGGCCCGGATTCGTTCTGGTACTGCGCCTCCCTGTTCACCGCGTCGGTGGCGAGCTGTTGGTCCCTGCCGTCCTGGGCCTGCCAGTACGGCAGGGAGGCCGGATCAAGACGACCAAGCTCCTCCATCATCTCCGCGTTGCTACGGGCACCTGTGACCCCGCCCGCCAACGTGATGCCCACCTGTTGCGCCACGTTGGTAAGCGCGGTGCCGAGCTGGTATCCCGTTCCCGGTGGACTCATCTCGCTCAGCGAGGTGAGGTCGGTGTCGAGGCGGATCCGCTCCTTGTACGGGATCTGCCCGGTGGCTGCCCGGTAGGCGGCGTCCAGTGGGGTCCAGGCGGCCGCCTGGTCCACCTGGGTGGCGGGGCGCCGGTTCGAGCGTGACCGGCGCGGCCCGCGCACCTGCACCGACGGGCCGGGCGGCTCCCGGTGCAGCTCGTCGGCGCTGACCCGCTGCACCGAGGGGGAACCCGCCGACGACTCGGTGGGCGCGGACATGCCCGCCTGCGGTGCCTGCTGGACGTCGTGCGCTGGCGGCGGCGCGCTCAGGGCCCGGTGGGCGTTCGCCTCGGCTGCCCGTTCGAAGGCGTCACCCGGGTCGGAGACCCGCTGGCCGTGACCGTTGTCGGTGCCGGCGACCGGTCCGGAGCGCTGCTGGATGACGTGGGTGAGTTCGTGGGCCAGGGTGTGCCGGTCGCTCCCGCCCCGGCCGATCACCACGTGCGATCCCGACGTGAAGGCGCGGGCATCCACCTCCGCCGTCGAACGCTCGGCGAGCGCGCCGGTGTGCAGGCGTACGTCGGAGAAGTCCGCGCCCAGCCGGGCCTCCATGTCCTGCCGTACCGGCCCGGCCAGCGGGCTGCCGGCCGAACGCAGCACCTCGTTCACCGCCGACCGCTGGATCGGCTCCGACTCGTGGCCGTGGTCCGGGTCGGCGCACCGCATCCGCTGCACCGCCCGGGTGGCCGCCGCGTTGCCGGCCCGCTGTTGCAGGTCCAGGATGGTGGCCGCCGCACCACTCGGCCCGACGCCGACCGGCCCGACGGACACCGCACCCGTCTCCGTTCGGGCCTGCTCGGCACCGGTGGTCTCCGGTTTGGTGGGCGTGACGGGGCGGGCCGAGACGTCGCGGCCGGCCGGGTCGTGTGCTCGCATCGCTGCCCCCTCGTCAGTGGACCCGCGCGGGTTCCCCGCGTGGTTGGTGCGCGCCGAACTCGCTCTCCAACAGCAGTCGGCCGAGCTTGCGGTACTCCCGCTGCACCGCACCGACCAGGTCCGCCATGCGTACCGGCCGGCCGGCCTGCGCCGCCAGGTAGGCGGCGGTCACCACGCAGGCCCGGATGCTGCCACCGGCCAGCTCGAAGCTGCCGGCGCAGAAGTCCAGGTCCAGGTCGGGGTCGCGGGGCAGCTCGGTGCCGAGGCAGCGGTCCCAGAGCGCCCGCCGCTGCGCCACGTCCGGCATGGCGAAGTCGACGATCAGGTCGAGCCGCCGGGTGAACGCCTCGTCCAGGTTGGCGCGCAGGTTCGTGGTGAGCACCGCGACGCCGTCGAAGGACTCCATCCGTTGCAGCAGGTAGGCGCTCTCCAGGTTGGCGTACCGGTCCCGGGCGTCCTTGACCTCCGACCGCTTGCCGAAGATGGCGTCCGCCTCGTCGAAGAGCAGCAGGCCGTTGACACCGGCCGCCTCGGTGAAGATCCGCTCCAGGTTCTTCTCCGTCTGGCCGACGTACTTGTCCACCACCGTGGACAGGTCCACGACGTACAGGTCCAGGCCGAGATCGGCGGCGACCACCTCCGCCGACATGGTCTTGCCGGTGCCCGAGTCACCGGCGAACAGCGCCAGCACCCCACGCCCCCGCCCGCCGCCGGGACGCATCCGCCACCGGCCCAGCACCCGGTCCCGGTACCGCACCCGCAGGGCCAGCTCCCGCAACTGGTCGTGCACCCGGTCGGGCAGCACCAGATCGGGCCAGCCCACGCCGGGCTCGATCCGCCGGGACAGCCGGGCCAGGCCACCGGCGTTCTGTCCGCGTACCCCCGCGCGCAGGTGACCGGCGTCCACCCGGTCCGCGCCCTCGAAGAGCGCGAGTTGGTCGGCGGCCTGCGCGGCCCGCCGGATCTGGTCCGGACCGAGCAGGTACGCGGCCAGCTCGCGCGCCGGGTCCACGCCGTCGGTCCAGCCCTCGGGCCGGTCGGCGGCCCGCGCGGCACCCGCCGTGTGCCACAGTCGGGCCCGGCCCTGCTCGTCCAGGGGTGCGGCGGTGACCAGCAGCGGCGCCTGCCGACTCCAGTGCGGATCCCACTCGACCGTCCCGGTGAGCAGCACCGGCACCGGCTGCTCGGCGACCCGACGCAGCAGCCGGGCGTGTGCCGGCTGCCCGATCGGGTCGAGTGCCTGGACCGGCCCGGCGACCAGACCGCCACCACGCAGTCGGGCCTCCCGCGCCGCCGCCGTCAGCACGTCGGCCGGGGCCGGATCCGCCACCAGCGCGTCCAGGTCCAGCCGGAGCACCGCCCAGCCGGCCGAGAGCAGCGCCGCGACCCCCAGGTCGTCGGCGACGGCGCCGGGCTGTTCCCGCAGGTAGGCCAGGCGCACCCCGGCGCGTACCGCCGTGCCGAGGCGGTGCGCGGTGTCGGACGGCGGGGTCGTGTCGTCCCCGACGGGCCACGCCGACCCGGTGAGCCGGGCGTCGACGGTGTCGTCGCCGAGCAGGTACCCGGCCACCCGGTCGGGCACCCGCAACGGCCGGGACAGGTACGGCTGGTCCGGCTGCTCGACCAGCACCAACCCGCCACCGACCAGGGGCGCGGAGCCGGCGAACCGGGACCTTCCGGTGACCGCCGAGGCGGGCAACCCGCAGAGTTCCAGGGCCAGCCCGATGGTGGCCCGACGCCGGCTGACGTCGTCGTGGAGATAGCCGTAGAGCTTCTCGTACCGGGCTTCGACGTCGGGCAGCAACGCGACCAGCAGGAAGTCCACGTCCAACGGGGTGAGTCCGAAACGGCGGGCCAGCCGGAGCAGTCGCGGCTCGTCGCCGTCGGTATGTAAGGAGGGGTCCCCTGCTAACGCCTCGTGTATAGCAGGGGACCCCTCCTTACATCCCACCCCCGTGCTCGCGACGGCGGCGAGGCGTTCGGCGTGGTCCGCTGACACGTACAGCCCCCGGAAGGCGTCGTCCGGATCGGGATCGGTGCGGCGGCGCTCGGTCACGGCCTGCCGGACCCGCGCGGCGACCAGCCCGAGCCGCTCCGACAGGTACGCCGTGTCGCTCACCGCAGACCGTCCGGTCCGGCAGGCCGACCGTCGCCGTTCCGGCGGGGATCGGTCACCGTGTGCGTGCGCCGACTCACCCGTGCCCCGGTGAGGTCGCCGACCTGGACGGTCCGTTCCCGCACCGGCGGCGCGGCCGGCGACCGGCGGGTCGACACCGGGGCGGTGACCACCAGGTCCAGCGACGGTTTGAGTTCGCCGCCGAGCGCGGTCCACACGTCGGCCAGCGCCCGCCCCTCGCCGGGTGGTGCGGCGACCGACATCGGCACCGAGAGGCCCAGCGCGGCCAGCGAGCCGGTCATCCGCTCGGCCGGCAGCTCGTCGTACCGGATCAGACCGGCGAGCAGGGTGGCGAGCAGGCGGTGTTCGTCGGTGGGCCGGTTGGTCCACGCGGTGATTAGGTAGGACAGCGCGAAGAAGTGCGGCGAGTCGTGCCAGGCCACCGTCTGGCCGGTGGCGTCCCGCTCGGCGACCCGGCCCTGGAAGTACCGGGACCGGTCCTCCCGGATGTCGTAGAGGAACAGGTTCACCGTCGGTGCGTTGCGGCGGGTCGCCCAGTCCCGGGTGGGTGCGTCGAAGGACACCTCCACGCCGGTGCCGGTCAGCTCCTCGGTGGCGACCAGCCCGCGTAGGGCCTCGTCGATCTCGTGTATCACGCGCCCGCTCCCATCGTCGTCACCAACTGCGGCGCAGCAGTCCGGGCGGTTGCTGGGCCGGCAGCACCACCAGGAACGGTGTGCTCACCGGGCGGAACCCGGTGCCGGTGGCCACCGCCCGGCGTTGGCCCAGCCGGTCCTTCGGCAGCACCAGCACCTGGGCGGTGAAGGTGCCGTCGGCGGCCGGCCGGACCGGTGCGGCGGTGGCGGTGATGCCGACGTCCCAGGCCAGGCGGACCGGTTGCCGGGGTGGGAAGTCGACTCCCCGGATCGCGGCGACGAAGCCGGGCGGCCCGATCTCCGGCACCGCCACGATCCGGGGCTGGAGCACGCGCAGCCGCGCGGTGGCGGTGTCGTTGTCGAGGTCGGCGTTGCCGCCGGTGGTGGAGACGGTGCCCCGGACGGTCGTGTCGAGGGCCGCGCCGGGGGCGAGTGTGCCCCCCACGGTGGCGGCGGCGCCGGGGGCGAGGTCCGGCACCGGGCAGCCGTCGTCGCGGCAGTCGGGCAGGAGCCCGCCGGCCGGTACCCCGTCGGGCAGGTCGGCGCGGACCCGCAGGCCGGTCGCGGTGGTCCCGCCCGCGTTGCGCACCGTGTAGCGGACGGTGACGACACCGCCGACGTATCCCGGCTGCGGGTCGACCGAGACGGTGATCGTCGGGTCGGCCGGGCTGCCCGCCGGCGCGGGCACGATCCGGACGGTGGTCACCGTGGCGTTGTCCGAGGGGTCCGCGTCGGTCGGGCTGGTCTCGACCGACCAGCCCACCTCGAAGCTGCCGGGAGCAGTACCCACCAGGTCGACCCGGACCTCGACGGTACGTCCCACCTCGACGCGACCCAGCGCGCAGCGCAGGGTGGCGAGGTCGCACTCGCCGGCCGGTGTGTCGAGGCCGGTCACCGACAACCCGGCCGGTACGTGGAGGGTGCCCCGCACGTCGTCGGCGGCGGTCGGCCCCTGGTCGGTGACGGCGAGCCGCAGCGCGGTCCGGCCGCCGACCGTGGTGGTCGGCGCCGGTGCCGACACGGTGGTGGCGACGTCCACGCGACGCTGCCAGCTCGGCTCCTTCTGCCGTCCGGGCAGGTGCGCGGTGAGCGGGCCGACCGTGCCGTCGGCCAGGTCGTAGCTCCACAGTGCCTCGGGTGCGTTGTTGCCCTCGGCGCGGCGGGCCGAGAAGGCGAGCCGCTCGCCGTCCGGCGACCAGGCCACGTCGCGGGGCTGGTGCGGGGCGTCCTCGGAGTCGGGCACCGGCAGGGCGCAGGATCCGCCACCGGCGGGCAGCAGCAGGCGGCAGTCGCCGTCGTCCAGGTCGAGCAGGACCAGACCGTCGGCCTCCCGGTTGAAGACCAGTCGGGTGCCGTCCGGGGAGTACGCGGCGCTGTCGTCCACCACCGGGCATGCGACGCCGCAGATCGTCTCGGTCAGGTCGGTCTGGTCGAGGCCGTTGCCGGCGTTGGCGGTCCAGATGTGGGTGGACACCTCACCCCGGTAGGTGCCCCGGGTGAAGGCGATCTGGGTGCCGTCGGGCGACCAGGCCGGCTGGGTGTCGTCGAGTCCGGCCAGCGGGGCCGGGACCGGCAGGTCCAGCAGGAGTTCCCCGTCGACGGCGTCGACCACCTCGATCCGGGACGGGGTTCGTCCCCCCGGGCCGTCGCCCGGCGAGTTGCGGACCAGGGCCAGCCGGGTGCCGTCCGGCGACCACGCCGGGTCGGTCTCCCGGTCGCCGCTGCCCCGCCCGGCGATCGGCAGCAGGCGGGGTCGACCCCCGTCGGCGTCGACGATCCAGAGCCGTTCGGTCCGTACGCCGTCGACCGTCTCGAACCGCGTGACGGCGATCTGTCGCCCGTCCGGGGAGTACGCCTGCCGCTCGAACCACGGGTCACCGTCCTCCGGCTCCCAGAGCAGTAAGGAGTTGTCGAGCGCCCCCGGGTCCTCGCGGAGCACCGGTACGCCCAGGTCACGCGGGTCCACCCCGTCCGGCCGGATGTCCTGGAGGGTGGCGGTGGTCCGGTCGAGGGCGCTGGTCCGGCCGACCAGCAGGGACTCGGTGTCGCTGCCGGGGACGGTGTACCAGGTGGGATGAGTGACGTCCCGGTTCTCGTCGAGTCGTTGCACCACCACGCACTGGCACACGTCCTCCTGCACCAGCACCGAGTAGAGCCGGTCGACGTCTCCGGCCGATCCGCCGTCCGGCAGCGTCCGGCTGACGAACGCCACGGTCGCCCCGTCGGCGGTCCACGCGGGCTGTCGGGCCTGCCAGCCGCCGGGCAGCATCTGGGCCCGACCGGTGCCGTCCGGCGCGATCAGCCACACCTCGGGGGCCGGTTCGGCCGGTCCGACGGTGTAGGCGAGGCGCCCGTGCGCCGGGATCGGGTCCCAGGCCGGCTCGGCGGCCCCGGTGGGCTCGGTGGTCACCTGTACGGCGGGGCCGCCGTCGGCGGAGATCCGGTAGACCTGCGGGACGGTGGCGTCGCCGCGCAGCCCGGCGAAGGCCAGCGTCGTACCCGCCGGCGACCAGGTCGGCCACCTGTTGTCGCCGGTGCCGTCGGTCACCCGTCGGCTGTCACCGCCCGCGACGTCGACCACGAAGACGTCGTGCGCGCCGTCGGCCCGCCCGGCGGCGGAGCTGTACGCGATCCGGGTGCCGTCGGGGGAGAGGACCGGCCGGGACTCGTCGGTCGAGTTCCGGGTGACCCGCTGCACCGGACCCGTGCCCCGGCGCAGGTAGACCTCGGTGGTGCGGGCGTCCCGCCGACCCACCCAGGTCACCGTCGACCCCCGGGCCGAGACCTCGTCGTCGAAGTGGCCCGGGCCGGGGCCGAAGAACGGTGCCGCCGTCGCCGCTGCGCCCTCGCCCGTGACGACACCGAGGCTGCGGTGCCCGGTGCCGGCGTACGCGATCCGCTGGCTCAGGGCGTCGTTCGGGGCCGGAGCGGGTGGCGTGGTCGGGGCCGGCGCGGGCGCGGCGACGGCGACCCCTGTGCCGGGTGGCGGCGCGGCGACGAGCAGCACGGCCAGGACGACAGGGATTCCGATCATGCGTCGCACGTGGACCTCGCGAGGCGGACGTCGTACGGGATGGCCACCGCCATCCTGCGGTGCCCCGGCGGCCGGCCGCCTCGGCCGGTGGGGCACCCGAGGGGGCAGCGGGGCCCGCCCGTTGAGGCAACCACGTCCTAGATCAGGCCGTTGCGCAGCGCGTACGCCACGGCGTGCGCCCGGTTGCGCAGTTGCAGCCGACTGGTGACGTCGTGCAGGACGTTCTTCACGGTCCGCTCCGAGTACGACAGCTTGCCGGCGATCTCCCGGGTGTCGAGCCCGTCCGCGACGAGCCGCAGCACGTCCACCTCGCGGGTGCTCAGCCCGAGCAGGGTGAGCCCGCGCGGTTCGAGGACCTGGCGCTGCAACCGCCCCATCTGGGCCATCAGCCGACCCAGCAGGTCCGCCGGGAGCGCACCCTCACCACGGGCCACGGCCAGCACGATGTGGCTGAGCCGTTCGGCGCTCGCCTCGGTGCGGCGGACCAGCCCCACCACGCCGTGCTCCACCGCCTGGGACAGGCCGGCGTCGTCGATCCGGGCCGGCACCAGCACCAGTTTGGCCGGGCCGGTGCGGTGCAGGCGGCGCAGCAGCCGGATGGCCGACTCGTCGAGCACGTCGACGACCACCAGCGAGACGCTCTCGGGCGTCTCCCGGCCCGGCTCGATCACCCACAGGTCCGGTCGGGCACGCAGTTGGCTCTCCACCCCCGACCGCGAGATCGGGTCCTCCGCGTGGACGCTCACCGTGACACGCTGCATCTCCAGCCTCCCCCACACCTCGACACCCGGTCCCGGTGGTCCGGCCCGGACGGCGCGGCGCAGCGGGTGCCACGCCGGTACGCAGAGCATGGTCGGTGTGACTTCGCGTGCACCTAACGTGGACCTAACGGGCAACCGTTCTGCCCGTGCCGGTTCCCCGCCGGACGGTAGGCAGGCGTCGACGCCCGCCTACCGTGGGCGGACATGAGCGTCTCGTTGGGCCTGGTGGACACCCCGACGGTGGTCGTACCGGGAGAAAGCGTCGACATCCCGGTGACGATCCGCAACTCGGGTGACGTCGTCGAAGCGTACGACCTCACCATCGTCGGCGTGCCCGACGCGTGGGCGACGTTCGATCCGCCCCGGGTCTCCCTCTATCCCGGCGCCAGCGAGACCGTCGTGCTCACCGTGCGCCCGCCCCGGTCCTCCGAGGTCCGCGCCGGGGACCTGCCCTACGGCGTACGGGTGGTCCCGTCCGAGGCGCCGGAGACCGCGACGGTCGAGGAAGGTCTGCTGACCATCGCGCCCTTCTCCGAGGTGGCCGCCGAACTCCGGCCGCAGGTGCGTCGGGCCCGGCTCGGTGCCCGCTACCGCCTCGCCGTGCTCAACGGCGGCAACATCGGGGAGGAGTTGACCGTCGCCGCGACCGACGGGGCGGAGCAACTGCACTTCGCGGCCCGCCCGACGGCGATGGTCCTGGCGGCGGGCGAGCAGTTCGAGGCCGGACTCCGGGTACGGGCGAAGCGGTTGCTCTGGCGCGGCACGCCCCGTCACCTGCCGTTCCGGGCCCTGCTGACCGACCGGGACGGTCGGGCGATCACCCTGGACGGCACCCTGGTGCAGCAGCCCGTCCTCTCCGGGTGGCTGCTCAAACTGTTGGCGCTGCTGTTGGCGTTGCTGCTGCTCCTGCTCGCGCTCTGGTTCGGCCTGCTGCGTCCGGCGGTGCAGTCGGCCGCCCAGGAGGCCGCCGACGAGCGGGTGGCGCAGGCCGCGACCCAGATGGAGGCGTCCGCGAACGAAGCCGCCGGCGAGGCGGCCCGGGAGGCCGTCGCGCAGGAACGCGCCGAGAACCCCGCCGCCCCGCCGTCGAGTCCGTCGCCGACCCCGGCGACCGCGACCGGCGGTGGACAGTTCGCCACCGCGCTGACGTTGCGGACCAGCCCCGGCAGCACGGCGTCCCGCAGCTACACCGTGCCCCGCAACCGGGTCCTCCTGCTCACGGACTTCCTGGTCGACAACCCGCAGGGGGACACCGGCACGTTGACCATCACCGCCGACGACGTGCGGGTGGTCACCTACGGCCTGGAGAACTTCCGTAACCAGGACTACCACTCGGTCACCCCGATCCGGGTACCGGCCGGATCGCGGGTGACCCTCACGGTCGAGTGCCGGCAACCCGGCACCCCGGTCGGTGCCGCCACGCCCGGGACCTGCCAGGAGGGGCTCTATCTGAACGGCGTCCTGAACCGGACCAGGCCCTAGTGCGGACAGCGACGGCGGCCACCGTTCCCGGTGGCCGCCATCGTCATGTGTGCCGGGCGACCGATCAGCTCCCTCGGCCGCCGCGCCGATCGTCGGGCGCCGCTCACAGCGGCGGCGCGACGTCCCGGCGCTCCTCGACCCGGCGGTACTCGGCCGGCTGCTCGGTGGCGACCACCTGGCGGCGGCGTCCCCAGACCAGGGTGGTCATGATCAGACCGAGTACGCCGGCGGCCATCAGGATCCAGCCGACCACGTCCAGGTCGAGACCACCGATGCTGGCGTTGACCGCGAAGGTGAGGATCGCGCCGAGCGCGAGCAGGAAAACACTGGTTCCGATACCCATGACAGCCTCCTTCTTCCAGGGGCGCGGGTGTGCTGTCGGGAAGGTCTGTACCCCGACGGTGACCGGCACAATCACTCCGGGAAGTGGGGTGGCCGATCGAGCGATCTTGTCATCGGGTAGAGTTGGCGCGTCCCCGGCACTTCGCGGGGGCACGCGGACGTAGCGCAGCTGGTAGCGCATCACCTTGCCAAGGTGAGGGTCGCGGGTTCGAATCCCGTCGTCCGCTCGCAGTCCGCCCGCACCTCTGGTGCCGGCGGTCTCCACGGGCGATTGGCGCAGTGGGAGCGCGCTTCCTTGACACGGAAGAGGTCACTGGTTCAAACCCAGTATCGCCCACCAGCCCGATCGGGCGTCAGCCGGTGACGGCCAACGCGAGCAGTCCCTGATCCAGCCCCACCAGCAGCGTGTCCTCCACGGTGCAGCAGGCGAGCGCCGGGTGATAGACGGGGATGGTGCGGACCAGTCGACCCGTGGCCGGGTCCCAGATCCGCACCGTGCGATCCCTGCTGGTCGAGGCGAGCAGGTCACGACCGCCGATCCGGACGAGGCTCAGGCCGGTGACGGCTGCGGTGTGCCCGGTGAACCACCGCACCGGCTCGCCCCACTCGGCGTCCCACATCCGGATCGAGTGGTCCGCGCTGGCGGAGACGAGCATCGGGCGGCCGGCCACCGGGACGGCGCAGAGCGCGGTCACCGCGTCCTGATGACCCTGTCGGGTCCAGATCGGGGTGTCCCCGCCGGCCCAGAGCATCACGGTGCCGCTCTTGTCCGCCGAGGCGAGTGCCTCGATACCGGGCCAGGTCACCGTGGTCAGGGCCGTCACCCACGCCCGCGTGACATGTCCGAGCAGGACCCCGCGCACCGAGCCGGTGTGCGGATGCCACAGCCGGATGGCCTGGTCGTCGCCGGCCGAGGCGATCACCGTCTCGCCGTTGACCACGAGCGGGCAGACCGCCGCGACGGGGGCGTGGTGTTCGCTCATCTCGTGCACCGGCTGATCGTCCCGGGAGCCCCACGACCCGACGGTGGCGTCGTCCTGAGCCGTGAAGATGAGCGGCTCCTCGTCGTCCGCGATCGCGCACATGGCGTTGACCGGCCCGCCCGACGTGGTGAACTCCCGCACCCGCTCGCCGGTGCCGGCGTTCCAGACACGTACCCGGCCGTCGACACCACCCGAGGCGACCAGGACCCCCTGCGTGCCGGGCACCGGGCAGAGGGCGGCGACCGGACCGAACCGGTCCTGGTCGGCGACCGTGTCCGGCTGGCCGCCCGCCGGATCCCACAGCCGTACGGTGCCGTCGTCTCCGGCGGTGGCGAGCATCCGGTCCTTCGCCGTGCGCAGCTCGCACACCGCGCGGACCCAGTTCGCGTGTCCCCGCAGGCTGGGGCGGCTGGCCCAGGTCGGCACCTCCCACAGCCGGATGAGTCCGTCCTCGCCGGTGGACACCAGCAGGAGCCCCCCGTCGACCTCGACCGTGCAGAGGTCGGTGAGCGGCCCGCCGGTTTCGAGGACCTGCACCTGCCGGCCGGTCAGCGGATCCCAGAGGCGGACCGTGCCGTCGTATCCGGCCGAGGCGAGCAGCGTGCCGTCGGGTGTCCGGACCGCATAGAGAGTCGTGACCCAGCCGACGTGACCGGTGAGGGTCAGAGTCGGCCGGTCGTCGACGGTCGGCTCCCAGATCCGGATCACGCCGTCGTAGCCGGTCGAGGCGAGCAGGTGGCGGCCGGCGGCCGGCACGTACGTCACCGCCGTCACCCAGCCGGCGTGGCCGGTCAACTCGTACCGCTGGGTGCCGCTCACCGGGTCCCACACGCGGACGGTCCGGTCGTCGCCGGCCGAGGCGAGCAGGTCACCCGTCGGCAGCGGAATGGCGCAGATGTTGCGTACCCAGTCGTCGTGCCCGCGCAGCTCGTGCCGACGGTGGCCGGACCGTGGTTCCCAGAGCCCCACTGTGCCGTCGTGGCCGGCGGTGGCGATCAGCACCTCGCCGGCACCGGTGCGGACGGCGCACACCCCACGGACCGTGTCGTCGTGGCAGGTGAAGACCGACTCGACCTGGTTGGTCAGGGGGTCCCAGAGCCGGAGGGTGCCGTCGTCACCGACGGAGGCGAGGAGCCGTCGGTTGTCGATCTCGATGGCGGCGACGTCGTAGACGGCCTGCGAGTGGCCGTCCAACACGCTGCGTTCCTGGCGGGGCGGTGTGTGCGCCCACCGCGCCTGGTAAGGGGCCTGTGCCGCCGTGATCCCGCTGCGCAGACCGTCGAGGCGATCGACGACCGAGAAGAGCGCGGCCCGTTCGGCCGGTTCCGCCGCGACCGCCAGCGGGGTGCGTTGCAGCAGGCGGGCTCGGGCCTGCGGCAGTGGGGCCGTCGGGAGCTGTTCCGTGTCGACCACGGTGAGCAGGCGATCCAGGTGTGCGTGGAGCAGGTAGCCCTCGTCGGCGAGCAACCGGTCCACGAGCCCGGCCCGCGCGGCGTGTGGTGGCAGCGACCGGAGGAGGTAGTCGGGGGCACGGTCCCAGCCGTCGGCGGCGGCCCGGTCGACCCACGCGGAGACCAGTCGGCGTTGGTCCTCGCGTCGTGCGTCGCGGGCGTCGCGCTCGGCCAGCAACGCGTCGTTGAGGGCCTGGTGGAACAGCCGGTACGCGGGCTGCGCCCCGCCACCCGTCTCGACCAGGAAGTTCGCCGCCGAGGTGCGGGCGAACGCGAGCAGTTGCGCCTCCGTGACCCCACCGCCCAACGCCGTCACCGCCGTCTGCCACAGGGCGAGCGGCAGCCCCGGGGTCTCGGCGTACGCCAGTGCGGTGAGAGCCAGCCGGGCCGAGGTCGAACCCGCCGCCGGCAGACCCGCGAGGTACGCGTCCAACGCGTACGCCACGGTCGCCGTGAACGACACGGTGGCGGGATCGACCGCGTCGATGTCGCGCAACGCGTGCGCCCGTGCGACGAGACCGGCGACGAGGAAGTTCCCCTTGGCCAGGGCCGCGATGCGACGGGCGAGTGGCGCGGCGGCACCGGGTGCGGCGTACGGGTTGGCGGGCCTCTCGGCACCGAGGAGTTGCAACGTCGCCTCGGCGTAGTTGACGAGATCGGACTCGGCGAAGTACTCGGAGGTGTCCAGGTCGATCAACTCGGCCTGGTCGCCGAAGCAGGCGATGAGGTCACCACGGTCGTCGGAGCGGCGGGTGCCGACCACGACCCGGGCACCGTACCGGCCGCACTCCTGTGCCATCGGCAGCAGGATCTCGTCGATGATCTGGCGGGCGTGGCCGGGGTCCACGGCCTCGTCGAGCGCGTCGACGACCAGAGCGAAGGGGACGGGCCGACGCTCCAGTCGTCGGCGTACCGCCGGGACCAGGTCGGCGGGCGCGGCCGGCAGGTCGACGGCGACCGCGCGGGCGATCTCGGTCGCCACCTCGTCGGCGGTCTTGCCCTTGACGTGCACGGCGCACGAGACGGAGCCGACCGTGGCGGTGACGGCGACGTCGTCGGCGGGAAGCGTGGCGCGGATCTGTCGGTCGGCGGTGGTGACGACCCGTCCCAGGACCGCGGACTTGCCGACGCCGGGTGACCCGGTGACGATCAGTGGACCGGTGACCGCCGTCGCACCGTCGATCCAGTCGACGATGCGACGGAGGGCGGTCTTCCGTCCCCGGAAGCGGGTGCCGCCCTCGGTGTCGACCGCCACTCCCCGGGCGCGGGGGAGCCAGTGCCGGCCGGCTTCGCCGTCGCCGCTGAGCGCCCAGCCCCAGGCGGATAGCGCGGTGTCGTCGGTGTCCTCGATCCGCCAGGCCGACAGCGTCCCGAGCTTCATCTCGGGTATCTGCTCGTCGGCGTAGTGGAGCGTCACCGCCTGTCCCCGGCCGTTGCCGTCGGCGGAGACGACGACGCCGATCACCGCCTGGTACTCCGGAGACCAGACGGCAGCGCCGCTGAACCCCTTCTTCAACGCTCCACCGGCACCGCTGTCGATCATGACGTGGCCGTATCCGCCGGTGTCGGTCACGGAGCCGGTGGCCGAGGTGCCGCCGATGATCTGTGCCGGGAATCCGAACGCCCAGAAGGGGCGATCCACCAGGGGTTTGGGTTCCAGGCAGCGCAGCCGTGCGGGGACGACGGTGGGCGGCACCGGCTCGACGAGTTCGAGCAGGACCAGGTCGACGTGGGCGGTCTGCCTGCCGTCGTGCAGGCACTGTCCGACCTTGCGCCGGTCGAAGTACGTGACCTTCGGGGCGAGCGGAAAGGCGACGTACAGGTCGTCGTGAAGGGTGCCGTCGGCGGCGAACGCCACGTGGTGACAGGTGAGGACGAGGTTCGTGTCGATGACGATGCCGGTGCCGACCGGGTGCTGCTGGTTCGCGCCGCGATGGAGGGCAGCGACCCAGGGGCTGTCGTCAGGGGCTGTGGTCACGGGTCGCCCGTTCGTCAGGGCCGCAGACCGGCGCCGAGATCCGGATTGTCGTGCGCGTGCCAGGCGAGGGTGACTTCGAAGTTCGCCTCTCCGGTCGCCTTCGCCACCACCCAGTTCGCCGTTCCGGTCGCCTTGATCCCGAACCGGACTTCGACCGAGTCGGGCGCGACGGATTTCACCTGTTCCAGCAGTTCCTTCGCAGCGGCGACCGCAGGGGCGGCCGATTCCCGCACCCAACCGGCGACATCGCCGAACCCGGCGGGCTGGAAACCTGCCGGCGGTTCGACCTCGATCAGTGCGACGGTCTGGTCATCGACCTGGTAGCGGACCACTTCAGACTGCACAGGTCACCTCCGTTGCCCTCTCCCCGGAACGGCAGGAGAGGTCGCGGCGTCACCCAATTGCCGGCGGGCCTCTCGCCGAACAGCCATGCTGCCTGTTGTCGTGGACATTTGGCAACGGCCGCTTAGTCGATCACGACTGGCAGCTCCGAACTGGTGTTCCAGTCAGGCCGTCCACGCTGGACCGCTGAAGATCGACTCAGCCGGGTTGTCGGCTATCGGCAGCCCGATTGCTGACCTTGCGCTCGCTGGCCGCCGTCGGCAGAATCGGCCCGTGCGCGGGGCGAACCCGTTGCGGAACCTGGACCACGGCCACCCCTTCCGAGTCTTCGATCATCACCGTCAACGTGGTGAAAGCTCGTGCCACAGAGGAGCATCCGCATGCCGGAAAAGGAACTGACCCTCGTTGACCGGTGCATTCTCGTCACACTTATGATCAAGGCGGCGCCGCTGCCGCAGACCTACTTCACCAATGTCGCCGGGATCGGCCTGAAAGCGGATCATCGGCGTCGACTCCTCGCTCTCGACCTGATCGAGGTCTCCGAGAAGCCGATCACCCTGGCCCTGACCGACAAGGGATGGAGCCGGGCCGCCGAGGAATTGGGAGCCGAGGCACCGAAGGGCGCGGGTACGGCGGGCGGCACGCTCTATGTCGTACTGGACTTCCTGCGGCGGCTGATCGATCACTCGGGTACCCGTGCCGACGATCTGTTCCGCCTGCAGATCAAGGAGGACGACGTCGTCTCGGCCGTGGCCGTGTCACCGACCGGCACCGATCCGGCGAACTCCACGGTCGACGTGGTCTCCCTGATCCGGCAGGCGTACCAGGGACTGGCAGCCCGTCCCGGCGACTACGTCATGCTGGCCGACCTGCGCGCTGCGGTCGCGGATCTGCCCCGTACGGAGGTCGACGCCGCGTTGGTGCAGCTCAACCGGGAGCGCGACGTCCACCTGGTGCCGGAATCCAACCAGAAGGTGCTCCGGCCGGAGGAGCGCGCCGCCGCGGTGAGTATCGGCAACCAGGACAAGCACCTCATCGCCATCTCGTCATGATGGCCGCCGAGCAGCGGCGGGCCCTGGCTGCGCTGAGGTTCAACTGGGCGCCGACACCGGACGACGTCTGGAAGCCGACCCCGTTCCACGTCGAGGGTCTGCACCACGACGTCGTGCAGACGGTGCTGGACAGCTTCGCCGAGGCGGAGCAGAGCCCCGACTCCAGCCCGGTGGGCGTCGCCATCCTCGGTCAGCGTGGCACCGGCAAGACCCACCTGCTCGGTACGGTGCGTCAGGAGGTGCAACAGCGCGGCGGCTTCTTCTTCCTGGTGGAGTTGCTGGAGGCGCGGGCGTTCTGGCACAGCACCGCGATGTCGATGCTGACGGGCTTCGCCAGGGCGATGCCGGACGGGACGACGCAACTGCGGGCGTTCCTGCGCCGGCTGGCGGACCGCGTCGACGCGCCGCGAACGGTCCGCCGGGCGGTCACCGGTGAGACCGAACTCAGCCGATCGGCGCTCGACGCCTTCGTCGACCTGATCCGCAAGACCGACCGCCAGATCGGGACCGAGTGTCAGGACACCGCGCGGGCGTTGGTCCTGTACGCCGCCGAGCAGTCGGCCCCGCAGGACATCGGCTTCGACTTCCTCTGCTCCAGCGACGAGGAGGAACCGGGTCTGCGCGCCGGCTGGGGGCTGCGACGCACGCGGCGAGCGCCTCAGGAGGTGGTCCAGGACACCAGCCGCCTGCTGGCCATGGTCGGCCCCACGGTGATCGCGGTCGACCAGATCGACCTGATGGTCGCGCAGTCGGTGAAGGCGACCAACCACGAGGTGCGAGGCGAGACCGACTGGCAGACCTCGTTGTTGCTGGAACAGGTGGCCAGCGGGCTGATGGCCCTGCGGGAGACCACCCGTCGCTCGTTGTCGGTGGTGTCCTGTCTGCCGCAGACCTGGCAGAACATCAAGGAGCAGGCCACCGACACGGTGCAGGACCGGTTCCGGGAGGCCGCCTGGCTCAAGCACATCCCCTCCGCCGAGGTCGGGCGGGAACTCGTCGAGAAGCGATTCTCGATGTTGTTCGACGGGCTCGGCTTCACCCCGCCGTATCCGTCCTGGCCGGTCCACCCGTCCACCTTCGAGGAGGTGGAGGGCTTCACGCCGCGCGAGTTGCTACGGAGCATCGACGCGCACGTCCGGGCCTGCCTGGCCGCCGGTGAGGTGCGGGAACTCCGGCATCTGCTGCACGCGGCGGCGGACCGACCCGGCGTCCCGAGCGGATCACCGGCGGGTGGTGCGTCGGCGACGGGTCGCGCGGACGAGTTCGGCAAGATCGACCTGAGGTACGCGGAACTCGTCGCCGGGGCCGATCCCGAGCCCGCCGTCCGCCAGAAGTCCGAGGACGCGCGGGTCCCGGAACTCCTCAGGGCCGGGCTGACCGCGTGGATCGCCGAGCAGGGCTCCGCGGTGGAGGCGTTCAGCCTCGACCCGATCCCGGCCGGGGGCAAGCCGGCCCTGCACGCCCGGCTGCGACACAGCCTCGACGAGGAGAGCGAGGACGAGGAGCACTGGTCCTTCCGGGCGATCTGCGCCCCGCACCACATCGCCGCGCTCAACCGGATCCGCAACGCGGTGACCACGGCCGGGCTCACCGAGGGCATCGCCAAGCGTCGGCTCTTCCTGCTGCGGAGCGCGGCGTGGTCGACGGGGGCCCGTACCCGGGAGGTGCTGGAGGCGTTCGAGCGGGCGGGCGGGCGGACGCTCGACTTTCCCGCCGCGGACATCCGCCGCCTGGCCGCCCTGGAGCAGCTCATCCAGACGTACGGCCTGGAGACCCTACGGCCGTGGTTCGCCGACCGCCGACCGGTGGCGGACATCGGTTGCCTGCGAGAGGCACTCGGTGTCCGGCCGGCCGATGCGCCGGTCACCGGTCCGCCCGCCGGTGCCGTTCCTGCCGGCGCCGTGCCCGCCGCTGTCGTGCCCGCCCTCGACGTGGCGCCGGGACCGGCGTCCCGGCCGGAGGCACCGCCGGACCGGGTGGTCGGGCGGGCTCCTGTTCCTGCGTCCCCCACCGGCGCACCGTCGGCGGCGGCGTACGCGGCGGTGCCGCAGACACCTGTCGCCGGTCCACCGCCCGTCGCCGGAGTCGACCCGCACCAGGTGGTTCTCGGTGTCGTGCCCGGTCGGCCGGACCCGGTGCGGATCGGCCTCGAATCGCTGCGCCGGCACACCGTCGTCTTCGCCGGTTCCGGCTCGGGCAAGACCGTGCTGATCCGCCGGCTCGTCGAGGAGTGTGCCCTGCGCGGCGTCTCCGCCATCGTCCTGGACCCGAACAACGACCTGGCCAGACTCGGCGACGCCTGGCCGGCACCGCCGAACGGGTGGGGTCCGGGGGACCCGGACCTGGCTGCGGCGTACCTCTCCGGGACGGACGTGGTGATCTGGACGCCGGGCCGGCAGTCCGGGCGGCCGTTGACGTTCCAACCGTTGCCCAGGTTCGCCGACGTGCTCGACGATCCGGACGGCTTCACGGCCGCGGTGAACGCCGCCGTCGCCACGTTGGCCACGCATGCCCGGGTGGACGGCGGAACGGACAAGGCGCGCCTCGGACGGGCGGTGCTTCGTGAGGCGCTGATCAGTTACGCCCGGACCGGCGCCAACGACCTGCACGAGTTCACCGAGGTGCTCAACGAGCTACCCGACGGGGTCAGCCAACTCGACAGCGCGCCCAAGTTGGCGGCGAGCATGGCGCAGTTGCTCAAGGCGGCGCTGATCAACGACCCCTTGTTCGGTGGGGCCGGAACCCCGGTCGACCCCGGTGAGCTGCTCACGCCTCCGCCGGGTCGACGGGCCCGGATCTCGGTGATCAGCTTCGTCGGGCTTCCCGAGGACCAGCAGCGGCAGAGCTTCGTCAACCAGCTCCAGTTGGCACTCTTCACCTGGATCAAGCGCCATCCGGCCGGTGACCGGCCCCTGGGCGGGCTGCTGGTGATGGACGAGGCGCAGACGTTCGCCCCGTCCGGTGCCGTCACCGCCTGCACCCAGAGCACCCTGGCGTTGACCTCGCAGGCCCGCAAGTACGGCCTGGGCCTGGTCTTCGCCACGCAGTCGCCGAAGGGGCTGCACAACCAGATCCCGGGCAACGCGGCCACCCAACTCTTCGGACTGCTGACCGCTCCGGTCCAGATCGAGGCGGCACGCGAGGTGGCCAGGGCGAAGGGCGCCGACGTGCCGGATGTGGGGAAGATGCGGACGGGGCAGTTCTACGCCGCCGTCGAAGGTGCCCGGTTCGTCAAGATGCAGGGCCCGATGTGCCTGAGCCACCATCCGCCCAGCCCGTTGACGACGGAGGAGGTCGTGCACCGTGCGGCCGTTGCCGACTCCGGCGTCTAGGTCGCCGGGTCGTCACCCCGCTGGTCCGTCAGCGACTCACGGTGCTGCCGGGTAGGGCGAAGGTCCACCCTGCGGTACGCGCCAACGGCACGAAACGGTCGACAGCGTCGACGGTCTGGCTCCGGTCTCCGCCCCCGTCGTGCAGCAGCACCACCGCGCCGGGTGCGGCACCGTCGGTGAGTCGCCGCAGCAGCTCGTCGGTGCCGGGCGGCTCCCAGTCGGTGACGGCGAGCCGCCAGCCCATCGGCCGCATGCCGAGCGCGGCGGCGACGGTGGGCGTCTGGCCCCAGGCGCCGTACGGGGCACGGAAGTAGCCGACGCGGGCGTACGGGACGGCCTGCCGGATCACCGCGTTGGTCTCCAGCAGGTCCGACGCGATGCGACCGGCGGCCCAGTCACTCATGTCGTCGTGCCGCATCCCGTGGTTGCCGAGCACGTGGCCCTCGGCGGTGATCCGGCGGACCACCTCGGGATACCTCACGACCTGGTCGCCCCGGAGGAAGAAGACCGCCCGGACGTCGTGGTGGGCCAGCACGTCGAGCAGGCGTGGGGTGTGCACCGGATGCGGCCCGTCGTCGAAGGTGAGGCAGAGGACCTGCCCGGTGTCGATCACCTCGACCGGTCGAGCCGGTGGGGGCCCGATGCCCGACCGGAACGTGACGGCGGGGTAGGGGGCGTGGCGGGGCTGGGTGGACGGTGGCATCACCGGTGGCCTTCCGACAAGGTGGTGCGGCGAGTAGGTCGCGTGGGGCGCGAACCCGCCCCACCTGGCACGGCGACGATGCTGCGGTGGCGATGCGGTCGTTCCGGGAGCGTCCGGTAACTTGGTCGAAACGTTACGGCCGTCGATGCCGAGGCGTCAATGGTCGATACGTCCGACTCTCGGCATCTTGCCTGTTCAGGGCGCTGGAAAGCGATATCGAGAACTTTCCGGACGCCGCGCAGGTCAGTGGTCGAGGTAGGTGGCGTGGTCGAAGTCCGCGTACCGTCCGTCGCCACCGATGTCCTGCACCCAGAGTCCGAGCAGTGACCCGGTGAAACCCCAGGCGGTGAACTCTCCGTCGACCATCTCGGTGGCGTGCTCGTCGGAGAGGATGGTGGCGTCCAACTCGACCGGCACCTGCTGCCAGCCGGCACCCAGGTCGTACTCGAAGCGCAACACCGGGCCGTCGAAGGTCACCCGCAGGCCGACCTGGCGGGCGCCGCCGGTGTCGACGGTGAGCTGCGGGTACGCGGTACGTCGTCCCCGGTCGCAGCTGAGCACCTCCAGCACCACGCGCCCGTCGTCGGCCCGGGTCAGATAGAGGTGGTGCCAGTTCCGGGTGTTGTAGTACCCGGTCACGCCGGCCAGGTGCCGGTGATCGCGCGGGTCGAACTCGACGACCGTCTCCAGCGAGCAGTGCGACGTGCGGACCCGGCGGGCGACCAGGCTCGGGGTCTGCTTGCCGGTCGGCGACTGTCCACCGTGCACGCGCAGGTACGAGGGGCGCGAGCGCAGGTCGATCCAGTCGTCGTCGGCCGGTCGGCGCAGCGTCGACCAGCACACCGCCAGTTCGGGCGCGTCGAAGTGGTCGACGGCCGGCTCCGGCGGCCACGGCTGTGTCGGCAGGTCCGGGGCGGGGATCTCGTCGGCCGGGATGCCGCCGTCGACGCGGGGCCACCCGCCGGACGGCCAGTCGACCTTCTGCAGCGCGGTCTCCCGCCCCAGCACGCACGCGCCGAGCGGGGTGTACGGGCGGCCGACGAGGTGTGCCATGTACCACTCGCCGTGCGGGGTCTGGACCAGGCTGCCGTGTCCGGCCTTCTGCAACCTGAGGTCGGGGCGGCCGACGGAGGTGAGCATCGGTCCGGCCGGGTCGACCTCGTACGGCCCGAACAGCTCGCGCGAGCGGGCCACCGTGACCTGGTGTTCCCAGCTCGTGCCGCCCTCGGCGGTGACCAGCCAGTACCAGCCGTCACGGCGGTACAGGTGCGGTCCCTCGGTGAGGCCGACCTCGGTGCCGGTGAAGATGATCCGCGGCTCACCGAGCATGCGCCTGCCGACCGGGTCGTACTGCTGGATCTCGATGCCGCCGAAGCGGTCGCGGCCCGGACGCCACTCGGCGCTGAGCGCGAGCACCCAGGTGGTGCCGTCGTCGTCGTGGAAGAGGGCCGCGTCGAAGCCGTGCGAGTGCAGCCGGACCGGCTCCGACCAGGGGCCGGTGATGCTCGGTGCGGTGGTGAGGAAGTTCTGTGCGTCCCAGTAGCCGCCCGCGAAGCTGGCCACGTCGCTGTAGACGAGGTGGAACAACCCGTCGTGATGGGTCAGGTCGGGTGCCCAGATACCGGCGGCGTCGTCGCAGCCGCGCAGGTCGAGCAGGCGGCGGTCGGTGACGATCCCGCCCGTGTCACGCCAGTGCACCAGGTCCGTGGAATGGTGCACGCGCACGCCCGGATACCACTCGAAGGTCGAGGTCGCCAGGTAGTAGTCGTCGTCGACGCGCAGGATCGACGGATCGGGATGGAATCCGGCGAGGATCGGGTTCCGGATCGACCGGGTGGTGGCCACGTCCGCGGTCTCGGCCGACATGCGCTGCTCCTTCAGGCTTCGAACCCGGTGGATTTCCGGAAGTGGGCTGCGGGAACCTCCCAAGATTCGGCTCACCGTAGCGGGTAGTGTCTGCATACGACAGCCCTCTTGACCGCGTACGTCGACGCGTCGTAACGTGCCGGCCATCACGACGAAAATACCGGCAACGGGTTGAAACTTTCGAACTGCCATTCGCGGCCTGTCGCCGATCGCAGTGCCTCTATGCGTACGTCACCGGTTGTCGAAGGGATACAGATGACAGCGCCCGTCTCCCGCAGGTCACTACTCGGCCTGGCCGGTCTCGGCACCAGCGCCTTCCTGCTCGGAGGATGCGGAGGGGACGATTCCGACAGCCCCGGCACCCCGCAGACGGTCAAGTGGTGGCACATCCAGAACACCGAGCCGATGCTGCCGGTCTGGGCCGACCTGGCGCGGGTGTACTCGGGCCGGCACCCGAACGTGACGTTCGAGATCGAGCCGCTGGAGAACGAGGTCTTCAAGACCGAGCTGGCCGAGATCACCAAGAAGGGCACGCCACCGGACCTGTTCCAGTCGTGGGGCGGTGGCCTGTTGCAGCAGCAGGTGGAAGCGGGCCTGGTCAAGGACATCACCGCCGAGGTGGAGCCGTGGATCGGGCAGTTGCTGCCCGCCGCGTTGCAGCCGTACACGATCGACGGACGGATCTACGGCATCCCGTTCGACGTCGGCATGACCGGCTTCTGGTACAACCGGGACCACTTCTCCGACGCCGGCATCACCTCGCCGCCCACCACCTGGGCCGGGCTGCTGGAGGCGGTCGGCAAGCTCAAGGCGCGGGGCATCACCCCCATCGCGCTCGCCGGCAAGGACAAGTGGCCGGGGCACTTCTACTGGGCGTACCTCGCGATGCGCGTCGGTGGCCTGGAGGCCCTGCGCGTCGCGGGTGAGACCGGCAACTTCGACACCCCGGAGTTCGTCGCCGCGGGGGAGCGCCTGAAGGAGCTGGTCGATCTCAAGCCGTTCCAGCGGAACTGGCGCTCCGCGGAGTACGGCACGGCGGACGGGCAGGGCGCGGCGATGGGCAACGGCGAGGCCGCCATGGAGCTGATGGGCCAGTGGGCGCCCTCGATCCAGGCATCGTCGTCGAACAGCAAGCTCGGCATCGGCAACCAGCTCGGCTTCTTCACCTTCCCGACGGTGGAGGGCGGTAAGGGTGCCGCCACCGACGCGTTCGGCGGCGGCAACGGCTTCGCGGTCGGCCGCGACGCTCCGCCCGCGACGGTGGACTTCCTGCGCATGCTGCTGCGGTCGGAGAACCAGCGCCGGGCCGCCGAGACCGGTGCCGTGCTCCCCACCAACCTGGCCGCCGTCGGCCGGATCAAGGACCCGAACAACCAGGTGGTGGCGGCGCACCTGGCGGTCGCGACCGGGTTCCAGCTCTACCTCGACCAGGCGTACCCGCCGGCGGTCGGTCAGCAGGTCAACAACAGCGTCGCCGAGCTGATGATCGGCCGTAAGCGGCCGGATCAGATCCTCAAGGACATCACCGCGGTGGCGAAGAGCCAGCAGTGACGCCTCCGTCGGCGGCGTCCATCGAGCGAGCAGATGGAGGCGCCGCGTGGCTGCCAGTGACAACCGCACAGTGACCATCGCGGCGATCGCCCGTCTGGCCGGCGTGTCGGTGCCGACCGTGTCGCGGGTGATCAACGGGCGTTCGGACGTGGCTCCGCAGACGCGTCAGCGGGTGGAGGAGTTACTCACGCGGCACGGGTACCGGCGGCGTCCGCCGAGTATGCGGGCGAGTTCGGGGTTGGTGGACCTGGTCTTCAACGATCTGGACAGTCCGTGGGCGGTGGAGATCATTCGGGGTGTGGAGGATGTCGCGCACGCCGCCGGGGTGGGCACGGTGGTCTCCGCCATCCACCGCCGTACCTCCTCGGCCAAGCAGTGGCTGGACAACATCCGGACCCGCTCCACCGAGGGGGTCATCTTCGTCACCTCCACCCTGGAGGCGCCGCAGCAGGCCGAGTTGCGGCGACTCAACATCCCGGTGGTGATCGTCGACCCGGCCGGTGTCCCCGCCCAGGACGCGCCGACGATCGGTGCCACGAACTGGGCCGGCAGTCTGCGGGCCACCGAGTACCTGATCGGGCTGGGACACCGCCGGATCGGGTTCGTCGCCGGCCTGCCGCAGTTGATGTGCAGCCGGGCCCGGATGGACGGCTACCGCGCGGCACTGGAGACGGCCGGTATCCCCGTCGACGACCGGTTGATCCAGGTCGGTAACTTCTATCACGAGGCCGGGTTCTCCGGCGGGGTGCGGTTGCTCGGGCTGGCCGATCCACCGACGGCGATCTTCGCGTCCAGCGACCAGATGGCGTTGGGGGTGTACGAGGCGGTCCGGCAGCGGGGTCTGCGGGTGCCGGACGACGTGAGCGTGGTGGGTTTCGACGACCTTCCCGAGGTGCGCTGGTCATCGCCCCCGCTGACGACGGTGCGTCAGCCGTTGGCCGAGATGGGGATGCTGGCGGCGCGTACGGTGCTGCGGTTGGCCAAGGGCGAGAAGGTGGAGAGCCCCCGGATCGAGCTGGCCACCGAATTGGTCGTCCGGGACAGCGCGGCGGCACCGAGGAGCTGACCGCCGACGGCCCGACGGATCTGCCCCACCTCCCGGTATGCGGGTGAAAATTCCGGCACTAGGGTGGGGGTTGTCGGCTGCCTCGCCGGGTGGGTCGCCGTACCGGGTTGGGTGGGTGGAGCTGTGGTTGCCAGAGAGACCCCCAGGGTCACGATTTCGGCGATCGCCGATCTGGCCGGCGTGTCGGTGCCGACCGTGTCGCGGGTGATCAACGGGCGTTCGGACGTGGCTCCGCAGACGCGTCAGCGGGTGGAGGAGTTACTCACGCGGCACGGGTACCGGCGGCGTCCGCCGAGTATGCGGGCGAGTTCGGGGTTGGTGGACCTGGTCTTCAACGATCTGGACAGTCCGTGGGCGGTGGAGATCATTCGGGGTGTGGAGGATGTCGCGCACGCCGCCGGGGTGGGCACCGTGGTCTCCGCCATCCACCGGCAGGCCGCCTCCGCCGAGCAGTGGTTGACCAGCCTGCGCGGGCGGGGCACCGAGGGCGTCATCTTCGTGACCTCGATGGTCGAAGCGCCGATGCGGGCCGAGTTGCGCCGGATGGACGTCCCGGTGGTGATCGTCGACGCCGACGGCCTGCCGCCGCAGGACGCGCCGACGGTCGGCGCCACGAACTGGGCCGGAGGGCTGCGGGCCACCGAGTATCTGATCGGGCTGGGACACCGGCGGATCGGGTTCATCGCCGGGCCGCCGCAGTTGATGTGCAGCCGGGCCCGGATGGACGGCTACCGGGCGGCGCTGGAGGCCGCCGGGTTGGGCTTCGACGACGCGTTGGTCTGCCCGGGCGACTTCTATCACGAGTCCGGTTTCGTGGGCGGCACCCGGCTGCTGGGGTTGGCCGATCCACCGACGGCGATCTTCGCGTCCAGCGACCAGATGGCGTTGGGGGTGTACGAGGCGGTCCGGCAGCGGGGTCTGCGGGTGCCGGACGACGTGAGCGTGGTGGGTTTCGACGACCTTCCCGAGGTGCGCTGGTCATCGCCGCCGATGACGACGGTGCGTCAGCCGTTGGCCGAGATGGGGATGCTGGCGGCGCGTACGGTGCTGCGGTTGGCCAAGGGGGAGAGGGTGGAGAGCCCCCGGATCGAGCTGGCGACCGAGTTGGTGGTCCGGGACAGCGCCGCCGCCCGACCGGCGATCGGTTGATCTACCGATATTTTTCCGGAAGTTGTTGACGGGCGTCTCGGTGGCGACGACGATTTAGCGTGCCAACCTTCGATGAAGGAGCCGGCCAGGGGTGCCCGCCGTGCCCGCGGCACCGCCCTGCCGAAGCCCGTGCCCGGCGCACGCCACTGGCGGACGCCGGGCACGGCACTGTCACGTCGGGCACGGTGCGGTCCGGCTTCTGCCCAGGGCAGATCCGCTGAGGGTGAACGATCTGTCCCACCACGCCCGACACCCGGCAGGGTGGACCACATGAGAATGCTCATGCTGGGCGGCAGCGGGTTCGTGGGCCGGGCGACGGTCGCCGAGGGCGTCCGTCGTGGATGGACGGTGGCCGTGTTCAACCGGGGGCGGCACGGGGCTCCTCCGGCGGGCGTACGGCACCTGACCGGCGACCGCACCACAGCGGACGGGCTGGCCGCGCTGGCCGACGGCGAGTGGGACGTGGTGGTCGACACCTGGGACGGTGCGCCCCGGGACGCCCTCGCCGGCGCACGGATGCTCGCCGGGCGGGTCGGGCACTACGTCTACGTCTCCTCCGGATCGGTCTATGCGCCGCCGGTGCCCGCCGGGGTGACCGAGCACGACGCGGTGGTCGACGCCGACCCGGCCGCCGCCGACGGCGACTACCCGACACTCAAGCGCGGCAGCGAGCGGGCGGTCCAGGAGGTCTTCGGCGACCGGTCGTTGTTGGCCCGGGCTGGGCTGATCCTCGGCCCGGGCGAGGACATCGGTCGGCTGCCGTGGTGGTTGACCCGTGTCGCCCGGGGCGGTGACGTGCTCGCGCCCGGTCCCGCCGACCTGCCGGTGCAGTACGTCGACGTGCGCGACCTGGCCGTCTTCCTGCTCGACGCCGGGGCCGCCCGCCTCGCCGGCCCGGTCAACGTGGTGGACCGTCCCGGGCACACCACCATGGGTGGACTGCTCGCCGCCGCCGTCACGGCGACCGGTGCCGACGCCTCGCTGCGGTGGGTCGCGCCGGAGCGTCTGCGCGACGCGGGCGTGTCCCCGTGGAGCGAGTTGCCGGTGTGGCTGCCGCCCGGCCACGAATACCGGTGGATGCAGCAGATCGACGTCAGGCGGGCGTACGCCGCCGGGTTCACCGGTCGGCCGGTGTCCGACACCGTCACCGACACCTGGGAGTGGTTGCGCCGAGTGGGCGAGGTGCCCGCGCGGGCGGGGCGCCCGGCCCGAGAGCCGGTGGGTCTCGACCCGACCCGGGAGGCCGCCCTGCTCGCCGAGTTCGGCACGGGCGACCCGGCCCGCTGAGTGTCGGCCCGCTGAGCGTCGGCCCGGCACTCCCCGCGACGTCGCCCGGTCCACCCCTCGTCGGCGGTCAACCGAGGTGCACCGGCAGGTCCAGCGTCTCGTCGACCGGGCGGCGTGGGGTGGGCCGGCCGGGCCGACCGAACCCGATCCGCATCACCATCTGCGGGGTGCCGAACCGGCCCAACGACATCCGGAGCTGCTCACGGGCCGAGGGCACCTCGATCGGCTGGGACAGCATCGACACCGACAGCCCGGAGTCGGTGGCGGTGAGCAGGACCCGCTGCAACGCCTGTCCGGCGACGACCTGGTCGACGGCGGTGTTGCCGGCCGAACCGAGCACCGCCACCAGGGGCTCCGGCTCGAAGTCGCGGCCGGGTGCGCGCGGGGCGCCGCCGAAGCCACGTGACGGCAGCAGGTCCTGCGGTTCGGCCTGCGGCCCGCCGGCTAGTGCCGGCACCCCGTCGGGCGCGGGCTCGGCGCGTACCCAGGTGAGGCGTTCGGCCCGGTAGGCGGGATCACGTTCGAGGACGCGGTGCGCGCCACGGGCGATCTCGGCGAAGGCGGTGACCGCGCTCACCCCGATCAGCAGTTCCAGCCAGCAGTGCTCGGCGCGGGCCGCCTCACCGAGGCGCCAGCGGGTGTCGGCGGGCACCGGGTCGGGCCAGAACGGGGCGCGGTTGCTGAGCCGGCGGTGGATCGCCGCGTGCAGGTTCTGCTCGGTCGGGGTCGGTCGGCGCGGCAGGTCCGGCACCAACCGGGCCAGCACGGTCGGTTCCGCCGGGTACGGCCGCAGCCGGACGGTGGCCGGGTTTCCCGCCACCGCCAGCGCCAGACGCAGGTTGAACAGTGCCGCGCCACCGGCGACCCGGGCACCCCAGCCGCTCGGGTCGGTGGCGGGTAGTCCGCGTCGTGGGTCGAGAAGCACCTCGATGCCGCCGTCGCGCAGCCGGAACCGCCAGGGCTGGACGTTGTGCAGGGACGGCGCCCGCACCGCGTCGGCTGCGGCGACCCGAAGCTGCTCGACGGTGTAGCCGGTCTCCATGGTCCTGCCCCCTCACGCTCGCCGGTACCACCCCACGGTGCGCCTCGGCGACCCCCGCCCAGCAGGGCCACACGTCCCGAACCCCCGGGACACCCCGCCCCTCACCCGGGACCGTGCACCGGCGTCGACTCCATCTCCGACCAGGGGACGGTGGCGGGTCGGGACCTTCGGCCCGTGCGTGCGGTGGGGGAGAACGGGTAGAAACGAAGGATGATCCGGGTGTTCCTGCTCGACGACCACGAGGTCGTCCGTCGTGGCCTTGCCGACCTGCTCCAGGCCAGCGGCGACATAGAGGTGGTCGGCGAGTCCGGCTCCGCGCCGGAGGCCGCCCGCCGGATCCCGGCGCTCCGCCCCGACGTGGCGATCCTCGACGCCCGGCTACCCGACGGCAACGGCATCGACGTGTGCCGGGACGTGCGGGCCGTGGACTCCTCGATCAAGGGCCTGATCCTCACCTCGTACGAGGACGACGAGGCGCTGTTCGCGGCGATCATGGCCGGTGCCTCCGGGTACGTGCTCAAGCAGATCCGCGGCACCGACCTGGTCGACGCGGTGCGCCGGGTGGCGGGCGGGCAGTCGCTGCTCGACCCGGCGATCACCACCCGCGTCCTGGACCGCATCCGCAGCGGGGTGGAGCAGCCACGCGAGTTGCAGTCCCTCACCGAGCAGGAACGGCGGATCCTGGAGTACGTCGCCGAGGGCCTGACCAACCGGGAGATCGCCGGCAAGATGTTCCTGGCCGAGAAGACGGTCAAGAACTACGTCTCCAGCGTGCTGGCCAAGCTCGGCCTGGAACGGCGTACCCAGGCCGCCGTGCTCGCCACCCGGCTGCTCGGCAAGTCCCGCTGACCGTACGCCGGTCAGTCCCGCAGCGGGATCGACCAGCGCAGTTCGGTGCCGTGCGGACGGGCCGGGCGTACCTCGAAGGTGCCGTCGTGGCGTTCCGCGCGCTCGCGCAGGTTCACCAGCCCGCCCCGGGCGGCGGCCGGGTCGCATCCCACCCCGTCGTCGGTGACGAGCACGGTCACCCGACCGCCGTCGACCCGTACCGACACCGTCACGGCCGACGCCTCGGCGTGGCGTACCGCGTTGGACAGGGCCTCGCGGAGCACGGCGGTGAGATCGGGGCGGACCGCGTCCGGGACGGCGCTGTCGACCGGGCCGTTCAGCTCCAGCCGGGGACGGAAGCCCAACGACTCGGCCGCCACCTCCACCGCCTCGCGGATCTCGGTGCGCAGCGCCGCGCTCACCGGACTGCGCAGCTCGAAGATGGTGCGGCGGATGTCGGAGATGGTGGCGTCCAGGTCGTCGACCGCCGCGTTGATGCGTTTGGTCAACTCGGGCCGCGTGGCCAGCGGCACCGCACTCTGCAGGTGCAGGCCGGTGGCGAACAACCGCTGGATGACCACGTCGTGCAGGTCACGGGCGATGCGTTCGCGGTCCTCCAGGACCACCAACTGCTCGCGTTCCTCCTGGCCGCGTGCGCGTTCCATGGCCAGCGCGGCCTGCCCGGCGAAGCTGCCGAGCAGCGCCACGTCCTCGTCGGTGGCGCCACCGTGCTCGACCGCGTGCGCGATCACCAGGACACCGTGCAGGGTGTCGGCGGTGGCCAGCGGCGAGATCACCGCCGGCCCGGTGTGCAGCACCGCCGGCCAGGGAGCGGCGTGGGCGAGGTCGTCCACCGAGTCGTGCCGGCCCTCGGCGATCGGCCCGGCGAAACTGGTGTCCGCCGCCGGCAGCACGGTGCCGACCAGCGCGCGGGCCTGGCTGCCGGCACCGTCGACCACCTCGACCGTGAAGTGGTCGGCCTCGTCGTCGTAGAGCAGCACCAGGGCCAGCTCGGCCTCGGCGACCTCGCGGGCCCGTCGCGCCACCAGCGTCAGCGCGTCGGTGCGGCGGACCTCGCCGAGCAGCAGTGAGGTGATCTCGGCGGTGGCGGCGAGCCAGCGTTCCCGCCGGTGCGCCAGCGCGTACAACCGGGCGTTCTCGATCGCCACCCCGGCCGCCGCGGCGAGGGCCACGACGATCTCCTCGTCGTCGTCGGTGAACTGCGCGCCGCCCTGCTTCTCGGCCAGATAGAGGTTGCCGAAGACCTGGTCGCGGATGCGGACCGGCACGCCGAGGAAGGTGTGCATCGGCGGGTGGTGCGGCGGGAACCCGTAGGAGCGCGGATGCTGGGTGATGTCCGGCATCCGCAGCGGCTTCGGATCGTCGATCAGCAGGCCGAGAACGCCCCGGCCGTGCGGCAGATCACCGATGGTGGCGTGCAGCTCGGGGGAGATGCCGTGGGTGATGAAGTCGTGCAGCGTCCGGTCGGTGCCGATCACGCCGAGCGCGCCGTACCGGGCGCCGGCCAGGTCGCAGGCGGACTGCACGATCCGTTGCAGCGTGCTGCGCAGGTCCAGGTCGGTGCCGATGCCGACCACCGCGTCGAGCAGGGCCCGCAGCCGTTCCCGGCTGGTCATCACCTCCCCGACCCGGTCGAGCATCTCCTGGAGCAGCTCGTCCAGGTGGACGCGGGAGAGCGGGCTGAGGCCGAGGGAGGGCGGCTCGTGCCGGGGGTGGGGTTCGCCGACGGTCACCCGGCGATGCTAACCGGCGGGCGGCCGTCGGCTCATCCCGCTGTTCCCTCCACCGCCGAGGTGTCCACCACCTGCGCGCGATCCAGTCGCTGCGTGTGCGGCGGACCCGCGTGCGCCGGGTCCGCGACGCCGAGTCGCAGGACGAGGTACGGGTGGCCGAGCCCGGCCAGCACCCCCCGCAGGACCTGCCGGGTCGCCGGCACCTCGACCACCCCGCTCAGCGGCACCACCGAGACACCCAGCCGGGTGGCGGTCAGCCAGGCGGCGGAGAGCGCCTCACCGGCGCGCAGCCAGTCCACCGGCTCGTCCTCGTCGCCGTAGAGCACCGCGTACGACGCGGCCCGGTCGTGGCCCGGCCCCACCGGCAGCGTCCCCGGGCGTCCGAAGTCCCGGCCCGGCACGGTGGTCTGCGGGGCCTGCTCGGGCAGCACCTCGGAGGTCAACCCGGTCCCGGCGGCCCGGCTGGTCCAGTAGTCCAGTTCCTCGCGCAGCCGGGAGTCGTCGGCCTCGACGGTGGCGGCGCGCGAGGCGGCGGCGGCCAACTCCAGCACCTGGTCGCGATCGAGGATCTCCAACCGGGCGCCCTCCTGGCGGGCGGCCGTGCTGACCGCGTCCAGTCGTTCGTCGCCGACCGGCTCGTCGCTGACCGGTCGACGGTCGGTGTGCCTGACCTGCATGCACTGGACGGTCCGCATGGCGTCCGGGTCGGCCCCGCTGGGCCGCAGGTCGGTCAGCCGGGCGAGCAGCTCCGGCTCGGCCGGGTCGGGCATCCGCCGTACGGTCGCCGTCCACCCCTCGGCGGCCAGCGCCAACCGGGCGTGGTGCAGTGCCGCCCCGCAGCTCAACCGGACCAACTCGCCGTCCGGGTCGGTCGCCGCCAACTGCGGGTCGTGGACCATCCGCAGCTCCAGCGCGTCGGGCAGGACCCGCCAGCGCCACGGCTGCGCGTTGTGCACCGAGGGCGCCCGACCGGCCATCGTGGCGGCCTCCGCGAGCGCGGTGGGCAGCGGGCGATGCGTGGCCGGCGTCTGGTGGCTCATTGTCACGACCTTTCGTCTCTGCTCATCGTGCCGCACCTCGGTGCGGCCGTGGGCCGGGTCTGGCCCATCATGCGACATCCGCCGGGGGGCACGCACGGTCTCAACGTCCCGGCACCGAGGGGTAGTTCGGCCCGGGATCTGGCCGGAGTGCCCGACGGTGGGGCGCGGTGCCTGCGACGATCCGCGCATGGCGGAACCGACGTCGAACGCGCCGGACCACGGTCCCCGCGAGTGCCTGGCGCCGCGCCCCGTGCCGTCGGGTGGACCACGGTGGTGGTGGCTGTGGGCGCCGCTGACCGCACTGACCGCGTTGGTCCTGGCCGGAGCGGCGGCACGACTGGCGGGACGGGTCGGGGTCGCTGACGCGCTGTGGGCGGCGGCCACTCTCGTCGCGTTGCTGCCGGCGGCCGCCTCGATGCTGCGCGAGCTGTGGCGGCGACGTTTCGGCGTGGACGTGATCGCCGTCCTCGCGTTGGCCGGGGCGCTCGTCGTCGGCGAGTACCTGGCCGGTGCGGTGGTCGCGCTGATGTTGGCGACCGGCCGGACGCTGGAGGCGTACGCGCACCGGCGGGCGACCGGTGACCTGCGCTCCCTGCTCGCCCGTGCCCCGCGTACCGCCCGTCGGCGTACCGCCGACGGCGGCGTCGAGGTGGTGCCGGTGGACCGGCTGGCGGCCGGGGACCGGTTGCTGGTCGGCCCCGGTGACGTGGTCGCCGTCGATGGTGTCGTGGAGTCCGCGGCGACCCTCGACGAGTCGGTGGTGACCGGGGAGTCCCGGCTGGTCGAGCGGGCGTCGGGGGAGCGGGTGGCCAGTGGGGTGGTCAACGCCGGGGCGGGCTTCGGACTGCGGGCCACCGAGAGCGCCACCCGCAGCACGTACGCGGGGATCGTCCGGTTGGCCGAGGAGGCGACCGCCCGCAAGGCGCCGACGGTGCGTCTGGCGGACCGCTACGCCGCCGCCTTCGTGCCGTTCACCCTCGTCGTGGCCGGTCTGGGCTGGTTGCTGTCCGGTGAGTTCCTGCGGGCGGTGGCGGTGCTGGTGGTGGCGACCCCGTGCCCGCTGCTGCTGGCCACCCCGATCGCCATCGTCAGCGGGCTGTCCCGGGTCGCCCGGCGGGGGATGCTGGTGCGCGACGGCGGTTCGCTGGAGGTGCTCGGTCGCGCCCGTACCCTGCTGGTCGACAAGACCGGCACGCTCACCCTGGGCCGACCGAGGGTGGCCGACCTGGTGGTGGCCCCCGGCGGCGACGCCGACGAGATGCTGCGATCGGCCGCCTCGGTGGAACAACTCTCCCCGCACGTGTTGGCGGCGGCGCTGGTCCGTGATGCCCGGGGACGCGGGATGCGGCTGGTGGCGCCGACGGAGGTGACCGAGGAGGCGGGCCGGGGAGTGCGCGGGCGGGTGGGTGGACGACGGATCCGCGTCGGTCAGCTCGACGCCGACCCGCCGCCGTGGGCGGTGCCGGTCCGTACCCGCGCCGAACAGGCCGGACACAGCGTGGTCTGGGTGTCCGACGAGACCGGGCCGGTCGGCGCGGTGGTGCTGGAGGATCCGGTACGCCCGGACGCCCGCCAGGTGGTGGACCGGCTGCGGAAGGCCGGGATGACCCGGATCGTGATGGTCACCGGCGACCGCCCGGAGACGGCGCGTCGGGTCGCGCGGGACGTCGGCGTGGACGACGTGCTGGCCCGGTGCACCCCGCCGGAGAAGGCGGCCCGGGTCCGGGCCGAGGCGGGGCGGGCGGTCACCGTGATGGTCGGCGACGGTGTCAACGACGCGCCCGCCCTGGCGGAGGCGCACGTCGGGGTGGCGATGGGCGCCACCGGGGCCACCGCCTCCGCCGACGTCGCCGACGCCGTGCTGAGCGTCGACCGGCTCGACCCGCTCGCCGACGCGGTGGAGGTGGCGCGTCGCGCCCGGCGGATCGCGGTGCAGAGTGCCACGGTGGGGATGGGCCTGGCGGTCGTCGCGATGGGGTTCGCGGCGGCCGGGAAGCTGCCACCGGTGGCCGGTGCGTTCCTCCAGGAGGGCATCGACGTGTTGGTGATCCTCAACGCCCTGCGGGCGCTGGGCGGCGGGCCGCGCCGACCGGCCTGACACCGGTCGGCGCGGATCGCCTCAGCGTTCCCGGACGACCGCCACCGGGCAGTGCGCGTGCTGGATGAGCTGCTGGCTGACCGAGCCGAGCAGCATGCCGCGCAGGCCGCCCCGGCCCCGGGTGCCGACCACCACCAGTTGCGACCGGCGGCTGGACTCGATCAGCAGCCCGGCCGGTGCGGAGGTGCCCGTCTCGACGCTCACCTCGACGTCGGGGAAGGTCTCCCGCCAGCGGCGCACCGCCTCGTCCAGTTCCGCGCGGTCCTCGGCCAGGGCCGCGTCCCGGGCCTGCTCTCCGGTGAGGTTCGCCTGCTCGCCCCTGGGCTGCCAGGAACGCAGCACCCGCAGCGGCACCCTGCGCAGGGCGGCCTCCTCGACGGCGTAGCCGAGGGCCACCAGCGAGGGTTCGGAGCCGTCCACCCCGACGGTGACGTGCCCGGACCGGGCGGCGTCGGCGGTGTCGCGGCGAACCACCACCACCGGGCAGTGCGCGTGCGCGGTGACGCTGACCGCCGTGGATCCGGCGAGCAGGCCGGCGAAGCCGCCGTGTCCCCGGCCGCCCAGCACCACCAGGTCGGCCTCCGCCGAACTCTCCTCCAGCACCAGGGCGGGCGGGCCGTCGCGGACCTCACCGTGCACGGTCAGCTCGGGGTTGGCCGCACCGGCGTCCGCGGCGGCCTTGCCCACCAACTCCTCGACCTGCTGACGGGCCTGCTCGTCGGGCCACATGCCGGGCGTGACTCCGGGACCGACCCAGCCGGCCACGGTGAGCCACTCGAAGACGTACACCAGCCGGACCGGTCGGCCGGACCGGCGGGCCTGGTCCAGCGCCCAGTCCAGGGCCGCGGCCGCGTCCGGCGAGCCGTCGTAGCCCACCACGATCTCCGCGCCGTTCGTACTCCCGGTCATGGTGTCTCCTTCTCAGGGGTTGGTGGGGTCGGTCTCGCGGACCCAGCGCCACTCGGCGACCCGGGGGTCGTCCTCACCGAACCGGCGGGTGTGGTCGCGGGCCGCGTCGCGGGCGTCGGCCATCTCCTGCCGCAGGTACGCCACCCGGTCGCCGAGCCCCGGCACCCGGTCGATCACGTCGATGACGAGGTGGAACCGGTCCAGGTCGTTGAGCATCACCATGTCGAAGGGCGTGGTGGTGGTGCCCTCCTCCTTGTACCCGCGTACGTGCAGGTTGCGGTGGTTGGTGCGGCGGTAGGTGAGCCGGTGGATCAGCCACGGGTAGCCGTGGTAGGCGAAGATGATCGGCTTGTCGCGGGTGAACAGCGTGTCGAACTCGTTGTCCGGCAGGCCGTGCGGGTGCTCGCTCGACGGCTGGAGCCGCATCAGGTCGACCACGTTGATCACCCGGACCTTCAGGTCGGGCAGGTGCCGGCGCAGCAGGTCCGCCGCCGCCAGGGTCTCCAGGGTGGGCACGTCACCGGCGCAGGCGAGGACCACGTCCGGCTCGCTGCCGCCGTCGGTGCCGGCCCAGTCCCAGATGCCCACCCCGCGCCGGCAGTGCTGCACGGCCTCGTCCATGGTCAGCCAGTTCGGCGCGGGCTGCTTGCCGGCCACCACCACGTTGACGTAGTGCCGGCTGCGCAGGCAGTGGTCCATGGTGGAGAGCAGGGTGTTCGCGTCCGGCGGCAGGTACACCCGGACGACCTCGGCCTTCTTGTTCATCACGTGGTCGATGAAGCCCGGGTCCTGGTGCGAGAAGCCGTTGTGGTCCTGCCGCCAGACGTGGCTGGAGAGCAGATAGTTCAGCGATGCCACCGGCATCCGCCAGGGGATGTCCCGGGTCACCTTGAGCCACTTCGCGTGCTGGTTCACCATCGAGTCGACGATGTGGATGAACGCCTCGTAGCTGGTGAAGACGCCGTGCCGCCCGGTCAGCAGATAGCCCTCCAGCCAGCCCTGGCACAGATGCTCGGAGAGCACCTCCATCACCCGGCCGTCGGGGGAGAGGTGGTCGTCGCCGGGGACCGTGGCGCCCATCCAGGCCCGGTCGGTGACCTCGAAGGCCGCCTGGAGCCGGTTGGAGGCCACCTCGTCCGGCCCGAACAGCCGGAAGGTCTGCGGGTTCGCGGCGATCACGTCCCGGATCCACCGGCCCAGTACGCCGGTGGCGCCGGTGGCCGTCGCACCGGGACGTGGCACGTCCACCGCGTAGTCGCGGAAGTCCGGCAGGACCAGGTCACGCAGCACCGACCCGCCGTTGGCGACCGGGTTGGCGCTCATCCGCCGATCCCCGGTGGGCGGCTGGGCGGTCAGCTCCGGGACCGGGGCGCCGGTGGCGTCGAACAGCTCCTCCGGGCGGTAGCTGCGCAGCCAGCGCTCCAACTCGGCCAGGTGCTCCGGGTTGCTGCGGACGTTCGACAGGGGCACCTGGTGGGCGTGGTACGTGCCCTCGACCTGCTTGCCGTCGACCTCGCGCGGACCGGTCCAGCCCTTCGGCGTACGCAGCACGATCATCGGCCAGCGCGGACGCTCGGTGGTGGCTCCGGACCGGGCCCGACGCTGGATCTCGGCGATCTCGTCCAGCGCCCGGTCCAGAGTGGCGGCGAGTGCCTCGTGCACGGCGGCGGGTTCGTCACCGGCCACCACGTACGGCTGGTAGCCGAAGCCGCGCATCATGGCGAGCAGGTCGGACTCGGGGATCCGGTCCAGCACCGTCGGGTTGGCGATCTTGTAGCCGTTGAGGTGCAGGACGGGCAGCACCGCACCGTCCCGGGCGGGGTTGAGGAACACGGTCGACAGCCAGCTCCCGGCCAACGGGCCGGTCTCCGCCTCGCCGTCCCCGATGACACAGGCCACCAGCAGGTCGGGGTTGTCGAACGCGGCACCGTAGGCGTGGCTGAGCGCGTACCCCAGCTCGCCGCCCTCGTGGATCGAGCCCGGCACCTCCGCCGCCACATGGCTGGGGATGCCGCCGGGGAAGGAGAACTGGCGGAACAGCCGGGCCATGCCGGCCTCGTCGCGGCCGACGCCCGGGTACCGCTCGCTCCAGGTGCCCTCCAGCCAGGTGTTCGCGACGATCGCCGGACCGCCGTGACCGGGGCCGGTGACGAAGAGGGCCGACAGGTCCCGGTCGACGATCACCCGGTTCAGGTGGGCGTAGATCAGGTTCAGGCCGGGCGAGGTGCCCCAGTGCCCCAACAGCCGGGGCTTGACGTGCTCCGCCGTCAGCGGTTCGCGGAGCAGGGGATTGTCGAGCAGGTAGATCTGCCCGACGCTGAGATAGTTCGCGGCCCGCCAGTAGGCGTCGAGGCGGCGCAGTTCCTCGTCGGTCAGGGTGCTCGGGATGTCCACGGCCGTGTCCATACTGCTTGAGCCTCTCGCGGGTCGGTGGATTCTGCATCCGCAGCGCGGGTTTCCTGCCTCCAGCTTTCCGGGATCGGCGGGCGTGGATCAGGGCCGTTGGTCCCGCCCGGTCGGGTGTCCTGGCCCGTCGTCGGCGGGCGGCCCGGAGACGCCCCGGACCACCAGCACCGGGGCCGGGGCGTGGTAGAGCAGCGACTGGCTGACCGCGCCGAGCATGCCGCGCCACGGTTCGTCACCGCGCGCGGCGACCACCACCAACTGCGCGGCGCGCGACTGTTCGACCAGGACGTCACCCGGTTCGCCCCGGACGACCCGGCACTCCACCATGACGCCGCGCTGCCCGGCACCGTGTCGGGCCACGAGCGCGGCGAGCCGGTCGGCGGCCGCACCCACCGCCGCGTCGGACTCGACCACCCAGACCACCAGCAGGTGCGAACGGTGCCGGCTGGCGCAGGCGTACGCCCAGGCCAGGGCGATCTCGGCGGACGCCGAGCCGTCCACACCGACCAGGACCGGCCCGGTCGGCGGGGGTTCCTGGCGGGCGACCAGCACCGGGCAGTCGGCGCGGGCGGCCACCTGGACGGCGGGACTGTCGGCCGGGATGCAGCGGTCGCAGTGGGCCATGCCGCCGTCCCCGACGGCCACCAGGAACGCCGTCTCGGACTTGCGGACCAGCGTCGCCACCGCCGAACCCTCGATGATCTCGGCGGTGACCGGCACGTCCGGCTCGCTCTGGTTGGCCGCCACGGTGGCCTCGGCGAGTAGTTCCTCGGCGTGCGAGCGGGACGCGGTGACCGCGGGCGCCTCCATCGCGGCCCAGTTGAACGCGTGCATCAGGTGCAGCCCACGGCCGTGGGCGGCGGCCACCCGCGCGGCGGTACGGGCCACCGGCAGCGCGCCGTCCGGACCGACGCCGACCAGCACCGGCGTCGTCCCGCTGCCTAGGGCCATCCGCCATCACCCCCGCAGCTGCGTTCGGCCTGCTGTTGAGGCTAGTCGCGCCGGTGCGGCCCCGGGGCGTGATCGCCCGACGGCCGCCCTGCTCAGGACGCCGATCCCACCCGGAGCACGACCGCGCTGGCGGGTGGCGCGGACCGACGCCGAGTGTCAACCGGGATTGACAGGCTCGGGCCTGTCAATGTAAGTTGACGCCATGAGTCAGGCGACGGAACTCGCGGCCGCAGCGGGCAGCACCGACCCCAGGGTCGGGCTACGCGCGGTCCGCGCCCTGCGCCGGCTGCTCGAACGGCTTGAGGTGGTCCAGGTCGACAACGCCCGCCGACAGGGCTGGTCCTGGCAGGAGATCGCCGACGCGCTCGAGGTCAGCCGGCAGGCGGTCCACAAGAAGCACGCCGGGCGACCGGCGGTCGGATCCTCCCGGGAGGCATGATGTTCGAACGGTTCACCGACCGCGCCCGCACCGTGGTGCGGCACGCACGCGACGAGGCGCGGGCCGAGGGGCGAGGACCCGTCGGCACCGAGCACCTGCTGCTCGGCATCCTCGCCGACGGCGACGCGCTGGCCGTCCGGGTGCTCCGCGACGTCGGGGTCACCGGTGACGACCTGCGGGAGCGGGTACGCCGCCACACCGTCCGGGGCGACGACGGGCTCGCCGAGGCCGACGCCGCCGCGCTGCGGGAGATCGGCATCGACCTGGCCGCGATCGTGGCCCGGATCGAGGAGTCCTTCGGCCCGGACGCGTTGCGTGAGGCCGTGCCGGCACCGCGTCGCCGCTGGGGTCGGCTCCGGCGGCACCCGGGCGGGCCGTTCTCCGCCCGCGCCAGGAAGGTGCTGGAGCTCTCCCTGCGCGAGGCGATGCGGCTGCGGCACCGGCACATCGGCACCGAGCACCTCCTGCTGGGGCTGCTCCGCGAGGGCAACGGGCTGGCCGCGCTGGTGCTCACCGAGGCCGGGGTGGACCTGGCCGACGTACGCCGCCGGGTGGAGACCGCGCTGCGGGCCGCCGCCTGAGCCGCCACGCCACGGGTCGGCGTCACACCTGTCGGGTGGGTGAACCTGGTCACCCGGCGTCGGGTCGCCGAACCGCCTACCGTGCCGCACACTGACGCCGTGGAAGCTGGACGAGACGGACAGGCCCTGCGCAGTGCGGTCGTGGTCAACCCGGTCAAGGTGGAGGATCTCGACACGTTCCGCCGCACGGTCGTCGACGCGCTCGCCGCCGCCGGCTGGCCCGAGCCGCTGTGGCTGGAGACCACCGTCGACGACCCCGGGCGCGGCCAGACCGAGCAGGCCCTGGCCGAGGGCGTCGGCGTGGTCTTCGCCTGCGGCGGCGACGGCACCGTGATGGCCTGCGTCAGCGCGCTGGTCGGCACCGAGGTGGCCCTCGCCGTCCTTCCCCAGGGCACCGGGAACCTGCTCGCCGCCAACCTGGGACTCTCCACCGACCTGGCCGCCGGGATCGAGGTGGCCGTCGAGCGTGGACGGCGTCTGCTCGACGTCGGCGAGGTCGACGGGCAGCACTTCGCGGTGATGGCCGGCATGGGCTTCGACGCCCAGATGCTCGCCGCCACCAACGAGACGACGAAACGGCGGATCGGCTGGCCGGCGTACGTCGTGGGCGCCGCCCGGCACCTGCGCGACCGCCCGATGCGGGTGTCGATCTCGCTGGACGACCAGCCGCCGCTGCGCCGCCGCGCCCGCTCGGTGCTGGTCGCCAACGTCGGTCGGCTCCAGGGCGGCGTACGCCTGCTCACCGAGGCCGAACCCGACGACGGCTACCTCGACGTCGCCGTGCTCACCCCGCACCGGTTGCGACACTGGATCAGGCTCGGCTGGGCGGTGGTGCGCCGCCGCGACCGGGTGCCCCGGATGGAGGTCTTCCGGGCCCGCCGGGTGACGATCACCAGCAACCGCCCCCAGCCGCGCGAACTGGACGGCGACCTGATCGAGCCCGGCCACGAGCTGAGCGTGCAGATCCGTCGACGGGCCCTGTGGCTGTGCGTACCGCAGCCGGAGAGCACACCCGACCTGGCCGAGGACGCGTCCGGCGCCGCCGAGCGGGGTGAGCGGCTCATCGAGGAGGGCCGGGGTGAGTAGCACCAAGATGGTGCCGGAGACCCGGCTGATGGCCGACGAGCAGCTCTGCGCCGACCACGCCTGGCAGACGCTGCGCCGCGAGGGCGGCTGGCACCTGCTGCACGACGCCTTCGTCCGGTTCCGCTACGGCGACGGGTTCAGCCACGCCCGCGCCTTCGCCTTCCAGCTCTGCCTGGCCGTGGTGCCGTTCCTGATCGCGCTGACCGGGCTCATCTCGGAGCTGGGGGCGGCCGAGGGCGGCGAGGTGGTGGCCGACACCGTCCTCGCGCTCACCCCCGGCGCCAGCGAGGCGGTCGTCGCCGATCTGCTCGGCGAGGGCGCGGGCGGCGAACGCGTCGAGGACATCGGCGAGGTGGCGCTGGCCCTCGGCCTCGGCACCGGGCTGGTCGCGCTGACCAGCACGATGGCGCAGATCGAGCGGGGCGCCAACCGGATCTACGGCGTCGAGCGAGACCGCCCCGCCCTGCGGAAGTACCTGCGCGCCGCGGTGCTCGCCGTCGTCGCCGGCATACCGGCGCTGACCGGGTTCCTCATCCTCGTCGGCGGCGGCCCGATGGGCGACTCGGTGGAGCGCCGCTACGCCTGGGGCGAGTGGGCCGCCATCCTCTGGGACGTGGTGCGCTGGCCGCTCAGCCTCGGGCTGACCGTGCTGGCCGTCGCGGTGCTGTTCCGGTACGCCCCACGTCGCCGTCAACCCGGCCTGTCCTGGCTGCTCTTCGGCGCCGGCATCGCCACCGCGCTCTGGTGGCTGGCCAGCCTGCTGCTCGCCGGCTACGTGCGGTTCAGTGAGGACTTCGGCCAGACGTACGGCGCGCTGACCGGCATGATGGCGTTGTTGCTCTGGGCCAACCTCACCGGCATGGCGCTCTTCGGCGGGCTGGCCTTCGCCGCCCAACTGGAGGCGGTCCGCATCGGTGTGTCCGAGCCCGCCAAGCCGGACCTGTGGAAGCCGAACGCCCCACGTGCGGGTCTGCACGACACCGGCGAGATGACCGCGCTCTAGACGCCCGCCGTCCGGGCCGGAACGTCCTTCTCCACCCGGGCGGGTGTACGCACCCATCGACGCGGGTACAGCGCCACGCCAGAAGGCGTCGCCGTCGGTCGACGCCCCTGGCGAAGGAGGCTGCCGTGGGCGCGGTCCGGGACGTACTGCGACGACCACTCGGTCACTTCACCGAACGTACCCTCGCCGGGCTGCTGCTCGTCCTCGGCGCCGGGGTCGGTTTCGGGCTGCTCCTGGTGCTGGTCCGGGTGCAGTGGACCCCGCTGTACGACGTGGACCACGGCGTGGCGGTCTGGCTCAACGAGCGGATCTCACCCATCGGTCCGCTGGTGACGGTGCTCACCGCCATCACCGACCTCGGCGGTCGACCGGTGATCGTCTGGCTGGTCACCGTGGCCGTGGTCGGGCTGCTGATCCGCAAGCAGGGCCGGCTCGCGGTCTTCCTGATCGTCACCGGGGCGGGCGCGCTGATCCTCGACCCGTCGCTCAAGACGCTCGTCGACCGGCTGCGCCCCGAGGTGGACGTGCCCATCGGCACGTACGCCGGGCAGAGCTTCCCCAGCGGACACGCCCTCGGGTCGATGGTCGCCTACGGCGCGCTGCTGCTGGTCTTCCTGCCGGCCATGGCGCCCCGCTGGCGCAAGCCGGCGATCGCCCTGGCCGCCACCGTCGTGGTCCTGATCGGATTCACCCGGGTCGCGCTCGGCGTGCACTTCCTCTCCGACGTGCTCGGCGCCTGGCTCCTCGGCGCGGCCTGGCTCGGCGTCACCGCGTACGCCTTCCGGCTGTGGCGGTTGGAACGCGGCCGACCGGTAGCCCCGCTCACCGACGGCCTGGAGCCCGAGGCGGCACACGAGGTGGCCCTGGCACCGGAGGAGGAGAAGCTGCTGCCGCACGCCCGTGCCGGCGTCGCCGAGATCGTGGTCGGCTGGGTGCTGGTCTTCGGCGCCCTCTACGGCTTCGGCATGCTCGTCAGCTACCACGCCGACGGCACCTTCCTGGCCCGGCTCGACGAGACCGTGCCGCAGTGGTTCGCCGACCGGGGCACCCCGTTCCTGGACGACCTGAGCTGGGTGTGGAGCAAGGTCGGCGACACCCACGCCATCCTGCTCATCTCGATGGTCTTCTGCCCGCTGGTGCTGGCGATCTGGCGACGCTGGCGGCCGGTGCTCTTCGTGGCGCTGACCATGTTCGGCGAGCTGACGCTCTTCCTCGCCTCCGCCGCCGCCGTGGACCGGCCGCGCCCGCCGGTGGAGAACCTGGACGGCCCGATGCCGACGTCCTCCTTCCCGTCCGGCCACATCGCGGCCACACTCTGCCTCTGGGTGGCGATCGCCGTGGTGGTCTTCCCGCGTACCGACCGGTGGTGGCGTTGGCTCTTCGTGGCGGCGGCGGTGATCATGCCGGTCGGTGTGGCAGTGTCCCGGATGTACCGGGGCATGCACCACCCGACCGACTTCATGGGCGCGATCATGCTGACCGGGCTCTGGATCGGGCTGCTCTACTGGGTGATTCGCCCCAACGAGGACGTACGGTCCGGCAACCAGCCGGAGATCGAGTCCGAGGACGTGGACACCCTCGACGACGAGCTGGCCAAGGCCGGCCAGCCGGGCTGAGGCGACCGTGTTGCGGATGATGACCTGGAACATCCGCAACGGCGGACAGGACCGGCACGGCCCGGACCGGCGCACCCTGCTGGCCCGGGTCGTCGCCGCACACCGCCCGGACGTCCTCGCCCTCCAGGAACTGCGCGGCCTCGACGTGGCCCGCTTCGCGTCGGACGCCGGCCTGACGCCCCACCTGGCCCGGTCGCCCTTCGGCCAGCCGGTCGCGATACTCGTGCACCCGCGCTGGCCGACCACGGCGACCGGGCCGGTCCGTCGACCGTTCCACCACGCGGCACAGCGCGTCACACTGTCCACCGACGCCGGGCCGCTCGCCGTCCTCAGCACCCACTTCTATCCGTACCGTGGTGGCCGCCGCCTGGTCGAGGCCGGCTGGGCGGCCGCCGCGCTACGCCGGTCCCGCGCCGACCTCGCCCTGCTCGCCGGAGACCTGAACACCCTCGCCCCGTACGCCGACCACGCCGATGGTGTTGATCGCGCCGACCGTGCCGATGCAGTCGATCGCGCTGATCACGCCAGGAGTCTGGCCCGGCTGGCACCCGCGTACCGCCGTCGGCACCTGCGCCGCGACGGACGGACCGTGGACACCCGGGCGGTGGCCCGCCTGCTCGCCAGCGGTCTGGTCGACCTGGCCGCCACCGCCGGCCCGACCGTGCCCACCGGCTACGGACACACGCCGGAGTTCGCCGAGATGCGCCTGGACTACCTGCTGGCCACCCCCGCCCTGGCCGCCCACCTGGTCGACGTCCAGGTCATCCGCACCCCCGACACCCACCGGGCCTCGGACCACCACCCCATACAGGCCACCTTCACCCTCACCCCACCCACGTAGCGCCACTTCGCCTCGTCCAGCCCCGCTCGCCTGTGCCCACCTGGCTCCTGCCCTGCCCCATCTCCGTAGTGGTCCCCACGTCCGGCACACCCCTACCTGTTCCGGTGCAGTGCGGAGGCACCCGCACACACGACGTCCCACGTCCCACGCCCCCGGCTCTCGCCCGCCTCCGCCTGCGGTGATCAAGGAGTTTTGGTCACGGAGAGGTCGTACGAAGGCACAAGCTCCTTGGTCATTGCCGGTGGACGCGGGCGGGATCCGGGAGTGCGTAGCGCTGGGCTACGGCGCCGAGATGGCCAGCGGCTACGGCGTCGGGCTGGTTGGCGGGAAGCGGATACGGTGTGGCCGTGATCGACTCGTCACCGCGCGATCGTGAGGCCGACACCAGGTCGGTGGTGTCCTCACCGGGAAGGGTTGCCGCACGGGCCGTCGCGCTGGTGGTGGTGTTGCCGTTCCGGCTGGCCTGGGAGTTGCTGGTCGCCGTCGGCGGGCTGCTGCACCGGTGGCTGGTCACGCCGACCCTGTGGTTCCTCGACCGGTGTGTATGGCGTCCGATCCACTGGCTGCTGCGCCACCTGGTCTGGATTCCGCTGCTCTGGACGCTGCGGGCCCTCGGATGGCTCTGGCACACCCTGGTGTGGACCCCGTCGAACTGGATGTGGCGTCGTCTGGTCGAGTTCTGGCACGGCGTACTGCGGCCGCCACTGCGCTGGTGCGGTCAGGGACTGGCCCGGATGCTGCGCTGGTGCGGCCGGGCGGTGGGCTGGCTGGTACGGGTCGTCGTGCTGGTGCCGTCGTACTACCTGGTGTGGGTGCCGCTGGTGTGGACCGTGCGGGCGTTCACTCCGCCCGCCCGACTGCTGGGCCGATGGCTCGCGGTGGTAGCCGGGCTGCTCGCTGCGGTGGTGGTCTGGGCCTGGCGGACGGCGGGGCGCATCCTCTGGTGGTGTGGGGTGTGGACGGTGCGCCCGGTGTTCCGGGCCGGGCTGTGGGTGTGGACGCACCTGCTGCTGCCCGTCTGCCGAGCCGTCGGTACGGTCTGGCATGCGACGGTCGACTGGCTGCGTCGTGGCGTCCTGGACCCGATCGGCCAGGCCACCCGCGAGGTCCTCGTCGGCCTCGGCCTGCGCCGCTGACCGCGCAGGCGGACCGGCAACGCCGCGCGATCGTGCCCTCGGCGGCGCGCAGGCGAGCCGGCAACGCCCGCGCGATCATGCCCTCGGCGGCGCCCGGATGTTAGGAGGGGTCCCTTCCTATACACGAGGCGTTAGCAGGGGACCCCTCCTTACACACACAGCAGCAGCAGCGGGTGGTCAGAGCACCAGGTTCAGCAGGACGGTCAGCACGATCGAGGCGACGATCGAGAAGAGGATCATCAGAAGGCAGCCGAGGCCGCCGCCGGCCGGTCGGATCTCCGTGTTGCCGATACGCATCGCTGAATCACCTCCTGCCGGTCACAGTTCGCGCAGCCGGGGCAGCAACTGCTCCTGCGCCCAGTCGAGGAACATCGGTTGGTGGTCGCCGCCGACCTGCACCAGCGCCACGTGCGTGAACCCGGCGTCGACGAACTTCTTGAACGCGGCCACGTGCGTGTCCACGTCCGGACCGCAGGAGATGCCGGCGGCCACGTCCTCTTCGCGTACGGACTGCGAGGCGGCCTCGAAGGCGTCGGCGTCGGGCAGTTCGGCGTTGACCTTCCAGCCGAGCCCGAACCAGCGAAACTGGTCGTGCGCGATCTTGCGGCACTCGGCCTCGTCCGGGCCGTAGCAGATGGCCACCTGGCCGTAGCGGGGTTGTCCGGCGCCACCGGCCTCCTCGTACATCTCCACCAGGTGCGCTTCCGGCTCCGTGGCGATCATGCCATCGGCGTACTCGGCGGCCAGGGTGGCGGACTGCCGTCCGGACGCGGCCACCGCCATCGGCACCGGCGTGTCGGGCCGGTCCCACAGGTACGCGTCGGGCACGTCGTAGTGGTTGCCGGAGAAGGTCAGCGTCTCGCCGTTGAGTAGCGGCCGGATGATCTGCAACGCCTCCTCGAACATCTCGTGCCGCTGCTGCACGTGCGGCCAGGCGCCCACCACGTGCTCGTTGAGGTTCTCCCCGGCGCCGAGGCCGAGGGTGAACCGCCCGTCGGAGAGGAGTCCGACGGTGGCGGCCTTCTGTGCCACCACGGCCGGGTGGTACCGCCGGATCGGGCAGGTCACGAACGACATCAGCTCCGCGCGGGAGGTGGCGTGGGCGACCGCGCCCAGCACCGACCAGGCGTACGGCGAGTGGCCCTGCGACTCCAGCCAGGGGTAGTAGTGGTCGGACATGACGAGCTGGTCGAAGCCGGCTGCCTCGGCCCGTACCGCGTGGTCGACGAGTTGCTTCGGGCCTGCCTGTTCGCACATCAACGTGTATCCGATGCTGACCATGCTGTCTCCTTCGCTACCCGGCGGTCCGTTTGCGGATACCCGGGCCCGGTTGGGTCAATCCTCATCGACGCTTGACGCGCTCTTCGGCGGCTGCCTACGGTTATCTGAACCGGTTCAGATGCAGGCCGGGAGCCCATCCTGTGGTGGGGATGGTCCGCCCGTGGTGGCCCGGCTTCTCACGGGTCACCACGGGTCGCCGCCCGTCGGCCGAGTTACTGAACCGGTTGCTTCCGACGCTTCATCGGCCTACGCTGATGCCTGCCTCGCCGGGCCTCTCGCCGCGCGGCTGCCGGGCTACAGCCGCCGCATCTGCCACTCACCGCACTCCCTCCTGGGCACGGGGGAGAGAACTCCTGCGAGGAATCGATGAGAAGACTTTTCGGGGCCGTCGGCGCCGTGCTGCTGGCGACCGTCGCCGCAGTGTTCGCCTTCGGCCCGTCGGCGCACGCCGCCACCGGCTTCACCGTCAGCGGCGGCAAGCTGTACGACGCCAACGGCAACGAGTTCGTCATGCGCGGCGTCAACCACGCGCACACCTGGTACGCGAACCAGACCAGTTCGTTCGCGAACATCAAGGCGCTCGGCGCGAACACCGTCCGGGTGGTGCTCTCCAGCGGTGACCGGTGGACCCGCAACAGTGCCGACGACGTGTCGAACGTGATCCAGCTCTGCAAGACCAACCGGCTGCTCTGTGTGCTGGAGGTGCACGACACCACCGGCTACGGCGAGCAGAGCGGTGCGATCACCCTGGACCGGGCGGTCGACTACTGGCTGAGCATCGCCGGGGCGCTCAACGGCCAGGAACGGTACGTGATCGTCAACATCGGCAACGAGCCGTACGGCAACCAGAACTACTCGTCCTGGGCCACCGACACGTCGAACGCGATCCGGCGGCTGCGTACCGGGGGCATCGCGCACACGATCATGGTGGATGCCCCGAACTGGGGCCAGGACTGGTCCTTCACCATGCGGGACAACGCGCCGACGGTGTTCAACGCCGACCCGGCCCGCAACACCGTCTTCTCGGTCCACATGTACGGCGTCTTCGACACCGCCGCCGAGATCAGCGACTACCTGGGCCGATTCCGCAGCCGGGGCCTGCCGATCGTGGTCGGCGAGTTCGGCCACTACCACTCCGACGGCGACCCCGACGAGGACGCCATCCTCTCCTACACGCAGGCCAACGGCATCGGCTGGCTGGGCTGGTCGTGGAGCGGCAACAGCGGTGGCGTGGAGTACCTCGACATGGCCACCTCGTTCAACCCCAACCAGTTGACCAGTTGGGGCCAGCGCCTGTTCAACGGCACCAACGGCATCCGGCAGACCGCCCGGGAGGCCAGTGTCTTCGGCGGTACCCCGCCGCCGACCACGACGCCTCCGCCCACGACCGCGCCGCCGACCACCCCGCCGCCGACCACGCCTCCGCCGACGACCCCGCCGCCGGGTGGCGGCTGCACGGCGACGTACTCGATCACCGGGCAGTGGCAGGGCGGCTTCCAGGGCGACGTGCGAGTGACCGCCGGCAGCAGCGCCATCACGGGCTGGACGGTGCGCTGGACCCTCGCCGGTGGCCAGTCGGTGAGCCAGTCCTGGAATGCCACGGTCACCAGCAGCGGTACCACCGTGACCGCTCGCAACGTCTCCTACAACGGCCAGCTCGGCGCCGGTGCCAGCACCAGCTTCGGCTTCCTCGGCAGTTGGAGCGGAAGCAACCCGGCCCCTGCGGTGACCTGCACCGCGAGCTGACGACCGCACCCCTGACGGTGGCCGGGCCCGACGCGGGCCCGGCCACCCGGGTCGCGCCGCCGGTGGTCCACCACGCCGCCTTTGCTCTGCTTCACCCCACGCAGCGATGTGGCGTCCGAACCGTTGCGTCGGTTGAAGCAGAGCAAAGGGTGCCGCCGGGACACCTACCAGGGGCGAGAGACCGGCGAGGCGGACAGGACCCAGCGGCCGATCGCGCGGTCCGGGCTCAGGCGAGGCGGGCGGCGCGCATCAGCAGGTAACGCTGCTCCGGCAGGCTGGCGGTCAGACCGGCGGCGCACCGGTACTGGTCCACCGCGCGTTCGAGGTCGCCGGCCATCTCGTACAGGTGGGCGCGGGCGGCGGGGAGACGGTGGTGACCGGCCAGACGGGCCTCGCCGTCCAGCGCGTCCAGCGCGGCCAGGCCGGCCCCCGTGCCGTGCACCATCGCGGTGGCCACGGCCCGGTTGAGTGCCACCACGGGACTGGCCGACACCTGTTCCAGCACCTGATAGAGCGCGAGGATCTGCGGCCAGTCCGTCTGCGCGGCGGTCGGCGCCTCGTCGTGGAGCGCGGCGATGGCGGCCTGCACCTGGTACGGGCCGACCGGCCCTCGGGGCAGTGCCCGGGTCACCAGCGCGACGCCCTCGGCGATGGCCGCCGCGTCCCAGCGGCTGCGGTCCTGCTCGGCCAGGGTGATCAGCTCGCCGGACGGTCCGGTCCGGGCCGCCGACCGTGCCTCGGTGAGCAGCATCAGCGCCAGCAGCCCGGTGACCTCGCTGTCGTCCGGCAACCGGGCGTGCAGCATCCGGGTCAGCCGGATCGCCTCGTGCGCCAGGTCGACCCGGTGCAGGGTGTCTCCGGCGCTGGCCACGTGCCCCTCGGTGAAGACCAGGTAGAGCACGTGCCGTACCGAGGTCAGCCGGGCCGGCAGTTCCGCCGGCTCGGGCATCCGCAACGGCGTACCGGACTCGCGGATGCGCTGCTTGGCCCGACTGATGCGCTGCGCCATCGTGGACTCGGGCACCAGGAACGCGCGGGCCGTCTCGGCGGTGGTCAGGCCGCCGACCGCGCGCAGCGTCAGCGCGATCGCCGAGGCGGACGTGAGCGCCGGATGGCAGCAGAGCAGGAACAGCTCCAGGGTGTCGTCACGATCCGCGTCCAGGTGCGCGTCCACCGGCGGTACGTGGTGCGCGTCCCTCGGCTCGCGCCGGGCGACCAGGTCCTCCCGCGCCCGCCGGGCCTGCTCGGCGCGGACCAGCTCGACCATCCGCCGGTACGCGACCTGGATCAACCAGCCGCGCGGGTTGTCCGGTACGCCCGCACCCGGCCAGCCGGTCGCGGCGGCCAGCAGTGCCTCCTGCACGGCGTCCTCGGCGGTGGCGAAGTCCCCGAACCTGCGGGCCAGTACGCCGAGGACCTGCGGCGCCAGTTCGCGCAGCAGGTCCTCGGTCCGTCGGTCGTCCGTCACAGGTCCTGTGGTGGCGTGGACAGCACCGGGTGCACCTCGATCGGCATGTTCAGCGGCGCACCGCCCGGGCCGGGAGCGGTCGAGATCCAGGCGGCGATCTCCACCGCCCGCTCCGGGGTGTCGGTGTCGACGATCCAGTACCCGGCGAGGAACTCCTTCGTCTCGGCGAACGGGCCCTCGGTCACCACCGGTGCGGAAGCCGTACCGGCCTGGACGATCTTCGCCTGCGCCGGCCCGGCGAGCCCCTGCCCGTCGACCAGTTCGCCGTCGGCGGCCAGTTTCGCGCCCACCTCGCCCATGAACGCGATGTGCGCCCGGATCTCCTCCGGCGTCCAGGTGTGGATCGGCGGGAAGTCCGTCCCGGCGACGCTGAACTGCATGAGCAGCATGTACTTCACGACTGTCTCCTCACGGCCACGGCACCATTGTCGGTGCCCACGTCCTCTGGTCGAAGCCGCCCAGCCGGTTCTCGACATCCCTGCGACAGGAATTCTGCGCAGATCCTCCCAGCGACCTTTCAGGGCCGCCCGATACGGTGCCGCCGTCAGCGTCCGTTCCTAAAGGGAGCCCGGGCACCAGACCCCGCAGGAGAACTGAATGGTCTTCAAGAAGATGTTGAGCGCGTTGGGCGTGGGCGGTCCGAGTGTGGACACCGTCCTGGCCAACCCGAACACCAGGCCCGGGTTGGCCCTCGACGGTCAGGTCAACCTGCTCGGCGGGGAGGCGGCGGCGAACATCGAGCAGATCGTCATCGGCCTGGTCACCCGGGTCGAGGTCGGCGAGCAGGCCGGGGTGATGGAGTTCCACCGGCAGGTGGTCAGCGGTCCGCTCCAACTCGCCGCGAAGCAGGCGCTGTCCATCCCGTTCCAGCTTCCGGTGCCGTGGGAGACCCCCATCACCGGGCTGTACGGCCAGCGGCTGCACGGCATGACGATGGGTCTGCGTACCGAGCTGGCGATCGCCCGTGCGGTCGACAAGGGCGACCTGGACGAGATCAACGTGCACCCGCTGCCGGTGCAGGAGCGGATCCTGGAGGCGTTCCTCCAGCTCGGCTTCCGTTTCAAGAAGGCCGACCTGGAGCGCGGCAGGATCCAGGGCGTACGCCAGACGCTGCCGTTCTACCAGGAGATCGAGTTCTTCGCCGCGCCGCAGTACGCGCAGACCGTCAACGAGCTCGAAGTGACGTTCGTGGCCAACCCGCACGGCGTGGACGTGGTGCTCGAATGCGACAAGCGGGGCGGATTCCTCGCGCCCGGCCAGGACGTGTTCGGCCGGTACCAGGTGGCCCACTCCGACGCCGAGCGGTCCGACTGGGTGGAGACGGTCGACGGCTGGATCCAGGAGACGATCGGGCGTTTCGGTGCACTGCGCGCCCAGGGGTTCGGCCCGCAGGGCTACGGTGCCCCCGGCTACGGTGCCCCCGGCTACGGCCCGCAGGGTTACGGCCAGCCGGGGTACGGGCCGCAGGGCTACGGCGCCCCGAACAAGTACGGCCAGCCGCAGCGGCGGGGCGGGGTCGGCATGGGCGGTGTGGTCGCCGGTGCGGCCCTCGGCGCGGCGGGCGGCATGCTCGCCGGTCACATGATCGGCAACGCCTTCGACGGTGCCGAGGAAGAGGTCACCGAGGCGGCCGGCGACTTCGGCGGCGACTTCGACGGCGGCGGTGACTTCGGGGGCTTCGAGGAGTTCTGAGCACGACGCCGCACCCCGCTCGGCGGGGCGCGGCGAGACAGGACGGTGGCCCTCCGGGAAGACTCCCGGAGGGCCACCGCACGCAAGGGGTCAGCGCCGCCCGCGCTGCTTGCGCTCCGCGGCCGAACGCCGCTGGCTACCGGCCTTGGCCAGGCCACGGCTACCCAGGTAACCGATGGTCAGCAGCGTGATGAAGAACCACGCCTGGCCGGGGTTGTTCAGGTTCAGGCCGTTCGCGGTGGTCCCGCGCCAGAAGGCAGAGATCACCACGAGGGTGACGGCTGCCGCGTAGATCCAGAACTCGGTCGTCAGGAACGACTGCTTGGTCTCCGTACCCGGAGACGGCATCTCCTCCCGGTGCCCGTCGTGCATCATCGGCATCGGGCGGGTGGCGGCCTCTTGCATGGCCTGCCGGTTCTGGGCGTCCTGCGCCGGACGGTTCATCGGCCTGGTCGATGCAGCCTGCGTGCTCATCTGTCCTCCTCAGGATGTGATGAGTCGTCACCTGCGGCCCTCGCCCCGCTACCGCGTGTCGGCCACGGCACGGTTCGCGCACCTGGCGGGGGCACCCGCCGTCTACCCCGCCGCCGGGAGGCAGTAACCCCCGGCGACCCGGCCGAATCCGTCCGGCGTGGGGATACCTGCCCGGCCCGGCGAATGCCCACCCGAACGGGCCCGATGTCCCGTTCCGACCGTGCCCGGACCACCATCGCTCTCCGCACCACGCGCGGCCGGTGGTTGCGCGACCGGATGCCGGCGCGCGGGCCCGGTGGACCGGTGGTGCGGGTTTGTCGGGCCGGTCACCGGGCACGCCATCAGGACCGACGCTTCTGCGAGGTGATGGATCGTGCGTGAGGACGACATGCGACAGGACGCCGCCCGCCGGGCCGAGGAGCGGATCGCCGGCGGCGTGTACGGCGAGGGCGCCGTGGACGAGGTGACCGTGCCGCCCACCGATGTGGAGAGTGAGATCCAGCGCGACGACCGGGACGATCCGGCGCACGTGCCGATCGACCCCACCGTGCTGCGCGACGGCGGCCCCACCCGGGGCCAGGGCGCGCTCACCACGACGGGCGGTACGGCCGGACCGGCCAGCGCCCGACGGGTGGCCCGCCAGCCGGAGCGGCACCGGGGCAAGGTGGCACCGACCACCACCGGCGACGCCACCACCGGCGGGATGAGTACCCCGTCCGGCGGCAGCACCAGCGACCAGTCCACTCCCGCCACCCACGTGGGCAGCTTCGACTGACCGACCACCCACCGCCCGGCCCGGCCCTCACGAGGGCCGGGCCGGGCGGTGGTCAGGGGGTGGGGGTGAGGGTGGTGAGGCGTTGGGTGGCGCGGGTGAGGGCCACGTAGAGGTCACTGCGCCCACGGGGGGACTCGGCGACGATGCGGTCCGGGTCGACCACGATCACCGAGTCGAACTCCAGGCCCTTGGCCTCGGCGACGGTCAGCACCACCACCCGGCTCTCCAGGTCGGGCTGCTCGCCGACGGCCGCCTCCGGTAGCGCGGTGGTGAGCGCGGTGCCGAGGTCGTCGACGCGACCGGCCGGCACGATCACGCCGAGCCGTCCGTCGGTGAGCCCGGCGGCCTCGTCGGTGGCGACCTCGACCAGCTCCGTGGCCAGCCGGTCCGCCGGTACGTCCCGCGTGCCGGGCGGGAAGCCGCTGGCGCGTACGGCGCGGGGTGGGCGCAGGGTCGGGTCGATCTCGGCCAGTACGCGACCAGCCACCTCCATGATCTCGGCGGGGGTGCGGTAGCTGACGGTCAACTCGGTGAGCCGCCACCGGTCGGCCACGTACGGTGCCAACGCCTCCGACCAGGACGGGGTGCCGGCCAGGGCCCCGGTCTGGGCCACGTCGCCGACGATCGTCATGGAACGGCTCGGGCACCGGCGCATCAGCAGTCGCCAGGCCATCGGGGAGAGTTCCTGCGCCTCGTCGATGATGATGTGGCCGAACGCCCAGGAGCGGTCGGCGGCGGCGCGTTGGGCGGTGGTGAGCCGGTCGGCCTCCTCCTGCCGTTCCAGCAGCCGGTCGGCGTCGAGCAGGTCGGTCACGCCGAGGATCTCGCCGCCGTCGGCCTCGTCCTCGACGTCGATGGACCGGGAGCCCCGGGCGATCTCCAGTACGCCCTCGGCGTACTCGCGTTCCATGGCGCGGATGCGTTCCCGGCGGGCGGCGGCGGCCCGGTCGTCCTCGCCGAGCAGTTCCGCCGCCTCGTCCAGCAGCGGTACGTCGGCCGGAGTCCAGCCGCCGGGCTCGCGGTGCAGGGCGGCCCGCTCGTCGGCGGTGAGCATCGGCGCGGCGGTGGCGATGCGGTCGGTCGAGGCGTACAGGTCGGCGAGCAGGCGTTGCGGGGTGAGGACCGGCCACAGCTCGTCCAGCGCGGCGGTGATCTCGGGTTCCTCGCGCAGTTCCCGGCGGATCTCGGCGCGGTCGGCCTCTTCGAGCAGGTTGTCGCCGCCCAGCGGGTCGGCGCCGATCCGTTCGGCGATCTGGTCGGCCAGCGCGTGGATGACCTCGACGTCGAAGAGGGCGCGGGCCAGGTTGTGTGGGCGGTCGCTGTGGCGCACGCGGTCCCGGGCGGCCCGGACGGTCGCCGGGTCGAGCACGAGGACCTCCTGCTGCGGCAGCGTGATCTCCAGCGGCTCGTCGGGCACCCGCTGCCGGTCGCGGACCGCGTTGGCCAGCACCTCGGTCATCACCGGCCGTCCCTTGAGGGCTGCGGTGGTGGCCGGCTCCGCGCGCCGGGCGCTGACGCCGGGGAAGAGGTCCCCCTGGGTACGCAGCAGCACGCCGGTCTCGGCCAGCGCGGGCAGCACCTGCGAGATGTACCGCAGGAAGGTGACGTTCGGGCCGACCATCAGGACGCCCCGGGTGGAGAGTTCCCGACGGTGCGTGTAGAGCAGGTACGCGGCGCGGTGCAGTGCCACCGCGGTCTTGCCGGTGCCGGGGCCGCCCTGCACCACGAGTACGCCGGACAGGTCGGACCGGATGATCCGGTCCTGTTCGGCCTGGATGGTCTCGACGATGTCGCGCATCCGGCCGGTACGCCCGGCGTTGAGCGCGGCCAGCAGCGACGCCTCGCCGGTCAGCTCCTCGTGGGCGGTGGGGGAGGCGGTGGTCAGGTCCAGCACCTCGTCGTTGAGGGCGACCACCTTGCGCTGCCGGGTCCGCAGGTGACGCCGCCGCCGGATGCCCTGCGGGTTGGCGGCGGTGGCGAGGTAGAAGGCGCGGGCGGCGGGGGCCCGCCAGTCCATCAGCAGCGGGTCGTAGTCGCCGTCGGTGTCGAAGATGCCGATCCGGCCGATGTAGTGGCGCTCGTCGTCGTCGGTGTCGAGTCGACCGAAGCAGAGACCGTTCTCCACCGCCGCGAACTGCTCGACCTGTTCGGCGTACATGCGGACCGCGCTGTCGCGCTCGGAGCGTGCCTGGAGGGTGCCGCCCGCCGCCCGCAGTTCCTCGGTCAACCGCTGTGCCGCCTGGTCCCGCAGGTCGTCGAGGCGGTGGTAGAGCATCGAGACGTACTCCTGCTCGCGGCCGATCTCGTCGTCGGACGGCGAACCGCCGGAGTGCCTTGACAATCCGTCTCCCGGTGGGTTAGAGTTCGTTTAGGAACGGCTTTTGTAGCCGTTCTTTTTTGTTGCCTGAACTGCCGAAGATACCGCGCGACGACCGCCGGAGCCAAGGCGGTCGGGCCCCGTCACACCACGGTGTGCGACGCCCGTGCCCCGACTCCGGGCGGTGTGGTCACCGGCGTTCGGTGCAGACCTCGTCGGATCGCGCGACCGTGTCGGTGGACCAGGCGACCGCGACCGTGAAGCAGTAGTCGAGGCTGCGGTTGAGGCCGTAGACCACGAAACTGTCGGTCCCGGCGGGCAGGTCGGCGAAGGGGCTCTTCGGCTGTCCGCTCCGGCCACCCGAGATGATCACCGGTCCCTCCGCCCCCGCCGGGTACGCCCAGCGCAGCGTCACGCTGTCCCGGTTGTCGCGCAGCGAGAGCTCGGTGGGCGGCGCGCCGGGCGAGGCCGGTGGTGCCTCCGGTGCCGACGCGGACGGAGTCGCCGCCCCGCTCGGGGCGTCCCCGGCGGTGGGGGAGCCCGGTTCGCCCGGCCCGTCGACCCGGGACACCCCGGCGATCACCGCGGCGGCACCGAGCAGCACCACGACCACACCCGCCGCGATGATCGGCACCAGCCGGTTCGGGCGGGGGGAGGGCGCGGCCGGCGGCCGGCGTACCGGCACCGGCAGCAGGCGGGACGACGGACCGGTGCGTTCCGGTTCCAACCGGCGCAGCCGGTAGACCCCCGGCGCCTGCGGCGCCGGACCGGTCAGACCCATCACGCTCGGCGGTACGGCTGCCCCGCTCGACTCGGCCGACGGCGTCGGGGTGGGCCGGGCCGGGTGGGCGGGGTCGGGCGAGGCCGGCTCGGTCGGTTGCCCGGTCCACCAGTCCTGCGGCGGCCCGGCCGGACCGTCCGCCGGCTGCCGTGGGGTCGGCACCGGCGACGCCGCCCCGGCGGGCTGCTGACCGACCGGGTGGCCCTGACCGGGGTGGTAGCCCTCGGGCGGGTGCTGCTCCCCGGCGTAGCGGGCATCCGCCGGGTCGCCCGTCGCCGGCCAGCCCGCCGGACCGGTGCTCCCCGTGGGCCAGTCCGCCTGGTATCCCGCCGGCCAGGTCCGTCCGTCGGTGGCCTCGGCGGGCCAGCCCTGCGGACCGCCGGTCCCGTCCCACGCCGCGTCGTCGGCGGTCCAGTTCGGGGTGGCTCCCGTCGACGTCGTCCAGTCCCGATCGACGTCGTCCGGGTCGGGCCAACCGCCCGGGTCCGCTCCGGACCCCGCAGGCCCGGACGCCGTCCAATTCGGGGTGGTCCCGGCGTCGGGGGGTGAGGACGCCGTCCACGTCGGGTCGGGTGCCGGCGCGGACGGTGCCGCCGTCCAGGTCGACGCCGGGCCGGAGGCCGGTGGGGTGGCGGTCGGCGGCCGGGTCGGATCGGTCCCGGACCAGTCCGCGCGGGGATCGTCCGGCCGGTCGTCGGTGTCGGGGTCGGGGTCGGACCAGTCGGGCGGGGCGGCGGCGGTGGCCGCCCAGTCGCCGCTGGGCGGGGCGTCGCCCTGCGACGGGGTCCGCGCGGCCGGTACGACGGAGCCCTCCGCGCCCACCGGCGGGGTGTCGGCGCAGACGTGGTCGGGGTTGGCCGGGGCTCGGGACAGCGACGCCACCTGGGCGGTCAACGGGTCGTCCGGGGCGAGGTGCCGACGGGCGAGTTCCCGGGCCAGCGCGAGGTGGTCCTGCGCCTCGGTGAACTGCCCGCAGTCGCGTTGCATCGAGCCGAGCCGGGCGAGCATCTTGATGCCGCTGGGCTGCCCGTCGCCGTAGACCTCGCGGTGCAGCTCCCACGCGTCCTGGAGGCGGTCGCGGGCCACCTGGCACTGGCCACGGGCGTACTCCACGGTGGCCAGGTCGGCGTGTGCGGCGAGGACCCGCAGGGACTCCGGCCCGTCCGAGGCGGTCAGCTCGATGATGACTTCCTGGTACAGCCGGGCGGCGCGGGACCAACTGCCGACCCGGTGCAGCACCGCCGCGAGGGTGGCCGCGGCGGCGACCGTACGCGGGTCGGAGCGGCCGTGCAGACGGGTGGTGGCGGCGTACGCGTACGCCGCCCAGCCTCGTGCGGAGTGCGGCTCGCCGAGGGCGACCAGCACCCGCGCGTGCAGGCCGGCCGCCTCGGCCATCTCGGGTGTCGCGTTGGCCGGGCGCGGGTCGGCGCCGGTCAGCGCGTCGGCGAGGAGCCGTTGAGCGCCGGCGAGATCGCCGGAGGAGACCAGGTCGTGCGCCTGATCAGTCAGTTCACCGAAGCCGGAGGGCACGCCCCATCGTGCTCATCCGACGACGTTATGTACAAGACCCGCGCCGGAGTGGTTCGGTCAGGATCCGGTCAGGGGCGGGTCAGGCGATCGGCCAATGCCTCGCTGATCCGGCGTAACTGGTCGACCTGGGCGGGGCTGAGCGCGTCGAAGAGGTGGCGGCGTACCCCCTCGACGTGGCCGGGTGCGGCGGCGGCCAGTGCGGCGAAGCCGTCGTCGGTGAGCAGGGCGATCTGCCCTCGCCGGTCGGTCGGGCAGTCCTCCCGACGGACCCAGCCGGCGGCCTCCAGGCGGGCCACGGCGTGCGAGAGCCGGCTGCGGGAGGAGCCGCTCGCCTCGGCGAGGTCGCTCATCCGCAGTCGCCGCTCCGGGGCCTCGGAGAGTCGGACCAGGATCTCGTAGTAGGCGTGCGGCATCCCGGCGTCGCGTTGCAGCTCGCGGTCGAGCGCCTCCATCAACGCGCGGGACGCGGTCAGGAACGCTCGCCAGGTGCGCTGTTCGTCCGGGTCCAGCCAGCGGGTCATGACGCCCATCATAGCGGAGATAGTTGAACGTTCAACTAAATCGCGCTAGCCTCGGTGGCATGGGAATCCATCGCCTCAACCACGCCGTCCTCTACGTCAGTGACCTGGAGCGCAGCGTCGCCTTCTATCGCGATGTGCTGGGCTTCCGCCGGGTGCCGATGACCCCGGAGGGGTTCCGGGGCGCTGCCTTCCTCCAGGCGCCCGACTCCACCAACGACCACGACCTCGGCCTCTTCGAGATCGGCGCGGGTGCCGGTCGGTCGACCGCCGGCCGGGCCACCGTCGGCCTCTACCACCTGGCCTGGGAGGTGGACACGCTCGACGAGCTGGCCGCCACCGCCCGCCGACTGGCCGGGGCCGGTGCCCTGGTCGGCACCTCCGACCACGGCACCACCAAGAGCCTCTACGGGCAGGACCCGGACGGGCTGGAGTTCGAGGTGGTCTGGCTGGTGCCGGCCGACCGGCTGGACGACGCCGCGCTCGACGCCCGTACCCGGATCGGCCGTCTCGACCTGGCCGCCGAGATCAGCAGGTACGGCGGCGACACCCGGGGCGGCATCGGCATCTCCGTCCCGGCCGCCGCGTCGCACTGACCCGTCCCGGCCGCGTCGCGGCCGGGCGGTGCGGTAGAACGGCAGGGTGGCAGATGAGGTGGGGCGGCAGGTGGTGGTCCGGCACCTGAGGGTCTGGGTGCCGGGCGCGTTGCGACGCGCGCGCCGGGCGACGGTGGTCCTCGGGTACGACGGGCGTGACCCCGCCCTGGCCGAGGAGGTCGTCCGGGTGGCCGGCGAGTGCGCCGGTGACGTCCGTGGTGCCCGGTTGACCGTGCTGGTGCTGGCCGGCGGCACCGAGGAGCTGCCGGCGCGGCTGGGTGCCGCCGAGGCGGGGCTGCCGACCGAGGTCACGGTGCACCTGATGCCCGGCCCGACGGCCCTGCTGCCGGTGGCGCTGCGCGCGTGCGGGGCGTCCGGCGCGCCGGTGCTGTCCTACCTGGAGGTGGCGGACGCGGTCGATCCGGTGGCGCTCTGCGCCGCCGCCTCCGGTCGACCCGGCGAGGTGCTGGTGCCGGCCGGTCCGGGTACGCCGCTGCGGCCGGCGCTGGCCGACGCCGGCTTCCCGTTGGTCGCCGAGGTCGAGTTGCCCTCCGGTCGGCGGATCGGCTTCGGCACCGCCTCGGACCGCAGCCTGGAGTCGTTCAAGGAGAGTCTCTGGGAGGCGGGTGGCGGCCGGGTCGACCCGGCGCCGCTGGGCCGGGCGCTGCTCGCCGAGTTGTCCCGCACCGGCCCGCGTACGGTGACCGAGCTGCGCCGGTACGCGGTGACCGACACGGCGTACCGGGCCGTGGACGCGGTGCGGGCCCTGGACGCGCTGCTCGACGCGGGCGAGGTGCGGCGTGACCCGGAGCAGGGGAGGCTCGGCGGGGACGTGGTGATCACGGCCGCCGCTCGGTGAGCCGTTTGACCGCCAGCGACGCGCCGGTGGCGATCACCCCGATGCTGAAGACGAGCTGCGCGCAGACCAGCACCCGGGCGAACTGTCCCTGGGCGTGCACGTCGCCGTAGCCGACGGTGGTCAGCGTGGCGAGCGCGAAGTAGAGCGCGTCCACCCGGGTGTGCAGCGCGACGAACTGCTCCGGAGCGACCCGGGCGACGACGTAGTCGGCCAGGGCGAAGGCGAGCAGCCCGGCGACCAGGGCCACCACCAGGTGCAGCACCGAGGGTGGCTGCCGACCTCGCGCGACGGCGACGAGCTGTCGGCGTACCTGGCCGGTGACCAGGGCGGCGACCCCGCCCAGCAGCAGCAGGGTCAGGGCGACGCGCAGGCCGAGGCGGGCACCGTTCGGATCGGCCTCGACCGGGACGACGAAGTACACGACCAGGAGCAGCAGGCCGGCCAGCCATGCCCGCCGACGTTCGCGCCGATGGTCCGGTGTCGATTGCATGTCGCGATTGTCCGGTCCGGCGCGCCGCCGACCGGGCGGATCCGTCGATTCCGGGGGTGGCGGGCCGGGGTCGGGGTGGGCCGCCGGCACGTGCGAACGGGGCGTCGGAGTGCTCCGACGCCCCGCGCGACCCCCGGGCTCACGCCCGGGACTTGTCCTGCTTCCAGGAGAGCGGGCCGGGCAGGTCGACGCGGTGCGCCTTGGCCCGCGAGTTCCACGACCAGCGACCGATCTTGATGCTCCAGGACGAGAAACCGTTCTCGGTGAAGTTCAGGATCAGCGGCCCGTACTTCTTGCGTTTGCGGAACATCAGACCCATCGTGGGCCTCCCTTCGTCATCCCCGCGCGGCATCGAAGATTCCCGTATCGACGATTCGCCAAACCATGTCGTGCACAGTGGATGTGAGACGTCCCCGGTGGCCCGAATATCCTATTCATCAGATGGGTGTTGTCGGGCTCAAGATCCTGGTTGAATCATCAGTGTGTGGAGTGAAAGAGCGTTCATCCCAACTCATGGGAGACGCGGAGTTGCCGACTCCACCTGGCGTTTCGGAGAGGACCCCGCATGCACCGCACCCCTCACCCCGTCGCACCGGCCACGCCGACCCGCCGCACGGCACCGGTGACGGCGTGACCACCGCGCAGCGCAGCCGCACCGACGAGCTGCGGCCGGTGGACCCGGAGCTGTTCCGCACGCTGCTGCGCCGCCAGGCCAGCACGGTCACCGTGGTCACCGCCGTGGCCCGGGGCACCCGACCCGCCTGCCTCGGTGACGTGGGCGCCCCGCTGCGGGCCGGGTTCACCGCGACCTCGTTCACCTCCGTGTCGCTGGACCCGCCGCTGGTGTCGTTCTGCCTCGGCGCGACCTCGTCCAGCTCACCGGTGCTCGACCGGGCCGAGCACGTCGCCGTGCACCTGCTCGCCGCGAACCAGACCGAGGCCGCCCGGATCTTCGCCGCCAAGGGCGTGGACCGCTTCGCCGCGTACCCCTACTGGGAGGCCGGTCCGTTCGGGCTGCCGCTGCTGACCGGGGTGCTGGCGCGGCTGCTCTGCCGGGTGGTGCACCGGGTGCCGGCGGGCGACCACTCGCTGGTGATCGCCGAGCCGCTGGCGCTCGCCGAAGGCGTCGACGGCGCGCCGCTGCTGCACCACCGGGGCGGCTACACCACGGCAGCCGCCGCGTGACCGACCGCGCCCGGCGCGGACCGCTGCGTCAGCGGGGTTCCCAGGCGTCGGGCGCGGTGGTCAGCCGCCGGACGTGGGCGGGCAAACGGCCGCCCACCACGTCGGCCAGGCTCACCTCGTCGACCACCCGGCGCAACGAGGCCCGCACCGCCACCCACAACCCGGGCAGGTGCTGCGCCACCCCGTCGTAGCTGGTCTCCTCCGGGCGCAGCCCGCGTACGCCGGCCAACGGTCCCTCCACCGCGCGCAGCACCGCCCCGATGGTCACCTCCCGGGGCGGCCGGGCCAGGGCGTACCCGCCCTCGGCGCCGCGCTGGGCGCGGACCAGGCCGGACCGACGCAGGTCGGCCAGGACCGCCTCAAGGAATTTGCGCGGCATGTCCTGCTCCGCGGAGATGGTCTGGGTGGACAGCAATGACGGGTACGCGGCGGCCAGGCTCAGCGCCGCTCGTACCGCGTAGTCGCCACGCGCGGAGATCTGCACCCTGCCATCATGCCCAACCGGCCCGTGCCTGGGCGTCGCCGGGCTGACGGAGTGACCGACCGGACGGGCGCTCTCACGCCTGACGGGCCTCGACCGGCGGGTGGGGCCGCAGCATCGGGGTCGGCTCGGCGGGTGACCGGGGACGGACGACCGGGCTCGGTCCGGGGTGTTCGCGGGCGGCCCGGAACGCCCCCGGGCTGACCCCGACCTCGCGGGTGAAGAACCGGCCGAAGTTGGTCGGTTCGGTGAAGCCGAGCTGCCGACCGATCCGGGCGATGGGCTCGTCGGTGGCGGCCAGCAACCGGCTGGCCTGGAGCGCGACCCGCTCGTCCACCACCTGCTTGGCGCTGCGCCCGGTCACCGCCAGGCAGGCCCGGGTGAGGGTACGCACCGAGCAGTTCAGCCGCTCGGCGTAGTCCTCGACCCGACGGGTGCGCTGGTAACCGCGCTCCACCTCGCGACAGAACCGGCGGAAGGTCTCCTCCTCGGGGCGACCCGCGCGGTGCGCCTCGGACGGCAGCATGCTCAGGCGCAGCAGCAGCACGGTGAGCTGGTGGCGCAGCAGACTGCGGCCGGCCGGCACGTCCTGGTGCCGACGGACGTCCACGGTCAACTGGGTCACCTCGTTGATGACCGCGTCCTCGTCCTCACCGGCGAGCTGCACGCGGGTGGGTACGTCGTCCACGTCGACGTCGAGCCCGCGCACCGCGTCCGGGTGCCAGCGGACCACGGTGGCGTCGAGACGGGGTGGCGGGCAGCGCAGCACCTGCCCGGCGCGTACGCGCAGTAGCGTGCCGGGCCGGCAGGGCTGGGCGCGGAAGTCCACCTCGGCGATGCCGTGACCGCCCGTGCTGAGCACGATCAGCTCGCGGTCGAGCAGGACCGGACGTCGCCACCGAGTGTCGGGCGCCAGATCACGCAGCGTGATCGTGTCGATCTCGGCCGGACCGGAGGCGGCGTCGGGCAGAACCCTGTCGAGGTGACCGGAAGGGACCATCACCTGCGACGTTAGCCCGCGACCGGCCGGTACGCACCTCTGGTGACGGGCGCGTCGCCGAGCCCGTGCCGTCGGCGTCCACCCCTCGACCGACCCGGATGGGTGGCGCGCTCTTGTCGGCGTACCGGCCGGCGGTTACGTTACCGATCGGTAGTCATCTGGTCGCCGTGGCGGGCGAACCGTCCGCGTCGACGGGCCGGCCGCCGGGAGGTCGCGGCCGGCTCGCGAGGGGATGCGCATGCAGGATCTGTTCTCGGTCGACGGCAAGACTGTCCTGGTGACCGGCGGTTCGCGGGGAATCGGGCTGATGATCGCCCGAGGTTTCGTGGCGGCCGGCGCGCACGTCATCATCTCGTCCCGCAAGGCCGCCGCCTGCGAGGCGGTCGCGGCGGAGCTGTCCGCGCTCGGCCACTGCACCGCGATCCCCGCCGACCTCGGCAGCGACGACGGCGCACGGCGGTTGGCCGCCGCCGTCCGGGACCGCGTGGACCGGCTCGACGTGCTGGTCAACAACGCCGGGGCCACCTGGGGGGCGCCGCTTGAGGAGTATCCGGAGAGCGCGTTCGACAAGCTCTGGGCGGTCAACGTCAAGGCCGTCTTCCGGCTCACCACCGAGCTGCTGCCGGTGCTGCGCACCGCCGCCAGCGCCGACGACCCGGCCCGCGTGATCAACATCGGCTCGGTCGACGGCATCCGGGTCCCGGCCATGGAGGTGTACGCCTACTCGGCGACGAAGGCGGCCCTGCACATGCTGACCCGCACCCTGGCGCACCAACTCGTCGGCGAACGGATCACCGTCAACGCGGTCGCCCCGGGACCGTTCGAGAGCAAGATGATGGCGTTCGTCCTGGACGACCCGGATGCCCGGGCCGCCGTCGAGGCGCAGGTGCCCCTCGGTCGGATCGGCCGCCCGGAGGACATGGCCGGCGTCGCGATCTTCCTGGCGTCGCGGGCCGGCGCGTACCTGACCGGCGCGGTGATCCCGGTCGACGGGGGCATCACCACGCACGGCTGACCGTCCGTGGTGCGGCCCTGGCCGTGGACCGGGTCGCGTGGCGCGGGCGGTGCGGGTGGTGTGCGTACCGCCGGACGAGCGGGGGCCGCGCGGACTCGGCAGATCCGCGCGGCCCCCGCCTACGTCGGTGGTCAGCGACCGGCGAGCAGCCGGTTCACCGCCGTGTCGACGTCCAGGTGCTCGGCCTCCCGGCCGCGCGGGACGACGACGTAGGTCCGCCGCAGGAAGCGCACCAACACGCTGCGCGGCACCTCGAACAGGGCGTTGCCGTCGGGCGACGACAGCGCCAGCGCGACGAAGTCGCCGCGCGGGGTGGCCCACGGCCAGACCCGCACATCACCGATGCCGGCCGGTTCGTCGAGGCCGGTGACCAGCAGTTCGCGAGCGAACGACCAGCTCACCGCCTCGCCACCCGCCGATTCGGCGTGGAACAGGACATGGACCGCATACGGGTCAGCAGGGTCGTAGCGCAGACTGGCGCGCACCGGCAATGCGGTGGCGTCAGGCGCGACTAGCCTTAGCGACGTCTCGACCTCAACGGTCGTCGGTCGGATGACACTCATGGACGTTCTCCCCCCGGCACCGCGTGCGGAACGCGCGTGTCCCGCTTTTCCCATACTCAGGCGCTACCTCTGGCTACGCTCCGCCATACGCTGACTTCACCCAGTGGTGGGAGAGGGTTCGGAAAGGCCGCGAGAATGTGAAAATTCATCTAGGATTTCCGGTTCTGCCCAGTGCCTTGATCCCGCCCGATCATCGGGTAGCTCAGTCGTCGACTTACTCCGGTAACGTCCAGTCGGCCGTTGCAGTGACGGTCCCGCGCCACACTGGGCGTGAAATGATCGGTGAGCGATCCTCAGTGGATCAGCTGGCGAGGCGGGACCCGTCGAACGGCGCGGCCCGCAGAGCCGAACAGCGGGGGTACGGGTGCCGAACGAACAGCACGACTGGCACGGTCGGTCAGTAGTCGACCACGAACCGGTCGACAATCGCCGAACCGGCCGCAACGAACGAGGCTTCACCGATGGGAATAGCCCCGCCGGACGGGGAAACCCTCACCGCATGCGGAACGAGCGAACCGAGACGGACCGGACCGACGCCGGGCCGGACGCCACCGGCGTACCCGGGCGGCCCCGCTGGCGGCAACGCGTCTCCACCACCCTCGCGCTGATCCGCGCCAACCCCACCGGCCGCCTCGCCCTCCGGGTCGTCATCGGCATCCTCGGCGCACTCGTGGTCACCATCGGCATCGTGCTCATCCCGCTACCCGGCCCCGGCTGGCTCCTGGTGATCGCCGGCCTCGGCATCTGGGCCGTCGAGTTCCACTGGGCCAAACGCCTGCTCGCCTTCACCCGCCGCCACGTCCACGGCTGGACGGCCTGGGTGAAGCGACAGTCCCTGGTCCTCCGCCTGGTCATCGGCTCGGTCGGCCTCGTCTTCGTCGCCACCGTCGCGCTGCTCTCGATCAAATACAGCCTCGGCATCGACGTGATCGCCCAGGTCCTGCGCTACCTCGCCACGAACTGACCCCGGATTCGCGGGTCGGCCGCACGATCGGGTAGAGTCAGCCGCGCTGAGGGCGATTAGCTCAGCGGGAGAGCGCTTCGTTCACACCGAAGAGGTCACTGGTTCGATCCCAGTATCGCCCACAAGTCCCCAGGTGCCCCCTGTCCGCAGAATGCGCGGACCAGGGGGCCTTGTCATTTCTGCTCCGGGGGCCGAGCCCCCGGATGCCCCCACGGTGCGGTGGTTGCGGTGCGTCGGTCCGCGCGGGTGTTGTCGCGGATGTGGTCGTCGACCCGTTCGGGCGGGATGCGGCGGTACCTGCCGTCCTTGGTGGAGTGCAGTTCGCCGGTGAGCGATCTTCATTCTGACGTTGGAGATGCCGAAGCCGAGCAGGGCGGTTATCTCAGCAGGTGAGTACCAGCGGGGGTGAGAGGTCGGGTCATGCCGCCACCCCGACGACGTCTTGTGGGCGAGTTCCTCCCGGCCGATGCGGTTGCGCTCCCGAGGTGGGGTGGCCGGACCGTGCCGGCCGAGCAGACCATTACCGGGAGCCGCCAGCGTCAACGTGTGTGAAGGCCGTCTTGACGTGGCTGCCCGACCCCGCAAGGGCGGGTCGACGGCGACGAGTTGGCAGGGCCCTGCTGGCTGTGTCAGCGCCTCACCAGTCGCGCCACTCGTCGGTAAGTTCCGCCCGGTCGATGCCTCGCCGATGGGTGAGGCCATCGACATCGACGCCTACCTCGCTCAGTGCATCGTCGATGTACTCGCACAGGCTTTCGCGCTCGCCGGTCTCGATCCTGCTTCCGTGTCCCTCGTCGATTGCATTGAGCGCCATGACGACCCGCTTGACCGGTGCGAAGATCTCGGCGTCGGAGGGCGCTGAGAGCGCACGCACGTCCGCTTCGTAGGCGTCAAGAGCAGCATCGATAGCAGCGATGAAGGGTTCTGGCCATAGGTGCAGAGCCCAGGCATCGTGCTCAGCAAGGGTGCCTACGGCGATGCGACCCTTCTGGTCCTCCACTTCGCGGCCCCAGTCTTCCGTGGGTCGTCTAGTCATGGCGCGCAGCGTAACGATGGCGTCTGCCGGGTGGGGAGGGCTATCCACGGTGCGGATCACCGCGATTCCCAAGATGACAGTCGTCCTGCATGATGACCGCGTGCACCCTTGGCAGCCGATCGACGGCCTCACCGTGCAAGGGCGGCACCTCCTAGCGAAAATGGCGATCCGCCAGGCCGAGGAATGCAGTCTCCAACGAGCGGTTGACGCCTTCGTCGAGCGCTACGAGCTTCTACGGCGGCTGAGGCCCGATGACTTCGGGGCTTCCGTGAGGAGTGCCGACGTCGATGAGTGACTAGCTGGGTGACGACCGGCACACATGGGTGGACGAGGATGGGCTTCCGGACCAGCAGCGACCTACCCCGCCGACGTGTTGTAGCGATCAAGTGTCGCTTTAGACGTCGAGGCGTCGCGGAAGACAAGTTCCCACGGGCCGGTGTTCACGTCCATGTCCTTGCCGAAGCCGATCCACTTTCCGGCCATCCGTCGACCGGTCGGCTCGGCGATGAGCTGGATTGCCCCGTGGTACCGGGCGCCCCGGTAGTAGCCGGTCGGGTCGGTCTGCTCTACCCAGGTGCCGGTGACGACGGCACCGTCCAGAGTCAGGTCCAGCGAGAGAGACGAGGACGCCGAGCCAGGCAGGCTGCGTGCCGTCAATCGATCGCCGTGCTGGAGCAGCACCACGAAGTGTTGTCCAGCGAAGGAGTCCCCCCGCCCGCTGGAGTAGAACTGGTAGCGGCTGAGCCACACGCCTTCGTACGAACGGCCGGTTGTCGTGGGCTTGGACGTCGGTGTCGGCGTAGCCAGGCTGGACACGGGAGAAGTCAGGTCGTGGCCGCCGTGGTCGTCGTCAGCGACATGCCCGTTGGGTACCGCTGCGAAGCCCAAGAGTGAGATGGGTAGCCCGGTGACGACTTCCAGCGCGCGGGCGTAGACGGGGCGCGGCGCGGCGATCGTGCCGGACTCCCATCGCTGGACGAGTCGCTTGTTGGCGTCATTGGGCTCGCCGACGCGGTGGCCCGCGGCCTGGAGCGCGCGAGCGAAGTCGTCCTGGCTCATCCGCATGCCGGTGCGGACAGCGCGCAACGCGGTGTTGGGGGCGGTCATGACCGTCACCCTAGCGTCATGTCGCCCAAATGTCGCCGGCTATGTGGTTGATTTGTCGGGTCTTGTGCCGTCGCAACAGGTGACATCCCGACGTCACTGTGGATCTGCGACGGTCAGCGTGCCGCCGCTTCCTACAGGCGGAGGTCAAGGATGCCGGGTAAAGGCGACGAGCCGGCGGTCAGTCGGGGTGAGCAGATCCAGGCGGCCGAGCGGGAGGCGGCGAAGCGTCGGCTGTTGGCCGAGGCGGAGGCGGATCGAATCCCGGTGGAGGAGACCACGCGGGCGGTGCCGGATCGGCGGTGGCGTCGTGGGCGTCGTTGAGCTGTTGCCGGTGGGGCGGCGGGTGGCGTACTGGCGGGGGCGGCGGAAGCTGTCGCAGCAGGTGTTCGCCGATCGGTTGGGGAAGTCGAAGAGTTGGGTGGACAAGGTTGAGCGGGGAGTGCGCTCGCTGGACAAGGTGTCCACGCTTCAGGAGGTCGCGACGGTCCTGCGTATCGACGCGGCGGTGCTGCTGGGCCGGGACGTCCAGCCCACGGATGTGTCCGACCGGACCGCAGACGTCGAACGGGTCCGCGCGGCCCTGTCGCGGTACGCGATTCCCCTCGGCCGACCGGCGGGCAGTCGACCGCTGCCGTCCGGCGCGCAGGTGGACCGGCAGGTCGCCTACGTCTGGACGACTTTCCAGCACGCCCGCTACGAGCGGGTGGCCGACCGGCTGCCGGAGTTGCTGGCCGACGTCGAGCACGCTCACGCGGCGGACCCGGTGGCGGGTCGGGGGCCGCTGGTGGAGGCGTACCGGATCACCGCGTCGCTGTTGGTGAAGATGGGTGAGCCGGATCTGGCGTGGCTGGCGGTCGATCGGGCGATGACCGCTGCCACCGGGGACCGCATCCTGGTGGCTGCGGCAGCGGTGCAGCTCGGTCAGGTGCTGCGGGGGTGTGGGCAGGTGCGGGCGGCCAGGTCGGCGATGTTGGCCGCCGCCTACCGGATCGTGCCTCCGGCCATCGAGGACGGCCCGCCTGAGGAACTGTCGCTGGGCGGGACCCTGTTGGTGCAGGCGGCGTTGGCTGCCGCCCGATCAGGCGACGAGACGGCGGTGGCTGATCTGCTCGACGAGGCGGCAGCGTTGGCCGCTCAGGTCGGTGACGGGCACGATCACCACCGCACCGGGTTCGGGCCCACGGCGGTGCAGGCGGCCAGGGTGAGCGCAGCGGTGGAGTTGGGCGACGGCGGCGACGCGGTGGCGTGGCATGAGAAGGCGACCGACCGGGACGGTTGGCGGTGGTTGCCCGTCGAGTACCGCGCCGGGCACCTGATCGACGCCGCTCGCGCGTACCTGCACACCGATGATCCGATCAACGCCGGCCGGGCACTGGTGGAGGCCGATCGGATGGCGCCGGCCGAGGTCCGGCACCGTCCGGCGGGCCGGGACGTACTCGCGCAGATCGTCCGCGACCCCACCGCGCCGACCACGCTTGTGCACCTCGCCGCCACCATCGGGGTGGGCTGAGGATGACCGCGCCGTTCCTGTCCCTGGCCCAGATCCGCAACCGACTGATCCTGACCGCCCGCTGGGTACTGCGCGACCACCAACCCGGCCCCGACGGCTACTGCCCGAACTGCCGCACGGCGGACTGTCCAGTGGCTGCCGCCGCGCGGGACGTCCTCCGATCGGCGAAGGAAACACGGCTGTGGAGTACCGCAGGACAGCCGGAAGAGGGTGACTCCGGCTGACTGCGGTCGTCGACCTGCATCGGTTGACCTCAACCTGACGTCAGGTTGCATGCTCTCGATGTTCGCGTCGGCGAACGGACGGGAGCGGGTGGAATGCGAGTGGTCCAGGTAGTTCGTTTCGGGGGACCCGAGGTGCTGGTGCCGGCTCAGGTGCCAGATCCGGTGGCCGGACCGGACCAGGTCGTGGTCAGCGTCGCGGTGGCGGGGATGACGTTCGTCGAGACGCAGATCCGGCGTGGCACCGACAGGTGGCATGAACGGCCGGAGGTGCCGTACGTGCCGGGAACTCTGGTCGCCGGGCTGGTGAGCGCGGTCGGTGCGCAGGTGGATCCGGCGTGGCGGGGACGGCGCGTTCTGGCCCGCACGCGCGAGACCGGCGGTTTCGCCGAGCAGGTGGTGGCGCTGGTCGGGGATCTGTTTCCGGTGCCGGACGGCCTGGGTCTCCCGGAGGCCACCGCCCTGTACAGCGACGGCAGCACGGCGCAGGGGTTGGTCGAGCACGCCACGATCGGCGCCGGTGAGTGGGTTCTCGTCGAAGCGGCGGCAGGTGGGGTGGGCAGCCTGTTGGTGCAGCTCGCCCGTGCGGCGGGCGCGAGGGTGGTCGGAGCTGCGCGCGGGTCCCGGAAGCTCGATGTGGTCAGGGGCCTGGGCGCCGACGCGGTGGTCGACTACTCCGAACCGGGCTGGGCCGGGCGGGTCCTCGAAGCGACCGGCGGCAGGGGAGCGGATGTGGTGTTCGACGGTGTCGGCGGCCCGATCGGGCGGGCCGCGTTCGAGGTGACGGCCCGTGGCGGTCGGTTCTCGGTGCACGGTGCGTCCAGCGGCGAGGCCACGGTCATCGAGCCCGCCGAGGCGCGTCGCAGGGGTGTGGAGGTGATCGGCATCGAGCAGTTGTTCGGGTTCGGGCCGGAAGTGGCGCGGTGGGCGGAGCAGATGTTCGCCCGGGCGGCGGCGGGAGTGGTGCGGCCGGTCATCGGGCAGACCTTTCCGTTGGAACGTGCCGCCGATGCCCACGCGGCGATCGAGAACCGCACCGCAGTGGGGAAGACCCTGCTACTGATCTGAGCGCCTCGGAAACCGACCGGGCTGCGTCGGGGCATCACGGACCCGACGCAGCCCCTGCTCCGTGCGGTCAGAGCCAGTTCTTGTGCCACCTCTGGTAATTGCCGTTGTTGCACGGTTCGGCGTAGGCCCATCCGCTGTAATTGTTGTCGGCACACCGGCCGGTCAATTCGTTCGCCACTCGCGACGGCTGCGTGAGGAAGTACCAGAATTGGAGCGGCTGGCTGTTCTCGCACGCTGCGGTGTAGAGGTCGCCGTTGTAGTTGGTGGAGAGGCATCGACCCGTGGCGACGTTCACCATGATGTATCGGTGGACGATGGGGGCGGCGGGCAGGTCGTACCACTTCTGGTTGTTTCCGCCGTTGCAGGCCAGGGTGTAGACGGTGCCCGACGAGTTGCTGTCCAGGCAGAGCCCGGTCTGCACGTTGCGCAGGTGGTACACGGGCGCCGCTGCGGCGGACGCCGCCTGTGGCGCGGCGATCACCGTCATGAGGCTGGCGAGGAGGGTGATCACCATGGTGAACAGCGCCCCGGCGGACTTGCTACGGATCATTCTGCGGTCTCCCGGATGAGGTGATGACATTCGCCGTGGTTGCTCACGCTGAATAGTGAGCTTTGTGGACGGCGGCGGCAGTCATTACATCGACACGGTTGTTGTCGGCGCAAGTTTCGATCCGGTGACCCTCTACACAAGATCTGTAGTGAACTTTGGGCGAGTGGTGTCGTAGCGGCGAATAAGTGTTGTCGGTCACGTGAACCATCGACCGCCCGGATCGTCGTCATCGGTATGCGGGAAATTCGATCCACCGCGCGTGGGAAATCCATAGCGCGCTTCGTCCGAGCACTATCGACGCTGCTGCTGATACCGGTGGCGGTGCTGGCCCCCTCCCCGGCCCAGGCGACAGCACCGGCGGCGGCGGTCCAGACAGCCGCCGTCGACCCGACCGCCGCGAACCTGACCGCTGCCAACCGGATCGAGCCCGTCGCCGGGATGCCCGACTGGTCCCGCGCGGGCTATCTGGGTGGCGCGCCGTTGCCGTCCGACGGCGACCTGGCCGGTGGCGCCTGCACGATCAGCACGGCTCGGCTCGCCAGCGAGTTCGGCGTCCGCGCGAACGACAGCATCGACGACAGCAGCGGCCTTCAGGCCGCGATCGACCAGATCAAGGACTCCTGCTCGCCCTCGGGCAACCACCGCCGGCTCTCCCTGATCACCCTGCCCGCCGGGCGGATCGACATCACCCGGCAGATCTACGTCGACGCCAGCTTCCTGATCCTGCGGGGTCAGGGTGCGGGCGACGGCGGCACCCGCGTCGTCTTCCGGCCGGGCGCCGACACCCGGTACGACACGCTGACCGCCGACGGCAGCCGGTGGCACCAGGACTCGATGATCTGGGGCACCGCCCCCGACGAGGGCAGGGGCGGCTGGATCTGGCCCGGTCGTGCGCTGTTCAAGGTGCAGACCCGCGAGGTCGCCGAGCGGTACCTGGACGAGTGGACCACCGCACCGCGCAACCGCAAGGACCTGTTCGAGGGGTCGATCAACCAGCACTGGGCCTCGGGCGTGAAACTGGCTGCGGCCTCCGGCGACCCGGGCTTCTCGGCCCGTACCGGGCGCTCTGTGATCCACATCGACGCGGCGGCGAAGATGGACCGGTTCGTCGTCGGTGGCTACGTCTGGGTCGGCGCCGCGAACAGCCGGAACTTCTACGAGCAGCAGGGCCTGTCGCCGGACGACCCGGGCGTCCGCGAGAACCTGCACATGCGCCAGCAGATGTTCCGGGCGGTCCAGGTGGACCGCACCCGCAAGACCGTGACCCTCGACCGGCCGCTGGAGTACGACGTGCCGGTCGACTCGACGTCGGACGGCTCGGCGCCGATCGGCAGCACCGCCTACACCAGCAAGATCACGCCGTTGCGCGTGGTCGAAGGGGTCGGCTTCGAGAACTTCGCCTTCAGCCAGGAACTGCTGGACATGCCGAAGCACGGCGGTGGTCGCTACACCACGCCGCCGAGCGACGCGGTGCACAACTACGGCAACCTCGCGCCCGAGTACGCCATGCACGGCCTCGCCTTCAAGTGGGCCGCGAACAGTTGGGTGCGCGGACTGACCGGCACGATGACCGGCTCGCACCCGGTCGTCACGGAGGTCGCCCGCAACCTGCAGATCGAGCACAACACCTTCGACGGCGCGTGGAACAAGGGCAAGGGCGGCAACGGCTACCTGCGCGGCAGCCGGGTGTGGGACTCGCTCTGGGCCTACAACACCAGCCGGAACCTGCGGCACTTCACGTTCCAGTGGTCGGCCAGCGGCAACGTGGCGTTCCGCAACGACCTCGACTCCGACCTCAACCTGCACGGCGGCTGGGAACGGTACAACCTGTTCGAGGGCAACACCGTACGCGTGCCGTACGAGCACCGGTCCGGCAACTGCACCGCGAACTGCGGCGGTGAGGGCGGCGAGCTGGAGGACGGCACCTGGTTCCCGATCTGGTGGGCGGCGGCGGCCAAGGCGATCAAGTGGTCCGGTGCCTCCGGCCCGCAGAACGTCTTCCACCAGAACACCCTGATCAAGCAGTCCACGCCCGGCGGCCCGTTCCTGCCGTACGCGCCCTACTCGGTGGGTAGCGGCAACAGCAGCGCGATCTACCAGTTCGGCTCCGACGCGAACAACCCGCGCGCGTTCGCCCCGTTGAGCCAGGGCGGCGCACCGATCAAGGACTGGGCCGGGCGGGAGACCGCGACCTTCGACGGCCAGGGCGTCGTCGTCCGCAACGAGCGGTGGCCCTCCCTGTTCCTCCGCGACGTCGGCCAGCTCGATCCCCGGGACGAGAACCGCCAGGAGGTCATCACCTGGAACATGCAGGGAGCGGGGTCCGCGGCGGATGGCAGCTACCAGAACAAGTACCAAGAGGTGAGGAGCTTCCTCACGCAGAGCCAGGCATTCGTCGTAGCTCTGCAGGAAGCCGGAGTGCCCTCGCCGGGCATGACCCGTCTAGCCCAGCACCAGCAGAATGTCTACGATCGAGGCAATGTCCCGAATGGCCCGGGATTCCCGACCGTCGATGAGTACCGCTGGGGCAGCGAAGGGCGCCCCGGTAGCGCGAGGTTGTACTGGTTGCACACCGACACCTCACCGGCGGGCTTCGGGCGGGTCAACCTGGCGGTGGCCACCCGAGAGCCGGCGGACGAGGTCATCGTGGTCGCCGCCGGACTCAACGGCTCCCGTCCCGCTCTCGGCGTGCGGCGCGGCGAGACGGTGTTCTTCACCGTGCACGGCTGGTCGCCCGGCGGCCCCGACACGCCAGCTCTGCTGCAGAACATTCGTACGCACATGCAGAACAACCCGGGCCCGAACGGTCCTTACGAATGGATCGTGCTCGGCGACTTCAACCGGGAACCGAACAATCTCCGTAACGCGCTGCCTGCGCAACAGTTCGGAGTGATGGATCCGCCTCAGCACACGCATCCCACCCAGAATCCGACGCACAGTTATGACTACGGGGTGACGGATTTCGGGGGCGGGGCGCCGACCCTGCTCAACGCCAGGACACTGACGACGACCGTCTCCTCGGATCACTTTCCCGTCCGGTACAGCCTGACGCTGCGCGCGGCTGCGGAGAACCCACCGCTTGCCACTCCGACGCTGCCGGGCCTGGCGTTGCTGCGCAACGCCGCCACCACGAACGTGGCCGACGTCGAGCCGGGCGGTGGCCCGCTGGTTCCGGACACCGCCTATGACGCGGGACGGGACCAGCGGTGGCGGCTGGACTGGGACTACGAGTTCGACGGTCACCTGCGGCTACAGAACGTGGCGGACGGCCGGTACATCGGGCTGGAGAGCAGCGCGCCGAACTCCCGCGCCACGCTCAGCTCGGCACGGAGGCTCGACCAGTTGTGGCGGCCGATCATCGCCGACAACGGCGCGTGGACGCTGCGGAACCACGTGAACGGACAACTGCTCACCGCCATCACGCCCGGTGACTTCCAGCTGGGTGTCCGGGACGCGGACGGTTCGGCGGAGCAGCTCTGGTTCTTCGCCTCCCAGACCGAGGTCGGGGAACGGCGGGAGATCCGGCACGTGGCGACGTCGCCGCAAGGGGAGACCGAGATCGATGTCGCCGATCCGGACGGCGTCGAGAATCGACCGGTGCGGCTGCTGCCGAACGACACGGCGACCGAAGGCTGGGAGCCGATCTTCGTCGGCCAGCGGGGTGCCGACCGCTGCTTCCATCTGCTCTTCGGTGACGAGTACCTGACGTCGTCGCCCGGCGGGACGGAGCCGCTGCCGGGTGGGCAGGTGGTACTGGAGCCGTACGCGCCGAACAGCGACGGCCAGGTGTGGTGCATGCACCAGGACACCGACTCGATGAGCATCTACAACATGACCGGGTTCCACGGTGCACCGGTTCCGTTGTACCTGACCGACCACGGGGTCCACGCCCAGCTCACGGTGGAGTTCGCCGGCTCCGACGGCGTCGAGAACTGGCGCTGGGCGGACTGACTCACGTCGAGGCGGCCCCAGGCCGGGCAGGGCGCCTGGGGCTGCCTCAGCCGGCGCACCGATATCGACGACATGAGATTCCCGCGCCGTTGGTGCGGGAGGAAGGAAATCGCCATGGAACGGCTCCAGGGTAAGACCGCTCTGGTCACGGGCGGAGCGATGGGGATGGGAGCGGCAACCGTCCGACGGTTCGTGACGGAAGGCGCCCACGTGGTCATCGCCGACGTCAACCGCACCGTGGCGGAGGCGCTCGCCGCGGAACTCGGGCCGCAGGCCGTCGCCGAGAGACTCGACGTCCGGTCGGCAGAGGAGTGGGCAGCCCTCGTCGGGCGGACGGAGGAGCGCTTCGGCTCCGTCGACATCCTGGTCAACAACGCCGGCATCGCCGACCCCGCTCCACTGGAGCAGTGGGACGCCGCGCGGTTGCAGCGCACGTTGGACGTCAACCTGATCGGTGTCTTCAACGGCATCCAGGCCGTCGTCCCGGCGATGAAGCGGGCCGGCGGCGGATCGATCGTCAACATCGGCTCCGTCGGCGCTCTCCAGGGCGTGCCGAGGATGTCCGGCTACGTGGTGTCGAAGTGGGGCGTACGGGGCCTGACCAAGACCGCCGCGCTGGAGTTGGGCGTCCACGGGATCCGTGTGAACGCGGTGCACCCCGGCCAGATCCAGACGCCGATGACCGAAGGCGTCACGTTCGACACGAGCAACGTCGCGCTCGGCCGGGTCGGGCAGCCGGACGACATCGCCCGGATCGTCCTCTTCTTCGCCAGCGACGACTCGACGTTCGTCACCGGCAGCGAGGTGGCGGGCGACGGTGGGCAGATCGCCGGCCCGGCCGACTACCAGGGTCTGCCGCAATGACGGGCACGCCACACCCGAGGGTGGGAGAGGGGTGCGGCCTCAGGTGAACCGGCGGACCTGATCGCGGCGGTGGCCCCAGACGGTGAGTCCGGCGAGGACCGTGATCCAGACCGCGAGCATCACCAGTGACAGTGGCCCGACGGACTCCCCGGTGAGCGCGACCAGCACCAGGTCGGTCGCGCCCCGGGTGGGTACGAAGGGTGCGATCTGCTCGATGATCTTCGGCGTGTCCGCGTCGTCGAAGAACATCCCGCCGGCCACCGCCAGCGGCAGGAAGCCGACGCTGTTGGCGAGGGCGGCGACCCGCATCGACATCAGGTAGCCCATCGCCAGCCCCAGCAGGGTGAAGGTCACCACCGCGACCATCAGCGCCCCCGCCGCCAGCAGTACCCGTGACGGCGGCGCCGAGGCGGCGGTGAACACGCCGGCCACCAGCAGGATCGGGATGACCGCCGCGGCGACGACCGCCAGCCCGACCAGCAGATAGCCGGACATCTGCGGCCCGATTCCACCGGGCAGGGTGCGCAGGTAGTTTCCCCAGGCCGACTCCCGCTGCGCCGCGATCGCCACGCTGAAGTGACCGACGCAGGCCATGAGCACCCCGAACACCACCAGGGTCGCGGTGGCCGAGGTGATCGCCACCGGGTCCTGGCCGATGAAGGGTACGACGAAGAACACCATGACTCCGACCGGAACCAGTGCCACGGTCAGGAACATGGTGGGCGTCCGGATGGTGTCGGCGAGGTTCCGCCGCGTGTAGGTCATGGTCAAGGAGGACATCGAACGGCCTTTCCGGTCAGGTGGTCCGCCGATCGCCGGTGATCGCCAGGAAGGCGTCCTCCAGCGAGGCGGATTCGATCTCGATGTCGGTGAAGGACGCGCCGGCGGTCACCAGTTCCCGGACCAGCGCGGCGGCATCGTTGGTGAGCAGATGGGCGCGGTCGTCGTCCGGCTCGATCGAGGCGACTCCGCTGAGTGCGGGCAGCACCGGGTCGGTCAGTGTGACCCGCTTGAGCCGTACCCGGCCACGGATCTCGGCGATACCGCCGTCGGCGATGACCCGGCCCTGGTCCATCACCACCACCCGGTCGGCCAGTGCCTCCACCTCCTCGATGTAGTGGCTGGTCAGCAGCACGGCTCCGCCGTCGGCGTGGAAGGACCGGATGCCGTCCCACAGCGCCCGCCGGGCGTCCACGTCGAGACCGGTGGTGGGTTCGTCCAGGAACACCAGCCGGGGCCGCCCGGCGAAGGCCAGCGCGACCGCGACCCGCCGCTGCTGTCCGCCGGAAAGACCGCCGGCCTGCCGGTCGGCCAACGAGGTGAGGTCGAAGCGGTCGAGTAGTTCGGCCCGGTCCACCGGATCGGGGAAGTGCGCCGAGACGAAGTCCACCAGTTCGGCGACCCGCCAGGTCTCCGGGAGCCCGGTCTCCTGCGGCGTCACGCCGATCATGCGTCGGGTCGACTCGCTGCGCGGGTCACCGCCGCACAGCTCGACACTGCCGGAACTGGGCCGGAGCAGGCCGGTCATGACGTTGATCAGGGTGGACTTTCCGGCACCGTTGGGGCCCAGCAGTCCGAGTACCTGCCCGGCCGGGATGTCCAGGGACACACCGTCCAGCGCGGCCTTGTCGTGGTAGCGGCGGGTGAGGTCGCGTACGTGGGCGAGGACGGTCATGCGGCGGCCTCCGGGACCTGTCGGTGCGGGTCGGACATGATCGACGGAAGGTCGGGGAAGGCGAACGGGCTCGGCTCACCGTGCGGTACGACCGGCCACGCCTGCCCGGTCCCGCCGCGTGTCAGCACCAGCTCGGCGACCTCGGCGACCCGACCGGGAGACAGGACGGCCACTCCCAGGTCGCTGATGAAGGGGACCGCCTCCCCCAGGATCGGGGTGTCGACGAAGGTGGGGCACAGCGCGTTGACGGTGACGCCCCGGGCGGCCACGATCGGCGCGACGGAGCGGACCAGCCCGATCACCGCGTGTTTGGTGGCGGCGTAGAGCGGGTTCATCGGGCTCTCGCTCAGGCCGGCCAGGCTGGAGGTGGCCAGGATCGCGCCGGATCCCTGCGCGGTGAACACCCCCAGAGCGGCGTGCAGCCCGTAGACCACCCCGTCGAGGTTGACCGAGACCAGGTCGCGGTAGTGCTCGGGCCGGAAATCGTCGGTGAAGCTGCCCTGTTCACCGATTCCGGCGTTCAGCACGGCGACGTCGAGGCGGCCGAAGTGCGTGGTCGCGGCCTGGACGGCGGCGATGTTGTCGGCCAGCCGGGCGACGTCGGTACGCACGAAGGCGCCGGCAACCTCCCGGGCGACCGCTTCACCGGCCGGATCGACGTCGGCGATGACGACGCGGGCGCCGCCGGCCGCGAAGCGACGGGCGATGGCCGCACCGATTCCGCTGGCGCCACCGGTGACGAGTGCGACTGTGCCGTCGAGGGGGTTCATGTCTTCTCCGTGCGGGACGGGACCGGCCGGGTGGCGTGGTCGATGGCGGTGGTGATCTCCCGCACGTAACGGTCGATGTCGAGGGCGGGATCGCGGGAGAGCGCGGTGGGCACGGCGTCGATCACGCCGCGCACGATCCGGGCCATGACGGTGACGTCGAAGTCCCGGAAGTCGCCGCATTCCTGCCCCGCCGTCAACAGGTGCTCCAGCGGCAACAGCAGTTGCCGGTCGAATTCGGCGGGGTCGGCGTCGGACACATCGGCCAGGCCGCCGCTGGTGAGGATCTCGACGAGGGCGATCATCCGGGCCGGGTGGACGCGCATGTATCCCAGGTTCGAGCTGATGTAGGCCCGTAGTTGGCCTGCCGGTGTGGTCTCGGCATCGATCACCGGTGCCATGGACGCTGCGGCGTCGGCGTAGACGGTGGTGACGACCTGCGTGATCAGTTCGGACTTCCCCGCGAAGTGGTACGAGATCAGCCCACGGCTGATACCCGCCCGGGCACCGATCTTGCCCATCGACGCGCGGTGATAGCCGACCTCAGCGATGGTCTCCACGGCGGCGTTCACGATCTGCGCCCGCCGCGCCTCCTCGATGAAGGAGCGTGGCTGGCCGTCGTGATCAGGTTTTGGCACCATGGCCAAAATTTAGCACGCACTGCCAACGGCCCGTCAGTGCAGCCAGTTCCGCCGGGATCTGTGGGTCGCTCCGAGGACCGCGCACCCGCCGCGCGGGCGAGTTGTGCGTAGGTCGGGTGCCGGGATGCCGCTCAGGGTGCGGTGTGACGGAGGCCGTCGACGACGAGCGTCAGGACCTGGTCCGCATTGGTGCGGAAGCTCGGGTGGTCGTAGGCCGCGCAGATGCCGTTGATGGCGATCATGACGGCGTCGGCGCTCACGTCGTCGCGGATGGATCCGGCCTCGGCGGCGTCGGTCAGGAGGTCGGCGATGACCTGGTGCAGGGCCTGGGCGCCCTCGGCCAGGGTCTCCGAGCGGGTCGTCATGAGCGTCGCGAGGGTGCGGGCGAGACCCTCGTGGGCGTCCAGGTGGGCTACGAAGCCGCGCAGGAAGGACTCCAGCGCCTCGTCGGCGGGGAGGGCGGCGTGCAGCTCGCGGGCGCGGTCGCACAGCGCGGCGAGTTCTTCGCGGTAGACCGCCTCGGCCAGGGCCTCCCGGGTGGGGAAGTGGCGGTAGAGCGTGCCGGTGCCCACGCCGGCCAGCTTGGCGAAGTCGTCGAAGCGCAGGTTGAAGCAGTTCTTGGCGAAGAGTTCGCGGGCCTTGGCGATCAGGGCTTCGCGGTTGCGGCGGGCGTCGGCGCGGAGCGGCTTGGCGTCGGTCACGTGAGGTCCCAGGTTGACAAGTGGAGACTGTCTCCATATTTTTGGAAGTGGAGGCAATCTCCAATTATAGGGTACGAGGTGGCGCGTGAAGATCTTGATGTTCGGCCGGGGCGTTGTCGGTGCAGCCTATGGGTGGGCCCTGGAACGGGCCGGGCACCATGTCGAGTTCTACGTCCGGCCGGGGCGTGCGGCGACGTACGGGGACACGATCGACGTTGATCTGCTGGACGCGCGACGGCGGCCGTGGGGGAAGCGGGTCGTGGAGAAGTGGCCGGTGCGCCTCCGCGAGTCGCTGGAGCCGGACCATGACTTCGACCTGATCGTGCTGAGTGTGCAGCACTACGGCTTCGCCGAGGCGGCGGCGTTCCTGGGGCCACGCGTGGGCGGGGCCACCGTGCTCGTCTTCAACAACCTGTGGGTCGAGCCGCTCACCGCGATCGAGCATCTCCCCACCGAGCAGGTGGCCTGGGGCTTTCCCGGGGCCGGCGGAGGGTTCGGCGACGACGGGGTGCTGCGGGCGTCCCTGCTGCCGATGGTCTTCCTCGGTACGCTCGACCGGCCGCCGACCGAGCGGGAGCGGGCCGTCCGCGAGGTGTTTCGCGGGGCCGGGTTCCGGACCCAGGAGAACTCCGACTTCCGGGGCTGGCTGGCGGTCCATTTCGTCCAGAACGCGGGTCTGCACACGCAGAGCCTGCGGCGGGGTTCCCTGTCCACGCTGACGCGGGGCGACATGCGCGAGGCGATCCTCGCCGTCCGCGAGCTGCTACCGCTGGTCGAGGCGCGGGGCGTCGACCTGCGGCGGCATCGGTCCTCGCTGCTGCCGTTCACCGGACCCGTCTGGCTGGCCGCGCCGGCACTCGCCTGGATGATGGGCCGATTCCCGCCGGCGCGCAGGGTGACGACGGCGCACGCCAACCCCGAGGAGTTGCGCGCGGTCTGCCGCGACACGCTGGCGGAGGCGCGCCGGCTCGGCATACGGGTGCCCCGGCTGGAGGCGGCCGAGCCCTACTTCACCGACGCGACGACGGCGGGAACGGCGGCGGCTGCGTAGTCGGTGCATGTAAGGAGGGGTCCCCTGCTAACGCCTGGTGTATAGCAGGGGACCCCTCCTTACATGCGACGCCGCGCGTCACCGAGTCTGGAGCCGCCTACGCCGCCTACGCCGGCTGCGTTCCTTGCGTCGGCTGCGCCGGCTGCGGATCCGGCTGGAACGCCACGTCGGTGACGTCGGCGACCAACTCGGTGAAGTCGGTGCCGTAGGCGGCCGGCTCGATGATGCGCAGCACCAGCGCGAACGGCCGGTCGGCGCCGTAGGTGCGGGCCAGTTCCGGGTGGTGCGTGCTCAGGTAGCGGGCGGCGGCGAGGTTGCTGCCGGCGGTCAGGCCGCCGATGAAGAACACCGGGCGACCACCCACCGGACCCCAGAACCGGGCGAGCAGGACGTAACTGGTCTCCGGGCGGTAGACGTACTCGGTGCCGCCGACCGTGAACGACACCCGACGCTTCTCCTCGTCGAAGATCTCGTACGTCACGCCACGGAGGATCGCGCGTACGTGCGTGACGCTGCGCGGGCTGGCACCGCCGGGGCCGCCGACGCAGAACTCGGTCAGCCGGCCGATCTCCCCGGTCGGCTGGTCCTCGCCGACCCGGTCCGCGTGCGCGCCGCATTCCCGGGCGATGGTGGCCAGCTCCACCAGTGCGGCGACGTCGCGGCGGTGGACGCTGAACTCGCGCGGCGACGACGCGTGCCGGGAGACCACCAGGAGGCAGCTCGCTCCGGCGGTCAGGCCGAAGAACGCCCGTGCCCGGTTCAGCTTGCGCCGACGTAACAGAAACCCCGAGAGCCAGACCGCCGTACCGGCGATGACGCTCGCCAGCAGATTGATCACAAGGTCACCCACGCCTCGATCATGTCCGATGCCGTCATGCCGGGCGTCAGCGGCGGGGTAGCACGCCGAGGAGGGTCGCGGTCAGTGCCAGCCTCAGGGAGTCCCGTAGCTCCATGTGGAAGCGGGCCAGGTCGGGTTCGGCCTGGTAGGCCGCCTCCAGGCTGGGCGGCGGTGTGCTGTACGCCGACAGCGCGCCGGCCATGACCATGGTCTGCAGGCTGAACAGCGTGGCGGTCTCGCCCAACTCCGGCAGACGCTTCTCGATCAGGGCGGTCATGGTGGCCAGGTGCGCCTTCGAGGCGCGCTTGTGGCGCAGGGCGACCTCGACGGAGACGTTGTGTTCCAGGACGGCGACCTGTGCGCCGAAGAGGTCGCAGAGCACCACTCGGGCGGCCAGTGAGCGGCTGAGGACCTCGGCCACCGCCGTCGCACGCTCGGCCATGGGCAGGTCGTCGTCGACCGAGTCGGCCAACTCGCCGGCCAGGTCGGCAAGCCACTCCTGGAGGTGGCGGTCCAGCAGTTCGAGCAGCACCGCCTCGCGGGACTCGAAGTAGCGCAGCACGTTCGGCTTCGCCAGACCCACCCGGCGACTCAGCTCGTTCAGGGTGACCGAGGCCACGGGCATCTCGTCGAGCATCGCCGACGCCGCGTCGAGGATCGCCCGTCGGCGGATCTCGCGCTGCTCCTCGGTCCGCGCCCGCTGGAAGGTCACGATCGCCAGCCTAGCTTAGGTACCTCCGGTACGTTGACAACGTACCGGAAGTACTTTAGCGTCGTCGCTACAAAGTACCTCCGGTACCTAAATCGATGGGGAGCCTCGCATGAGCGAGAAGTGGACGACGGCGAACATCCCGGACCAGCGCGGGCGGGTCGCCGTGGTGACCGGCGCCAACACCGGACTGGGGTACGAGACCGCGAAGGCGCTCGCCGAGCGTGGCGCGTCCGTGGTGCTCGCCGTACGCGACGTGACGAAGGGCCAGCAGGCCGCAGCACGGATCGCCGGGGACGTGACCGTGCAGGCACTGGACCTGACCTCGCTCGACTCCGTCCGGAGCGCAGCGGGGGAGCTACGGTCCCGACTCGACCGGATCGACCTGCTGATCAACAACGCTGGCGTGATGTACACCCCGAAGCAGACCACCCGCGACGGCTTCGAGCTGCAGTTCGGCACCAACCACCTCGGGCACTTCGCGCTCACCGGGCTGCTGCTGGACCTGATGCGGCCGGTGCCCGGCTCACGGGTGGTGACGGTCAGCAGTGTCGGCCACCGCATCCGGGCCGACATCCACTTCGACGACCTGCACTGGGAGCGGTCGTACGGCCGGGTCGCCGCCTACGGCCAGTCCAAGCTCGCCAACCTCCTGTTCACCTACGAGTTGCAGCGCCGGCTCGCCCCGCACGGCACCACCGTCGCGGTCGCCGCGCACCCCGGCATGTCCAGCACCGAACTCGCCCGCAACAGCCCGGCGGCACTCCGGCTCCCACTCACCTGGCTCGCCCCGCTGATCACCCAGTCACCGGCGATGGGCGCGCTGCCGACCCTGCGCGCCGCCACCGACCCCGCCGTGCTCGGCGGCCAGTACTACGGCCCCGGCGGACGCAACGAGGTCATGGGCCACCCCCGACTGGTCACCTCCAGCCCGAAGTCATACGAGGTGGCCGTCCAGAAGCGGCTCTGGGCCGTCTCCGAAGACCTCACCGGCGTCACGTTCCCGGCCGTCGAACCTCCGCAGAAGTCGCCCATCGTCGGCCTGCGCGCTGCCTGAGAACGGTCAGGAGTCGCGGGTGGCGTCCAGCGTCGGGGTGTGGATCTGGTCGCAGGCGGCGAGCAGCGTACCGAGACGGCGACGCGCGTCGGTCACCAGCGGATCGCCCTCGCGGCGCAGCACGCGTACCGCCGTCGCGGTGGCCTCGGCCGCCCAGACGGTGAGCTGCGCCGCGGCGAAGGCGTCGGCGATCGCCAGCAATCCGGCGCCGTCCTCGGCGGCGCAGGCCCGCGCGTGCCGGGCCAACAGCGGCGACAGGGTCCCGTCGGTACGCTCGGCCAGCTCGGAGAGGCGTTGGGCCACCGAACGCCGTGCGCCGTCGGCACAGGTCGGGCCGATCAGGGTGGCCGCCTGGCCCAGTCGGGTCAGGTCGTGCAGGGCCAGCACCTCGTACCCGGTCATCCCGTCGGAACGCAGCCGGTCGGCCAACGCGACCAGGTGCCTGACGGCGGCGGGTAGGTCGCCCGTGGCGGCGATCGTCCCGCCACGGGCCAACTCCAGCCAGGGATAGAACACCGCGATGCACGGGGAGTACGAACGGTCTGCCGCCGTCATCGCCGCGAGAGCCGTGGCGGCGTCCCCGCGCCAGGCCGCCACCTGCGCCCGCTCGCCGTGCGCGAGACTGCCGTAGAGCCGGCTGGTGGCCAGCATCGCGCCGGCCGTGTCGCTGAAGGTGACGGCCTGGTCGGTCCGCCCCCGGAGCCGTGCGGCGTAGGACTGGAGGACGGTCAGGAAGCCGCTGCCGAGCCGCAGGCCGCCGGAGCTGACCAGGTCGGCGAACTCGTCGGCGGCGATCGCGTCGATGCCGGCCAGGTCGCAGGTGAGCGCCAGCCGGGCGGCCCGGGTCGACTCCACCATCGCCTGGAGGTAGGGCACGTCTGCTCGCCAACCGGCGACGTCCGCCTCCACCTGGGCGACCGCGTCGGCGTTGCGGCGGAACAGACCGCGTGTCGCGTCGACGTAGGCGACCACGCACCGGGCCAGGCCACGGGCACCCGGACCGGACGCCGGGCGGGCCAGGACCGACTGGCTCAACCGCAGTGCTGCGGCGATCTCCATCCGGTGCATCCGCATGAGCGCCTCGAAGGCCCAGACCCGCGCCTGGTGGCCGGGATCCGTCAGCGTGACGGCCGCCTCGGCCAGGCTGTCGACGGTGGACTCCGCACCGAGGCTCCAGTACGTCACCATGCCCCGCACCGTCAGCCAACGGCTCCGACGCCGCTCGTCGACCAGATCGTCCCGGACCCGGTCGAGCACCTGGAGTGCCTCGTGGGGGCGCTCGCAGAGCATCAGGACGGTGGCGAGCAACTCGGCGGCGTCGTAACCACCACCGGCGTGCAGCGCCGCCTGCGCCAGTTGGACCGTCAGCGGTACGTCGTAGCGGGCGAACGCCTGCGCGGCACCGCCGAGCAGGAGGCGGGGATCCTGTGCGGAGCCCGCGCCGAGCCGCCACAGGGCGGCCCGCAGCAGGTCACCCGGGCGGCGGGCACCGGTGGCCTGCACCAACTCGGCCAGCTCGGTCTGCAACTGCCGCGTCCGGGCCGGCGGGCAGCGGCGGCGCAGCAGATCCCCGTACAGCGGATGCGTCAGCTGGACGTCGACCCGCCGGTCCCGCCGGACGATCGCGATCAGGCCGTGTTCCTCGGCCTGCCTGATGTCGTCGGCATGTGTCGCCGTGGTGAGCAGCCGCAGGCCGAGTTGCTCGCTCAGGGCGACCAACTCCACCACCTTGCGGACGCCGGGAGTGAGGTGGTCGATCCGGGTGCCGATCACGTCCGTCACGTCGAGCGGTCGCGTCGAGTCGCCGTTCCACTGCCACAGCCCGCCGGAACACGCCCACTCGCCACTGCCCGTCGTGCTGCGGAGCAACTCGTGGAGGAGCAGCGGGTTGCCGACCGACAGGCGGAGCATCCGGTCGATCGACCCCGTGTCAGCCGGCCCGCCGAGGACGTCCGCGAGCAACTCGGTGGTCTCGTCCCGGCCGAACGGGGTCAACTCGACGCGCTCGACCAGATCGTCGACGCAGAGGGGCCGCAGCGGCAACGGCACCTGCTCCCCGTCGTGCACCGTCCCGAGCAGGACGACGTCCTCCTGCCGGGCGAGCACGTGCACCAGTGCCGCCGACGGCGGGTCGAGCAGATGGGCGTCGTCGATGGTGAGCACGATCGCCCGGCCCATGGCCTGCTCGTGCACCGAGTCCACCACCCACCGCAGCACCCCGGCGGGGGTGAGCCCGGCCGGCTGCGCGACGGGCAGCACCTGGGCCAGACCGCCGAAGGGCAGGGCCGTACTCGGATGGCCGGCGGCGATGGGCAGGACGACGTACCGGCTCGCGGGAAGCTTCCCCACGGCCTCGCGCACCAGCCGACTCTTGCCGACACCGGCGTCGCCGCTGAAGAGGACGCCACGCCGGCCGATCCCTTCCACCACCGCTCGCAGGTGCGTGAGCTCACCGGTTCGGCCGACGAAACTTCCCCGATCCACCGAGGCATCGTATCGACGCGGACCCCGACCCGATGTCGCACACCGTGTGCGTCGAGATCGGATGACGTCGGCTACCCGCGAGTCGCGGCAGCCACTCTCGTTTGCATCCACCGTGCTCCGCGTGACGGTGAGCGGGCGTACGGATCAGCCGAACTGGTTAGGCTGACCGCCTTTAGGCTGGCCGGCGGAGGCATCGAGATGTGGCGGGTTCTGCTCGGGCTGGTGTTCGGCGTCCTGCTGATCGTGATCGGGACGGCCCTCGCCAGCGATTACCGCGGCGTTACGACGAAGCACGTGGACCTCTCGACGCGGTTTATCCGTCCGCTCAATCCTTTCCGGTCGTCTGACGACCGAATCGTCCGTCGCCGCGCTCGCTTCGTCCTGCTCGACAGGTTCATCGGTGCACTGATCGTGCTGGCCGGTGTGGGTGGGCTGGTGGCTGCCGTACACCTGCTGCTCGGTGAGTACCGCTAGCTCGGCGAAACGTCGCCCACGAGCCGGCCTCAGCTCTCGGGTCGGCCCGCGCTGATGATTTGGTGCGTACCTGTAGACCGGGCTCTACACTGGATGCAGCTAGAAGGGGAGTACCCCTCCGCTCGGTACCCGCCTAAGGCGCCAGCACAGGCAGCGCGCCCGGGGCCGAGAGCCCGGCAACGGGCTGGGGGAGACCTTCGGCCGACCTACCCTGGTCGAGCCGAGGTCGCTGAGACCCCATCGCTCGACCCGAGCGATGGGAGTGTCTTCGATGGGGATCACCATCGGGATCGTGGCCTGGGTCCTTGTGCCCGTACTAGCTCTTGTTGCCCGCGTCGTCATCGTGTTGATAGCTCTTCGCGGCACGAAGCCGAGCGAGCGCCCGGCAATCCTGCGGGCCCTGGCAGTTCTCCTGCCCTTGACTGGGCATACCGTTCCGAGGGACAACCACCGTGTCGAAGGGGGCGTCCGCACCCCTCGAAGCGGGGGGTGTCCCGGTCCCGACCAGGTCTCGTAGGGTGCGCTCACACGTACCTGGAGGAGTTGGGCTCGATGGGATCGAAGCGCAGGCGGGCCCGGGTGGGGCTGACGGCGGCGGCGGTGGCTGTCGTCGTACTCGGTGTCGGCATCGGCGCCGCCGGCGCGAGCGGCCGACAGCCCTGGTGGGGCCTCGGGCAGCAGGCCACGCCCACGCCCACGCCGAGCGTGACCCCGAGCGACGCCCCGACCTCCGATGCGTCGTCGGCCCTGGGCGCGCCGGTGAGCGCCGGGCCGACCACGGCGGCGCCGTCGGCGAGTACGTCCCCGAGCGTGCCCGCGACCACGCCGCCGCCCTCGCGGACCCCGTCGGCCTCCGGCAGCCCGGCCGCGTCCGCCCCGGCGACGACGACGCCGGCAAGTACGGGCAGCACTGCCGCGACGTGGGCGCCGCCGCCCGCCGATGCCGGGTTCGACTACCAGATCGGCGGGGTGTACGCGCCGCCGTCCGGCGTCACCGTGGTCAGCCGCGACCTGGAGGCGTCGCCGGCCGCCGGGCTGTACAACATCTGTTACGTCAACGCCTTCCAGGCGCAGCCGGGCGCGGAGTCGTGGTGGAAGACCAACCACCCGGACCTGCTGCTGCGGGACGCGCAGGGCAACCTCGTGGTCGACGAGGACTGGGACGAGCTGATGCTGGACTTCTCGACCGCCGCCAAGCGGACCGCGTTGACCACGATCGTGGGCGGGTGGATCGACCGGTGCGCCAGCAAGGGGTTCAAGGCGATCGAGCCGGACAACCTGGATTCGTTCACCCGGTCCAAGGGGCTGCTGACCGAGTCGCAGGCGGTCGCGTACGCGGCGTCGCTGAGCGCGTACGCGCACGGCAAGGGGTTGGCCGTGGCGCAGAAGAACCTCGCGGAGCTGAGCACCTCGAACGCCCGCAAGGCCGGGTTCGACTTCGCCGTCGCCGAGGAGTGCGGCACGTGGAACGAGTGTGACGCGTACACCCGCACCTACGGCGCCAACGTGATCGTGATCGAGTACACCGAGAGCGGCTTCACCAAGGCGTGCGGGTCGCACGGCAGTCGGCTCTCGATCGTGCTGCGCGACCTCGCCGTGTCGGCACCCGGTTCCCGCACGTACGTCCGCAAGGCGTGCTGAGCGGGGTCCTCAGCTTCCGGCCACCACCTGGATGACGCTCTCGCCACCGACCGCGTTCCCCTGGTCGGCCATGGAGCTGATCAGGTTGTAGTAGCCGGGGCCGGCGTCCGGGGCGATCGCGATGGTGCTGACCGGCCGCCGGTCGGGCGCGTCGGCGGGGCGTACCGGCTCGGCCGGGTAGGTGACCAGCCCGGGGACGGTGAGCGTGCCCATCGCGTGCGCGGTGAGCTGCTCGACCGACTCGAACGGGCCGATCAGGTGGGCGGTCAGCTCGACGCCGGGCCCGGGAGTCGGCGTGACCGGCGGGTCGTCGGGCGACTCGACGATCCAGTTCAGGGTGAAGGTCTGCCCCGGCTGGTACAGCTTCTCGACGTCTGCGGCCTCACAGCAGGAGTAGGTGACCGTCGACGCCACGACCTCCTCCACCGGGCTGGCCACGCAAGCGGCCAGGAGCGGAAGCAGGAGGGCCAGCGGCCACGCGCGGTAAGCCTTCATGCGCCGGATCGTATGCCCCGGTCGCAACCCCTGACCTCGACGTTCGTACCAGGAGCGGACGAGTCGGGGTCAATGGACGGGAAGTCGTCACTTCGGCCGTTCGCGGATGAAGCCGGTCCGCAGACCGACCGCCAGGAGGACCGCGCAGACGCCGACATGCAGGAGCGTCGGCAGCAGGGACTCCTGCCAGGAGTCACGAAAGGCCCTATTGACCAACAGCACGAGCGGTAGGGAAGCGAGCAGGGCGAGGAACATCCGCAGGGGGTACGGCCACCGTCTCATGACAGGTTCGTACCCGTGTAGCGCCCCTTCGATGTCTTGCACGGCTCGGCCGCCGCCGGGGTCGGCGGCGGCCTGCCGTCGTCGTCTGTGGTGCTGGTCGGGTCAGCCGTTGTCGATCAGGCCGGCGATCTCGTTGTAGATCAGGTGCGCTTTCGCGCCCTGGTTGGAGGGGCAGCCGCCGAGGTGGTGCAGGGCGATCACCCGGTGGCTGCTGTTCAGCACCGGCGAGCCGGAGTTGCCGCCGGAGGTGTCGCAGCTGTAGCTGATGTTCCAGGTGTTGTAGTTCGCGTTCCGGACGGTGCAGCGTGCGCCGTTCTGGGCGTCCTCGAAGATGGACAGGCGCTTCGGGCTGCCGTCACCGTGGCCGGGGATGTACATCTGGGTGCCGGTGGTGGTGGCGGTCGTCGCCAGGTAGAGCGTGCCGAAGCCCTGGATGGCCGCGAAGTTGTTCACCGAGAACAGGGCGTAGTCGAGCTGGTTGGAACCGCCGCTGCTGACCCGGTAGAGCGTGGCGCCGCTGACCTTGGTGCCGGCGCCGGGGTTGGCACCGCCGCAGGTGCCGCACTGGTAGTTGAACTGCATCTCGCTGCCGCTGACCGCCGACTGCGTCGAGAAGCAGTGCTTGTTGGTCAGCATCCGGTTGGTGTTGCCGACCCGCCAGGTGGTGCACATGCCGCCGCCGCTGATCAGCAGGCGGGCCACGGCGTTGCCCCGGGCGAACTCGGTCGGGTGGCTGTTCTGGTAGCAGACCACGTCGCGGCGGGCGTCGGTGCTGCACACGGACTGGGTGGAGAAGTTGTGCGCGGCGATCTCGGTGCGGTCGTAGCCGCGCCAGAACCGGTCGATGGTGGCGGCGCTACTCCGGGTGGCGCGGGTGCTGTGCAGCGTCACCACCGCGGTGTCGCCCTCGACGGACATGGCCCAGAAGCCCGGCCGCCCGTCGGTGGTGTAGTCCGCGCCGGTCGCCCGGTTCAGGTGCCGGTCGTACCGGTAGCTCTCCCGGCCGTCGGGGCTGGAGACGGTGACGTACTCGCCGGGGCCGAGTCGCAGCGAGGCGAAGTGCACCTTGACGTAGGTGGCGCCGGGGTGGTGGATGACCTGGGTCCGGCCGTCACGGGCGTACGACAGCGCGCTGTCGACGGTGCGCAGCTCGCCGACGGTCGTCACGCCCTCGGCCACGAACTGGTCGGACTCGGGGGCGCGCTCGGACTGCGGCGCGAGAGGTGGCGCCGAGTACGCCTCGGCGGGTGCCGACAGCAGGCTCAGCCCGAGCGTGCAGGCGCTGAGCATGACCGCCAGCGTGCGCAGACGGCGCGGGGCGTGTGTCATCGTCGCTCCTCCCAGGAGACCGGAACCTTAACGATTGCTCAGTCTTCATACACGAGCTGCGGCAACACATGCAAGGTCGTCAATATCTTCTCGATGTCGACGGGCGCGTCGTCAGACCGTCCCGGACAGGTAGTCCTTCCGTCGCTGCGGCGGGAACTTCTCGATCGCGTACCGCAGCATGACCCTCGGCATCGCCCGGTAGTGGCGGGCCAGGAACTCCTCCTCCGCCGCCGCGTCCCGGTTGCCCACCTCGCGCAGCATCCATCCGACCGCCTTGTGTACCAGGTCGTGCGGGTCGCGCAGGAGTCGCTCGGCGAGCCGGAACGTCCACGCGAAGTCGTCGGCCTTGATGAACGCGAGAGTGGCCATCACGGCGATCCGCCGGTCCCAGACCAGGGGTGATCCGGCCAGCCGGTCCAGGACGTCGCGGTCCTTGTCGAGCAGCCACGGCCCGAGGACGTACGGCGCGCAGGAGTCCACCAGGTCCCAGTTGTTCAGGTGGCCGGTGTGCGTCAGGACCAGCTCGACGATCCGACCGCGTTCCGGCTCGTCGGCCCTGCCGAACTTGCGCACCAGGATGAAGATCGCGGTCAGCCGCTCCTCGTGCACGTCGCCGCTGAGCAGCGTGGCGGTGTCGGCCAGGGCGAGTCCGCGCCAGTGCCGACCGGCGACCCGGCGCTGCTGCGGCACGGTGACCCCGATGGCGCGGTCGCCCTCGCCGTACCCACCCGGGAACATCTGGAGGTACCGGCTCACACCGGCGGCGCGGGCCGGGTCGGCGAGTTGGGCGAGGTCGTGCCGGACGTCGGCGGCGGTGGTGGCCATGACTCGGCAACCTACCGCGAGCGGTGTCCGGTGTGGTCGTGGCGCGTAGTCGTGGCGCGGCGACGTTTCGAATCCGTCACGCAGTTCTGTCGGGCGTTGCGGGAAAGTACTGGGTAGGTGAATTCCAAGAATGCGTCGCCCTGTGACGTCCACCATGTTGACAGTTTCCGGTGGCGCTCGATTCACGTCGCTTCACGAGTCGATTCACGTCCTCCGTTTCGGCAGTGACCTCGCTATTCACGTCGGTGTGCCGGAATGGGATCACACGTGGTTCTGGATCATTGTTGGCCGACGCTGTCCGAACGGTATTGTCGCTGACACTTTCCGGTAACCCCGCACCTCGGCGGATTCGCTAACTTCAGCGTCGCCCGGCAGGGGGCCGGGAAAGTAATCGGGGAGAGGGCGCATGCGCAGAAAACTGATCCGGCAATTACTCGCCGGTATCGCGGTGGGGGCGTTGCTGGTGCCGGTCGTGGTGTCGCCGGCCTCGGCGGCACCCGTGTCGCAGGTGCAGTCGTCGCAGGTGCGGTGGGAGCCCTGTGAGCAGGATGGCGCTGCCCTGTGTGGCACGCTCGACGTGCCGGTGAACTGGGCCGATCCGTCCGGACCGACGATCGAGTTGGCGCTGGCCAAACGGCCGGCGACCGACCCTGAGGCGCGGCGCGGATCGCTGCTGGTGAACCCGGGTGGTCCGGGTGGGTCGGGCGTGGACTCCGCGTTGTGGGCGACCTACGGCGACGAATTGCGTCGTCATTTCGACATCATCGGTTTCGACCCGCGTGGAGTGGCCCGCAGCGCGCCTGTCATGTGCGCGGTCGACAAGATCTCGGCGTTGCCGGCGGGCGCCATCCGGACGTCCGCCGACTTTACCCGAATGGTCACCGCGAGTCGGGCGCTGGCCGACGACTGCCGCTCCCGGAGCGGGCCGGTATTCGATCACGTGAACACGCTCCAGGTGATCCGGGACATCGACGCGATCCGGGTCGCCGTGGGTGACCCGCAGTTGAATTTCCTCGGAATGTCGTACGGCACGCTGATGGCCCAGCAGTACGCCGAACTGTTCCCCACCCGGGTACGCGCCATCGTCGCCGACAGCACCATGGACCACAGCCTGGACGCCCGGGGTTTCGCGGTCACCCAGGCGGCCACCGGGCAGGACTCGTTCAACGAGTTCGTGGCCGGCTGCTCCCGGTTGCCCCAGTGCGCGCTGCACGGGCGGGACATCCGTGCATTCTGGCGGCGGCTGCTCGACCGTGCCGGACGGGGTGAACTGCCGGACCCGGACGACCACAGCTACAAGATCACCAAGCGGGATCTGGTCAACTTCGTGCTGGGCAACGTGAACTACCAGCCGTACTGGCTCGACATCGCCGCCGAACTGGAGCGGGTCGACGCCGGCCGTCCCTGGGGCGTACCGGCGGCCCGCCAGTCGACCGAGGAGCAGCCGCCGACCGTGGTGCCCTTCGCGTACCAGGCGGTGCTCTGCGAGGACTGGAACCTCGGAGCGCAGAACATCGGGCAGTGGCGGTCGATCGTCGACGCGGCCCAGCTCGCCTCGCCGGACCTGCCGGACCTTCCCCGGGCGGCCATCGGTGCCATCTGCCTCGGCTGGCCCAGCACGGCGGACAACCCACAGCGGCCGGTCGCCCCGACCAACCAGGCCAAGCTCCTCTTCGTCAACTCGTTGCACGACCCGGCGACCGGCTACAACTGGGCGCTCGGTGCCACCGCACAGTTCGGTGACCACGCCGAGTTGCTCACCTACGAGGGCTGGGGGCACATCGTCTACGGCCGGGTGGCCTGCGCCGACGAGGCGATCGAGGCGTACCTGATCGACCTCGTGGTGCCGGCGGACGGTACGCGGTGCGCGGCAGCACCGCCGCCGGGCACCGAGTCCGACCAGGCCCGGGGCCGGTCTGCGGGTCCGTCAGCCGAGGTACCGCCCCTGGCGCCGCTGCGCGGCACACCGGCGCTGCCGACCTGGCTCTTCTGACGTAAGGAGGGGTCCCCTGCTAACGCCTCGTGCATAGCAGGGGACCCCTCCTAACATCCGTCAGCGGTGCAGGTGCCGCCGCCAGTCGCGGGGGACCCGGTCGGTGGGGCCGGGCACGCCCTGGTCGAGAGGGCGGTGAGCGGGGGCGGCAAGTTCCGGACCCTGCTCGTACATCGTCTCCGCGGTGTAGTCCCAGAACCATGCCTCGCCCGGCTCGTAACTGCGGACGACATTGTGGCCGGTTGCGGCGGCGTGGGCGCTGGCGTGCTGGCTCGGCGACGAGTCGCAGCAGCCGACCTGCCCGCACCGGGCGCAGCGCCGCAGGTGGACCCACCAGCCCGGTGGGTCCGCGGCCTCGCAGTCGGCGCATCCCGGGCCGCTGGGTGGGACCGAGGGGTCGATGCCGTCCATGGGTTTCCTCCGTGAGAAGTGTCGGGTGCGGCGGGTCAGGCCCGGCTCGTGGCCAGATGCGGGACGTCGCGCAGGCTGAGCGCGACGGGCGGCGGCAGGGGGCCGTCGCCGGCGAAGGCCGTCAGCAGGTACGCGACGAGCCGCCGGGAGGCGGCCAGCGCCGCGTCGGCGGTGTCGGCGACGATGCCGCCGTTGGCCATGAGCAGCAGGACGAGGTCGTCCTCGCTGAAGTCGGGGCGCAGCCGCCCGGCGGCCTTGGCCCGTCGGGCCAGTTCGGCGAACCCCCGCAGGCCGCGTTCGCGTTCCCGGTCGAGGTCGACGGCACGGGGCAGCGACGCGACGACGGCCGCGCTGAAGCCCCGGTCGACGGCCTGCATGGCGCACACCTTCTCGACCAGGGTGCAGAAGCCGCGCCACGGGTCGGGGTCGGCCAGGGCCTCGTCGACCACCGACACGCAGGCCGCGAACTGGTCGGCGAAGACCTCGGCGACCAGCGACTCCTTGGTGGGGAACCGACGGTAGAGCGTGGCGACGCCGACCCCGGCACGGCGGGCGATCGCGGCCATCGGCACGTCGAGCCCGCGTTCGGCGAACAGTGCGCGGGCGACCTCGACGATCCGGTCGCGGTTCTGTCGTGCGTCGGCGCGCAGCCCGACCGTGGTCGGCATCCGAGAGGCGCTCCCACTCATCCTTCTCACTTTAGCCTAAGCGGATGGTGCTCTCCGCTTGAGCTGTTAGTTTGGCGGGCACCGAGATCGCTGGAGGTATGGTGCGCTACCGAATTGCCCTGCCCGTCAGAACCGTGGCGCGGGTGAACGCCTGTGCGCTGACCCTGCGCTCCTCGCGCCGATGGGGTCGCCTGGTCGGCAGGTATCTGACCGTCATGACGTACACCGGACGTCGTTCGGGACGCACCTTCAGCACCCCGGTGGGATACCGGCGTACCGGCGACACGGTGACGATCCCGGTGGGCCTCGCCGACGCCAAGAAGTGGTGGCGCAACTTCCTCGGTGAGGGCGGCCCGATCACGCTGAACCTGGACGGCGTGGACCGCACCGGCCACGCGGTCGCCCGACGCGACGGGAAGGGCCGGGTCACCGTCACCGTCCGCCTCGACGGCTGACCCCGACCGATCGCGACCGCCGGACCTCGCCCCGCGCCGCCCGGCGGCCGGAGATGTTAGGAAGGGTCCCCTGCTATACGCGAGGCGTTAGCAGGGGGCCCTTCCTTACACCCGGTCCAGGAAGGCGGCCAGGCCGTCCAGGACCCGGGTGACGTCGCTGTCGTCGTTGTACGGGGCGAGGCCGAGCCGGAGCGCGTGCTCGTCGTCCAGGCCGAGGCGACGGAACGGCTCGTACGCGTAGAAGGAGCCCGCCGGGGCCAGGACGTCGTGGTCGAGCAGGAAGCGGTAGGCGTCGCGGGTCTTGCGGCCGGGCAGCGTGACCAGCAGCGTCGGGGTGCGGTCGGCGGCCCGGGAGTGGACCACCACGTCCGATCCCAGGTCCGCCAGTCCCTCCTCGATCCGCTGCCGCAGGCGGGTCTCGTGCGCGTCGACGGCGTGCAGCGAGGCGCGCAGCCGCTCCCGCCGGGACGTGTTCGCCGGGTCGTCACCGGGGACGATGTCGGCGAGGAACTCGACGGCGGCGGTGGCACCGTCCAGCATCTCGTACGGCAGGGTGCCGAGTTCGAAGCGCTCGGGCACCACGTCGGTGGCCGGGATCAGCTTGTCCGGTCGCAGCGTCTCCAGCAGAGCCGGGTCGGCGGCGAGCACACCGCAGTGCGGTCCGAGGAACTTGTACGGGGAGCAGACGTAGAAGTCGGCACCGAGTGCCGGTACGTCGACGAACTGGTGGGCGGCGTGGTGCACGCCGTCGACGAAGACCAGTGCGCCGACCGCGTGCGCGGCGTCGGCGATCGCCCGGACGTCGGGTCGGGTGCCGAGCAGGTTCGACGCGCCCGTGACGGCGACCAGGCGGGTCCGCTCGGTGATGGCGGCGGCCACCGAGGCGGGGTCGAGTTCGGCGGTGGTCGGGTCGAGGTCGATCCAGCGCACCTCGGCACCGGCCCGTTCGGCGGCCAGCACCCACGGTCGGACGTTGGCGTCGTGGTCGAGGCGGGTCACCACCACCTCGTCACCGGGACCCCAGTCCCGGGCGAGCGTCCGGGAGAAGTCGAAGGTCAGCTGGGTGGCGCTGCGTCCGTACACGATCCCGGCGGCGGGTACGCCCAGCAGGTCGGCGTAGGCGAGCCGGAACGCGCCGACGGCGGCGTCCGCGTTGGTCTCCGACAGTGCGCCGGTGCCCCGGTTGGAGATCGGGGCCGTCATCGTGGCGGCGACGGCGTCGGCGACCGACCGGGGCGTCTGGGTGCCGCCCGGGCCGTCGAAGTGCGCGATGCCCGAGGCCAGCGAGGGGAAGTGGGCACGGAGCGCGGCGACGTCGAATCCGGTCGGTCCGGCGGATGCGGGGGAGGTCATCTCGGTCTCCTGGCGGTCGAGCGGGTGGTCCGGCGCCGGTGCGGGGCGTGGCGCCTGCAACATAGTGCAGGCCGGTGGAGTTCGGCAGGATGGGCACGTGGACATCGAGCCGGTCGACTGCGCGCCCGAGCAGGCTTTCCGGCGTCCGCTGGACCTGGACGACGATCTGGTCACCGCAGCCGGTCTGCCCCGGCCGATCGGGCCGCCGGCCAGCGTGCTCTATTCGCCCGGTGTCGCGGTGCGGTTCGGTGCGTCGGTCACGCTGCGTCGGCCCGCCGGTCGGTGAGCGTACGCGGGGGCGGCGGGGGCGGCGACGGTCCCTCCGGCGCGGCTAGGCTGACCGACGACAGTGGTCCTAATCAGACTGAGGGTGCGAACGTGGTGGACGGTGCGACGGTGACCGGCGGCGAACAGGACAGGCCCACTCTGGACACCGGAGTGCCGCAGACCGCGCGGATCTGGAACTACCTGCTCGGCGGCAAGGACAACTTCGCCGCCGATCGCGAGGTCGGCGACCAGATCATCGCCAACCTGCCGCAGCTCGCGCAGAACGCCCGGCTGTCCCGGGCGTACCTGGCCCGGGCGGTGCGCTACCTGGCCGGCACGGCGGGTGTCCGGCAGTTCCTGGACGTGGGCACCGGCCTGCCGACCGCCGACAACACGCACGAGGTGGCGCAGTCCGTCGCCCCGGAGGCGCGCATCGTGTACGTCGACAACGATCCGCTCGTGCTGGCGCACGCCCGTGCCCTGCTGGTCGGCACCCCCGAGGGCGCCACCGACTACGTCGACGCGGACCTGCGCGACCCGGACCGGATCCTGCACGAGGCGGCCCGGACGCTGGACCTGGACCAGCCGGTCGCCGTGATGCTGATGGGCATCCTCGGTCACGTCGAGTCCGACGAGGAGGCGAAGTCGATCATTCGCGGACTCGTCGACCGTCTGCCCTCCGGCAGCTACCTCGCGATGTACGACGGCAGCGACACCAGCGAGGCGGTCACCGAGGCAGTCAGGATCTGGAACGTCTCCGCCAACCCCCGATACCACCTGCGCAGCCCGGAGCGGATCGCCGGACTGTTCGAGGGCCTGGAACTCGTCGAGCCGGGCGTGGTGTCGGTGACCCGCTGGCGTCCCGACGGCGACCCGGCCGAGCTGCCCGAGGAGATCGACCAGTACTGCGCCGTCGGCCGTAAGCGCTGACCGGGGCGGCGGCAGTAATCAGTCGTCGGGCATCTAGCTGGCGGGCCATCTCGTTGGTACTGTCGCCCGATGCCGACGGATTTCGAAGCTGAGGGCGTCGACCGTACCCGCCTGGGTCGGCTGCTCGCGCGGGAGCGGTCCACGTTCGTGGACCGCCACCCCCGCTCGGCCGCCGCGTACGCCGACGCCGGGCACCTGTTCGGCAAGGTCCCGATGACCTGGATGAACAAGAACGCGGCCGGCTTCCCGGTCTATCTGGACCGGGCTCGCGGGGCCCGGGTCACCGACGTCGACGGCAACGAGTACGTCGACTTCTGCCTCGGCGACACCGGGGCGATGGCCGGGCACTCCCCGGCGCCGGTGGTCGAGGCGGTCACCCGACGTCTGGCCGATCTCGGCGGGGCGGCCACCATGCTGCCCACCGAGGAGGCGGCGTCGGTCGGTGCCGAGCTGACCCGTCGCTTCGGGCTGCCCGCCTGGAGTTTCACGCTCACCGCCACCGACGCCAACCGGTGGGCCATCCGGCTGTTGCGCGCCGTCACCGGCCGTTCGCGCATCCTGGTCAACAGCTACTGCTACCACGGATCGGTGGACGAGTCGCTGATCGTGGTCGGGCCGGACGGGCGGCCCCGCAGCCGGGCGGGCAACGTCGGTGCCCCCTGCGACGTGACCACCACCAGCCGCGTCGCCGAGTTCAACGACCTGGACGGGCTGGCCCGCGAACTCGCCCACGGCGACGTGGCCGCCGTGCTGATGGAGCCGGCGCTGACCAACATCGGCATCGTGCTGCCGGAGCCCGGCTACCTCGACGGGGTGCGGGCGCTCACCCGGCAGCACGGGACCTACCTGGTCAACGACGAGACGCACACGTTCTCCGCCGGGCCGGGAGGCGCGACGGCCGCCTGGGACCTGACGCCGGACGTGGTCACCATCGGCAAGGCCATCGGCGGTGGGATCCCGGTCGGCGCGTACGGCCTCTCGGCCGAGCTGGCCGCCGACCTGACCGCCCGGACGGACCTCGACCTGGTCGACATGGGCGGCGTCGGCGGCACGCTGGCCGGCAACCCGGTGTCGGTCGCGGCCACCCTGGCCACCCTGCGCGAGGTGCTCACCGACGAGGCGTTCGCCGGCATGGCCGAGACGGCGGCCCGCTTCGCCGAGGGGGTGGGCGCGCTGTTCGCCGAGTACGCGTTGCCGTGGTCGGTGAGCCGGCTCGGCGCGCGGGTGGAGTACCGCTTCGTCGACCCGGCCCCGCGTACCGGCACCGAGTCGGCCCGGTGCGCCGACGCCGACCTGGAGGACTACCTGCACGTCTATCTGCTCAACCGGGGGATCCTGATGACCCCGTTCCACAACATGGCGCTGATGTGTCCGCAGACCACGGTGGAGGACGTACGCCGCCACCACGAGGTCTTCGGCGACGCGTTGGGCGAGCTGGTGGGGTGACCGATCGGGTGGGAACAGTCGAAACCTATTGACTCTCGATAGGTAGCGAGTGATAGTCGATGCATGCTGGTGACGCGTTGGGCGGTGGCCGCCCTCAGAGTCTTCCTCGTGGTGCTGTTCGGGATCCTGGTCGTGTTCCAGACCCTCTCGCTGCCGGGGCAGTTCGCCCATATGGCGCAGGAGTCACCGGAACAGGCGTACCTGCGGTGGCCGTTGACCGCCGTCACGGTGTTCTGGGTGCTCTGCGTCCAGGTGGTGGTCGTCTGCACCTGGAAGTTGCTCACCCTGGTCAAGAACGACCGCATCTTCAGCCCGGCCGCGCTGGTCTGGGTGGACGTGATCGTATGGGCCGTCGCCGCCGCCTGGGTGGTGCTGGTGGCCGTCTTCCTCTACGTAGGATTCAGGGCCGACGACCCCGGAGTCCCGTTCCTGCTGCTCCTGCTCTCGACCGGCGTCGCCGTGCTGGGGCTGCTGATGGTGGTGCTGCGCGCGCTGCTGCGCCAGGCCACCACGCTGCGGACCGACATGGAAGCGGTGATCTGATGCCCATCGTGGTGCGCATCGACGTCCAGCTCGCCAAGCGCAAGATGAGCGTCGGTGAGTTCGCCGAGCGGGTGGGGCTCACGCCGGCGAACGTGGCGGTGCTCAAGAACGGCCGGGCCAAGGCCGTCCGGTTCAGCACCCTGGAGGCGATGTGCCGGGTGCTCGACTGCCAACCCGGTGACCTGCTGGAATGGGTCGAGGAGTGAACCCTGCGGGGCCCGGCCGTCGCGCCGGGCCCCGCGAGGTGCGGCCTCAGTAGCCGTAACGGCTCTTGAGATGCCGCCACCAGTCCCGGAACATCCAGGCGTCGAACTCGGTGATCGAGCTGGCGCTGCCGGCCCGCATCAGGAACCCGCCGACTCCACTGGGCGTCCAGTCGTAGAAGTCGTCGAGGCCGAAGGTGTGGCCTATCTCGTGCAGCAGGATGTGCATGTTCTCGGCGTTCAGGTTGTTCATGTAGTACTCGCGACCCATGCGTTGGCCCCAGTCGCCGCCGGCACCGCCGCCGAACCCGTCGGTCAGCCACAGCGACTGGTCGTAGTGACGGGCCACCCCGCCGGGGCAGTTCGGGTACTGCCCACCCTGGTTGAAGAAGCGACCGCACGCGGGCGCGCACTGCGGGGCGTTCTCGCGGATGTCGTTGACGTAGACGTCGACGCTGGTGTCGGTCCACTGGAGCTGACTGCGGTTGCGGACGGCCCAGCCGACCACCTTGATCGGCACCTGCTGGTACGGCCAGGCGTTGTGCCCGACCATCACGTCCATCCACTTCTTGTACTGCCGGGCGAGGGTGGCGTGGATCTGGTCGCGCTGGGCGGCCGTGACGGTGGCGCCGGAGTCCCAGCGGACACAGAAGTTCAGTGCTCCACGGTTGGCCATGACCTGGTCCCAGCCGTAGTTGCGGAACCCGTACGGGTTGCCGTTGTTGTAGGTCTGCTCCACGTGCTGCCACACCTGGTTGAGCGGGTTCACCAGGTGCGCGGGCGGATTCCAGCCGCTGGTCGGCGGGGGCGTGGTCGGGCTCGGTGCCGGGGTCGTCGGGGCGGGCGTGGTCGGTGCCGGGGTGCCGGGCGTGCCGGTGCAGGTGACGCCGTTGAGGGCGAACGTGGTCGGTGCCGGGTTGCTGCCGCTCCACGACCCGTTGAAGCCGAACGATGTGGCGGCGCCGGTGCCGAGGGCACTGTTGTGGCCGACGCTGGTCGCGTCGACCCGGCTTCCGCTCTGCGTCACGGTGGCGTTCCACGCCTGGGTGACGCTCTGCCCGGCGCCGTACGTCCAGGTCACCGTCCAGCCGTTGAGCGGGTCGCCGAGGTTGGTGGCGGTGACCTCGGCACCGAACCCGCCGGACCACTGGTTGGTGACCCGGTAGTCGACCCGGCAGCCCGGCGCGGCGGCCTGCGCACCGGTCACTGCCAGGGTGGCTCCACCGGTGAAGGCCAGGGTGGCGACGACCGCCACACCGAGCCGTGGTCCTGTTCGGGGTGATCTCATAGGTGCTCCTCCCGGTGTCGGAGACGCCGTCGGTGGACACACCGACAGCGATAGATTGGCGTCGATGTAAACTAAATGGTGGCAGGTGGGAGGTCTGGTTGGGCTGACCGGTGTTCGCAAACCCTGCCGTATTCGGCCCCGGGCTATTGCCGAAATGGTTTTCGTGGACGAAGCTGGCCCGCTTGGTCCTCTGCGGGGTGCCGGAGCGGGCCTGATTGCCGAAATCCCGTGATCTCTGCGATCGGTTTTAGCCGGAGATCTCCTGGGAGGGATTGCCGAAATGGTTTTCGAGGTTCATTGTCGGAGATCAGACCACCGGGGTCCTCGCGCGTACGCGGGCCATCGGTCCCGGCGGCACGGGCGACGCGACGGGGACCTCTGGGCAGGGGAGAGCAGGCGATGATCGAGAAGAGCGGCGGGTCACGGATGGGCGCGGCGAACAGTGGGGCCGGCGCCGGGCGGTCCAGCGGTCGATCGATCATGCGTGACGTCGCGGCGCGGGCGGGGGTGTCGGCGCAGACGGTCTCCCGGGTCATCAACGGCCACCCGTACGTCGCCGACGACACCCGCCAGCGGGTGCTGGCGGCGATGCGGGAGCTGGACTACCAGCGCAACCCGGCGGCCCGCGCCCTGGTCACCCGGCGTTCCGGCACGCTCGGGATCATCGGCTACGAGAGCCCGCTGTACGGGCCGACCTCGATGCTCTACGCCATTGAGGGCGCGGCCCGATCCGCCGGCTACTTCGTCAGCGTCGCCAGTGTGCGACACCTGGACCGGCGGTCGGTGCTCGACGCCGCGGACTGGTTGCGTCGGCAGTCGGTCGAGGGACTCATCGCCATCGCGCCCAAACCCGCCATGGCCGGGGCGCTGGCCGAGGCGGCTGGCGGGCTGGCGGCGGTGACCGTCGGCGGTGGATGCAGCGACGAGATCGCCAGCGCGCAGATCGACAACGTGGCGGGTGCCCGACTCGCCACCCGACACCTGCTCGACCTCGGCCACGCCACCGTGCACCACGTGTCCGGCCCGGAGGACTGGCCCGAGGCGGACGAACGGATCCGTGGCTGGCGGGAGGCCCTGCGGGCCGCCGGTGCGCCGGTGCCGGCCGTCGTCCCCGGCGACTGGAGTGCCAGCACCGGCTACCAGCAGGGGGAGCGGCTGGCCGCCGACCCCGACGTCACCGCCGTCTTCTGCGCCAGCGACCAACTCGCCCTCGGCGTGCTGCGGGCGTTGCACGAGGCGGGCCGCCGGGTGCCGGAGGACGTCAGCGTGGTCGGCTTCGACGGCACGCCGGACGGGGCGCACTTCCTGCCGCCGCTGACGTCGGTGCGGCAGGACTTCGCCGAACTGGGCCGGCGCAGCCTGGGACTGCTGCTGGCGCAGCTCGACCCGGCCGGGCAGACGCCGGCGCGCCGACGCGACCTGCTGGTGCCGGAACTGGTCAGCCGGCGCAGCGCGGCGGCCCCGTGCGGCGTCGGCCGACCGCTGCGCGCGCTGCGACCGGCCAGCCTGATCGGTTAGCCCGGCCGAGGAGGGTCCTCCCGGCCCGGTGGGTCGTCGGCTCCGGCGACACCCGCCCGGCTCAGCGGTGCACCGCCGGTCCGGTCGACTCGCGGACGACGAGGCGGCCGGGTTGGCGGATGACGCCACTGCCGGGATTGCCGTCCAGGGCGGCGTAGAGGTGCTTGACCGCGGTCGCGCCGAGCCGTTCCAGGTTGAGGTCCACCGTGGTCAGCGGTGGTCGGCAGTCGGCGGCGAAGAACTCCCAGTTGTCGTAGCCGACGATCGCCACGTCGTCCGGGATGCGTCGCCCGAGGTCACGCAGTGTGTCGGCGGCTCCGGCGGCGAGCTGGTCGTTGCCGCAGAAGATCGCGTCCACGTCCGGGCGGGCCGCCAGCAGCAGTCGGGTGGCGTGCCGGCCCCACCGCTGCGACCACTCGCCGAACAGCGGGTCCCCGGCGGGATCGAGGCCCGCCTCGGTGAGCACCGTCCGCAGCCCGGCCGCCCGGTCCCGGGCCGACCGGTAACCGTCCGGGCCGGTGATGTGCCCGATCCGCCGTCGTCCGTGCAGCACCAGGTGCTCGGCGGCGAGCCGGGCGCCGCCCTCGTCGTCGGCGATCACCGACAGGTCCCGGGGGTCGGTCGACTCGGCGTAGGCGTAGACCACCGGAACCGGGATGTCCTGCGTCAGCGAGGGACCCACCTCGTTGCTGTCGCCGACCACGATGAACCCGTCGACCTGCCGCGCCAGCAGCGTACGGATGTAGTGCTGGCGCCGGATCGCGTCACCCCGTGCGTCGCAGAGCAGCACCGACATCTGCTCGTTGCCGAGGGCGTTCTCGGCACCGAGCAGGATGGACATGGCGAACCGGCCGCCGAGTTCGTCGGTGAGCAGCCCCACGGTGCGGGTGCGGCCGTTGATCAGCCCGGAGGCCAGCGCGTTGGGCTGGAAGGAGAGCTCGTCGGCCGCGCGCAGCACGCGTTCCCGGGTCGCCTGGGCCACCTCGGCGCGTCCGTTGAGCGCCTTGGACGCGGTCGCGACCGAGACGCCGGCCCGGCTGGCCACGTCACTCAGCGTCACTGACTGTGATCGTCGTCGACCCACCGAAAGCCTTTCGCAAGAGTTTCAGGATGGCCGGCAGGTGGTCGCCGCCCCCGTATGACGGGCAAGCGTAGAGCGCAGGGTGCATGTAAGGGAAGGTGAAGCCCACACCGAAACGGGTTCAGGTTTTACCCATCAGACATCTTGCCGAAACCGTTTTCGTGGGACACGCTAGCGGCGGAAAGTGATACCGACCACCTCGGCGGCGGTGCGGCTCGCCGTGCCGGTCCCGTCGGACCCGGCGGGAGGCGACACCGATGAGGACGGACGAGGCATCGCCCACGAAGACGGTGCGGACCGCGTCGTCGTCACCGGTCCACCCCACCCGCGCGACGCAGCGATGCGGCGGTGCCGCATCGGACCGTCCACACGACACCTCGGCTCGGCGGGACTCCGTCGGCGACCTGTTGTCCACACCCTGACCCTGCCCGGCCGGTCACCCGCCGGCCGTACCTGATCATCCGGCTTCGCCGATCACGTCCACGGCCGACGGCCGGTGCGGCGGCTCCGGTCCCACCCGATCGAGCGGAACCGCCCGCTACCCGGCTCACGGGAACCGCCTCGCGGCTCCCCGGCGAGCATCGATGCAGACTAGGAGAGGAATCATGAGGAAAACCCTGGGCAGGCGTACTGCCCTGCGTTCGCTGGCCGGAGCCATGGCGGCGACGATGGTCCTCGCCGTGGCGGCCTGCGGCAGCGACGAACCGAGCGGCCCGAGCGCCGCCGAGGCCGGCCCGACCGGCGTCGACGACGGCAGCGAGCTGACCCTGTGGACCCGCGCACCGCTGGAGAAGCAGGCGAAGCTGCTGGTGGACGCGTACAACGCCACACACCAGAACCAGGTCAAGCTCACCGTCGTACCGAACGACGACTACGTCGCCAAGGTCGGCGCGGCGGCCGGCTCCGGTGGCCTGCCGGACCTGTTCGCCGCCGACATCGTCTACGTGCCGAACTGGGTCAGCCAGGGCCTGTTCCAGGACATCAGCTCCAACATCGACGGCCTGGACTTCAAGGACCAGATCAACAAGGGACACCTGTCGGCGGGTACCGTCGACGACAAGGCCCACGTGCTGCCCTTCGTGCTGGACCTGTCGATGATGTTCTGGAACAAGCAGTTGTTCCGGGACGCCGGGCTCGACCCGGAGAAGGCGCCCGCGTCGCTCGCCGAGTACGCCGCCGCCGCCAAGGCGGTGCAGGCCTCGGGCAAGGAGGGCGTCTACGGTACGGCCGCCGGCCTGAACTGCGGCGGCTGCCTCGTCTTCACCTGGTTCCCGTCCATCTGGGCCGACGGCGGGCAGGTGCTCAGTGACGACGGCACCGAGTCCAAGCTGGCCGACGAGACCGCGCAGAAGGTCTTCAGCACCTGGCAGGACCTGTGGCGCTCCGGTGCCGTGCTGCCCGCCTCGGCGGGGGAGACCGGTCCGACCTGGACCGCCGCCTTCACCGAGGGCAAGGTCGGCCTGATGTTCTACCCGGCGACGCTGCTCTCCTCGACGCCGTTCGACGCCGGTGTCGCCGGCATCCCCGGCCCGAACGGCGGCGCTTCCACCTTCGTCGGTGGCGACGGTGTCGGCATCTCGAAGGACTCCAAGAAGGCCGCGCAGGCGTGGAACTTCCTGAGCTGGATGATGTCCGAGGAGGCCCAGGTCGAGGTGCTGGCCAAGAACAAGGACGTGGTCTCCCGCGCCGACCTGGCCAACAACAAGTACGCCGCCGAGGACCCGCGCCTGGTGACCATCAACGAGGTGGCCGGTCAGGGCGACACCCCGGTCGCGCTCAACTTCCAGCAGGCGTTCAACGCGCCGAACAGCCCGTGGCTGACTCTCGTCCGCAACCAGGTGCTCAACGGTAACGGCGACCTGCCGAAGGACAACGGCGAGATCACCGCCGTCCTGAAGCAGTAGGTACCCGGTGGGGGCGGGTGCCGCCCGAGGAGTCCCTACCGGTCGGCACCCGCCCCCGCCGCGCCCACGTTCGATCCGTCAGCGAAGGAAACGAGAGGTCCCATGAGCGTCACCGCACCGTCTCGCCCGCCCAGTGCGGCGACACGGCGCCGCGCCCGTCCCCGAGGTCGTCAGGCACTGCTCGGCTGGCTCTACGCGATGCCGACCGCGGTCTTCGTGGCGCTGCTGTTCGCCGTGCCGCTGCTGCTGGTCATCAAGATGTCGCTGTCGCGGTGGCCGCTGCTCACCGGTGACCAGGGGTTCAACGCGCCCGACAACTTCGTGAAGGCGGTCGAGCACCGCTTCTTCACCGACTCGGTGGTGTTCACCCTCAAGTACACGGCGCTCGCGACCGTGCTGCTGCTGACGCTCGCTCTCGGGTTGGCCCTGCTGGTGCAGGAGTCCAGCCGGTGGAACAACCTGCTGCGGGCCTCGTTCCTGATCCCCAGCGCGCTCGGCCTGGCCTCGGCGTCGCTGCTGTTCTACGTGATCTACTCGCCGTACGCGAGCCCGCTGGCCCCGCTGGTGGACCGCCTGGGCATCACGTTCCTCGGCTCCCCGAACGCGGCGCTGTTCTCGACGACCTTCCTGATCGTGTGGCGGTACGCCGGGTTCTACATGGTGCTCATGCTGGTCGGCCTGCAAGGGATCCCCGCCGACGTGTACGAGGCGGCGCGTACCGACGGGGCGAGCCGCTGGCAGACCTTCCGCAAGGTCACGCTGCCGCTGCTGCGCCCCACCCTGGCGCTGACGACCGTGCTCTGCGTGACCGGTTCCCTGCTCGCCTTCGAGCAGTTCTACATCCTGACCAAGGGCGGCCCGGACAACAGCACGATCACCGTCGTGCAGCTCATCTACATGGTGGCCTTCCAGGGGCAGAACGACCTGGGGGTGGCGGCGGCCATCTCCGTCATCGTGCTGGTCGCCCTGATCATGATCAACGCGTTGCAGATGCGCGCCTTCCGGTCCGAGGGGAACTGATCCGATGACCGTCGTTTCCCGCACCACGGAGACCGTCGCCGACGGGACACCGCCGTCCGCACCGGAGCCGTCGCGGCCGAGGAAGCCGAGCGGCACCACCATCGCCGGGATCGCGCTGCGGACGCCGTACTGGGTGTTCACCGGTTCGGTCGCCCTCATCTTCCTGGCACCGCTGGTCTGGACGGCGGTCGCCTCGGTCTCCCCGCAACCGGGCACCAACCAGGTGGACGGCTGGGGCATCGGCAACTACCAGACGTTGGCCGCCTACCAGGCCGGCGTCTGGCGCTACCTCGGCAACTCGGCATTCGTCTCGCTGCTCACGGTCGCGCTGACGCTGCTGATCTCGTTCCTCGGCGGGTACGCCTTCGCGCGGTTCCGCTTCCCCGGCAAGAACATCCTGTTCCTGCTCACCCTGGCCATCCTGATGGTCCCGTACGCGACGCTGCTGATCCCGCTCTATGTGCTGCTCAACCAGGTGGGGTTGCAGAACTCCCTGGTCGGCGTCGCGCTCGTGCTGACCATGTTCCAGTTGCCGTTCTCCACCTTCCTGATGCGCATCTCGTTCGAGGCGGTGCCCCGTGAACTCGACGAGGCCGCGATGGTCGACGGGTGCTCGTCGTTCAGCGCGCTGTGGCGGGTGCTGCTGCCCGCCGTGAAACCGGGTCTGATCACCGTCGGTCTCTTCGGTTTCCTCGCCGCGTGGAACGACTTCATGGCCCCGCTGATCCTGATCAACGACACCGAGAAGATGACGCTGCCGCTGGCCGTGTCGAACCTGCGCGGCCAGGTGCAGGGTGTCGTCGACTACGGGGCGACCGAAGCGGGCGTCGTCGTCCTCGCCCTGCCGTGCATCGTCCTCTTCCTCCTGCTGCAACGACACTACGTGCGCGGCTTCATGTCCGGCGCGCTGAAAGGATGACCATGAGCGGCAACGCACATCCGGCCGCACCCGTCCTGCCGGTCCGGGGTCGCCTGCGCCCCCTCGACCTGCGGGAGGTCCGGATCGCGGGCGGATTCTGGGCCGAGCGCCAGTCGGTCAACGGGGTGACCCTCGACCACATCGCGCACTGGCTCGAACGGGAGGGCTGGGTCCGCAACTTCGACCTGGCCGTGGCGGGAGACCTTGCCGGCGAGCGGCGCGGACGCGAGTTCTCCGACTCGGAGATCTACAAGTTCCTCGAAGCGTTGGCGTGGGAGATCGGCCGGACCGCCGACCCGGATCTCGAATCGCGGTTCCGTGCCCTGGTGCGGCGGGTCGGCGCGGCGCAGGAGCCCGACGGATACCTGAACACCAAGTTCGGCCGACCCGGGCAGGAACCGCGCTGGTCGGACCTCGAATGGGGGCACGAACTCTATTGCGTCGGGCACCTCGTCCAGGCCGCCGTGGCCCGGGCCCGGACCCGGCCGGACGCCGACGACGGCCTGCTCCAGATCGCCTGCCGGGCCGCCGACCACGTGTGTGAGACGTTCGGTGTGGACGGCATCGACAGCGTCTGCGGCCACCCGGTGATCGAGACCGCGTTCGTGGAACTGGCCCGCACCACCGGTCAGGACCGCTACCTGACCCAGGCCGCGCTCTTCGTCGACCGGCGCGGCCACGGTCGGCTCGCCGACATCGAGTTCGGTCGGGAGTACTTCCAGGACGAGACCCCGATCCGGGAGGCCACCGTGCTGCGCGGGCACGCGGTGCGTGCGAACTACCTGGCCGCCGGTGCCGTCGACGTCGCGGTCGAGCTGAAGGACGCCAGCCTGTTGGACGCGGTACGCGGTCAGTGGCACCACGCGGTCACCCGCCGCACGTACGTCACCGGTGGGCAGGGTTCCCGGCACCAGGACGAGGCGTTCGGCGAGGACTGGATGCTGCCGCCCGACCGGGCGTACTCGGAGACCTGCGCGGGTGTCGGCTCGGTGATGCTGGCCTGGCGGCTGCTGCTCGCCGACGGCGAGTCCCGCTACGCCGACCTCATCGAACGGACGCTGTTCAACGTGGTGTCGACCTCGCCGTCGACCGACGGACGCAGCTTCTTCTACACCAACACGCTGCACCGCCGGGAACTCGGCACGGTGCCCGACGCCGACCGGCCCAGCCTGCGCGCGGCGGCGTCGCTCCGGGCGCCGTGGTTCGAGGTCTCGTGCTGCCCGACCAACGTGGCCCGCACCGTGGCCAGCCTCGGCGCGTACGCCGCCACCTGCGACGACGAGGGTCTGCACCTGCACCAGTACCTGCCCGGCACCATCGCGCACCGCCTTCCCGACGGGCGGGAGCGGTGCCTCGTCATCACCACCGACTACCCGCACGACGGCGAGATCCGGGTACGCGTCGACAGCGACGACGACCGCCCGTGGTCACTGTCGCTGCGGGTGCCGGACTGGGCCGTCGACGGCGCCACGGTCACGGTGGCCGGAGCCACCCGACCGGTCGCCCCCGGCATGGTCACCGAGCAGCGCACCTGGCAACGCGGCGACGAGGTCGTCCTCGCCCTGCCGATGGCGCCCCGGTTCACCCATCCGGACAGCCGCATCGACGCGGTGCGGGGCTGTGTGGCGGTGGAGCGCGGTCCGCTGGTGTTCGCGATCGAGTCGGTGGACGTGCCGGGGGTGACGAGCGTCGACGAGCTGCGGATAGACACCAGCCAACCGCCCCGGCTGGTCGACGGTCGGGTGGTGGTGCGGTGCCGCCGGGTGCGCCCGCACGACCACGAATGGCCCTACCGGGCCGACGTCGCCGAGTCCTCGCCCGCGCCCGTCGAGGTGTTCGACGAGGTGACGCTGGTGCCGTACCACGCCTGGGCCAACCGTGGGCCCTCGACCATGCGGGTCTGGATCCCCGTCGACGGTGACCTGCCGGAGCAGGGCCGGGGGCGGAGCTGATGTTAACGCTCACATCGGATTGTCCGAACCGCGCCGACAGCACCACGAGCCGCTCGAATCACCACCGAGGTGCGACGTGGGGGACCGCCTCACCCGCCCGCCCGCACCGATATCAAGGAGGAAGAAGATGATCCGCAGACGCGTGCGGAGGGTGCCCCTCTGGGGCGCCCTTGCCGCGCTCGTGGTGTCGGGGACGGTAGCCGTATCGTCCCCGGCCCACGCGGCCGGCCCGATCCTGCCCGGTAACGAGGGCGACGTCGGGGTCCACACCAACGGTCAGAACCACGTCATGGACATCGGCGACCCGACCTACAGCAACGTCGGCGACGTCGTGAACCAGCTCCGGCCGGGCGTACCGTTCACCGCCGGCAACATGCACCAGTCCGTCTTCGACGCCGACCTCGCCGCCGGCGGCACCGACTACTACCTCGACCGCATCCTCGGAGTGAGCGGCACGCTCGGGTCAGCGGTGCTGATGACCCGAGGGCGCACCCTCTACATGCGCGGCGCCAGCAACAACAACTTCACCGTGATGGGCTTCGCCGGCAACACGTTCGTCGGCGGCCCCAACAACCTCGGCAACCTCTACACCGTCACGGTGCCCGGCCAGACCGTGTCCGAGGTCAACGCCAACCGGTTCAACGCACCGAGCCACGCCCGGAGCCGCTACACCATCGGCTCCACCGGGGTCCGCGCCGACCTGACGAAGTTCATCACCTACGACAACGTGGCGGTCACCGCCATCGAGTTCACCAACCCGGGCGGCTCGGCGGCGACCTTCACCGTCCGGGCCGCGTCGCCGCTGGCCACCCAGGCTGCGGGCGACAGCGCGCTCACCGGCACCCGCACCATCACCAGCGGCTCGAACAACGGGCTCGTCGACACCCCGTGGGACTCCGTCCGGGTGGACCTCACCGGCTCCGGCTTCACGCGTACCGGCAGCAACCTGGACCGCGAGATCACCGTCCCGGCCGGTGGCTCGCTGTCGCTGTCCGTGGTGGGCGCGGTCTCCTCGGCCACGCTGCCCGAGACGGTGGAGAGCTACCAGGAGTACGCCGGCCTGTCGCCGAGCGTGGCCGTGCGGACCGGCATCACCGCCTTCCACCGCCAGTGGGCCCAGGACGTGCCGTACATCAACGTCCCGGACGCGGCGATGGAGAAGGCCATCGTGTACCGCTGGTGGGGCGAGCGCTACAACTCGCTCGACGCCAACGCCTCCGGCCACGTCTACCAGTACCCCACGACGATCGAGGGGGTGAACCTCTATCAGAACTCGGTCGCGCTGACCCAGCCGATGCACCTTCAGGACACCAAGTGGCTGCGGACGCCCTATCTGGGGTACGGCCAGATCCTGAACATCGGTGAGCTGTCCGGCTCGTCGGCCTTCCTGGACAGCCCGGGGCACACGAGCTGGAACAACCACTACTCGCAGTACCTCGGCACGGCCGGGCTCGAGGCGTACCAGGTGCACGGCGGCGGCAAGCAGGTCGCCCGCAAGTTCGCCCAGTACTTCGAGGGTGACGGCGTCGGTCAGTTGGAGCACTACGACGGCAACGACGACAAGCTGATCGCGTACGACACCAACTACATGCCGGGCAACGACGCCGACGCGATCACGTTCGGCTTCCCGAAGGTGAACACCGGGGCACCGGGTGCGCGGACGATCGAGCGCCCGGAGTCGGCGTACGTGTGGGGCGCGTTCGACGCGGCCCGGCAGCTCTACCAGCTCTCCGACGCCGACCAGGCCAAGGTCGACGCGATGGGGGCCAGCGCCGACGAGATCCGGGACGCGATCCTGACCCGGCTCTGGAGCCCGGACATGCGGATGTTCCTGTCCGGCACGTCGCACGGCGCGAGCAGCGCGGCGACCGCGAACGGGCGGGCCAACCCGCTGCCCGCCTCGGCCCGGAACCTGATCCCGGCCAAGGAGACGAACCTCTACGACATCTACGCCGAGAACCTGATCCCGACCGACCAGTGGGAGAAGTACGTCGACGGGTTCCGGTTCCTGACCTACGGCGACAACTTCCCGATCTTCCCGTTCTACACCGCCAACCAGTACGACCGGTCGGCGTACGGGATCGGCGGTTCGAACAACTTCTCGAACATCAACTTCACCGTGCAGTACCGCGGTGTGCGGTCGGCGCTGCGCCACTACGACCCGGAGCAGAAGTACATCACCCCGGAGTACGCCAAGCGGCTGCTGGACTGGATGGCGTGGAGCATCTACCCGAACGCCGACATGCGGGTCGCGAACCAGGCGGAGTACTACTCCAACTGGAACCCGACGACGCGCTCCTACAACCGCAACAACCAGAACCACATCATGCTCGGCAACATGAACTACATCTTCATCGAGGACATGGGCGGCATCCAGCCGCGTTCCGATGACAAGATCGAGTTGTGGCCGATCCAGTTCGGCTATGAGCACTTCATGGTCAACAACCTGCGGTACCACGGTCAGGACGTCACCATCGTCTGGGACCCGGACGGCAGCAAGTACGGCCTGGGCGCCGGCTACAGCCTCTTCCTCAACGGCGAGAAGAAGGTCACCACCGACAAGCTCGGCAAGGTCACCTACGACCCGAACACCAACCAGGTGCAGGCCGAGGAGGGCGTGACCGTCACCTTCACCGCCACCACCGGGGCCGACTTCCCGAGCGCGGTGGACACCCCGATCTCCGACGACCGCGTCGTCGGCTATCTCAAGACCGCCGGTATCGACCTCACCGAGCAGGCGCCGAACCTGGCGCAGGGCGCCCAGCTCAGCTCCTCGTACACCCAGCAGGGTGTGCGGCCCACGCCGTGGCGGCAGTTCCACACGCCCGGCTGGAGCACCACCTCGATGAACTACACGCCCGGCGCCATCTCCGAGACCGAGCGTCCGGTGTCGCTGGCGGCCGTCACCGACGGGATCACCGCCAACGAACCCTACTGGGGCAACTACGGCACCACCGAGCGCAACGGCTACATCGAGCTGGACCTGGGCGCGGCCAAGAGCCTCGACAACGTCAAGGTCTTCTTCGTCAGCGACCGGCAGGCCGGTGGCTACCGCGAGCCGGCACGCTGGTGGGTGCAGGTGCCCGACGGCAACGGCGGCTGGAAGGAGGTGCCGGACCAGTTCAAGAACCCGGTCGTGCCCTCGGCCAAGTTCAACGAGGCGCTGTTCGACACCGTCACCACCGACAAGCTCCGGGTCACCTTCACCAACAACCCGACCCACTTCACCGCGATCAGCGAGATCCAGGTGTTCGAGTCGGGGCGGGACGTGCCGGACGTGACCAACCAGGCGCCACAGGTCACCGCCAACCGGGACGGCTCGGCGGACGGAAACCTCTCCACCCGGCTCGTCGCCACGGCCGCCGACGACGGCATCCCGTACGACAGCGAGCTGACCTTCGGCTGGGAGACCGTCTCCACGCCGCAGGGCGCGGGCGTCATCTTCGCCGACGCGCGGGCGCTGACCACCCGGGTCACCGGCACCGTCGCCGGTGACTACGTGTTCCGGTTCTGGGCCGACGACGGCGAGAAGCGGTCGACGGCGAACGTGTCGGTCACGCTGGCCGAGCGCGAGGTCACCGCGGAGTTCGGTGCCTCGGCCACGATCAGCACCAGTGGCACGGCATCGTGGGAGAACCACTCGCGGGTCAACGAGCCCACCACGCCGACCAACTCCAACCCGGGTGCCGGCAGCGGCTGGGGCAACTGGGGCCAACCGCAGAACGGCACCAGCACCGCACGGGAGGCGTGGATCCAGTACCGCTGGAGCGCGCCGGTGCGACTCTCCTCGACCGACATCTACTGGTACGACGACAACGGCGGCACCCGCCGTCCGAACGCCGGCACGTACGCCATCGAGACCTCGGAGAACGGCACCACCTGGACGCCGGTGACGCTGGCCGAGGGCAGCACGTACGCCGGTGGGCTGGCGACCAACCGGTTCAACAGCTTCGAGTTCACGCCGATCACCACCAGCTACCTTCGCATCCGCATCTGGGGCGTGCAGGGCAGCGGTGCCGGCACCGGCGTGCTGCGCTGGCGGGCCAACGGCGAGACGGTCGACTCGGTGCGGTCCCCGGTGCTCATCCGCACCGGTGTCGGTGACGTGCCGACACTGCCGAGCACGCTGGACGCCGTCTACGCCAGCGGCGAGCGCGGCCAGGTCGCGTTCAACTGGCAGGAGATCACGCCCGAGCAGGTCGCCGAGCCGAACGTCGACCCGTTCGTGGTCTACGGCACGAACGACGCGTACGGGCTGATCGCCGAGGCGCGGATCTACGTACGGCCGGAGATGTCCACCGGCGGTATCTCGATCCAGGGCGCCGAGACCTTCGAGCAGTCCGTCGAGGTGGGCGAGCTGCCGTTCCTGCCGGACAAGGTGGAGGTCTCCTACAACGACGGGTCGCGGGACAACCAGGCCATCGGTGTCGACTGGGACTTCGACGAGCGCATCGTCAACACCCCCGGCCGTTACACGATCATCGGTGACCTGATCCTGCCCCCGTACGTCAGCCAGGCCGGGGCGACCCGGACCACGTTGACCCTCACCGTCGGCGACCCGCCCCAGACCCCGGTCTGGGACGTGGAGGTGCAGGCCAGCACGCGCTGCACCGGCCGGAACGTCTACGTCTCCGTCAACGCCCACAACGCCGGGGACGTGCCGCTGCGCATCGAGCTGATCACGGCATACGGCTCGCGGACGGTCGCCGACGTGGCGTCCGGGAAGGCCGCCTTCCAGGCGTTCAACACCCGCGCCACCTCGGTGCAGGCCGGCACCGCGACGGTGAAGGCCACCGGCACCGTCGACGGCGAGCCGGTGACCGTCGAGTTCGAGGCGCCGTTCGGCGCGCTCACCTGCGGTTGACCCCTCGTGGTGGCGGCGCCCGGCCTGGGGCGCCGCCACCACCCCCGCGCACGAGTGAGGAGATCGACACCGTGAACACCACCGTGGGACGCGGCGCCGCCCCACCCTCCACCCGGCCGTCGCCCCGATGGCGCAGGGCGATCGCCGTGGCCGCGTCCGTCGCGCTCGTCGCCGGCGGTCTGACCGGCGTCGCCGGTCCGGCACACGCCGCCGAGCCCCCGTCGTACACCTTCACCACCACGGTCAACCCGATCCTCGGCGACGGCAGCTACTACTCCGCCGACCCGGCGCCGATGGTGGTGCGGGCCGGTGCCCCCGGCAACGACACCGACGCCGACCAGCTCTACGTCTACACCGGCCACGACCAGGCCGGACCGTCCACCAACGACTTCATCATGAACGAGTGGGGCGCCTTCCGGACCACCGACGTCGAGGCGGGGGAGTGGACCCACTACCCGTCGCTGATGCGCCCGGAGGCCGTCTTCGCCTGGGCCACCCCCGGCCGTGCGTACGCGGGCCAGGTCGTCCAGGGCGTCGACGGACGCTACTACTGGTACGTCCCCATCCACGAACGCACCAGCACCGCGTCGGACCGGTTCGCGATCGGGGTGGCCGTGTCGGAGAGCCCGACCGGCCCGTGGACCGACCACGCGGGGGGCCCGATCATCTCCCAGCGGGTGCCCACGCCGAACACCATCCACAACATCGACCCGACGATCCTGGTCGACGGCGAGGCCCCGAACCAGCGCGTCTACATCTGGTGGGGCTCCTTCAGCCAACTGCGGATGCTCGAACTCCAGCAGGACATGAAGACCCCGATCGGCACCCCGCGCACCGTCACCGGCCTGACCGGCTTCTTCGAGGGCGCCTGGATCTTCACGCGCAACGGCACCTACTACATGGCGTACGCCGGCAACAACGCCGGCCCGACCTCGCAGTGCACCCCGGCGAACTACCACGCCTGTCTCGCCTACGGCACCGCCGCGTCGCCGGAGGGACCGTGGACCTACCGGGGAACCTTCCTGCGGCCGGTCTCCTCGACCACCAGCCATCCGGGTGTCCTGGAGTTCAACGGCACCTGGTACCTGGCGTACCACACCGCCGACGCCGTGGGCGGCGGTCACTTCCGGCGCTCGGTGGCGATCGACCCGGTCGAGTGGGACGACTCGCTGACGCCGCCCCGGATGAAGCTCGTGACGCCGACCCCGGCCACGGGACGTGACCTCACGCCCCGGCCGAACATCGCCCAGGAGGCCCGGGTCACCGTCTCCAACGAGCCGGTGCCGGTGCAGTACTGGGTGAAGGCACTCAACGACGAGATCGTCCGGTCGAACCCGCTGCCGCCGGACATGTGGGGCACCTGGACCGGCAACAACCCGCCGCAGCAGTGGGTGCAGTACACCTGGGACCAGCCGATGCGGATCTCCGGTTCGCAGATCGACTTCTGGAACGACCAGCCGCAGGGCACCGGTGTCGGAGTCGCCGCGCCCGCCCGCTGGCGTATGCAGTACTGGAACCTGGAGGCCGGGCAGTGGGCCGACGTGCCCAACCCGAGCGGTTTCCCGACCGGAACGCAGGGCTTCCAGAACACCACCTTCGACCCGGTGACCACCACCCAGGTCCGCGCGCTGTTCGAGGCGTCGACCAACGGCAGCACGTACTCCGGGGTGGCGGTCGAGGAGTGGAAGGTCCTCGCCGCGCAGCCGGAGTCGGTCAGCGCACCGGCGATGACCGTGGAGGTCGGCGAGACCGACCTGCCGGACACGCTGCCGGTGTCGTTCGGCGCGCAGACGCTGCGGGTGCCGGTCTACTGGGACGAGGTGCGGCCCGCGGACGTCGCCGAGCCCCGGACGTTCACCATCGGTGGGACCGTGCTCGGCTACGCCGCCGATCGCGTCTCCGCGCAGGTCACCGTCATCTCACCGGACGACACCGAGGGAGACGTGACGCCGCCGACGGTGACGCTCACGCCCAGCGGCAGCGCCGGCAGCGACGGCTGGTTCCGCTCCACGGTGCGCGTGCGGGCCGCCGGTGTCGACGACCGGGGTGGCCGGATGACCATCTCCACGCGGGTCGGCTCGGACACGCCGGTCGAGACCACCGACGTCCGGTCGGTCGACGTCACCGTCTCCGGGGACGGCCGGCACACCGTCACCGCGACCGCCACCGACCGCGCCGGCAACGTCTCCGACCCGGCCTCCCTGGAGGTACGCGTCGACGCCACCGCACCGGTCAGCACCGCCACCGTGAACAGCACCACGCGGGCGGTCACGCTCGCCGCGACCGACGCCACCTCCGGCGTCGCCCGGATCGAGTACGCCATCGGCACGGGCGCCTGGACCACGTACGACGGTGCGGTCCCGGCACCCGACGCGAACCGCCACACGCTGGCGTACCGGGCGGTCGACGTGGCCGGGAACCTGGAGACCGCCCGGACGGTCGCCATCCCGGCCGACCTGTCCGGGCCGCTCACCGGCAACATCGGGCCGATCGGCACGCCGACCGCCTCGTTCACGGCGAGCTGGAACAGCCTCACCGCGCTCAACGACGGTGCCGACCCGACCAACCCGGGTCAGGCGCAGATCTGGGGCACCTGGTCGGGCACCCGCCCGGCCACCCAGTGGATCCAGTACGACTGGAACCGCCCGGTGCGGATCACCGGCACCGAGCTGAAGTTCTGGCGGGACTCCAACCGGGGCACCGGCGACGGTGTCGCCCAGCCCGACGGGTGGGTGCTGCAGTACTGGGACGCCACCACCTCGACCTGGCGTGACGTGACCGGCGCGTCGCCGTACGGCACCAGCACCACCGCGTTCAACACCGTCTCCTTCGACCCGGTGACCACGTCGAGGGTGCGGGCCACCATCCAGGCCAACGGCAACGGCACCACCTACTCGGCGGTCGCCGTCACCGAGTGGCGGGTGTTCGCCGACGACCCGGGCGTCCGGCCCGAGGTGCCGGTGACGGTCACCGTGCAGGCGCGGTGTGTGGCCGGGAAGGCGTACGTGGCGGTGCAGGCGCGTAACGACCACGACGCTGCGGTGGACGTGGTGTTGGAGAGTGCGTACGGGCAGCGGTCGGTGTCGGCCGTGGCGCCGGGTGCGAGCGCGTTCCAGCAGTTCACCACCCGTGCCGCGTCGGTGCCGTCCGGCAGCGCGACGGTCCGGGCCACCGGCACGGTCGACGGCACGGACGTGACGACCGTGGTCACCCAGGACCATCCCGGCGCGAACTGCGCCGCCGACCCCCGTCAAGCCCAGTAACCACGAGAGACAACGGAGAATCGCATGAACACAGGGAATCGGAAGCGGTTGCTGGCGGCGGGTGCCGCCGGGGCGTTGCTGGTCGGGTCGGTGGCGATGGCCGCGCCGGTGTCGGCCGATCCGGGTGACACCGGTGACGTGACGGTCACGGTGGAGATCGAGGAGTTGGTGGAGCCGGGCGTGTTGGCGATGTCGATCGCGGGTGACTCGGTGGCGTTGACCGAGGACGGGTCGACGTTGCTGGTGCGGCAGTTCGTGGGTGGTCTGCCGACGGTGACGGTGACCGACACCCGGACCGCCGACGAGGTGCCCTCGGGTGCGGCGTGGGCGGTGCTCGGTAGTGCCACCGACTTCACCGGGGCCGACGGTCAGGAGCCGATCGGTGCCGGGCACCTGGGCTGGAAGCCGCGCCTGGTCGACGGTGGGGACACCGGTCTGGTCAGCGAGGGCGAGGAGGTCGTCACCGTGCTGGACGAGCCGACGCAGCCGGGCAACAACGTGGGTCTGGTCGACCAGGAGTTGCTGGTCTCCACGTTCGACTCGGGTGCGGTCGCCGGTGGGGCGTACTCGGTCGACGCCGACCTGTTCCTGCGCACCCCGGCGGACGTGGCCGCGGGCGAGTACACCTCGACACTGACCCTGTCCCTGTTCGAGTGATCCACCGGGTGGAGGCCGCCCGGCGTGGTGGCCTCCACCCGTACCCCTGCGGGGTGAAGGGCTCGTCGTGAGCGTGCCCAGGATCCCGAGGCGGCGCCGGCGCGCGGCGGCCGGGCGTCACACGCGCAGGGGCAGGCCGTCGTGATGCAGCCGGAACGCGTCCAGGTCGGTGGCGTCGACCGCCAGCCGCAGGCCGGGCAGGTGCCGTGCCACCCGGTCGAACAGGATGCGGCTCTCCAACCGCGCCAGGTGCGCGCCGAGGCAGAAGTGGATGCCGTACCCGAAGGCGAGGTGCCGACGGACGTCGGTGCGCGCGATGTCGTACTCGTGCGGCCGGTCGAAGACCGCCGGGTCCCGGTTGGCCCCCCACACCGACAGCCCCACGCGGTCGAACGCGGGGATCCGCCCACCGGCCAGCTCGACGTCCGCGAAGGCGAACCGTGGCGGCACGATCTCCACCGGCCCCCGGAACCGCAGCGTCTCCTCCACCACCGCCTCGGCCAGGGTTGGATCGTCGCGCAGCGCCTCCCACTGCGCGGGGTGGGTGAGCAGCAGGCGGAGTCCGTTGACGATCAGGTCGACGGTGGTCTCCTGCCCGGCGATGAGCAGCAACTGCACCAGCGCCACCAACTCGTCGCGGTCCAGCCGGTCCGCCCGGTCCTCCGCCGCCACCAGCTCGGAGATCAGGTCGTCGGCCGGGTCGGCGCGGCGGCGCGCCGCCAGGTCGTCGAGGTACGCCGCGAACTCCAGGGTCGCCGTCGGGCCGTCGAACCCGGCCGACACGATCGCCGCCGACCAGGCCCGGAACTGCGGTCGGTCCGCCTCCGGTACGCCCACCAACTCGGCGATGACGTTGACCGGCACCGGATCGGCGAGGTCTGCCACCGCCTCCACGTGACCCCGCCGACGTGCCCGGTCGACGAGTCGGTCGGCGAGGTCACCGATCCACGGCTCCAGCCGGGCCACCGCCCGCGCGGTGAATCCGCCGCTGACCAGTCCCCGCAGGCGGGTGTGGTCGGGCGGGTCGAGGCTGATGAGCTGCCGGGACTCGATCCTCGCCACCTCGGACAACGCCTCCGGGGCCGGGGCGGGGCCGTCCGGGCGGTGCCGGTGCACCTCGTGCCCGATCATCGGGTGCCGCAGGCCGTGCAGCACGTCGGCATGACCGGCGACCACCCAAAGCCGGTTGCCGGCGGGGTCGATCTGGAGCACCGGTCCGCCGCTGTCCCGCACCCGGTCGTAGAACTCGTGCGGGTTCCGGCGTACCACCGGGTCCCACAGCTCCGAAAGGCCGAACGCGACCGCCACCTGGCCTCCTCGGATGAAAGGAAGGGTCCCCTGCTAACGCCTCGTGTATAGCAGGGGACCCCTCCTTACATTCGGGCAGCGAACGTTTCGGGGGAGTTTTCGGGAAGGGAGCACCGACGGGCCTTCCTGAGCCGAGTCGACGGGACGCATCGGTGTAGTGTTCCGCGCAGGTACGAGCGACAGTGCGGGTCGGGCAACGGTCCGAAACCACGCCGAAAACGTTTACAAGATCACGTCCACCGGGAGTGCCCTGTACGGGCTTCCGGGGCAGCCTGTCGCCGCTGCGTCGCATCCGTGCCGGTCGTTGGGAGGGAGCACCGCATGACGTCCGAGCCCGAGGTCCCCGCCAACCGCACACCCACCCTCACCGACGTCGCCAAGCTGGCCGGCGTCTCGGTCGCCACCGCCTCCAAGGCCATCAACGGACGTGGCGAGGTGCGGGCGACCACCCGGGTACGCGTGCTGGAGGCCGCCGAGCTGCTCTCCTTCGCGCCGAACGCCCTGGCCCGAGGGCTGCTCAGCGGCCGGACCGGGACGGTCGGCCTGCTCACCAGCGATCTGGAGGGACGGTTCTCGATCCCCATCCTGATGGGGGCCGAGGACGCCTTCGGGGCGGGGCAGGTGTCGGTCTTCCTGTGCGACGCCCGGGGTGACGCGATCCGGGAGAAGCACCACGTCCGCGCGCTGCTGTCGCGCCGGGTGGACGGGCTGATCGTGGTCGGCTCGCGGACCGATCCCCGGCCGCCGCTGGCCGGCAACATCCCGGTGCCGGTGGTCTACGTGTACGCCCCCTCCTCGGACCCGGCCGACATCTCCATCACCGTCGACAACGTCGGTGGTGGCCGCCTCGCCATCGAGCACCTGCTGGCCTGCGGCCGGCGCAACATCGCCCACATCACCGGCGAGCCGGGGTTCCAGGCGGCCCGTGACCGGGCCGAGGGCGCGGCGGCGGCGCTCGCGGCGGCGGGCCTGGGCATGGTCGGTGACCGGCCCTACTACGGGTCGTGGGACGAGTCCTGGGGGCGCGCCGCCGCACGCATGATCGTCGAGCAGCGGCCCGAGGTGGACGCGATCTTCTGCGGCAGCGACCAGATCGCCCGGGGCGTCCTGGACGCGTTGCGTGATCTCGGGCGGGACGTGCCGGGGGCGATCTCGGTGATTGGCTTCGACAACTGGGAGGCCATCTCCGCCGACTGCCGCCCCCGGCTGACCAGCGTCGACATGAACCTCCAACACCTCGGCGCGGTGGCCGGGCAGCGCCTCTTCGCGGCCATCGACGGTGCGGTGACGCACTCCGAGGAGTTCGCCAGCCGCCTGGTGATGCGCGAGTCGACGCTGCCCGTGCGCTGAGGCAGCCGGAGGTCCGGGGCTGAGGCGGCGGACGACCGTCCGGGCGCTGAGGTGGCCGCCGGTGGACGGTGGCCCGGGTGGCTACCGGGTGGTGAGCCCGAGGCTGATCGTCTTGGTCAGCGTGGCGTTGTCGTCGTCGCCGTCGAGCGACCAGATCATCGCCCCGCCGAGCCCGGCGGTCCGGATGTAGAGCATCTTCTGGAGCACCACCGCCGGGTCGTCGTACGTCCACAGGGTGGTGCCGTCGAACAGCCAGGCGTGCCCGGCGCGCAGGTCGCGGTGCACCGTGAATCCCTTGCCCGGCAACGTCTTGAGCTGCTTGTAGTCCTCGTAGCCGGCGGCGTGCGTGGCCGGTGCCGGGCCGGTGGCGGGGCGGAACAGGCCGGTGCCGCCGCCGGTGACGCCGGTCCAGCCCTGGCCGTAGTACGGGATGCCCAGCACCAGCTTGCCGCGTGGTGCGCCACGGGCGATCCAACCGTCGACCGCCACCTGCACCGAGAAGTCGGGGTCGTCCGGCGCGCCCCTGGGCACGCGCAACGCCGACTGCTGGTTGGTCACCGAGTCCCAGCTACCGTGGAAGTCGTACCCCTGCACGGTCGCGAAGTCCAGGTACTTGAAGATCTTGCGGCCCTCGAATCCGGCGTCCATCGCGGCCGGGTTGGCCGGCAGGAAGGCGGTCAGTGGGTAATGCGTGCGGGTGGTCCGGCCGTGCGCGTCGAGCTGCCGACGGAACTCGGCGAGCAGCTTGGTGAAGTTCTCCCGGTCCTGCGGGCGGACCACGTTGCCCGGCTCACCCGGCGAGCCAGGCCACTCCCAGTCCAGGTCGATGCCGTCGAAGACCCCGGCGGCCGAGCCCGGTCCGCCGCTGCCGCCGTCCAGGATCGGCAGGTCGCCCTTGAGGTAGAGGTCGATGCAGGAGGCGACGAACGCTTTCCGGGAGGCGTCGGTGCGGGCCGCGTTGGAGAAGTACGTCGACCAGCTCCAGCCGCCCAGCGAGATCATCACCTTGAGGTGCGGGTGCTTGGCCTTGAGCTTCGCCAACTGGCCGAAGTTGCCGTTGAGCGGCTCGCCCCAGGCGTCGGCGACCCCGTCGACGCTCTCCTGCGCCGGGACCGGGCGCTGGTAGTCGGCCCAGGCGTCGCCCTCACCCGGCCCACCGTCCACGAAGCAGCGACCGTCCTCGCTGACGTTGCCGAAGGCGTAGTTGATGTGGGTCAACCGACTCGCCGCCCCGGAGGTGTCCAGCTTCTGCACCGGGAACGCCCGGCCGTAGATGCCCCACTGGGTGAAGTAGCCGACCCGGTGGTAGCCGGTGCCGCGCTGCGGAGCCGCGTTCGCGGCGACCGGTGGTGCGGCGGTGACCAGCAGCGTGGTCAGCGCCACGAGGGCGGTGAGGCGGCGGGGACGGAACGGTCGCATCGGCACTCCCGGGAGGTCCACGGCGATCAGTAAAGACACTTGCCTGATTGACGAAGTTAAGCTGATCACCGTTTCCGGTCAAGGGTTGGTCCGGTTCCCGTCGCCGCGCTCACGCAGGTCCCGCTCGGCGGCGGCGACCACCACCGGATCGGCGCATCCGGCCGCGTAACCGGCGATCCGGCGGCGGATGTCCCGGCCGAGCAGCCAGGTGCCGATCCGGTCCGCGAGCGGCCGCAGCAGCGCCGGACGGCAGCGGAAGTGGTATCGCCAGGTGGCGACCGAGTGGCCGGGCTCGGCGGCCGGCGCGAACCGCCAGCCGCCGGCGAACATCTCGAAGAACCACGGGCCACGCACCATCTTCATGCCAACGGTGGTCGGCGGTGCGTAGGAGACGTACTCACTGACCATCGAGAAGCCGTGCCGGGACCGGGTGAACGTGCGGACGCCCTTGTCCGGCCGGACGGCGCCGTCGACGAAGTGCTGACTGCGGACGAACGGGTCCCACCGCCGCCGGACCGGCATGGTGGTCTGCGAGATCGCGAACGCGAGATTCGGGGGTACGGGGACGACGGCCACCGCCTCAACCACGGGCATCGCCCCATTCTCCCCCGGTGCGACCGGTTCGGCCCGGGTGGCCGGGTGCCCGTCCGGCCCCGGGTGGATCGACTGGTCGTCCCTTGTATCGATGGTTCTCGAATGAAAAACTCTGCGTAGTCGCGTCCGGGGCCGGCGTGCGAACCATCGTCAGGGCGTGCGGGAATGCCACCCGCGCAGGGCAGCCCGTTTCCAGGCACCGGCCGCCGTGCTGCGCCCGGTGCTCCCACCACCCCGGAGGAGACACCGCATGTCGAAGAAGTACGCCCTGGCGACGATCGCCGCCGCGACGCTGGCCCTGGTGGGCGCGGCCGGCGTGGCGAGCAGCGCGGGCGCCGCCACGTCCCCGCCCGTCCCGCTCACCACCTCGCAGTCGCCGACGCCGACGGTGACGGTGTGTCCGCCCGCGCTGCCGTTGGCCGGAATGGTGGCCGGCACCACCACCACGACCGTCACCATCCGTTACTCGCTGACGTTCCGCCCGCCGTGCGGGTACGACCTGCCCATCACGGTGCACCTCTTCGCCACCCGGGAGGACGCCGAGCAGTGGCACAACCCGGTGGCCTCGGCGGACACCGGGCTGGAGAGCTACGGCAACGTAGTGGTCGAGGGGCTCACCCCGGACACCGAGTACTGGTTCCGGTTCAGCGATGCGAAGGGCCGGCGGGACCCGTACATCCTCGGCGGGCCGGCGCGTACGCAGGAGGTGCCGGTGTGTGCCGCGACGGCGACGATCGGCAGCGGCTGGGGGAGTGGCTTCGTCGCCACGGTCACCGTGCGCAACACCGGGACCGAGGTTCTCGACGGCTGGCGGGTCTCCTGGACCTGGCCCGGTGACCAGCGGGTCCAGTCGCTCTGGAACGGGACGGTGACCGAGGCGGGTAGCGAGGTGACCGTCCGCGACGCCGGCTGGAACGGCCGACTCGCCCCGGGCGGGTCGACGACGTTCGGCCTGCTCGCGTCGACCACCTCGGTGCCGGAGGGCTTCGCGCTCGCCTGTGGTCGCTGAGGCGGACGGCGTACCCCGGCCGCATGGAGGATTGTGAGTGCGTTACCGGGTGGTAACGATGTCGTGTCATGGACTCTGCCCTGACCCTGTTCGGACTGCCCGTCGCCCTCGGCATCATCATGCTCGGTCTGGGTCTCGGCCTGACCGTCGCGGACTTCCGGCGGGTGGCCCAGCACCCGAAGGCCGCCGTCATCGCGCTGGCCTGCCAGGTGCTGCTGTTGCCGGCGCTCTGCTTCGGCCTGGTGCTCGCCTTCGACCTGCCGCCGGAACTGGCCGTCGGGATGATGCTGCTCGCAGCGTCGCCCGGCGGCACCACGGCCAACCTCTACAGCCACCTGTTCGGGGGACACGTGGCGCTGAACATCACCCTCACCGCGATCAACTCGGTGCTCGCCGTGCTCACCCTGCCGATCGTGGTCAACCTGTCGGCGGGCTACTTCCTGAGCGACGCGACGAGCATCGGCCTGCAGTTCGACAAGGTGGTGCAGGTGTTCGCCATCGTGCTCGTGCCGGTCGCGATCGGCATGCTGGTGCGGGCCCGGGTGCCGCGCGTCGCCGACCGGCTCGACCGGCCGGTCCGGATCATGTCCGTGGTGGTGCTCGTCGCGGTGATCCTCGGCGCGGTGCTCGGCGAGCGGGAGAACATCGCCGACTACTTCGTCGCGGTCGGTCTGGCGGTGCTGGCGTTCAACCTGCTCAGCCTCGCGATCGGCTACGGGGTGCCCCGTCTGGCCGGGATCGACCCGACCGCCGCGAAGGCGGCCGGTTTCGAGATCGGCATCCACAACAGCACCCTGGCCATCACGATCGCGCTCAGCCCGGCGCTGCTGAACAACACGCAGATGGCGATCCCGGCCGCCGTCTACGGCATTGTCATGTTCTTTACCGCAGCGGCTTTCGGATACCTGGTCAACCGCGTCGACGCGCGGCCCCGCAGCACCCGCGACCGTGCCACGACGACCTGAGAAAAGGGCGCTGAGCAGTCAGGACACGACGATCACCGGTCGCCGTGCGGGCACCGTCCACGCGCGATGCCGCATCGACGACTGGATCTGCCGTCGCGTTCCCTGCCTGTGCAACGATCGTTGAGCGTCATGCCGACCGCCCGGTCCCGCCGGCCTGCCTGTGCCTCGGTCACCGGCAGGGCTCGGCGGAACGGCGCCACACCTCGTACCCCTTGGAGAGCACGATGTCCTTCTCTCCGGCTCAGGTCTTCGCCGCGCTGAACGCGGTGCGGCCGCCCGACCAGCCGTCCCCGGTGCTCGGCACGGCCGTGGTGATCGGCGGCAGCGTCGCCGGTCTGCTGGCCGCCCGGGTGCTGTCCGACCACGCGGCGAGCGTGGTCGTGATCGACCGCGACGACCTGCACGTGCCCGGCGGACGGCCGGGCGTGCCACAGGGGACGCAGTTGCACGCGCTGCTGCCCGGCGGCTTCCTGCAACTGGAGCGTCTCTTCCCCGGGTTCCGGGAGCAGGCCCTGGCCCAGGGTGCGGTCGAGGCGCCCCCCGCCGCCCGGCGCAACTACCTCGACGGCCGTCTCAAGGTGACGGTGCCCGACGACGCAGACAGCCTGGCCGGGAGTCGGCCGCTGCTGGAGGGGCTGATCCGTCAGCAGGTCCTGCGGCTGCCCAACGTCAAGACGGTGACCGCCCGCGCCACCGGCCTGGTCGTCGACGGTTCGTCCGTGGTCGGGGTCCGGTGCGACGTCGACGCCGCGTCCGGTGTCGAGAACGCCGACCTGGTGGTGGACGCCATGGGCCGGTCGAGCCGGCTCTCCGACTGGTTGGTGGACGCCGGTTGGGAGCGACCCGCCCTGCGGCGGATGCCGGTGCACCTCAACTACGCCACCGCCCTGTTCCGCCGTCGCGAGGCGCACCCGGAGCACACCGTGGTGATGGCCCTGAACAGCATCAAGGCGTCCTCGGACGTGGCCGGGGCGGCGTACTTCGCCATCGAGGACGGCCGATGGATGGCGATGATGGCCGGTTACGGTGACAACCGTCCCGGCCGCACCGCCGAGGACTTCGTACGCCGGCTGCGCGAGCAGTTCCCACCCGAGTTCAGCGAGGTCGCCGACAGCGAGATGCTCGGCGAGGTGCAGACCTACCGCCACGCCGACAGTCGGCGGCGGGACTACCACGCGCTGCGGCGGATCCCGGCGGGCCTGGTCAGTGTCGGTGACGCGGTCGCCTCGTTCAACCCGGTCTACGGCCAGGGGATCACGGCTGCCGCGCTGCACGCGGCCTGCCTGTCGGCGTACCTGCGCTCCGGGCCGGACCTGCGCTTCCCGGCCCGCCGCTTCTTCGAGCTGCAACGGGTGGTGGTGGACGCCGCCTGGTCGATCTCGACCTCCGCCGACCTGGCGTTGCCGCACGTCGACGGTCCCTACCCGCGTGGGTATCGGCTCTCCAGCTGGGTGAGCGGCCAGATCGTCCGGGCGACCATGACTGACGTGACGACGGCCCGCCGCTTCAACGACGTCGTCTCGATGCGGGAGCACCCCCGTGCGCTGGCCCGCCCCGGCGTGGTGCTGGGCGCGCTGTGGGCGAACTGGCGGGCACGCTGACCGCGCCCGACATCTAGCCCGAACGTCGGACCTGTCCGGTTAGCCGGACGCGGCACCATAGTTGCATCTATTGCAATGTCAGCATATGTTGCTGGTGGTGAGCGGAAGGAGTGCCGGATGGGTGCCGGGCACGATCACGGGCAGCAGGTCCTGCGCGCGGGGGAGAAGCACCGGGGGCGGCTCTGGGCGGCCTTCGCCCTGCTGGCCGTCTTCATGGTGGTCGAGGCGATCGGTGCCTGGGTGACCGGTTCGCTGGCGCTGCTGTCGGACGCCGGGCACATGTTCACCGACGTGCTCGGCATCGGCATGGCGCTGGCCGCGATCACGGCGGCGAGCCGGGCCTCCCGGGACGGGCAACGCACCTTCGGGCTCTATCGGATGGAGGTCCTGGCGGCGCTGGCCAACGCCGTGCTGCTCTCCGGGGTGGCGCTCTTCGTGCTGGTCGAGGCGGTACGCCGGCTCGGCGAACCGCCGGAGGTGCTGGTCGGGCCGATGCTGGCGGTGGCGGTGGCCGGGCTGATCGCCAACATCGTGGCGTTCCTGCTGCTGCGCTCCGGTGCCGAGGAGAGCCTCAACGTGCGGGGCGCGTACCTGGAGGTCTTCGGTGACCTGCTCGCCTCGATCGGGGTGATCGTCGCGGCCGGGGTGATCGCGTTGACCGGCTGGTGGTACGCCGACCCGATCGTGGCCGTGGCGGTCGGCTTCTTCATCCTGCCCCGCACCTACCGGCTGGCGCGGGCCGCCCTGCGGGTCCTGGTCCAGGCCGCGCCGCCGCACCTGGACGTCGCCGAGGTCCGCGACGCGCTGCGCGAGGTGGAGGGCGTGGCCGACGTGCACGACCTGCACGTCTGGACGCTGACCTCGGGCATGGAGGTGGCCTCGGCGCACCTGACCCTGGCCGGCGGGGCGGACCTGGCCCGGGTGCTCGCCGCCGCGCGCCGGCTCCTGCACGACCGCTTCGGGATCGAGCACGCCACGTTGCAGGTGGAGCCCGGGGACGCCGAGGGCGTCTGCCACGGCGCCCATTGGTGACGGCCGGGAACCCGGAGCCCCGCCGCGCCGACTACCTGGGAAACCACCCGCACCGGGAGCCGTCGTTGAACCGCCCGCACCACCTCGTCCCGACTCTGATCCTGCGCCGTCCGGTGCTGGTGCCCGCCGCCATGGTCCTGGTCGCCGCCGGTGCCGCAGCCGTGCTGCTGTGGTGGGGCGGCGGCAGCGTACCGCCGACTCCGCCGGGGCTGCCCGACCCGGACCCGACCGCGGCCTGGCTGTTGCCGGCCGCCCGGCTCGGCATGCAGATCGGCGCGGTGGCCACCGTGGGACTGCTGGTGGCGGTCACCGTGCTGTCCCCGCGCGACGACGGCGGTCGACTCTCCGCGCTGGGCTACCGGCGGCTGCGCGCTGCGGCGTGGACCGCCGCCGCCTGGGCGGTGTCCGCCGGTGTCGCGGTCTGTTACACCCTCGTCGACCTGTTCGGGCTGCCCGCCACGCAGGTGTTGTCGGCCCGCGCGGTGCTGAACTTCGTGCGCAGCGTGTCGCTGGGCCAGTCCTTGGCGCTCAGCGGAGCGCTGGCGCTGGTCGCGGCCGTCGTCGCGGCCCGCAGTCTGCGTCCGTCCGGGGCGGTGGTGGCGCTGCTCGCCGCGCTGGCCGCAGTGGTGCCGCCGGTCTTCACCGGGCACGCCGCGTCGGCCAGCAATCACCAGGTGGCCGTCTCGGGCCTGCTGCTGCACGTGGTGCCGGTCACCGTCTGGGCCGGCGGCCTGCTCGCCCTGGCGATCACCGCCCGGGGCACCGCCGCCGACCTCGCGGTCGCGGTGCGCCGGTTCTCCCCGCTGGCGCTGGTCTGTCTGGTCGCGGTCGGTCTGTCCGGACTGCTGTCGGCGAGCGTACGACTGACCGGCCCGGCCGACCTGACCGGCACCGGGTACGGGCGGCTGGTGCTGGTCAAGACCACCGTGCTGGCCGTGATCGCGGTGCTGGGGCAGTGGCACCGGCGGTCCACGATGCCGGCCCTGGTCGCCGGCCGGCGACGCCCGTTCGTGCGGGTCGCAGTCGTGGAGACGCTGCTGTTCGGGGCCGCCGTCGGGGCCGCCGTGGCGCTGTCGCGTACCCCCGTGCCGGCCGTCGGCGCCGACGAGGACGTGGCGACCGCCCTGCTCGGCTTCCCGATGCCGCCGCCGTTGAGCGTGGCCACGGTGGCCCGCCTCTGGCTGCCGGAACCCCTGGTCATCGCCGCCACCGTGGGCGCGGCCGGGCTCTACCTCGCGGGGGTGTGGCGGCTGCGGCGGCGCGGCGACGCCTGGCCCGCCGCGCGTACCGCGTTCTGGCTGCTCGGCTGCGTGGTGATCGTCGTCGCCACCTCCAGCGGCCTGGCCCGGTACGGCCCGGTGCTGTTCGCCGTGCACATGGTGCAGCACCTGCTGCTGATGATGGTCGCGCCGATCCTGCTGGTCCTGGCCGGACCGGTCACCCTCGCACTACGGGCGCTGCGACCGGCCACCGACCCGCGTTGGCCGGGTCTCCGGGAGTGGCTCCAGGCGGGCCTGCACTCCCGGGCGTCCCGCGTGCTGACCCACCCGGTGGTGGCACTCGTCGTCTACGTGGCCAGCCTCTACGTGCTCTACTTCACCGGCCTGTACGAGCTGGCGGTCCGTTCGCACGCCGCCCACCTGGCGATGGTCGGGCACTTCCTCGCCGTCGGGTATCTCTTCTTCTGGGCGGTCATCGGCGTCGACCCGGCACCCCGCAAGGTGCCGTACCCGCTGAAGATGGTCCTGGTCCTGATCAGCATGGTGCTGCACGCCTTCCTCGGCGTCGCGCTCATGCAGTCGGCGACCGTGCTGGCCGCCGACTGGTGGATCGCGCTGGACCGGCCGTGGGGGCCGACCCCGCTGGCCGACCAGCAGGCCGCCGGGGGCATCGCCTGGTCCTTCGGTGAGCTGCCCACCGTGATCGTGATGGGGGCGCTGATGTTCCAGTGGATCCAGGCCGACCGGCGGGAGGCCCGTCGCCGCGACCGGGCCGCCGACCGTGCCGAGGCGGAGGGACGCGAGGACCCGGAGCTGGCCGCCTACAACCGGATGCTCGCCGAGCTGGCCGAACGCGACCGCCGGGTCCGCCGGTGAGGTCCCGTCCAGCCTGCTCCCAGCTATCTGCCAGCCGACCGGTGCAGCATGGGCTGCTCCCGCAGAGAAGGTTGACGCCCGCATGACGAGGAACCTGCGACTGACGTTGGCGATGATCCTGGTGGTGATCCTCGTCATGATCGGCCTGACCGCGATCAACCGGAACTCCGGCCCACGCGCCAGCGGCGAACCGGTCGATCCGGCCGTGCTGGTGCGCGACGACAGCCACCGGCTCTCCACCGCCACCGACGGCAGGGTCACCCTGGTGGAGTTCCTCGACTTCGAGTGCGAGGCGTGCGGCGCGGTCTACCCGGCGGTGAGCGAACTCCTCGACACCTACCAGGACCGGATCACGTTCGTCGTGCGGTACTTCCCGATCCCCAGCCACCCCAACGCCGAGCTGGCCGCCCGGGCCGCCCAGTCCGCCGCCAACCAGGGCCGGTTCGCCGAGATGTACACCGTGCTGTTCGAGAACCAGGAGACGTGGGGGCACCAGCGGACCCCGCAGACCGAGGCGTTCGTCGGGTACGCGCGCACCCTCGGCCTGGACGTCGAGGCGTTCCAGCGCGACCTCGACGCCCCGGCCACCGCCGAGCGGGTGGCCCGGGACCGCGCCGACGGGGAGGCCGCCGGGGTGCAGGGCACGCCGACGTTCTTCCTGAACGGTCGGCAGTTGACGAACGTGCGTACCCAGGCGGACATGGTGGCCGCCATCGACGCCGCGCTCGCCGGATGAGCGCCGACGCGGCGTGCCGGCCGACGGACACCGACGCACCGGACGCGGGATTCCTCGCCCGGGTCACCGCGTGGGTGCTCGCCGTCGGCGGTGCCGTGGGCCTGCTCGCGGCCGCCACGCTCACCGTCGAGAAGATCAACCTGCTGAGCGACCCGGACTACGTGCCGACGTGCAGCATCAACCCGATCCTCTCCTGCGGCTCGGTGATGACCACCCCGCAGGCCGCCGCCTTCGGCTTCCCGAACCCGCTGCTCGGCATCGCCGGTTTCGCGGTGGTCGCCACCGTCGGCGTGGTGCTGCTCGCCGGGGCGCGGCTGCCCGGCTGGTTCCGGGCCGGTCTCCAGGTCGGTGTCACGTTCGGCGTGATCTTCGTGCACTGGCTCATCTACCAGAGCCTGTACGTCATCGGCGCGCTCTGCCCGTACTGCATGGTGGTCTGGGTGGTGATGATCGCGATCTTCGTCTACACCACGCTGCACCACCTGCGCCGGGTGCCGCCGTCGTCGCCACCGGCCCGGCTGGCCGGGCTCGCCGGCTACCACAGCTTCGTCCTGGTCGCCTGGTACACGGTGATCCTGCTGGCGGTGCTGGTGCGCTTCTGGGACTACTGGTCCACCCTGCTCTGACCCCGGCCGCGCCACCGGGTCGACGGTGGCGCGGCACCGGCCGCGAGCGTCACGGCGCGGGGACGACCTCCTGCCCGAGCGGCCAGATCGCCGCCGGCACCAGCTTGAAGTTGGCCACCCCGAAGGGGATGCCGATGATGGTCAGGCAGAGGCTCACCCCGGCGACGATGTGCGACAGCGCGAGCCACCAGCCGGCCAGCACGACCCAGATCACGTTGGCGACGCCGGAGGCCACCCCGACACCCGGCTTGGGCACCAGGGTCCGGCCGAACGGCCACAGCGAGTACGACGCCAACCGCAGCGACGCGACGCCGAACGGGATGGTGACGACGAGCACGAAGCAGATCAGGGCCGCGATGCCGTACCCGACCGCCAGCACGATCCCGCCGCCGAAGATGAGCCACAACACGTTCAGCACGAATCGGATCATGACTCCATGATGACCGGTGGGTGCCACCGACCGCGAAGGGCGGCCGGTGGCACCGTCGCTCGGCCGGTGAGGCAGGTACTCAGCCGGTGACGCCGGTCACCGTCGTGCCGGACCTGGTGACGCGGTAGGTCGCCTGGGCACCGCTCCAGAAGTGGAAGGTGAGGGTGACCGGGGCACCGTCGCGGACCTCACCGAAGAAGGTGGAGGTCAGCGTGATCCGGTTGGCGGCGTAGTCGGGCGCGAAGGCGACGTCGAACTCCTTGTACGACGTCCAGTCGTGCGGGCCGGCGTTGCTGCCGTCGGCGTACCTCGCCTCCATGGTGGCGAGCTGGTCGCCCCGGAACTGGGTCGGGATGGCGAACGCGCCTGTCGTGCCGGTGGCGTTGGAGAGCACCGGCGGGTCGTACGTGACGATGTCGATCCGCCACGGCACGCCGGTGGAGAAACGGGCGTGCAGGGTGGCGTTGACGCCGTACGCCCGGCTGCCGACCAACCGGGTCAGCGCACTCGCGGTCAGCGTGAGCTGGTTGCCGGAGACGGTGTAGTCGGTGCCCTGCGTCAGGTTGGTGGTGCCCTGCCGCAGCCCGGAGAAGGTGGTGCCGTTCAGGTTCAGCGTCAGCGACTTGGCGGTGACCGCGCCGGTACGCGGCACGTACACCTGGTCGGCGGAGGCGGTGCCGGAGCGGGTCGTCCAGCTCGACTTGATCTGGGCGAACAGCTCCGCGTCCTTCCACCGGAAGGCGACCCGGTCGAAGTGCTGGCCGTTGTCCCAGAGCTGGGTGGTGAGCCGCTTGGTGCGGGCGTAGTGGCCGAGGAACTCGAAGAACTTGAGTTTCTCGCCCTGCTGCACCGTGCCGGTGTGCCGGTCGAAGCCGAGCAGCCCGTACTCGCCGATGACGACCGGGATGTTCCGGGCGACGAAGGAGTTGTGCACCCGGTCGAACCGGTCGACGAGGTCCTGCTGGGTGACCGCGTCGAACCGGGTGCCGCCGGCGACGTTCACGCTGAACGGCCAGTAGCCGTAGAAGTGCACGGTGGCGATCAGGTTGCGGTCGTTGAGCTGGGTGAAGGTGCTCACCAGCTCGTCGATGCGGGGCTGGTCGGAGGAGGTGTGCAGGGTCGGCAGGACCAGCATCCGGGTGGCGTTGTTGCCGCCGGAGGCGCGCACGATCCGGTGGAACGAGGTGTTCAGCTCGTGCAGGAGCTGCGCGTTCTGGGCGTCGCCGGAGCTGTTGGCGAACTGCGGCTCGTTGACGCTCTCGAAGTGCAGTTTCGGCCCGGCGTCCCGGAACGCGGCGGCGATCTGAGTCCAGAGCGCATTGTAACGGTTGAGGACCGTGGTGCGGTTGGTCGGCATCTCGTGGATCCACTGCCACGAGTCGTGGTGAATGTTGATCATCACGTAGAAGCCGTCGTCCAGGGCCCAGCCGACGACCTCCTTGATCCGGTTCAACCAGGCGGCGTCGATCGTGTACGAGGGTGCCGCGCCGTGCCGGTTGCTCCAGGTCACCGGGATGCGGATGCTGTTGAAGCCCTGGGCCCGGATGGCGTCGAGCTGTGCCGGGGTGACCCGGGGGTTGCCCCACGCGGTCTCGTCGGCGCCGACCGAGTCGAAGGTGTTGCCGAGGTTCCAGCCCGGCTGCATCGCGTCCACGTACGCCATGGCGTCACCGGCGGGCGGCGGGGTGGTCGGCGGCGGCGTGGTGGGGGGCGGGGTGGTCGGCGGCGGGGTGGTCGGGCCGACGCTCCCGGTGCAGGTGACCCCGTTGAGGGCGAACGAGGTCGGCGCGGTGTTGCTGGTGCCGGTGTAGGTGCCGTTGAAGCCGAACGAGACGCTCTGGTTGGTGCCGAGGGCGGCGTTGTAGCCGACGTTGGTGGCCGTCACGTCGTTGCCGGCGGAGGTGACGGTGGCGTTCCATGCCTGCGTCACCCGCTGGCCGGAGGGAAACGTCCAGGTCAGCCGCCAACCGTTGACCGCGTCGCCGAGGTTGGTCAGGTCGACGTTGGCGGTGAAGCCGCCGGGCCACTGGCTGGGGGCGGAGTAGACCACCCGGCAACCGGCGGCGGCGTGTGCGGCGCCCGCGTTGACCAGGCCGACGCCGGCCAGTAGGACCGCTATCCCGCTGGTGACCAGGCCGAACCGCCATCGTGTCCTGCGTAGTGTGCCTCTCAGCCCGGCCATGACGCTCCTCGGTGTGGTGATGGTGTCGACGGGTGCTGGCCGAGCGCCGCCGGGACCACCGGAAACGTCCGGCCGGCTCGCACCATAAGTTGGGATCAACAACTTTGTCAATCGACTGAGGCTGATATTGGCTGCTTCTGCGCAGGTAGGGGCGTTGTGTCGGAACGAGTGCCTCGCGGGTGTGCGTACCGGACTGTCGGACGCGTACCGGCGAATGAGCGCAGCCCGGGCGGGTAGTCGGCGGCGTGACGGCGACGGACGAACGGGACAGCGGATGGCTGCGGGGCGCCGTCGGGCGGGTGATCGGGATGGTCGCCCGCGTGGTCGGCGGGATCAGTGGACGGATCGGCTGGCGGGAACGGCGCCGGACGCTGGAGCTGTACGCCATCCTCGCCGTGCAGGCCGGAGCAGCCGCCGCCGTCGCCTGGACGGTCGCGCACCAGGTGCTCGGGCATCCGTCACCGGTCTTCGCGCCCAGCGCGGCGGTGGGCACGATCGCCGCCGCGATCGGCCGGCGGACCCGCCGCACCGTGGAACTGCTGATCGGCGTGCTGGCCGGGATCGTGGTCGGCGACGCCCTGATCTGGGTCATCGGCACCGGACCCTGGCAGATCGGCACCGTCGTGACGCTGGCCATCCTGCTCGCCCTCACGCTGAGCCGGGGCGGCCAGGTGGTGACCCAGGCCGGCGGCACGGCGGTCCTGATCGCCACGCTCGCGCCCGTGCAACGCGGGCTGGAGGTGCCCAGGATCATCGACGCCACGATCGGTGGGCTGGCCGCCGTGCTGGTGGTGGCCGTCCTGCCGGTGAACCCGGTGCGGCTCGTCCAGCGGGCGGCCCGTCCGCTGTTCACGGTGCTGATGGAGCAACTGCACGTGGGCGCGGACGGCTTGTCGGCCGGCGACGCCGAGGAGGTGGCCCGGGCCCGGGACGCCCTGACCGCCCTCGACCCGCAGGTCAAACTGATCTCCGACGCGGTCGCCGGAGCCCAGGAGGCGGTGGCGATCTCACCGGCCCGATGGCACCGCCGGACCGACTTCGAGCACTACGAACGCGGCGTCCGCTACCTCGACCTGGCCGTGCGGGGCTGCCAGGAGATGCTGCGTCGGGCCGCCACGGCGGTCCGCGACGACGAACCGGTGCCGGCCGGTCTGCCCGCGGCGGTGCACTACTTCGGCGACGCCCTCGCGCTGATGCAGATCGCGGCGGAGAGCGGGCACCACACCGGTCGCACCGAGCGGCTGATCCTCAAGGCGGTGGACCGGGCCGCCGAGGCGTACCACGAGGGGGTGGGCTTCTCCGGCAGCGTGGTGGTGGCACAGATCCGGACCGTCGCCACCGACCTGCTGCGCAGCCTCGGCCGCTCGGAGTCGCAGGCCAGCGAGTCGGTCCGGGAGCGGTTCGGGCGGCGGCAGGAGGAGGGCCGGCCACCCGGGGCGCAGCCCGATCGCGCATGACCGGGCTGCGGCCGCGTCACAACCGCCCGGCCACCGTCCGGGCCACCTCGGTGAGGCGTCCCACGTACCCGGCCGGGTCGTCCAGCCGGACCAACCGGACGGCCACCCAGGTCCCGGAGACGCTGACGAAGACCGCCCCCTCCTCCAGGTACGCCTCGTCGCCGATGCCGGAGAGCGTCTCGAACTCGTGGTCGAGTTCCCGGTCGATGTCGAGGATCTTCTTCGCCCCGTCGCCGACGAAGACCTCCACCTGGGCCAGCGGCCCCGAGACCGGCCCGGTGTACGTGCAGGTGTCCGCCACCGGCACCGGGTCCTCCAACGGCGTACCGGCCAACTCCTCGGCCTCCGCCCTGGTCACCAGCGCGCAGGCGTCCACCTCGGGCGGGTCCGGCGGCGCGGGCGTCTCGTTCGGCGGCTCCGGCGTTCCGGCCGGCTCCGGTGCCCCGGCCGGCGCGGGTGGCGGTGCTGCCGCCGGCTCGGCGGCCCCGCCACAGGCGGTGAGCACGGCCGCCAGGACCACCGTCACGATGAGCCGGGCGGTGCTGGGCAGGTGCCTCATCGTCGTCTCCCTCCGCCGCGCCGTCACCGGGGCAGTGCGTCGAGCAGCCGACGCAGCGCCTGCGCGTACCCGTCGGGACGGGCACCGAGGCGGGCGAAGCTGCTCAGCGTCACGGTGTAGGCGCCGCCGGCGCCGACCAGCACCGCCTCGGCGCCGATGTCCTTGACGGCCAGGTAACCCTTCGCGCCGTTCCCGATCTCCGTCACCGTCGAATAGATCTGCCCGGCCTGCTGGCGCTGGTAGTCGTAGGTGCCCTCGCCGGTCGACCGGGAGGCCGTGGTCACGGTGAGCTGGGCCACCCCCTTGCCGTCGCCGAAGCTGCACGTGCCCTGGTCCACCATGGACTCGCCGACGAACTCGGAGACCTGTGCCGCGGTGAACGGGCAGGGCGGGCGTACCGTGTCGGCCGCGTCGACGGGCAGGTCGACGTCGGTGTCCGCGTCCGCGCCGGCTCCCGTGTCCGGCGCCGGTGCAGCCTCGGTGCCGCCGTCGCCGCATCCGGTCAACGCGAGCACCACCACGCAGAGCGCGGGCAGGATCTGTCGCCGCACGTGTCCTGCTCCCTTCTTCGGCCGACCACTGACTGTCTCGACGCTACGGTCGGCGGACCGGGAAGGAATCCGGTGTTTCCCTAGCTTTCGACGCCCGCCGCCGACGTCCGGGTGCCGGTCGCCGTGCGGGCGAGAGCGGCACCGAGCTCGGCCCGCCGGGAGATGCCCAGCTTCCGATAGACCCGGGAGAGGTTCGTCTCGACCGTCTTCGGGCTGACGAACAACTCGTCGGCGATGGCCCGACTGGTGCGCCCCTGGGAGGCGAGCCGGGCCACGCGTTCCTCGGTCGCGGTGAGGTCCGACGGCGCGGACGGACGCCCACCGAGCCGGGCGGCCTCGGCGCGGGCCCGTGCCGCGAACGCCGCCGCCCCCAACGCGTCGAACTCCGCCGCCGCGGCCTGCAACGCCTCCCGGGCCTGCCGCTTGCGGCGCGACCGGCGGTGCACCACCCCGGCGACCAGCAGACACCGGGCGCGGTCCAGCGGCAGGACGTCGGGCGGCACCGTGGCCCGCGCGCTGTCGATCTCCGCCAGCGCGGCCGACGGGTCGACCCCACCGGCGCTGTCCACCAGGGCCCGGCTGCGCGCCAACCCGAGCAGCGTCCAGGGGCGCGGCAGCCGCCGGTGTCGCTGCGCCAGCCGCGCCAGCGTCGCCGCTGCGGTGACCAGGTCGCCGACCCCGACACACGCCTCGATCCAGTCCGGCTCGAAGCGTTGGGCCAGCGGCTCGGTCAGGCCCATCCGGTCGAACACCGCGGCGAGCCGCCGGAACCCGGCGGCGGCGTCGGCCGTCCGCCCGGCACTGAGCGCGACGAACGCACCCAGGTGCAGGTGGATCCGGCGGCACCAGTCGTCGTCGAGTTCCTCGCCGAGCCGGGCACCCGTCTCCGCCACCCGGGCCGCCGCGTCGAGCCGGCCCCGCATCGCGTCGAGGAACGCGGCCAGCCAGGTCTCGGCGGTGAGTTCGGTGCCCAGCAACTCACCGAGCTCGCGGGCCGCCGCGATGTGCCGCTCCGCCGCCGCCCAGCGTCCGGCCAGCAGCTCGGTCTCGCCGAGGTGTTTGAGCAACTCGTGCTGGGACGGCTCGTCCCCGCGTGCGGTGGCCCGGTCCAGCAGCCCGGCCAGGCGCTGTCGGGCCCGGTCCAGGTCGTCGATGCCCTTCCACCAGACCGCCGGGATCGTGCCGGCCAGCCAGGACGGCTCCGCACCCTCCATGGCCAGCGCCCGGTCGAGCAGTTCGACGCGGGGCGGCACTCCGGCGCGTACCTCGTTGAAGAAGAGGTTCATCAGGGCGGCGGCCAGCAGCGGACGGTCGCCGCCGGGCCCGGTGAGCAGCCCGACCGCCGCCTCGGCGTGCGTGCGGGCCGGATCCGGCAGGTCGACGAAGAGTGCCAGGTGGGCGTGGATCCGGCCGGACAGGGGAGAGCCGGGTCGGGTCGCGGTCAGTGCCCGCGTCGCGGCCTCGACGGCGGTGCCGCCCGGCTCGTCGGCGCTCCACGCCACCACGGCCCGCAGCAGCAGCGCCTCGGCACGGACGTCGCCGCCGAACCCGTCGGCCACCGCCTCGGCGGCGAGTCGGGCACCCGGATGGTCACCGCAGTCGAACCGGCACCGGGCCGCCGCCAGCCGTCGCCGCCCCTGGGCCTCCCGGTCGTCCGCCGGAGTGAGCCGCGCCGAGGACTCGTAGAGCGTCACCGCCGCCTCCGGCGCGCCGCGCGCGTGCTGCCGTGCCGCAGCCGCCGCCAGGGCGTCGGCCACCACCGGGTCGGGCGTGGTGGTGCAGAGCGCCAGGTGCCGGACCCGCTCGTCCGGATCGGCCACCACCTGGGCCAGCCGGCGGTGCAGGGCACGCCGGACGCCGGGCGGGATGCCCGTGCGGACCGCCGCCGCGTACACCGGGTGGGTGAACTCGACCCGCTGCGGTGTCACCACCAGCAGCCCCGCCTCCTCGGCGGCGTCGAACGCGCCGGGACCGACGCCGGCGGCGGCCAGATCCCCGAGCAGCGGTACGCCGAGCAGAGCGGTCAACCGCACCGCGTCCCGGCAGCGGGGCGGCAGCCCGGCGAGGACGTCGTCGAGGAGATGGTGCATGGAGGCGGCCACCGGCAGGTCCTGCCCCGGCTCGGGCGGCTGCGGCAGGCGCTGCACCGCACGGGCCACCTCGATGGCGACCAGCGGGTTGCCGGCGGCCTCGCGGGCGATCCGGGCGAGCAGCGGACGGCTCAGCGGGGCACCGATCCGGTCCCGCAGCACGTGGTGCAGCGCGGCCACGTCGAGCGGGGCCAGGGCCAACCGCGTCAACCGCCGGGGACCGGTGTCGAGCCCGAGCGGAGCCGGCCGGGGCGCCGGCCCACCGGGAACGCGGCAACTCACCAGCGTGGCCGGCACCGGGTCGAGTCGGCGCAGCGCGAACCGCAGCGCGCGTTCGCTCGGCCGGTCCAACCAGGGCGCGTCGTCCACGGCGACCAGCACCGGCCGACCGGCGGCGAGCGCCGCCTCCAGCAGCGTCCGGGTCGCCGCGCCGACCACGCGTTCGTCGAACGTCTCGTCGCTGTCGCCGGTGAGCAGCACCACCTCGGCGGCGACCCGCTGCGGACGCGGCAGGTCCACCACCAGGTCGGCCAGCGGGCGGAGCAGGTCGGCGAGCGCGGCGAACGGCAGGTCGGCCTCGCACTCGGTCGGCGCGCAGGTGAGCACCGACCATCCGGCCCGGGTCGCCTCGGTGACCAGGGCCCGCAGCAGGGTCGTCTTGCCGATCCCGGCCGGACCTTCCAACAGCACCGGGCCGGGCTCGCCCAGCGTGCGCCAGGCCAGGTCGAACAGGTCGTCCCGGCCGACGAGCGAACGCGGCATGTGGCGATTGTGGCACCGGCCGGCGTCGATGGGCATCAGGCGCTCGGCGCGCCGGGGCGGTCGGTCGGCCGGGGTCCGTTCAGGCGTGTGGCGTCCGGCTCGGCGGGATGCCACAGGCGGTTCGTGCGTCGCGTCGGCCGGTGCTCGATCGTTGCCGAAGACGGGAGGCGTCGTCGTCGGCCGGCGCACCACGCCTCCGGGCGTGCGGTGCACGCGGCTGGATGATCACGATGGGTGTCCGAAGGAGAGGTAGCGGCACGACGTACGCCGGAGAGGGGTGGGGTGTTGGAGGGTAGTGATCCGACTGACGTCGTCCGCCGGGCGACGGCTGAAGCGCTTCGGCGGATCGCCGGGGAGACGGTCCTGATCGGCATCGTGGGGAGCCGGCTGGGGGCACTGGGGGACGGCCTGCGGGACGTCCTGCGCGCGGCGCTGGTGACGCAGCGGGTGGCGGCGCCGCTGCGGCTGATCGGGCTGTGTCGCGAACTCGACCTCGGGCCCGACGCGTTCGACCTGCTGGGACACCATCTGCTGGGAGCGCTGGTCGGGCACCGGCCCGGACCGGACGCACTGGTACGCGCCGGCGGTGCGCTGGGGTTGGCGCGACGGGAACTCTTCGTCCCCCACGGTGCGGAGTCGGACGACACGGTCCGGGTGCTCCGTCCGCACACCGGTCGCGGCAACAGCGCGAACGCCCGCTACCGCGCGACGAAACCGCCGGAGCACCTGCCCTCGCCGCCCGCCTGGACCTGCACCGGCTGCGGCCAGGAATGGCCGTGCCCGGTCAAGCAGAGCCAGTTGCTGGCGGAGTTCGGGGGAGCGCGGGCCGCACTCGCGGTCTATCTGGGGTCGTGTCTGCTCGCCGCCGCCCGGGATCTGCCCGGGTTACCGCCGGCCCACGCCCGAGACCGGTTCCTCGGCTGGTTGCCGCGCCGACCGTGCTGAGCACGGTCACCGGTCGGGCCGGAGCGGAGACATTCCCGCACCGACCCGACCGGGTCTCTCAACGTGCGGTGGGCTCGGGCGCGGTGCCGTTGGCCGCGACGACCGGGTGCCCGGACTCGTCCTCGGCGGGCGGGCCGGCGAACCAGTCGATGCCGCCCTTTCCGCCGGCCGCGACCACTGCCGCCGCCCGCGCCACCGGGTCGGTCAACGCCGCCGGGTCGGACTGCGTCGGCCCAGGGCCGGACCGGCCGGCGTCCGGGCCGCCGCCGGAGTCGACGCCCTCGGCTCCGGTCGGGGAGGCGGTGCCCTCCGGGCCCTGGGAGGACGTGTCCGCCGGGCCATCGGCGGAGCTGCCCGCCGGGCTGCTCTCCGCGCCGGCCTCGGCACGGGCAGCGTCCGAGCCCGCGCCGGAGCGGGGAGCGTCGGTGCCGGCACGAAGATCGCCCGCGCCGGGACGGTGGGCGTCGCCGCCCGGACGGTGGGCGTCCGCGCCCGGACGCAGAGTGTGCGGACCGGCGGTGGTGCCGTCCTGGCCCGAGGCGACGGCACCGTTGGCCACCGGCCGCGCCGGACCGCCGTACTCGGCACCGGCCGCCTCGGCGCGACCGTCCCCGTTCCCGGTGGACGGCTGCGCGCCGGTCGCCGGGGCCGGCTCGCCGTTGACCCGGGCGGCCGGGCGGGCACCCACCATCGGGTACTCGGCGGTCTCGGTGCCGCCGGCCGCCGCGGCCATGACCGCCGCCGCCGCCAGGTCGGCGACCCGCTTGGCCTCCCGCTGCACCCGCGCCCGGGTCTCCTTGGCGTGCCGCTCGGCCGCCTCGACGGCCCGGCGCACCTCCTCCAGCCGCTGAGTCTCCGCCGCGAGGTCGCGTCCGGTCTCCTCCAACTGCCGGCGCAGCCGGGTCAGCTCGGCGTCGGTGGCGTCCCGGTCCCGCCGGGTCTCGTCGAGCTGCCCCCGGGCGCCGTCCAGTTCCTCCTGCAACCGGGCCAGCGCCTCCTGCTGCTCGCCGACCTGGAGCTGGACGGTGTGCAACTGCTCCTCGGCGGCGGCGGCCTGCTCGTCGCTGAACGTGCGGGTCTCGGCCGCCTGCTCGTCGGCGCGCTTACGGATCTCGGCGGAGTACTGCTGCGCGTCCGCGATCATCGAGCTGACCCGCTGCTCGGCGGCGGACCGCTGGGCGGCCAACTCGCGCTCGACCGACGCCCGCTGCTCGGCCAGGTCCTCCTCGGCGTTGGAGCGTCGCTCCGCGAGCTCCTCCTCCACGGTGGTCCGCCACTGGGTCAGTTCCTGCTGACTCTTGGACCGGGCCGCCTGGATCTCCTGGTGGATCTGGGTACGCGCGGACGTGGTGAGCGCCTCGGCCGCCGAGCGGGCCTGCTCGACCTGCTGGCGGCACTGCTCCCCGATGCGCTGCGCCTCCTGCTGGGCGCGCTCGTGCGCGGCCTCGCCCTCGGTCCGCAGCTTCTCGGCGCGTTCGCGGGTCTCGGCCAGTTCCGCCTCGGCCGTGGCGCGCTTCTCCTCGTACGTCCTGTCGTGCTCGGCCCGCCGGGAGGCCAGTTCCTCGTCGAGGTCGGCCAGCGCCTTGACGGTCCGCTCGCGCGCGTTGGCGAGCGTCTTCTCGGCCTCCGCCTGGAGCTTGGTGGCCCGCTGGGTGTGGGTGTCCACGATGGCCGTCGCCTGCTTCTCGGCGAGGTCCAGGATCTGGTCGACCATCGGGCCCAGGTCGCGGAAGGACGCCCGGTCCATCTGGGTCGGCCGCTGGCGCAGCTCGGTCACCTCGATCTGGAACGCCTGGAGCTTGCCGGTCAGGTCCCGTACGTGTGACGTGGCCCGGTCCCGGTCGGCGGCGACCGCGGCGATGCGGGCGTCGGCCTGCTCGACGTAGCGATCGACCTGCCGCTTGTCGTACCCCCGCATGGTGACCTCGAAGTTCGGCCGCGAGGCCAGGTCGTCGCGGGACGCGAACGGTTCCTCGCCGATGGACATGCCCATCCTCCGTACGATCGCGAGCGCCACACCGGCCGCCCGGCTGCGATGACGCGCAACGCTACCGCTGCTCGCGTTCGTCTGTCGTCCCACCCCGGTACCGATTACGCACCGGCTTGCGGGGTGCGCACGTCCCTCGGCCGCGCGGGCGGTCGGCGGGGTGTCCGAGTGGCCTGTCCCGGCGCTACGCCGGCCGGTTTTCATCGAGTCGCGTCGACCCGCGCCGGTGCGGTGACCGGCGTCAGGGGCCCCATCTTGACAGCGAGTTAGGTTAGGTTAGCCTAACCGCATGTCGAGCGCACTGGCGTCGGGTGACGTCGAGCAGAGCCTGCGTGGAGTCGATCTCCACCTGGGCTACCACGGCACGTCGGTGGTGCACGGTGCCGCGATCACGCTCCGCCCCGGTGCGGTGACGGCCCTGGTCGGGCCGAACGGCAGTGGTAAGTCCACCCTGTTGCGGGCGCTGGCCCGACTGCACCCGATCGACAGCGGCACGGTGCTCTTCGCCGACGGCTCCGCCGCCGCCGGTCTGCCCGCCAAGGAGTACGCCCGCCGCGTGACCCTGCTCGCGCAGAGCCGGCCGGTCCCCAACGGAGTCACGGTCCGTGACGTGGTCGGCTACGGTCGGCACCCGTACCGGGGACGCTGGCGCGCCGACGACCCGGACGGTCCCGCCGCGATCGGCCGGGCGATGGAGGTCACCGGGGTCACCGCGATGGCCGACCGGCCGGTGGACGAACTGTCCGGCGGCGAGTTGCAGCGGGTCTGGCTGGCCACCTGCCTGGCCCAGGACACCCCGGTGCTGCTGCTCGACGAGCCGACCACCTTCCTCGACCTGCGCTACCAGGTCGAGATCCTCGACCTGATGCGTGACCTCGCCGACGACCACGGTGTCGCCGTCGGTGTGGTGCTGCACGACCTCAACCAGGCCGCCGCGGTGGCCGACGAGGTGGTGCTGCTGCACAGCGGCCGGGTCCGGGCCACCGGCACCCCCGCCGAGGTCTTCACCGAGCACGACCTGACCGATACCTACGGGATCCGGATCGAGGTCGTCGTCGACCCGCTCAGTGGTCTGGTCACCACCCGCCCGGTGGGCCGCCACCTCACCCGCGTCCCGGTCTGATCCCGGACCGACCCGAACAACCCATCCCGAGAAAGAACATCATGTCCCGTACCCGTGTCACGGCCCTGGTCGCCGCCGCCACCGTTCTGGTGCTGGCCGCCTGCGGCACCACCGAGAACACCTCTGATCCCGCCTCCACCCCCTCCGCCGCCGGCGGGCCGGTCACCCTGACCGACAGCCGGGGCAAGGAGATCACGCTCGACCAGCCCGCCACCAAGGTCGTCGGCCTGGAGTGGGGCGAGGTCGAGATGCTCGTCGGCCTCGGTGTCATGCCGGTCGGTGTCGCCGACCCCAAGGGCTACGCCACCTGGGTGACCGCCGCCAAGCTCGACGCGGACGTCAAGGACGTCGGCACCCGGGGCGAGCCGAGCGTCGACTCCATCGTCGCGCTGGAGCCGGACCTCGTGGTGATGACGGACGACCGTGGCGCCGGCACGATCGCGCAGCTGGAGAAGTACGTCCCGGTCGTCGTCACCAAGGGCAGCGACGCCAAGGACAACATCGGCCGGATGCGCGCCGACCTGAACATGATCGCCGCTGCGGTCGGCAGGACCGCCGAGGCGGAGAAGCTGCTCGCCGACTTCGACACCGCGATCGCCGACGGCAAGAAGAAGATCGCCGACGCCGGTGCCGCCGGCAAGCCGTTCGCCATCGCCGACGGCTGGAAGGAAGGCAGCACGGTCAGCATCCGGATGTTCGGTCAGGGCGCGCTCGTCTCCCAGATCGGCATCCAGCTCGGCCTCACCAACGCCTGGCAGGGCGAGGTCGACGAGGCGTGGGGCCTGGGCCAGACCGACGTCGAGGGCATGACCGTGCTCAAGAGCCCGGACCTGCACTTCTTCTACAACGCCTCGGACGGCGTCGACGTCTTCGCCGACGGCCTCGCCGACAACGCCATCTGGAAGTCGCTGCCCTTCGTCCAGCAGGGCAACCTGCACCGGATGCCGGACGGCATCTGGACGTTCGGCGGGCCGCTCTCCGGCAAGCAGTACATCGACCAGTTCGTCAACACCTACGCGGTGTGACCAGCCTGTCCGCACCCCCGCGTTCGGAGCCGGCCCTCGGGCCGGCTCCGGCCGGGCGCGTCTCGGCCCCCCGCGTCGTAGGGGCCTTCGTCGCCGCCATCGCGCTGCTGCTGGTGGTCGCCGGTGTCCACCTCACCCAGGGCACCTCCGCCGTCGGCGCGCTCGACCTGCTGCGGCTGCTCACCGGCGGCGACGACGAGACGGCCCGGGTGCTCGTCGCCTCCCGGGTGCCCCGACTGCTCGCCGGGCTGGCCATCGGTGTCGCCCTCGGCTTCGCCGGTGCGGCCCTCCAGTCGATCGCCCGCAACCCGCTGGCCTCGCCGGACACGCTCGCCGTCAACGCGGGCGCCCACCTGGCCATCGTCTCGGTCTCCGCGTTCGGCATCGCGCTGCCCGCGCTGCCCGCCGGTGGCCTCGCCTTCTGCGGCGGGCTCGCCGCCGCCGGCCTGGTGATGGCGATGTCCTCCGGCGGGCAGGCCGGCACCACCCGGCTCATCCTCGCCGGTTCGGCCACCGCCATGGCGCTCAGCTCGGTGACCATGCTGCTGCTCCTGCTCTTCGAGCAGGCCACCATCGGCCTGTTCGCCTGGGGCAACGGCTCGCTGGTGCAGAGCGACCTGAACGCGCTCACCCAACTCGCCCCGGTGCTCGGCATCGCCGTCGTGGCCCTGATGCTGCTCGGACACCGCCTCGACATCCTCGCCCTCGGCGACGACACCGCCACCGTGCTCGGCCTGGACGTACGCCGTACCCGGCTGATCGTCACGGTGCTGGCCGTCCTGCTCGCCGCCTCGGCGGTGACCCTCACCGGGCCGGTCGGCTTCGTGGGCCTGTGCGCGCCGGTGATCGTCCGGCTGCTCGGCTCGGTGGTGCCCGGGGTGCACCGGCACCGGGTGCTGCTGCCGCTCTCCGGCATCGCCGGAGTGATCATCGTGCTCGGCTCCGACGTGCTGCTGCGGGCCGTCATGGGTGGCCAGGCCGGGGTGGACATCCCCACCGGCGTGGTGACCACCCTGCTCGGCGCGACCGTGCTGATCTGGCTGGCCCGGCGGCACCGCGACGCCGGACCGACCCGCCGCCCGCCGGGCGGGCACGCGGCCGTACGCTCCGCCGGCTTCCACCGCACCGTGGTCGTCGTGGCGGCCACCGTCACCGCTGCGGCGGTGCTGCTCGGCATGCTCGCCGGGGACACCTGGGTGCTCGTCGGCGACATCGTCAACTGGGTCAACGGCACCACCGGGCCGGGGTACACGTTCGTGCTGGACCAGCGCTGGCCCCGGGTCGCCGCGGCGATGCTGGCCGGTGCGGCGCTGGCCGTGGCCGGCACCACCGTGCAGGCGGTCTGCCGCAACCCGTTGGCCGAGCCCGGCATCCTCGGCATCACCGCCGGAGCCGGCCTGGGCGCGGTCTCACTGCTCACCTTCGTGCCGCTGGCCGGGGTGTGGGCCGTCTCCGGGGTGGCCGGGCTGGGCGCGATGCTCGCCTTCGCCCTGGTCTACGGCGCGGCGTGGCGCGGCGGGCTCAGCTCCGACCGGCTGGTCCTGATCGGATTCGGGGCCTGGCAGGGCGGCATGGCGCTGATCACCTTCATGATCGTGGCCTTCGACCCGTGGAACACCGGCAAGGCGCTCACCTGGCTCTCCGGCTCCACCTACGGGCGTACCGCCACGCAGGTGCTGCCGGTGGTGATCGCGCTGCTGGTGCTCACCCCGGCGGTGGTCGCCGCCCGCCGCGAGCTGGACCTGATGACGCTGGACGACGACACTCCCCGGGTGCTCGGCGTCCGGCTGGAACGCACCCGGCTGATCGCGCTCGGCGCGGCGGCGCTGCTCACCTCGACCGCCGTCTCGGCCGTCGGTGTGATCGGCTTCGTCGGCCTGGTCGCCCCGCACGCGGCCCGCGCGCTCGTCGGCGGCCGGCACAGCCGGGTGCTCCCGGTCGCCGCGCTGCTCGGCGCGGCACTGGTCAGCCTCGCCGACACCCTCGGCCGCACCGTGATCGCCCCGGCACAGATCCCCGCCGGTCTGGTCACCGCCATGATCGGTACCCCGTACTTCGTCTGGCTGCTGTGGCGTTCCCGCGCCGCCGCGCCCCGATCCCGGTGACGCGCCGCCGCGCCACCGGTCCGCACCAGAGAGGCACCATGACCAACACCCTGCCGATCACGCCCTGGCGGTTGTTCGCCGTCGAGGTCCGCGCGGTACGCCGGCTCAGCCCCTCCTTCGTCCGGGTCACCTTCACCGGCCCGGACCTGGACCGCTTCGCCGACAACGGCTACGACCAGCGGATCAAGCTGGCGTTGCCGTTGCCCGGTCAGCGTGGGGCGGACCTGCCGCAGGGGCCGGACTGGTACGCGCAGTGGCGGGCCCTGCCCGAGCCGTTGCGCAACCCGATCCGCACCTACACCGCGCGGGCGGTCCGGCCCCACCTCAACGAGGTGGACGTCGACCTGGTGCTGCACGGCGACTCCGGCCCGGCGACCCGGTGGGCGCGGCGGGTACGCCCCGGCGACGAGATCGCCATCGCCGGCCCGGACGCCGGGTACGACGGCGACCACGGCGGACGGGAGTTCCGACCCCCGTCCACCGGTCGCCTGCTGCTCGCCGGGGACGAGACGGCGGTGCCGGCGATCGGCGGGATCTGCGAGCGGCTGCCGTCCGACGCCCGGGGCCGGGTGCTGCTGGAGGTGCCGTCGACGGCGGACGTGCTGCCGCTGGTGGCGCCGCCCGGCGTCGACGTGACCTGGCTGCCGCGCGACGGCGACCCGTACGGCGCCCGGCTGGTCCCCGCCGTGGCGGAGGCCGCCGAGGAACTGCTGGGCCGGGCGCTGCCGGTCGGGGCGGGCGTGTCGGGGGCGTACGCGTCCGGCGGTCAGCTCGTCGACGACGTGGACGTGGACCGCGCGATCCTCTGGGAGGTGCCCGACGCCCTGCCGTCCACGCCGCTGTACGCGTGGCTGGCGGGGGAGGCGGGTGTCATCCGTACCCTGCGCCGGCACCTGGTCGCCGAGTGCGGCCTGGACCGGCGGGCGGTGGCCTTCATGGGCTACTGGCGGCACGGCCGCGCCGACCCCTCCAGCTGAACCCGGGCGGCGCGGCGGTCAGGCCAGCGGGTGCGAGATGCCCCGGGCGTGGTCGGTCAGGGCCGCACCGACCACCGTCGCCTCCAGCGGCAGGACCTCCAGGCAGCGGCGGACCGCGATCGCCATCAGCGTGTTCGGCACCCGCATGGAGAGCGTGCAGTGCGGCACCCAGTGGCCCGGCCGGTAGTGCTCGACCAGCTCGACCCCGGCACCGGTGAGCCGGTCGTGCACCAGCCGGTGGTGCGTCAGCAGCTCCGTGGTGGGTGTCGGACCCAGCCAGAGCACGCGGCCGACGAACTGGCCGGCGTGCTGGAACGACAGCCGCAGCGGCGCCGCCACGACGGTCCGGGCCAGCGCCGCCGCCACCTGCTCCGGGTCGAGACGGGGCGCGACCGCCAGCGAGACGTGCGGCCGGTGCCGCTGCTCCAACAGGGACCGCAGGCTCTGCACCCCCTCGGCCTCCAGGGCGTCCCAGAGCACCCGGATGCGGCGGGTGGCGACGGTGTCCAGATAGAGCTCCAGCGCGGCGACCACATGATCACTGTAGGCGGACCTTCCCTCACGGCACGATGACCGCCCGACCCTCCAGCGTGCCGTCCTGCATCCGGCGGTACGCGTCCATCGCGTCCTCCAGGCCGAACGTGGTGGTCTTCGGACGGACCAGTCCGCGTGCCCCCAGGTCGAGCACCTCGATCAGCTCCGGCCGGCTGCCCCAGTACGTGGTCTGCACACTGGCCTCGTACGGGACCGTGAAGAAGCCCACGGTCAGCGAGCCGCCGCCGATACCCACGACGGTCAGGTCGCCGACGGTCCGCACCACCGAGACGGCGAGCTTCAGGGTGGGGTCCGCCCCGACGAAGTCGAGCACCACGTCGGCGCCCCGGCCTCCGGTGATCGTCCGGATCTCGTCGGCGGTGCCCGCACCGGAGCGCAGCGTCAGGTCCGCGCCGCACTCCTGCGCGAGCCGCAGCGCCTCGTCCCGGGTGTCCACCGCGACCACCCGGGTCGCGGTGGTGGCCTTGAGGATCTGCACCCCCACGTGCCCCAGACCGCCCACGCCGATCACCACCGCCGTACTGCCCGGCACCAGCTTCGGCCAGGACCGACGGATCGCGTGGTATGGCGTCAGCCCCGCATCGGTCAACGGTGCCGCCTGCGCCGGGTCCAGCCCGTCCGGCAGCGGCACCACGAGCCGGGCGGCGGGCACCAACTCGTACTCGGCCATGCCGCCGTCCAGACCCAGACCACCGCCGCCACCGGGCACCGGCGCGGCAGCCGGGTTCTCGCAGTAGTTCTCGGCGCCGACCCGGCAGCGGGCGCAGGTCCCGCAGCCCCACGGCCCGTACACCGCGACCGGCTGACCCACCTCCAACCCGGTCACCCCGGCACCGAGGGCGTGCACCCAGCCGGCGTTCTCGTGCCCCAGCACGAACGGCGGCCCCCACGGCAGGGTGTCCGAGTCGAAGTCGTGCATCAGGTGCAGATCGGAGTGGCAGGCACCGGCACCACCGATCTTCACCACCACCTGACCGGGGCCGGGCGTCGGCTCGTCGATCTCGACCAGTTCCGGCTCGCTCTTCCAGGCGGGCAGCCTCAGCGCGCGCATCTGTCGCCTCCTTCGTCCACCGGCTGCCTCCCCGGCGCGCGCCGGAACAAACCCGAGGACGAACGCGCGCCCCACCGGCTTGCCGAGCGGTCCGTGCCGTCCTGACCGGACGCTCCGGTGCCCGCCGCGTCGGCGACGGGCACCGGGACGCGGTGCGGTACTCAGCCGTGCCAGGACCCTTCGGTGTGCATGCCGGTCGCCTCTTCCAGCGCGTTGTCCGGCAGATCCTCGCCGGCCACGTCGTCCGGGAACGGCCGCCTCGGCGGCGCCGGGTCCGGAGGTGCGCCCGGTCCGGCCTCGGGCGTACGGGTCGGCTCCACCGACCCGAACCCGTGCCGACCCTCGGGCCACTGCCCGGCCCCGTCCGCCGCCCGCCGTTCGCCCCGCCGTCCCTCGGGCACCGCGGTCTCCTCGCTGCCCTCGTCCATCGGCGAGTGCTCGCCGGCACCCCACGGCGGGTCGGCGTCGAAGCCGTCGGTGGTGCCCCAGGGCGCGACGCTCCCCGGTCCCCGGTCCTGCCTGTCCCTGTCGGTCATGGCCACCTCGCCTGTCGGTACGCCCGGCGGTCGCGGTCGGAACGCGCGTCGTGCCGGTGGGCCGTCAGCGGCCGTTCATGGCCATGTGCCGCCGGACCGCGTGCATCGCCGCCATCCCGCCGGCACCCTTGCCCATCCGGCCCGGCGCGTGCGCCAGGCCGTTCGCCCGGCCGAAGATGCCGCGCAGCACCTGGCCGGGCTTCTGCTGCTCACCCATGTACGCGGTGACCACGATCAGCGCGCCGGTCAGCGCCGGGATGGCCCACTGGAGCATCCGCAACTGGCGCTGGCTGGCGGCCACGTGCGCCGGGGTCTGCCCGTTGGGCTCGGTGACGCCCTGCACCGACGGCGCACCGGCCTTGGCCAGACGCATGCCGAGCAGCCGGCTGTAGCCGGTCACCGCCAGCGCGCCGACGGTCAGCGCGGTCTTCACCGCGCTGGCCCGGCCGACGCCCCGCTGGGCGGCCATCCGCGGGCTCTCGGTCACCAGTTCACCGACCGCGCCGGCCAGGTGCGCGCCGATCGCGGCGGCGTTGACCGGCGTCCACCGGGTCCAGCCGGTCGAGGCCGTCGGAAGTCGTTTGGTCGAGTCGTCGATGCGGGCCGCGGCGCCGTTGACGCCGAACGCTCCCATCAGGGAGCCGCCGAACCAGGCCGCCAGGCCCAGGTCGTGCATCGAACGTAGTGCGGTGTGGTTGTCAGACATCAGGTCCCCCTCCGCCGTGTCGGGCGCAGCGGCTTACCCCGGTCCGCACCGGCTAATCCACGCCGGACGGGGCCGCCCCGACGCGCGGGTGGTCGCGTCGGGACGGCCCCTGGTGGTGACTCAGGAGACGCTGATCGTGCCGTTCGAGGCGCGTACGCAGGCCACCGAGCGGGCGGCGGTGGTGGACGCCCCGGTCAGGCACTGGCCGAGCACCTGGTGCCCGGCGGCGTTCGGGTGCCACGACTCCTGGCAGGTCTGGAAGTGGGTCACGCAGGTGTTGGCGATCCGCTGGATGGCGATCTTGTCCTTGCCGGAGAGGCTGGTGACGAAGGTGCCGTTGGGCGGGTTGTCCTGCAACCGGATCGGAGTGGCGAGGGTGCCGGTCGGGCTGTTGGTCCGCTCGCAGAGCCGGGCGCCGTCGAAGGCCCGTTGCACGTTGAGATAGACCAGGTCGGCGCCGGGGAACTCGGCGGCCAGCGTGCTCCGGGTGGAGCCGACGATGGTGCCGAGGCCCTGCGAGAAGCGGTGCCCGGGAGCCAGGCTGGCGCGGTGGATCGGGCAGCCGGCCGCGTACCGCTCGGCACCCAGCGCGCGGAACTTGTCCCGCGTGTCGTCCCGGCTGTCCTCGGAGTGGTATCCGGCCTCCAGCTCCAGCGGCAGCGGGTTGGTGTAGTCCTGGAGCACCACCCGGTGCTGGCCGTCGGCGTCCACCTCGCGCAGCGTGGTCAGGATCTGCCGTACGGCGGCGGTGGTCTCGGCGGTGGCGGCGCTGAGCTGCGCCGGGGTCGCCAGGTCGGCGTCGGTGCACGGCTTCTGCTCCACCGGCCCGTTCAGGTACGCCCAGAACTCCCACCAGCCCGTCCAGGCGTCCGCGATGAACCGGTTGGCGCACTTCTCGGCGACCCCGCCGAAGGTGAAGGAGCTGTTGTTGGAGCCGAGGCCGATCAGCACCAGGTCGATGTCGTGGGTCTGGGCGACCGTGCGGAGCTGGTCGAGCTGCGCGGCGACCTGACGCCCGTTGGCGCGGGCCGACGAGGCGGCGGCGATGTCGTGCGGCTGGCCGCCGGAGCAGGCCAGGTTGAACCGGGCCTGGATGCCGGGCAGTGACGCCTGGTGCAGCGAGGCGTTGCCGGAGCGGTGGCAGAAGAAGGCGTCACTGTTCGGCGCGGTCCACCCCGGGAATCCGCGCGCGACGCCGGTCGAGTCGACCACCGGCTGGTAGGCCCCGGCCCCTTCGCCGCTGATGAAGCTGTCGCCGAGGGCGACCGCCGCGGTGGGTAGGGCCGCCGCGGCGGGGGCGGACGCGGCGACGGTGGTGGTGAGGGCCGCTGTGGCGATGGCCAGGGCCAACGCGGCGGTACGACGCAACCCGGACATGGCTTCCCCATCCGTTCATGGAAATATGAAAGATCCTCTTGAGCGGTGATGACATCACGCGGGTGTGACGCACGTCAACCATGGGAAACATGAGTGGCACCGGGACGTCAGGGACGGCGTGGGCGGACCCCCGGACCACCCGCACCGGCCCGGGCATAACACCGGAGACCCGGACGTTGACCGCGGCAAGGTCCACCAGCAGCACCGCCACGCGGCGTGCCGCGTGGGTGTCCGCTCGGCTTGTCGGGGCGTGCGGCTACGCTCGCTGCGGCGTGCCCGCGCCGGGCCGACCGCCGACGGTGCGGTGCAGCACATCGCCGAGACCGGGGAGTACGACCAGTTGACCGCAGAGCCTGAGACCCTGTACGGGGCCGACGACCTCACCCACCTTGAGGGGCTGGACGCCGTTCGCAAGCGTCCCGGCATGTACATCGGTTCCACCGACAGCCGTGGCGTGGGCCACCTCGTCAACGAGATCCTCGACAACTCCACCGACGAGGGTGTGGCCGGTCACGCCACGAAGGTCGAGGTCATCCTGCATGCAGACGGCTCGGTGCAGGTCGACGACGACGGGCGTGGCATCCCCACCGACGTGCACGCCCGCTCCGGCATCTCCGGCGTCGAACTGGTCCTCACCCGGCTGCACGCCGGCGGCAAGTTCGGCGGCTCCGGCTACAAGACCTCCGGCGGCCTGCACGGGGTCGGCGCCTCGGCGGTCAACGCGCTCTCCCGCCGCTTCGACGTCACCGTCCGCCGGGGCGGCAAGGTGCACACCATGTCGTTCCGGCACGGTGTGCCGGGCATCTTCGACGGCGACGGCCCGGACGCGTCCTTCACCCCCGGCCCGGGGCTCCAGGTCGTCGGCGGGGTCAAGCGCGGCCAGCGCACCGGCACCTCGATCCGCTACTGGCACGACCCCCGCTACTTCGAAACCGGTGCCGCCCTCGACCACGACGCGGTCCGGGCCAAGCTGCGCCACACCGCGTTCCTGGTCCCCGGCGTCAGCTACCTCCTGCGCGACCACACCGGCGAGCAGCCCACCGAGGAGCGGTTCCACTACCCGAACGGGCTCACCGACATGGTGGACTTCCTCGCCCCGACCGGTGACCGGCCGGTCTCCGGCACCCTGCTGGTCACCGGCGAGGGGACCTACCGCGAGAACGCCGCCGACGCCAACGGTGTGATGCAGTCCAACGTGCAGCGGCGCGCCGAGATCGAGGTGGCCTTCCGCTGGGGCACCGGATACGAGCGCACCGTCGAGTGCTTCACCAACACCATCCGCAATGCGCACGGCGGGACACACCGCAAGGGCTTCGAGCGGGCGCTGGCGCGTACGCTCGCCGACGCCGTCCGCAACACCCGGGGTCTGCTCAAGGCCAAGGAGGACGCGCCCACCCTGGACGACGTCCTGGAGGGCATGACCGCGGTGGTGCACGTGCGGGTGCCCGAGCCGCAGTTCACCTCGCAGACCAAGGACGAGCTCTCCACCGCCGGTGTGGTCAAGGTGGTGCAGGGGCTGGTCGAGCAGCACGTCAAGTCCTGGCTGGACGACCGCAGGACCAAGACCGAGGCGCGGACGGTCCTCCAGAAGATCGTCGACGCGGCCCGGGTGCGGCTGACCCAGAAGCAGCAGAAGGACGCCGCCCGGCGCAAGACCGCCCTGGAGGGCGCGTCCATGCCGCCCAAGCTGGTCGACTGCCGCGCCGCAGGTATTGACAGGAGTGAGCTTTTCATCGTCGAGGGCGACAGCGCATTGGGCACAGGGCGACTTGCCCGCTCTGCGGAGTATCAGGCGCTACTGCCGATCCGGGGCAAGATCCTGAACGTGCAGAAGGCCAACCTCCAGCAGGTGCTGGACAACGCCGAGTGCGCCGCGATCGTGCAGGTCCTCGGCGCGGGGTCGGGGCGTACCTTCGACCTGTCCTCGCTGCGGTACGGCCGGGTGCTCATCATGGCCGACGCGGACGTCGACGGCGCGCACATCCGGACGCTGCTGATCACTCTCTTCGCCCGCTACATGCGACCGTTGATCGAGTCGGGCCGGCTCTACGCCGCGATGCCGCCCCTGCACAAGATCACCACCAAGGGGCGCAACCCCGAGACCATCTACACCTACACCCAGGCGGAGATGGAGGCGACGGTCCGCAAGCTCGCCTCGGCCGGCAAGCAGATCGTCACCCCGGTGCCGCGCTTCAAGGGTCTCGGTGAGATGGACGCCGACGAGTTGTGGGAGACCACGATGAATCCGGCCACCCGGTCGGTACGCCGGATCACCATCGACGACGTCGACGCCGCCGAACGGATCCTCGACCTGCTGATGGGGGAGAAGGTCGAGCCGCGCCGCAACTGGCTGATCGACTCCGCCGACCGCGTCGACCGCGACGCCATCGACGCCTGACCACCGGGTTCTGGAAGGAAAGCTGAGCCATGGCACGCCGCAAGGACACCAAGGTCGACCACTCCGCGTTCGACCGGGCCGGCGCGCGGATCGTCGACAACCCGCTGGTCACCGAGGTCTCCGACTCCTACCTGGAGTACGCCTTCTCGGTCATCCACTCGCGCGCCCTGCCGGACGCGCGGGACGGCCTCAAGCCGGTGCACCGGCGCATCCTCTGGTCGATGTACGAGCAGGGCTACCGGCCGGACCGGGCGCACGTGAAGTCGGCCCGCATCGTCGGCGACACGATGGGTAAGTACCACCCGCACGGCGACAGCGCCATCTACGACGCGATGGTGCGGTTGGCGCAGGACTTCTCGCTGAACACCCCACTCATCGACGGGCATGGGAATTTTGGGAGCCCGGACGATGGACCGGCAGCGTCGCGTTACACCGAGGCTCGGATGTCGCGGGAGGCGATGCTGCTCGTCGGCGAGCTGGGTGAGGACACCGTCGACGTCGAGCCCAACTACGACGGCTCGCTGACCCAGCCCACCGTGTTGCCGGCCGCCTTCCCGAACCTGCTGGTCAACGGCGCCTCCGGCATCGCGGTCGGGATGGCGACGAACATGATCCCGCACAACCTCGGCGAGGTGGTCTCGGCGGCCCGCTGGCTGATCCGGCACCCGAACGCCACCCTCGACAAGCTGATGGAGTTCGTGCCCGGTCCCGACCTGCCCACCGGTGGTCTGCTGCTCGGCCTCGACGAGGTGCGCCGGGCGTACGAGACCGGGCGGGGTGTGGTGCGGATGCGCGGCAAGGTGGAGATCGGCCCGCTGGAGGGCAGCCGGGGACGGCAGGCGATCACCGTGGTCGAGCTGCCGTACGGCGTCGGTGCGGAGAAGGTCATCGCGGCGATCACCAACGAGGTGAACAAGACCAAGCGGCTGACCGGCATCGCCGACGTGAAGGACCTGACCGACCGGGAGAGCGGCACCCGCCTGGTGGTGGAGTGCAAGGTCGGGGTCAACCCGCAGGCGCTGCTCGCCGACCTCTACCGCCTCACCCCGCTGGAGCAGTCCTTCGGCGTGAACAACCTGGTGCTGGTCGACGGCCAGCCGCGCACCCTGGGGCTCAAGGAGCTGCTGGAGGTGTTCCTGGCGCACCGGTACGAGGTGGTGACCCGGCGCAGCGCGTACCGCAAGCGTAAGCGCGAGGAGCGGCTGCACCTGGTCGACGGCCTGCTGATCGCGCTGCTCGACATCGACAAGGTGGTCAAGCTGATCCGGGCCAGCGAGGACGCCCCGGCGGCCAAGAGCGGCCTGATGCGGCAGTTCACACTCTCCGAGATCCAGGCGACCTACATCCTGGACACTCCGCTGCGCCGGTTGACCAAGTTCGACCGGTTGGAGCTGGAGGCCGAGCAGGAGAAGCTGCGCGGGGAGATCGCCGAGCTGTCCACCATCCTGGACGACGAGAACGTGCTCAAGAAGGTCGTCTCCGACGAGCTTGCCGCGGTGGTGAAGCAGTTCGCGGCGCCGCGTCGGACGACGCTCGTCGACGGTGACCTCAAGGAGGTGCTGGCGGCGTCCGTGCCGGCCGGGCCGCTGGAGGTGGCCGACGACCCGTGTCAGGTGATCCTCTCCGCCACCGGGCTGGTGGCGCGTACCGCCGCCGAGTCGGAGGAGGCCGCCGAGGGGCGGCGTCGGCACGGCCGGGTCAAACACGACGCGGTACGCGCGCTGGTGCACTCCACCGCCCGGGGTCGGGTGTTGCTGGTGACCAGTGCGGGGCGGGCGTTCAAGGTCGACGTGCTGCCGCTGCCGGTGCTGCCGGAGCAGGCGGGCACGGTGTCGTTGCGGGGCGGGATGTCCGCCGCCGAGCTGGTGCCGTTGGCGCCGGGGGAGACGGTGGTGGGGCTGGCGCCGCTCGGTGCGACCGCCGAGGGTTCGCCCGGTCTGGCGCTGGGGACCCGGCAGGGTGTGGTCAAGGTCTGTGCTCCCGACTGGCCGGTGCGCTCGGACGAGTTCGAGGTGATCGGGCTGCGTGCGGGTGACGAGGTGGTCGGAGCGAGCTGGTTGACCGACGGTGCGGAGACGTTGGCGTTCCTGACCAGTGCGGCGTCGCTGCTGCGCTTCCCGGCGGGCACGGTGCGTCCGCAGGGGCTCAAAGGCGGCGGCATGGCGGGGATCGCGCTGCCGGGTGACGCGCAGGTGGTGTACTTCGGTGCGGTGCGCACCGACGATCCGGAGCACGGTGAGCCGATGGTGGTCACCTCCACCGGCGGCACGGTGAAGGTGACGCCGTTCGCGGCGTACCCGGTGAAGGGGCGGGCGACCGGCGGGGTGCGGGCGCAGCGGTTCCTCAAGGGGGAGACCGACGTGGTCGTCGGCTGGATCGGTCCGCGTCCGGTGGGTTCCACGGTGAACGGGGAGCCGGTGGAGTTGCCGGCCGCCGATCCGCGCCGGGACGGCTCCGGTTTCGCCGTCATGCTCGGCCCCACGGTCATCGGTCACCAGATCGACCGCGACTGATCCGCGCCGCCGGGTGCGGGTGAGCGGAATCTACGGCACCACCTCCACCGTGTGGAGGTGGTGCCGTGTCAGGTACGGCCGCTGTCGAGCTGAGAGCGCCAACGGATCGCGTTGCCCGGGCCGTCGGTGGGGCATCCGCGTCGCGTCCCTGACCTGCTGGTCGGTCGTCACCGGCCCCTGATAGCACGTACGGCTCAGCTCGACAGTGACCGAAGGAGACCATCCCCCCACACCTTGCTCCTGTCGGGATGCGGCGCTACGGGACCTGTGCGATCCATTGGTGGTCGAGGGCGTCGAGCATCGCGTCGACCACCCGACCCCGACCGCGCCCGTCCACGGCCGCGTGGGCCCGGGCCGAGAGGGCGGCCCGGCGTACGCCGCTGGTGAGCAGCTCGTCCAGGGTCCGGAGGGCGGCGGTCCGGGTGGTGTCGTCGGTGCGGAGGTCCGGCAGTTCGCCGAGTCCGGCGGCCAGCCCGGCGGCGGCCACCCGGCGGTACGACTCGCGTTGGTTGTCGACCACGCAGACCAGCGCCGACGGGGCACCGAGACAGCAGAGTTCCCAGGTCGAGGTGCCAGCCGCGCTGACCACCAGGTCGGCGGCGGCGATCATCTCCGGCAGGGCGCCGGTGGGCGGCACCGGCCGCAGCGACTGGCCCGGTCCGGTGGTCAGCGCGGTGAGTCGCCCGGAGACCTCGGGGCGCCCGACGACGACGGTGAGCGTCATCGGCCGCCCGGTGGCCAGCAGCAGCTCGGCCAGGACCGGTGCCGCTGCGGCCGCGTCGGTGCCGCCGAAGAAGGCCAGCACCGAGGGCCGGTCCACCTGCCTCGCCGGGCGGGGCGTCGCCGGCCGGGCGGCCAGCACCGAGTCGCGGAGCAGGGCGTACGCGCTGCCGGCCAGCAGCCGTCCGGAGGTCACCATGTCGGCGCCGAAGTTCTGGTCCAGGAACAGGTCGGCGTCCTGCCCCCGGGTGTCGCCGTCGACGACGGCCAGGGTCAGCACCCCGGCCCTCCGCAGCGCGTGCGCACCGGCCGGGTCGAGGTCGTACGAGTCGAGCACCAGCACGTCCAGGTCGTGCCGGCGGGCCGCGCTGACCAGTCCGTCCGGGGTGTCCGGGCCGGGACGCAGCGGGATGCCCCGGGCGGCGAGGTGACCGGCCGCCCAGCCGACGGTCACCGTGCCGAACACCTCGACGGTGGCACCCCGGGCCAGGAGTTCCTCGCCGAGGGCGAGACAGCGGACCAGGTGCCCGACGCCGCGTTGCGGGTCCGCGTCGCAGCGCAGACCGACTCGTACCGTGCTCAGCATTCCTCCAACCGCTTCTGCCGCACGTCGGCGTTGAGTGCCCGCACCTCCGGTCGCCGGTCGAGCCAGTCGGCGAGCGTGGCCAACGGCACGGCGACGTCGCCGAAGTGCGCCGCCACGGCGCTGACCAGTTGCCAGTCCGGCTCGGTGTCGAGGGTGAGCCGCAGCCGGGACCGGTCCGGTGGGAGGGTGACGCCGAGCACCCGGAAGCGCTCCGGATGAGCGTACGCGTACGAGGTGACGTGCACCCGGTCATGGCCGGTGGCGAGCGTGTCCACGGTCCGCAGCGCCTCCGTGCGGATGATCTCCACGTCCAGGCCGCGTGGCAGCGTACGGGCGATCGACGTGCTGGCGTAGTCCAGGCCGGGCACCGCCCGGTACACCGAGGCGACCAGCGTGACGATCTGCGGGTCGAGCAGCGGGCAGTCGGCGGTGAACCGCATCACCGCCTCGCCCGGGTGGGCGTCGAGCGCGCCGACGAAACGGGCCAGCACGTCGTCGACGGGTCCCCGGTGCCAGGCCACCCCGAGCCGTTCGCACTCGGCGACCACCGCGTCGTCGCCGGGGTCGGTGCTGGTGGCGACCACCAGGTCGGCGAGGACTCCGCTGTCCTGCGCGGCCCGCACCACCCGGCCCAGTACGCTGCGTCCGGCGAGGGGACGCAGCACCTTGCCGGGCAGCCGGGAGGAGCCCATCCGGGCCTGCACCACGCCCACGATCCGTTCGGTCACGACTGGTCCGTCCGCTTGGGTTGCTGGGGCGTCAGGGCGGCACGGACGCGCCGCTTCGCGGCCCCCGCGCCCCGGCGGGCCAGCCGTGCCGGGGTGACGGCGAGCCGACCCACCCGGTAGCTGAGCGAACCGCTGAGCAGGTTGATCGTCGCCTCGGTCCGGCGCAGCGCGCGTTCCCGCGAGGTGAGCAGCTCCTCGGTCCAGGCCAGCAGCGCGGCCATCCGGGTGTTCTCCTCGCGCTGGCGTCGCCACGCCTCGTGGAGCTGCTGGTAGCTGCGGGGACCGGGCGGCGGGTCGGTCGGGGAGACCGCGCGCAGGTGGGCGTCGAGGTCGGCGCGTCCGGCGGCGTCCAGCCCCCGTCGCGCGGCGCCCACCGCGGCCTCGGTCTCCACCGCCGCGTCCACCACCGTGCGGTCGAAGTCCCGTCCGGCGACCCCGCCGAGCACCACGGTCAGGCCCGCCACGTCCAGCGTGGAGGTCCACGGGTGGGCGTACCCGCCGGTGACCAGTTCGGTGGCGAAGCGCCACAGCGTCCGGGCGAGGACCACGTCGACCGGGAGCGGGTCGCCGGCCCGCCAGCTCGGATCGAGCACCGCGAAGCGGTCACCGGCGACGACCAGGTTCTCCGCCCCGGCCAGCGCCACCGCCCCGCCGAGCCGACCCTGCTCGGCCTGCCCGGAGAGCCAGTCGGCGTATCCGCGCAGGAGGCGACGCAGCAGGCCGGTGTCGCGGCGCAGACAACCGTCGAGCAGCAGGGTCCGCAGCAGCCGCCCCGCCGGGACGGGCCAGTCCGGTGCCGCCGGGTCGCGGTGGGCGGCCTGTCGGCTCGCGTACGGTGCGGTGGCGGGTGTGGTCCGTCCGGTCGGTGCCGTGCCACGCCACCGCCAGCCCTGCGGGCCGTCGACCACCTCCAGGACCGTGTCGTCCGTGCCGTCGGAGCACACCAGCGCCACCGGCAGCCCGTCGGAGCGGGGGGCGGGTGTGTCGGTGCCCCGCTGGGCGAGCACCAGCCAGCACGGGGCCAGCTCGGCCGCCTTGCCGGCGTGCAGCGCGTCCACGGCCAACCGGGCCGGATCGGCCAGCACGAACCGGCCGTCGAACCCTTCGGCGCAACTGCGCTGCAACACCGCGTCGAACAGCCCCGAGTCGGTGTGTCGGCTGAGGCGGTCGGTGGCGAGCAGCGCGGTGGTCAGGTCCGGCCGGGGATATCCGGCATAACAGCCGTCCACTCGCAGTCCGGCGTCGACCAGTCGGACGTGGAGCTGGTCCAGCCCGGCCGGGCGGTCCCCGTCGAGCGCCCCGCCGACGGTCCACGCCGCGTCGGCGCGGTCGGCGTACCAGGGGGAGTCGGCCACCAACCGGTGGACGCCGAGCGGGTTGTCCAGCCGCAGCAGCAGCGTCCCGCCGGGGCGAACGGCCGTCGCCAGGCGCCGCAGCCGGGCGTCCCACCCGAGCCGGGGCCCCTCGACCGACTCGATCGCGTCCAGCCCGGCGGCGGCGAGCACCAGGTCGTACTCCTCGTCGTCGGGCAGCCCCGACACACCGGCCACCACCACCCGGTCGACCTGACCGGCGAGCGCCGCCGCGTCGGGGTAGCCCCGCAGCAGCGCGGTGAGCCGGGTGTGCGCCAGCGCCGTGCGTACCGCCGGGTCGTGCGGCCCGGCCAGCAGCACCCGGGCGCCGTCGGGTGCCAGCCCGGCCACCAGCGTGGCGAGCGGGCCGACGTCGGCGGCCCGGTCGGACCAGGCCGGCATCTCGCCGCCGGGCAGCGTCACGGCCGTCTCGGTCGTCACGTCGTCTCCTCGTCCGGGGTCGCCCAGCCCAGCAGTTCGCGCAGGGCGGCGGGCGGGTAGCGGTGGTCGGTGCCCAGTTCCGCGCGGGTGATCTCCACGGCGGTGGCCAGGTGCACCCGTTCGCCGTGCAGCTCCGGCCACTGGCGGCGGATCCGGGCGGTGCCGCCGAAGGTCGGGTCCTCGTCGGCCAGCGTCATCGGGTCGCCGTACACGGCCGGTTCGCACCCGGCCGCGACGCCGTAGAAGATGGCGCTGGTCAGCCGGTTCGACGCGACCCGCCGGTGGCGGCGCAGCTCGTCGAGCTGCCGGTCCAGGAAGGACGGGTCGGTGTCTTTCCACCAGTGCCCCCGGTAGCCGTGGCAGACGACCCGGAACCCGGCGTTCTCGTAGAGCCGGCGGACCCGACGCATCCGGTGCTCGTGCCAGTAGAGGCAGACGGTGACCGGGCCGGGCTCGGTGTCCCGGATCCGGGCGATCAGCTCCCGGTGGTCACCCTTGACGTGCTGCCCCTCCCACCCGTGGAACGGGTACCAGATGGTGCCCTCCCGCTCGGGCGCGGGCTCGGCGGCCCGCATCGCCAGCAGGTACGCGAAGGGCGCCCCGATCACGGTGACGTTGCGTCGCCCCACCGACCAGGCCCGCCGCCGGGTCTGCTCGGACCAGAGCAGGCTGGGGGCGCGGTCGGCGTACGGGTGTCCGGGCGCCAACCCGTCGCCGATGTTCCAGCCGTGCTGCACGTACCCGTCGATCCGCGGCGGATGCCCGTCGCCCAGTCCGGCGTAGCGGGCCAGCACGTGCGCGTGCCCGTAGAAGTGGTTCGCGTGGTGCATCGGGTCCTCTCAGGCGGCCGACCGGACCCGGGTGCCGCGCAGCGCCGCAGCCAGCGCGTCCACGACCCGGTCCTGATCGGCGTCGCGCAGCCCGGGGTAGAGCGGCAGCGACAGTTGCTGGGCGTAGAACGCCTCCGCGACCGGGTGGGTGCCGCGCCGGTGGCCGAGGTCGGCGAAGACCGGGTGCCAGTGCACCGGGATGTAGTTCACCTGTACGCCGATGCCGGCGGCGCGCATCCGGTCGTACACCTGTCGACGGCGGCCGTCGCGCACCCGGATCGGGTACAGGTGCCAGGCCGGTGCGGCCCAGTCCCGCCGGCCCGGGGTGAGTACGCCGGGCAGGTCGGCCAGGGCCTCGTCGTAGCGGGCCACCAGCTCGGCCCGGCGGGCCAGGAACGCGTCGAGGCGGCGAAGCTGGCTGCGACCGAGCGCGCAGAGTACGTCGGGCAGCCGGTAGTTCAGCCCGTACGAGTGCACCTCCTGGTGCCAGCCGCCCTCGTCCGGCCACCGCTGCTCGTCGGGTTCCCGCACCAGCCCGATGTTGCGGAACCGGCGGGCCCGGGTGAGCAGCTCCGGATCGCCGGTGACGACCGCGCCGCCCTCGGCGGTGGTCATGTTCTTGGTGGGGAAGAACGAGAACGTGGTCACGTCGGCGAGCGTGCCGACCGGCCGACCCCGGTAGGCGGCCCCGATCGAGTGCGCCGCGTCGGCGAGCAGCGTGGCGCCCGTACCCTCGATCGCGGCGCGCAGCGCGTCGTAGTCGGCCGGGTGTCCGGCGTAGTCCACGGCGGCGACGACCTTGGTCCGCTCGGTGACGGCGGCGGCCACCGCGGCCGGGTCCAGTGTGTACGTCTCCTCCTCGACGTCGGCGAAGACGATCCGCGCGCCCAGCGCCAGCGCGCTGCTCGCGGTCGCCACGAACGTCGTCGGCGGCACGATCACCTCGTCGCCGGGGCCGACACCCGCCGCCGCGTACGCCACGTGCAGCGCCGCCGTGCCGTTGGAGACCGTCGCCACCCCGGTGCCGCCGGCCCACCGGGACAGCTCCGCCTCGAACGCGGCGACCTCGGGGCCGGTGGTGAGCCAGTCGCTGCGCAGGGCCGCGACCACGGCGGCGACGTCCTCCTCAGTCACCGACTGTCGGCCGTACGGCAGCATGCTCATGCGGCGAGGGCGGTGAGGCCGAGCATGGCGCGCAACTGCGGCACGGTGAGCCACTCGTCGTTGGTGTCCGACTGGTACGCGAAGCCGTCCGACACCGGCTCGCAGTCGACCGGCGGCTGGTAGCCCCAGGTGGCGATGGTCGGCTGCACGATGAAGCGGTCCTTGGCGATCAGCGTCCGGCGGCTGTCGTCCGGCGCGATCATCTCCTCGTGCAGCTTCTCGCCCGGACGAATGCCGATCTCGTGTGTGGTGGCGTCCGGCGCGACGGCCTCGACCAGGTCGAGGATGCGCATGCTGGGGATACGCGGCACGAACAGCTCGCCGCCCTGCATCTGGTCGAACGAGTCCAGGACGAACTGCACCGCCTGGTCCAACGTGATCCAGAACCGGGTCATCCGCTTGTCGGTGATCGGCAGGCTGCGGCCCTCGGCGGCGAGGCGGCGGAACAGCGGCACCACCGAGCCCCGGCTGCCGACCACGTTGCCGTAGCGCACCACCGAGAAGCGGGTGGGGTGCTGGGCGGCGTAGTGGTTGGCGGAGACGAAGAGCTTGTCGCCGACCAGCTTGGTCGCGCCGTACAGGTTGATCGGGCTGGACGCCTTGTCGGTGGAGAGGGCGATGACCTTGCGTACGCCGGCCTCGATCGCCGCGTCGACGACGTGCTGCGACCCGGTGATGTTGGTGGCGATGAACTCCGACGGGTTGTACTCGGCGGTGTCGACCTGCTTGAGCGCGGCGGCGTGCACCACGTGGTCCACCCCGTGCATGGCCCGGGTCAGCCGGTGCCGGTCCCGGATGTCCCCGATGAACCAGCGCAGTCGCGGGTCGTCGCCGAGTTGCTGGCGCAGCTCGTACTGCTTCAGCTCGTCACGGGAGAAGACCACCACCCGGGCCGGGTCGACCTCGCTGAGGAGGTGCCGGAGGAAGGTCCGGCCGAAGGAACCCGTGCCCCCGGTGACGAGGATGGACGATCCGTTCAGCTCGCTCAATGTGGTGCTCCCGTGGTCGTCGGTGAGCCGGCGACACCGCAGCCGGTCGGGTGGGAACGCTAGGGGCGGTGGGTTAACGCGCCGACGCCCGGTGGTTAACCCGGGCCACTGCGGCCGTGAATGGCGGGCACCGTCGGGCTTGATTCCGGCGGTGTCGGAAACAGTCGTCGAACATGTCGTGAACGCGACGTGGACGGCATGCAGAATCAGTGTCGACGGCGATTGTCGCGCTCCAGTGAAATGGGGATCACGGTGATTTCCCGCCCGTCGTGCACCTCCGTGCGGCCCACACCCTCCACGAACCGGAGACGACGGTTCATCTGCCGTACCACGGTGTTGTGGGCGAGCACCTCTCCGTCGAGTCGGTCCAGTGCCAGCACGTCGAAGGCGTACCCGAGCGCCGCCCGCGTCACGGCCAGCCAGACGGGCAGCGTCTCGCCCCGCTCGGCCAGCCCCTCGGCGTCCAGACAGAACCCCCACGACCCGGTACGCGGACCGTCGAACCGCAGGTCGAAGAAGGTGACCGCACCGCAGGGCACCCCGTCGTACAGGTAGGTCAACACCCGGCGGGAAGGGTCGGTGCGGACTGCCGCCCACCACCGCCGGTGCTCCTCGACACTGATCACGTGACTGGTCTTGCTGGCCTGTCGATTGACGTCCTGATTACGCCAGGACAACATCAGGTTAACGTCGTCCCCGGTGGCGTCTCGCAGCACGTAACGCTCACTTTCTGTTCGCATTTCCAGGGTCATCGGGCACCCTAATCACGATTCATCCGGCTGTACACTCCGCGGCATGACGGAATTGAGTCGCGCGCAGATTCGCGACCTCATGGGGCAGGTGCTGGCCAATCAGGGAAAGGTACTGCCGGACGACGACGCGGCGGATCTGCGGGAGATCGGTTTCCGGTCGCTGGACTTCTCCGAACTGGCCCTGCGGGTCGAGGACGCCACGGGCGAGGAGTTGAACTTCGACGCGCCCGGGTTGCGGCGCATCGCCACCGTCGGCGACGTCCTCGACTTCCTCGCCGAACTCCAGCGGCAGTGAGCGTCCGGACCGCCGCCCACCTCGGCCCGTACCCGGCCGGTGTGGACAACCGCGTCGTGGTCGGCGGCAGCGCGCTGACCTGGCGGGACCTGCCCGAACCGGTCCTGCCGGACCCGGTGGCGGTGCTCGCGCACTCCGCCCGCGACGCGCTCGCCGCCGCCCGGCACCACGCCGTGCACGGCACCGAACTGCTGCTCACCAGCGCCGGTCGGGTCGACGCCGGAATGCGGGACGACCTGCGCGCCGCCGGCTTCACCCTGACCGCCGCCGACCCGACCCCGCTGGGTCATGGGGCCGCGCTGGGGGACGGTGCCGTCGTGGGCGGGGACGGCCTCGTCGTCCTCGCTCCGACCCGGCCCCGACCGGCCGAGCGCGGCCGGCTCTGGCTGTTGACCTCCGGCACCACCGGACGTCCGAAACGCGTCGGGCACACCCTGGAGTCGGTGACCACCGTCCGGGGTGCCCAACCGGGCCGCACCTGGCTCTGCCCGTACGCCCCCGGCACGTACGCGTGGTGGCAGGTGGTGACGCTGGCGCTGACCCAGCCGGGACAGCACCTGGTGGTGGTGGAGCCCGAGCGACTCGACGACTGGCCGGCGCTGGCCGCCGCGCACGGTGTCGACGCGGCCTCCGGTACGCCCACCTTCTGGCGTCGGGCGCTGCACCGCGACCCCGAGGCGCTGGCCCGGGTGCCGCTGCGTCAGCTCACCCTCGGCGGCGAGCCGGTCGACCAGGCGATCCTGGACCGGCTGCGGGAGGTCTTCCCGGCCGCCCGGATCTCCTGGATCTACGCCTCCTCCGAGGTCGGCGCGGCGATCGTGGTGCACGACGGGCGGGCCGGGTTCCCGGTCGAGTGGCTGGACCGCAGCGCCCCGGAACGCCCCATCATCGGGCTGCGCGACGGGGAACTCGTGGTCACCTCGCCGCACCACGGGGTCGGGTTGGCCGGACCGGTCCGCACCGGGGACCGGGCGCAGGTCGTCGACGGCCGGGTCCTGATCAGCGGGCGGCTCGACACCGACGAGATCAACGTGGGCGGCAGCAAGGTCTCCGCCGGGCTGGTCCGTGACGTGCTCACCGCCCACCCCCGGGTGGCCTGGGCCCGGGTCACCGGCCGACGCGCTCCGCTACTCGGTCACATGGTCGTCGCCGAGGTCGTACCCGCCCCTCCGGTGTCCGGCGCGACCGGCCCGGACCTGGACGAGGCGGCGTTGGTGCGCTGGTGCACCGACCGGCTGCCCGAGTACGCCGTGCCCCGCCGGATCCGGCTGCACGCCGAGATCCCCGTCAAGGAGACGTTGAAGAGCGATGTCTGAATCCGCCGTCCCCGTTCCGCCCTCCACCGTGGTGCTCGTCTCCGGCGGTTCCCGGGGCCTGGGCCTCGCCATCGTCACCGACCTGCTCGACGCGGGGGTGAAGGTGGCCGCCTTCGCGCGTACCGTCACCCCGGACCTGGCGAAGCTCGCCGAGGCCCGTCCGGATCGGGTCCACGTCGACCCGGTCGACGTCACCGACCGGGCCGCCACGCAGGCGTTCCTCCGGGCGGCGGAGGAGCGGCTCGGGCCGGTCGACGGGGTGGTCAACAACGCGGCGGTCGGGCAGGACTCGCTGCACGTACACACCGCTGACGCCGACATCGCCCGGATCGTCGAGACCAACCTGACCGCCCCGTTGCAGCTGACCCGGCTCACCGTGCGGCGGATGCTGGCGCAGGGACGGCGCGGGCGGATCGTCAACGTCACCTCGATCTGCGCGCAGCGCGGCTTCCCTGGCCTGGTCGCGTACTCCGCCACCAAGGGCGGGATGGACGCCGCCACCCGCTCGCTGGCCCGGGAGTTGGGCGGCCGGATGCTGGTCAACGCCGTCGCTCCGGGCTTCTTCGCCTCGGAGATGTCAGCGGTGCTCGGCCCGACCCAACTCGACCAGATAGTGCGCCGCACCCCGACCGGCCACCTGACCGAGCCGCACGAGGTGGTACCCGTGGTGCGGATGCTGCTGCGCGACCAGACGAACATCAACGGCCAGGTCATCGTGGTCGACGGTGCCGCCTCGATCTGACCCGCGCGCCCCGTCCGCCCGCGTCGCCGTGGGCGCGGGGGGACCGTCCGTGGCCACGCTCCTCGCCGCCGCGCCGCGACACCTGCGGGTCGCGTCGGCCACCGACTCGGGCGACGCCGTCACCCGCAGCCACCTGGCCGACGGACGGTGCGTCGGCTGGTACGCGCCACCGATCCCGGGTTGGCGGGTCGCGATCGACGCCGAGTTCGCCGCTGCCGAGGTGCCGCCGATGCTGGCGCACCGGTTCGGCACCTCGAACTTCTGGGCCCGGTGGACCCGCACCGAGTGCGTGGCCAAACTCGCCGACGTACCGATGGTCGCCCTCTGGCGCCGGTACGGCCTGAGTGTGCCCGCCGGCACGGTCTGGCTGTGGCGCACCCTGGTCCTCGACCTCGACCTCGACCTCGACCTCGACCCTTCGGGCCTCGCCCGCGAGGTCGGCTCGGCGGACCGGGAGGCACTCTCCGACCTGGTCGTCACCGTCGCCTTCACCGTAATCCCGGGCCTGCCGTCTCCCGGCCCGGACCTACCGCCTCCTGACCTGGACCTACCGCCTCCTGGTCGGTCCCTTTCGAGCTGAACCGTCTGCGCCGTCGTGCCGCCGACCGGCCCGGGCCTGCCGTCTCCCGGGCCTGCCGTCTCCTGGTCGGTCCCTTTCGAGCTGAACCGTCTGCGCCGTCGACGCCCCGACCGCCTCGCCCCATCCGATCGAGTCCAGAGCGGCCTGCCGGATCGCGGCATGTCGCTGGCTGCCGCTCCGGGGTGGGTAGATTTGTTGTCGCCCCAGCGACAACAAATCTACCCACCGACCGTCGGGGCGTTGTGCGGGACACCGACCGTCGGGGCGTTGTGCGGGACACCGACCGTCGGGGCGTTGTGCGGGACACCGACCGTCGGGGCGTTGTGCGAGGGACCGCAACGGCCGACCCACGTGCCGAACTGGTGGCGGCGAGGGCCAACGCTCAGATCAGGTCCCAACTCAGCGGGGTGCCCCGGGCGACGTCGGTGGTGAAGCGGCGACCGAGGACCCGGTCGATCTCCACCGGGTGCAGCCCGCCGGCCGGCCGGATCGAGCGTACGGTGGCGGCGGTGACCTCGTCCCCGGCGCGCACGTCGGCCACCACGTAGAGCGAGCGGCGGAAACGCAGGCCCTCCCGTTCGGCGGGGGTGGGGCCGACGGCGGTGCCGCCGAGCGCCGCGTACGCCCGCTCCGATTCGACCACCAGCGCGGCCAGCTCGGACGGGTCCAGCGAGAAGTCGGAGTCCACGCCGCCGTCGGCGCGGTCCAGCGTGACGTGTTTCTCGATGAAGCATGCCCCGAGGGCCACCGACGCGACCGGCACGCCGATGCCGGGCGTGTGGTCGGAGAGACCGACGGGCACCCCGAACGCCTCGGCGAGCACCGGGATGCGGCGCAGGTTGCTGTCGGCGGGCGGGGCCGGGTACGAGGCGGTGCAGGCCAGCAGCACGATCCCACCGGCACCACCGTCGCGGGCGGTGCGGACGGCGGCGTCGATCTCGGCCAGCGTGGCCATCCCGGTGGAGATGACCATCGGCTTGCCGGTGGCCGCGACGAGCCGGATCAGCGGCAGGTCGACCAGCTCCGACGAGGCGATCTTGTACGCGGGCGCGTCCAGTTCCTCCAGCAGCTCCACGGCCGAGGCGTCGAAGGGGGAGGAGAAGACCGTCAGCCCGTGCTCACGGGCCCGTTCGAAGATCGGCCGGTGCCACTCGTACGGGGTGTGTGCCCGCTCGTAGAGCCGATAGAGGTTCTGCCCGCCCCACAGCTCGTGCCCGCCGGAGATGCGGAACGCCGGGGTGTCGACGTCGATGGTGATCGTGTCGGGCCGGTACGTCTGGAGCTTGAGCGCGTGTGCACCGGCCGCCGCGACAGCGTCCACGATGGACAGTGCCCGCCCCGGGTCGCCGTTGTGGTTGCCGGACATCTCGGCCACCACGAAGGGGCGCTCCCCGGCGCCGACCAGATGCGGGCCGATCTTCAACGTGGTCATCGTGTTCCGTTCTGACGAGTCCGCACCAGCGGGCGGGGTGACGTGGGGGCCGCTGTGCCGTCGGGCGGGGGCGGGGACGCGGCGGTCGCCGTGGCGGTCGGGGTCGATGCGTCGGGCGGGGGCGGGGCGGCGGGCGCCGCAGCGCGCAGCCGGGTGGCCATCCGGTGGGCCCGGCGCAGCGCGGCGTACGCCAGGTAGCTGTCCCGGCCGACGAGGAGGTGCTTGAACCCGGCCACTCCGCCGGGCCGGGGGTACCCGCTGCCCGGCAGGTACCGGCGGTAGTGCTCGGCGACCCGGCGGAAGAAGTCGCGCCGCAGGTGCGGGTGCAGTCGGTCGTCGTTGCCCACCACCACCAGGAAATGGTTCACCATCAGGTCGAACAGCTCGCTGTGCCAGCGCCCGTCCGGGTGCCGCTCGTGCCGCCAGGTGAAGAGCCGGTCGTACTGGTCGAAGGCGTCGAAGTGCCGGCCGCTGCGGGTGGAGGTGATGGCGCCCTGGCGGCCCTGGCGGTACAGGTAGCAGACCCGGTCCAGCACCGAGATGCGTGCCGCGCCGATCAGCAGCGGGTGGCTGAACGGGATGTCCTCGTACCAGCCGGGGTGGAAGCGCAGCCCCAGATCGGCCAGGAACTCCCGGCGGACCACCTTGTTCCAGGCGGTGTGCTGCACCCGCAGCAGCCGGGGCCGGTCGGCGAGCCGGAACACGCCGGGTGCGTCCCGCAGCAACCGGCTGCTGGGGTCCACCTCCCGGCGGCCACAGTCGTGCACCCGCAGGTGGTCGACCATCATCACGTCGGGGCGGTCCGCCCGCAGCCGGTCCAGCACCGCCGGGATCGTGCCCGGCGGCAGCCAGTCGTCGCTGTCGACGAACCAGACGTACCGGCCGGTCGCCACGTCCAGCCCGGCGTTGCGGGCCGGGCCGAGGCCGACGTTGGTCGCCAGGTGCCGCACGCGTACGCCCGGATGCTCGGCCGCGTACGCGCGCAGCAGATCGCCGCACCCGTCCGGCGACGCGTCGTCCACCGCGACCAGTTCCACCTCGGCGGCCCGGTCGGCGGGCACGTCACCACGGATCGAGTCGAGGCACTGCCGCAGGTACGCCTCGACGCGGTAGACGGGTACCACGATGCTCAACAGCGGCGCGTGCGTCGGCTGAATGACCACGCCGCAACCATCGACCGCCCGGATGGACGGCCCTGGAACCCGACGTGGCCGGCGGTGGTGGAGTTTTTGAACAGCCGGGCAGCGCCGGGTTAACGGTTGAGCATGCGGCGCACCGAGCCGGGGACGGCCTTCTTGATCCGGGTCCGGATCCGCTCCGGCCGAGGCATCGCCTGTGACGCCTGCTCGCGGAGTACGGCCTCCTGGTCACGAAGCCACTCGATGCGCTTGACCAGCACCTCGGGCGAGGTGGCCAGCGCCGGGCGGACGGCCGGCGGGAAGGCGGTCGCCTGCCGGGTGGCGTCGAACACCGCCGCGCTGTCGGCGTCGTTGAAGGAGTTGCCCAGGTTGTGCTTGGTCAGGAACTGGAGCATCGTGTCGTACCGCTGCTTGTGGCCGTTGACCATGCCCGAGTAGTCGGCCTCGTCGTAGAGCTGGGCGGCGTCCACATCGGCCGGCACGTCGCGCATCACCCGGTGCGGGATCTCGAAGTAGCGGGCCAGCTCCAGGGTGCGCGAGTCGTGCGCGAAGAGGAAGCCCGGCGTGCCGGCGAGCAGCGAGACGATGGTGCCGTGGATGCGGGTGCCGAAGTTGAAGTCGAACCCGGAGAGGTAGTCGATCCACGTCCACGGGTCGACGAACATCCGCACCTTGTCCTCGGTGAACAGCGGGTGCGTGGTGTGGATCGGGATCTCGCTGGTCTTGCCACGGTCCTCGGGGGCGTCACCGAAGAGCAGGGTGCCCAGCGTCTTGAGGTCCTGCGGGATGTAGCGCAGGTTCTCGTAGCGCTGGTGGTGCGTCTTGATGATCTTCGCCATCGACTTGACGTACGGCGAGACGGTCAACGCGATCTTGTCGTACGGGCCGATGAACGTCTTGCGCTTCTCCACCGGCAGGGTGTCGCCGTGCAGGAACATCGACGGGCAGCCGATCACGTCGACGTTGGAGAAGCCGATCGTCCGCAGGTAGTCGGCGGTGATCTCACCCCGGACGCCGATGCTGGGCGAGCGGTCGAGGACGGCCCGGCAGAAGCGACTGACCTGGTCGTCGATCGGACGGAGGTATTCCCGGTCACCGTCGACGTTCGTCTGCACACCCACCCCGAGCACCACGACCGGGATCTTGAGTCGCTCGATCAGCCGGCTCATCGCGTCGAGCCGGTGGGCGTAGCTGCGCCGGAACGCGTTCGCCAGCGGGACCACGAAGACGTCGTACTCCTCGTTGATCCGGTCGCTGTCGCGCATGTTCACCGTGAAGCCGTTGGGCGTGATGGTGGCGGCGCGGGTGGCCAGCAGCTTGTTCGCGGCGTGACTGAAGACCAGGTTGCCCGCGTTCTCACCGATCAGGTTCCGCTCGAACGTCTCCTCGGGCGAGTTGACGTCGAAGGGACCCTTTCGGGCCCGCATCAGGATCCGCTGGTGCATCGCTGACTCTGCCTCTCGTCGGTGCCGGCCCCGCCTCGGCATGCCCGGCGCACCACCGAGCCGGATGGCGGGGTGGGTGCTCATCCAAGTCCCGGGAATACTAGGCCACCGGAGGACCGGTTGACACCTGCGCCGCATCCGCCCCTCCTGCCTCGCGTCGAGTGGGTGTGCCCGCACCGGTATGGTGCCCGGAATGACCAGCGCCACCGTCGTCGATAGGCAGCCCTCCACCACCCGACGCGGTGACGCCAGCCGATTGCCCTCGTTGACCGGACTGCGCTGGATCGCCGCGCTGCTGGTCTTCGGTTTCCACGCTGGCACCATGCGCATCATCGCCGAGCCCGGTCACCAGGCGGTGGTCAGCGAGATCTTCACCCTGGGCCTGTCCGGGGTGCAGTTCTTCTTCATCCTCAGCGGCTTCGTGCTGGTCTGGTCGGCCCGGGTCGGTGACTCCCGCCGCAGGTTCTGGCGTCGTCGGCTCGCCAAGATCTATCCGAACCACCTGGTGTTGTGGGCGCTGGCCATGCTCGCGGCGCTCTGGTTCGCCGACCCGATCAACCCGGTGGCCGCGCTGGAGAACCTCTTCCTGCTCCAGGCATGGGACCCGCGACCGGGCTACTTCTACAGCGTCAACAACGTGAGCTGGTCGCTCTCCTGCGAACTGTTCTTCTATCTGTGCCTGCCGTTGGCGTTGCCGCTGATCCGACGGGCCAGGCCGTGGATGCTGTGGGCCGTCGTGATCGCCATGCCGTTGCTGATCCTGGCGCTCTGGCCCGGACAGCAGTTGGTGCCGGAGCAGAGCCGGTGGTGGTTCGCCCAGATCTTCCCGCTGGTGCGGTCGCTGGAGTTCTGGATGGGTGTGGCCGCCGCCGAGCTGATGCTGCGCGGTCGCTGGCGCGGGCCCCGGCTGCCGCTGGCCACCGTGATCTTCGTCGCGACCTGGGTGGCGGCCTCGCAGTGGATCCGGGCCGAACTCTGGGCGGCACTGCTGTCGGTGGCGTACGTCCTGGTGATCGCGGCGGCGGCCGACGCGGACGTGCACGGTCGCCGTTCGCCGCTGCGTTCCCGGCTGATGGTCTGGCTGGGCGAGGTCTCGTTCGCCTTCTACCTGGTGCACGTCTTCGCGATCATGACGATCCTGCGGCTCACCGGAGACTGGGGCACCGGCCTGCCCGGCTGGTGGGGAGTACCGGCGGTGATCGGGTTCCTGCTGCTCACCCTGGCGCTGGCCGCGTTGCTGCACCGCTACGTGGAGCAACCGATGATGCGCCGACTCGCCCCGAGCCGCGCTGCCGCCGGCCCCGCCGCCCCGCCTGGTGGCGGGTCCGCCGAGCCTGCGGGACCGTCCGCAGATCCGCCCGCCGGATCGCCCGCTGGCCCGCCCGCCGGGCCGCCGAGGCAGCGGGTGCCGGGTGACGAGCCGAGTACGGCAGGTCTCCGCGACCGGGACCGCTGAGTCCACCGTGGACCGTTGTCGTCGACGCCCCGACCTGCTGTTTCGTGTGCCGATTACGGCGCGTCGTCTACCCGACACGCCCGCCGCCGATGCGGTGCGACAGTGGTGGCGGTAGCGTGACCGGGTGCTTCCCGTCGCGCCCGCCCGTCCCCTGTGGTGGCTGGCGCGCTGGGCGACGCGACTGCTGACCGGGTTCGCGGTCGCCGCCGCGTTCACCCTCGGCACCTGGGCGATGCCCGCACAGGCCACCCCCGCACTGGCCGCGCCCGCACCGGCCGCGCCCGCACTGGCCGCGCCCGCACAGGCCGCGCTCGTCGGGCACCCCGTCGCCGGCCGGTTCGGGTCGGCTCCTCTCCTCGTGCCCTCGCCCCGTGCCGACTGGCGCCCCTCGTCGACGGGTGCGCTGGTCACGGTGTCCGCCACGGGGGCCGTCGACCGCGCCGACGCGCTCGGCGTACCCGGGCTGTCGCCCGAGGCGGGCCTGGCGCAGCGGCCCGCCGTGACGGCGGTGGTGGGCGGCCCGGCGGCGTCCCTCCCGACGGCGGTCCCGCCGGGTGCCCACGGTGCCCGCGCCCCACCCGGCGACTGACCTCACGCCCCGCTGCGGCACACCGACCGGACTCCGCCGCAGCCCGTCCCGCAACGCCCGGGACCTCTGCCCCGCGAAACATCCCGTCACCGCCCCGCCCGGTTCCGACGCACCGCAGTCGGGGGACCGGGTGCCGGCGGCCCGCTGTCAGCGCACCACGGCCCACGAGGTACCGCCATGGAGAAGACCGTCCTCTACCAGTTCCTGATCGAGGTGCCCCGGGCCGCCGCCATCTGGTCGGTGCTGCTCGTGCTCGCACTGGGTGTGCTCACCGTCCTGGTCGCCCGGCCCGAACCGTCCGGCCCCGACGAGACCGGCCCCGCCGACGACCCCGCCGAGGCCGAGACGGCCGACCTGCGCCGCTACGCCGGTGAGGTGGCGGTGGCCGCCGCCGGGGCCGCACAGAACGCCGCCCGGCGGCGGGACGCGTGGCGTACCGCCCAGACCGCCCTCGACCGTGCCTGGGCCCGCTTCGACGAGGCGGAGAGCCGGGCCCGACGGCTCGCCGGGACCACCGCGCTGCCCGCCCCCCGCACCCCCCGCACCGCCAGCGAGTACGCCGCCCGGGAACGCTGGCTGCACCACGCCGCGATGGTGGCGCACTGGCGCGGTGACCTGTCGGCGCGGCAGCTCACCGACGTGCTGGCCCGGCGGGCCGGCTGGGACCCCCGCCTGCACCCGGCCGCACAGGAGGTCGTGCTGGCCCGGGTCGTCCGGGACAACCACCGGGCCACCTACCGGGCCGCCGCCGAGCGGGAACGGGCCGCCTGGCGGGAGACGGAGCGGGCCACCGAAGCGGCCCGGGTGCTCTCCGCCGAGGCGTACGCCGCCGCGCAGCGCCTGCGACCGAACCCGGTGCCGGCACCCGCCGTGACCACCGCCGCGCGTCCGGCCGCTGCGGCCCTGCGCTGGCGTCCGGCGCGCGTGGGGTGACTCGGGCGAGACGCGCGGAGCCCCGGTAATCCGGCCTGATCGGGTGAGCCCGGTCACACCGATCGCCGGAACGGACGGTGGTGCCGCAACCGCCCGAGACGTGACGTGATGTCCGGAGGCATTGTCCGGGGGTGGTCCGGTTGTCACCGCCCGTTACGTCGATCACCGTCGGTCCTGTTGCGGGACATCGATGACCGAACGCCCGAAAATCACTGAGCTGGATCATGTTTGCGCAGGTCAGAGCGGGTTGGCAGGGCAATGACCGACCAGTAATGTCGGCCCGTCCGATGCGGTAACCGATCGCAGGAGGCGACGCCGCATCGACCCGCCTAATCGTGGTCTCACGAACCGGGGACCCACCGCACCTCTGGGGTGAATCCGCGAGCCTCGGCTCGCGGTAGGGCCAACTTCCCGCCCGAACCCGTCAGCTAACCCGGTCGGCGGTGTCGGAAGGAGCTTTCCTCTCGTGCATCCCCTTGTGATACCCCTCTTGTTCCTCCACGGCACTGCGGTGCCCGCGCTCACCGGGCCGTCGGCCGCGAGCTGACTGCGGCCCCCGCCCGGCCCCGACCGGGCGAAGCCCCTCGCACGGCCCGTCCGCCCACTCGGGCGGTCCTCGGCATGTCCTGTCGAGCTGACCGCCGGAGCGGATCGCCGTGCCTCCCTGAGCCCCCGTGGAGGACTCCGTGAAGCAGACCCTGACACGCCAGCTACGCCGGCTGGCCACCGAACGCCCCTACCAGGTCGTCGCCGCCTCGGCCGCCGCGCTGGCGCTGGCCACCGGCACCGGTGCCGTACTCGTCGGCACCGAGGACGCCCCGACGACCGCGCACACCACGACCGCCGTCGCCGAGATGCGGGGCGACACCGTCGCCTCCCGCGCCGACACCCGCGCGGAGCCGACCCCGTCGACCCCGCCGGGCAGCGCGGCCCCGAGCAGCGCCGCACCGTCACCGTCGCCCTCGCCCACGCCGAAGGCCACCTCGGCGGCCCCCTCGCCGGTGGCCGTCAGCGAGAAGACCGCACCGAAGCCACCGACGCGCAAGGTCCTGGACTACGACTTCCAGGCCCAGACCACCGGCTACTACTGCGGCCCGGCCGCGGTACGCAACGCGCTCAGCGCCGCGGGGGTCGACCGTGACCAGGACACCCTGGCCGCCCAGCTCGGCACCACGTACGCCGGCACCAACTCGGCTCTGGACACCACCCGGGTGCTCAACGCCACGCTCAAGGGCGAGCCGTACTCGACCACGATGCTGCGGGGCGGCTCGGCCACCCCGACGCAGATGGACCAGCTCCAGGCCGACGTGGTGGAGGCGATCACCGACGGGCGCGGTGTGGTGGTGAACGTGGCCGGCAGCGCCACCGACACCGACGGTGGCTGGCACTCCTTCCCCGGCGGCCACTACGTCGCCGTGGTCGGTTACGCGGACGACGGTCGACTGGTCAAGATCGCGGACTCGGCCGACGCCTCGTACTACTCGTACTGGATGAGCACCACCGACCTCGCCCACTGGGCCGCCACCCGCGGCTACTCCTCCTGAGATGTAAGGACGAGATGTAAGGACCGGATGTAAGGAAGGGTCCCCTGCTATACACCAGGCGATAGCAGGGGGCCCTTCCTTACTTCTCGGTCTACAGGTCTGACCAAGTACGCCCACCGCTCACCACGGCCGCTGCTGCGCGCTCAGGGGGCGGTCGGCAGCGCCGCGTCGTCGGTCGTGGTCCGTGGCGCCGGGGCGGTCCAGGCCGGGTCCAGTTCCCGCCGGGCGGCGGAGAGGAACGCCTCGGCGTACGAGTCGGCGGGGAAGTCGCCCAGGTAGCGCCGTCGGGTCGCCCAGCGTGCCTCGGCGAGCGGATCGGTGTCGAGCAGCCGCGTCAGCACGTCGTCCAGGTCGGCCATGTCCCGCCGCAGCACGTAGCCGGTGGCGGCGAGGGGGAACCGTTCGACGAACCGGTCACCGTCGACGCCGGTGTCGGTGACCGCGTAGGGCTTGCCCGAGTACAGCCAGTCGGAGACCACCCCGGAGACGTCGGAGACCAGCGCGTCCGCCCGGTTCACCGACTCGGCCAGGGTGAGCCGGCTGGCGGCGGCGCCGAAGACGTGCTGGCGGCCGGTGCGGGAGCGGTCGGCGGCGAGCAGTTCGTGCAGCCGGGCCAGGCGACGGGCCGAGCCCGGGTGCTGGTTGGTGTAGGGGTGGGCGCGCAGGATCACCGTGGCGCCCCGGTCGAGCAGCCGCCGCAGCAGCGTCTCGGCCATCGGCAGGGAGCAGTAGTCGGCGTCGGCGTGGTGGCCGGTCCAGGTGGGGGTGTAGAGGACCGTGGGGTTCGTCAGCCCCCGGGTCGGCTGGTGGCGTACCTCGATCGCCTCGACCTGCGGGCGGCCCACCACCACGAACTTCTCGGCCGGGATCTCCACCCCGGCGCGGGCGTACCGGTCGACGGCGGCCTCGCCGGCCACGAAGATCCGGTCGAAGATCGCCGACACCGGGTTGGCGCTGGGCGCCTTGTCGCTGTCGCCGTGGTGCAGTTGGACGTGGGTGAGCTGGGTGAATCGGATGCAGTGGCTGTTCTTCGCGCCGTGGTTGACGTAGAACGCCACCCGCAGGCTCGGCACCAGCACCTCGTCCATGGTGCGCAGGGTGGGGCAGTAGACCACCGGTGCGGTGGTGGCCGCCGCGACGGCGGGCAGGAACTCCGGTTCCCGCAGCATCACCACGAACGGCCGTCCGATCCGTTCCAGGTACGGCAGCCACATGGTGACCTGGTACTCCGAGCCGGGCGGGGCGGAGAAGTGCAGCACGAACTCCGGCTGGTGCCGGCGTAGCGCCCGGGTGACCGCCGACCCGCCGGCCGTCGGCCGGAACCGGCGGCGGGCCAGGTCGAGGGCGACCGCCCCGGCGGCGGCACCGACCGGCAGGCAGACCAGCAGGGCGACCACGGCGGGCAGCCCGGCCAGGGCGGCCACGGCCAGGGCGGCGAGCAGCCCCGCCACCGCGTCGTCGAGCCGGGCGGCGACCTGCGGCACCCAGGTGCGTACCGGCAGGTTGGCGGCGCGGATCTCCAGGTTGCCGGCGGTCCGCAGCGGCCCGGTGACCAGCACCAGCCCGAGCAGCACGAGGGCGGTGACCGCCAGGATCGGGTCGAAGCCGCCGTCGAGCTGCCGGGCGTAGCCGACCAGGATCCCGGCGGCGAGCAGGGCGGTCTCCGCGACGCTGTCGGCGCCCGGTCGGACCCGGCGCTCCCAGACCGTGGCGGCGAGCGCGGCCACCGCCAGCCCGAGCCCCCAGGCGGTCGCGCCGGTGAGCGCGAGCACCAGGAACGCCAGGACCGCACCGCCGGTGGCCAGGCCCCGGGCGGCCAACTTCGTGACCAGGTCACCACGCATCTCGGCGCTGCCTTCGTGCTCGTCGTCGGCGGGTCAGCCGACGCGGGTGCCGCTGCGGGGGGCGTCGGCCTGGGTGGGTACCGGGGCGGGGGTCGACGCCTCGCCGGGCGGCCGGCGTACGTCGATGACCTGGCCGGTGAGTTCCGAGATCAGCACGTCCAGCGAGGCCTGGGCGACGGTCTCGGCGGCGAGCAGGGTGTTCTCGGGCTCCGCGCCGAACGCCTTGGTCCGCATCGGGGTGGCGGTCCGCTCCGGGTTGATGATGTTGACGCGTACGCCGAACTCGGCCCACTCGTCGGAGAGCGCCTGGGTGAGGTTGACCAGCGCGGCCTTGGTGGCCGAGTAGAGCGCGTAGTCGGCCCGGCCCCGGGTGTACGAGCTGGAGGTGTAGAGCAGGAGCTGGCCCTTGGTCTGCTGGAGGTAGGGCAGGGACTGCCGGGCGACGGTCACCGGGCCGACGAAGTTGACCTGGAGCACCCGGTCGATGGTCTCCTGGTCCATCTCGGCCAGCGCGCCCTTCTCCAGGATCCCGGCGGTGACCACGACGTGGTCGATCCGTCCGGTGGCCTCGAAGGCGGTCCGTAGCGCGGCCTCGACGTCCTCCGGCCGTTCCACGTGCGTGCCGGTGCTGGAGCGGCTGAACGGGAAGACCTGGGCGCCGTGGCGGCGGGCCAGCTCGGTCAGGTCGTGGCCGATGCCGTAGCTGCCGCCGAAGACGACGATCGTGCGGCCGGTGACCTCTTCGCTGTACGACCGGTGGTCGGTGAGCCGGGGCACCTTGGCGGCGGCGAGCTGGAACAGCTTGTCCGCCAGGTGCACGTCGACCGGGTGGGTGACCTTGATGTTCTCGTCCGAGCCGTCGATCACCTTGATCGGCACCTCGGGCAGGTAGCGCAGGACGACACCGCAGTCGTCGGTGGCGGCGAAGTTCGGGTCACCCTCGGCCAGCCGGTACGCCTCCCGGATGGTGGTCGACCGGAACGCCTGCGGGGTCTGGCCCCGGCGCAGCGTGGCGCGGACCGGGATGTCGGTGATGCACTCGTCCTCGTCGACCTGGATGATCGTGTCGGCCGACGGGATGGCCACGTCGACCGCCGCGTACGTCCAGAGGGCGTTCACGCACTCCCGGACGATCCGGCCGCTGAGCAGGGGTCGTACCGCGTCGTGGAAGAGGATGTTGCAGTCGGCCTCGCCGACGGCGTCCAGCGCGACCCGGGTGGTGGCGTTGCGGGTGTCGCCGCCCTCGATCACCTTGGTGACCTTGCGGAAGCCGGCCTTGTCGACGATCCGCTGCGCCTCGTCGACGTGCCCGGTGGCCATCAGCACGATGATCTCGTCGATCTCCGGCGCGGCCTCGAAGACGGCCAGGGTGTGCTCGATGATCGGCTTACCGGCGATCTTGAGGAGCTGCTTGGGGATGCCGAGGCCCAGTCGCGTGCCGGTGCCGCCGGCCAGCACCACGGCCACCGTCCGCGAGGGTCGCCACGGTGCCGGGCTCTCCGGCGGGCTGCCCGGGTCGGTGGTCTGGTCCTGCGTCATTGCCGGTCCTCGCTCTCGGGGGTACATGGCTCGGTGAGGTGGTGTGGGGTGGGGGGTGTCGCCGGCGCCGGCGACGGGTTGAACCTTAACGCGCGGACCGCGCCACCCCAACGGGCCGACGCGGTCCGCGCGACGCCGTACGGGCGTCGGACGTTCGCCCGGACTCTACTTGCCGTTCGTGAACGCCTCGTAGGCCTTCAATACCTCGGCGGTCGGTCCGTCCATCCGGATCAGGCCCGATTCCAGCCAGACTGTCCGTTCGCAGGTGTCCCGGACCGAGGAGAGTTGGTGGCTGACCAGGAACACCGTGCCGGCGCTCTCCCGCAGCTCGCGGACCCGCTTCTCGCTGCGCTTGCGGAACGCCTTGTCGCCGGTGGCCAGCGCCTCGTCGATCAGCAGCACGTCGTGCTGCTTGGCCGCCGCGATGGAGAAGCGCAGCCGGGCCGACATGCCGGAGGAGTACGTCCGCATCGGCAGGGAGGCGAAGTCGCCCCGCTGGTTGATCCCGGAGAACTCGATGATCTCCGGGAGCTTGCGCTGCACCTCGTCCGGGCGCATGCCCATGGCCAGGCAGCCGAGCGTGACGTTGCGCTCCCCGGGCAGGTCGTTGAGCAGCGCCGCGTTCACCCCGAGCAGCGACGGCTGCCCCTGGGTGTAGATCGCGCCGCGCTCCACCGGCAGCAGACCGGCGATGGCCCGCAGCAGCGTCGACTTGCCGGAGCCGTTGGTGCCGATCAGCCCGATCGCCTCACCCCGGTATGCGGTGAAGGTGACCCCGCGCACCGCGTGCACCTCGCGCACGTTCGGCGCCGAGGAGCGGCTCATCATCCGCTTGAGCGCGGCCACCGGGCTGGTGTTGCCGGCGGCGCCCTTGTGGATCCGATAGACGATGTGCGCGTCGTCCACCACCACGGTCGGGATCCGGTCCTGGATCCGGGGGAGGGTGACCGTCACGTCGTTGGACATCTCGAGGTGATCAACCACGACCGTACTCCTGTTCGCCGCGCCAGAAGTAGAGGTAACCGCCGATGCCCATCACGACCGCCCAGCCGACCGCGATCAGCCAGGTCAGCGGCAGCGAGTCGTTGAGCAACGGGGTCTCCTCCAGCAGGGCGCTCCGGGCCAGCTCGATGTAGACCAGCATCGGGTTGAACTGCACGATCCCGGTGGCCCAGCCGGGAAGGTTCTCGGAGAACAGCGTCACGCTGTAGAGCACCCCGGAGCCGTACATCCAGGCCCGGAGCACGAAGGGCATGACCTGCTTGAGGTCGGTGGCCTTGGCGCCCAGCCGGGCCACCACCATGGTCAGCCCGGCGTTGAAGACCGTCTGGAGCAGCACCGCCGGCACCAGCATCAGCCACATCAGCGTGATCGGCTCGCCGGTGGCCACCACGATGCAGACCAGCACCACCAGCGAGCCCAGGAGTTGCTGGAACTGGGTGGTGGTGATGGCCAACGGCAGGCAGGCCCGGGGGAAGTGCAGGGCCCGGATCAGGCCGAGGTTGCCGCTGATCGCCTGGGTGCCCTGCTGCACCGTGGTCTGGGTGAAGTTGAAGATGAACAGACCGGTGGTGAGGTAGGCGATGAAGTTCGGGATGCCCCGGTTCTGCTCCAGCACCACGCCGAAGATCAGGTAGTAGACCGCCGCGTTGGTCAGCGGGGTGAGCACCTGCCAGAGCTGCCCGAGTCGGGCGTTGCTGAACGAGGCGGTCAGCTTGGCGTTGGCGTACGCGGCGATGAAGTGCCGGTAACGCCACAGCTCACCGCTGTAGCGGCGCAGTGAGGGCCGCTCGCCGGCCACCCGCAGGCCGTGGCGGGTCGCCAGCTGCGCGGGAGTGAGGCCGGAATCGGGGTCGGCCAGCGCGGTGTTGGCCATGGGGATGGGCGCTCCGATCTGTCGTGCGGCGGATACGTTCGCGACGATGGAATCTAGCGTGGAGCGCCGCCTCGCCGCTGCGTGGACAGTAGTCCGAAAGACGTCGGGACGCAACCGTACCGTCGTTGCGCTACATTGTTCCTCGTGACAGTCGAGAGAAGTCCCAGGTGACGACCGGGAAGAGGCGTACGCCGGCCGGTGCGGCAGTGCTCCGTGGCGAGATCACCACGGCCATTCGCCGTGCCCTCATGCAGGAACTCGCGGCGGTCGGCTACGGCCGGCTCTCCATCGAGGCGGTGGCGCGCCGGGCGGGCGTCAGCAAGACCGCCATCTACCGCCGGTGGAACTCGAAGCTCGACCTGGTGCTGGAGGTGGTGGCCGCCGCAGCCGGTGGTCGGCTGCCCGCGCTGGACACCGGCAGCCTCCGCAGCGACCTGGTGTTGCTGTTCCAGGTGGTGGCGCACGCCCTGCGACATCCGCTCGCCGTGCAGATCATCCCCGACCTGCTGGCCGAGGCGGCCCGCAACCCGACCATCGACGAGACCCTCCAGCAGGTGTTGCGCGCCCGGCAGCACGAGGTCGTCGGCCGGTTGATCGGCCGGGCGGTCGAGCGCGGCGAGGTGTCCGCCGACATCGACCGGGACGCCGCGGTCGACCTGATCGTGGGTCCGCTGTACTGGCGACTCGCCGTCGCCCGCGCCCCGCTCACCGACAGCTACCTGGAGACCCTGGTCGAGTCGGTGGCACGCGGGCTCGGCGGCCCCGACCCGCTGCCCCGGCCGAGGGCGGCCCCGACCGGGGGTTGAGCAGGCCCGACCCGGGGTACCGCTGGCGGGAGTCGGGCATCGGGTCCGCGCGTCGCTGCGCGTCGCCTCGACTCGACATCCGGGATGACTACGCTCGGTGTGGTTCGCGGGGTCTGCCAGGCGGCCGTGGAGTGTCCAGCCGCACCCGCCCGTACGACGACGACAAGGACGCAGTGTGTCGATGACCGACCAGACCGTCGCCGAGCCCGCTCCGGCAGCGGCCGACGGACCGACCGGTCCCGCCTCCCCACCACCCGGCCCGCAGCCGTCGCCCTGGCGGCACCTCCGGGCCGGGCTGCGCGGGCTCGGGGCCGGGATCGCCGCGATCCCGGCCGTGCTGACCGACGTCGCCGTGCTGGCCTTCGCGCTCTGGACGCTGCTCTATCACCTCGCCCTGCCGCTCGGCTGGGCCCCGTCGTCGACCCTGCGGATCTGGCTGGTGACCGGCCCGGCGCTGGCGCTGCTCGCGGTGCTGGTGCGGGTGGGCCAGTGGGCCTGGCGGCGTCGGGCCGTCCGGGCCGCGACGCCCACCGACGCCACCACGGATCCCGACGCCACCACGGATCCCGACGGCACCACGGATCCCGACGCCACGCCGGATCCGGAGAGCACGACCGGCGCGGACGCGCCGACGCGCGCCGGGACGACGCCGGCCGAGGGCGCGGACGGGTCTGCCGGTACGCCGACGGACCGGCCCGCCCGGATGCCGGTCGCCCAGCGCCTGGCGACGGCGGTCGTCCTGCTCTTCGGCGTGGCGGCGGCGGTCACCGCCGGCCTGGCCGGCACCCCGGCGGGCGAGAACATCTCCTGGTGGTGGCCCGCCTCCACCGGTGCGGTCGCCGCCGTCGGCATGGCGGTGCTGACCGTGTGGACCTGGCGGCGGGTGCCGCCGAGCCGGCCCTCGGCGCCCGCCCCGAACGCCTGGCAGTCGCTGTACGCGTTGCTGATCTCTGGTGTGGCGGCGGCGGCCTCGCTCTACATCGCCCGCAACACCCCCGACGACGTCTACTACGTGGGCCGGTCGGTGTGGGTGGCGGAACGCGACATCGTGCCGCTCAACGACTTCCTGTTCAGCGAGAACGTCCTCCCGGCGATGGCGTCGCTGCCGCCGACCGCCAGCATCGAGGTGCTGGCCGGCGCGCTGGGCCGGTTCCTCGACATGCACGCCTCCTCGGCGACCTGGTTCCTGCTGCTGCCGGTGATGGCGGTGCTCGCCGTCCTCGCGCTCTGGCGGGTGGTGCACCGGTGGGCGCCGCGCCGTCCGGTGCTGGCCTTCACCGTGGCCGCCGCGTTCCTCGCGCTGGTCGCCGGCTCGGACGCCGCGCTGGGCACCTTCCACCTGCCCCGGCTGTACGAGGGCAAGGGCATGTTCGTGTCGGCTGTCGTGCCGTTGATGTGGTACTACCTGACCCGCTGGTTCGACGACGGGCGCAAGCGTCACCTGGTGCTCATCTTCGCGCTGTCGGTCACCGCCATCGGGCTGACCACCACGGCGGCGATCATCCTGCCGATGCTGGTCGGCGGGGCGGCGCTGATGATGCTGTTGGTCGGGCGCTGGAAGTCGGCACTGCTGGTCGGCGTCGTCGCCCTGGCGTACCCGGTCGGCTCGGTGGTGTTGACCCAGATCGTGCTGGGGCAGGGCACCGCGGACGGGGCGGACGCGGTCGCCTACGACGCCGCGTACACCTACCGGCGCACCTTCGAGATCGGCATCGTCGGCGTGATCGGCGGACTCGCCCTGTGGTGCGGTCCGCTGCTGGCCCGTCGTCGTACGGCGGGGCTGCTGGCCGCCGGTGGTGCGCTGACGCTGAGCGTGCTGATGGTGCCCGGGGTCCTGGAGTGGCTCGGCTCGCTCACCGGCATCTCGGTGGTGCTCTGGCGGGTGCCGTGGCTGCTCGCCCTGCCCGCGCTGATCGGGCTGCTCTGCACGGTCTGGCTGCCCACCCGGTTCCGTTCGGTACGCGCCCTGGTGGGCGTGGTGCTGGCCGGCTCGATGATCGCGTCGTTCGCCGTCTACGCCACTCCGATGTGGTCCGAGCGGAGCTGGGTGGAGATGCGCGACCGGCCGAGCTGGAAGATCCCGGAGCGGCGGCAGGTCATCGCGGAGTGGATCGTGACCCTCGACCGGCCGGACGGCTTCCTGCTCGCGCCGGCCACCATCATGCGGGCCATGCCGATGGTGACCAGTCAGGTCCGCGTCGTGCTGCCGCGCGACTTCTACCTGGTCGAGTACGACCTGGAGTCGCAGTTCGCGAAGGACCGGCTGCTGTTGACCCGGTTCTCCGACGGGGGACCGGCGGAGGGTCGACCGACCCGGGACGAGGTGGCCGAGGCGCTGGAGCGGCTGGACGTCGGGACGATCTGTGTCTACAACGGCAACCGGTTCGCCCGACGGACCGCGGCCCGACTCGGGTACGCCGAGTTCGCCGAGTTGCCGCCGCCGGTGCCCGACCAGCCGGGCGGGGTCACCTGTCTGCGTCGGAACTGACGCGTCCGGCGGATTTCGGGTCGGTTACGTGGACCGTCCGTTTCGAGTGATCGACGGTTTGGGCGAAAGATGCCGGATACCCGAGCGTTGTCCCGGCGAGGTTTCGCGTTAAGGTCGCAGCTACGCTGGCGGCCGTTCGAGGCGTATCCAGCCGGTCATCGATCTCGTTAGGGAGCGTACTCGTTGTTCGGCATGTTGAGTTCACGCGTGGGCGTCGCCGCGCGTGGCGCCCTGCTGGTGGCGTCCTACCTGGTGTTACTCGCCGCTGGCGCGTTCGGGTGGGTGGCCCTCTTCGCCGTCGCCGGAATGGCGGCGGTGTTGGGCGAGTTCGCCGTGGAACGGTGGTCACCGGCCACCGCGACCCTCCTGCAGAAGGTCGGCATCAACCGGGTCTACCGGCAGTTGGGCCGGGACCTGTCGGTGGTGGTGCTGGTCGCCTCCCAGGTGTCGCTGACCGGCACCGAGCTGACACTGCTGCTCCTGCTGCCCGCCGCGGTCTGGTTGGTCGCCGTCTTCGCCGGGGCGTTCAACCGGATGATCGACCGGCGCAACCCGGTCTCGGCCCTGGTCCGCAACATCGACCTGGGCCGGATGCGGTCCGCCCCCCGCCCGCCGGAGTGGGCCTCCGAGGTGGCCGGTGACCGGTTGCCGTGGGCGAACGTCCTGCTCATCCCGGCCGCCGTGGTGGCCGTCGTCGCCGACGACGTGACACCGGTCTTCGTGGCAGGTCTGGTGGCCGTCGGGCTGGCCGGGGTGGTCGGCGGCATCGTCGCCTTCACCTGGCTGCGCGGCCGGGGCACCGGGCAGAGCCCGCAACTGCCGGCCGTGCAGAACTGGCTCAACAGCTACCGCCCGGAGGTGGCGCTCTACTTCGCCGGCCCGGCCAAGGACGTCTACCAGGCGAACATGTGGCTGGCGCCGATCGAGGCGCTGGGCCGTCGCGGGGTGGTGCTGATGCGCAGCCGGGACGCCTTCCTGGAGCTGGCCGACACCCGCCTGCCGGTGATCTTCGTGCCGGCCGCGCCGGACTTCATGAACCTGGACAAGAGCAGCATCCGGGCCACCCTGTACGCCGCCAACGTCGGGCCGAACATCCACATGCTGCGTGAGCCGGGCATGAAGCACGTCTTCGTCGGTCACGGCGACAGTGACAAGGCGGCCAGCGTCAACCCGTACAGCAAGGTGTACGACGAGGTCTGGGTCGCCGGCCTGGCCGGTCGGGAGCGGTACGCGCGGGCCGGGGTGGGCGTGCTGGACGCCGACATCGTGGAGATCGGCCGCCCGCAGTTGGCCGGCCTGCACACCTTCGGCTCGGAGGCCGTCGAGCGCCCGTTCACCGTGCTGTACGCGCCGACCTGGGAGGGGTGGCTCGACGACGACCCGTACCACACCTCGCTGATGCTGATGGGCGACCGGATCGTGGCCACGCTGCTGGCCACCCGTCCGGCGGTCCGGCTGATCTACAAGCCGCACCCGTTGACCGGCACCCGCTCCAAGCAGGCCAAGGCGGTGCACCAGCGGATCGTCGAGCGGATCCGGGCGGCCGGCGGCGACGTCGACGCGTCCAGCCTGGACGGTCCGGCGCACCGGGTGGTCACCGGTCGGGTGCCCGCGCTGTTCGACTGCTTCAACGAGACCGACCTGCTGATCAGCGACGTCTCCAGCGTCGTGTCGGACTTCGTGCAGAGCCAGCGGCCGTACGTGGTGGCCAACCCGGCCGGGCTGCCCGAGGACGAGTTCCGGCGGACGTTCCCCACCTCGCGGGCGGCGTACCTGCTCGCGGCGGACTGCGGTGAGCTGGAGAAGATCGTCGCGGTGACCCGGGCCGGTGACGACCCGATGACCGAGGCCCGTCGGGACCTGAAGACCTATCTGCTCGGCCCGGCCGAGGCGAACCCGATGGACCGGTTCGCCGAGGAGATCGGGCGGCTCTGCCGCTGACCCGCATCACGACCGCCACGCGCCCGGGACGACCTGTCGTCCCGGGCGCGTCGCCGTCCGGCATCGGCGGGCCACCGTCCCGGGCCGCCGAGCGCCGCCGTCCGGGTCGGTGGCGGCACGCCGGGACCGGTTTTGTCCGGTACGGGCCCGGCCGGGCGTGCGGACGGGCATGCTCGGAGGCAGGCCGGTGGAGAGGGGATGGGCGTGGAGAGCTACCACGAGGACTGGACCGACAGCCAGCGGGCGCTCTACGACGAGTGCTACCGGGCCGGTACGGACTGGGCCGCCGACCCCGACACCGCCGCCGAGGACGTGCAGCAGGTGATCAACCTCGGCCAGGCCGACGACGACACGCTCGCCGACGCCGAGATCGACTTCCCGCCCCTGGTCGACGCGGTCACCGAGGCCACGGGTGAGCTGGTCACCACCGTGCCGGCGAGCCACGACGACCCGGCCTTCCGGGGTTTCGTGGACGGCGTACGCGACGCCACCGCCGACGAGGTCTTCGGCCTCTGAGTCACCGTCACCCGCCCTGGGCCTGTCACCCGGGGCGGTTGTCTGCCACCATCTAAGGTCAGTTCCGCCGACCGTGACGCCACGGGGCGGTGGAGTCGACCGGGACCATGCGGGGTCAGCGGGCAGACCGAACGGGGAGGCCGGGTGCGCATCCTGCTGGTCGAGGACGACCGTCGGGTGGCCGCCGCGTTGTCGTCCGCGCTGACGCGTCGCGGCTACGAGGTGGAGCACGCGGCGACCGTCACCGCCGCCCTGTCCGCCGCGCCGTGCGACCTGGTGCTGCTCGACCTGACCCTGCCCGACGGCGACGGCACCGACCTCTGCCGTGAACTGCGGCGCCGCAGCAACCAGCTCGGCATCATCGCGGTGACCGCCCGGGGCGAGGAGCGGGACCGGGTGCTCGGTCTGCGTCTCGGTGCCGACGACTACGTGGTCAAGCCCTTCTCGATGGTGGAGTTGCAGGCCCGCATCGAGGCGGTGCTGCGGCGCGCCTCGCACGCGGCACCGGAGCGCAACCTGATCGAGGCCGGGCGGCTGCGCATCGACGTGGCGGCCCGTACGGTCACCGTGGCCGAACGCCCGGTCGCGTTGACCCGCAAGGAGTTCGACGTGCTGGTCTCACTGGCCCGGCAGCCCGGTGTCGCGGTGCCCCGCGACCGGATCCTGCTCGACGCCTGGGGGACCACCTTCGCCGACCGGCACACGGTCGAGGTGCACGTCGGGTCGTTGCGGAGCAAGCTCGGCGACGCGCGGCTGGTGGAGACCGTGCGCGGCGTCGGCTACCGACTGCGGAGCGAGTGAGTGCGCCGCCGGCTGGTGATCAGCTACCTCCTGCTGATGGTGTTGGTGCTGGCCGCGTTGGGCCTGCCGCTGGGCATGACGCTGACCACGCGGGAGACCGAGCGGGTCCGGGCGGACCGGATCGCCGACGCCACCCGGTTCGCCTCGCTGGCCGGTCCGGCGTTGCGCAGCGGTGTCTCCGGCCCGCTGGACGCCGAGTTGAGCAGCTACGACGAACTCTTCGGCATCGGCGCGGCGGTGGTCGACCGGGACCGGCGGGTGGTGGTCGCGTCGGGCGGCTTCCGTCCGGGTACGGGCACCCGCGAGGCGTTGGACGTCGCCCTCTCCGGCCAGCAGACCAGCGGACCGGAGTCGGTCTGGCCCTGGGTGCGCGGGCCGATCGTGGTGGCGGTGCCGATCAACGACGGTGGCGAGGTGCTCGGCGCGGTGGTGACCGCGACCCCGTCCGACGGGGTACGCCGGACCGTGGTCACCTGGTGGCTGCTGCTCGCCGCGCTGGGCACGCTCGCGGTGCTGGCCTGCGTGCTCACCGCGTTCGGGCTGGCCGGTTGGGTGCTGCGCCCGGTCACCGAGCTGGACGCGGTCACCCACGAGATCGCCGAGGGGGACCGGGGTGCCCGGGTGCAGCACCAGGTGGGCCCGCCGGAGCTGCGGCGCCTGGCGGCGAGCTTCAACCACATGGCCGACGCCGTCTCCGACGTGATGGACCGTCAGCGCGCGTTCGTCGCGCACGCCAGTCACCAACTCCGTAACCCGTTGACCGCGCTGCGGCTGCGGGTCGAGGAGTTGGGCCCGAGCCTGACCGACGAGGACGGCCGCGCCGAGCACCGGTTGGCCCTGGAGGAGACCGACCGGCTGGCGCTGCTGCTCGACGCGCTGCTCACCCTGGCTCGGGCCGAGCGGCGGGAGAACCAGCGGGTGACCGTCGACGCGGTGGCGACGGCCGCGTCCAGGGTCGCCGCGTGGGAGCCGTTGGCCCGGCACCGCAAGGTGGCCCTGCGCCTGGCGGCAGACCCGACGCCGACGTACGCCCGGACCGTGCCGACCGCCATCGACCAGGCGCTGGACGCGCTGATCGACAACGCGGTGAAGTTCAGTGGCGTGGGCGGCGAGGTGACGGTCTCCGTCGCGACCCGGCAGGGCGGGATCGCCCTGGAGGTACGCGACACCGGCCCGGGTATGACCTCCGACCAGCTCGGCCAGGCGACCGAACGGTTCTGGCGGGCACCGGAGGTGCAGAACGTCGACGGCGCCGGGCTGGGGCTGACCATCGCCGCCGTGCTCGTCGACGCCTCCGACGGCCGGTTGACCATGCACCCGAACTCGCCACGGGGCCTGGTGGCCGCGCTGTGGTTCCCGGCGGCCACCGAGCCGGCCGACCTCGCCGCACCGGACGCGCCGTCCGGCCCGACGCCCACCGAGCCGGTGCCGCCCGCCTCGGTGGCCGGCGAGGGTCAGGGCTTGCTGGCGCGGTAGTAGTCGGCGGCTCCGGGGTGCAGCGGCAGGGGTGAGGTGGCGATCGCCGAGCGGGGGCTCATCCGTCCGGCCGCCGGGTGGGCGCTGGCCAGCTCGGAGCGCCGTTCCATCAGCAACCGGGTCACCTCGCGGACCAGCGGTTCCGGCAGGTCGGCGCGGACCAGCAGATAGTTGGGGTTGGCCACGGTGGTGACCGCGTCGATGCCGTACACCGAGCGGGGGATGTCCCGGGGCACGTACACCTCCGGGTTGCCCACCCGCAGCGGAGCGGTCCACTCGCCGAGATCGACGATGCGGGTCGGGGTGTCCTGGGCGAACTGGGCCACGGCCCGCACCGGCAACCCGCCGGAGAAGAAGAACGCGTCGATCCGCCCCTCCCGCAGCGCGGCCACCGAGTCGTCGAGGCCGAGCCGTTCCTGGCGTACCTGACCGCCGTCGAGTTCGGCGGCGGTGAGCAGCCGCTGCACGGTGATCTCGGTGCCGGAACCGGGCGCGCCCACCGACACCCGCCGCCCCCGCAGGTCGGTGAGGGTCTGCACCGGGCTGTTCGCGGTGGTGACCAGGTGCAGCAGATCGTCGTAGACCCGGGCGACGGCCACCACCTGCGGGTGCGGGCCGGGATCGGCGGGCAGCACGTCGGCCTGGGTGAAACCGAGTTCGGCCTCGCCGGCACCGAGGAGCCGGACGTTCTCCGCCGAGGCGGCGGTGACCATCACCTCGGCCCGGACGTCGGGTAGCTCCCGGTTGAGGATGGCGGCCAGGGACTCGCCGAAGGCGTGGTACACGGCGGTCGGGCTGCCGGTGGCGATCCTGATATGAACTGTCTTATCTGGAGATTCCCGGCAGGCGCTGAGGCCGGGCAGGGCCAGCAGCACGGTCAGCGCCAGCGTCGCGCGGGCGCCGCGTCGCCGGGCTCGGGCGGTGTACCGGGTACGGCTCACGGGCAGCACTGTGCGCCGCCGGACCCCTGTCACGCAAGCCCAGAGGCGGCGGAAGCGCTCTCCGGACGGCCCCGGCAGGTCTGCCGGGGCCGTCCGGGTGGGTCCGACCGGTGGCCGGCGAGCCGTTCCAGCCGTCCGGTCGGCCACGGATCAGGCCACGGGGCGGTGCGCCGCCTCCTCTCCGGCGTGGCGCAGGATCTGCTCCCGGTCCCGGCCGTGCGCGACACTGACCAGGAAGCAGCCGGTGCCCGGACGCAGCAGCGCCGGTACGTCCAGCAGTGCGGCGCCGCGCACCAGCACGGCGGCCAACTCCCGGTCGGTGATCCGGACGCCGAGGATGTGTCGGCGGACGTGCCGGCCACCGGCCAGCAGCGCGGACCGCCAGGCGGCGGCGGCCAACCGGGTACGCCACAACCGCCGGGCCGTCGAGGCACCGGGCACCGGGCCCCCGAGCAGCTCCCGGCGGCCGCGCCGCCAGCCGTTCTCCACCATCGCCGCGTACGCCGCACGGTGCTCGCGGGCGATGTGGATCTGGTGCAGTTCGTAGCGGCGGCGCAGCCCGCCCACCGCCGTCTCGTGCCGGACCGGGATGTGCAGGCGGTCGAGGAGTTGTCGGGTACGCCGCGCCGCCTCCTCCCGGTTGAACTCGATCGTCGCCGGGATGGCGGGCTGCTGGCCCACGTACCGGTGACCGGGAGCCGCCGGAGGCGGCATACAGCGCAGCAGGCAGGCTGTCTCGAACGCGTCGGCCAGCGTGGTCCAGTCCAACGGCGGGAGCGTCGTCGCCTGGCGATGCCGGTCGAGCAGAATGGGTGCGGCAACCACCGGAGTGCCTCCTTGTGGTGTCGGGTCCTCCTTACGGTGACCTGTGACACCCGTGGGTGGTACCGATCCGGCTCAGCCTTGAGGAAATCTTGCGCCTGGTTACAGTTCGGAAACCACAACGTCGATCTGACCTGGACGGCCCGGTGCGCCGGGCTGCTCGCACACCGTGTACTTGAGGTCCCGTACCGCTGCGACCAGCGCGTCCGTGGTGCGGGGACGAGCATCGGCGAGGAGCAGGTCCCGCACCAGACGGCCCTTGGTGGCCTTGTTGAAATGACTGACCACCGACCGCACCGGCTGCCCGTCCACCTCACGTTCGTGCAGCACCCGCACCGTCACGACGCGCTCCGCCGACGCACCGCGCGGCGCCCAGGTGGCGGCGTACGCGCCGGACCTCAGGTCGAGCACCGGAGCGGTGCCGGCCGCCTCGGTCAACACCGGCCCCAGCACCCGCCGCCAGTACGCCGACAGCGCACCCGGGCCGGGCAGGCGGGCCCCGATGGCGCAGCGGTACGGCGGGATCCGGTCGGTGAGCCGGACCGCCCCCCACAGGCCGGAACTGACCAGCACCTGCCGGTCGGCCGCCCGTCGGGCGGTGGGCGGGAGCGTGGCCAGGTCGAGGGCCTCATAGAGCACGCCGGTGTAGATCCTCCCGGCGGGGGCGGTGGCCGCCACCGTCAGCCGGGTGTTGCGCCGCAGCTCGCCGTGCTGGCCGGCGCTGAGCCCGAGCGCGTCCAGTGCCGCCTCCGGTGGACCGGCGGAGAGTGCCACCAGCGCGTCCAGCACCTCCCGGCGGGCGGTGGTGAGCGCCGGCAGCGAGAGCCGGTCGAGGTCCAGCTTGCGGCCGGTGCCGGCGTCGGCCTTGCCCTCGGAGGGCGGCAGCAGGATGAGCATGGGTGACTCTAACGCCAGGGGCGCAGCGGCTCCGGCGGGTGGTAGACGCGGAAGCCACCGATCTCGGCGAGCAGGCTGCCGTCCGCGCGGTCGCCGAGCAGTTCCCGCAGCCGCCGGTCCGCCGGCGCGTCGGTCGCCAGCACGTACCCCGGCCGGGTGGCGCGGGCCAGCCGCCACCAGTACGCCGGATAGCGGTTCTGGCCTGGGTGCAGGTCGCCGTCGAGCACCCCGCAGACCACCTGCTCGCCGGTGTTGAAGATCAACCGGTTGCAGGTCCAGTACTCGCCGTACACCTCGTGCAGACCGGCCGCCTGGACCGTGGCGGCGAGTTGTCGCGCGTACCGTTCCTCCCGCCGGCCGGGGTCCGCACCGGCGGTGGCGAACAGGACCGTGACCACCAGCGACGCCGCCGCCAGGGCGGCCAGGACGGCGGTGGCGAACGCGCCGGCCAGCCGTCCCCGCGCGCCGACGGTGCCCCGCCAGGCGGCCACCGCCGTCGACCAGAGCGGCCAGAGCACCGCCGGCAACGACAGTTGCAGCACCGACAGGTAGCGCGCGTTGCCCAGCGGGTCGGTCGCCGCGAGCGAACTGCGCACGTACGCCAGCAGCGTCAACGCCGCACCGCCGAGCAGCGCGAGGTGCAGCACCGGCCCGACCCGGTCGGCCCGCCCGGCGGCCCGGCGGTACGCGAGCCCGGCGAGCACCGCCCCGACGACCAGCAGCACCGGATAGAGCAGCGCGAACCACTCCTGCCAGCGGGCGCAACCGGCGAGCGGGCAGAGTCCGCCCGCCAGCGACACCCCCTCCAGCAGCCCGCCGTCCAGCCGCTGCGGCCACGGCGGCGGCGCTCCGGTGGCACCGCTGATGGTGCGCAGCACCGAGAGGGAGTCCTGTCCCGGCGGCGCGACCAGGTTGTCGCGGATCATCGGGGCGATCCCGACGGTGAAGCCGACGAGCAGCAGCAGCCCGGCCCCGCCGAGCAACTCCCGACGCACCGCCCACACCAGCGCCAGCCCGGCCACCGCCAGGTACGGCACGATCAGCCAGTCCGACCAGACGGCCACCCCGGCGAGCAGCCCGAAGGCGCCGACGGCCAGCCGACGGTGGCGGACCGTGCCCTGGGCCAGCCCGGCGACCAGCAGCAGCATCGCCAACACCGCGACCTTGACCTCCGGACGGCCGCCGACGGTCGTCACCTGGTCCCGGATCACCCGCTCGGAGCCGAGCGCCAGCAGACCGACGACCAGGGTGGCGAACCAGGGCGACCCGATCCGCCGGGTCAGCCGGTGAATCAGCCAGAGGAACACCGCGTAGAGCGCGAGCACCGGCAGTCGCAGCAACGGCCAGCTCGGTCCGCCGACGGCGAGCAGGGGAGCGGCCAGGTACGACTGCAACATGCCCATGTACCGCTGGCCGTACAGGAAGACCGGGTGCTCCCGACCCTCGGCGATGTGCAGCGCGGCCAGGCCGAACGTCGCCTCGTCGCTGTTGGACACCGGCACGGTGTGCAGCACGAGGTACAGGCGGTAGCCGACCCCGGCCAGCCCGAGGAGCAGCGCGACGAAGGCCGGCCGGTCGAGCCGGAACCATCCCCGTCCGCGCTGTCGCCCTGATTGCGACCCTGCACGTGGCACGACCATCGCCCCCGTCGTCGTCCCGACCGGAGTCTCGCACGGTCGGACGCCGCTACGGGCCGGTTCGCCGCAGCCCGGCGGGGTGGGTCGTGCGGGGTGACCGACGGGGTGCCGGGGCGGCTCTCGCGTGGCCGTGGTCGCCGACGTGTGGCAGGGTTGCACCCGTGCCACCCACTCCCGCCGGCCAGTTGGCCATTCCGAACCTGCACCGGGCCGCACGGATCGAGGACGCGGTGCACGCCGTCGTCGAGCGTCGGCTCCGTCGGACGGGCTGGCGGATCAACATCATCGCGTACACCGGGTACGGCGCACCCGGCTGGGCGCGGGTGATGTGCCGGGTGCTGCTCGGGCGACCGGACACCCGCCAGCGGGGCCGGTTGGAGAAGGTCCGGGGCTGGCGCAGCTTCACCACGCTGCCCGCCAAGCACGTCACCGTGACGATCGAGACCGGTGGGGTGACCCACGAGGTGCGGGCCGACCGCAGCGGCTTCGTCGACACCGTCGTCGAGACGAACCTGCCACCCGGCTGGGGAACGGTACGCCTCAGCGTCCCGGACGCCGAGCCGGTCGAGGCCCCGGTCCGCATCCTCGATCCCGAGGTCCGCTTCGGCGTCCTCTCCGACATCGACGACACGGTCATGGTCACCGCACTGCCCCGTCCGCTGCTCGCCGCCTGGAACACCTTCGTGCTCGACGAGCACGCCCGGATGGCGGTACCCGGCATGGCCGTGCTCTACGAGCGCCTGGTCACCGCGCACCCCGGCGGACCGGTCTTCTACCTCTCCACCGGTGCGTGGAACGTCGCCCCGACGCTCACCCGCTTCCTCTCCCGGCACCTCTATCCGGCCGGGCCGCTGCTGCTGACCGACTGGGGCCCCACCCACGACCGCTGGTTCCGCAGCGGCCGGGAGCACAAACGCGCCACCCTGGCCCGGCTGGCCAAGGAGTTCCCCGACGTACGCTGGCTGCTCGTCGGCGACGACGGCCAGCACGACCCGGAGATCTACCGCGAGTTCGCCGCCGCCCACCCGGACAACGTGGCGGGCGTGGCGATCCGGCGGCTCTCACCCACCCAGGCGGTGCTGGCCGGTAGCCTCCCCGTCCCGCACGACAGCCCCACCGAGGGGCCGATCGGGCAGAAGTGGCTCTCCGCCCCCGACGGCGCGGGCCTCTGGACCCTGCTGCGCGGCGCCGGCCTCGTCTGAGCGGCCGTGCTGCTTCTCCCGAGCCTGCCGGATGCCAGCCGCCGGGCGTCAGCCGCCGGGCGTGAGCGTCACCTCGCCCGTGCAGCCGGCCAGGTGTCGGCGGTCTTCGAGCAGGTCGATGACGGCCTCCCGGTTGGCGATCCGGGCCTCCGACAGCGCGTCCGGGTTCTGCCGCTGACCGGCGATGAAGGTCAGGTTGTTACGGACGGCGGTGTCCAGGCCGTCGCAGTTCTCCGCCGCGCCGCCGTTGAGCGCCGCGTTCGGGTCCGCGTCCGGCACCTCGACCTCGCCGGTGCAGCCGGCCGCCGCGCGCCGCTGTTCGAGCTGGTCGAGGACGGCCTGACGGTTGGCGATCCGGGCCTCCGACAGCGGGTCGGGGAAGACCAACTGGTCGGCGATGAAGGCGAGGTTGCTGCCCACGGCCGTGTCGAGACCCTCGCAGTTCTCGCTCGCCGAACTGGTCCCGGTCGCCGTCGCGAAGGCCACGCCGAGGGTCACCCCGATCGCCACGACCCCCGCGATCTTGCGCTGTCGCGGTGAGGTCCCGCGCCGACTGCTCCGGGTGGTACGCCTACTGCTCGCCATCGATTCTCTTCCCCTCGTCGTCAGCTACCTCGGAGGTACGGGCGCGCGGGCGCCGACGGTTCACCGCTCGGTGATCTACGTGCGAGCCCGGCGGATTGTTACCGACCTGGTGAGCGAGCTGTCACGCAGACATGAGGCGGTGCGGGTCCCGCGCCGTCCGCCCGCCGCCCGCCGTCCGCCCGACGGCCTGCCCCCGCGCGTGGCATGGCTGCGCATGGCAAGGTCGGGGCCCGGCTGTGTGCAGCAGGGTCGGGTCTGACTGTATGTAGCAGGGTCAGGGCCGGTCCTGTATAAGGTCCGGGCCCTTTCGAGCTGAGAGCAGGAACGGATCGCGGAAGGTGGCCACCAGGCTGCGGCATGTCGTGCCTGGCGACGCGATAGCGCGAACGGTTCAGCTCGACAGGAGCCGAGGAGGTATCCAGGGCCGAGGCCCGCAGGCCGTGATGGCCACGCCCTCGACGACGGCCACGTGTCACGACGGCCACGTGTCACGACGGCCACGCCGTGACGGCGGCCATGCCGCACCGCGGCCATGCCGCACCGCGGCCATGCCGCACCGCGGCCATGCCGCACCGCGGCCATGCCGCACGACGGCCATGCCCCGCAACGGCCATGCCCCGCAACGGCCACGGCCGTGACGGCCACGGCCGTGACGGCCACGGCCGCGACCGTCACGGCGGCCCGAGCAGGGTCAGGCCGGGCGGAGCCAGAGAGCGCCGAGCGGGGGGACACGCAGTGCCACCGAGGCGGGCAGCCCGTGCCAGGGGATGTCCTGGGCGTAGACGGTGCCGAAGTTGCCGACGCCGGAGCCGCCGTAGTGGTGGGCGTCGGTGTTGAGCACCTCGGCCCAGGCGCCCGCCGCAGGCAGACCGACCCGGTAGTCGTCCACGGGCCGGGCGGAGAAGTTGGCGACGCAGACCAGGGTCGCGCCGTCGGGAGCGATCCGGACGAACGAGACGGTGTTGTTGGCGACGTCGTCACCGGCGAGCCAGCGGAAGCCGGCGGGCGAGGTGTCCTGCGCCCACAGGGCAGGGGTGTCCCGGTAGACCCGGTTGAGGTCGCCGACGAGGCGTTGCACGCCGGCCCGGGCCGGGTCGTGCAGGAGGTACCAGTCGAGGCCGCGCTCCTCGCTCCACTCCCGCTCGTCGGCCAACTCGCAGCCCATGAAGAGGAGCTGCTTGCCGGGGTGCGCCCACATGTACGCCAGCAGTGCGCGCACGTTGGCCAGGCGCTGCCACTGGTCGCCGGGCATCTTGGCGAGCAGCGAGCCCTTGCCGTGCACCACCTCGTCGTGGCTGATCGGCAGCACATAGTTCTCGCTCCAGGCGTACGCCAGGGAGAAGGTGAGCTGATGGTGGTGGTGCTGCCGGTAGATCGGGTCCTTCGAGGTGTAGAGCAGGGTGTCGTGCATCCAGCCCATGTTCCACTTGAAGCCGAAGCCCAGCCCGCCGTCGCTGGTCGGGCGGGTCACCCCCGGCCAGGCGGTGGACTCCTCGGCGATCATCACCACGCCGGGGTGGTGCTTGTAGACCGTCGCGTTGGTCTCCTGCATGAACGCGATGGCCTCCAGGTTCTCCCGGCCGCCGTACTGGTTGGGCACCCACTGCCCGTCGGCGCGGGAGTAGTCGAGGTAGAGCATCGAGGCGACCGCGTCCACCCGCAGCCCGTCGACGTGGAACTCCGCCAGCCAGTAGTGCGCGTTGGCGACCAGGAAGTTGCGCACCTCGCGGCGGCCGAAGTCGAAGACGTACGTGCCCCAGTCGGGGTGCTCGCCGCGACGCGGGTCGGGGTGCTCGTAGAGCGGGGTGCCGTCGAAGCGGGCCAGCGCCCACTCGTCCTTGGGGAAGTGCGCCGGCACCCAGTCCAGGATCACCCCGATGCCGGCGGCGTGCAGCCGGTCCACGAGGTAGCGGAAGTCGTCCGGGTCGCCGAACCGCGACGTCGGCGCGAAGTAGCCGGTCACCTGGTAGCCCCAGGAACCGCCGAACGGGTGCTCCATCACTGGCAGGAACTCCACGTGGGTGAAGCCCAGCTCCACCACGTACGCGGTCAACTGCTCGGCCAACTCCCGATAACCGAGGCCCGGCCGCCACGAGCCGAGGTGCACCTCGTACACGCTCATCGGCTCCTGGTGCGGCTGCTGCCTCGCCCGCCGGGCCAGCCAGTCCGCATCCGTCCACTCGTACGTCGAGCGGTGCACCACCGACGCGGTGGCCGGCGGCACCTCCGCGTACGCGGCGAGCGGGTCGGCCTTGTCCCGCCAGTACCCGTCCGCGCCGAGGACGCGGTACTTGTACCGGGCGCCGGTCGACACCCCGGGCACGAAGATCTCCCACACGCCGGTGGAGCCCAGCGACCGCATCGGCCAGCCGTCGTCCGGTGCCCAGCCGGCGAAGTCGCCGACCACCCGGACACCCCGGGCGTTCGGCGCCCACACCGCGAACGCCACGCCGTCGTCGCGTACCCGGGCGCCGAGCGCCTCCCAGAGCCGCTCGTGTCGGCCCTCGCCGATCAGGTGCAGGTCCAGTTCGCCCAGGGTCGGCGGATGGCGGTACGGGTCGTCGTGCGGCTGCCCGTCCACCTCGATGCGGTAGTCGAGGACCTCGCCGGGGACGGTCGCCTCGAAGACGCCGACGTCGTGTACCCGGGTCATCGGGTACCGCCGTTCCCCGACCAGCAGACACGGATCGGCCGCGCCCCGACGCATCGTGCGGACCACCGTGCGCCCGTTCGCCGGGTGGGCCCCGAGCACGGCGTGCGGGTCGTGGGTCTCCCCGGAGATCAGCTGGTCCATCGGGCGTCGTCCTTCGTGGCGGAGTCGGTGCCGCTGCGGGGACGGGCGGCAGTGGTGGGGACGGTGGTGGCGATCGGAGCGGCGGCCGTGGCAGTGCCGGTGGTGCCGGGCGCGGCCGTGGCGGTGCCGGCCGTGTCGGGTGCGGTGGCGTCGGGGCGGCGCAGCACCAGCACGTGCGCGGGTTGCAGGTACGGGTCGAGGCGGACCGCGTTGCGTTGTCCCCAGTCGTAGGTGGCGCCGGTCAGCGCGTCGTGCACGGTGAACCGGTCGTGCCAGTCCAGGCCCAGTGCCGGCATGTCCAGCGTGGTGTTGCCCCACTGCACGGTGTGCGAGTCGAACGAGCAGACCACCAGCACCGTGTTGCCGGTCGTCGGGTCGTGCTTGGACCAGCAGAGCAGCGCCGGGTTGTCGATGTCGTGGAAGACCAGGTTCCGCAGCCGGTGCAGGGCTGGGTTCTCCCGGCGGACCTGGTTCAGGGTGGCGATGAACGGCGCCAGCGACCGCCCCTGCGCGAGCGCGCCGGCCCAGTCGCGGGGGCGCAGCTCGTACTTCTCGTTGTCGATGTACTCCTCCGCGCCGGGGCGCGCGACGTGCTCGAAGAGCTCGAACCCGGCGTACATGCCCCAGGAGGGGGAGAGCAGCGCGGCCAGCACCGCCCGGATCTTGAACATCGGCGGTCCGCCGTGCTGCAACGAGGCGTGCAGGATGTCCGGCGTGTTCGGCCAGAAGTTCGGCCGCATGTAGTCGGCCGCCGCCACCAGTTCCTCGCAGTACTCCCGCATCTGCGCCGCCGAGGTCCGCCAGGTGAAGTACGTGTACGACTGGGTGAAGCCGACCTTTGCCAGCCCGTGCATCATCGCCGGTCGGGTGAACGCCTCGGCGAGGAACAACACGTCCGGGTCGACCTGCTTGACCTCGCCGATCAGCCAGTGCCAGAAGTCGACCGGCTTGGTGTGCGGGTTGTCCACCCGGAAGATCTTCACGCCCTCGCCGACCCAGTGCCGCACCACCCGCAGCACCTCGGCGCGGATGCCCTCCGGGTCGTTGTCGAAGTTCACCGGATAGATGTCCTGGTACTTCTTCGGCGGGTTCTCCGCGTACGCGATGCTGCCGTCGGCGCGGGTGGTGAACCACTCCGGGTGCTCGCTGACCCAGGGGTGGTCGGGGGCGCACTGCAACGCCAGGTCCATCGCCACCTCCAGGCCGTGTTCGGCGGCGGCGACGACGAAGGCCCGGAAGTCCTCCGGCGTACCCAGATCGGGGTGGATGGTGTCGTGCCCGCCCTCGGCGGCGCCGATGGCCCACGGCGAACCCACGTCGTCCGGCCCGGCGACCAGCGTGTTGTTGGGGCCCTTGCGGTTGACCCGGCCGATCGGGTGGATCGGCGGCAGATAGAGCACGTCGAAGCCCATCGCGGCGACCCCCGGCAGCCGCTGCGTGGCGGTGGCGAAGGTGCCGGAGCGGGCCGGCGCGTCGACGGTGGCCGGGATCGCGCCCTCGGAGCGGGGGAAGAATTCGTACCAGGCGGAGAAGAGGGCCCGCTCACGGTCCACCCAGATGCGGTACTCCTCGCCGGTGGTGACCAGCTCGCGCACCGGGTGCGCCCAGAGCAGGTCGGCCAGCGCCAGCGCCGGAGCCACCCGCTGCGGCAGCGGCAGCGCGGTGTCGCGCAGCGCGCGGACCGCCTCGTCCAGGCCCGCCCCCTCGGCGGCCGGGACCAGGTCGGCGGCGGCCCGCAGCACGCGTACGCCCTCGGCCAGGTCGTTTGCCAGCTCGGTCGGCCCCTGGCCCGCGGCTATCTTCTTGGTCACCGCGTTGTGCCAGGTCAGGTACGGGTCGCTGAACGCCTCGACGGTGAACATCCACTCGCCGACGGCGTCCGGGACGATCGTGGCGTGCCACCGGTCCCGGCCCGGCTCACCCGGTCTCATCCGGGTGAACGGTCGCGCCAGCCCGTCCGGGCCCAGCCAGACCACGTTGCAGCCGAGTGCGTCGTGCCCCTCGCGGTAGGCGACTGCCGACACCGGCACCACCTCGCCGACGACCGCTCGGGCCGGGTAGCGACCGCAGGAGACGACGGGGGAGACGTCTTCGATCGGGAACCGTCCGCTCACCGCCTCAACCTACTGTGCGAGATCGGCTCGCGCTCGTTCGACCGCCGTACCGTGCCCCACTTGCCCCGCCGACGGCCGCGCAGTATCCGGCATCAGATCGGCGGTTGACTCGCCACGAACGAGCCCTTGCCCTGACGGGTGACGATCCAGCCCCGTTCCTCAAGAATGCGCAAGGCGTATCGGACCGGCCAGGCGCTCGACTCGTACTGCTCACGCAGCTCGGCGATGGACGGCAGCTTGTCGCCGGGCTTGAGCGTGCCCGCGCGGACTGCGGTCGAGACATCGTTGATGATCTGCTCGTAAAGCGGTGCTTGCGGCATGGGCGCGCCACCTCTCGTCAGCGCCTCGATCTTCGCACTCCGAGTGACACGCCGTGCATGCTCTGTTGACTGTGACGGCATAGCCTTCTAAGTTGAAGTTGCCGGAGGTTCTCTCGTCAGCAACGGAGTCCCTTTGACCAGGGCGGGGCGGTCCCCCCGGTGCCGCCCCGTCCTGCCTTCACCTCCCCGTCGTGCTCGTTCTGCCCCACCTCCCGCCACTCGCAAGGAGGCACGGATGCACCAGCCCCCGCCCGACATCCCGCGTCCGGTGTTCAGTCGTCGATCATGGAGTTGTGGCAGCAGGTTTGTGGCTATACGCGGCCTTTGGACGAACCACAACTCCATGATCGGCGCGGTGGGTGGGGTGGGGGCGTGCGGCGGGGGTGTGGGGCGGTGAGTGAGGTGCCGGTGGGGCGGCGGATCGCGCAGTGGCGGGTCCGGCGGAACATGACGCAGCAGCAGTTCGCCGACCGGCTCGGCAAGTCCAAGAGCTGGGTGGACAAGATCGAGCGTGGGGCGCGCCGGGTGGAGCGGGTGTCGAACCTGCGGGAGGTGGCCGAGGCGCTGCGGATCGACCTGGCGACCCTGCTGCCGGACCGGGCCGGGCGGTCCGCCCCCGCAGTCGCCGGTGTGGAGCGGGTTCGGGCGGCCCTGGCCAGATACCACGTTCCGGCGTCGTCCCGGCCCGTCGACGTGGCACAGGTGCGGGCCCGGCTCGACCATGCCGCAGAGCTATCGGCATGCCCGGTACCCGGCCCTGCTCAGGCTGCTACCGGACCTGCTCGACGCGGTCCGGCAGGTGCGGGTCGACCGTCCGGATCCGGCCGGCGACGAGTTGCTGGTCGGCGCGTACGGGCTGATTGCTCTGGTGTTGGTGAAGCTGGACCAGCGGGAGTCGGCGTGGCTGGCGGCGGACCGGGGGATGGCCGTCGCCCTGGGGACCGGGAACGCGCTGCTGGTCGCCGTCGCGACCGTACCGCTGAGTCAGGCGCTGCGGGCGGTCGGGCGGCGACGGTCCGCGATGGATGCCACGGTGGTGGCCGCGCAACGGATCGCGCAGCAGACCGGCGACGCGGCGGCGCTGCGCACGACGTTGCTGGTCCAGGCGGGTCTTGCCGCCGGTGGGCGGGGCGACGGCCGCAGCGCACGCGAGCTGATCGACCAGGCTGCGGCGATCGTGCCCGAGTTGCCGGACGGCTACGGTACGGCGGCGGTGGAGGCGGCGCGGGTGGTGATCGCGGCCGACCTCGGGAACGTCGGGGTGGCGGCGGCCCGACACGTTCGGCTGACGGCGGGCAGCGGGTGGCGGTGGCTGCCGACCGAGCATCGGGCGGCGTACCTGCTCGACGTGGCCCGCGCGCACGCCCGCTGTGGCGACATGCTCCAGGCGGGGCGGGCGTTGTTGGACGCCGAGCGGACCGCTCCCGGTGAGGTACGCGACCGCCCGTCCGCCCGCGCCCTGGTCGCCGTGACGGCTCGCGCCGCCGCCGCTCCCGCCGCGCTCACCCGCCTCGCCACCAGCCTGCACGTCGGTGGCGACGGTGCGGGGTGAGCTGTGTCGGACGGTGCGCGGTGAGCTGGTGGGGGTGCGGGGTGAGCTGGTGGGGGTGCGGGGTGAGCTGTGTTAGCAGGGGACCCCTGCTATGCACGAGGCGTTAATAAGGTGCCCTTCCTTACATCAAAGCCTTACACCGACAGCGAGCCGTACAGGTCCAGCGTCTGGCGCGCGATCGCGTCCCACGAGAAGTGCTCCACCGCGCGCCTTCGGCCGGCCCGCCCGAGTGCGGCGGCCTGCTCCGGGGCGGCGAGCAAGGTGTTCAGCCGGTCCGCAAGGTCGGCCTCGAAGCGGGCCGGGTCCAGCGGGCGGCCCGATCCGTCGGTGGCCTGCTCGATCGGGACCAGCAGGCCGGTCTCGCCGTCGGCGACCACCTCGGGGATGCCGCCGGTGGCGGTGGCGACGACGGCGGTCTCGCAGGCCATCGCCTCCAGGTTGACGATGCCCATCGGCTCGTACACGGACGGGCAGACGAAGATGGTGGCGTGGGTGAGCACCTGGATCACCTCGGACTTGGGCAGCATCTCGGCCACCCAGACCACCCCGGAGCGGCCGGACCGCAGCTCGGCGACCAGGCCCTCCACCTCGGCGGCGATCTCCGGCGTGTCCGGCGCGCCGGCCAGCAGCACGAGCTGCGTCTCCGGCGGCAGTTCGCGGGCGGCGCGCAGCAGGTGCGGCAGGCCCTTCTGGTGGGTGATCCGCCCGACGTAGACCACGCTGGGCAGCGCGGGGTCGATGCCGAGTCGCGCCAGCACGTCGGTGCCGGGGTCGGGGGCGTACTGCGCGGTGTCGATGCCGTTGTAGATCACCTTGACCCGGTCCGGGTCCACCGACGGGTACGCGGCCAGCACGTCCCGGCGCATGCCGGCGCTGACCGCCACGACCGCGTCGGCCGCCTCGTAGGCGGTGCGCTCGCACCAGGAGGAGAGCGCGTAGCCGCCGCCGAGCTGGTCGGCCTTCCACGGTCGCAGCGGCTCCAGGCTGTGCGCGGTCACCACGTGCGGCACCCCGTACAGCAGCTTCGCGGTGTGCCCGGCCAGGTTGGCGTACCAGGTGTGGCTGTGCACCACGTCCGCGCCGGCACACCCGGCGGCCATCTCCAGGTCCACGCCCATGGTCCGCAGCGCGGCGTTCGTCCCGGCGAGGGCCGGCGGGTCCGCGTACGCCCGGACTCCCGGCTCGGTGCGCGGCGCGCCGAAGCAGTGCACCCGGACCTCGGCGATCCGGCGCAGTTCCCGGGCCAGGTACTCGACGTGGACCCCGGCGCCGCCGTACACCTCGGGCGGGTACTCGCGGGTGAGCAGGTCGACGCGAAGGTGGGCGGAGTCGGTCATGCCCGGCACCCTAGTGCAGAAGTGTGCCCGTACGAGTGGTGAAGCGGCACGGGGATGGATAGCGTCTGGTCATGGCTGCCAAGGTGCTCGCGATCGTCCTGGCCGGCGGAGAGGGCAAGCGCCTGATGCCGCTGACCACGGACCGGGCCAAGCCGGCCGTCCCGTTCGGCGGGATGTACCGCATGGTCGACTTCGTCCTCTCCAACCTGGCCAACGCCGGCTATCTGAAGATCGTCGTGCTGACCCAGTACAAGTCCCATTCCCTCGACCGGCACATCACCAAGACCTGGCGGATGTCGACGCTGCTCGGCAACTACGTGACGCCGGTGCCCGCGCAGCAGCGTCGGGGCCCCTGGTGGTTCGCCGGTTCCGCCGACGCGATCTATCAGAGCTTCAACCTGATCTACGACGAGCAGCCCGACTACGTGATCGTCTTCGGTGCCGACCACATCTACCGGATGGACCCCCGGCAGATGGTGGAGGACCACATCGCCTCCGGTGCCGGGGTGACGGTGGCCGGCATCCGGCAGCCGCTGCACACCGCCGACCAGTTCGGCGTCATCGAGGTCGGTGAGGACGGTCGGCGGATCCGGGCGTTCCGGGAGAAGCCCACCGACGCGATCGGGCTGCCCGACGCCCCCGACGAGATCTACGCCTCGATGGGCAACTACGTCTTCACCACCCGCACGCTGATCGAGGCGGTGGAGCGCGACGCCGAGGACAAGACCAGCAAGCACGACATGGGCGGCAGCATCATCCCGATGCTGGTGGAGCGCGGCGAGGCCAACGTCTACGACTTCCGCGACAACGAGGTGCCGGGCAGCACCGACCGGGACCGGGGCTACTGGCGCGACGTGGGGACGCTCGACTCCTTCTACGACGCCCACATGGACCTGATCAACGTCCACCCAGTGTTCAACCTCTACAACTTCGACTGGCCGATCTACACCGACCAGCCGCCGTACCCGCCGGCCAAGTTCGTGCACCAGTGGGGTGAGCGGGTCGGTCGCGCGGTCGCCTCGATGGTGTCGCCCGGCGCGGTGATCTCCGGCTCGCTGGTGGAGAACTCGATCGTCGCGCCGAAGGTCAAGGTGCACTCCTGGGCACACGTGGACGGCGCGGTGCTGATGGAGGGCGTCGAGGTCGGCCGGCACGCGGTGGTGCGCCGGGCCATCCTCGACAAGAACGTCTACGTGCCCGAGGGCGCGGAGATCGGCGTGGACCTGGAACGTGACCGGCAGCGGTACACCGTCTCGGACAACGGGATCGTGGTCATCGGCAAAGGACAGAAGGTGGAGCCGTGAGCAGTCACCCGCGCGCCGGTCAGCCGGCCCAGCCCGCCGACCTGGTCGACGTACCGCGGCTGGTGACGGCCTACTACGCCGAGCATCCCGACCCGGCCGACCCGGCGCAGCAGGTCTCCTTCGGCACCTCGGGGCACCGTGGGTCGAGCCTGCGCAACGCGTTCAACTCCGACCACATCCTGGCGGTCACCCAGGCGCTCTGTGACTACCGGCGGGAGCAGGGCGTCGACGGGCCGCTGTTCCTGGGCCGGGACACCCACGCGCTCTCCACCCCGGCGACCGTGGACGCCCTGGAGGTGCTCGCCGCCAACGAGGTCACCGTGCTGCTGGACAGCCGGGACGGCTACACCCCGACCCCGGCGGTCTCGCACGCCATCCTGACCCACAACCGGGGTCGCACCAGCGGGCTCGCCGACGGCATCGTGATCACCCCGTCGCACAATCCGCCGGACGACGGCGGGTTCAAGTACAACCCGACCCACGGCGGTCCGGCGGACTCCGACGTCACCCGGTGGATCCAGGACCGCGCGAACGCGATCCTCGCCGCCGGGCTCAAGGAGGTGCGGCGCATCCCGTACGCGCGGGCCCGCGCCGTCGACACCACCGGCACGTACGACTTCCTCGGCGCGTACGTGGACGACCTGCCGGCGGTGATCGACCTGGACGCGATCCGCGACGCCGGGGTGCGGATCGGTGCCGACCCGCTCGGCGGGGCGAGTGTCGACTACTGGGGCGAGATCGCCCAGCGGCACCGGTTGGAGTTGACCGTGGTCAACCCGACCGTGGACCCGACGTGGCGGTTCATGACGCTGGACGGCGACGGCAAGATCCGGATGGACTGCTCGTCGCCGAACGCGATGGCCTCGCTGATCGCGATGCGCGCCGACTACCAGGTGGCCACCGGCAACGACGCGGACGCCGACCGGCACGGCATCGTCACGCCGGACGCCGGACTGATGAACCCGAACCACTACCTGGCGGTGGCGATCGCCCACCTGTTCCGGACCCGGGAGCAGTGGGGTCCGGACGCCGCCGTCGGCAAGACGCTGGTCTCCTCCTCGATGATCGACCGGGTCGCCGCCGACCTCGGGCGTCCACTGCTGGAGGTGCCGGTCGGCTTCAAGTGGTTCGTGCCCGGGCTGCTCGACGGCGCGGTGGGCTTCGGTGGCGAGGAGAGCGCGGGCGCCTCGTTCCTGCGTCGCGACGGCGGTACGTGGACCACCGACAAGGACGGCCTCCTGCTCTGCCTGCTCGCCGCCGAGATCATCGCGACCACCGGCCGGACGCCCAGCGAGCACTGGGCCGAGTTGGCCGACCGGTTCGGTGCGCCCGCGTACGCCCGGATCGACGCGCCGGCCACCCGAGAGCAGAAAGCCGTGCTCGGCAAGCTCTCCCCGGAGCGGGTACGCGCCACCGAGCTGGCCGGTGAGCCGATCACCGCCACGCTCACCTCGGCACCCGGCAACGGTGCGCCGATCGGCGGGCTCAAGGTGACGACCGCCTCGGGTTGGTTCGCCGCCCGCCCGTCGGGCACCGAGGACGTCTACAAGATCTACGCCGAGTCGTTCCAGGGGCCCGAGCACCTGGCCCGCGTCCAGCAGGAGGCGCAGGAACTGGTCACCGAGGTGCTGTCCGGCGCCTGAGGGCCCCGCGGGTACGCCGCGTGCCGTCACCCGGTGTGGGTGACGGCACGGTGGTGGCGCGTTCAGCGGGCCAGCGGGATGCCCGGCTGGCGTTCGCGGGCCGTACCCGGCAGGACGCCGCAGAGCGCGGCGAGTTGGTCGACGATCAGGCCCGGGTCGCCGAACGGGTCGAGGGCACTGACCTCAAGTGGGTCGAGGGCCGGCACCGTCACGTGCGAGATCAGCGGGTGCAGCGGCCGGTGGTCGGTCTCGCCGTGGCCCAGCAGGTCCTCGTGCAGCTTCTCGCCGGGGCGCAGTCCGGTGTAGACGACCTGCACCGGGCTGGCCGCCTGGGCGACCATGCGGCGTGCCAGGTCGTCGATGCGGACCGGCTCGCCCATGTCGAGCACCAGCGCCTCTCCGTCGCGTCCGATGCTGGCCGCCTGGAGGACCAGGTGCACCGCCTCCTGCACGGTCATCAGGTACCGCGTCACGTCGGGGTGCGTGACGGTCAACGGCTGTCCCGCCTCGATCTGCCGCTGGAAGGCGGTCACCACGGAGCCTCGGCTGCTGAGCACGTTGCCGAACCGGACGCTGAGGAAGGTGCCCGGGTGGGTCGCCGCCGCGTGGGCGGTGAGCATCTCGGTGAGGCGCTTGGAGTAGCCGAGCACGCTGATCGGGTTGGCGGCCTTGTCGGTGGAGATGTTGACGAAGCGGGCGACGTCCCGGCAGGCGTCGAGGACGGTGAGCGTGCCCCAGACGTTGGTCTTGATCGCCTCGCCGGGGTGCCGTTCCAGCAGGGTCAGGTGCTTCAGCGCGGCGGCGTGGAAGACGATCTCGGGGCGGCGGTCCCGCATGATCCGCCGGATCCCCTCGTCGTCGCGGAGGTCGGCGAGGATGAGTTCGGGGCCGTCGAGCAACGCCCGTCCGGTGAGGGACATCTGGAGGCTGTGCAGCGCGGACTCGTCCCGGTCGAGCATCATCAGCTCGCCCGGGTTGGCACGCATGATCTGTCGGCAGAGTTCCGCGCCGATCGAGCCCCCGGCGCCGGTGACCAGCACGCGGCGGCCGGCCAGGCCGTTGTCGTCGAGCGTCAGGTCGCCGACCACCTGGCGGCGGCCGAGCAGGTCACTGATCTGCACGTCGCGGACGTCGCTGACCCTGATCCGGTGGTCCACCAGTTCCCGGACCGGCGGAATGATCTTGAAAGCGGCGCCGGTCCGGAGGGTGATCTCCCGGATCTCCCGGATCAGCGTGGCGTCGGCGTTCGCCACCGAGAAGATCAGCGTGGTCGCGCCGGTGCGGCGGACCGCGTCGGCGAGATGCTGCCGGCCGCCCAGCACCGGGACACCGGCGATGCGCAGGTCACGCCGCTCCGGGTCGTCGTCCAACGCGCCGACCGGCAGGTAGCGTCCCTTCGGGTCGCCGAGCATGGCCCGGACCAGCCCCTGACCGGCCTCGCCGAGGCCGAAGAGGAGCACCGGCGTGGCCGAGCGGGCGTCCGGTCGCATCGCCCGGTCCCGGCGATGCCGGTGCAGCAGGCGCGAGCAGAGCATGAACAGCAGTGCCAGCGCGCCGCCGACAACCGGGATGCTGGCCGGAATCGGGCGGTCGCCGACGGCGAGCAGGGCGAGCAGTACCACTGCCGACGTGGTGGCGGTCGTGCCGGCGAGCCCGCGGACCTCCTCGATGGTGCCCAGCGGCTGCCGGCCGGAGTAGATCCGCCGTAGCGCGCTGATGCCGACGTGCAGCACGGCGGTGGCGGCACCGAGCAGCATCACGTCGGCGGCATGGTCGGCGGTGAGTACCTGTCCGTACCGGGCCCAACCGGCCACCGTGAAGCCGCCGACCCAGGCGAGGGCGTCGGCGGCGAGGAAGACGGCGGTACGGCGTCGGTTCACTCTGGTCCGGTCCTGGGGCGTCGGCGTTATCTCGGGTGGCATGACGATCTCCCCTGTCCTGTCCGTGGCCGGTGGAGACCCACATCAGGTCAGGAGCCACGTACGTCCCCTAACTGCTTAGTCGAATTAAGGTCGTGCGATTCCCTGTTTCACGTTTATCTGTCCGGTCGTTCATTCCCGGAAGCGCGAAAAATTGTCGCGTGCGGGGAAACGGGAAACATTCTCCTGATGCGGAGGCGTCGAATTCACTCCGGAGGTGGTATCCGGCGGTCGAGGCGGTGACGCAGTTCCTCGGGAAGTAGCTCCCGCAGTTGCTCGGGCAGCAGCGGCAGGTCCAGCAGGCTCAGCTTGAGCTGGCTGCGCTCCTGGAAGCGACCGGGGTCGAGGCGTACCACCAGGCCCGCGTCGTGCCGGTAGCGGATGTCGACCGCGCCGGAGGTCGACCTCTCGCGGATCAGCAGCCCGTCGACCTCCACCGCCACCGGCCCGGAGCCGGGCCGCAGCTCCAGCCGCACGTTCTCGTCGGGGGAGAGCACCACGGCACGGGAGATGCCGGACATCGGCGCGCTCGGGGTCACCACGACCGCCCGGGTGGCCGGGGAGATCAACGGCCCGCCCGCGGCATAGCTGTAGGCCGTCGACCCGGCCGGCGTGCTGACCACCACCGCGTCGCAGCGGTAGTAGCCGTAGCGGCGCCCGTCGACGGCCAGGGTGGCGGTGACGAAACCCTGGCCGGGCGCGCGGATCAGCGCGATGTCGTTGAACGCGACCACGTCGTCGCCGCACACGTCGCAGGCCAGGCAACTGTGCCCCGCCACGGTGTAGTCCCGGGTCAGCAGCCGGTCCAGTGCCGCCGGCACCTCCGGCGGCTCCACCTCGACCAGGAACCCGACCTTGCCCAGGTGCACGCCGAGCACCGGCTTGGGGTCGTTCACGGCCATCCGGAGCGCGCCCAGCATGGTGCCGTCCCCGCCGATGCTGATCAGCACGTCGGAGCGGGCGACGAGGTCCGCCGCCGACATCGCCTGGACCGAGTCGGGGACCCGGTGGCGGTCCTCGACGCGTACGGCCAGGGTGGCGTCGTGCGGGACGGCCCAGGCCGCGATGGTGTCCACCACGGGCGAGGTGTCCCGGGTGGGATGGAGCACCAGCCCGAGCCGGATTCCGTCCATGTGCTCAGCTCACCACAGTCCGGTCGGTCGCACCGGGCCTACCGGCCCACGTCCGTCAATTGCGTATGCGAGTTCTGTTGCCCGCGATGTGACGACCATTCGCGAATTCGCCTCGCGGTGTCGCCTGTCTGGCATTCGTCGACCGCGATGCTATTTTGGCTATTCCGTCTCGACCCCGAACGAATATCGCGGAGGCCGACGTATGAGTGGTGAGCCGGGCCAGGTTCGCGTTCGAGAGGCGACGTTTCCACCGCCCGGTCGGCAACCGGCGGGTCATGGTGCGAACGGACGCCGTCCCGTCGTGCCGCCGCGCCGACGGGTCGCCCTGGTGACGCACGGACTGCACCGCAACGGCGGGGTGGGCTCGGTGGTCGACTGGCTGTACGAGGGGTTGACCGCCTCCGGCCGGTACACCGTGGACGTGCACGACCTGGCGACGTCCGTCCGGGACACCGCCAGCCGGCGGTTGCTGGCACCCCGGTCCTGGCGGCGCGCCAGCCTGCTGCGTCGATGCGACACGGTGCCGCACGAGCGGTACTGGGGTGCCAACGCGGTCGAGGTGGAGGCCATGCGGTACCGGCCCCGGTCGGAGCTGACCGCCGCGTTGTCCGGATACGACTGCATCCAGGTCGTCTGCGGTACGCCCGCCTGGGCTGCTCCGGTGCTCGCCGCCGGTCCGCCGGTCGTGGTGCAGATGGCGACGCTCGTCGCGTGGGAACGGGCCCACCGTCCACTGCGGCCCTGGCGTCCGGCGGACCTCTGGCGCGCGGCGATGACCCGGCTCACCTCCCGGATCGAGCGGTCGGCGCTCGGCGCGGCGGACGCGGTCCTGGTGGAGAACCAGGTGATCTTCGACTGGGTGGAGTCGCTCGGACTGCCGAACGTGCTGCTCGCGCCCCCCGGCGTGGACACCGCCCGGTTCGTCCCGTCGCCGTCCGGCTGGCGTGCCGACGGATACCTGCTCTCGGTCTGCCGGCTCGGCGATCCCCGCAAGGGGCTCGACCGGATGGTCCGGGCCTATGCCGAGGCCCTACGACGTCGGCCGGACCTGCCACCGCTCGTCCTCGCCGGCAGGGGGCGCCTCACCCCGGGCGTCGCGGCGCTCGTCGCGGGGACCGGACTGGGTGATCGGGTCCAGGTACGGGCCGACGTCCCCGCCGACGAACTCGTGGCGTTGTACCAGGGCGCGTCCGTCTTCCTCCAGACCTCCTACGAGGAGGGACTCGGCCTCTCCGCCGTGGAGGCGATGGCGTGTGGTCTGCCGACGGTGATCACGGCCACCCACGGCGCGCGCGAGTGCGTCGCCGACGGCCGGACCGGCTGGTTGGTACCCCTCGAACCCGCCGACGAGGTGAGCGACGCCGTCGCGGCCCGGCTGCTGGACATCCTGGACACCTCCGGTCCGGCGATGGCGGAGGCCGCACGTCGTCGCTGCGAGCGACTCTTCTCCCGCCGGACCGCCCTGCGCCGGTTCACCGACACCTACGATCGCCTGCTGGCCGACGGGACGGCTGACCGGTGACCTGCTCGACGTCGTACCGCGTGGCCGAGGACCGACCCGCGACTCCGGCGACGGACCCGACGAGGCCCCTGCGCGGCCGTCGCCGCAAGCTGCCCCGGCTGAACTGGCTCCTGCAACTCTTCCCGGTGAGCACGATGGTGGTGGCCCCGTACGCCGTGCTCGTCGTCCCGATGGCGGTGCTCAACGGCAATCCGGACCTCGGCTTCATCGTCATGCTGCTGGCCCTGGCATTGCCGGGGTGCCTGCTCGTCGAACTGGCCTTCCTGCGGCGGGTGGGCCGGCGCGGCGAGTGGCAACGCGGCCTGAACCGGGCCAGTGCCGGTAACCCCCGCCTGTTCGCGATCGCCCGGGCGGTGACGCTGGGCAGTGTCTCCGCCGACCTCGTCGGCGTCTGGGCCGGTCGTGGCACGATCTTCAGCCAACTCACCGGTGAGGTGGCTTCGTCCCCGGCGGCCATGCTCAGCTCCCTGTTCATGGGCTGGCGGTACCTCGCCTTCGCCCTGCTGGTCGCGAGCCTGCTCGCCGGACAGGCTGGTCGACTGGCCTGCCTGCGCTGGGCGACCTGTCTCATCGGCACCCAGGTGGTGGTGGCGGTGACCACCGCGTTGACCGCTCCCCTGATGGGCTACCTGACCTTCGTGGTGGCGCTGGCGGCGCTCTGCGGGTTGCTGCACACCCGTTTCGTGGTGATCGCCGTCGTCGCGCTGTTCCTGATCTGGCCGACGATGTACGCCGCCCGCAACGAGATCCGGACCGACGGTGGCGTGGCGGTCGACGAGGAGGTCACCTCCGCCGACCGGCTCCGGTTCGACCTGCAGGTGACCCGCGCGAGCGAGTACGACGTGCCGGTCGACATCGAGCGTCCCGGCCCGTCCGAGATCGTGCGGTACGGACTGCTGCCTCGGGCACTCGACCCGGACCGGCCGGCCCTGTCGACCGGCGCGCGGATCAACGAGTATCTCGGTGGGACGTCGACGTCCGCGTACACCTTCCTCGCGCTCGGCACGATCTACTTCCTCGACGGTCCGTGGGGTGTGGTGGTGTTCTACACCGGTTGGGCGCTCGTCGGGGTCCTGCTGCTGCGGGCCGGTGGCCCACCCGGACCGATCCGTCTCGCGCTCTTCGGTTTCGTGGTGGCCAGTCCACTGATGTGGTCGAAGGTCTATCCGGAGTCGATGATCTCGTTCGTCCAGTTCTCCGTCGCCGCGCTACCGGTGCTGCTGCTCCTGCGGCTGACCCGGGACCGGACGCCGACGTCGGCGCGAACGCCGCGTACCCGGCTCCCGACGTGACGACCCGCGCGGCGTCGCGGCCCGGCCCGCCGGCCGGGAACGAGATCACCCGGGCGGGCGGGCGGCGGGCGTTCGTCCGGCGCACGGTGGTGGCGCTGTCGGTGAACGGGCTGTCCAGCGTGGGCAACCTGATGGTGTCGGTGTCCGTCGCGCGCGGTGAGTCGCTGTCGAGACTGGGGCAGTTCGCCCTGGCCTTCTCGATCTACGTACTCGTCATCGGCCTGGTGCGGACGGCGGTCACCGAGGCGGTGCTGGCCGCGCGGACCGGGCCGGCACGGCACGAGATCACGCGGGGGGCGCGTCGGGCAGGTGCCGTCGCCGTGCTGGCCGGGTTGCTCACCGCTGGCACCGGAGTGGTGCTCGGCGCCGACTACCTCACCGTCACCGGCCTGGCTCTGCCGGGACTGGTGGTCTACGACTACGTCAAGGCGATCAGCATCGGTGTCGGCGGTACCCGGGTCGCGCTGGCCCAGGAAGGTGTCTGGCTGGGCTGCACCGCGCTGGCCGTCGGGGCGGCCGTGGTCGCCTCGGTGCCGCCGTTCATGATCTTCGTCTGCTGGGCGTTCTCCGGTGCCGTCATCGGCGTCGTGGTCGCCCTGCGGCTGCGGTACGACGTGGTGCCCGGCTGGGGGCTCGACCGTCGTGGCACCCGCGTGGCCGCCTCCTTCGCCGCGCAGTTCCTGGTCACCACCGGTTCGGCGCAACTGGCTCTGAGCGCGCTGGCCGCCACGGCGGGGGTGGCGGTGGTCGGCGCCCTCGGCGCGGCCCGGACGGTCTTCGGGCCGGTCACCCTGCTGATGACGACGCTCTCCTCGCTGATCGTGCCGTACCTGGCCCAGACACGTCCGGAGACGGGACGGGCCCGGCTGCGGGTGGCCGGTTCGGTCGTCGCGCTGACCGTCGGCGTGATGCTCCCGCTGGTGCTGATGGTGTGCCTGTTGCCGGACGACATCGGGCGGGCCGTGCTGGGCGACAACTGGCACGCGGCCCGTCCGCTGCTGCCGCTGCTCTCCGTCGAGGCGTTGCTGGCCCCCATCGCCCTCGTCGCCTTCGCCGGGCACCGGGTGGCCCACGCCGGTGGGCGCGCGTTGGCGATCGGTGTGGTCCTCGGACCGCTGCGGATCGCGACGATCGTCGCCGGTGGTGTCCTGTTCGGAGCCGGTGGCGCAGCCGGCGCCCTGGCCGTACTCGCCCTGGTCAGCGCCGTGTGCTGGTGGTCCAGCTATCTGCGGCTGGGCGGGCGGAAGGGAGTTGTGCGGTGACCCGTACAGTCGGACTGGTCTGCCTCGGTGAGGCCGGCAACTTCGGTGACGACCTGATCCTGATCGCCGCGGTGGCCGCCGCCGGCGAGGTGGACGAGGAGACCGAGGTGCGATATCTCAGCTTCGGTCGCCCCATCGACTGGACGGCGATCTCGGCCCGGCTCGGTGCCGCACTGCGCCCGCGACCGGTGCGTCCGGGACGGGACCTGCCCGGTTCCCGCCGCAGCGAACTGAGCTTCCAGGGCTGCCACGCGGTGCTGTTCGGCGGCGGTGGTCTGCTCCAGACCAGCCACCATCCGCACACCCCCTACCGGTGGCTGAGTTTCCTGCCCCGACACCTGCCGGCGGTGCCGGTGCTCGCCGTCGGACTCGGACTCGGCCCGCTCAGCGCGGACTGGGAACACCGGCTGCGGGCACTCGGTTCCCCGTTCGACGAGTGCTATCTGCGCGACGGCGACTCGGTGACCCTGGCGGAGCAGCGGCTGGGGTGGCGGGCCCGGCGCTGCCGGGACTTCGTCGACCGGACCTTCCTGGACGGGTTGGGGGTACGCCCCGCGGCCGCGCCCGACCGCCCGAAGGTGCTGGGTGTGGCGCTGCGACGGTGGCCGGGGCTGGACGTGACCGTCACCGCCCGCCACGTGGCCCGGGTCGCCGAGCGGTACGGCGTCGACGCGGTGCGCCTCTTCGTCCTGGAGGCGGGGACCGGGGGACCCGACGTGACCTTCACCGAACAGGTGCGCCGGCACCTGGCCGGCGCAGACGCGACGGTGCTGCCGTACGAGGGCGTGGACCTGCTCGACTTCGCCGCCGCGATGGCCGAGTGCACGGTCGCCGTCTCGATGAAGCTGCATTCGAGCGCGCTCTGGGCAGCCCTGGACGTGCCGATCCTGCCCATCTCGTACGCGCCGAAGACGGCGGCCTTCTTCGACCGTCCCTTCGACGGGCTGCGGATCTACGACCGGGTGCTGCCGCCCGCCGTCGACCCGGACGCGGTGCCACGGGCGGCCGAGGTGGTCGGACCGTGGTTGCGGCGGGCGTTCGCCGGGCGGGTGCCCGGCACCCGCGCGATGTTGAGCACCGGGGACAGGCTCAGGTTCCAGACCTCCGGCACGGCGGTCAACATCTACCGGCGTCTCGGTCGTACGGTCCGGAGCACGATCGGCGCCGGCTCGCGGTAGCCTGCGCCGATCGTCCCGGCCGGATCCGGGCGCTCAGTCGGCCAGGGCGGCGCGGACCCGCTCCACCACCGTCTTGACCTCCGCCTCGCCCAGTTCCGCGTGGGTGGGCAGGTTGATGCCCCGACGGCTGAGGTCGGTGGTCACCGGGCAGTCCGCCGCCGGATCGTGGTGTGCGGGCAACTCGGGGATCGGCACGAAGAAGGGTCGGGTCTCGACTCCGCGCCGGTCGAGCGCGCGGGCCAGCGCGTCCCGCGACGTGGCGTCGCCCTCGGCACCGACCAGGAACGCGGCCATCCACGCCCCCCGGCGTACCCCGGGCAGCACCGGTTGGCGGGTCAGCGCCGGCTCGTCGGCCAACTGCTCCTCGTAGCCGGTGATCACCCGGTCGCGCCGGGCGATGATCTCGTCGGCCCGGTCGAGCTGGGCGCAGAGCAACGCCGCGCTCAGGTTGGTCATCCGGTAGTTGTAGCCCAGCACCGGGAAGTAGTAGCGGCGGTGCGGGTCCATCCCCTGGTTGCGCAGCAGACGCATCCGGTCGGCCAGGGCGTCGTCGGAGGTGGTCACGCAGCCGCCCTCGCCCGAGGTGATCACCTTGTTGCCGAAGAACGAGAACGTGGTGACATCGGCCAGCGACCCGGTGGGATGCCCGTCGAGCGTGGCGCCGAACGACTCGGCCGCGTCGGCGACCAGGAGCAGCCCGTGCCGGTGGCAGAGATCGCGCAGGGCGGGGTAGTCGGCCGGGTGGCCGTACAGGTCGACGGCGATGACCGCCCGGGTACGCGGGCCGATCGCCGCGCGGACGGCGGCCGGGTCGACGCACCAGCTCTGTGGCAGCACGTCCACGCAGACCGCGCGGGCACCGCAGTACGCGACCGCGTTCGCCGTCGCCACGTAGGTCAGTGCCGGGACGATCACCTCGTCGCCCGGCCCGATGCCGGCGGCGGCGAGCGCGAGGTGCAGGGCCACCGTGCCGTTGCCGGTGGAGACGGCGGCGTCCACGCCGCAGCGGCGCGCGAAGCGTTCCTCGAACTCCCGCAGGTAGGGGCCGTGCGACGAGATCCAGCCGCTCCGGATCGCGTCGACGACGTAGCGCTCCTCCAACTCGGTGATGCTGGGCCGGGCGACCGGGAAGCGCTCCGGCGCGCTCACGACACCACCTCCGGATCGAGGGCGGTGGCGAACGCGGACCGGGGCACCGGGCCGGGCTGCCCGTCCGCCGCCCAGCGCAGCACGTCCAGGTAGTCGCGGCCGGTGGCCGCCCAGGTGCGGGTGGCGAGCCGACCGTCGGCCCGGCGGGACGCGGCGGCGTAGTGCGCGCGGTCGTCCGACAGCCGGCGGACCGCGTCGGCCAGCGAGGACGGGTCGGTGGCCCGGAACACCGCCGCCTGCGCCCCGGTGAACTCCAGTTGGGCCAGCAGCGGTTCGGCGTCGGCACAGGCCACCGGCAGCCCCCAACTGAACGCCTCCAGCATCGTCCCGCTGGCCGCCTCCCAGAGCGAGGGCACCACCACCGCGTCGGCGCGGGCGTAGAGCGCGTTGAGGTCGTCCAGGCTGACGAAGCCGGGGAAGGACACCCGGCCGCGCAGGTCCGGCTGGGCGGCCCGCGCGAGCAGCCGACTCGCCTCGGGCTCGACTAGCGGCCCCGGACAGACCAGGCGGTACTCCGGCAGCAGTGCCATCGCCTCCAGCAGCGTCGCGTGGTTCTTGTGCGTCGCGGTCGACGACGGATAGATGAGCAGGCCCGGTTCGGGTCGGGCGCTCGCGCGCTCCGGCGCGGGCTGGAAGGTGGGCGTCGGGATGAGCACGGTGCGCTGCGCCGCCTCCGGGAACAGGCGCAGCGCCTGCCGGTACGGGTGCGGCCAGGTCACCACGATGGCGCTGGCCCTCGCCACGTTCTCGCGGACCACGGCCGCGTACCCGGGGGAGTGGAAGTCGGCGTGCAGGTGCCGCAGGTCGTGCAGGACGACCACCGACCTGCCGGACCCGGTGGGCGCACAGTGGAACGGGTACAACGTCACGTCCGCGCCCGACGACGGCGGTTCGGAGCGCTGACGCAGCAGGTTGACCGTCCGCCGGACGGTCACCGAGTTGCGGACCCGGGTCGGGGTCCAGCGCCGCAGCAACTGTCCGGCCGGGTTGTCCGACCGCAGCGGCTGGGCCACCTCGGTCCAGTCGATCCGGTCGGTGGGCAGGTGCCCGCGCCACTGGTCCAGTGTGCCGCGCAGGACGGTGACCCGCAGGTCGCAGGAGTCGTCGGCGGCCATCCCGGCCAGCAGGCCGTACGCGAACGCCTCGACACCGGCCGCGTGGCCGGGCCGGATCGGGGTGGCCTCGACGGTGACCCTCATCGGTCCACCCGCACCAGACGTCCCATCCGTTCGTCCTCGAGCAGTTGACGGTCGGCGTCGACCATCACCCGCACCAAATCCCCGAAGAGGGTCTTGGGTGCCCAGCCGAGGCGGCGGCGGGCCTTGCCGTAGTCGCCGATCAGGGCGTCGACCTCGGCGGGCCGGTAGTAGGCCGGGTCGATCTCGACGTACTGCTCCCAGTCCAGGCCCACCTGGTCGAAGGCCGCCTCGACGAACTGGCGGACGGTGTGTCCCTCGCCGGTGGCGACCACGTAGTCGTCCGGGCTGTCCTGTTGCAGGGCCAGCCACATCGCCTCGACGTACTCCGGGGCGTAGCCCCAGTCCCGTACCGCGTCGAGGTTGCCCAGGTAGAGCCGGTCCTGAAGGCCCGCCTCGATGCGGGCGACCGCTCGGGTGACCTTGCGGGTGACGAAGTTCTCGCCGCGCCGGGGGCTCTCGTGGTTGAACAGGATGCCGTTGACGCAGAACATGTCCCACGACTCGCGGTAGTTCACCGCCGACCAGTACGCGTAGACCTTGGCGCACGCGTACGGACTGCGCGGGTGGAACGGTGTCTCCTCGCGCTGCGGGGGCGGCGTCGACCCGAACATCTCCGAGGAGGACGCCTGGTAGTAGCGGCAGTCGATGCCGGCGGCGCGGACGGCCTCCAGCATGTGCAGGGCGCCGAGCGCGGTGACGTCGGCCGTGTAGCCGGGGATGTCGAAGGAGACCCGGACGTGGCTCTGCGCGCCGAGGTTGTAGATCTCGTCCGGCCGGACGTCGCGGATCAGCGAGGTCAGCGTGGCCGGGTCGGTGAGGTCACCGTAGTGCAGGAACAAGCGGGCGTCCGAGTTGCGCGGGTGCACGTCGATGCGGTCGAGCCGATCGGTGTTGAACGACGACGAGCGCCGTTTGATCCCGTGCACCGTGTATCCCTTGTCGAGTAGGAACTCGGTCAGGTAACTGCCGTCCTGCCCGGTGATTCCGGATATGAGTGCCACTCGTGACATTAAGTCCCCTAGTGCTGTGTCGGCGGTGTGGTCGCCTGGCTTTTATAGCGTTTTTCGGGGTCTGGATTTCCTGTTTACGCATACTGTTCGGAAGGTGTCGCCTGCCGCCTTCGGCAGTCACCGCTAAAGCGTTCGATCGTTGGGCCAAGCAGTCCCGTGCGCCGGCGAGGAGCTGAAGATGGTCAACGACACCACCCCCGTGTCGCAATTCCGGGAAGAACTCTCGGAATACGACGAGAAACAATTCCGTGTTCTCGTCACGGCGGAGTACTTCGTTCCCGGATGGCGGGCCGGCGGCCCCGTACGCTCGATCTCGGACGTGCTCGCCAAGGCCAGCGACGACATCGAGACGACGATGTTGACCCGCGACCACGACCTCGGTTCGCCCGACCCCTATCCCGGTCTCTCCGGCCGGTGGGCGCGATTCGGCCGCACCAACATCTTCTACCTCGGAGTACGCCGTCCGGCGCACTGGCGACAGCTCTGGCGCGCGTTGCGCACGGTCCGGTTCGACCTGCTCTACGTGAACAGCGTCTGGTCGACCTTCTCCATCCTTCCCATCGTCGCGGCCCGGCTCGGCCTGCTGCGGGTGCGGCGCGTGCTGGTGGCCCCCCGGGGCGAGTTCGGGTCGGCCGCGCTGCGGCTGCACGGCCTGCGCAAGCGGATCTTCCTGGCCGGCTGGCGGTGGATGCTCGGGCAGCCGCGGGTGCTGTGGCACGCCACCACTCCGGCCGAGGCCGCCGACATCCGGCGGGTGCTGCCCCGGGCCCGGATCGGGGTGGTCGCCGTCGCCAGCGGCCCCGAACCGGAGCCGGAACCGGTCGCGCTGCCGCCGACCGCGCGGGCGCGGCTGGTCTTCATCGGACGGATCTCCCCGATGAAGAACCTCGACCTGGTGCTCCGCGCGCTCGCCCACGTGCCGGTGCCGGTCCGGCTGGACGTCTACGGCCCGGTGGAGGACCCGGGGTACTGGCGGCGCTGCCAGGAGCTGATAGCGGCCCTGCCCGAAACGGCCACCGTCTCCTATCGCGGGGAGCTGCATCCCGACCACGTCAGAGAGACCTTCTCCCGGTACGAGGCGTTCGTGCTGCCGACCCGGGGCGAGAACTTCGGCAACGCCATCGCGGAGAGCCTGTCGGCGTACTGCCCGGTGGTCTGCTCCGACCGCACCCCCTGGACCGCCGTGCTGCGTGACGGCGGCGGGCTGGTGCTGACCGAACTGACCCCGTCGGCCCTGGGTGCCCTGGTCACGCAGGTCGCCACCGCCGCGCCGGAGCAGCGGTACGCGGCCCGGGTGGCCGCCGGGGCGGCGTACCGGCGCTGGCGGGCGAGCCTTACCCGGGTCAGCGTGCTCGACCAGGCGCGGCACGTGATCCGTGACCCGGCGTACCGGGTGCCCCCGCAGGGGCGTACGTCCTGAGCCGGTGGCCCTGCCGCCCACCGCACCGTTCATCTGCAAACCGCTGTGAGGAGATGCCCGTGACCCGGGTGATGACCGTTGTCGGGACCAGGCCGGAGATCATCCGGTTGGCCCGGGTGATCGACGCGCTGGACCGGACCGTGGAGCACACGTTGGTGCACACGGGACAGAACTGGGACCCGGCCCTTTCCGACATCTTCTTCACCGAGCTGGGTGTCCGCGCGCCGGACCGGTTCCTGCGGGCGGACACCAGTTCGCTCGGCAGTCTGCTCGGTGCGGTCCTGGTCGGCACCGAGGCCGCGATCGCCGAGACGCGTCCGGACGCGCTGCTGGTGCTCGGTGACACCAACAGTGCGATCTCGGCGCTGATGGCCCGGCGGATGAAGGTGCCGGTCTACCACATGGAGGCCGGCAACCGCTGCTTCGACCTGAACGTGCCGGAGGAGACCAACCGGCGGATGGTCGACCACGTCGCCGACTTCAACCTGGTCTACTCCGAGCACGCCCGGCGCAACCTGCTCGCCGAGGGTCTGCACCCCCGGCGCATCCTGCACACCGGTTCGCCCATGCGCGAGGTGCTCGATCACTACCGGCCGCAGATCGACGCCTCCACCGTGCTGGCACGGCTCGACCTGGAGCCCGGCGGCTACGTCGTGGTCAGCGCCCACCGGGAGGAGAACGTCGACCACCCGGACCGGCTCCGACGACTGCTGGACTGCCTCTGTGCCGTCCGCGACGAGTGGGGACTACCGCTGCTGGTCTCCACCCATCCGCGCACCCGCAAGCGGCTGGAGTCCCTCGCCGTGGACGGTACGCGGCTGGAGTCGATCGCCTTTCACGAGCCGTTCGGCTTCTTCGACTACGTCACCCTGCAACGGCACGCCCGGTGCACGCTCTCGGACAGCGGCACGGTCAGCGAGGAGTCGGCGATCCTCGGCTTCCCGGCGGTGACCCTGCGCGAGTCCATCGAGCGTCCGGAGGCGCTGGACACCGGGGCGATCGTGATGACCGGTCTGGACCCGGCCGGGGTGGTGGAGGCGGTCCGCGTCGTGGTGGCGCAGGCCGCCGCCGGTGCCGCCGGGTGTCCGCTGGACTACCAGGTCCCGGACACCTCACGCCGGGTGGTCGACTTCCTCCTGTCGACCGTGCGCCGCCATCACGACTGGGCGGGCATCCGGCACTGAGGACGGCGTCGGCCGGGCCGGTACGCCGGTGACCACGACACCGGCCGGGACGTCGCGGGTCACGCAGGCCCCGGCTCCGACGACGGCGTCCCGGCCGACCGTCAGCCGGGGCAGGACGGCGGCGGTGGTGCCGACCATCACGCCCTCGGCGAGGCGACAGTGGCCGGAGACGGCGGCCAGCGGGTTGACCGAGACGTAGTCGCCCAGCACCGCGTCGTGCCCCACCGTGCAGTTCTGGTTGAGATGGACGTGTCGGCCGAGTACGACGTTGGTCGTCACGCGTGCGCCGCCGGCCGCGAACAGTCCCTCGCCGACCACGCAGTCCGTGCCGATCTCGGCATCCGGGTGGATCACCGTGGCGGCGGTCAGCCCGTGCTGGGCGATGGCCTCGGCGGTCTCCCGGCGCAGCCGTGGTCGGCCGACGCCGAGTGCCACCCGTGTCCGGGTCGGCAGTTCGCCCAACCGGCGGGTCGGGCCGAGGAAGGGCACCCCGAGACGGCGCACCAGGGCCACGTCGGGCTCGGTGGGGTAGTCGTCGACGAATCCGAGCACCCGCCATCGCGGCGAGTCGGACAGCGGCGTGTTGAGTAGACAAATTACCCGATATACCTCACGGCCCATCCCGCCGACTCCTACGATCACTACGTCGGTCGTCACCCGTGGCTCCCTCGCCCGCGGAGAACGCCGGTCGCTCTCCGCCATCTGAACCGTCCCGGCGCGTCGATGGTGACGGCCGTGCCGGCATCCGGCCCCAGGGTCCACTTCGGACCGGGCGGCGCGGCTGCGGCCTGCGGTGACGGCATCCGCTCTCTGAAGGTGAGCCACACAGTGACCAAGCTGGTGAGGACCCGTCCGCCCGACGTCGCCGGTATGCCCCGGTCGGCGTCGCGGTCCGCCGTCGAGGCGGCGGGCTACCGGGTCGTCGCGACCGCCGGTGTGTTCGAGCCCGGTTTCCGGGGCGGCGGGCCGATCCGCTCCCTGCGGTACATCCTGGACACCCTGCCGGAGGGGATCGACGTCACCCTGGTCACCCGGGACCGCGACCTGCGCTCACCGGTGTCCTACCCGGGGCTGTCCGGGCGGCTGCTGCACCGCGACGCCCGCGCCGCCGTGTTCTACCTCGACCCGTTCGCCCTCCGGCACTGGGCCCGGCTGCTGCGGCACGTCCGCTCCCGGCGGGTCGACCTGCTCTATCTCAACAGCCTCTGGTCGGCGTTCTCGGTGGTGTCGATCCTCGCGGTCGCCTCGGGCGTGCTGCGCGCCGGGGCGATCCTGCTCGCGCCGCGCGGTGAACTGGCGCCGGCCGCCCTCGACATCAGGTCGCGCAAGAAGCGACTCTTCCTGTCGGTGTGGGCGCCGCTGCTGCGTCGGCTCGACGTGCGCTGGCAGGCGTGCAGCCGGCGGGAGGAGGAGCAGATCCGGGCGGCCGTGCCGTGGGCCCAGGTGATGGTCAACGGCAACGAGTGCGCCGTGCCGGAGGATCCCGCCCCACCCGCCGAGCCGCGCGAGGGGCCGCTGCGACTCGTCTTCGTCGGCCGGATCTCGCCGATGAAGAACCTGGTCACCGCGCTGGCGGCGGTGGCCGGCACGACCCGGCCGATCGAGTTCGACATCTTCGGGCCGGTGGAGGACGAAGAGTACTGGGCACGGTGTCGCGGGATCGTCGAGTCGATGCCCGGACACGTCCGGGTCGCCTACCGGGGCGAACTCCCGGCGGCGCAGGTGCTGGACACCTTCGGCCGGTACGACGCGTTCCTCTTCCCGACGCTGGGCGAGAACTACGGTCACGTGATCGTCGAGAGTCTGGCCGCCGGCTGCCCGGTGATCTGCTCCGACGAGACGCCGTTCAGCGCGCTGATCGCCGAGGCCGGGGGAGCGGTGGTACGCCCCGCGACACCGGCCGCGTTCAGCGCCGTGCTCGATCGGCTCGCCGCCCGGCCGGTGGCCGCTCGTGCCGAGGCGAAACGGCTCGCCGCGCGGCAGTACCGGCTGTGGCGGCGGCAGAACCGGGAACTCCACGTGCTGGAGCACGCCCGTCGGTTCTGCCGCTGATTGTCGAGTCGCCGGGTCCGTCACCCGTACCCGGTCCGGCTCGTTAAGAGGGTGTCCGGCGGTGCGGGCGCGCCCGCCCGTCGCCGCGTACTTCGTCAGGTGAGGACGTCAGGTGTCTCGTCGCGTTCGTACGCTGGTCCAGCGGGTGCGGGACCATCTCGCCGCCACCCGCGACCCGGAGGCGTTCGCCCGTTCCCTCGGGGTGAACCTGACCGGCCGGGTCCGGTTCTATGGGATCAGCCGGGCGATGTTCGGCTCGGAGCCCTGGCTGATCACCATCGGCGACAACGTCTTCATCACCTCCGAGGTGCAGTTCGTCACGCACGACGGCGGCACGCTGATCCTCCGCAAGGAGCACCCGGACCTCGACTGGACCGCGCCGATCGTGATCGGCGACGACGTCTACATCGGGATGCGGTCGATGATCCTCGCGGGGGTCACCATCGGCAACCGGTGCGTGATCGGGGCGGGCTCGATCGTCACCCGGGACATCCCGGACAACACCGTGGCCGCCGGGGTGCCGGCGCGACCGCTGCGGACGACCGACGAGTACCTCGCGCGGTTGCAGGCCAAGTCGTTGGGGATCGGCCACCTGCCGGTGCCCGCCAAACACGAGGCGATGAAGCGGATCTACGGGGTGACCACGGTCTGACGGCCGTCAGGCCCGCCGGTAGGCCACGCGGGGTGGCGGGAACTGGTGTACGCCGCCGACCGTGATCGCGCCCAGGACGCCGGTCACGCCGGACACCTGGTAGCCGTACCGGTCGCCGGACATCGCTGTCCGGTCGGTGCCGATGTTGAGCGCCGTCTCGCCCGCCGCCTCGGCCAGCACCGTCGGCGCGGTGCTGCCGGTGCCCTGCCAGACCAGTGCGTACCAGTGCCAGCCGCCGGGCAGCACGACCGGCGTGCTCAGCACCGACTCCTTGATCCCGGCGGTGGTCACCGCCAGCGTGCCGAAGTCGGCGATCGGGCCGAGGAGCGCGGGCCGCCCGGTCGTCGGGTCGTGGGCGTACACGCCGTGGCGCAACACGCCGGTGCCGGCTGCGGTCACCTCGACGCAGGCCCGGTCGACCGGCGTCGGTTCGGCCAGGTACACCGGGTGCAGCAGGAGCCGCTGGAACGCGCCGGTGTACGTGCAGGTCCGGGTCGGACCGGCCAGCGGCAGGAAGTAGCTGCCGACGCCGAGCGTCACGCCGGGCACCCGCGGCGGTGCCGGCGGTGCGGGCTGGGCGCGCCACATGCCGTAACCGGGCGAGACCGGTACCGCGTACGGGATGCCGTCGACGGCGACCCGGTCCGGCACGGCGAGGTTGGTCGGACCGTCCGCGACCAGTCGCCGGTGGAACAGTTCGGGCGCCGCCATCCGGGTCTGGGCGGCCGGGTCGACCCGCTCGATCACCACCACGTCGTGGGTGCCGGTGGAGACGACGATCTCGGTGGCGGTCGAGGGCGGTGCCAGGTAGCGGCGGTACGCCGTGCCGGTCACCGAGTCATTCGGCTCCAACGTCCGTCCCCACACCAGTTGCGGATAGTTCTTCTTGAGACTGGAGCTGACGAACCAGCCCTTCGCCGTGGTGTGCCGGGCCCGCGTCGCCGGCTGCCCGTCGTCGAAGGGCAGCAGTCCGACGGCGATGCCCCACTTCTGCACCCCACCGGAGTCCACCACCCACTGGGTCATGCTGGCGGCCGGCGTCAGCGGGTCCCGCAGCGTGGCCGGCGTGATGTCGGTGAGGACGGTCAGGGTGTCGAGCTTCGCCCAGGTCGACCAGTTGAGTGAGCCGGCGACCCCCACGTTCGCCATGAACTGCCGGCGGCTGCCGCCGGACGGCACGGTCAGCGCGGAGCACTGGGTGACCCCGGCGTTCAGGGCGAAGCGGCTCAGCGCGGTGACCGTCTGCGAGATCAGCAGCCCGTCCGTGCTCCAGCGGTACAGGTTGTCGATCCGGCACAGCGACGGGATCCGCGACATGATCGTGGCGATCGGCGTGCCGATGTTCGCCTGGGCGGTGTCGATCATCCCCTGGTAGGAGGGGATCAGGTACGACTCCCGGATCCGCAGTTCCTGGCCGGTACGCCGACCGTCCGGCAGCGCCCGACCGTCCAGTTCGACACTGACCACGTGGGTGTGGGTGGCCGGACGGATCTGCACGTCCGGCGTGAGTCCGGTGATCGGCACGGTGGTGCGGTTCGTGGCGCCGGACAGGTGGGTCAGGGGTGCCGCCGGCCGGACCCGCGCGCCCTGGGCGATGCCGTCCACGATCACGTACGGGTTGCCGAAGAGCAGGCTGTTGGCGTTGGTGATGGCGAGCAGGGTGAACACCCGGGTGCCGTCGGTCCACCGGGAACCCACGTCGGCGGTGGTCTTGCCGTGGTTGGTCACGGCGATCTGGTTGCCCACGTTGTACCCGTGGTTGCCGCCCACGTACGACCAGCCGGTGTTGATCGGGCAGTTGTCGTCGGAGGTGTCGTGGATCGGGGTGCCCACGGCCGACGGGGAGGGCCACACCTGGGCGTCGGTCGCCGTCGACGGGACGAGCGTGACCTGCGGCAGGCTGGAGTGCCACATGCCGACCATGCCCAGGGGATAGGCGATGTTCGCCGGCATCAGCACGTCCCGGGTGGCGTCGAAACGCGACCGGACGGTCATCAGGGCGTTGGAACGGTAGACGATCAGTTCTCCCATGGCCGGCACCTCCGCCGTGATGCGTACCGATGATGTCACTGTGCGCCACGTATTCCCTGGTCGGCGGCGCACGGTCGGCTCCCGGACAGCAGTACGGAATTCCGCGAACGCGGGACGCTGACCCAGATGAGTGGATATACATAGCTTCGACATTCATTCGGGGGTTTTGTCCATGCGCATTCTGGTCACCGGCGGGGCCGGTTTCATCGGATCCAATCTGGCCCGCGCCGCGTTGGCGGATCCCGCCGTCAAAGAGGTGACCGTCCTCGACGACCTCTCCGTCGGGCTCCCCGGCAACCTGGACGGACTCGGCGTCGACCTGGTCGAGGGCTCCATCCTGGACCCGGTCGCCCTGGACACGGCGATGGCGGGCCGGGACGCGGTGGTCCACCTGGCCGCCCTGCCGAGCGTGCCCCGCTCCCTGCGGGACCCGGTGGCCTCCCACCACGCGAACGCGACCGGCACGCTGATGGTGCTGGAGGCGGCCCGCCGACACCACGTCGGACACGTCGTCGTCGCCTCCTCGTCGTCGGTGTACGGCACGAATCCCGCGCTGCCCAAGGCGGAGCTGACCTGGACCCGCCCGATGAGCCCCTACGCGGCGAGCAAGCTCTCCGCCGAGGCGTACGCGTTGGCGTACCAGGCGTCGTACGGCCTGTCCACGCTGGCCTTCCGGTTCTTCAACGTGTTCGGGCCCGGGCAGCGGCACGACCACGCGTACGCGGCGGTGATCCCGCGCTTCGTGTACGCCGCCCTGCACGGCGAGCCGGTCGTGGTGCACGGCGACGGCACCCAGTCCCGCGACTTCACCTACGTCGGCACGGTCTGCCAGGTCATCCTGGACGCGCTGCGCCGTCGGGTGCAGCACCCGCACCCGGTCAACCTCGCCTTCGGGGCGCGAGCCACCCTGCTGGAGGTCGTCGACGAGCTGGAGGGCCTGCTCGGGCGGCCGATCGCCCGCGAGTACGCCGCACCGCGCGCCGGCGACGTGCCGCACTCCCTGGCCGACGACGCCCGCCTGCGGGACCTGTTCCCCGACGTGATCCCGGTCGACCGCCTCGACGGCCTGCGCGCCACCGTCGAGTGGATGTCCGGGCGGCGCGACGTCGCTTCCGCCGGGACCCGGTGAACCGGGCGGCGAGCCGGACCGGACCGGGGCGGTCGACCGCCCCGAGCGTTCCGGTCGACCCCACCACGACGCCACCCGCCGTCGACACACCGCCCGCCGTCGAGACTCTGGCGGCGGCGGGTGACCGGGACCGCCGCGTCACGGTCGGCATCGCCACCGCGATGGCGGCGAAGGGGATCGGCCTGGCCGCGCCGCTCGTCGTCACCCCGGCCTGCTTCGGCTACCTCGGCGACCAGCGGTACGGCCTCTGGATGGCGGTCACCGCGCTGACCGGCATGGCCTGGTTCGCCGACCTGGGGCTGGGCAACGGTCTGCTGACCCGGCTGAGCCACCACGTCCACGACGTCCGGGCGCAGGCGCGGGAGATCTCCAGTGCCTTCGCCACCCTCGGCGCGGTCGCCGTGGTGCTGGTCGTCGCGCTGGTGGTGGTCGTACCCACGGTGGGATGGGCCGGGCTCTTCGGCGTGACCGACGCCCGGGTCGCCGCGGACGCCACCACGATGGTGCTGCTCTGCTTCGGGGCCTTCGCCGTCAACATCCCGTTCTCGCTGATCCAGCGGATCCAGTACGCCCGGGGCCAGGTGGTGCAGAGCAACGTCTGGCAGTCGGCCGGTGCGCTGGTGGCGATGGGCGCGGTGCTCGGCGCCATCGCCGCCGGATGGAGTCCGCTGGTGGTGATCGGCGGCGCGGTGCTGGCCGTCCCGCTGACCAACCTGCTCAACACGGTGGCCTACTTCTGGTTCCAGGAGCCCGCGCTGCGGCCCGGTCCGGCCCTGGTGGACCGGGCCACCGCCGTCGGCCTGCTCCGGCTCGGCCTCCAGTTCTTCGCGCTCACCACGATGTCGTCGATCGCGCTCAACATGGACAGCCCGCTCGTCGCGTACCTGCTCGGGCCCGTGGTGGCGGCCCACTACGCGGTGGTCGGGAAGCTCTTCGGCGTACTGTCGATCTTCGTCGGGCTGGTCGGTATGACGATCTGGCCGGTCAACGGCACCGCCCTGGCCCGGGGCGAGGTCGCCTGGGTACGCCGCAACACCCGGCGCATGGTGCTCCTCTACGGCGTCGTCGTCGGTGTCGTCGGCGGTGCGCTGGTCGGCGTCGGCCCCCGGCTGGTCGAGCTGTGGGTGAGCGACGTCGACCGCGCCTCGGTGTCGGTCGCGCTCCTGGCCGGGCTGGCCGCCTGGTCCTTCCTGGTCGCCGTCACCTCCCCGTTGATCATGGTGCAGAACAGCGTCGGCCTGCTCCGGCCGCAGTTCGTCGGCTGGGCGACGTTCCTGGTGCTGGCGGCCGGGCTCAAGGTCTGGGGACTGCGGCAGTTCGGGCTCGTCGGCCTGCCGGTCGCAGCCTGCCTCGCGTACGTGCTGACCATGTGGCCGGCGGTGTTCGTGGGCTACCGGCGGGCGCTCGCCGGAGACCGGCCCCGTCGACCGGCCCGACGAGCGAAGGAGCCCGCAGGTGTCCAGCTTCCCGGATGACCCGACGACGCCGGGTACGCGCCGACCCGACCGCCCGTGCCGGGTGCTGCGGATCGTCGGTGAACTGAACTTCGGCGGCACGGAGATGCGCACCGCCGAGCTGCTGCCCCGGCTGGCCGCCGCCGGTGTCGAGGTGCACCTGGTGACGCTCAGCGACCGGATCGGCCCCGGTCCGCTGGCCGAGACGGTCACCCGGCACGGCGGCACGGTCACCCCGGTCGCACTGGACGCGCACTTCGTCCCGCGCCTGGTCGGGCTGCTGCGGCGGTGGCGTCCGGACGTGGTGCACGTCGACTGCGCCAACTTCTCCGGCCTACCGCTGGCACTGGCCCGGCTCTGCGGCGTACCCGTGCGGGTGGCGCACTTCCGGGGCGACGACAACGTCCGCCGCAGTCTGCGGCGGCGCGTCTACCGGCGGCTCTGCGGTCGCCTGCTGCGGCACAGCGCCACCGACATCCTCGGCGTCTCGCCCAGTTCGCTCACCTTCGGCTACGACCCGCGGTGGCAGCACGACCGGCGTTGCCGGGTGGTGCTCAACGGCCTCGACCTCGACCGGCTGCGGGCACCCGGCCGCGACGACCTGCGGACGCTGGTCGGTGCCGAACCGGGCGCCCTCGTCTGCGTCAGCGTCGGGCGTGCCTCGCCGGAGAAGCGGCGCTGGCTGCTGCCGCCGATCCTGGCCGAGCTGCGGTCGCTGGGCGTGCCGGCGCACGCCGTCCTGGTCGGTCCCGGCGACGGCGCGGACGACGACGCACGGGTCCGCGCCGAGGCGCACGCCGCCGGCCTCGCCGACCGGGTGCACCTGCTCGGTGCCCGGGACGACGTGGGTCACCTGCTGCGTCAGGCCGACGTGGTGGTGCACCCCTCCTGCCTGGAAGGGCTGCCCGGGGGAGTGCTGGAACCCGTCGCGCTGGGCGTCGGCACCGTCGCGGCCGACCTGCCCGGGGTGCGGTTCATCGAGGCGCACCTGCCCGGCGTGACGGTCGTCGACACCGACGCGCCGCCGGGAGTCTGGGCCGAGGCGGTGCGGACCGCCGCCGCGTACACCGCGACGACGACACCGCAGACGGCCGCCGCGCGCTTCACCGACAGCGTCTTCGCCATCGACGCCGCACTCGCCGCCCACCTCGCCGTCTATCGACCTCAGGAACACCCGACAGCGCAGCGGAGCCGGCAGACCGCCGGCTCGGAACGGTGATCGAGATGAACGACAGGATCCTGGTACGCGGCCCGGAGCAACGCCGTCCGGCGACCACCCGGGTACGCCCGGTCCGGCCACTGCTCGTCGGCGCGTACGCCTTCCCGTACGGCGACGCCACCTCCAACCGCCTGCGGCAGCTCGCCCGCAGCGCCGCGCCGGAGGGAGAGCGGACCCTGGTGGTGAACGACTGGCCCTGCGAGGTCCCCTTCCCCGGCCCCTTCGGCGACGTCGCCGGCATCGACCTGATCACGCTGCGGGTCCGGGGCGGCAACCGGCTCACCCGGATGGCGGCCCGCCTCGCCCGACCGGTACGCGTGCTGCGTGCCCTGCGTCGCGAGGGTGTCGACCGCGACGACGTCGGCGTGGTGCTGCTGCCGATGGCGATGATGACGCTCGGCAACTGGGCGGTGCTGCGGCTCGTGCTGCGCGCACCGGTGGTGGTGGACGCCAGCGAACGCCACGACCGGCACCAGTTCGCGCACGGCTGGCTCACCCCGTACTTCGTGCGGCACCGCTGGTCCACCTTCCTGACCACCCGGCTGGTGCGCCGGGCCACGGCGGTGACCGGTGCACTCGCCGACCACCTCGGCGCGTACGGCCTCGACGTGCTCGTGGTGCCGCCGCAGGTGGACTGTGCCGAGTTCGCGCCACCCCGGACACCGTCGCTGGCCGACGGGCTACGGCTGCTCTACGCCGGCACCCCGGGTCGCAAGGACATGCTCGACGTGATCGTGCGCGGCATCAGCCGGCTCGCCCCGGCGGACCAGCGGCGGGTGAGTCTGACCATCGCGGGCATCACCCGCGAGCAGGCCGCCACCGGGTCGGACCTGGACCCGGCGCTGCTGGACCGGGTCGCCGCCGAGGTGACCTTCCTCGGCCGGGTGCCCCGCGACACCGTGTTGACGCTGCTCGGCGGCGCGCACTTCTCGATGCTGGTCCGGCCCACCGGCGGGTACGCCGCGCACGGCTTCCCGTCGAAGGTGCCGGAGAGCCTCGCCGCCGGGTGCCCGGTGCTGCTCAACCACACCAGCGACCTGGCCGCGTACGTGCGGGACGGCGTCGAGGGTCTGGTGCTCGACGGGAACGGTCCGGACGACGTGCGTCGCGGGATCGAGCGGGCGCTTCGCCTGCGGGACGAGGACTGGACGGCGATGAGCCGGGCCGCGCTGTCCCGGGCCCGTGAGTCGTTCGACCACCGGGCCTGGCAGTCCCGGGTCACCGCGTTCCTGACCGCCGAGGGCCGTCGCTGATCAGCCGGGAAGCCCGGCCGGTGCCCGCCGGCCGGGCCGGGTGCGTACGCCCTCGGTGACACCGGCCTTCTCGTCCGGGTCGGCGGTGGGCCGGTGCAGCAGGGCGGCGACGGCGAGCCAGAACACGTACGGGTACGGCTGCCCGGTGCCGAAGATGGCCGACTCGGTCAACTGCACCATCACCCCGCTGACCACGAGCCAGACCAGGCCCGAGTTGGCCCCGCGCACCGGTGCGCGCAGCGCGCCGCGCCCGGCGGCCAGCAGCAGCGCCACCAGCGGGACGACGGCGGTGAGTCCCAGCTCCAGCAGCAGTTGCAGGTAGCTGTTGTGCACCACGCTGACGCCCGCCCCGAAGAACTCGTCGTAACTGGCGAGTTCGAACAGGTGGTTGCGGGACGCGTACCCGAAGCCCAGCGTGGGCCGGTTCTGCCACCACAGGTCGACGGTGGCCTGCCACATCTCGGTGCGGCCGTTGGACAGGTCGGCGCCCTCGGGATCGGTGAAGCGCAGCACGATCCGCTGCATCCACGGCGCCGAGAAGATCACCGGCAGCAGGTTGAACAGGTGCGCCACCAGCAGTGTCGCGGCCAGCGCCGTGACGGTGCGGACCACCGGCCCGAGCCCGTGCCGCAGCAGGACCCAGGCGGCGCCGACGAGCACGGCGACGATCGCGGTCCGCGACTGCGACAGCAGCAGGCAGACGCCGGCCGGCAGGACGCCGAGCAGCAGGACGGGTCGGCGGTACTCCTGGTACACCGCCCAGCCCAGCGGGATGGCCAGGGCGCACACGATCCCGAGCATGTTCGGGTTGTTGTAGATGCCCTGGAACCGCTGGCTGCTGGACAGCGCGGCGGTCAGCACGCCGCCGCTGACCCCGTACCCGAGGCTGACCAGGGCGGAGACGCTGAGGACCAGGTAGACCGTCCGCAGGTCGGCCAGCATCACCCCGCGCGCGGACCACCGCCTGCGCACCAGTACGTGCACCAGGGCGGCCAGCAGCACCAGGGCCACACCACGCTGGAAGGTCTCCATCGGGACCACCGACCAGACGGTGCTGAGCGTGGCGAGCCCGGCGACCGACCAGAGCGCGACGACGAGGACGCCGGTCCACGGCGCGAGCCGGACCGGGGCCCGGACCGGCCGGCACAGCCCCCACACCACCAGGGCGGCGACCGCGGCGTAGCGCGGATAGAAGCTCAGCTCGACCAGGGCCGGGAGGTCCGACGAGGCGCAGACCAGCAGCGCCGTGGTCAGACCCAGCAACCACCGCCAGCCGTCCACCCGACGGACCAGGGCGACCAGCAGGAGAAGCAGGGTCAGTCCGATCGCGACCAGCGGGGCGTCGACCGCGACGAGGGTCGTGACCACGACGAGTGCCGCCGCCCCCGCGACGACGCCCCACTGGGCCAGACGGTTCAACACGTGGTGTCCTTCGGTTCGCGGCCGGCCCGCGCACCACGCGGCCGGCGGGTCGTCCTCGTCCGCCGTCAGACCCGGATGCCGGGCCGGTCCGTCGACGCCTCGGTCCAGCGGGTGCGGGCCGCGTGCATGGCCCGGACCATCTCCGGCCAGTCCGGCGGCCGGTAGCCGGTGGCTCCGGCGAGCGCGTCGGCCCGCATCGAGCGGTCGCAGACGAACCCGTCGTCCGGCACCAGCTCACCCGGCCATCCGTACACGTCGGCGACCAACCGCAGCAGGTCGTGCTTGGTGATCGGGTCGGCCGCGACGTGGTAGAGCCCGGTCAGGTCCTCGCGGGGCAGCACCACGGTGCGCAGCAGCCGGGCGAACTCGACGGTCGTCACGCCGGTGTAGACGGCCCGGGTGAAACCGCGTACCTGGCCCCGTTGGGCGAGGAACCAGTCCACCAGGGAACGGTGGGTGGCCAGCTCGTGCCCGACGATCGACGTGCGCAGGGTGAGCGCGGACGGCCCGGTCGCCTCGCCGAGCAGCTTGGACCGCCCGTACAGGTCGGGCGGATCAGGCAGGTCGTCCTCGGCGTAGCCACCCCGTCGACCGGAGAAGACACAGTCGGTGCTGACGTGCACCAGCCGGGCGCCGAGGTCGGCGCAGGCGTCGGCGAGCAGGTGCGGCAGGAGCGCGTTGAGCGTGACGGTCGGCACCGCCTCCTGCACGTCCAGCCGCTGCTTGATGACGCCGACGCAGTTGATCACCACGTCCGGCCGCAGCAGGTCGAGGAAGCGGCGGACCTCGGCGAACCCGGTGGCGTCGACACCCGTGGTGATCCGGTCGCGCAGGTGCGCCGGGAACCACCCCGCGTCGTCGTCGACGCGCCGGGCCAGGCCGTGCACGTCCAGGTCGGGGTCCTCGCTCAGCTCGCGCAGGAGAGCGTGGCCGAGCATGCCGGTCACCCCGACGACGAGTACCCGCCGGGTGGCCGGGCGCGACGCGGCGTCGGCCTGGTCGCGCCGCCGGGGCACCCGTTCCGTCGCGCCGCCGCCCGCGACCGGGTCGGCACCGCGCCGCTCGGTCATGCGGGTACGACGGCGGCCGCCGCGGCCTCGAGCTGCGCCCGTACCTCGGGCAGGGTCCGCAACAGCGCCTCGATCTCCGGTACGGAGAGCCGGCGGGCGTTGTGCGAGTGGAAGTCGGCCAGCGCGCCCCGCTCGACGTTGCCCTCCTCGAAATAGAGGGCGTAGTTCAGGTCGCGGCTGTCCACCGGCACCCGGAGGAATTCCCCCAGGTCCTCGGCGTGGGCGAGTTCCTCCCGGCTGGCCAGGGTCTCGTAGAGCTTCTCCCCGTGCCGGATGCCGAGCACGTCGAACTTGGCGGGCACCCCGAACAGGTTGCACAGGGCGGTGGCCAGGTCGCCGATGGTGCAGGCGTCGGCCTTGCGGATGAACACGTCGCCCGGCTGTCCGTGGCGGAAGGCGTGCTCGACCAGGTCGACCGACTGCGCCAACGACATCAGGAAGCGGGTCATCGACGGTTCGGTGACGGTCGGCAGCGCGCCCCGGCGGATCTGCTCGATGAACAGCGGGATGACCGAGCCGCGCGAGTACATCACGTTGCCGTAGCGCACACAGCAGACCCGGGTCCGGGCCTGTGCGTTGTTCCGGGCGTGCGCCTGGGCCACCTTCTCCATCAGGGCCTTGGTCATCCCCATCGCGTTCACCGGGTAGACGGCCTTGTCGGTGCTGAGCAGCACCAGCGTCTCGACGCCGACCCGTTCGCAGGCCTCGACCACGTTCGCGCTGCCGAGCACGTTCGTGCGCAGCGCCTCCAGCGGAAAGAACTCGCAGGACGGGACCTGCTTCAGGGCGGCGGCGTGGAAGACGAACTCCATGCCCCGGGCAGCCTTGAGCACACTGTCGTAGTCGCGGACGTCACCCACGTAGTAGCGGACCCGGTCGTCGCGCAGACGGTGCCGCATCGCGTCCTGCTTGGATTCGTCGCGGCTGAGGACCCGTACCTCGGTGGCGCCGGCGTCGAGCAGCCGGGAGACCATCGTCTGGCCGAATGACCCGGTGCCACCGGTAATCAGAAATCGCCTGTCCGAAAGCGAGGAAATCACATCTGGCCCTGCCTGTTCCCTGTCGAGTGTTCCGCGGTGAGTCGGGACAGCATCCACCGGCGAACATACCGATTCACGAACTGGTCCGGGTCGGCTTTACCGAATTTGAAAAGGAGTCTCGTTCGGATTTCCGGAGTGGGTGGATCAAAGCGAGCGCCATTCATTCCACCGTACGGTCCGAACCGCGCGCCACAAAATGTGAAAGCGCGATCCGGAGCAGTGGAGAATGATATGCGTATCGCATGCCAAAAGTTGCTCTCCATGCGACGCACACGCGTGCCGGGGCTCCCGGCGAGGCCAGCGACCGGCGCGGAATCGCCGAGGACCCGGCGCTCCGGCGACCCTACGACCGGTGGAAGCGGCTGCTCGACGTCGTGGGCGCCCTCCTCGTCCTGGTCCTGGGCGCACCGTTGATGGCCCTGGTGGCCCTCGTGGTGCTGATCGCCCACGGTCGGCCGGTGCTGTTCCGGCACAAGCGGCCCGGCCTGCACGGCGAGCTGTTCGAGATGGTCAAGTTCCGGACCATGCGGCACCCCGACCCGGACCGGGGGCTGGTCACCGACGCGCAACGCCTGACCCGGGTCGGCCGCTGGCTGCGGGCCAGCAGCCTGGACGAACTGCCGGAGTTCTGGAACGTGCTGCGGGGCGAGATGAGCGTCGTCGGCCCCCGCCCGCACCTGGTGCAGTACCTCGACCTCTACAGCCCGGAGCAGGCCCGCCGACACGACGTACGGCCCGGCATCACCGGGCTCGCGCAGGTCCGTGGCCGCAACGCGCTGGAGTGGCAGGCCAAGTTCGCTCACGACGTCGAGTACGTCGACCGGTGCTCCTTCCTGCTGGACCTGAAGATCGTGCTGGCCACCGTCTGGGTGGTGGCCAGCCGCCAGGGCATCTCCGCGCCGGGGGCGGCCACCTGGCACGAGTTCACCGGCAATCCACCACAGTCGTCGGTCTCCGAGGCGGATCCCGCGTACCGCCGATGAACCGGGTCCTGCTGCTCGGTGCCGGCGGGTTCCTCGGGCGGCACGTCCGGGCCCTGCTCGCCGCGCACGCCGACGTCCGGGCGCCCGACCGGATGGCCTGCGACCTGGTCCGCATCGAGCTGCCGGCGCTGATCGCGCTGCTGGCCCGGGAACGGCCCGACGTGGTGGTGTCCGCCGCCGGCCGGATCGTCGGCTCCGGGTACGACTTCGTGCGCGCACACGTGCTGGCCACTGCCAAGCTCGTCGAGGCGATGGCCGAGGCCGTACCGGCGGCCCGGCTGGTCCGGATCGGGTCGGCCGCCGAGTACGGTGCCGTGCCGTACGGCCTCGCGGTGTCCGAGGACCACCCGTGCGCGCCGGTCAGCGAGTACGGGCTCAGTCACCTGACCGCGACCCGGCTGGCGGAACTGGCCGGTGCGGCCGGCCGGGTCGACACGGTCGTGCTGCGGGTCTTCAACCCGGTCGGACCCGGCATCCCCGCAGGCAACGTGCTCGGTCGGGTCACCGGGCTGATCAGGTCGGCGCACGCCGCCGGGGACGACGGGATCGCGCTGGGCCTGCACGACACGTACCGCGACTTCGTCGACGTGCGGGACGTGGCGTCGGCGGTCCTGGCGGCGGCGCGCAGCGCGCCCACGACCGACCGCGTCGTCAACGTCGGCAGTGGCCGGGCGGTGGCCGTCCGCGACGTGGTCCGCCTGCTGGCCGAGGTGGCCGGGTTCACCGGTGACATCCGGGACGGCGGCTTCGCCGCCGACGCCGGGCGCTCCGCCACCGTGCCGTGGATGTGCGCGGACACCACACGTGCCGGGCGGGTGCTCGGCTGGGCGCCCGCGTACGACCTGCGCGAGTCGCTGACCGCGCTGTGGCGCACCGACGGTGCCGCGCCGCCGGTACGCCCGCTGGCCCAGGTGGAGACGGGATGAGGCACATGCGGATCGGCCTGCTCACGCAATGGTTCGACCCGGAGCCCGGCCCGGCCGCACTGCCCGGGATGCTCGCCACCGCCCTCGCCGGCCGGGGGCACGAGGTGCAGGTGCTCACCGGCTTCCCCAACTACCCGACCGGGCGGCTGGCCCCTGGCTACCGGATGGCCCGCCGCCGGGACGAGACCGTCGGCGCGACCAGGATCCGGCGGGTCGCGCTCTATCCGAGCCACGACCGTTCCGCGCTGCGCCGGGTGGCCAACTACGGCTCCTTCGCGGTCTCCGCGCTGGCCTCCGGCACGCCGGTGCTGCGCGGGCTGGACGCGCTCTGGGTGGGCAACTCGCCGATCAGCGTCGCGCTCCCGATGTGGTTCGCCCGGTACGCGCACCGGGTGCCCGTGCTGCTGCACGTCCTCGACCTCTGGCCGGACAGCGTGGTGGCCAGCGGCTTCCTCGGCACCGGGCGGCTGTCCCGGACCGTCGAGCGGGGCATGGCCGGCTGGTGCGACGCGATGTACCGCAGCGCCGCCCGCGTCGCCTGCGTCTCGCCCGGCGCCGTGGACCTGCTCGCCGGTCGTGGCGTACCCCGGGAGAAGCTGCGGCACATCCCGATGTGGGCCGACGAGACCCCCCGGCCCCGCGCCGGTGACCTGCGCGCGGAGCTGGGCCTGCGACCCGACCAGGTGGTCCTGGTGTACGCCGGTGCGCTCGGCGAGGCACAGGGGCTGGACTCGCTCGTCGACGCCTGCGCCCGGGTGACCGATCCCCGGCTGGTCTGCCTGATCGCCGGCTCCGGCACCACCGAGGAACGGCTGCGTCGCCGGGCCGAGGAACTGGGCGCGGCCCACGTGCGCTTCCTCGGGCAACTGCCCCGGGAGCGGATGCCCGCGCTGATGGCCACCGGCGACGTGCACTACGTGAGCCTGCGGCCGGGCGGCATGTCGGCGTACACGATGCCGAGCAAGGTGCAGGCCACCCTGGCCGCGGGACGGGCGCTGCTGGTGGCCGCCGAGGGCGACGCCGCCGACGTGGCCCGCGACAGCGGAGCCGGGATCACCGCCCGGCCTGGCGACCCCGACTCGATCGCCGCCGCGCTGCGCGAACTCTGCGACCTGGGCCGGGAGAAGCTCGACCTGCTCGGGCAGGCCGGTCGGCAGCACTACGAGCGGGTCTTCTCGGTCTCCGCCGGCGCCGAGCGGGTGGAGCGGGCGCTCTCCGAGGTGGTCGACACCCACCGACGCTGAGAGGGTCGGCGTCGGCGGCGTCAGGGCCAGTCGTCACCGGCGTCCAGGCGTCGGTCCAGCAGCTCCGTCAGGGGCAGAGACTCGCCGTCCCGGCCACCCCGGCCGACCACCAGCGGCGGTGGGACCGGCGGGCAGACCGCGCCGAACAGCAGCGCACGCAGACTGTTCGGCACGGTCAGCAGATAGAAGTTCCCCCGGGTGTCCACCGCCCGCGAGCGGCCCCGGTCGACGTACCAGCCGGTCAGCCCGGTGCGGTAGCGGTGCCGCCCGTCGTACGACGTCACCCGCAGCCGCTCCGGGCGCAGACCGCGCGCGGTCGCGTCGGCGGCGAAGCGGTGCACCAGCTCCGCCGCCGCAGCCTGCTCCACGGCCCGGGCCCGGGACTCGGCCTCGGCGTGCGCGTGCACCGCCCGCCGCCGCTGCTCCCGCCAGTCCTCGTCGCCCGCCATGGCGCTCACCGTACGCCGCCCACCGGGGAGGGCTCAGGCCAGTCCGGCCCGACGCAACGCCTCGGCCATCGCGTCGTTCGCCGGCCCGGCCGGACCCCGGCCCTGCCGCTGCTGCGGCCCGCCACGCTGTCCACCCCGGTCACCGCGACCGCCGCCGCGTCCACCCTGGCCACCACTGCCCTGGCCGCCGCCGTCCCGGCCGCCCCGGTTCTCCCGACCGGCCTGGTTCTCCGGACGGCCCGGGTTCTCCCGACCACCGCGCTCGCGCGTGCCGCCCCGGGCGGCCTCTGCGTCGTCGTCCAGCCGCAGCGTCAACGAGATGCGCTTGCGCGGTACGTCCACGTCCAGCACCTTGACCTTCACCACGTCGCCGGACTTCACCACCTCGCGCGGGTCCTTGACGAAGGTGCGCGACATCGCCGACACGTGCACCAGACCGTCCTGGTGCACCCCGACGTCGACGAAGGCGCCGAAGGCGGCCACGTTGGTGACCACGCCCTCCAGCACCATCCCCGGCGTCAGGTCACCGATCTTCTCGACGCCCTCGACGAAGGTGGCGGTCCTGAACTCCGGACGCGGGTCGCGCCCCGGCTTCTCCAACTCGGCGAGGATGTCGGTGACCGTCGGCAGACCGAACGTCTCGTCGACGAAGTCGGTGGCCCGCAGGCCGCGCAGGATCGCCGACCGGCCGATCAGCGTCCGCAGGTCCTGCCCGGTGGTGGCCAGGATCCGGCGCACCACCGGGTACGCCTCGGGGTGCACGCTGGAGGAGTCCAGCGGGTCGTCGCCGTCGGGGATGCGCAGGAAGCCGGCGCACTGCTCGAACGCCTTCGGCCCGAGCCGGGGCACCTTGCGCAGGTCGGAGCGGCTGCGGAACGGCCCGTTGGCGTCCCGGTGCAGCACGATGTTCTCGGCCAGCCCGGCACCGATCCCGGAGACCCGGGTCAGCAGCGGCGCGGAAGCGGTGTTCACGTCCACCCCGACGCCGTTGACGCAGTCCTCCACCACCGTGTCCAGCGACCGGGAGAGCTTCACCTCCGACAGGTCGTGCTGGTACTGCCCGACGCCGATGGACTTCGGGTCGATCTTCACCAGCTCGGCGAGCGGGTCCTGCAACCGGCGCGCGATGGAGACCGCGCCACGCAGCGACACGTCCATCCCGGGCAGCTCCTGCGCCGCGTACGCGGAGGCGGAGTAGACCGAGGCGCCCGCCTCGGAGACCATCACCTTGGTCAACCCGAGCTGCGGGAAACGCTTGATCAGGTCACCGGCGAGCTTGTCGGTCTCCCGGCTGGCCGTACCGTTGCCGATCGCCACCAGCTCCACCCGGTGCGCCGTGGCGAGCCGGGCCAGCGTCTCGATCGAGGCGTCCCACTGCCGGCGCGGCTCGTGCGGATAGATCGTGTCGGTGGCGACCACCTTGCCGGTGGCGTCCACCACCGCCACCTTCACCCCGGTCCGCAGACCCGGGTCCAGACCCATCGTGGGCCGGGCCCCGGCCGGCGCGGCCAGCAGCAGGTCGCGCAGGTTGGTGGCGAAGACCCGGACGGCCTCCTCCTCGGCCGCCTGCCACAACCGCATCCGCAGGTCCGCGCCGAGGTGGATGAGGATCCGGGTACGCCACGCCCAGCGCACCGTGTCGGCCAGCCACCGATCCGCCGGCCGCCCCTGGTCGGTGACCCCGAACCGGCCGGCGATCGCCGCCTCGTACCGGGTCGGTCCGGTGAGCGTGTCGGCGTCGCCGTCGGCCTCCGGGTCCATGGTCAGGTCGAGCACACCCTCCTTCTCGCCCCGGAACATGGCCAGGATGCGGTGCGAGGGCAGCTTCGGGTACGGCTCGGCGAAGTCGAAGTAGTCGGCGAACTTCGCGCCGGCCGACTCCTGCCCCTCGCGTACCCGGGCCACCAGCCGGCCGCGCGACCACATCTGCTCGCGCAGCGTGCCGATCAGGTCGGCGTCCTCGGCGAACCGCTCGATCAGGATGGCCCGCGCCCCGTCCAGCGCGGCGGCGGCGTCGGCCACCCCCTTGTCCGCGTCGACGTAACCGGCGGCGGTCTCCCGGGGGTCCCGGGCCGGGTCGCCGAGCAGCGTGTCGGCCAGCGGCTCCAGCCCCGCCTCGCGGGCGATCTGCGCCCGGGTCCGCCGCTTGGGCTTGTACGGCAGGTAGATGTCCTCCAGGCGGGACTTCGAGTCGGCCGCCATGATCTGCGCTTCCAGGGCCTCGTCCAGCTTGCCCTGGGAGCGGATCGACTCCAGCACCGCCGCCCGCCGCTCGTCCAGCTCCCGCAGGTAGCGCAGGCGCTCCTCGAGCGTCCGCAGCTGGGTGTCGTCGAGCAGCCCGGTGGCCTCCTTGCGGTACCGCGCGATGAACGGCACCGTGGCGCCGCCGTCGAGCAGCTCCACGGCCGCGCGGACCTGGCGCTCGGCGACGCCGAGCTCCTCGGCGATGCGCTGATCAACTGAGAGGGTCACGATGGGCTCCGCCTTCTGGTGTGGGTTCCGTGGTGCATTCTGCCGGGCTACCGTGGCGATCATGGAACCACCTGTGGAGCCGCGCGCCCGACGTCTCTTCGGCGGCAGCGCGCGCACCCTCGGCGACCTCGCGAGCAGCCCGTTCCGCGCGGACCGGGACCGCATCGTCGGCTCGCCGTTCTTCACCCGTCTGGGCGGCGTCACCCAGGTGGTCAGCCCCGGCGGGTCCGGGCTGCTGGTGCACAACCGGCTCACGCACAGCCTCAAGGTCGCCCAGGTGGCCCGCGCGATCGCCGAACGCCTCACCGCCGACGGATGGCAGCGTGACCTGGTGGAGAAGCTGGGCGGCTGCGACCCGGACGTGGTGGAGGCCGCCGCGCTCGCCCACGACCTCGGCCACCCGCCCTTCGGGCACCTGGGCGAACGGGTGCTGGACCGGCTGGCCCGGCACCGGCTCGGCCTCACCGACGGCTTCGAGGGCAACGCCCAGTCGTACCGGATCGTCACCTCGACCGAGATCCGGGGCGCGGCCACCACCGGTCTGGACCTGACCGCGGCGGTCCGGGCGGCGATGCTGAAGTACCCGTGGACCCGACTCGACCACCCGGACCCGCACCCGCGCCTGATGGACCCGCCGCCGCGCGGCGCCACCCCGCCCCCGGACGACCCGGACAGCGGTTCGGCCAAGTTCGGGGCGTACCGCACCGAGCTGGAGGACCTACGGCAGGCCCGCGCGCCGTTCGCCGGTCGGATCGCCGACTGGCAGCAGACCGTCGAGGCGTCGGTGATGGACACCGCCGACGACGTCGCGTACGCCATCCACGACGTGGAGGACTTCTATCGCGTCGGGGTGCTCCAGCAGGGCGCGGTCGCCGCCGAGCTGATGGCCTGGCAGCGGGAGGGCGGCAGCCTGCGGGCCATCACCGACGCGGCGTTGCAGACCTCGGCCCGCCGGCCCGGCTCGGCGATCGAGCGGCTGCGCCGCCAACTGCACCGCAAGGACGCCTGGATCGCCGACGACGACGCCTTCGCGGCGGCCGTCGAACACGTCCGGGAGGAACTGGTCGAGGGCCTGCTGGCGGTGCCCTTCGACGGCTCGATCGAGGCCGAACAGTACGTCGCCCGGTTCTCCGCCCGGTGGACCGACCGTTTCGTGGACGCGATCACCGTGGTCGAGCAGCCCGGCATGCGCTCCGGGCACGTGCTGCTGGCCCCGGCGCAGTGGCACGAGGTGCAGGTGCTCAAGTTCGTCCATCACCGGTTCGTGCTGGCCCGCCCCGACCTGGCACTGCACCAGCGGGGTCAGGCCCGGCTGCTCGGCACCCTGGTCGAGGCGCTGTTGGAGTGGCTGCTCGACCCGGAGGAGGAGTCCCGCCTGCCCCGGCGGCTGCACGACCTGGTCGAGTTGGCCGAGGCGGAGCTGCACCCGCGTACCCCGGACCGGCTCGGCAAGGCGCGGGGCCGTGCCATCGTGGACTTCGTCGCCCAGCTCACCGACGGTCAGGCGGTGGCGATGCTGGACGCCCTCTCCGGTCGCTCCGGCGCCCTCTGGACCGACGCCTTCGTCCTCTGACAGATGCAAGGAGGGGTCCCTTCCTAACGCCTACGGCATAGGAAGGGACCCCTCCTAACAACAGCGAAGAGCTCAGGCGACCGCCTGCCACCAGCCGTCGACCGACGGCGGGTCGTCGACCACGACCCGCTCGCCGGGTCGGGGCACGGCCAGCCGGACGTCGCGGGCCTTCGCCTCGGCCCAGAGCCGGTCCACCGGCTCGGACCAGTCGTGCAGCGCGAGGTTGAAGGTCGCCCAGTGCACCGGCACGAACAGCCCGCCGCGCAGGTCCAGGTGGGCGGCGACGGCCTCCTCCGGGAACATGTGGATCCCCGGCCAGGCCCGGTCGTACGCGCCGATCTGCACCAGCGTCGCGTCGAACGGCCCGTGCGCCGCCCCGATCTCGGCGTACCCGTCGAAGTAGCCGGAGTCCCCGGTGTAGTAGACCTTCCGCTGCCGACCGGCGACCACCCAGGAACTCCAGAGCGTGCCGTTGCGTCGCAGTCCCCGGCCGGAGAAGTGCTGCGCGGCGGTGCAGGTGATCTCCAGGTCGGCCACCCGGTGCGTCTGCGACCAGTCCAGTTCGATCACCCGGTGCGCCGGCACGCCCCACCGGTCGAGGTGCGCGCCGACGCCGAGCGGCACCAGGAACGGCGCTGACTGGCGGGCGGTCAGCTCCCGCACGGTGGCCATGTCGAGGTGGTCGTAGTGGTCGTGGGAGATCAGGATCGCGTCGAGCTGCGGCAGTTCGTCGAGGCGTACCGGCGGCTCGTGCAGGCGACGCGGACCGACCGCGTCCGACGGCGAGCACCTGTCGCTCCAGACCGGGTCGAGCAGCACCCGCCGGCCCTCGATCTCGATCAGCGTGGAGGCGTGGCCGTACCAGACGAGGTTCAGCTCGCGGGCCCGGTCGACGTCCGGCGCGGGCGTCGGGCGGACCAGCGGCACGGCACCCGTCGGCCGGCGCTGCTGCTTACCGAAGATCATCTCGCGGAACAGGTTGCTGTCCGGGACGGGCGCCGTCCGGGTGCTCGCCCGGTTGTGGAACGTCCCGTCGTGGAACTGCGGCGACCGGGCCGCCCGTTCCGCCCGCGCCCCGGCCAGTCGGCCACCGAGCGCGGCCGGTACGCCCCGGGCCGCCCACGCGAGTCCGGCCAGTCCGGCCAGCGCGGCCACCCCGGCCACCGATCCCGCGATCCGTCGGCCGGTGACTCGTCCCGTCTGCTCCTTCGGCGCGCGCATGGTTGCCCCCCTCTGCTGATCCCCGCCGTCCACGGTAGCCCTCGCCGTCCGGTTCAGCCGTGGATGCCGGGGCGGAGGGGGCGAGGCTCGCCGGGGCCCAGCCGGTCGGCCAGGTCCAGCAGCCGCCGACCCAACCGGGCCCGGGCCTGCACGGCGGGGTGGGTCGCCCCGAAGTCGTCCGCCCCCGGTTGGCCGGCAGCGAAGAAGGCGTACGTCAGCCGGGGCGTCCCGGCCGTGTCGAAGATCACCCCGGCCTCGTGCCGGGCGTCGCGGAACCAGCCGGCCTTGGTGGCGATCCGGGATCGCTCGGCCGAGGACATGGTGCGCCGGATGCCGTCGGTGAACGCCACCGGCGAGCGCAGCGACCGCAGCACGAACGCCGTCGAGGCGGGGGAGAGCAGGGTGCCGCCGACGAGCGCCCGCAACAGGTCGTGCGTCTCGCGGGCCGTACTGGTGCCGAGGTGGAACCGGGGCGAGTCGGCCACCGGCTGCACGGACGTGTCCGGGAAGCCCTTCGCCACCAGGATCCGGTTGACCTCGACGGCCGGGCAGACCAGCGCGCAGAGCCGCACCGCGACGTCGTCGGAGACGGTCAGCAGGTTCGCCAGGACGAGCCCCACCGTCACCCGGCTGGGGTACGCGCCGGCCAACCCGAAGATGCCGTCGCCGCCCGGCGTGACGGTCTCGGCGGTCACCTCGACCTGCTGGTCGAGGGCGAGCCGGCCCCGGTCGACCGTGTCGAGCACCGCCGTCGCCACCGCGATCTTGTTGACGCTGTACGCCTCGACCGGCAGGCTCGCCGACTCGTCCACCGCGACCACCGGGCCGCCTGGTCCGGCGAGACTGACGTACGCCTGCCAGTCGCCGCCGGCCCGGACCCGCTCCCGCCGGTACGCCGCCCGGACCCGTGCCGCGATCCGGCTCAGGTCGGCCTGCGTTTCGTCCGGATCGCGAATGACCCACTCCCGTCGGCCCGGGGCCCGTCACGGACACCCTAGACCCGGCCCGTGGCGACCGGTCACGGAGTGAGGACCGCCTTGACGCAGCCGTCCTCCTTGCGCTGGAACATCTCGTACGCCTGCGGGGCCTGGTCCAGCGGCAGCCGGTGGGTGCGCAGGTCCGAGACACCGAGCGGGTCCTCGTCGGTGAGCAGCGGGACGATCTCGTCGATCCACCGGCGTACGTGGCACTGGCCCATCCGCAACTGGATGCCCCGGTCGAACATCTCCATCAACGGCAGCGGGTCGACCTCGCCGCCGTACACCCCCGAGATGGAGACCGTGCCGCCGCGCCGGACGGCCTTCAGCGCGGCCTTGAGCACGACCAGCCGGTCCACCCCGGCCTTGTCGATCATCGGGTCGGCCAGCTTGTCCGGGAGCAGCCCGGCGGCGGCCTGGGCGAACTTGCCCAGCGGCGCGCCGTGCGCCTCCATACCCACCGCGTCGATGACCGCGTCCGGGCCGCGCCCGTCCACCAGCTCGATCAGGGCACCGGGTACGTCGTCGAGCTGGGACACGTCGAGCACCTCCACCCCGTGCCGACGGGCCATCTCCAGCCGCTCCGGCACCAGGTCCAGCCCGATCACCCGCTCGGCACCGAGCTGCCGGCCGACCCGCGTGCAGAACTGACCCACCGGGCCGAGGCCGAAGACGGCCAGCGTGCCGCCGGGCGGCGTGTCCGCGTACCGGACGGCCTGCCAGGCGGTGGGCAGGATGTCCGACAGATAGAGCCAACGCTCGTCCGGGCCGTGGTCCGGCACCGTGATCGGACCGAAGTCGGCGTGCGGCACCCGCAGGAACTCGGCCTGCCCACCGGGCACCGAACCGTAGAGGGAGGTGTAGCCGAACAGGGCCGCGCCCTTGCCCTCGGCGGTCACCTGGGTGGTCTCACACTGGGCGTACAACTGGCGCTGACACATCCAGCACGACCCGCAGGCGATGTTGAACGGCACCACCACCCGGTCGCCGGGCTTGAGCCGGGTCACCCCCGACCCGACCTCCTCGACGATTCCCATCGGCTCGTGCCCCAACACGTCACCCGGCTTCAGGTACGGCCCCAGCACCTCGTAGAGGTGCAGGTCCGAGCCGCAGATGGCGGTGGAGGTGATCCGTACGATCGCGTCGGTCGGCTCCTCGATCCTCGGGTCGGGCACGGTCTCCACCCGTACGTCCCGCTTGCCCTGCCACGTCAACGCCCGCATGTCGGTACCCCCTGAGTCGTCGCCTGAGGGGCTGCTACCCGACCCGACGCGCTTCAACCGACCCCGACCCCGCCTCCCTCCCGCCTCGTCATGATCCGCACAACTACCTGTCTCGCCCTCGTCGACCGAGGGGCGTCGATCATGGAGTGGTGGTGCCAGTAAAGCCGTCCAAATCGCCACAGAACCGCAGCCACAACTCCATGATCGGCGCATGCTGCGGGGTGTCGTGGTGCGGGTGCGGGGTGGGTGTGCGAACGGCCGCCGTGCCGGGGGTGGCAGGGCGGCCGTTCGACGTGGCCAGGTGCGGGGGCGGGCCCGACGGGTCGGGACCCGGCGGGTCAGGTGCCGGGGGTGTCGCTCCGCGTGGTGGTGGCGGCCAGGTAGTCGCGGTTCAGGCGGCCGATGGTGGTCAGCGGGATGCCCTTCGGGCAGACCACGGTGCACTCGCCCGCGTTGGTGCAGCCGCCGAAGCCGGCCTCGTCGTGCGCGTCCACCATGCCGATGACCCGGGTGTACCGCTCGGGCTGGCCCTGGGGGAGCAGCGAGAGCTGGGTGACCTTGGCGGCGGTGAAGAGCATGCCGGAGCCGTTCGGGCAGGCGGCCACGCAGGCGCCGCAGCCGATGCAGGCGGCCGACTCGAAGGCGGCGTCGGCGTCGGCCTTGGCCACCGGGACCGAGTGGGCCTCCGGCGCGCTGCCGGTGGGGGCGGTGATGTACCCGCCGGCAGCGATGATCTCGTCGAACGAGTTGCGGTTGACCACCAGGTCCTTGATGACCGGGAAGGCCCGGGCCCGCCACGGCTCGATGTCGATCGTCTCGCCGTCGGAGAACTGGCGCATGTGCAACTGGCAGGCGGTGGTGCCGCGCTGCGGCCCGTGCGCGTCACCGTTGATCATCAGGCCGCACATGCCGCAGATGCCCTCGCGGCAGTCGTGGTCGAAGGCGACCGGCTCCTCGCCGGAGAGGATGAGCCGCTCGTTGAGGACGTCGAGCATCTCCAGGAAGGACATGTCCGGTGAGACGTCCTCGACCTGGTAGGTCACCATCCGCCCCTTGTCCTGGGGGCTGGACTGACGCCAGATGCGCAGGGTCAGGTTCACTTGTAGCTCCGCTGCGTGGGGTGGACGTATTCGAAGTTCAGGTCTTCCTTGTGCAGCACCGACGGCTGCCCGGTGGCGGTGAACTCCCACGCGGCGACGTACGCGAAGTGCTCGTCGTCGCGCTGGGCCTCACCGTCGGGAGTCTGGTGCTCGGCGCGGAAGTGGCCGCCGCAGGACTCCTCCCGGTGCAGGGCGTCGATGCACATCAGCTCGGCCAGCTCGAAGAAGTCGGCGACCCGGCCGGCCTTCTCCAGCGACTGGTTCAGCCCCTCGCCGTCGCCGGGCACCCGTACCCGCTGCCAGAACTGGTCGCGCAGCGCGCGGATCTCGTCGATCGCCTTGCGCAGCCCGGCCTCGGAGCGCTCCATGCCGCAGTGCTCCCACATGATCTGGCCCAGCTCGCGGTGGAACGAGTCCACCGTGCGGTCGCCGTCGATCGCGAGCAGCCGCTGGATCCGGTCCTCGACGTCGCGACGCGCCTCGACGGCCGCCGGGTGGCTGCCGTCGACCTGCTCGAACGGGCCGGCGGCCAGGTAGTTGGCGACCGTGTTCGGCAGCACGAAGTAGCCGTCGGCCAGCCCCTGCATCAGCGCCGAGGCGCCGAGCCGGTTCGCGCCGTGGTCGGAGAAGTTCGCCTCGCCGATCACGAACAGGCCGGGGATGGTGGACTGGAGGTCGTAGTCGACCCAGAGGCCGCCCATCGTGTAGTGCACGGCGGGGTAGATGCGCATCGGGACCGCGTACGGGTCCTCGCCGGTGATCCGCTCGTACATCTCGAAGAGGTTGCCGTACTTGGCCTCGATGGCCTTGCGGCCGAGACGCCCGATGGCGTCGGCGAAGTCGAGGTAGACGCCGAGCTTGGTCGGGCCCACGCCACGGCCCTCGTCGCAGACGTACTTCGCGGCCCGGGAGGCGATGTCCCGGGGCACCAGGTTGCCGAAGGAGGGGTAGATCCGCTCCAGGTAGTAGTCCCGCTCGTCCTCCGGGATGTCCTGCGGGTTGCGGTCGTCGCCCTTGGTCTTCGGCACCCACACCCGGCCGTCGTTGCGCAGCGACTCGCTCATCAGGGTCAGCTTCGACTGGTGGTCGCCGGAGACCGGGATGCAGGTCGGGTGGATCTGGGTGTAGCACGGGTTGGCGAAGTACGCGCCCTTGCGGTGTGCCCGCCAGGTGGCGGTGACGTTGCAGCCCTTGGCGTTGGTGGAGAGGTAGAAGACGTTGCCGTAGCCGCCGGAGGCGAGCACCACCGCGTCGGCGAACTCGGTGCTGATCTCGCCGGTGACCATGTCCCGGACGACGATGCCCCGGGCCTTGCCGTCGATGATGATCAGCTCCAGCATCTCGTGCCGGGCGTTCATCTCCACGTTGCCCAGGCCGATCTGCCGCTCCAGCGCCTGGTACGCGCCGAGCAGCAACTGCTGGCCCGTCTGGCCACGGGCGTAGAAGGTGCGCTGCACCTGGGCGCCGCCGAAGGAGCGGGTGTCCAGCAGGCCGCCGTACTCGCGGGCGAACGGGACGCCCTGGGCGACGCACTGGTCGATGATGTTCACCGACATCTCGGCCAGCCGGTGCACGTTCGACTCGCGGGAGCGGAAGTCGCCGCCCTTGACGGTGTCGTAGAAGAGGCGGTGCACCGAGTCGCCGTCGTTGCGGTAGTTCTTGGCGGCGTTGATGCCACCCTGCGCGGCGATCGAGTGGGCCCGGCGCGGGCTGTCCTGGTAGCAGTACGACTTGACCCGGTAGCCCTGCTCGCCCAGTGTGGCGGCGGCGGCACCGCCGGCCAGCCCGGTGCCGACCACGATGACGGTCATCTTGCGCCGGTTGGCCGGGTTGACCAGCTTGGCCTCGAAACGGCGGCGTTCCCAGCGGGTCTCGATCGGCCCGTCGGGAGCCCGGGTGTCGGCGACCGGGTCGCCCTCGGTGAACAGATCCATGGTCAGGACACCAATCCGGTGAGTACGGCGAACGGGACCAGGAGGTAGCCGGCGCAGAGCACGACGGCGAAGGTCAACGCCACCAGGCGGGCCCGCTGCTCGCCACGGGGCGTCTGCTGCCCGAGGCTGCGCAGCGCGCTGAAGATGCCGTGCCGCAGGTGGAAGCCGAGCGCGACGATCGCCAGCGTGTAGAAGAGCGTGACGTACCAGCGCGCGGGCGCGAAGTCGGCCACCACGTTGGCGTACGGCCGGGACGGGTCACCGACCGGGTTCAGCGTGCCGGTGGTCAGGTCCAGGATGTGGTAGATCACGAAGAGCAGGATGATCACGCCGCCCCAGCGCATGGTGCGGGCGGCGTAGCTGCCCCGGACCTTCTTGCGGTGGGCGTAGCGCACCGGGCGGGCGGCGCGGGCCCGCAGCGCGAGGACGGTGGCCGCCCAGATGTGGCCGAGCACCGAGACCAGCAGGCCGATCCGCATGATCCAGAGGAACCAGGCGTGCGGCAGCACCGGGCCGCCGATTCCGCGCAGCCAGTGCGCGTAGTCGTTGAACGACGTGTCGCCCGCGAAGACCTTGAGATTGCCCAGCATGTGCGCGATGAGGAAGAGCACCAGGAAGATGCCCGTCACCGCCATGACCGCCTTCAGTCCGACATTGGATCGGATGGGCGACCGCGTTCTCGTCGTGACTACCACGAGCCCGACGCTAGGAGCACTTTGATCAGTCGTCCAATGCATCGACACCGCAGTCTTGATAGCCATAAGCTATGTAGATGCAGCTCCATCAGCTGAAGTACTTCGTAGCAGTGGCAGAAGTACGACATTTCACCCAGGCAGCCGACATCGTCGGCATAACTCAGCCCTCGTTGAGTAAGCAAATTCACGCTCTGGAGGACAGCCTCGGTGCGCCGCTGTTCGAGCGGGTAAGGGGGAACATCACGCTCACCGCCGCCGGCGAGGTGCTGCTCCCGCTGGCCAAGCGGATCCTGGCCGACGTCGACACCGCCACCCGGGAGGTGCAGGAGCTGGTCGGCCTGCGGCGCGGCCGGGTACGCCTCGGCGCCACCCCCAGCCTGGCCACCTCGCTGGCCCCGCCGGTGCTGCGCCTGTTCCGCGACGCGCACCCCACCATCGACCTGCGGGTGGAGGAGGGCGGTTCCCAGGACCTGGTCCGTGACCTGCTCCGCGGCGACCTCGACCTGGCGTTGATCATCATGCCGGCCCAGGGCACCGACCCCGGGCTGCGCGCCGACCCGATCCTGCGGGAAAGCCTGGTGGTCGCCTCCGTCGACCCGCTGCCGACCGCCTCGACCGGCGACGACCTGCGCATCACCGACCTGCGCGACCAGCCGCTGGTGATGTTCCGCGAGGGCTACGACCTGCGCGACGCCACCCTCCAGGCGTGCCGTGCCGCCGGGTTCGAGCCGACGCTCTCCGTCGACGGCGGCGAGATGGACGCCGTCCTCAGCTTCGTCGAGGCCGGGCTGGGCGTCGCCCTCGTACCCGGCATCGTGGTGGCCCGGCGACCCGGCATCCGGGTCACCCGGCTCGCGCCCCCCGGGGTCCGCCGCACCATCGCGGTGGCCCGCCGCCGCGACGTGGTGCCGACGCACGCCGGCCGCGAACTCCGCCGCATCCTGCTGGAGTACGTGCAGACCGCCACCGCCGACGCGCAGCTCCCGCCCGGCGTCGAACCTCTGGCCTAGTGCGGTGTCCAGGAACGTTGGCTGAACGTTTCTGGACACCGCACTAGCCGCTCTCCGCGTCGTCCATGGCGCGATAGATGCGCTGCTCGGAGACCGGGTACGGGGTGCCCAGCGCCTGGGCGAAGACGTTCACCCGCAACTCCTCGATCATCCAGGGGATCTGCCGCACCGCAGCCGAGGTCCGCCGGGCCACCGGCAGCGCCGCGACCATCTCGTCGTACTCCCGCTGCACCACCGCGACCCGGTCCTGCTGCTGCTTGTCCCGCTGCGGGTTCGCCGCCAGCCGGTCCATCCGCCGCTCGATCGCGGTCAGGTAGCGCAGCAGGTCGGGCAGGCGGGCGTACCCGGCCTCGGTGATGAACCCGGCGTGCACCAGGCGGGTGAGCTGGGCACGGATGTCGGCCAGGGCGGCCACCACGGCCAGGTTCCGGGTCGCGCCGAGCCGCTGCTGCACCGCGTACGCCGCGCCGAGCACCGCCCTGACCCGGTCCATCACCTCCACCACCGTGTCCACCAGCCCGGCCCGCACGGTGTCCCGCAGCGCGGCGAAACCCTCGGCGTCCCAGGCCGGTCCACCGGCGTCGCCGACCAGCTTGTCGATCGCCGCCCCGGCCGCGTCCTCGATCAACGCCTGCACCCCGCCGTGCGGGTTGCGGGACAGCGACAGCTTCGCCTCGTTGGAGAGCCGCCCCTGGAGGAACTTCGCCGGTGACGGCACGGTCAACCGCAGCAGCCGTCGGGTGCCCGCCCAGTGCGCGGCCTCCTGCTCGCCGGCCGAGTCGAAGACGCGTACGCCCACCGTGGCGCCCTCGTCCACAAGCGCCGGGTAGGCGGTCACCGCGTACCCGGCCCGGACCTGCTCGATGGTGCGCGGCAGGGTGCCGATCTCCCACCCGGTCAGCCCGGTACGCGCCACGTCCGGTGCGGCGGCGGCCACCACCTGGCGTACCTCCGCCTTGAGCCGGCGTTGCAGCTCCGGCAGGTTCTTGCCCTCGGCGACCGGCTTGTCGTCCTCGCCGAGCACCCGGAACGTGACCCGCAGGTGTGCCGGCAGCCGGCTCAGGTCCCAGGCGTCGCGGGGGACCGTCACCCCGGTCATCCGCCGCAACTGCCGGGTCAGCGCGTCCAGCAGCGGCTCCTCGCCGGGGGTGATCGCGGCCAGCGCGGCGCGGGCGTAGTCCGGCACCGGTACGAAGTTGCGGCGCACCGGCTTCGGCAGCGACCGGATCAGCGCGATCACCAACTCCTCGCGCAGCCCCGGCACCTGCCAGTCGAAGCTCTCCGCCGGCACCTGGTTGAGCAGCGGCAACGGGATGTCCACGGTCACGCCGTCGGTCGGGGTGCCCGGCTCGAAGGTGTACGTCACCGGCAGGCTGACCCCGTCGGCACTCCACGAGTCCGGGAAGTCGGCCTCGTCCACCCCGCCCCGACCGGCGTTGACCAGCAGTTCCCGGGTGAACGTCAGCAGGTCCGGCCGCTCGCGCCGCGCCGTCTTCCACCAACTGTCGAAGTGCCGCCCGGAGACCACGTCGGCGGGGATCCGCTCGTCGTAGAACTGGAAGATCGTCTCGTCGTCGACCAGGATGTCCCGCCGCCGGGCCCGGTTCTCCAACTCCTCCACCTCGGTCAGCAGCCGCTGGTTGTCCCGCCAGAACTGGTGGTGGGTGGACCAGTCGCCCTCGACCAGCGCGTGCCGGATGAACAGCTCCCGGCTCAGCGCCGGATCGATCCGACCGAAGGTGATCTTGCGGGAGGTGACCAGCGGTACGCCGTAGAGCGTCACCTTCTCGTACGCCATCACCGCCGCCTGCTTCTTCTCCCAGTGCGGCTCGCTGTAACTGCGTTTCACCAGGTGCTGGGCGAGCGGCTCGACCCACTCCGGCTCGATCCGGCCGTTCACCCGCCCCCACAGCCGGGACGTCTCCACCAGCTCGGCGGCCATCACCCAACGCGGCGGTTTGCGGAACAGCGCCGACCCCGGGAACAGCCCGAACTTCGCCCCCCGGGCCCCCAGGTACTCGTGCTTCTGAGCGTCCTTCAGGCCGATGTGGGAGAGCAGACCGGGCAACAGCGACTGGTGCACCCGGGGCGTGTCGATCTCCTCCGGCAGGTCCGCGTTCGGCGTACGCAACACCTGGCGCAACTGGCTGACGATGTCCTGCCACTCGCGTACCCGCAGGTAGTTGAGGTACTCGGCCTTGCACATCCGGCGGAACGCGCTCGACGACAGGGCCCGTTGCTGCTCGCGCAGATGACGCCAGAGATTGAGGTACGCGACGAAGTCCGACTCGGAGTCGGCGAACCGGGCGTGCGCCTGGTCCGCCTGCGCCTGCCGGTCGGCGGGCCGCTCCCGGGGATCCTGGATCGACAGCGCCGCGGCGATCACCATCACCTCGACGGCACACCCGTTGCGCTCGCCCTCCAGCACCATCCGGGCCAGCCGGGGGTCGACCGGGAGCTGGGCGAGACGCCGCCCGAGCGCGGTCAGCCGCCGGTCCGGGTCGGACTCCGTCGGGTCCAGGGCACCCAACTCGTGCAGCAGGTTCACGCCGTCGGCGATGTTGCGCCGATCCGGCGGGTCGATGAACGGGAAGGCGGCGATGTCGCCCAGCCCGATGGCGGTCATCTGGAGGATGACCGAGGCCAGGTTGGTGCGCAGGATCTCCGGGTCGGTGAACTCGGGGCGGGCCAGGAAGTCCTGCTCGTCGTAGAGCCGGATGCAGATGCCGTCCGAGGTACGCCCGCAGCGGCCCTTGCGCTGGTTGGCGCTGGCCTGCGAGACCGGCTCGATCGGCAGCCGCTGCACCTTGAGCCGCTGCGAGTAGCGGGAGATCCGCGCGGTCCCCGGATCCACCACGTACTTGATGCCCGGCACGGTCAGCGAGGTCTCCGCCACGTTGGTCGCCAGCACCACCCGCCGCCCACCGTGCGGGGCGAAGACACGGTGCTGCTCGGCGACGCTGAGCCGGGCGTACAGCGGCAGGATCTCGGTGTGCCGCAACGCCGGGCGGTTCTCGACGAGCCTGCCCAGCGCGTCGGCGGTGTCCCGGATCTCCCGCTCGCCGCTGAGGAACACCAGGACGTCGCCGGGCCCCTCGGCGGCCAGTTCCTGCACCGCGTCACCGATGGCCTGGACCTGGTCGCGGACGTTCTCCTCGTCCGTGTCGTCGGCGTCCTCGTCGACCTCGACCAGCGGCCTGTACCGCACCTCGACCGGGTACGTCCGGCCGGACACCTCGACCACCGGCGCCGGCACCCCGTCCGGGTGCTCGGCGGTGGGCGGCCCCGCGAAGTGCCGGGCGAACCGGTCGGTCTCGATGGTCGCCGAGGTGATGATCACCTTGAGGTCGGGGCGACGCGGCAGGAGCTGCCGGAGGTAGCCGAGAATGAAGTCGATGTTGAGGCTGCGCTCGTGCGCCTCGTCGATGATCAACGTGTCGTACTGGCGCAGCATCCGGTCGGTCTGCAACTCGGCCAGCAGAATGCCGTCGGTCATCAGCTTGACCAGACTGTTCTCGCCCACCTGATCGGAGAAGCGCACCTTGAAGCCGACCACGTCACCGAGCTGCGTGCCCAACTCCTCGGCGATCCGGTCCGCGACCGTACGCGCCGCCAACCGCCTCGGCTGGGTGTGCCCGATCAGCCCGTGCACCCCACGGCCCAACTCCAGGCAGATCTTCGGCAACTGGGTGGTCTTGCCCGACCCGGTCTCCCCGGCCACGATCACCACCTGGTGATCACGGATCGCCGCCGCGATGTCGGCCGCACGCTCGCTGACCGGCAACTGCGGCGGGTACGTCACCGTCGGCACCGCCGCGCGTCGGGCCGCCAGGCGCGCCTCCGCCTCGGCCACCTCGACCACGATCTCGGCGAGCGTCTCCTCCCGACGCTGCGGATCGCGCACCTTCCGCAACCCGTCCAGCCGCCGACGCAGCCGACGCTGGTCGCGGAACATCAACGGCGAGAGACGACGGTGCACCTCGCGAACCGGATCGGTCGCGGCGGTGGTGGCTTGATTCTGCATGTCGTGCCCAAGGATAGGCAGCGACCCGCCGACCCGCCTCCTGGTTACCCACCCGCCCGCGTGAAAGGAAGGGCCCCTTCCTAACGCCTCAGGTATAGGAAGGGTCCCCTCCTAACACCGAGCGCGCCTGCGTCGTGCGTGCCCTGCGTCGTGCGTGCCCTGCGCCGTGCGCGCCTGCGTGGAGCGCGCCTGCGCCGAGCGCGTACAGCGCGGTGCGCGTCCTGCGTCATGTGTGCCTGCGCCGCGTGGGCGTAAGCGGAGCGGCGGTCTATCGTTGACCGCCGAGCCGGAGCGAGTACGGGAACGCCGATGACGATGCGTGACACCGACCGGGCGCTGGTGCAGGCCGCCAGCGCCGTGGCCAAGCTGCGCTGTCGCAGCGCCGCCCACACCCTTGCGGCGGCGGCCCGCACCGTCGACGGGCGGATAGTCTCCGGCGTTAACGTCGTGCACCCCACCGGGGGTGCCTGCGCCGAGGTGGTCGTGGTGGGCACCGCAGCGACCCAGCTCGCGGGCGACCTGGAGACCATCGTCACTGTGGGCGATCGCGGTCGGAGTCTGGTTGCCCCCTGCGACCGGTGCCGGCGGCTGCTCGCCGATCACTTCCCGGCGCTCCGGGTGATCGCCGGCCCGCTGGACGCCCCGCAGGTGTACGAGATCACCGATTCACCCACCACGCCCGAGTAACTCACGCGCCCGAGTCACCCACCTGGCCGCGCGAAGCGCGCATCGTCATGATCCGCGCAACTTCGTTGATACTGCTGCCTCCGGGAGTGGATGAGGCAGCAATATCGGTGAAGTTGCGCGGATCTTCGGAGCCTCGGAAGAGTCGCCCGCGTAGTTCCGGGGGCCGTCTGGGAGATACCGGCATGGGCACACCCTGGACGGGCGCGCGGCGTCTCCGCTGTCCCTGTGGACAACCTGTCGCCCGCTGACAGCCCCCGCCTGTGGACAACGGCAGCCGACATCGGAGCAACGTGGTGCCCTCGGCGGCCAGTGGACCTGTCGGCGGCCACTGCGTCGCCGGGCCTGATCCGCCGCTGGGCTGGATCCCGGTGGGCCGTGGCAGCGGTGCACCCCGACTCGGCGGGCGGGTGGTCCGGCACCGGCTGGCACCGGACCACCACCGAGTCCGAAGAGAAGCGGAGAACAGACCGACAACAACGGGATGATCAATTGCGGACGTGCGGACGTGCGGACGTGCGGACGAGAGGGGTGGGGGAGGGGGCGTCAGGCGGCGGCGGACCAGATGGCGCGGAAGGCGGCGGCCTCACCGGCCAGCCAGCGTTCGATCTCGTCGGGCCTGGCGCTGTCGGGCATCCGGTAGGTGGTGCCGCGCCGGACGTCGACCAGGACCGGCTCGGCGTGCGGCAGGACGGCGTCCATGTGGCGGGCGGTCAGGTGCAGGGCGGCCAGGGTCGCCTCCTCGCTGGGCGGCGCCTCGTCGAAGTGCAGGCGGACCGCTTGGGCGCGGCCGTCGGCGTACCGGATGCCGAAGTGGGGGTTGATCTTGATCGGTAGGTCGCCGAGCATGGCCAGGGCGTCGCGGGTCTGGGCCAGGTTGATGGTGGCCGGCTCGCCGAGCGAGTGCAGCCAGGCGGTCGCGCCGGGGATCAGGGCCTGGTAGAGCGGTCGCCAGCGGGGCTTGACCACGTCGACCACCTGGGTCAGGTGGGTGCCGCCGGTGTGGAAGGCGATGTCGGCCTTGAGTGCCTTGACGAACTGGCCGTGCGGGTTGAACCCGGAGCGGCTGGCCCGCTGCCGACGCAGGCCGCCGACGAAGCTGGCCTTGGTGGGCCCGGTGCGGCCGACGTACCGGGTGAAGCCGAGGAGGGTGGCGTACGGCGTGAGGGGGGCGGAGGTGGGCGCTGTCACGAGCATCCTCCCAGGTCAGGAACTCGATTAGTACATACATTCTAATCGACGGGTCTGACATCGCCCAGAGGAGATAAGGGGCTGATCGGACTGCTCTGGCGGGTGCGTACCGGCCAGGTTCGGAACCCTGACCGGAGCGGCGCGAACGGAGCGGTCCGCACCGTGGGTCGACGCGGCGTGGGTGCTGTCCGGCGGGCCGGCGGCGGCGTCCGGCGCGGCCCCGCCGCCACCGGGGCCGGCATCGAGGCCGCTGGCGGTGCCGGCGTCGGTGCCGGGGTGGGCGGTCGGGTCACGAGCAGCAGCGCCACCAGCAACCAGACCACCGTCGCCACCCGGTTGACCGTGGTGGTGGGCAGTCCCAGCGACCCGACGACGACCACGACCAGTAGCCCGGCGCCGAAGCGCACCACGGCGCGGTCGGTCCGGCGGCGGGACCGCCACCAGAGTACGACCAGCATGGTCAGGATCGCGGACTGCGCCACCACGCCGAGGACGCCCGCCATCACCAGTGCCTCCACCCACACCGAGTCGTAGGCGACCCGCAGGCCGTCCATGCCGAAGCCGGTCCACGGCGAGTGGGTGAACACGATCCCGGCGGCGTCGGCGAGCGTCGAGTTCTCACCGAACCGGCGGGCCGAGTACAGCGACAGGAGGCTGCCGGACTGCTCGCCGGGGGTGAGCCACGCGTCGAGGAGCATACCGCCGATCGGCGAGTCGGGCCGCCGCGCCTGATGATCGAAGACGGCCAGGACGCCGCCGACGGCGAGGGCGGCGCCGACGCGGGTACGCCACGGCGAACCGGCCCAGGTCTGCCAGATCGCCACCGGCAGCCCGACCAGCAGGAAGATCTTGGACGCGGTGAGGAGGCCGCCGATGGTGAGGAGCACCCCGGCGGCGGCGAGCGGGACGGGTCGGCGACGCAGCAGGAACACGGCGGCGACCAGCCCGAGGCTGTACATGACCCCGGCCTCGGCGGGCTGGTTGAAGACGCCCGAGTAGCGGCCCATCGTGGCGGCCCGTTCGGCGGTGGTCACCGTGCCGGCGTCGCCGCTCCACCAGGCGGTCAGGATGTGGTCGTACGCGCCGGGGTCCATCAGCATCGCGTACGCCAGGATCGCGTTGGCGGCGAGGACGGTGACGAGCGTCCCGGCGGCGAACCGCAGCAATCGCAGCCGGTCGACGTCGCCCGAGACGATCAGATAGCCGGCGGCCAGGACGATCGCCGGCAGGAGCAGGTTGTCCAGCCCGGCCCAGAAACCGACCGTGCGCATTCCGGTGGAGAGGTGGGCGTCGCCGATCGACGCCACGGCGGCGACGACCGGATAGGCCACGAGCAGGGCGGCGAGCGCCACGACCGGCCCGGGGGCGGTCGGTAGGCGTCGGGCACGGGCCAGGAACGCGAGCACCGCGACGACGCAGACGGCGAGCTGCTCGGTGCGGACCCCGGAGACCACGTACGGGCCGAAGGACGCCGCCACGAGCACCACGACGGCGCTGTCGGCGGAGCGCTGCCCGGGTTTGATCCGTCGCCTATGTGATGGCATGTGAGCGTCGACCCCCACTGTTGAGGAACGCCCCATTTTGTGCCGACAATCCCTGGGCACGCCGACGCCCCGGAACGCTCGGCGCGTCGCGCTGCCGGTGCCCGTGGGATGGAGCGGATTCCTACAGTTGGCCGACGTCGGTGACGCGTACCACCGCTGCCCCCGCCTCGTCGGAGGCGACCAGGTCGACCTCGGCGCTGATGCCCCAGTCGTGGTCGCCGTCCGGATCGTCGAGGATCTGCCGGACGGTCCACCGCTCGCGGCCCTGTTCGATCATGAGCAACGCGGGCCCACGGGCGTTCGGGCCGGTGCCGATCTCCGGGTACGACTCGAAGTACGGCTCCAGCGCGTCCGCCCAGGCGTCGGCGTTCCAGCCGGACTCGACGTCCAGCTCGCCGAGGGCGTCCCAGTGCCGCAACGCCGCCAGTTCCACCCGCCGGAACAGGGCGTTGCGCACCAGCACCCGGAACGCCCGCGCGTTGCGGGTCACCGCGACCGGACGGTCGTCCAGGGCGGCGGCGACGTCGGGCAGGTCGCCCGGGTTGCGCAACCGCTCCCACTCGTCGATCAGGCTGGAGTCGACCTGCCGGACCAACTCGCCGAGCCACTCGATCAGGTCGACGAGTTCCTCGGTCTTGGCCTCCTCGGGCACCGTCTGCCGCAACGTCTTGTACGCGTCCGCGAGGTAGCGCAGCACCAGCCCCTCGGACCGGGACAGCCCATAGAACTGCACGAACTCGGTGAACGTCATCGCCCGCTCGTACATGTCCCGGACCACGGACTTGGGGGAGAGCTGGTGGTCGGCCACCCACGGATGCCCCTGCCGGTACATCTCGTACGCGTTCTCCAGCAACTCGGCCAACGGCTTCGGCCAGGTCACCTCGTCGAGCAGTGCGATGCGGGCCTCGTACTCGATGCCGTCGGCCTTCATCGCGGCGACCGCCTCGCCACGGGCCTTGAACTGCTGCGCGGAGAGCACCTGGCGCGGGTCGTCGAGGATCGACTCGATCACTGACAGCACGTCGAGCGCGTACGACGGGGACTCGGTGTCCAGCAGCTCGATGGTGGCCAGCGCGAGCGGCGACAGCGGCTGGTTGAGCGCGAAGTCCAGCTGGAGGTCGACGGTGAGTCGTACCCGTCGCCCGGTCTCGTCCGGCTCGGGCAGTTCCTCGACCACGCCACCGGCCCGCAGCGCCCGGTAGATGGCGATCGCCCGGCGGATGTGCCGGCGCTGCGCCGCCGCGTCCTCGTGGTTGTCGGTGAGCAGGTGCCGCATCGCGGCGAACGCGTCACCGGGGCGGCCGATGACGTTGAGCAGCATCGAGTGGCTGACCTGGAAGCTGGAGGTCAGCGGCTCCGGCTCGGCCGACACCAGGCGGTCGAAGGTGGGCTGGCCCCACCCGATCGACCCCTCCGGCGGCTTCTTCTTGACCACCTTGCGGCGCTTCTTGGGGTCGTCACCGGCCTTGGCGAGCGCCTTCTCGTTCTCGATCACGTGCTCGGGGGCCTGCACGACGACCCGGCCGAGAGTGTCGAAACCGGCCCGCCCGGCGCGGCCGGCGATCTGGTGGAACTCACGGGCCTTGAGCAGCCGGGTACGCACACCGTCGTACTTGGAGAGGCCGGTGAAGAGCACGGTGCGGATCGGCACGTTGATGCCGACGCCGAGGGTGTCCGTTCCGCAGATGACCTTGAGCAGTCCCGCCTGGGCGAGCGTCTCCACCAGCCGGCGGTACTTGGGCAGCATGCCGGCGTGGTGCACGCCGATGCCGTGGCGGACCAGCCGGGACAGCGTCTTGCCGAAGCCGGAGGTGAACCGGAAGCCGCCGATGGCCTGGGCGATCATGTCCTTCTCGGCGCGGGTGCAGACGTTGACGCTCATCAGCGCCTGTGCGCGCTCCAGCGCGGCGGCCTGGGTGAAGTGCACGACGTACACCGGGGCCTGCTTGGTCTGCAGCAACTCTTCGAGCGTCTCGTGCAGCGGCGTCATCGCGTACGAGAAGAGCAGCGGGACCGGCCGCTCGGCCGAGCGGACGACGGCGGTCGGCCGACCGGTGCGCCGGGCCATGTCGTCCACGAACCGGGTGGTGTCGCCCAGCGTGGCCGACATCAGCACGAACTGCGCCTGCGGCAGCTCGATCAGCGGCACCTGCCAGGCCCAGCCCCGGTCGGGCTCGGCGTAGAAGTGGAACTCGTCCATGACGACCTGCCCGACGTCGGCGCGGCTGCCCTCGCGCAGCGCCAGGTTGGCCAGGATCTCCGCCGTGCAGCAGATGATCGGCGCGTCGGCGTTGACGCTCGCGTCGCCGGTGAGCATGCCGACGTTCTCCGCGCCGAACACCTCGCAGAGCGCGAAGAACTTCTCCGACACCAGGGCCTTGATCGGCGCGGTGTAGAACGTCGTCCGGCTGTCGGCCAGCGCGGCGAAGTGCGCGGCGATCGCCACCAGGCTCTTGCCGGAACCGGTCGGCGTATTCATGATCACGTTCGCGCCGGAGACGATCTCGATGACCGCCTCCTCCTGGTGGGGATAGAGGTCCAGACCGCGCTCGGACGCCCAGCTGGCGAACGCGTCGTAGAGGGTGTCGGGGTCGGCGGTCTTCGGCAGCGCGGCGGTGAGTGTCATGGCCGGTCCATCGTGCCTTCCGTAACCCCACAAACGCCAACCGGCCCCGACCCCCGCACCCGCGACGGCGGCGGCTCAGCGGCGGCGGTACATCAGGTCGGCGATCGGGCGTCCCGCCCGCAGCGCCCGCCGTTCGAACCGGGTCACCGGTCGGTGCGCCGGCCGGGGCGCGAACCCGTCGTAGAGGTTGACCAGGCCCGGGTCGGCGTCGAGCGTCACCCGCATCGACGCCGCGTACTCCGCCCAGTCGGTCGCGCAGTGCAGCGTGCCGCCCGGCGCCAACCGGGACCGCAGCACCGCCACGTGCGCGGGCTGGATCAGCCGCCGCTTGTGGTGCCGCGACTTCGGCCACGGATCCGGGAAGAACACGTGCACCGCGTCCAGCGAGTCGGTCGGCAGCAGGCGGAGAAGGTCCAGCGCGTCGCCCTCGGCGATCCGGAGATTGCCCAGCTCACGCTGGTGCACGAGGTCCAGGAGGTTCGCGATTCCCGGCGTGTGCACCTCGACCGCCAGATAGTCTCGATCCGGGTCGGCGGCGGCCATGTCGGCGGTCGTGTCGCCCATGCCGGACCCGATCTCGACCACCAGCGGTGCCCGCCGGCCGAAGAGGTCGACCGGATCGAGTCGGTCGACGTCGGCCACCCGCAGGGCGTACCTCGGCCACAGATGCGTCAACGCCGCCGTCTGACGGTCGCTCATCCGGCCGCCACGCGGGTGGAAGGTGCGGATCGGTCGCGCCGGGTACGGCGGCGCGGACGCGGTGGGATGCGGGTCGGTGGAGGTCACAGCGAACCGAGCCTACGCGAGCTTCGCGCCGGATCGGATGTGAGGTACGACCGGGAGTGAGACCATCATCCCGTACGGCAGACCGGGTGTCCGCAGCGGCGCCCGGCGACTGCTCCGGCGCGCCGGGAGGGGGCATCGTGTCAGGGACGCGTATTCGTCGGGTGCCCTCGGTCGCCGCCCCGCTGCTGCTCGCCGCCGCTCTGCCTCTGCTCGCGGCCCTCCTCGTCGCACCGGTGCTGCCGGCCGGCCCCGCGCGGGCCGCCGCCCCACAGCCCGGCCCGAACGTCTTCGTCGAGGTCATGCCCAGCACCGTCGAACCGGGACACCTGGTCGGCCTGCGGGCGAGCTGTCAGGACAACTCGGTCGGCGCGATCGTCGTCTCGGATGCCTTCGGCCGGGTCGCGGTGCAGCCGCAACGCGGCCTGCTGCACGGGACGGCCATGGTCAAGGACCGGGTGCTCCCGGGCAACTACCGGGTCAAGCTGGAGTGCCGGGGCGGCGAGACCGCGTCCACGATGGTCCAGGTGGTACGCCAGATAAAGCCCAGCCGAGGCCCGGCTACCGGATTCGGCGGCGGTGCCGGTGGGGTCGCCTCCGGTCTGCTGCTGCCCGGCGGGCTCGCGCTGACCGTCACCGGCATGGTCGTCTGGGTCGCCGCCACCCGTCGGCGCGGCACGGGCGGGTGAGCCCGCCGTGCCCGCCCCTCGCGCGCCCCGACCCACCGGCTCCGGCGGTACGCCCCGAACCGGCCGTCCGTCGCCCGTCGCCGGTGCTCCGCGCAGCCGCCCGGTAGGCAGCCCGCCGCGTTTCGACCTCTTCGTGCCCGATCCGCCGCGTCCGTGGGCACGCCTTCCCGTCGACACCCCGCCGCCGGGTCCGGGCGTACCGCCGCCGGGCGTGCCACGGCCGGGTCCGGGCGTTCCACCTCCGGGGCGGGCGTACCCGACCGACCTGGACGGGCCGATCCCGCCGGATGTGGAGGGTCGGGCCCCGGTCGGCGCCGCCGCCCGCGTCCGGACCCGTCGCGTGGAACGGGTCGAGCGGTCCGGCCGTCGCCCGTGGTCGCTGCCGCTGGCCGTGGTGCTGGTGCTGGTCGGTGTCTTCGCCACCGGGGCCGGGTTGGGGCGGACCGCCGGTTCCCCGCTGGGCTGGGCCGCGACCGGCGGCGATCAGACGTCGGCCTCGGCACCCATGGCGCGGACCGCGGCCCGACCGGTGAGCCTCTCGGTGCCCTCGATCGACGTCTCCGCCCCGGTGAAGCCGGTCGGCGACGCACCGGACGGCACGATCGGGGTGCCGCCGCTGAGCCGGCACCAGGAGACCGGCTGGTACGACCGGGGGCCGGTCCCCGGCGACCCCGGCCCGGCGGTGATCGTCGGGCACGTGGACACCAAGAGCGGCCCCTCGGTCTTCTACGACCTGGGCAGGCTCCGGGTGGGCGACACGGTCGAGGTGAATCGGGAGGACGGCTCGGTGGCGGTCTTCACCGTGGACTCCGTCGAGCGCTTCCCCAAGGACCAGTTGCCGGCCGACCGCGTCTACGGTCACGACGGTCCACCGACTCTGCGGCTGATCACCTGCGGCGGCGAGTGGCTCGGTGGGCCGGACGGCTACGCCGACAACGTGATCGCCTTCGCCAGCCTCACCACCACCCGCCCCGCCTGACCACTGTGCCGGCGTCGTCGTCGGCGCGGCCCGACCCGGCCTCGCTCTCCCTCGGTGCCACGCGCCAGAAAGCGGGCGGCTGCGGTCAGGGAACCTGCTGGACGACCTCGAACTCCAGGAGGCTGGCGCCGGAGGCGACCGGGGGACGCTGCTCGGCACCGGGCGGGGCGGCGTGGGCGGCACGGGCGGGACCGTTGGCCCAGTCCTGGTACGCCTGCTCGGTCTCCCACCGCGTGTACACGAAGTAGCGGCTCTCGCCGGCCACCGGGCGCAGCAGCTCGAAGCCGAGGAAACCGGGGGAGTTCTCCACGGCGCGGGCGCGGGCGGCGAAGCGCTTCTCCAGTTCCTCGCCGGCACCGGGTGGGACGTCGATCGCGTTGATCTTCACAACTGCCATGTCTCCACCCTAGACCTGGATGAGCGCAGCAGATCTTGGTACTCGGATGCCCCACGAGGGGCCGTCGCGTACCAGGATCGGCGGGAGAGGTCGCCGGGCGGTGGGGGAGGTCAGAAGGACTCGACCGTCGGGACGAGGTCGACGTCGACCACGATCGGCGCGTGGTCGGAGGGACCCTTGCCCTTGCGGGCCTCCCGGTCCACGTACGCGGAGCGGACCGCACGGGCCACCGGCGCCGAGGCGTACACCAGGTCGATTCGCATGCCCTTGTTCTGGTGGAACATCCCGGCCCGGTAGTCCCAGTAGGTGTACGGGTGCGGCCCCTTCATCGGGGTCGGCACGACGTCGGTGAGACCGAGGTCCCGCAGCGCCGCCAGCGCGGCCCGCTCGGCGGGCGTGACGTGGGTGGAGGTCGCGAACAGGGCCGGGTCCCACACGTCCTCGTCGGTCGGGGCCACGTTGAAGTCGCCGCAGACCGCCAGCGCCGGCCCGCCGGTGAGTTCCGCGTCCAGCGCGTCCCGCAGCGCCGCCAGCCAGGCCAGCTTGTACGCGTAGTGCGGATCGTCGGTGGCGCGGCCGTTCGGCACGTACACCGACCAGACCCGCAGCCCGTCGCAGGTGGCGGCGACGGCGCGGGCCTCCGGGTCGGGGAACCCCGGTTCGCCGGGGAATCCGACCGTGACGTCGGCCAGCCCGACCCGGGACAGCACGGCCACGCCGTTCCACCGTCCGTCGCTGTGGCTGGCCACGGTGTAACCGAGTTCGCCCACCTCGGCGACGGGGAACGCGCCGTCGGGGCACTTGGTCTCCTGAAGGCAGACCACGTCCGGCCCGGTGCCGGCCAGCCAGTCCAGCAGTCGGGGCAGGCGGGCCTTCACCGAGTTGACGTTCCAGGTCGCCAGGCGCATGGTGCCAGCCTGCCGTATCCCGGCCCGGCCTGCCCGGTGTCGCCCGAGCCCGGCGGGTCGCGACGGGCGGTGTGCGGTGGCGATCTGTTAGGAGGGGACCCCTGCTATGCACGAGGCGTTAATAAGGTGCCCTTCCTTACACCTCCGGCGGGCGGGTCTGCTCGGCGAGGAAGCGTTCCAGTTCGGCGCCGAGTTCCTCCGCCGTGGGCAGCGGACCGTTCTCGGCGGCCAGCAGGTTCCGCTCACCCTTGCCCCGGGCGTACGCGTCGTACTGCTCCTCCAGGGCCTGCACCAACGCACTGGCCTCGTCGTTCTGCGCGACCTGCCGGTCGATCTCGACCCGGACCACCTCGGCGGCCGAGTGCAGCCCGTCGCGGGGCAGCAGCAGCCCGGTGCTGCGCGACACCGACGCCAGCAGCACCTCGGCGGCGGCCGGGTACTCGGCCTGTGCCACGTAGTGCGGCACGTGGGCGGCGAAGCCCAGCGCGTCGCGGCCCGCCTCACCGAGGCGGAACTCCAGCAGGTGCCCCACACTGCCGGGAACCTGCACCCGTTGCAGCCAGGGCTCGTAGCCGGCGATCAGGTCACGCCGGGTGGCGTGTGCGGTCACGCCGGTCGGACGGGTGTGCGGCACTGCCATCGGGATCGCGTTGAGACCGACGGTGAGCCGGACGTCCAGCCGCTCGCCCAGGCCCGCCACGGCGGCCACGAACCGCTCCCACTGCAGGTCCGGCTCGGGGCCGGTGAGCAGGAGGAACGGGGTCTCTTCGTCGTCGCGCAGCAGGTGCAGCTCCAACGCCGGGGCGTCGTAGCTCTCCCAGTGGTCCTCGACGAAGGTCATCACCGGTCGCCGGGAGCGGTAGTCGAACATCTGGTCGAGGTCGAACCGGGCGATCGGGCGGGCGTCCAGCGAGGTGAGCAACTGCTCGCGGGCCAGCCGGCTCGCGTTACCGGCGTCGACGAAGCCGGTGAGCGCCTGGATCAGGACCGGTTGGCCGAGGTCGGGCAGATCGTCGGTGAGTTCGTAGAGCTCGTGTGGGTCGAGCACCGGTGCGGCCTCCCTGGTGTGCGCGTCACGGGTCGCCGGGTTGGCGGCGTCCCGATCGCCAGAACGTACCCGTCATCCTGATGCATTCCTGTTGCGGCGGGCCGCTCGGCCCGGCATCGGTGTAGCAACAACCGGCGGGGGTACCGCGTTGCCGTCACGAGGTACACATGGATGAAAGTCACCGAAGGGAGAGCGATGAGCGATTCCGTCCCCGCCGACGGTCAGCCCGTCACCCCGGCGCCAGCCGGGCCGGCGTCCGCGGGCGAGGCCGTCGAGGCCCCGCCGGCCACGCTCTGGGACCGCATGCGCCAGGATCCGCAGTACGCGCCGGAGCACCTCGCCATCGAGGCGGTGCGCCGGCTCGGGCCGGAGGCGGCGCGGTGGGCCCGGCAGGCCCGCGCCGACCATCCGCGCCTCACCGAGGAGGCCCTGGCAGAGAAGGCGGTACGCCGATTCGTCAACCGGGCGCGGCTCTCCGGTGCGGTCTCCGGCGCTGCCGGGCTGCCCGGCGCGGTGATCGACGTGGGGGTGCTGGCCTGGACCCAGGCGCGGATGGTGCTGCACATCGCCGCCGCGTACGGGGTGGACCCGACACATCCCGACCGTGCCGCCGACCTGCTGGTGCTGCAGAAGGTGCACAAGGTGGCGGCGAGTGCCCGGCTGGCACTGGGAGTGGCGGCCGGACGGGAACGGGCCGGTGCGTTGTTCGGCGGTGGTGGCGGGCAGCAGGCCCTGAGCCGGGTGATGCTGCGGCTGGGCGTACGGCTGGCCCAGATGGCCGGCGTACGTGCCGCGAAACGGCTCTTCGCCAAGGTGGTGCCCGGCGCTGCGGTCGTCCTCGGCACCTGGGCCAACTCCTCGGCCACCAAGGGGCTCGCCGAACGCTCGCGGGCCCTCTACCGCCGACCCGACGGCCCGCCCATCCCGGCACCCCGTATCTCTCCTGAGTAGTCCGGCGGGCGAGCCGCCGACGGTCAGTCCGCGTAGCCGGAGGAACGCCACGTCACCTCGGCGAGGCGGGACTGGCCGTCGGTGTCGGGGTGGAAGTAGTCCAACCGGTTGACCAGATCCAGGTCGAAGCGGACCCGGTGCACCGCCCCACCGTCGTGGCGGCACCGGGAGCCGTACGCCCGGCAGGCCGCGCGGAGTTGGCTGTTGTAGGCGTCGATCCGCTCCCGGAACTCCGCCCGGCGGGCCCGGTCGGCGGGGGCGTCCGAGGTCGCGTCGGCCAGCAGCGCCGGGCAGACACCCCGCCGCCAGGCGCGGGCCGCCCGCGAGTCGTCGTGGCCGACCTCCCAGAGGCGGTACAGGTCCGGGATGCTGACGACCAGCACCCGCGCCTTCGGGCGGCCCTCGCGCAGCACCCGCAGCCCCCGGTCCACCTCGGCCCGGAACTCGGTCACCGGGGTCATCGCGTCGATCGTGCCCCGGCAGGCGTCGTTGGCGCCGATCAGCACCGTCACGTAGTCGGCGCGGTCGCGTACCGCCCGCTCGGCCTGCCCGGCCAGTGCGGCGGCCCGGGCGCCCGGACGGGCGTGGTTGTGGCCGCGCAGCCCGGGGTTGCGGTCCACCAGCCTGCGGAAGTGGCTCTCCACCCGCAGGCCGTCCCCGGTCGACCAGGAGTTGCGCTCGCATGAGGTCAGGACCAGGCAGGAGCCGAACCCGGTGGTGATCGAGTCGCCGAGCGCCGCGACGACCTTGGGTGAACCGGCCCGGGGTGTGCCGTCGCTCGGGCGTGGTGTCGGTTCCGCGCCGCCCTCGCAGGCGAGCGCGACCAGTGCGAGCAGGCTGACCACGGCGGTGGTCCAGCGTTTAGGCATGAGTTCCCCAGCCTCACAGCACAGAGCGACAGCAGGGTGACTCTACGCGTGGGGCCGGTGGTGCTCCCGTGTCGGTGTCGGAGATGCGGCAGAGAACTGTCGTGGACGAGGGTCGCGTGCTATGCCCGCCACGGGGCGCGGTGGCCGTGCAGCCACCAGTGCAGCGCCCGGGTGATCCGGGGCAGCACCAGATAGGTCATCAGCGGGGTCAGGGTGAGCGTCATGACCAGCACCCGGGCCGCGACAGGAAGGTCCGGCAGGAGATGTCCGGTGAGCAGCGTCGCCGACAGGCTGAGCGGGAAGAACGCCAGCCAGATGGTGATCGCCTGCTTCCAGCGGGGCGGCGAGGCGGGCACCGTCGGCGCCGCGTCGAGCACCTCCACGGTCTCCTCGCGGGGCGGGTCGAACCAGCCCTCGATGCCGGTCCGCCGCTCGACCCGGGTGTGCTCGACGATGCCCTGCGCCGAGGTCAACCACCAGTGCCGCTGCGGCGACTCCTCCCAGCGGCTCAGCGTGTCCGGATCGGCGAAGCGATAGAGCATGTGCCACTCGCCCGAGCCGGGTGCGCTGCGCACCCAACCGGCGCCGAGGAAACCCGGGAACACCTCGGCCAGCGCCGTCCCGGCCCGCATCCACGCCACCATCTCGTCGGTGCGGGCGGGGTCGGCACGTCGGGCCACGGCGACGGTCACCGGCGCGGCAGGGATCACGGTCATGTCCTCCATGTTCCTCGCGCCGACCCGGACCGGCCCCTCGACGGGCGGTCGATGTAACGCAACGCACCACCGGGCCCCGGCGACGACGGTTAGCCCCGGCACCGCCGGGTAGGTGGGGGCGATGACCAGATCACAGCCCCGACGCGCCCGAGGCACGGTCGGCCACGCGAACAGCGCGCTGAACCTGAGGCTCGTACTGGCGGGCTTCGGGCTCGTCTCCATGGTCGTCTTCGCGGTGCTGGCGTTCCGTGCCGATGTGGCCTGGTTGGGTGTCGTCTGCGTCGTTCTCGCGGTGATCGCCGTCGTCGACCTGGCCGTCATCCAACGTCGTCGTGCCGCCCGCCGTCGCGAGGAGCCCGGCGTACGGCACTCGCTCTTCGAGTGACGGGAGAAGCCCTGATGTCCATCGCCACCACCGACCCCCGGACCGGACAGGTGCTCAAGACGTACGAGGCGATGTCCGACGCGCAGGTCGACGCGGCGATCGAGCGGACCGACCTGGCGTACCGGGACCTGCGGTCCACCACGATCGCGCAGCGCGGGCGGTGGCTGGAGGCCGCGGCCGACCTGCTGGAGGCGGAGCGCGACGAGATCGCCCGGCTGATGACCACCGAGATGGGCAAGACCTTCGCCTCGTCGAAGGCCGAGGTCACCAAGTGCGCCAGCGCCTGCCGGTTCTACGCCCGGCACGCCGCCGAGTTCCTGGCCGACCGCCCGGCCGAAGCGTCGGCGGTCTCCGCGACCCGGGCGTTCGTCCGTTACCAGCCGATCGGGCCGGTGCTGGCGGTCATGCCGTGGAACTTCCCGCTCTGGCAGGTCGTCCGGTTCGCCGCACCGGCGTTGATGGCGGGCAACACCGGACTGCTCAAACACGCCTCCAACGTGCCGCAGACCGCGCTGCTGCTGGAGAGCGTGTTCCGGCGGGCCGGTTTCCCCGAAGGAGCCTTCACCACACTGCTGGTCGGCTCCGACGCCGTCGACCGGATCCTGAGCGACCCCCGGGTCCGGGCCGCCACGCTCACCGGCAGCGAGCCCGCCGGCCGCTCGATCGCCCAGATCGCCGGCCGGGAACTCAAGAAGACCGTGCTCGAACTGGGTGGCAGTGACCCGTTCGTGGTGATGCCCTCGGCCGACGTGGAACTCGCCGCCGAGGTGGCCACCACCGCCCGCTGCCAGAACAACGGCCAGTCCTGCATCGCGGCCAAGCGGTTCATCGTGCACGCCGACGTGTACGACGCGTTCGCCGAGGCGTTCGCCCACCGGATGTCGGCCCTGCGGGTCGGCGACCCGATGGACGACGACACCGACGTCGGACCACTCGCCTCGGCACGGGGGCGCGACGAGGTCGACGCCCAGGTACGCGACGCCGTCGACAAGGGAGCCACCGTGCTCTGCGGCGGCGAGAAGCCGGCCGGTGACGGCTGGTTCTATCCGCCGACCGTGGTCACCGACCTGCGGCCGGACATGCGGATGTGGAGCGAGGAGGTGTTCGGGCCGGTCGCCGGGCTGTACCGGGTCGCGTCGTACGACGAGGCGATCGAGGTGGCCAACGGCACCGCGTACGGGCTCGGGTCGAACGCCTGGACCCGTGACCCGCAGGAGCAGGAGCGCTTCGCCACCGACCTGGAGGCGGGAGCCGTCTTCGTCAACGGCATGACCACGTCGTACCCGGAACTGCCCTTCGGTGGGGTGAAGAACTCCGGCTACGGACGGGAGTTGTCGGCGCAGGGCATGCACGAGTTCTGCAACGTCAAGACCGTCTGGGTGGGCGAGGGCGCGGCCACCGCCGGTGCGGGCGCCCACGCCGAGTAGTCGCCGGGCTCGCCGGGATGTAAGCAGGGGTCCCCTGCTATGCACCAGGCGTTAGCAGGGGACCCCTGCTTACATCCCGGCGAGCGTGGGTAGGGAAGGCCGGCATGACGGCGATCGGCTTCCACGCCTCCCACGAGCAGATCCACCCGCGCGCGCTGCTGGAAGCGGTGATCCATGCCGAGCAGGTCGGCTTCGACGCGGCCATGTGCTCCGACCACTTCGCGCCGTGGAGCGAGCGGCAGGGCCACTCCGGGTTCGCCTGGTCCTGGCTCGGCTCCGCGCTCCAGGCCACCGACCTCTCCTTCGGGGTCGTCAACGCGCCCGGGCAGCGCTACCACCCGGCGATCATCGCCCAGGCGATCGGCACCCTCGGCGCGATGTACCCGGGGCGGTTCTGGGCCGCCCTCGGTTCCGGCGAGGCCGCCAACGAACACATCACCGGCGAGGTCTGGCCGCGCAAGGACGTGCGTAACGCCCGGCTGCGCGAGTGCGTCGACGTCATCCGCGCACTGCTCGCCGGTGAGGAGGTCAGCCACGACGGCCTGGTACGCGTCGACCGCGCCCGACTGTGGAGCCGTCCCGAGCAGCCGCCGGCCCTGGTCGGCGCGGCGGTCAGCGTGGAGACCGCCCGCTGGTGCGCCGAGTGGGCGGACGGGCTGATCACCGTCAACGCCGCGCCCGAGCACCTGCGTCGCATGGTCGACGCGTACCGGGAGGCCGGCGGGCGCGGGCCGGTGCATCTCCAGGTGCACCTGAGCTGGGCGCCGGACCAGGCCGACGCCGAGGCGATCGCGTACGACCAGTGGCGCAGCAACGTCTTCGCGCCACCGGTCTGCTGGGACCTGGCCACCCCGGAACACTTCGACGTGGTCTCCGCCGAGGTGCCGATGAGCCGCCTCGCCGAGGTGGTCAACATCTCCGCCGACCTGGGTCGGCACGTGGGCTGGCTGGAGGAGTACATCGAGCTCGGGTTCGACCAGATCGCGCTGCACCACGTCGGGCAGGAGCAGCGTCCGTTCCTCGATGCGTTCGGTGAGCAGGTGCTGCCGAAGCTGCGCGGCCGGAGCGGCTGACCAGCACTGTCCGCAGCCGGTCGGCCGTGGGGCCCGACCGGGACCTGACCTGACCCGGTCCGGACCCCGGGGACCCCGGGGACCCCGGGCCCGGCGGCGGCTCAGTCGAGGCGGCGGGCCAGCACCTGTCCCGGCCACCGCGCGCCGTCCGGTCGGGGCACCGTGAACGGGTCGGTGGCGGTGAAACCCTGCCGCTCGTACCAGCGGACCAACGCGCCGTCGTCGCCCGCGTAGCAGTCCACCCGCAGCAGGTCCACGCCGCGTTCCCGGGCCAGCTCAGCGGCGTGCGCCAGCAGCCGGCCACCGATCCCGGCCCCGGCGTACGCCCGGTCGGTGACGAGCAGGTTCACGTACAGCTCCGGCTCTGTGGCGGGTGGTACGTACTCGGTGGCGGCGCCCACCACCAGCGCGCCGACCGGTTGTCCGGTGATCTCGGCCAGCCACAGTCCGCCGCCGCCGGCCCATCCGTCGGCCTGGGCGATCCGGCGCGGGTCGGACGAGGCCGGCGCGGTGCCCCACTGCCCGGTACGCCCCCGTTCCGCCAACCACGCGATGGCCACGTCGAGCAGCCGCAACACGCTGTCCCGATCCGCCACCCCGCCCCGCCGCACCACGATCTCCGTCATACCGGCCATGCTGCCACGCGACGATCAAGAAGTTCGGGTCCCGATCCAGCGTGGATCGGGACCCGAACTTCTTGATCAACGAGGCGAGGCGGGCGAGGCGGGCGAGGCGGGCGAGACGAGAGGGGGCCGGATGGGGGGCCGGTCGCCGACGGCCCCCCACCCGGGGTTCAGGAGACGGTGCAGGGAGAGCCGTTGACGGTGACCAGGCCGGGGTTGGGGTTGGCCCCCGGCCCGGTGGTGGCGTTGAAGCCGAAGGTCACCGTGCCACCCGGGTTGATCCGGGCGTTGTACGACTCGTTCTTGGCGGTCACCGTGGCGCCGGCCTGGGTCACCTTCGCCGTCCAAGCCTCCCGGACCTTGGCGTCGCCGGTGAAGGCGAAGCGGGCGGTCCAGCCGTTCACCGCGCTGGTGCCGGTGTTGCGGATGGCCACCTGGGCGGTGAAGCCGGTGCCGCCCTGCCAGGAGCCGTAGTTGGTGTACGACACCGAGCACGTCGGCGCCGGTACGGCCGAGGCGTCACCCTGGTCGGCCAGGAACGAGGAGATCCAGGTCAGCGCCGAGTTCCAGTTGATGGCGACCTCGTTGGTGGAGTACGAGGCGATGTCGTCGACGAAGCAGAACATCGGCGCGCACCCGGCCAGCAGTTGCTCCACGAACGGGTCCTGGAGGGCTGCGTTCGGGCCGCCGGCCAGCGAACCGACCGGGGGCTTGGGCATGGACGGGTCCAGTTGGTGGCCGAAGATGCGGCTGTGCTGGTTCTCCGCCGCGTGCTCGCCCCACCCGGTCACGTACGAGATGTTCAGCGCGTTGCGGCCGAAGATGTAGTCCATCGCCTGCACCGCACCGTCGCGGTACTTCGCCTCGCGGGTCAGGTCGAACGCGGTGGCCAGCACGACCGCGTTGTTGATCACGTTGCCGTTGCCGCCCCAGAAGTAGCTGCCGGCGTCACCGGGCATGGGCAGCCCGTACGCCTGCCGCTGGATCTCGGCGAGGTAGCCGTCGGCGGCGGTGGTGACCGAGGCGCGAACCCGGGCCAGGTCGGCGGCGGGCAGCCCGTTCGGCACGGTGGCCAGGTCGAGGCGACCCAGCGCGGCGACGCTCTGCCAGCCGAAGCCCCGGACGTCGAAGACGTCACCGGTGTGGTGCGCAGACGCGGTCAGGTCGGTCAGGTACGCCCGCTCGCCGGTGGTCAGGTACAGCTCGGCGGCGGCCCAGTAGAACTCGTCGGTGACGTTGCTGTCGTCGTACGCGCCGCCGCCGTTGCCGTCGGTCGGGCTGGCGTACCGGGTCGGGTTGGCCTTGGCCGCCGCGTACGCGGTCTTGGCGGCGGTGCCGCAGCGCTGGGCGAACGTCGCGTCGTACGGGGCGAACAGTCGGGCGCACTGCGCGGCCACGGCGGCCAGGTTGAGCGTGGCGGCGGTGGACGGCGGGTGCAGTTCACGCGGCTCCGGGTCGTCCTCGGGCTGCAACGGCAGGCCGGTCCAGTTCCGGTCGTGGATCTTGTGGTGGACCATCCCGGCCAGCGGCTTACCGGCCGGCACCTGCATCCGCAGCAGGAACTCCAGCTCCCAGCGGGCCTCGTCGAGGATGTCGGGCACCCCGTTGTCGCGCTCCGGCACCCGCAGCGTGCTGTCGCCGAGGGCGGCACCGAAACCGGCGGTGGCGGCGTTCTTGGTCCGCTCGAAGGTGCTGAGCAACTGGTAGGTGGCGATGCCGCCGTTCACGACGTACTTGCCGTGGTCGCCGGCGTCGTACCAGCCGCCGCGCACGTCGAGCCGGTAGTCGCAGACACCGGCCTGACACGGCACGTCGGTGTCGCCCTGGTTCGGGGCGACGCCCAGGTGGCCGGCCGGTCGGGCGTACTCCTCGCCGACCAGATCGCCGTCGATGGCGATGCCGCTGCGCTGGATGTAGAAGAACTGCAACGCGTCGGAGCGCAGTCGCTCGTAGAGCGCGCCGGAGATGTCGAACGGGTGGCTCACCTCGCCGTCCACGGCGAGCGTCAGGCCCTGCCCGGGGGTGCGGTAGCCGGAGAAGTCGACGGAGTGCACGTTCTGGTCCGACGCCGCGTCGACACCGCGCGGGGTGGTGGTGCCGCTGGCGACCACACTGCCGGAGGCGGCACGCAACTGCCAGGGCAGGGCCTCGGTGGCGTCGGTGACGACCGTGGCGTTCTTGGGGCCGCCGGGCAGGTAGCCGACCTGGTTGACGCGGACCCGGGGGCCGGTGTCCGGCACGTACGGCTCGGGCGGGTTGCCGCCGCGCAGCGAGACGTTGTCCAGGCAGACGGTCTGGCCCTCGGCGGCGCCGCCGACCTGGAAGATGAGCTGGGCGCGCTCGTCGTCCTCGGGCGCCACGAAGGTCCGCTCGACCCGCTGCTGGGTGGGGGTGGCGGCGGCGGTGACCGAGTAGTAGCCGGTGTAGGGGGCGTTGCCCAGTTGCAGCACGGCGGTCACGGCGCTGCCGGGGGTGGCGGTGACGTCGAAGCCGAGGGTGTACTCGGCGCCGGCGACCAGCGCCACCGCGTCCTGGCCGATGCCGGCGTCCCAGGGGTTGGCCAGCCCACCGGCGACGGTGGTGCAGAGTTGGCCGTCGGTCACGCCGAGCGGACCGGTGCCGAAGGAGAACCACGGCGACACGCCGGTGCTGAAATCGCCGTTCGTGATCTGTTCGGGGGCCTCGGCCGGGGGATCGGCGTGGGCGGTGCCGGCGCTCACAGCGGCCAGCGCCACGGTGGTCGCCGCGGCGAGCGCCGCGAGGCGACGTCGGGATGGCGTCACGGATATTCCTTCCGACGAACGGGACGGAATGGTGGTGTGCGTATGCGGGAAACCTGGGAGCGCTCCCAGGTATCGGGCATGTTTCCAGGGTGGACGGGGCGATGTCAATCGATCCTGTCCGATGGGCTCGGAGGTCGTCGGCCAGTGAGATTCGCCGCGCCACGCCCGGCCGTCCTGATCTCCTAGAGACAACGGAGGCCTTCTCCTGGCAGGCTGCGTCCCATGACCCTGAAGCTGCGTTCCGCGGGGGCGAGCGACCGTGGGCTGATCCGCAGCGGCAACCAGGACGCGTTGCACGCCGGGACCTGGCTGGTGGCCGTCGCCGACGGCATGGGCGGGATGGCTGCGGGCGACCTGGCCAGCGCCATCGCCATCGAGGCGGTGGCGCCGCTGGACGTGGAGATACCCGAGCACGCGCTCGTCGCCGCGTTGCAGGACGGCATCCAGTCGGCCACCACCCGGATCCGGCAGGCGGTGGCCGAGGACCCGCAACGGCAGGGGATGGGTACGACGCTGACCGCGCTGCTCTTCGCGCGTACCGGGAGCTGCCTGGCGCTGGCCCACGTGGGCGACTCCCGGGCGTACCTGTTCCGCGACGGCGTGCTCAAGCAGATCACCCGGGACGACACGTTCGTGCAGATGCTCGTCGACCAGGGGGTGATCACACCGGACCAGGCCGGCAGCCATCCCCGTCGGGCCGTGGTCACCCAGGCCCTGCAGGGCGACGAGGTCTCCCCGACCTACGCCACGATGCTGCCCCGACACGGCGACCGCTGGCTGCTGTGCAGCGACGGACTGTCCAACGTCGTCCGTGCCGAGACCCTGGCCGAGGTGCTCCCGGCCCACCCGGACCGGGAGGTGTGCGCCCGCAAGCTCATCGACCTGGCGTTGCGCGCCGGCGGCCCGGACAACATCACCGTGGTCATCGCGGACATCGTCGACGAGCCCTGACGCGCAGCCGCACCCCGACCCGTCGCCGCGTCCAGCCGACGGGTGGGCGCGGCGTTTGCCGGGTGGGCGCGGCGTTTGCCGGGTGTTAGGAAGGGTCCCCTGCTATGCACCAGGCGTTAGCAGGGGACCCTTCCTTTCACGTCAGCCGCGTCCGACGCGGCGGGTGGGTGCGGCCGTGGTCGGGTCCTCCGGCCAGGGATGCCGGGGATACCGCCCGCGCAGTTCGGCGCGCACCTGCCGGTAGCCGGTGCGCCAGAACGAGGCCAGGTCGGCGGTGACCGCCACCGGCCGGCCCGCCGGTGAGAGCAGGTGCAGCAGCACCGGCACCCGACCGCCGCCGACGCGAGGTGCCTGCGCCCAGCCGAAGGTCTCCTGGAGCCGGACCGCCAGCACCGGCGCGGCCGGGTCGGTGTAGTCCACCCGGATCCGGGAGCCGCTCGGCACGGCGATCCGCTCGGGTGCCAGCTCGTCCAACCGTCCCGCGAGTGACCAGGGCAGCAGCCGGCGCAGCGCACCGGCCACCTCGATCCGGGCCAGGTCGGCCCGGCGCCGGGCACCGGCCAGCTCGGGCCCCAGCCAGTTCGGCGCGCCGGCCAGCAGCGCCTCGTCGGTGACGTCCGGCCACTCGTCGCCGAGCGCGTGTCGGCAGAACGCCATCCGGTCGCGCAGCGTCCGCGCCGCCGGCGTCCAGGTCAGCAGGTCGAGGCCGACGTCCCGCAACCCGGCCAGCAGGGCGGCGGCGACCTCCGCCGGTCCGGGCCGGGACAGCGGCCGGTCGACCAGCTCGATGGCGCCCAGGCGGACCACCTCCCGGGCCACCACGTCCCCGCCCGACCAGCCGACCTCCCGGTCGGTCCGCAGCAGCACCGCACCGACCTCGCGGGCGGTCGCCTCGTCCAGCACCGCCGCCCGCCGGATTCGCGCGGCCGGAGCACCGGGCGCCCGGTCCGCCACCGCGACGGCCAGCCAGCCGGCGCCGGCCAGCGACGACCCCGGTGCCAGCTCCGCCGCGGTCCCGCCACTCATCAGGTACGCCGAGCCGCCCGCCCGGCGTACCCGGCCCAACCGTTCCGGGTACGCCAACCCGACCAGCAACCCGGCGGCCAGATCGTCGGGCAGGGCCTTCCCGGCGGGGTCCTCGGCGGTGCCGGTCGGCAGGGCGGTACGCAGTCGGCGTACCTCGGTCCGCCAGCGGGCGGTGGCACCCGGCTCGACGCCGTCGCGCAGTCGACGCCAGGCGGCGGCGAGGTCGTCCCCGGCACCGGCGACGGACTCCTCGGCGAGCAGTGCGACCACCTCGGCGGCGCGCCGGGCGCCCACCCGGGCGGCACCGTCGAGCAGGGCCCGGGCCAGCCGGGGATGCGCCCCGGTGGCGGCGATCGCGCGTCCCCGCGCGGTGATCCGGCCGTCCGGGTCGAGGGCCCCGAGCGTGCCCAGCGTCTCCCGGGCCACCGTCATCGCCGCCACCGGGGGCGGATCCGGCAGCGCGAGTCCGGTGCCGTCCGGTGTGCCCCAGGCGGCCAGGTCGAGGGCGAAGCCGGTGAGGTCGGCGGTGGCGATCTCCGGTTCCGGTTGGGCCGCCAGCCGCTCGTGGGTCGCCGGTGACCAGCAGCGGTAGACGTGCCCCGGTGCCTCGCGACCGGCCCGTCCGGCCCGCTGGGTGGCCCCGGCCCGGGACACCGCCACGGTGACCAGCGCGCCCAGTCCCCGGGCCAGATCCAGCCGGGCGACCCGGGACAGGCCGGCGTCCACCACGGTCCGCACCCCCGGCACGGTCAGACTGCTCTCGGCCACGGCGGTGGCCAGCACCACCCGTCGTCGCGGTCCCGGACGCAGCGCCGCGTCCTGTTCGGCGCCGTCCTGGCGGCCGTGCAACCGGAGCACGTCGACCTGGTCGCGCAGGGCGGCCAAGCGGCCCGCGACGGCCGCTATCTCGCCCACACCGGGCAGGAAGACGAGCAGGTCGCCGTCCTGTTCGTCGAGTGCCCGCCGGACGGTGGCGGCGACGTGGTCGAGCAGCGCCCGGTCGACCGGCCCGGCGCCGGGCGGCGGTACCGGCCGGACCGGCGGCGCCCAGACCCGGGTCACCGGGTGCAGCGCCGAGGCGGCCCGCACCACCGGCGCGGGCGTGGCACCGCCGAGCAGGGCGGCGAAGCGGTCCGCCTCCGGCGTGGCCGACATCGCCAGCAGCCACAGGTCCGGTCGCAGCGCGGCCCGGGACTCCACGCTGAAGGCGAGCGCGAGATCGGCGTCGAGCTGTCGTTCGTGGACCTCGTCGAGCAGCACCGCACCGACGCCGGCCAGCTCCGGGTCGTGCTGCAACCGGCGGACCAGCAGCCCGGTGGTGACCACCTCGACCCGGGTCCGTGGACCGACGCGGCGGTCGCCGCGCACGGCGTAGCCGACCCGGTCGCCGACCCGCTCGCCGAGCAGCGTCGCCATCCGCCGGGCGGCAGCGCGGGCGGCCACCCGCCGGGGCTGGGCGACGATCACGCGGCCGGCGACCGCCTCGGCCACCGCGAGCGGGGCGAGCGTGGTCTTGCCGGTGCCCGGCGGGGCGACCAGGATCGCGGTCCCCGCCGCGCGCAGCGCCGACACCAGCGCCGGCAACGCCGGACGGGCCGGCAGGTCGAGGGGTACGTCGGAGAGCACGGCCCAGTCTCGCACCGGCTCTCGGCCCATGGCCGACGTGTCTGTTCCGTGCTCGGCCGAAGGGGCGGTGGACTCAGCCGGTGCGGACCGCGTCGACGCCGGTGACGAAGGCGTGCCAGGCCGCCGACGGGAAGGTCAGCACGGGGCCGGGGCGGTCCTTGCTGTCCCGTACCGCCACCCGACCGTCGACGACGGCGACCTCGACGCAGTTGCCGTTTCCCACGCTGCGCGTACTGGTGCGCCAGTTAGCCCGGGACAGGTCGAGCGCGGTCATCGCGATCCCTTCGTCGATACCGACTGTGACCGCGCCGAACGGTCACGTAAAGTAACGAGAAGCTTCCTTCAGGCGCACCAAAGACGCCGCTGGATCAAGCGCCAGACGTCGCAGCCTCTCGTGCACAAGGCTATACGAGCGCACCTGCGCGACCTCTTCCAGTGCCAGGCCTGTCGAGAGGTTTTCCAGGTAAACCACGGCTGCGTCGGCCGCGTCGGCAAACGTGAGGATCACGTACGGCGAGTTCATCGCCGGGTGGCCGCCGGCCGCGAATGGAAGTACCTGGATGGTGACGTTCGGTAGCTGTGCGGTGGTTTCCAGGTGGGCGAGTTGCGCCGCCATCACGGCCCGTTCGCTCACGGGGCGTAGTAGTGCCGCCTCGTTCAGCACCACCGACAACTCGGCCGGCTCGTCGCTGCGCAGTACGTCCTGTCGGCGCAGTCGGGCGGCCACCTTGCGGTCGATGTCGTCCTCGCCCGCGGTGAGCCGATAGACCTCCCGGGCGTACGCCTCGGTCTGCAGCAGCCCCGGCACCGCCTCCGCCTCGTACGTGCGCAGGGTGGCCGCCTCGGCCTCCAGTCCGACGTAGAACTCGAACCACTCCGGCAGCACGTCGCTGTAGTGCTGCCACCAGCCCCGTTGCTGGGCGCCCCGGGCGATCTCGATGAGCGCCTCGGCGTCGTTCCCGGTCACCTGGTACAGCGCCAGTGCGGCCCGGACGTCTCGCGGCTTGATGCCGATCTGGGCGTTCTCGATGCGGGACAGGTTGCTCTTGGACATGTCCAGTTGCCGGGCGGCGACGTCCAGGGTCATGCCGGCGCGTTCGCGCAACTGGCGGAGTTCCCGGGCGATGCGGCGGCGGCGAACGGTGGGGCTCGCGGTCACCCTCCGAGTCTGTCACGGGAAAATTCGCAGGTCGCGCCAGCACGGAGTGCAACTGCCGAAAACGGGAGTTGCGTTGCAGTTGCGCTCGGTGCATTCTTGCCTGCGGTTAGCGATCACTATGGACGGCCGGCCAGGGGGGACGAGTGCTCATCGCCGACGAGTTCTTCCTGATCGCCCACAACGACACCCGGGGCAAGGCCAAGCTGCATCCGGCCGCCACCAGCCTCGGCCTGGCCGCCGGCCTGCTCGGCGAGTTGGTCCTCTATGGACACGTGACGGTCGCGGCCGGACAGGTCACCGTGGTCGACCGGCGTCCACCGGCCGACGCGCTGGCGCACACCGTGCTCGACCAGTTGATCGGCGAGCAACAGCACCAGGCGGTGCGGACCTGGCTCAGTTTCCTCGCCCAGACGGCGGTGACCTCGGTGGGGGAGCGGCTGGCGCGGGCCGGGGTGCTGCGCCGCCAGGAGACGCGTCGACTGCTGCGGACCAGCGTCACGTACGTGCCGACGGACCTCAACGTCGCGGCCTGGCCCGCCACCCGGCTGCGCGCCGCGCTGGAACGCGCGGACCCGCCCCACGTGCCCGACGCGCTGCTGCTCGGGCTGGTCGCGGCCGCCGGGCTGACCCGTGAGGTGTTGTGGAGCGCCGGTCCGCGCGCCCACCACCGGCTCAACCTGATCATTCCGGCCCTGCCGGCTCCGCTGAAGGAACTCGTCGGACAGACCGAGGCCGCCGTGGGCGCGGCCGTGCTGCGCGGTCTCCCCTGAGGCGGTAACACCCCTTCCCCTCCCTGACATCCGGAGCAGTCATGTCCTCGACAGTGACACCCCCACGATCGAGCAACGTCTCCGAGGCACTGGCCCGTGGCCGCCTCGGAGTGCCCTCGGTGATCTTCTTCGTGCTCTCCGCCGCGGCGCCGCTGACCGTGGTGGCTGGTGTGGTCACCACCGGCTACGGCGTCGTCGGGGTGCTCGGCATCCCGCTGGCCTTCCTGGCGGTCGCCGCCGTGCTGGCGCTCTTCTCCGCCGGCTACGTGGCGATGGCCCGCCGGACGGCCAACGCCGGCGCCTTCTACGCGTACGTGGCCCGGGGGCTGGGCCGACCGGCCGGGGTGGGCGCGGCCTGGGTGGCGCTGATCGCGTACAACGCCCTCCAGGTCGGGCTCTACGGCACCATCGGCGCGGCGGCGGCACCGGTGCTGGACCGGCTGTTCGGCGTGACGCCACAGTGGTGGATCGTTGCGCTGCTGGCCTGGGCGCTGGTCGGCCTGCTCGGGCTGCTGCGGGTGGACATCAACGGCATGGTGCTGGCCGCGCTGCTCTGCGCCGAGATCGCCGTCATCGTGCTGTTCGACCTCGGCCAGTTGGGCAACCCGGCGGGCGGCAGCGTCAGCTTCGCGGCGTTCTCGCCGGACAACTTCTTCGTACCCGGCCTGGGCGCGGTGCTGGTGCTGGCCATCCTCGGCTTCGTCGGCTTCGAGGCGGCGGTGGTGTTCAGCGAGGAGAGCAAGGACCCGCAGCGGACCGTACCGATGGCCACCTACCTGTCGGTGGCGATCATCGCGGTCATCTACGCCCTCTCGTCGTGGAGCATGACGGTGGCCGTCGGCCCGGACCGGATCGTCGAGGAGGCCAACGCCCAGAGCGTCGAGCTGATCTTCAACCTGGCCGGCGCGCACCTGGGGGACACCGTCCTCACCATCGGCCAGGCACTCTTCCTGACCTCGGTGCTGGCCGCGATGATCTCGTTCCACAACACCACCGCGCGGTACGCCTTCGCGCTGGGCCGTGAGCGGGTGCTGCCGGCGGTGTTCGGGCGTACCTCGCCGACGACCGGCGCGCCGCAGGCCGCCTCGCTGGCGCAGAGCGCGCTCGGACTGGTGGTGATCCTGCTGTACGCGTTCAACGGCTGGGACCCGGTCCTGCAACTGTTCTTCTGGCTGGGCACCAGCGGCGGCTTCGGTGTGCTGCTGCTGATCGCGACCACCGCCCTCGCCATCATCGTCTACTTCGCCCGCAACGCCGAGCAGGAGACGCTCTGGCGGCGGCTGGTCGCACCCGGGATCGCGGCGATCGCGCTGACCGTCATCATCGTGCTGGCGGTGCAGAACTTCGCGAACCTGCTCGGCGTCGAGCCCGACTCCCCGCTGCGCTGGGCCTTCCCGGCGGTGTACCCGGTGGCCGCGCTGCTCGGCGCGCTGTGGGGGATGACGTTGCGCAGCAGCCGACCCGACACGTACGCCCGGATCGGCCTGGGCGCGGAGAGCGCCGCCGCGGTGGCGGTCCCGCCGTCGCGGGTCGAGGCGGAGGTGCGGCGATGAGCGTGACGACCGTCTCGCGCCTCGGGGAGGCCGACACCCGCTGGGTGGCCGAGCGCATCGCCGAGTCCTTCCTGGTCCTGGACGCCACCCGGTGGCTGGTCCCGGACGAGGCCAAGCGGGAGGCGGTGCTGGCCGGGAATTTCGAGATCATCGTGGCGCACGCCATGCGGCACGGGCTGGTGTTCGGCACGGCGGACCGCGCCGGTGTGGCGGTCTGGCTGCCGTCGGTCGGTGAGCCGCTGCCGCCGCCGGAGGACTACGACGCCCGGCTGGTCGCCGCCTGCGGGGAGTGGACGCCGCGCTTCGTGCACCTGGACGAGTTGTTCGCCACCCACCACCCGCATCGGGACCACCATCACCTGGCGCTGCTGGCCGTCCGGCCGGATCGCCAGGGACAGGGGGTGGGGTCGACGCTGCTGCGGCACCATCACGCGTGGCTGGACGCCAACGGTGTGCCGGCCTATCTGGAGGCGAGCAGCGAGATCGGCCGTGACCTCTATGCGCGGCACGGTTACCGGGTGTCGGAGCCGTTCCGGCTGCCCGACGAGACGCCGTTCTGGCCGATGTGGCGGGAGCCGTCCGTCACCTGAGTCGTCCGCCGCCACCGGATCGACGACGCGGGCGCCGGCCCGCGAGGGCCGACGGGCCGAGACGGTGGCGGCGGACACGACGGTGGCCGGGTCCTCGCAGGCCCGGCCACCGTCGCCACCCCCTCTTAGTACGTGCCGTCGAGCTGCCCCCGCAGCTTCGTCAGCGCCCGGGCCAGCAGCCGGGACACGTGCATCTGCGAGACGCCGATCTGCTCGGCGATCTGCGACTGGGTGAGGTTGCCGTAGAAGCGCAGCGTGAGGATCTTCTGCTCGCGCTCGTCCAGAGTGGCCAGCGCCGGCCCGAGGGCCACCCGCAGCTCGGCCAGCTCGAACTCGCTGTCCTCGCCGCCGAGCATGTCGCCCAGCTCGGTCGCCCGGTCGCCGTCACCGGTCGGGGTGGACAGCGACACCGCGTTGTAGGCGCGGGCACCCTCCAGGCCCTCCAGGACCTCTTCCTCGGTGAGCTTGAGGTGGCTGGCGATGTCGGCCACCGTCGGCGAGCGACCCAGGGTCTGCAGCAGCGAGCTGTTGGCGTCGGAGATGGCCAGCCGCAGTTCCTGGAGCCGCCGGGGGACGCGGATGTCCCAGGTGCGGTCGCGGAAGTGCCGCTTGAGCTCGCCGATGATCGTGGGGATCGCGTAGCCGGCGAAGTCGACGCCCCGGGTCGGGTCGAACTTGTCGATGGCCTTGATGAGGCCGACGGCGGCGGTCTGGGCCAGGTCGTCGGTGGGCTCCCCGCGTCCGCTGTAGCGGTGCGCGAGGTGGTTCGCCAGCGGCAGCCAGGCCTCGATCGCCCGGTCGCGCAGCGCGGCCCGGGACGGGTGCCCGGCCGGCAGCGCGGCCATCGCGTTGAGTAGGTCGGTGGCGCTGTCGGAGAGCGAACGCGGGTCGAGCTTCGGTGCGGTGGGCGCCGGGGCAGTCGCCGTTTCGGTGAGCGCGGTCATGGTGGTCCTCCCTGCACCTCGTCCGCGGATAAAGACGTGACGCTTTGGTTTAGAGCTTGCTAGTCCGTTCGGGAGTCACCTTAGCCTGATGGTGCCGCAGAAATCTAGCCGAACGGACGATGTACTTAAGTTACTTCTAGGCATGAAACGGTCTCAACCGGCCATTCGTCTATGAAGTGCCACCGGATCCGAAGGCGATCCGTGATCTCGACCGGCCGGTTCGGCTGATCCCTGATCGGTCGTCCCCCGTCCCGGCATGAACGGGCGGAGGTCCGACGTCGCCGATCGGGGGAGACGCCGACGGGTCGGGCCGACGACTGTCGCCTATCCGTCCTTGTCCCGTCCGTGGGACCCGGCATAGCGTCGCGGGGGACTGTCGACCGGAGGTGTTGTGCTCGACCCCGCGGTGCCCCAACTCGTCGTGAACTGCCGGACGCTGTACTTCAGCTGGCTGCCGGCGGATCCGGGCGCGGTGGCGGCACTCGTCCCGACCGGGCTGCGACCGCATCCCGGTGGCCAGGTCTTCATGAACCAGTACGTGGTGGACGACGCGAGCCAGACCTCCGGCTTCGGCTCGTACTCGCTGACCTATCTCGGGGTGACCCTGGCCGGCGTGGATGCCCCCGACGGGGTGACCCCGGGTGGCTGGTGGACCCACTACGTGACCTCCAGCGAACTGGTCCGCCGGTACGCCCTCGGTCGGGGTGCTCCCGCGTCGGCCGGTGACACCTCCATCGCCGCGAACGGCCACGAACTGGTGACCGAGACCACCATCGACGGCGCGCCGGTGATCCGGGCCCGGGTGCGTGCCGGTGAGACCGGACACGCCGTGCACAACGGTCACCACCGGTACGTCACGTCACTGCACGGCCGGCTGGTCAGCAGCATCTATCCGGTCGTCGCCGAGCCCACCACCTCCTTCGAGATCGAGTCGGTGGAATTCCTGGACCCCGACCACCCGGTCTACGCGCTGCGGCCGGAGAACCCGCTCACCATCGGCTGGGGCTACTACTCCCCACGGGCGTCGTTCGCGTACCCGGGCGGTCTGACCGTGCTCGATGCTCCGGGGTCCGGGGTGACGGACGTGCCCCACGCGGAACGCCCCCTGCCCGCGCTCGGCTGAGCGTCCGTCGTGCCGTCCATCGGCTGAGAATCCGGGTCTTCTTCGGGTTTCCTCTGGTCCAGGTGGGTAAGCCAGTCGCGGGTCGGTACGCCCCGGTGCGCCGGGGAACCGTCGTGCGCGTCAGACGTGCCGCCCGGAGGCCGTCCCGGCCTCACCATCCCGGATCGGGTTCGCTCCGCCGGCCGTCGGTGCCGCAGGCGTGCGCCCGGTCCCGGTCCGAGCAGCGAGGAGGCCGCACCATGTCCGGCGAGACGACGAACTCCGTGACCGAGCACCGTGAGCAGGCGGTGGAGAGCGAGCGGGGGGCGCTGGTGGCCGTGCTGGTGATGGTCCTGCTGGGCGTGGCCGGCATCTTCGCCGTCTCCTGACCCGGTCGGCGCGTCGCCCGCCGGAGCGGGATCAGTCGGTGGCGAGGCGGGCGTGCAGGTGCTCGTCGTGGCGGCGGCCGTCGCCGTAGCGGTGTGACTGGCGCAGCGTGCCCTCGAACGGATACCCGGCGCGTTCGGCGACCCGGCAGGAGGCCGGGTTGGCCACCGCGTGACACAGCTCGATGCGGTGCAGGCCCAGATCGCGGAAGGCCCACTCGGTGAGCCGGCTGACCGCCGCCGAGGCGAGGCCCCGCCGGCGGGCGGCGGCGACCGTCCAGTAGCCGATCGAGGCGTCACCGCCGTGGATGCGGTGCAGCGACACCGAACCCAGCATGATCTCCGGCCGGGTCGGGTCGGCCACCGCCAACGAGACGTGGGTGCCCTGCGACCAGTCCGCCCGCCATCGCACCCACTGGCGGGCGGCGTCGAGGTCGAACGCGTCGCCCTGCGGGTTCCACAGGGCGATCGCCGGGTCGTGCCACGCGGCCAGCACGGCGGGCGCGTCCGTGGTGTTCCAGGGGCGCAGCAGCAGGCCGGAGGCGGTCAGTTCCACGACGCGAAAGTCTCGCACAACCGCACGGGTCTGCCCCCACGATCTTGGACTTGTGGTAGCGATACAAGGCACACAAGCGCCCAAAAACCTCGCCACTACTTCATGGTCGGCGAGGTCCTCCGCGGTGTCGATTCAAAATTTGACCACCTCTTCCGCCAGTGCGGCGTGATGCGGGCGGCGCTGCTCGGGCGTGATTGTTCAAATTTTGAGTACGTGCTACCGTGGCGTCATGACCGAGAGCCTGAGCGAGGTGCGACTCGTCGCCTGGCGGGCGTACATCGAGGCCAGTCAGCGGTTGTTCACCCGGCTGGAGGACGACCTGCGGGCCGCCAGCGAGCTGAGCTTCGCCGACTACCACGTGCTGGTGCTGCTCGCCGAGGCCCCGGGGCAGCGGCTGCGGATGGGCGAGCTCGCCGGTCGACTGGTCTTCTCGCCCAGCCGACTGACCTACCAGGTCTCGTCCATGCAGCGACGCGGCCTGGTCACCCGGCAACCCTGTCCGGACGACGGGCGCGGCAGCGAGGCGGTGCTCACCGCCGCCGGGCTGTTGGCGCTGCGCGAGGCCGCCCCGCACCACCTGCGCTCGGTCCGTACCCACCTGATGGACGACCTCGACGACGCCGAGATCGCCTGCCTGACCACGGTCTTCACCCGACTCGGCCAGCGGCTGCAGGGCACCGCCGGCGCCGCCCCCCGCGAGAGCTGAAGGAGCTTCCGATGCCCGCCATCACCGTCGACAACGTCCTCGTCCTGCCCCGCCTGCCGAAGCTCGACGAGTCCACCACCGTCATCCGACCGGTCCGCCGGCTGACCACCGCGCCCAGCGGCTTCGAGGGCGAGGGCTTCCCGGTGCGGCGGGCCTTCGCCGGGGTACCCACCACCGAGCTGGACCCGTTCCTCCACCTCGACCAGATGGGCGAGGTGGAGTACGCGCCGGGCGAGCCGAAGGGGACCAGTTGGCACCCGCACCGCGGCTTCGAGACCGTCACGTACATCATCGACGGGATCTTCGACCACCAGGACAGCCACGGTGGCGGCGGCACCATCACCAACGGCGACACCCAGTGGATGACGGCGGGCAGTGGCCTGCTGCACATCGAGGCGCCGCCGGAGCACCTGGTGGTCAGCGGTGGGCTGTTCCACGGCACGCAGCTCTGGGTCAACCTGCCCAAGGTGGCCAAGATGAGCCCACCGAAATACCAGGACATCCGGGGCAACCAGGCGGCACTGGTCACCACGCCGGACGGCGGCGCGCTGGTCCGGGTGATCGCCGGTGAGATCGCCGGGCACCAGGGGCCCGGGTCGACGTACACGCCGATCACCGTCGCCCACGTGACGGTGGAGCCCGGCGCGCAGGTCGACCTGCCCTGGCGGCCGGACTTCAACGCCCTGGTGTACGTCCTGGGCGGCCGGGGCACGGTCGGCGCGAACGGACGTGGCGTCCGCACCGGGCAACTCGCGGTGCACGGGCCGGGCGACGCGTTGCGGTTCAAGGCCAACGCCCGGCAGGACAGCCGCACCCCGACGCTGGACCTCTACATCATGGGCGGGCAGCCGATCCGGGAGCCGGTGGCCCAGTACGGCCCGTTCGTGATGAACAGCCGGGACGAGCTGATCCAGGCGTTCGAGGACTACCAGGCCGGTCGGCTCGGGGTCGTCCCGGCGGAGCGGGTGCCGCACACCGGCGGCCAGGGCGACCGGCCCTGACCAATCTGTTCGGGCAGCGCCCGTCCCGGTCCGCGGCCGGGGAACGGCCGCGGACTCCGGGCGGCGGTCCTGTTCGGACCGCCGCCCGGACCTCGCCGCGGCACCGCCAACGTTCCCGGACACCGCACCAGGTGCGCGGTGGGCCTGCTCCCGCAGCGTGGTCGGTTGGGCTTGCCACCACCGGAGACTCGGTCCGCCGCTTTCCCGCGTTCGAATCGCGGCCCGCTTTGCGCGGTATTGCTTGGCAGCGAGCAGGTGGGGAGATTTGTTGTCGCTCCAGCGACAACAAATCTCCCCACCTGCCGCCGTTGCGTGCGGTCTTCGAGGCGTCCGCTCACTCGCTCGGCTGGTCCGCCGCTGTAGCGCGCCAGCAGGCGGATACAGAGTCTCGCGGATCAGGTGCTGGCCCACGGGCGGGAGAGTTCCCGCCCGTGGGCCACGTGCAGGTCAGGTCGCCGGCTGTGCCGCGCGACCGCCCAGGTGCAGCCGGCCCACGAGCTGTCGGGCCGGTTCGGCCATGTCCGCCTCGACGGTGACCGCGTACTGGTTGGCCCGCAGCGAGCTGGCCGAGGTGAAGTCTCGCTTGCCGCCGGTCATGGCATGCGCGACCCCACCGAACACGGCACCCCAGACGGCACCGATGACCAGGCCGACGAGGAGCACGGCCAGCCAGTTGCCGACCGTGAAGATGCCGAACAGCAGGCCGATGAAGAGCCCGAGCCAGGCGCCGGTGCCGGCGCCGATGAGCGCAGCCCGGGCCGTGGTCAGCCGGCCGAGCACCGTCTCCACCAGGGTGAGGTCGGTGCCGACGATGGCGGTCCGTTCGACCGGGAAGCGGTTGTCGGCCAGATAGTCCACGACGCGCTGTGCGGACGGATAGTCCGGATACGCGCCGAGCGTCACGGTCGGCGGGCCGGCCTGCGGGCCGTGCCCGTCGCCAGCGGGTGCCGCGGTGCGGCCTCCGGGACCGGAAGGGAGGGTGCCGCCGCCGGTCACGCCGGGTTGCCACGCCGAGGGGTTCGATCGTGTGGTCATGGGTCTCCTCCTTCGTCTCCGGTCGCGTTCCCGCCGGAGGCGAGCGGTAACGCCCGAGGCGGATCCGGTACCGACCGAGCCCGGGCAGGCGACCGGGCCCCCGGCCACCGCTGCTGCGGTGCTGGCCGGAGGCCCGGTGCTGGTGGTGGAGCCCGAAGGCCCGGTGCGGGTACGGGGGGCGCCCGATCAGGCGCAGGTGCCGCCGTTCAGGGTGAAGGGGCCGGGCGTCGGCAGGCTGCTGCCGCTGAAGGTGCCCTGGAAGCCCACGCTGATCGTGCCGCCGACGGGCACGTTGCCGTTGTACGCGACGTTGCGGACCTCGATGCGGTCACCGGACTGGCTCCAGGTGCCGTTCCAGCCGTTGCTCAGCCGTACGCCGGAGCCGGCGTTGAAGGCGAGCGTCCAGCCGGTGAGCGCCACGCTGCGGTTGGTGACCCGGATCTCGGCGGTGAAGCCGCCGGCCCACGTGTTCGGGGTGAACGTCACCGCGCAGCTGCCGGCGGGCGGGTTGGACGGGGGCGGCGTGGTCGGCGGCGTGGTGGTGGGGGGAGTGGTGGTCGGCGGGGTCGTCGTCGGCGGGGTGGTGGTCGGCGGGGGGCCGGCCGCGACCGCCAGGTCGTACGCCCGCTGGGGCACGAACTGTCCGGCGGCGGCGATACAGCCGTCGGCCTCGCCGGGCAGCTTCACCCAGAGGAACGCGTCGATCGCCGAGTCGCCGGTGGCGGTGGTGCTCGGCGTGCCGATCGCCCGCCCCGGCGGGTCGCACCACTCCGAGCCGGCCGGGCCGTTGCCGTTGCGGCTGGTGTCGATGACCGCCTTGAGGCGGGAGTTGCCGGTGGCCTGGATGATCTGCTTGGCGTACGAGACCTCGTCGGCGGTGCGGCGGTAGTTCGACACGTTGACCGAGATGCCGTCGGCGCTGTTGGCGACGTCCGCCGCGTTCAGTCGAGCGGCTGCCTCGCTGGGCGCGAGCCATCCGCCGTGGCCGATGTCGAAGTAGACCTTCGCCGCTGACGAGCCGGCCTTGAGCGCCTTGCCGGCGTACGCCATGGAGGCCCGGACCTCGGCCTGCTGACTGGCGTTCATGCAGCTCGTCATGATCGGGAGCACGTCGGGCTCCAGGATGATCGTGGCGGGCCGACCGCCGAGCCCGGCGGCGACCTGGTCCACCCACTGCCGGTAGGCGGAGTGGTTGGGCGCGCCGCCGCCGCTGTGGTTGCTGCAGTCGCGGTTGGGGATGTTGTAGACCACCAGGATCGGGATCTTGCCGGCGTTGGCGGCGGCGTTGACGAAGGAGCTGACCTCCGCGCGTACGGTCGAGGTGTTGGTGGTGGTGTACCAGCGCGGCTGCGGGACGCTGGCGATCCGGTCCCGGATCACGGCGGCCTTGGAGTCGTTCGGGTTGGCGGCCACCCAGCGGGCGGCGCTGGTGTCCGGATCGACGTAGAACACGGAGTCGGCGGCGGCTGCGGGCGCGGGACGCAATGCGCCCACGCCGACGGTGGCGACCACGGTCAGTGCCGTCGCGACGGCGCCGACCACGGCATACGTGCCTCTGGTTCTCATGTACTGCTCCTCGGATGCATCGAAGACAGTGCTTGGAAGCGCTCCCACATGTCCGCCAAGGTACGGGCCGGTTGCGAACTTGTGAAGACCTTCCGGAAGTATCGGGAGGATCGACGGGCACCGCTCGGTAGCCGCCAGGAGGGCCGGCTCGCGAATACGATCACCGGATGGGTCTGGATCGTGCGGGTGTCGTGGTGGTCGGAGCGGGGATCGCGGGCGTCGCCTGCGCCGGGGAACTGGCGCGTGCCGGGGTGCCGGTGGAGATCCGCGAACGCGGTCGGGTGGCCGGCGGACGGATGGCCAGCAAACGCTTCGACGGCCGCCCCGCCGACCTGGGCGCCGCCTACCTGACGGTGAGTGATCCCGACTTCGCCGAGGTGGTCCGCGAGTGGGAGGACGCCGGCCTGGCCCGCGAGTGGACCGACACCTTCGTCTCCTACGACCGCACGGGTCGACGGCAGGTCACCGGGCCGCCGCGCTGGGCCGCCCCCCGGGGACTGCGGTCACTCGTCGAGCACCTGGCCCGCGACCTGCCCGTGGTGGTGAACCGGCTGGTGCTCGGCGTCGAGGCCGGCCCGTCCGTCGACGGCACCGAGTGCGCGGCGGTGGTCCTGGCGATGCCGGGCCCGCAGGCGGCGCTGCTGCTCGACCCGGCCCTGGCCGACGCCACCGAGGCCGCCGGACGACAGCGTTGGGCACCGACACTCTCCGCCGTGCTGCGCTTCCCGACCCGACGCTGGGCGGACTTCCGGGGCGCCTTCGTCAACGACCATCCGCTGCTCAGTCTGGTGTGCGACGACGGCGACCGGCGCGGTGACGGCGCGCCGGTGCTGGTGGCGCACACCACGCCGGAGTTCGCCGCCGGTCATCTCGCCCAACCCACCGGCGCCGCGTCGGCCGTCGAGGCGGCCGTCCGCGACCTGCTCGCGCTCTCCGACCGGGCCGAGCACGTGCACGTGCACCGCTGGACGTACGCCAAGCCCATCTCCGGGGCCGACACCGGGTTCCACCTCGACGGCGACGGGATCGGGCTGGCCGGGGACGCCTTCGGCGAGTCCCGGGTGCAGACCGCCTGGCGTTCCGGCCGCGACCTCGGTCGCGCCCTGGTCCAGCGTCTGACCTGACGGGCAGGCCGGTGGGTCTGCCCCGGAGGGCGGGGCGGTCAGTCGGGCGGGAGGAGGATCTCGAACCAGACGGTCGAGCCGCGCACGGTGGGGTCGGTGCCCCAGGCGTCGGTCAGCTCCTCGATCAGGCCCAACCCCCGGCCACGGCTGCTCAGCGTGTCGGTGCGGGCCCGGGTCACCGTGCCCCGGGATCCGGAGTCGGCCACCGAGACGAGCAGGCGCTCCGGGCTGAGGTCGATCTCGACCAGGGCCTCGGTGCCGGCGTGCAGCAGGGCGTTGGTGGTCAGCTCGCTGGTGCAGAGCACCGCCGCGCCGATCACCGACTCGGCCACCCGCCACTCGGTGAGCAGTGCGGTCATCCAGTGCCGGACCCGGCTCGGCGCGGTCGGCTCGGCCGGCACCTCCATCCGCGCCGACCGGCTCGGCCGCAGCGCGTACTCGACGGCCAGGACGGCGACGTCGTCCTCGGTGGCACCGGGGACCGAGGCGGTGGCGGCGGCGCACAACGCCCTCGGGTCACCGCTGGGTGCGGCGGCCACCGACTCCGCCAGGCGGGCGAGACCGTGCGACAACCCCTGCCGTCGCCGTTCCACCACGCCATCGCTGAACAGCAGCAGGGTGTCGCCGGGGGAGAACGCGACGGTGCCGGTGGCCGGGCGGTAGCCGATGCCCAGCGGCGCGCCGGTCGGCACGTCCACGTAGACGGCCCGTGCCTTGCCCCCCGGCGCGCAGCGGCGCACCAGCGGTGCCGGGTGGCCGGCGCTGGCCAGAGTGAGCTGCTCCCGTGCCACGTCGATCACACCGAACGCCACGGTCACGAACAGCTCGTACGTGCCGGTCTCGGACCCGAGGCTGCTGACCAGGCGGTCGAGCCCGGCGAGCACCTGGTCCGGACGCGGGTCGTTGAGCGCCAGCGCCCGCAGCGCGGCGCGGACCTGCCCCATCCGGGCGGCGGCCTGCACGTCGTGCCCGGCCACGTCGCCGAGCACCACCCCCAGGTCGCCGGTGGGCAACACGAACGCGTCGTAGAAGTCGCCACCGGCGGCGTTGCCGTCGACGCCCGGGTCGTAGCGGGCGGCGATCCGCAGCAGCGGCAGGCTGGGCAGGTTCTCCGGCAACATGCTGCGCTGGAGTAGCTGGGCGGTGCCGTGCTGGGTCTCGAAGCGGCGGGCACGCTCGGTCGCCTGCCCGACCAGCTCGGCCGACGCGGCCAGCAACGCCTGTTCCGGCGCGGTCCAGGCGTGCGGGGTGCGGTAGCCGACGGTGAGCGCGCCGCGTACCCCGGACGCCCGCAGCGGTATCGCCGCCAGGGCACGGACCCGCTGGTCGTGCCGGTCGGCGGCGGTGTCGCGCAGCGGCTCGCCGTCGTCGACGAAGTGGGATTGGCCGGTACGCGCGCTGAGTGCCGCCGGTGCCGGCCAGTCCGCCGGTCCGCGCCGCCACAGCGGGGGCAGCCGTTCGTCCGCCTCGTCCACCAGCTCGCCCCGGACCCGGCGGACCAGCCGCCAGCCGCCTCCACCGCCCCCGTCGTCGACGGCGAACGAGACCCGGTCGGCGTCGAACGAGGCGAGCGCGTACCGCAGCGCGACCCGGGCCACGTCGTCGAGGGTCAGCGTGCCGGAGAGCGCCGCCGCGAACTCGCTGAGCCCCTGCAACTGGCGGGTCGCCGGGCTGGTCTCGGCAACCACCGACAGCACCCCGGCGATGCGGCCCCGGCTGTCGCGGACGGTCGAGCAGGCCCAGATGTAGACGGACGGGTCGAGTCCGTCGGAGCGCAGCGGGAGGGGTGCCTCCTTCTCCAGGAAGGGCTCACCGGTGCGGTAGGTGTGCTCGACGACGTCTCCGACACCGGGCAGCCGCCACACCTCGTCGAAGACCTCGGCCGCCGGCCGCCCCACGGCCTGCGGGTGCCGGTCGCCGATCAGCTCGGCGTACGCGTCGTTGTAGAGCAGCAGCAACTCGTCGCCGAGGTAGAGCGCCATCGGTGCGGGTGAGCCGAGCATCACCTCCACGGCGGCGCGGACCGCCGGGTCCCAGGACTCGCGGGTGCCCAGCACCGTGGCACCCCACTCGTGGTGGCCGACGACGGTCGCGGCGCGCGGCACCGGCGCGCGGGGCGCCTGGCCTGCTGGCGTGGGGACTCGCCCGACCGTTCCTGGCATGCCCGCAGCCTAGCCCGCCCCCTCGACCCGTGTTTCCGATCATGCGCCCGGTGCTTCGGGCCGGTACATCAGGGCAGGTCAGGGCCGTTCTGTCGGGATGTGTCGGGAAAAAGCAGGTGACCTGCCCGGCGTGCAGTCCCGACGTTGGGGTAAGCGCGCGGGGCAGTCCATGCGACAGGAGGGACATCATGCCGGAAACCCTGGCGGCCAGGCAGGTCAACATCGGTGACGCTGTGGCCGACATGTGGAGGTCGGTGCTGCTGTTCGTACCGAGGGCCATCGCGTTCATCGCGATCCTGGTGGTCGGATGGCTCATCGCCAGAGCCGTGCTCAAGATCGTTGATACGGTCCTGGAACGGGTGGGGTTCGATCGCGCGGTCGAACGGGGCGGCATCAAGCGCGCGCTCGAACGGACCAGGTACGACGCCAGTGACATCCTGGCCCGCCTGGCGTACTACGCCGTACTGCTGTTCACGCTTCAGTTCGCCTTCGGCGTCTGGGGTCCGAACGCGATCAGCAACCTGATCGGCGGTGTGGTGGCCTGGCTGCCCCGAGCCTTCGTGGCGATCGTGATCGTGGTGATCGCCGCGGCGATCGCGAACGCGGTACGGGACCTCGTCAGCGGGGCGCTGGGCGGTCTGTCGTACGGGCGGGTGCTGGCCGACCTGACGGCGGTCTTCATCATCGCGCTCGGCGTCATCGCGGCCCTGAACCAGGTGGGTATCGCCACCACCGTCACCACTCCGGTCCTGATCGCGGTGCTCGCCACGGTGGCCGGCATCCTGATCGTCGGCGTGGGCGGTGGTCTGGTCAAGCCCATGCAGAACCGCTGGGACGGCTGGCTCCACCGGATCGCGGAGGAGTCGCGGGCCGTCCGCGAACAGCGGCAGGGCGCCCAGGCCGGACGCAGCGACATGCAGCGGCAGATGGCCGACCGGTCGGGCCAGCGTACCCAGCCGACGTCGATGGGGCAGGAGTCGTCGATGTCCGGGGGACGGGGTACGTACCAGTCCGGGAACTCGGGTGACGAGACCCAGCAGTTCGGTCGGTGACCGTACGCGAAGGGTGACGGGTGTCCGCCGCACGGCGGGCACCCGTTCGCGTCACAGCGGGGGCGGCTGCGGTGCCGGGGTGTCCAGCGTGACGATCAGCGCGCAGACGGCGAGCAGTCGCACCAGCACCCAGTCCGCCTCGGCCCACTCCACCGGGGTGGCCGGCGGCTGCCAGCCGTGCTCGTCGGCGGCGGCGCGCAGCCCCTCCGCGTAGCCGGCCAGCGCGGCGGCGGTCAGCGGGGTGTCGTCGCCGTGCAGACTGTCCCGCACCGCGGCGGCGTGCTGGTCGACCACGGCGAGCAGACCGGGCAGGGCAGCGGCGGCGGCCAGCCCGTCGAGCCCCAGCGTGGTGGCGAGCGCCATCAGCGCCGACCGGTTTTCCTCGACGGTGGTATGGGTCCGAACCCGGTTCGACGGCACGCGCATGGGGAACGAATCTAGCCAACTCGGACCGGCGGTGACCTCGGCCGCTCGGCTGGTGCGGGGGTCGGCCGGTCGTCGTGCCGGACACCCGGACCCGACCGGTCGCCCGGTCAGACGGGCAGTGGCGGCAGCAGGGAGGCACGAATGGACACCACCGACAGGCCCGACGAGGGGCACCGGCGACCGGCCGGTGTGAGTGACGACACGGTGGCGGCGCTCGGCAAGCTCAGCGAGGCGCTGGAGTGCGTGGAGCGCGCCCGTGGCCAGCTCTACTCGATGCACCAGCTCATCGGTCACGCCGACCTGATGCTGGACGAGGCGGTGCGGATGTTCCGCTCGGCCGGGCACGGCACCATCGCCGACCGGATCGCCGACGAGTTGGTGGGTCGGAACGTGATCGCGGGTCGCTGGACGTTCCAGATCGTCGAGGACTTCGACGACGGGTACTACGCGCTCTTCCAGGACCTGGACCGGACGGCTCGCGACGAACTGGTCGGGGGCCGGCGGCACCTGTACGAGGCGGAGATGAAGGAGCGACGTCGTACCCGTGGTCGCGCGGGTCACGAGGCCCGCCCGCAGGAGGCCGGGTGAGGGCGGTCAGTCCACCGAGCCCGGGTGCGGGTGGTTACTCCGAGGAGCGGGCGTCCGCTGGACGGCGACGCGCGGTGTCGTCAGCGATGATCACCGTTGCCACCATCAGCGCGACGCAGAGGCTGAACAGCCAGGAGCTGTCCTCGGTGAAGCGTGCGGAGACGGGTGCCTGAGCGGCGGCGAGCAGAAAGCCGAGCCATGCCAGGCGGCGCTGACGCGGGTTGAGGAAGCCGGAGCCCTGATGCATTCCGAAAGTCTTGCGCGCTGTCGCGGCGTTGCCGTCAGCCGAACGGCCGAATCTGTCCGACCCGTCCGAATCCCGACCCGTCCGGCTGACCCAATCGCCGCCGATCATGGGCGTGTCGCCTGGGCGTGAGGCGCTGCACGCGTCTGTCCCCCGATGTGACGCCCCGATCGGCGGCGGCCGAGGGCTGGTGTCAGAGCGTGTCCGGGCCGGTGCGTCCGGTGGTGGAGGGGCGGTGCGCGCGGTCGGGGTCGGTCGGCTCGCGCCCGGTGCCGGGCACCTGGGAACCTCGGTCGGCGGCTTCCGGCCCATGGCCGAACGCGGCCTCCTCACCGGCGTCGTTGCCGGTCACGTCGTCGGACTGCCCGTCGAGCGTGGATCGGGCGACCGCCCGGTCCAACTCCTCCAACGGCAGCCGTTCCTCGTCACGCCACACCCTGTCGTCGCTCATACCCTCGCCCTACCCCCACCCGCACCCGCCAAACGGCACCCCCGGCGGCGCCCAGACCTGCGGCGCGGCCCGCCGACGCACGACGACCCGCGCCGACAACGGCGACGGCCGCCGGGGTGAGCGGCGGCCGTGGCGGGAGGTACGCGAGGGATCAGGGCTGGGGTCGGTCGACGCTGCCCCGCCAGGCGCCGGTCTCCTGCCCGCGTCGCTCGATGAACTGCTTGAAGCGTTGCAGGTCACCCTTTGCCCGGCGGTCCACGACGCCCAGCTTGTCGCCGGCCTGCTCGACGACACCCTGCGGGTCGAACTCCAGTTGGAGGGTGACCCGGCTGTTCTGCTCGTCGAGCCGGTGGAAGGTGACCACCCCGGCGTGCTTGGTGCCGCCGGTCGAGCGCCAGGCGACCCGCTCGTCGGGAAGCTGTTCGGTGATCTCGGCGTCGAACTCGCGCGTGACGCCGGCGATCTCCACGGTCCAGTGGGTGAGCGTGTCGGAGAGCTGTCGGACCTCCTCGACGCCCTCCATGAACTGGGGGAACTCCTCGAACTGTGTCCACTGGTCGTACGCCGTCCGGATCGGGACGGAGACGTCGACGTGCTCGGTTACACCACTCATCAGGATCCTCTCCTGCGCCGGTGCGGGGGGTGGCCGCAGAAGGCCATCCTCACCAGCGCGTCGTCTCGTTCTTGTGGCCGAGCGCGGCCCAGACCTCGGACACCGTCTGGTACCGGGTGCCCTCCGGCAGTCGCTCCAACTCGGCGAGCAGGTCGTCCGGCGCCTCGTTCTCCCGGGCGTTGGCGAGCAGGGCCGCCCGGTCCCCGGGCAGGGCGGTCATCGTGATGAACCGTCCCAACCGGCTGCGAGCCTCCACGTCCCCGGACGTCATGCCCTGCGGCGTGCCGCTGCGGGTCTCGCCGCCGACGACCGTGGTCGTCTCCGGCTGGTCCTCGCCCGCAGGCTCCGGCACCCGGGACTCGTCGACCCGTGAGCCACCGGTCCCCGGCCCCTGGACCAGGCCGCTGACCTCCTGCTCCATCTGTTCGTCGACTCTCGGTGCGTGCTTGCTGCTGCCGCGTTCCATGCCTTCTGCGCTACCCGGCCCGGTGGGCGGTAAACCGGCGCCGGGTCACGAGGGGGCCGGTGACCGGGGCGGCAATACCGGCTCCTCGGCGTCGCGCACGCCGGACTGGATCACCCGTCCCCGCTGCAACTCCGCGTTGATCTGCACGCCGAGCAGCAGGGCGGAGTTGGACAGGTAGAGCCAGACCAGGAACGCGATCACCGCGCCGAGGCTGCCGTACGTGGTGTCGTACGAGCCGAAGTTGGCCACGTAGAGGCCGAAGCCGAAGGAGCCCAACGCCCATGTGGCCAGCGCCACCGCCCCACCCGGGGTGAGCCACCGGAACCGGGGCTGGCGCACGTTCGGCGCCACCCAGAACAGCAGGGACATCAGCAGCATCGCGATCATCGCCAGCGCCGGCCACTTCACCACCGACCAGGCCGTACGGGCCGCACCTCCGGCGCCCACCAGGTTGCCGACCGCGTCCGCGACCGGCCCGCTGACGATCAGACCGGTGGCCACCACGGCGAGCAGCACCAGCGACACCGCCGCCAACCCGATCTGGATCGGCCGCAGCTTCCACACCGGCCGCCCCTCGGTCACCCCGTAGATGGTGTTCGAGGCGCGGGTGAACGAGGCGATGAAGTTCGACGCGGACCAGAGCGCGCCGAGCAGACCGAAGCTGAGCAGTACCCCGGCCGAACTGTTCTGCTCCACCACGCCCCGGACCACGCCGACGAAGCTCTCGTTGGCCACCACGGACCCCGCGCCGACGTCCCGGGCCAGGTCGAGCATGGTGTCGACGGTGCGTTCCCCGTCGGAGACCAGCCCCACCAGGGCGACCACCACGACGGTGGAGGGGAAGAGCGCGAGCACGCCGTAGTAGGTGAGCGCGGCGGCCCAGTCGGTGCAGTTGTCCTGGACGTAGTTGCGGCCGCTGCGGACCAGCACACCGCGCCACGTCGACCAGTGCAGCTGCCGGATCCGGCCGGGTAGCGCGGACACCGGCGGGTCGGCGGCCGGGGCGTCCGGGTTCGTCGTGGTCATCACCGCTCCCTGGTGGCGGCCGGCACCGGTTACGCCGGGTGGCCCGGCCGGTACCCCCGCACGCGCGACGGCAAACCGGTGCCGAGGTTTAGCGCCGCGTGGACCGGGAACGCCAGTCGGAATGACCCGACCACGGAGGAGGATCGAGATGCCCGGGCGCGAGGTACTGCCCAGCACGCTGCGGCGCTCCCCGGAGAAGGCCCAGCGCACCTGGGAGAAGACGCACGATTCGGCCGTCGAGACGTACGGCGAGGGTGAGCGGGCGCACCGGACCGCCTTCGCCGCCGTGAAGCACCAGTTCGAGAAGGTGGGTGACCACTGGGAGCCCAAGGGTCGCAAGGGCCCGAGCGACCGGCAGGCCGCCGGGGGTGGTCCGGAGCGGCGGGCACCCACGGCCGGCGGGGTGGACGCGAACGCCCCCAAGGAGCACCTGATGGCGCGGGCCCGTGAACTGGACGTGCGGGGCCGGTCGAGCATGACCAAGCCGGAACTGGTCACGGCCATCCAGAAGGCCAACAACCGGCAGACCGCCAAGGCACGCGGCGACTGACCGTCGCACCGAGGGCCCCGACCCGCCGTCACGCGCCGGGTCGGGGCCCTCGACGTGCGGGTACGCGGTCCTCACCAGTGCCCGCCGCCGGGAGCCTCGATGTGCACCGCCTTGGTGGCGGTGAACTCGTCGAGCAGTTCCGGCCCGTAGCCGAAACCCTGACCGCTGCCCCGACGTGGGTGGGCCGCCCCGGCCGGGGCGCCGCCGAAGACCGCGTTCACCTTCACCGTGCCCACCGGCAGCTCCCGCCACGCCCGCTGGGCGTGGCTCATCGACCCGGTCAGTACGGTCGCGGCCAACCCGTACGGCGAGTCGGCGGCACACCGCAGCGCCTCGCTGAACGAGTCGACCACGACGACCGGTGCGACCGGCCCGAACGTCTCCTCCCGGACCAGCGCCATGTCGTGCCGACAGTTGTCCAGCACGGTGGCCGGGTAGAAGGCGCCCGGTCCCTCCGGCAGCGTCCCGCCGACACGGATCCGTGCCCCGTCGGCGACCGCCGCCGTCACCTGCCCGTGCACCTGGTCGCGGTGTCGCCGGTCGACGAGCGGACCCAGGTCGGTGGCGGGATCGCGGCCCGGCCCGACGCGCAGCGCCGCCGCCCGCTCCACCAGCGCGGCGACGAAGTCCTCGGCCACGTCGCGGTGCGCGTAGACGCGCTCCACCGCCACGCAGATCTGGCCCGCGTTGGCGAACGCGCCGGTCGCGGCCTGCCCGGCGGCCCAGACCGGGTCGACGTCCGCGTCCACGATCAGCGGATCGCTGCCGCCGTTCTCCAGCAGCACCTTGGCGCCGCTGCGGGCGGCTGCCGCGGCGACGGCCCGGCCGGTGGCGGTCGACCCGACGTGCGCCACCACGTCCACCTCGGCCCCGGCGAGCGCCGCCCCGGTCTCCGCGCCGCCGGTCAGCAGCGAGAGCACGCCGGCCGGGAGCGCCGAGTCGACGGCGCGGGCCAGCAGCCATCCGGTCGCCGCAGTGCGTTCGCTCGGCTTGTGCAGCACCACGTTGCCGGTGACGAGGGCGGCACCGAGCAGCCCGCACGACACCGCCACCGGGTCGTTCCACGGGGTGATCACGGCGACGACGCCGCGCGGCTGCGGTGTCATGAAGTCCAGGGCGTCGGGCGTGCCGTGCAGGGTCCGCCCACCCCGGGTCGGGGCGAGTTCGGCGTACTGCCGCAGGGTGGCGATGCCGGCCTCGACGCCGCCCCGCGCGTCGGCGAGCGGCTTGCCCATCTCGGTCGTGGTCGCCTCGGCCAGCTCGTCGGCGACGGCGGCCACCGCGTCGGCGGCCCGGTGCAGCGCGGCGGCCCGCTCGGCCGGGGGCGTCGCCGCCCACTCGGCCGCCACGCCGCGCGCCGCCGCGACGGCCTTGTCGACCTCGTCCGAGGTGGCGACCGGCGCGCCGGTCACCGGGGCACCGGTGGCCGGGTCGTGCACCACCAGGTCACCGGCCTCCCCGCCGGCCCCCCACACCCCACCGATGAGCTGCGCAACCGTGTACATGGCGCGCTGCATGCCCCGATGGTCGGCGGGCAAACGTTTCGCCCGGTTGAGCCCGGGTAGCGTCGGTGGATGACGTCGTCCGGTTCTCTCGGCGCCGAAACAGCCGACGCGGTGGTCGTCGGCGCCGGCCACAACGGTCTGGTCGCCGCGAACCTGCTCGCCGACGCGGGCTGGGACGTGCTGGTGCTGGAGGCGACCGGCGCGCCGGGTGGCGCGGTGCGCTCGGCCGAGGTGACCTCGCCCGGCTACCTCAGCGACCTCTACAGCTCCTTCTACCCGCTGGGCTACGCCTCGCCGGTGCTGCGCGGGCTCGACCTGACCCGGTACGGGCTGGCCTGGCGGCACGCCCCGGACGTGCTGGCCCACCTCTTCCCGGACGACCGCGCCGCGCTGCTCAACCGCGACCCCGACGTCACGGCGGCGTCGTTGGAGGAGTTCGCGCCCGGCGACGGTGAGCGCTGGCTGTCCGCGTACGCCGAGTGGCAGCGCATCGCCGACCCGATGCTGGACCTGATCACCACCCCTTTCCCGCCGGTACGTCCCGGGTGGGACATGCTGCGTCGGCTGCACACCGGCGGTGCGTTGCGGCTGGCCCGGCGGATGGTCCTGCCGGTGCGTCGCCTCGGCGAGGAGATGTTCCGCGGTGCCGGTGGACCGGCGCTGCTGGCGGGCTCGGCGCTGCACACCGACCTGTCCACCGAGGACGCCGGCTCCGGCGTGTACGGCTGGCTGCTGGTCATGCTCGGCCAGCAGGTCGGCTGGCCGGTGCCGACCGGCGGGGCGCAGAAGATCACCGACGCGCTGGTGGCCCGGCTGGCCGAGCGGGGCGGCCGGATCCACTACGACGCCCGGGTGGACCGGGTCCTGGTGGCCCGGGGGCGGGCGATGGGCGTCCGCACCGCCGACGGCGGGCGGTACCGGGCGCGTCGCGCGGTCCTGGCCGACGTGCCCGCGCCCGCGCTCTATCTGGACCTGGTCGGCGCGGCGGCGCTGCCGCCGAGGCTGGTGGCGGACCTGGAGCACTTCCGGTGGGACGGTTCGACGCTGAAGGTGGACTGGGCGCTGTCCGGGCCGGTGCCGTGGACCAACCGGCGGCTGGCCACCGTCGGCACCGTGCACCTCGGAGCGGATCTCGGCGGGTTGACCGGGTACGCCGCCACGCTCGCCCGAGGTGAGCTGCCCCTCGACCCGTTCCTGCTGGTCGGGCAGATGTCGGTGGCCGACCCCAGCCACTCCCCGCCGGGCACCGAGTCGCTCTGGTCGTACACGCACCTGCCGTTCCGCCGGCACTGGCGCGGCGAGGACGTGCTGGGTCACGTGGAGCGGATGGAGGCGGTGCTGGAGGCGGCCGCGCCCGGTTTCCGGAGCCTGGTGGTGGGGCGGCACGTGTTCGGGCCGGCCGATCTCGAGGAGGCCAACCCGAGCCTGGTCGGCGGTGCCATCGGTGGTGGCACCGCCGCGCCCTACCAGCAACTGTTCCTGCGCCCGGTGCCCGGACTGGGCCGCGCGGACACCCCGGTCGACCGGCTCTTCCTGGCGAGCGCGTCGGCGCATCCCGGTGGCGGGGTGCACGGCGCGCCGGGGGCGAACGCGGCCCGCGCCGCGCTGGCCCGGGACCGGACGCTCACCGGTGGTGTCTACCGCCGGGCCGTGGACACCGCCCACCGGGCCGTGTACCGCTGACGCGTCGCGGCGACCGGCCACCTCGACGCGGCCGGTCGCGTGTCGCGCGGTGGCTCAGCGCTCGATGCCGCGATGCCGGGTACGCAGCTTGAACGGCATCAACGCGCTCTCGATCTTGGTAGCGGTGGTCATCTTCGAGTCGCCGTCGCGCCGCTCCTCGAAGCGGATCGGCACCTCCAGGATGGTGTGCCCGAGCTTCGTGGCGAGGTAGTGCATCTCCACCTGGAAGCTGTAGCCGTTGGACTGCACCCGCTCCAGCCCGATGTCGCGCAGTGCGTCGGCCCGCCAGATCTTGAACCCGGCGGTCAGGTCCCGGATGCGGACCCGCAGCAGCGTGTGCACGTACAGGTTGGCCCAGCCGCTGAGCGCCCGGCGGTACAGCGGCCAGTTCTCGTCCAGCTCGCCACCGGGCACGTACCGGGAACCGATCACCACACCGGCCTGGGTGGAGAGCAGCGCGCCGAGCATTCCCGGCAGCGCCTCCGGCGGGTGTGACAGGTCGGCGTCCATCTGGGCCACGTACTCGGCCCCGCCGTCGAGGGCCCGGCTGATCCCGTCCACGTACGCCCGGCCGAGGCCCTCCTTGCCCGGCCGGTGCACGACCTCGATCCGATCGGGGTGCTCGATGGCCAGTTTGTCCGCCACCTCGCCGGTGCCGTCCGGGGAGTTGTCGTCCGCGACCAGCACCTTGAGGCCCGGCAACGGCAGGGCGAGCAGGCGCTCGACCAGCAGTGGCAGGTTGCCCGCCTCGTTGTAGGTAGGTACCACGACGGTCAGGCGCGCGTCCCCCCACGGCGTGGGTAACTGGACGGGTTCGATCATGGAGGACATCCTCGGTCTGCGGACAGGCTTCCCCGAGAGCGTAGCCACTTGTCCGTTCCAGGGGGAATCGGCTCCCCCTGGCCAGGTCAGTCCGGCGTCTTCTGCCGGCGGGCGATGTCCGCGAGCCGACTCAGCGTCTCCTTGTTGCGCTGGTGCAGCACCACGTCATTGACCTTGGTGCGCAGCCAGCGCAGCGGGCCGGCGGCGAAGTCCTCGCCGAGCAGCACCCGGGTGGTGTGCGGCCCGACCGGTTCCAGGGTGAAGACCACCACCCCCTCGCCGGCCGGCCAGAGCTTCACCCGCAGCACCAGCTTCCGTTCCGGCTCGCACTCCAGCACCTGGGAGGAGTCCTCCAGGGAGAAGGGCCAGGGGCCGGCCCGGTGGTGCAGCCGGGTCCCCACCCGGGGCCAGTCGTCGTCGACGTCCCGCATGTGCGCGGTGCCGACCACCCAGTCGCTGTAGGTCCACCCGTCCGCCAGCACCGCCCAGACCTGCCGTACCGGTGCCTCGATGTTCCGTTCCACGATCGCCACGAACAGGCCGTACCCAGGTGGGCGGCCCGGCTAACGGCACCACGGGTTAGCTTCTCGGGGGCCGTGGGTAAGGCCACCCGCGAGCGGCGGTGCGCTGGTCGGCGTGGAGTACCCGTCGACCACGTCCCGGGCGACGTTTACTCCTCGGGGCGCCGGGAACCCGCCGCCCGTGCGACAGGACCGTGGGGAGCCGGATCAGCGCAGGTCAGCCGGGGTGCTGACCGGCGTCGACCGGTCCGGTCCGGTCTTGTTCGACGCGGTGCTGCTGGACCGCGACGGCACCCTGGTCGAGGACGTGCCGTACAACGGCGACCCGGACAAGGTGCGTCCGATGCCCGGCGCGCGGGCCGCGCTGGACCGGTTGCGCGCCGCCGGCCTGCGGCTCGCCGTGGTCACCAACCAGTCCGGGCTGGCCCGGGGCCTGTTCACCGAGGCGGACCTGCACCGGGTGCACCGTCGCGTCGAGGACCTGCTCGGCCCCTTCGACTCGTGGCAGGTGTGCCCGCACGACGACGGGGACGGCTGTGCCTGCCGCAAGCCCGCCCCCGGGCTGGTGCACGCCGCCGCCCGGGCACTCGGCACCGTACCCGCGCGCTGCGTCATGATCGGCGACATCGGCCGGGACGTCACCGCGGCGCTGGCCGCCGGTGCGGCGGGCATCCTGGTGCCCACACCGGTCACCCGCGCCGAGGAGATCGCCGCCGCCGGGTGGCTCGCCGCCGACCTGCCGTCGGCCGTGGACGAGATCCTGCGCCGTCAGCAGGCGCTACGCCCGGCCACGCCACGGCCGACCGGTGCGGGACGGGGGCGGACGGTGCTGGTGGTGCGCGCCGACTCGGTCGGGGACGTGCTGGTCACCGGCCCCGGAATCCGGGCCGTGGCCGCCGGTGCGGACCGGGTGGTGCTGCTCTGCGGCCCGCGCGGCCGGGCCGCCGCCGAGATGCTGCCCGGCGTCGACGAGATCGTGGAGCACCGGCTGCCGTGGATCGACCCCGCGCCCGGTCCCGTCGACCCGGCCGAGATGGCCGCGCTGACCGCCCGGTTGGCGGCCGTCGCCGCCGACGAGGCGGTCGTCTTCACCTCGTTCCACCAGTCGCCGTTGCCGCTGGCCCTGCTGCTGCGGATGGCCGGTGTCCGGCGGATCGCCGCGATCAGCGACGACTATCCGGGAAGCCTGCTGGACGTCCGGCACCGGGTGCCGGCCGGTGTGCCGGAGGCCGAACGCGCCCTGTCGCTGGCGGCCGCCGCCGGGTACGCGCTGCCCGCCCACGACGAGCCGCGCCTGCGACTGCGTCCGGCGCTCGCCCCGCCGCCGGAGACCGGCGCACCGGGCTACGTGGTGCTGCATCCGGGTTCGGACGCGCCGGCCCGGGGCTGCCCGCCGGAACTGGCCGAGCGGATCGCCCGGGACCTCTCCGCCGCAGGCCACCGGGTGGTGGTCACCGGCGGTCCGCAGGAACGGGACCTGACCGCCCGGGTCGCCGGCCGGTACGCCCACGACCTCGGCGGCCGGACCGGGCTCGCCGAGCTGGCCGCCGTGGTGGCCGGTGCCGGCGCGCTCGTGGTCGGCAACACCGGCCCGGCGCACCTGGCCGCCGCCTCCGGGGTGCCGGTGGTCAGCCTCTTCGCCCCCACCGTCCCGTTCGGGCAGTGGGGTCCCTGGCGGGTGCCGACGGTACGCCTCGGCGACGCCGCCGCCGGATGCCGCGACACCCGCGCCGCACGCTGCCCGGTGCCCGGTCACCCCTGCCTCAGCGGGATCTCCCCGGGCGCGGTCGTCGAGGCGCTCCGGCTGCTGGGCGTACCGCCGGACCGGGTGCCCTCCCGCCCGGCGGTGTCCCGTGCGGCGGTATCCACCGGAGGCGGCCGATGAACATCCTGCTCTGGCACGTGCACGGTTCGTGGACCACGTCGTTCGTGCACGGCAAACACCGCTACCTGGTCCCGGCCACCCCGGACCGGGGGCCGTACGGGCTGGGCCGGGCGCGGACGTACACCTGGCCGGAGAGCGCCGCCGAGGTGAGCCCGGAGCAGTTGCGCGACACCGAGGTCGACGTGGTCGTCCTGCAACGTCCCGAGGAACTGGAGCTGGCGCAGCGGTGGCTGGGTCGTCGGCCCGGCCGGGACGTGCCGGCGGTCTACGTCGAGCACAACACCCCGAAGGACGGGGACGTGCCGCACAGCCGCCACCCGATGGCCGACCGCGACGACCTGCTCGTCGCCCACGTGACCGCCTTCAACGAGCTGTTCTGGGACACCGGAACGACCCGGACCACCGTCGTCGACCACGGCATCGTGCCGCCGACGGTGGAGTACACCGGGGAACTGGACCGGCTGGCCGTGGTGATCAACGAACCGGTGCGCCGATGGCGGGTCACCGGCACCGACCTGCTGCCCCGGTTCGCCGAGATCGCCCCGCTGGACGTCTTCGGCATGAAGGTGGCCGGGCTCGCCGACCACCTGGGCCTGCCCGCCGACCGCCTCACCAGCCACGACGACGTCCCGCAGCACCGGATGCACGCCGAGTTGGCGCGCCGCCGGGCGTACCTGCACCTGTGCCGGTGGACCTCGCTCGGGCTGAGCCTGATCGAGGCGATGAGCATCGGCATGCCGGTGGTGGCACTGGCCAGCACCGAGGCGGTGATGGCCGTGCCGCCGGACGCCGGTGCCCTGGACACCCGCGTCGAGGAGCTGCTGGAGGCCGCCGGCCGGTTCGTCGCCGAGCCGCAGGTGGCCCGGCTCGCGGGACAGGCGGCCCGGACCGCCGCCCGGGAACGCTACGGCCTCGACCGTTTCCTCGCCGACTGGGACCGGCTGCTGGAGGAGGAAGTATGCGGATAGCGATGATCTCGGAGCACGCCAGCCCGCTCGCCATCCTGGGCGGGGAGGACGCCGGCGGCCAGAACACGCACGTCGCGGAACTCTCCGCCGCGCTCGCCGCGGCCGGGCACGACGTCCGCGTCTACACCCGGCGCGACGCGGTGGACCTGCCGGTGACCGTGCGCAGTCCGGACGGCTACGACGTGGTGCACGTACCCGCCGGCCCGGCCGAGCCGGTGGCCAAGGACGCGCTGCTGCCGCACATGCGCGCGTTCGGCGCCTGGCTGGTGGAGCGCTGGCGCGGCGACTGGACGCCCGAGGTGATCCACGCGCACTTCTGGATGAGCGGGCTGGCGGCGGTGCAGGCCGGTCGGCAGGTCGGGGTGCCGGTGGTGCAGACGTACCACGCACTCGGCACGGTCAAGCGCCGTCACCAGGGCGTCCAGGACACCAGCCCGGCCCGGCGGATCGGCTACGAACTCCAGCTCGGCCGCTCGGTGGACCGGGTGGTCGCGCAGTGCCGCGACGAGGTCGGCGAACTGGTCCGGATGGGGGTGCCCCGCTCGGCGATGACGGTCGTGCCGTCCGGGGTGAACCTGGGCACGTTCGCCCCGCTCGGCCCGGCCGCCGAGCGGGAGCCGGGACGGCCCCGGATCCTCACCGTCGGGCGGCTGGTGGAACGCAAGGGCTTCCAGACCGTGGTCCGCGCGATGGCGCACGTGCCGGACGCCGAGTGCGTGGTGGTGGGCGGCCCGCCCGCCGGGCTGCTGGAGACCGACCCGTACGCCCGGCGGCTGCGCGCGTTGGCCCGTAGCTGCGGGGTGGCCGACCGGGTCCGGCTGGTCGGCGCGGTGCCGAGGGAGGAGATGGGCCGCTGGTACCGGTCGGCGGACATCCTGGTCGCCGCCCCCTGGTACGAACCGTTCGGCCTGACCCCGCTGGAGGCGATGGCCTGCGGGGTGCCGGTGGTGGCGACCGCCGTGGGCGGGTTGCGGGACACCGTGGTCGACGGGGTGACCGGGGACCTGGTGCCGGCGCGGGACCCGAGGGCCCTGGGCGAGGCGCTGGCCGGGCTGCTGGACGACCGGATCCGCCGGTTCGCGTACGCGGGCGCGGCGCGGGCACGGGCCCGGCAGCACTACTCGTGGACGGTCACCGCGGAACGTCTCGCCGAGGTGTACGCCGAGGTGGCCGCCGTGCACCGGCCGACCCGGGTGGTGGCCTGATGCCGGGGCGCAACCCGCTGGAGACGCACCTGGCGCACCTGGCCGCCGCGCTGCCGCCGTACCGGCGGTGCGAGCCGCTGCTGGTCCGGTGGGGAGCCGCCCTGGCGCAGCACCTGACCGCCGGGGGCCGGTTGCTGGTGGCCGGTAACGGGGGCAGTGCCGCCGAGGCGCAGCACCTCACCGCCGAGCTGGTCGGCAAACTGCGCGAGGACCGGCAGCCGCTGTCCGCCATCGCCCTGCACGCCGAGACCTCGGCGTTGACCGCGATCGGCAACGACTACGGCTACGACGAGGTCTTCGCCCGGCAGGTCCGCGCGCACGGCCGCCCCGACGACGTCCTGCTGCTGCTCTCCACCAGCGGCGGCAGCACGAACCTGCTGGCCGCCGCGCGGGCGGGCCGCCAGGCCGGGCTGCGGTGCTGGGCGTTCACCGGACCGGCGCCCAACCCCCTCGCGGACGCGTGTCACGAGGCGCTCGCGGTGGACTGCCCGGACTCCCAGGTCGTGCAGGAACTGCACCTGGTCTCCAGCCACCTGCTCTGCGAGTACGTGGAGTTGGCGATGGCCGAGCGGCCGACGGTGGCGTACGTGGAGCCGGTGGTGCCGGCGGCGTCGGACGCACCGGCGGCCGGTCCGGTCCGCGCCGGGGTCGAGGTGGTGCTGGACGGTGGGGCCGGCCGACCGGTCGAAGCATGAGGAGGCAAGTGTGAGGGGACCCGTGGTGGTGGTCGGCGACACCCTGCTCGACCGGGACGTGGAGGGCGTGGTGAACCGCCTCTGTCCGGACTCGCCGGTCCCGGTGCTCGACGAGACCGCGCACGTCGACCGGCCCGGCGGGGCCGGGCTCGCCGCCGTCTTCGCCGCCGCGCAGGGCGCCGAGGTGGTGCTGGTCACCGCGCTGGCCGACGACGCCGGTGGAGCCCGGCTGGGAGTGCTGCTGGCCGCTGCCGGGGTGCAGGTGTACCCGTTGCGGCTGGCCGGTTCCACTCCGGAGAAGATCCGGTTGCGGGCCGGCGGACGGGTGCTGCTGCGCCATGACCGGGGCGGCGGCGCCCAGACGCCGGGCGAACCCGCCGAGGCGGTGCTGCGCGTCATCGAGCGGGCGTCGGTGGTGCTGGTCAGCGACTACGGCCGGGGGGTGGCACGGCAGCCCGCACTGCGGGCGGCCCTGGCGGCGACCCGGGCCCCGGTGGTCTGGGATCCGCACCCCCGTGGCCCGGCGGCGGTGCCCGGGGTGCACCTGGTGACACCGAACGAGACGGAGGTGCAGGAGCTGGTGGAGGCGCCGGCCGCCGCCACCCGGCTGGCCACCGCCGCCGACGGTGCCGAGCGTCTGCGGCAACGCTGGCGGGCCGGTGCGGTGGCGGTGACGTTGGGCGCCGACGGCGCGTTGCTCAGCCACGCCGGGTCGACGCCGCTGGTGGTGCCGACGCCGATGGCCGCCGAGGGTGACACCTGCGGCGCGGGCGACCGGTTCGCGGTCGCCGCCGGCCTGGCCCTGGGCCGGGGTGCGCTGCTCTCCGAGGCGGTGCAGGAGGCGGTGACCGAGGCGTCGGCGTACGTGGCGGACGGGGGAGTGGCGACCGCGTTGCCGCCGCCGGTGCGGCGGGCGCCGCAGGCGGTGCACACGGCGGTGGGCGGTGACCGGGTCGGGGTGGCGGCAGCCGCCGCCGCGGTCGCCCGGGTCCGCGCCGCCGGGGGGACGGTCGTGGCGACCGGAGGCTGCTTCGACCTGCTGCACGCCGGTCACGTGGCGACCCTCCAGGCCGCCCGGCAACTCGGTGACTGCCTGGTGGTGTGCCTCAACTCCGACACCAGCGTCAGCGGCCTGAAGGGACCGGACCGGCCGGTCGTGCGGCAGGACGACCGGAGCCGCCTGTTGGCGGCGCTGAGCTGCGTGGATGCGGTGATGATCTTCGACGAGTCGACCCCGGCGGCGGCCCTGTCCTGGCTGCGGCCGGACATCTGGGTCAAGGGCGGGGACTACGCCACCGGCGGCGGGGACGGTGACTGTCTGCCCGAGGCCGAGATCCTGCGCCGCTGGGGCGGCCACACCGTGGTGGTGCCGTACCTGGACGGCCGGTCCACCACCGAGATGATCGCCGCGACGGCCGCCCGTACCGGCGTGGGGGTGTCCCGATGAGCGCGCCCGGCACCGGCCGCACCGTGCTGGTCACCGGCGGATCCAGCGGGTTGGGCGCGGCCGTGGTGGCCGCGGTGGCCCGCTCCGGCGGGCGGCCCCTGGTGCTGGACCGGCAGGCGCCCGGCGACGGGGTCGCCTGGGTCGAGTGCGACCTGGCCGACACCCGGGCGGCGGAGGCCGCCACCCGGCAGCTCGCCGAGCGGGAGGGCGGTCTCGACGCGGTGGTCACCGCCGCCGGGGTGGACGTGCCCGGCCGGTTGGCCGACGTGCCCGGCGAGACCTGGGACCGGATCGTCGCGGTGGACCTGCTGGCCACGGCGGCGGTGATCCGGGCCGCGCTGCCGTTCCTGGAGGCCGCCCGGGGCAGCGTCGTCACGGTGGCGTCCACGCTCGGGGTGAAGGCGGTCAGCGACGCCACGGCGTACTGCGCGGCGAAGTTCGGCGTGGTCGGGTTCACCCGCGCGCTCGCCGCCGAGCTGGCCGGGTCGGTGAACGTGACGCTGCTGGTGCCGGGCGGCATGCGGACCGCCTTCTTCGACGACCGCGACGCGCAGTACCGGCCGGGGCCGGACGCGATCCTCAACGACCCGGCGCACACCGCCGCCGCCGTGATGTTCGCGCTCTCCCAGCCGGCCGGCTGCGCGGTCCGCGAGATGGTGGTCTGCGCCGAGCAGGAGACCTCGTACCCGTGATCCTGGCGCTGCGTGCCCTCGGCGTCGGTGACCTCGCCACGGCGGTCCCGGCGGTGCGGGCGTTGCGGGCGGCGTACCCGGACCGGGAACTGGTGCTCGCCGCGCCGGCCTGGCTCGGCCCGCTGGTCGAGCTGGTCGGCGGCGTGGACCGGCTGCTGCCCGCCGACGGTCTGGACCGGCTGGGGACTCCCGGCGGGCCGGTGGAGGTGGCGGTGAACCTGCACGGCCGGGGGCCGCGTTCGCACCGGCTGCTCGCCACCACCGGCCCGGACCGGTTGTTCGCCTTCGCCGACGCGCGGGCGGACCACGCCGACGGGCCCGGGTGGGACGAGGAGGAGCACGAGGTGGCGCGCTGGTGCCGGCTGCTGCGCTGGTACGGGATCCCGACCGACCCGACCGACCTGGACCTGCGACGGCCGGCGTCGGGGACGATGCCGACCGGCGTGACGGTGCTGCATCCGGGCTCCAAGGTGCCGGCCAAGCGCTGGCCTCCCGGGCGGTACGCGGCGGTGGCCCGGGAGCTGACCGGCCGGGGACACCGGGTGGTGCTGACCGGCGGTACCGGGGAGCGGGCCACCGCCGTACGGGTCGCGGACGAGGTCGGGTTGCCCGCCGACGCGGTGCTGGCCGGGCGGACCGACCTCGGGCAGCTCGCCGCCCTGGTCGCCGGTGCGCGGCTGGTGGTCAGCGGGGACACCGGAGTGGCGCACCTGGCCACCGGCTACCGCACCCCGTCGGTGGTGATCTTCGGTCCGGTCCCGCCCGCCCGATGGGGGCCGCCGCCGGAGCGACGACGACACCGGGTGCTCTGGGCCGGACCGGCGGCATCCCCGGGCGGGGACGGGGTAGACGGTCATCCGGCGGTCACCGCCGTCGGGGTCGACGCGGTGCTGGCCGCCGTCGAGGAGGTGGAACGGGTGGTGCGGGCGGATCGTGCGGTTGCGGCGTAGTGATCCGGGTCGGCCGGGATACGGCCGCCGGCGACGCGGTCCGGGCTGGTCGTTCGTCGACCCGCGCGGCGAGCCGGTGCGCGACCCGGACGACCTGGCCCGGCTGCGTGCCCTGGTCATCCCGCCGGCCTGGCGCCAGGTGTGGATCTCGCCGCACCCGAACGGGCACATCCAGGCCATCGGGACCGACGCCGCCGGCCGCAAGCAGTACCTCTACCACCCGATGTGGCGGCAGCGGCAGGACGAGGCCAAGTTCGAGCACGTGCTGGAGGTGGCCCGCCGGCTGCCGGTGCTGCGCGAACGGGTCGGCCACGACCTGACCGGGCGCGGGCTGCGCCGCGAGCGGGTGCTGGCCACCGTGACCCGGCTGCTCGACATGGGCACCTTCCGGGTCGGCAGCGACCAGTACGCGGCCGGGGACGACCCGACGTTCGGCGTCGCCACCCTCCGCCCCGAACACGCCCGGTCCCGCCAGGGCTGCGTGGTCTTCGAGTTCCCGGCGAAGGGCGGCATCGAGCAGGTGCGTCGGGTCTCCGACCCGGAGCTGTGCCGGGTGCTCACCCATCTGCGTCGCAGTCGCCGGGCGGCGGACCGGTTGTTCGGCTACTGGGACGGCCGGCAGTGGCGCGACGTGCGGGCCGACGAGGTCAACGACTACCTGCGCGACGCCAGCGGCGGCGAGATGACCGCCAAGGACTTCCGCACCTGGCACGCCACCGTCCGGGCGGCCACCGAACTGGCCGTCCTCGGGCAGCCGAGGTCGGTCACCGCCCGTCGGCGCGCGGTGGCCGGCGTGATGCGCGAGGTGGCGGAGCTGCTCGGCAACACCCCGACGGTGGCCCGGACGTCCTACGTGGACCCGAGGGTGGTCGACCTGTTCCACGACGGTGTGGTGGTGCCGGTCACCCGGGACACCGACCGCGAGCAGGCCGAGCGCGCCGTGCTCGACCTGCTGGACCGGTCCTGACCGGTCACCGGCCGCCCGCCGTACGCGTCCGGATCATCGCCTCGACTCCGTCGAGCACGCGGCCGAGCCCGAACCGCCACTCGGCGTCGACGTAGTCCTCGTCGTCGTCGCCCTCGGCGATCAGTTCGTGGATCGCCGGGTACGGCCCGTCGGCGGTGAGCCGGGCCAGGTGCCGCCAGTAGTGCAGGCCCACCTGTTCGGGGGTCTGCCCGCTGCGCACCGCCGCCTCCACCAGGTCGGCGGTGGTGGTGGCCCAGCTCCGGGCGTACCCGCTGACCAGCATGATGGTGGAGATCCGCTCGGTGCCGCGCAGGCCGGTGCCGGCCAGGGCGACGAGCCCGTACTCCAGCCAGCGGACCTGGTTGGGGTTGATCGGCGGGCCGCTGATCGGCACGTGCCGCATCCACGGCTGTCGGCGTAACGCCTCCAGGTTCCCCTCGGCCCACCGGGTCAGCGCGGGACGCCACCCCTCGTCCGGGGCACGTGGGCGCGGGGGCGGTCCGTACGCCGTGTCGACCATGAGGTCGAGCAGGTCGTGCTTGGTCGGCACGTACCGGTAGAGCGACATCGTCGACGCGCCCAGCTCGCGGGCGACGCGACCCATCGACACCGCGCCGAGCCCCTCCGACTGGGCGACCTGGATCCCGGCGGCGACCACCTGCTCCAGGCTGAGGCCACGCTTCGGGCCACGGCTCGGACGCTCGCGCAGCCCCCAGGCGAGCGCGACGTTCTCGGGCAGTTCGACCTCGGGGCCGTCGCTCACTTCCACCTCCACCGGACCGGCTTGACCCTCATCCTAACTTCTGCGTATGTTCTACGCAGATAAGCGTACGGCATACGCAGAAAGTGGAGGGTGACCCATGACGAACGGACCACCGGCGGTCGAGCTGGTCGAGTTGAGGAAGTCCTTCGGCGACCTCGTCGTCCTCGACGGGCTGACCATGCGGGTGCCGGCCGGCGGCGTACACGCGCTGCTCGGCCAGAACGGGGCCGGCAAGACCACCACCGTGCGGATCCTGGCCACGCTGACCCGGCCCGACCGGGGCAGCGCCCGGGTCGCCGGCCACGACGTGGTGCGCGACCGGCGGCGGGTCCGGCGGACGATCAGCCTCGCCGGCCAGCACGCCGCCCTGGACGACACCCAGACCGGCCTGGAGAACCTGACCATGCTGGCCCGGCTCACCGGGCGGTCCGGGTCGGCGGCCCGCAAGCGCGCCACCGACCTGCTGGAACGCTTCGCGCTGACCGACGCGGGCGGGCGGCAGGCGATCACCTACTCCGGGGGCATGCGCCGCCGCCTGGACCTCGCCGCCAGCCTGGTCGGGCAGCCGTCCGTGGTCTTCCTCGACGAGCCCACCACCGGCCTGGACGTGCGCAGCCGGCAGGGGCTCTGGGAGGTCGTCGGCGAACTCGCCCGCACCGGCGTGACCGTGCTGCTCACCACGCAGTACCTGGAGGAGGCCGACCGACTGGCCGACCGGATCACCGTGCTGCACCAGGGCGCGATCGCCGCCGAGGGCACCGCCGACGACCTCAAGCGCCGCTTCGGCGCGCACCGGCTGGAGCTGACCTGGCACGAGGAGGCCGGCCTCCGCGCGGCGGCCGCGCTGTTGGGCGACCGGGTCACCGGCCGGGACCCCGAGCGGCTCGCCCTCTCGGTGGCCACCGACGGCAGTGCGGCACAGGTGCGCGCGCTGCTCGACGAGATCGATCCGGACCGTCACGGGGTGGCCCGGTTCGCCGTCCGGGAGGCGACCCTCGACGACGTCTTCCTCACCCTCACCGGCACTCCGGTGCCCGCGAAACGGCAGGTGGCCCATGTCTGAGCTGGCGGTACGCGGATCGCAGACGGCGGTGATGGTCGGCCGTTGCGTCCGGCTGTCCCGCCGCAACGTCGACGCGATGCTCACCTCGCTGCTGCTGCCGGTGATGCTGATGCTGGTCTTCGTCTACCTCTTCGGCGGGGCGATCGACACCGGCTCGGCGTACGTCACCTACGTGGTGCCCGGCGTGCTGCTGCTCTGCGCCGGGTTCGGTGCGGCGGGCACGGCGGTGAGTGTCACCACGGACATGACAAACGGCATGATCGAGCGGCTGCGCACCATGGACGTCGGCGCGACCTCGATCATCGGCGGTCACGTGGTGGCCAGCATCGCCCGCAACACGGTCTCCACCGTGCTGGTGCTGGCCGTCGCCGTCGCCATCGGGTTCCGGCCCGCCGTGGCACCGCTGCGGTGGCTGGCCGCCGCCGGGGTGCTGCTGCTGTTCCTGCTGGCGGTCTCCTGGCTGTCGGCGGCGTTCGGGCTGTTGGCCCGTACCCCCGAGGCGGCCGGCGGCTACACCTTCCTGGTGATGTTCCTGCCCTACCCGAGCAGTGCCTTCGTGCCGGTCGAGACGCTGCCCGGTTGGCTGCGCGGCTTCGCCGAACACCAACCCGTCACGCCGGTCATCGAGTCCCTGCGCGGGTTGCTGCTCGACCTGCCGGTCGGCACGGCGCCGGCCCGTGCGGCGGCCTGGTGCCTGGGTCTGCTGGCGGTCGCGGTGCTGCTCTCGGCGGTGCTGTTCCGTCGTCGGATCGCCTGATCCGCACGACGCGGGGGGCGACACCCGACGGGTGTCGCCCCCCGACCGTCACCGTCGCTCAGTCGTTGAGGACCTGGGCCAGCCGGTCCCGGAAGCGCCGCTCCGAGGGGCTGACCTGACTGCCGCCGAGCCCGAGGATGCCGCCGCTGGAGGCCGCCCCCACCACCTGGTCGGTGATCTCCACCAGCCAGTGCCGGTACGCGCCGGCCTCGCCCTCGTCGACCTTCTCCGCCAGCAGCGCCGCAGCGGCCTTGGCCCGGCCCAACACGTCCTCGGCGTACGCGCGCGGGTCGTCCGGCGCGATCACCGGCAACTCCTCACCGGCCTCCGGGTCGCCCACCCGGGTCACGATCTCCCCGGCCACGGCGGCCACCAACGGGCTGGCCGACTCCCGACCGGTGGAGATGGTCTCCAGCCCGGCCGCGCTCTCGGCCATCGTCGCCCGGGTGCTGTCGGACTCCGCGGCGCTCGCCGCGGTGAGCACCGCCTGCGGCAGGCCGACAAGCAACCCCCACTCCTCGTCGGAGAAACCGAAAGCGGTGTACGCCGGCTCTTCGATCACGACCGTGCCTCTCCCGTTCGTCGTCCGGATCCCGGTCACGCGCCATCCGTGCTGGCCGCGCCGGGCCCGGTATGTCCCCGCCGCCATCGCGGCGGGCTCAGGTTAGTCCAGCGTCAGCAGTCCCTGTTCGGACACCACGCTGACCGACAGCGTCTTGTACCCGACCTCCTCGAAGAGGACCGTCATCCGGTCGTCCTCGTAGCTGAGCACCAGACCGCCGCCCCACTCCGGGTGCCGCACCTGGCTGTGCACCGGGAACGGACCCACCGCGCCGTCGTCGGCGGTGCTGGTGCCGGCGTGGCAGTTGTCGCAGTGCCCGCAGATCTGGGTCATCTGCTCGCCGAAGTAGGCCAGCAGGGTCTGCCCCCGGCAGCCCGTGGTCTCGGCGAAGGCCCGCATCATGTCGGTCCGTGAGCGGGTCAGGTTCTGCTGCCGCTCGGCCTCGGCCACGGCCGCCTCGGCGGCCTCCACCGGGGTCGGCGAGTAGCGCGGCGCGCCGATCCGCTGCCGGGCGCGCGGCTGCGCCGCACCGACCTGCTCCAGCAGGGCCAGGTACTGCCCGAGCTTGCGCGGCCCCAGACCGGTCACCTCGCGCAGCTCCTTCTTGGTGGCCGGTCCCTGCCGCAGCAGGGCGGCCAGGTCCCGCAACTCGGTGGCGTCCGGCAGGCCACCGCTGAAGAAGCGTTGCAGGCCGACGTCCTCGGCCTGCCAGAGCAGCAGGACGCGGGCGGGCTGACCGTCGCGCCCGGCCCGGCCGATCTCCTGGAAGTAGCTGTCCGGCGAGTCGGGCAGCGCCATGTGCACCACCCAGGCGATGTTCGGCTTGTCGATGCCCATGCCGAACGCCGACGTGGCGACCATGATCGGCACCTGGTCGGCGAGGAACGCCTCGTGCAGCCGGGCGCGGGCACTGGCGGACATTCCACCGTGGTAGAACTGCGCCGGGTAGCCGGCGTCGGTGATCCGGGCCGCGAGCTCCTCGGCGGCCCGCCGGGTGGGTACGTAGATGATGCCCGGCCGCTCCTCGTCGCGCAGCAGGGCGATCAGCCGCCGCCACCGGTAGTCCTCGGTCGGGCAGTGCGCCACCTCGAAGAAGAGGTTCGGTCGGTCCAGTCCGGACACCACGATCTCGGGATCACGCAGCCGCAGCCGGGCCACGATGTCGTCGCGTACCGGCGGCGAGGCGGTGGCGGTCAGTGCCACCACCGGCGGCCGCCCGATGCCCTCGATGAGCTGACCGAGTGCCAGGTAGTCCGGGCGGAAGTCGTGCCCCCAGGCCGAGATGCAGTGCGCCTCGTCGATCGCGACCAGCGCCGGCTTCAACGCGCGCACCTCGGCCAGCCGGTCCGGGTTGGCCAACTGCTCCGGGGTGATGAAGAGGAACTCGGCCCGGCCGTCGCGGATCTCGGCGATCGCCTCGGCCTGCTGGGCCGGCGACTCGTCCGAGCTGATCCGGACCGCCCGCAACTCGGCCCGTTGCCGCTCGTTGAGCGCGGCGATCTGGTCCTGTTGCAGGGCGAGCAGGGGGGAGATGACCACGGTCGGGCCGGGGATCAGGCTCGCCGGGATCTGATAGATCGCCGACTTGCCGGCGCCGGTGGGCAGCACCACCAACGCGTCGCGCCGCCGCATCACCGCGCGCATCGCGGCCAGTTGGTTGGGGCGCAGGGTGGACCAGCCGAACAGGCTGCGCGCCGCGCGGCGCAACGACATCGAGTGCGTGGTGAGCTTCATCGAGGGCCGCAGGTACCCGGCCGGACCAGCGCCGAAACACCGGTCCGGCCACGGGGGACCGCCACGTGTGGCAACGGTCTCGCTACGTCACCGCTCAGGGCAGTCGGAGTAGCACGTCGCGCTGGTACAGGTCCATCAGCCCCTGCCAGTCCGGCCCGGTGTTGGCGACGTAGACCTCGTCGAAACCGGCCTTCGCGTACGCGTCGATCTTCGCCAGGTGTGCGTCGGCGTCGTTGCCGCAGACGAACGCCTCGCGCATCGCCTCCGGGTCGACCAGTTGTGCGGCCTGCTCGAAGTGCCGGGGCGAGGGCAGCACCTGCAACAGTTCACCCGGGATCGCCTCGGTCGGCCAGCGCTCGTACGCCAGCCGCATACCCTCCTCCACGGTCGGCGCGTACGCCGCCTTGAAACCCGCCTGGCACGGCTTGTCTCCGCCGCCGTTGTCCCGGAACCGGTTCACCAGCTCGGCGTCGGGCATGGTGTTGACGAAGCCGTCGCCGATCCGGGCGGCCAGGTCCACCGCCTTGGGGCCGAAAGCGGAGACGTAGATCGGCGGAGGCGTCTCGGGCAGCGTGTAGATCCGCGCGTGCTCCACCCGGTAGTGCTTGCCGTAGTGGTTGACGAAGCCCCCGTCCCACAGTTTCCGCATCACCTCGACCGCCTCCTCCAGCATCTCTAGCCGGACGCCGGCCTGCGGCCAGTGGTCGCCGAGGATGTGCTCGTTGAGTGCCTCGCCGGAGCCCACCCCGAGCACGAACCGCCCGGAGTGCAGCACCGCGCTGGTCGCCGCCGCCTGGGCCAGCACCGCCGGGTGGATGCGGACGGTGGGACACGTCACCGCCGTGGTGACCGGCAGGCGGCAGGTCTGGCTCAACGCGCCGATCATCGACCAGACGAACGGGGCCTGGCCCTGTGCGTCCGTCCAGGGGTGATAGTGGTCGGAGATCCAGAGCGCCTGGAAGCCGGCGCGTTCGGCGGCCTGCGCCTGCGCCAGCAACTGCTCCGGCGGATACTCCTCAGTGGACAGGAAGTAGCCGATCTTCATGGGTGCCCCCTCGCCGTGATGGTGTCCAGAGCCAGGCGGTACCCCGGCGGGGGCGGGTCACACCAGGCGGCGAGGTCAGCGCCGGAACATCGCCCGGATGGCCAGGAGCAGCAGCAGGCCGCCCACCACCAGGCCGAGCAGGCGTACGCCGGGGATGTCGGCCGGGCTCGTCGCGTCGGCGAGCAACAGCAGCGGGTCCATCTCCGCACTCTGCTGGCAGAGCGCTCCCAAGGCAACTGTAAGGTTTATTGACTATTCGGTGGCACGGTGTGACCATTGCTGCACCGCCGGGTGGCGGGGGGAGTCCGCGGCGGAGGATGACGGGGGTACGCGACCGCATGAGCGAGCGTCAGCGAGCGAATCTTCAGCGAGCGAACGGGAATCTGGCGGCGTTGGCCGCCGCGGTCCTGCAACCCGGGTTCGTCGGCACCGTACCGCCCGCGTGGGTCTGCCGCTGGCTCGGCGACGGCCTCGGCGCGGTGGTGTTGTTCAGCCGCAACGTCGTCGACCCGGAGCAGGTGGCGGCGCTCACCGCCGGGCTGCGGGCGGAGCGGCCGGACGTGATCGTGGCGATCGACGAGGAGGCGGGCGACGTCACCCGCATCGAGTCGGGTCGGGGCAGCACCCGGCCGGGCAACTTCGCTCTCGGCGTGGTGGACGACCCGGCCCTGACCGAGGAGGTCGCCCGCGACCTGGGTGTCGAACTCGCCGCGCTGGGCGTGACCCTGGACTACGCGCCGGACGCCGACGTCAACTCCAATCCGGACAATCCGGTGATCGGCGTCCGCTCGTTCGGTGCCGATCCGTCCGTGGTGGCCCGGCACACCACCGCCTGGGTGCACGGACTCCAGTCGGGCGGCGTGGCGGCCTGCGCCAAGCACTTCCCGGGGCACGGCGACACCCGGGTGGACTCCCATCACGACCTGCCCCGGATCAGCGGGGACCGGGATCGGCTGGACGCCGTCGAGCTGGCCCCGTTCCGGGCCGCCGTCGAAGCGGGCGTGCAGGCGGTGATGACCGGGCACCTGCTGGTGCCGGCGCTGGATCCGGAGCTGCCGGCGACGCTGAGCACCCGGATCCTGGGCGGCGTGCTCCGCGAGGAGATGGGCTTCAACGGCGTGGTGGTGACCGACGCGGTGGAGATGCAGGCGGTCGCCGGCCGGTACGGCCTCGCCGGTGCGGCGGTGCGGGCGTTGGCCGCCGGGGTGGACGCGATCTGTGTCGGCGGTGAGCACGCCGACGAGGAGACGGCCCGGCACCTGCGCGACGCCATCGTGGACGCGGTCGTGGCCGGGGACCTGCCGGAGGAGCGGCTGGCCGAGGCGGCGAAGCGGGTCGGTCAGCTCGCAGCCTGGACGGTGGCCGCCCGGACGGCCGGTGGACGTGTCCCGGTGCCGGCCGGCGGGTCGGGCGTCGGGCTGGTCGCCGCGCGGCGGGCGCTCCGGGTCACCCGTGCCGACGGGGGTGTCGCGCTGCCGTTGGCCGCCCCCGCGCACGTGGTCGAGTTCCAGCCGCCGCACAACATCGCGATCGGGGCCGAGACCCCGTGGGGAGTGGCCGCGCCGTTGACCGCGCTGGTGCCGGGCACCACCAGTGCCCGTTACGCGCGGGGCGAGGTGCCGGCCGACCCGGCCTTGGGCGCCGCCGGCCGACCGCTCGTCCTGGTGGTGCGCGACCTGCACCGGCACGACTGGATGCGGGCTGCCGTCGACCGGGTACTGGCGGACCGGCCCGACGCCGTGGTGGTGGAGTTGGGGGTGCCCGCACTGGTCACCGGCGCGGTGCACGTCGCCACGCACGGGGCCACCCGGGCCGCCGGTCGGGCCGTGGCCGAGCTGCTGGGTGGGACCGCCGTCACGCGGGGCTGGTGACCAGGTCCGCGTACTCGGGATGGCGCTCGATGTAGGCGTGCATGAACGGGCACTGCGGCACCACCCGCTGCCCCTGGGCGCGGACCTGGTCCAGGGTGCCGCGCATCAGTGCCGTGCCGACGCCCCTGTTCTGGAAGGCCGGGTCCACCTCGGTGTGCGTGAAGACCAGCGCCTCCCCCCGGGGAAGATATGTGGTGAACCCGGCCAGCGCGTCGTCGACCAGGATCTCGTAACGGTGCTTGGCGGCGTTCTCCTCGACCAGCATGCTCACCGACCCATTGTCCACCGCCGGTTCGGCACGCCGGGCCCGTTCGCCTACGTCTCGTACGCTGAGGCGGTGACGAACCGATCGCTCGCCGGCCACCGCCGGCGCACCCTCGCCTGGAGGGTCCCCACCCGCAAGTCGGCCGGTCTGCTGGCCGGACTCGCACTCGGTGCCGCCCTGCTCATGGGGTGCAGCTCCGAGGGTGCCCGCACCGACTGCGGGCTGGACGCCTGCACGGTGACCTTCGACCGGGGGGTGGACGCGCGCGCCAACATTCTCGGTGTCGAGGCCCGGCTCGTCGAGGCCCAGGACGACGTGGTGACCATCGAGGTCGCCGGTGAGCAACTGTCGCTGACCGTCGGCCAGCAGGCCGCCGATGTCGGCGGCCTGGCGGTCACCCTGGACAGCGTCACCGATGCCGAGGTCAAGGTACGCATCTCGCGCAATTCCGGCTGACGCCGACAGCCGTCCGATCCGTCCGTCCCGCCGTCGCTTCCCCGCGGCGGCGGGACACGTTTGGAAATCTTCGCGTCCGGAGATTGAGGCCCCATGTCTCTCACCCGGAACGCCGAAGCCACCGCCGCCCGTACGGCCGACAGCCGGTGGCTGGAACTCCTCGCCCGGGCCGGTTTCATCGGCTACGGGATCGTGCACCTGTTGTTCGGTTGGTTGGCGTTGCAGATCGCATTCGGCAACTCCTCCGACGACGGTGACCAGTCCGGCGCGCTGCGGACACTCGCCGCGCAGCCGATGGGCACATTCGTGGTCATCGCCATCGCCGTCGGCATGGTCGCCATGGCGATCTGGCAGGCACTCGAAGCCGCCGTCGGGCACCAGACCGAGAGCGGCAACGACCGGATCAAGGAGCGGGTCTTCTCCGCCGCCCGCGCGGTCATCTACCTCTGGCTGGCCTGGACGGCCTGGAAGGTCTTCTCCAACGCCAACTCCGACAGCGCCTCCCAGCAGGAGGAGATGACCGCCCGTCTGATGGAGTCGACCGGCGGTCGGTGGCTGGTCGGTCTCGCCGGCCTGGTCCTCATCGGTGTCGGCGTCGGCATGTTCATCTACGGCGTCAAGAAGAAGTTCATGAAGCGGCTGAAGACCGGCGAGATGAACGCCAAGACCACCCAGCTCGCCCGGCGGCTCGGCATGGCCGGCTACACCGCCCGGGGCAGCGCGTTCGCGGTGACCGGAGTGCTGGTCGTGCTGGCCGCGGTCAACTACGACCCGGAGAAGGCCCGGGGCCTGGACGCGGCCCTGCGGACGCTGCGGGACCAGGCGTTCGGCACCATCCTGCTGTCGCTCGTCGGCCTGGGCATCGCCGCCTTCGGCCTGTACTGCTTCCTCCAGGCCCGCTACCGCAAGGTCTGAGGTACTCCGTCCCGACGCCGGCCATCGCAGCACCGCTGCGGTGGCCGGTTTCGACGGTCCGGGGCAGACTTGCCCCTTTGCGTGGATCTTGTTGTCGGTCCGGAAGGAGAACCACACGTGCACAGCTACCTCGTGACGGTCGTCGCCGCGCTCGCCGCGGCGGCGATCGCCATCGCCGTGGTCGAGGTGGTGCATCGCTCGATCCGGCGGTGGGGCCACCGGTCACGACTCCTGATGGAGTTGACCGAGCACGCCCACCGCTCGTTCCAGATCGCGGCCACCGTGCTGGCCGTGCAGTTCGCCGTCCGGTTCAGCACCGGCTACGCGGTCGGCACCGGGTGGCGGCAGGCGCTGCTGCACATGCTGGTGCTCGCGGTCATCGCGGCCACCGCCTGGCTGGTCACCTCGCTGCTGGTGGTGGTGGAGGACACCGCGCTGGCCCGGTTCCGGGTGGACGTGCCGGACAACCGGCACGCCCGCCGGGTCCGCACCCAGGTCGTCATGCTGCGCCGGGTGACCATCGTGGTGATCGTGGTGCTCACCGTCGGCGTGATGCTGATGACGTTCCCGGCCGTCCGCGGCATCGGTGCCGGTGTGCTGACCAGCGCCGGTGTGGTCGGTATCGTCGCCGCGCTGGCCGCGCAGAGCCTGCTCGGCAACGTCTTCGCGGGCCTGCAACTCGCCTTCAGCGACGCGGTCCGTCTGGACGACGTGGTCGTGGTCGAGGGGGAGTGGGGCCGGATCGAGGAGCTGACCCTCAGCTACGTGGTGGTGCAGATCTGGGACGACCGACGGTTGATCCTGCCCACCTCCTACTTCACCAGCACCCCGTTCCAGAACTGGACGCGGACCGAGGCGGCGGTGCTCGGCACTGCGGAGTTCGACGTCGACTGGTCGCTCCCGGTGCAGGCGATGCGGGAGGAGTTGCGTCGCCTGGTCGAGGGCACCGAGCTCTGGGACGGTCGGGTCTGCGTACTCCAGGTGACGGACGCGACCGGCGGCATGGTCAAGCTGCGGGCGTTGGTGAGCGCCGCCAGCGCCGGCGCGTTGTGGGACCTGCGCTGCCTGGTCCGCGAGCACATGGTGGCCTGGGTACGCGACCAGCGGCCCACCGCGTTGCCACGGCTGCGGACCGAGGTCGGTGACGGTGCCGGCTCGCTGCCCTGGCAGTGGGTGAACCCCAAGCGGCGGGTCCGCCGCTTCGAGGACGGGGAGGTCCCCGACGACGCCCGTCTCTTCGGCGGCAGCGACGACGGCGACGCCCGCAGCGAAGCCTTCGTCGGTCCCGACGAGCCCGTCGAGGCGCGTCGCTGACGCCGATCGGGTGCGGACGCCCGAACGGGACGGGCCGGGAAGGTTTGACGGAACGTGTACCGGGGACCTCGTGCGGGACGCCCTGCTCCTTCTTCGCAGACAGGATTGGCGGGCGGCTACTTCGGGCATACAGCGCGGTGACGACGAGAGGGGGACAGCATGGCTGACGTGGCTGACGTCCGTACATCCCACAACGGAAGCGAGCCCTCCACCGCCGAGCTGGTCCAGCGGGCGACGGAGCAGGTGTCCCGCCTGGTCCGGGACGAGCTCGCGCTGGCCCGTGCGGAGCTGACAGAGAAGGGCAAGCACGCGGGTATCGGCGTCGGCCTGCTGGCCGGCGGCGGCGCACTGGCCTTCCTGGGTCTCGGCGCGCTGATCACCGCCGCGATCCTGCTGCTGGCCCTGGTCCTACCGGCGTGGGCGGCCGCGCTCATCGTGGCGGCGGTCGTCTTCCTGATCGCCGGCGTCCTCGCGCTGCTCGGCAAGAAGCAGGTCAGCCAGGCGGTGCCGCCGGTGCCGCAGGCGACCGTGCAGAGCCTGCGGGCCGACGTGGACGTGGTCAGCGCGGCGGTGAAGGACAGGGGACGGGCATGACACACAACGGGACGCGCAACGGGCACGGCAACGGGACCGGTGACCCTGACGCGCTGCGGGCGGAGATCCGGCGGACCCGGGTCGAGCTGGGCGAGACGGTGGAGGCGCTGGCCGCCAAGGCCGACGTCAAGAAGCGGTTGAAGTCCTCGGCGGACCAGGCCCGCGAGCGGGTCCGGGAGCAGGCGGCGTTGACCGTCGCCCGGGTCCGTGGCCAGGCGGCGCTGACCCATCCGCCGGTGCGGGGACGGCACGGTCCGGCGCCGTTCGTCGCCCTCGCGGCGGGTGCGATCGTGACCGCCGTGGTGCTGATGATCATTCGAGGGAGGCGTGGGTGAGCAAGGGGTTGAGCAAGGTCGCCTACCGGCCGGTGGGCATCGTGGCCGGCATCGCCGCGGGTGCGCTCGCGGGTGCCATCTTCCGGCAGGTGTGGAAGATGACCGCCGGCGACGGTGACGCCCCGGATCCCGTCGACGAGGACCGCCACTGGGGCGAGATCCTCGCGGCGGCGGCGTTGCAGGGCGCCATCTTCTCCGTCGTCCGGGCGGCCGTGGACCGTGGCGGCGCGGTGGGCGTACGCCGGTTGACCGGCCGCTGGCCCGACTAGCTTCGCCGTGCCCGAGACCGACCCGGCCCCCTCGTCCGTAACCCGGTCGAGGGGGCCTTTTGCCCTACCTCGCGCATGCCGCACAGCGGATCTTTCGCATCCGTCAGGTCACATGTCGGAGAATTTCGTCGGGTAGGCTGTGCAGAGTTTTTGCGTACGTGGTTTGCTGTTCCACGCTGTTGAGAGATGGCGTGGGTTGAGAGAAGTCTCCTTCATTGGGGGCCGCCTCAGGCGCCGCTGCTCGAAAACGGCCAACCGGCCGCACGGCGTGCTCGGCCGCCAGTTTTAGAAGGAGATACACATGGCGCAGGGAACCGTGAAGTGGTTCAACGCTGACAAGGGCTTCGGCTTCATCACCGTCGACGGCGGGGGTGCTGACGTGTTCGTCCACTTCTCGGCCATCCAGTCCAGCGGCTACCGGTCGCTGGAGGAGAACCAGCGGGTGGAGTTCGAGATCGCCCAGGGCCAGAAGGGTCCGCAGGCCGAGCAGGTCCGCCCCCTCTGACGCACCGGTCGGCGACCGCCGGCCGCCAGATGGCGAGGCTGTCCCCGCCCAGGTGCAAAAGCCCCGCGTTCCGTACGGACGCGGGGCTTTCCGCATCCGTCGGTCAGCGCCGCGTCCGGGCCCGCATGCCCCACCAGAGCAGCGCCACACCAGCAAGGGCCAGCAGCGGACCGAGTACGGCCCAGATCCGCTGATCGGTCATCAGGCCGTCCTCGACGTACCCGAGGCCCTGCACCGTCCAGACCGCCCCGACCACCACGGCCAGCAGGCCGAGCGTGAGTCGGAACCAGCCGCTCATCCGCTCCGGCGGGGCCGGGCTGCCCGTGCCGCCGGCCGGATCGCCGGTCACCTCCCCGGTCACCATCGCTGGTGCACCTGCGGACGGATCAGCTCGTCGTAGACGGCGGCGACGGCGGCCTGCTCGTCCGTCGACAGTGGCCGCTGACCGGCCACCACGGCGTTGCCCCGGGCCTGGTCCGCGTCGCGGGCGCCCGGGATGACCACGGTGACCCCGTGCTGGTCGAGCACCCACCGCAGGGCGAACTGGGCCATCGTCCGGTCGTCGCCGACCAGCGGGGCGAGTCGGCGTACCGCCTCCAGCCCGAGCGTGTAGTCGACGCCGGAGAACGTCTCGCCGACGTCGAACGCCTCCCCGTGCCGGTTGAAGGAGCGGTGGTCGTCGGCGGCGAAGGTGGTCCGCTCGTCGTACCGGCCGGAGAGCAGCCCGCTGGCCAGCGGTACGCGGGCGATGACGCCCACCCCGGCGGCCGAGGCGGCCGGCAGCACCTGCTCCAGCGGCTTGTGGCGCAACGCGTTCAGGATGATCTGGACGCTGGACACCCCCGGGCGGGCGATCGCGGTGAGCGCCTCGTCGCAGGTCTCCACGCTGACGCCGTACGCGGCGATGCGCTTCTCTGCGACGAGGGTGTCCAGGGCGTCGAAGACCGCGTCGGTGGCGAACACGGGCGTCGGTGGGCAGTGCAACTGCACCAGGTCCAGCGTGTCGACGCCGAGGTTGGCCCGCGAACGATCGGTCCAGTCACGGAAATTGTCCAGAATGTACGCATCGGGGGTCTGTGCCACCCGACGCCCCATCTTGGTGGCCACCGTCAGCCCGGCGTCCGGGTGGGCCGCCAGGTACCGCCCGATGAGCTGCTCGCTGCGGCCGTCGCCGTAGACGTCGGCGGTGTCCAGGAAGGTGATGCCGGCGTCGACCGCGGCGTCCAGCACCGCCATGGCGTCGTCCTCGGTGACCGTGCCCCAGTCGGCGCCGAGCTGCCAGGCGCCGAGCCCGACCACGCCGACCTGTCGGCCCATCCGGGGGAAGGTGCGTTGCTCCATGCGACCGAGCCTAGTGACCTCTGGCGTCCGTGCCGAGGCCGGGCCGCGCGCCCGACCCGGCTGGACGTGCCGCCCCCTGATCGCGCCGACGGCCTGTAAGACTGCGCACGGACCGTCGTCGTCGCCGGTGTACCGGTGTCATCGCCCAGGAGAAAACGTGACCGATCTGCGTACCTTCATCGCCGGACTGCCCAAGGTCGAACTGCACGTGCACCACGTCGGTTCCGCCTCGCCCCGGATCGTCGCCGAGCTGGCCGCCCGCCACGAGGGGCGTACGCCGGTCCCCACCGACCCGCAACTGCTCGCCGACTACTTCGTCTTCCGCGACTTCGCGCACTTCGTCGAGCTGTATTTGAGCGTCGTCGACCTGGTTCGCGACCAGGAGGACGTCTGGATCCTCACCCACGAGGTGGCCCGGGAACTGGCCCGCCAGCAGGTGCGCTACGCCGAGTTGACGGTGACGCCGTACTCGCACGTGAGCCGGGGCATCCCGGCACCGGCGTTCTGCGAGGCGATCGAGGACGCCCGCAAGCGGGCCGCCGCCGACTTCGGCATCGAGCTGCGCTGGTGCTTCGACATCCCCGGCGAGGCGGGCCTGCCGGCCGCCGAGGAGACGCTGCGGATCGCCCTCGACGAGCGCCCGGACGGGCTGGTCAGCTTCGGCCTGGGCGGCCCCGAGATCGGGGTGCCCCGGCCGCAGTTCAAGCCTTACTTCGACCAGGCCCGGGCGGCGGGGCTGCACTCGGTGCCGCACGCGGGGGAGACCACCGGCCCGCAGACCGTCTGGGACGCCCTGCGCGAGCTGGGCGCCGAGCGGATCGGTCACGGCATCTCCGCCGCACAGGACCCGGAACTGCTGGCGTACCTCGCGGAGCGGCAGATCGCCATGGAGGTCTGCCCGACCTCCAACGTCCGGACCCGGGCGGTGGCCGTCATCGAGGAGCACCCGTTGCCGACGCTGGTCGAGGCCGGGCTGCTGGTGACGATCAACTCCGACGACCCGCCGATGTTCGGCACCACCCTGGACGACGAGTACGCGGTGGCCGCCCGACTGCTCGACGCCGGCCCGGAGCAGGTGGCGGCGTTGGCCCGCAACGCGGTGGCCGCCTCGTTCCTCGACCCGGCGGGCAAGCAGCGGATCATCGCGGAGATCGACGCCTACCTGGCCGCCGCGCGCGACTGACCGCGCGGTCCGTGGGGACGTCCCCGGTCCCGGCCGACCCCGGTCGGGACCGGCGGAGGCATTGAGGTGCGCGCGACGGGAGGAGGTGTGGGGGGACCGTGTCTCCCGCCGCGCGCACGGCTCCGCCGGCCGTTGTGCGCTGGGAGCGGTAGGCCGGCGGAACTGCTGGTTTCGGACCTGATCCTGACACCCGTACCGGGCCAATGGGACGTCGTTAATTCGGATCTAAGGAAGACTTGTGCCGCCGCACAACCCGGCGGCTCGTGCCGTCGTCAGCCGTCGGTGGGCCGTTGCCTCGGCCAGCGCCGGCCGCTGCCCTTCTGCTCCCGCGCCTCCCGGGCCATCCGACCCACCAGGCCGAACCGGCTGACCTGCCGGGGCGTCGCCTCCGGGTCGGCGAGCAGCATCACCACGCTGGCGCCGCCGAGTCGGGCCCGGTCGATGCTCACCGAACCGTTGGCCTGCAACGCCACCCGCTTGGCGATGTCCAGCCCGAGGCCGGTGGAGCCCTGGTCGCTGGTGCCCCGGCGCAGCGCGCGATCCGGGTTGGCGATGCCCGGCCCGGCGTCGTCGATCCGGATGGCCACGTACCCGTCGCGGCGGGACACCGCCACCTCGAACGCGGTGCCCTGCGGGGTGTAGCGGAACACGTTGCCGATCACCGCGTCGAGCGCGGCGGCCAACTCGGCCCGGGGCACCGGCGCCGGGATCCGCAACTGGGCGCCGACCACCCGGTGCGGGCGGTTCTGGTCGCCGGCGAGGGCCGCCCAGAACACCATCCGGTCCCGGACCACCTCGCTCACGTCGCACATCGCCGGTGCCGCCTCGGTGGCCACCGCCTTGCGGGTGGTCTTGATCAGCACGTCGATCTCACCCTCCAGGGTGACGATCGCCTGCCGGATCCGCCGGATGCCGCGTCGGTGGTCCAGCTCCGCCTGGCTGAACGCGTCCACGCTGGTGTCGTCGGACTCCAGCGCCTCCGCGTCGAGCCGGAGCACGGTCAGCGGGGTCCGCAGCCGGTGGGACAGGTCCGCCACCAGCTCCCGCTCCTCGGTGCGGGCCGCGACGAACCGCTCCGCCATCCGGTTGAACGCGTGCCCGGCCTCGGCCAGCTCGCGCGGGCCGCTCGGCTCCACGCGTACGCCCAGGTCGCCGTCGCTGACCGCGCGGGCCGCCTTGACCAGCCCCCGGGTGGCGTCGACCGTACGGGCGGCGAGCCGGTCCACCACCAGCACGGCGGCACCCACCAGGGCGACGGCCACTCCGACCAGCAGCCACCAGCGGCCCGAACCGCCGAGCGCCTCGTCCGAGACGAAGACCTCCACCACGGCCGTCCGGTCGCCCAGCACCACCGGGTCCAGCCGCAGCACCCCGCCGTCGACGTCGACCACCAGTGAACGTCCCTCGGCGCGGGCCCGGTCGAGCTGGCCTGCGTCGGCGCGTCCGGCCCCGGCGTCCACGTCGTCGAGACCGTGCACCACCGGGCGGGTCACCGGGTCGACGCCGCTCGCCTCGATCGCGCGCTCCACCAGCACCGGCTGGGTACTCACCGCGAGCGCGCCGGTGACCAGCGCGCTGCGCCGGGCCGCGTCGGCGATCGCCTCGTCGCGGGCCTGGCCGCCCAGGGTCAGGCCGAGCGGGATCAGGAAGGCCAGTGCCAGCAGGATGCCGGTGCCGCCGGTCAGCAGCGCCAGCGAGCGCCTCAGTCCGGCGCCACCAGCCGGAAGCCCACCCCCCGCACGGTGCGAAGGTAGCGGGGTTTCGCCGCGGACTCGCCCATTTTGCGGCGTAGCCAGTACAGGTGCACGTCGATTGTCTGGTCCTCGCCGACCGATGGCTGCCGCCATACCTCCTCCAAGAGTTCCCGCCGGGACACTACCCGGCCAGGTCGGGCGGCGAGATAGGCCAGCAGGTCGAATTCCTTACGTGTCAGCGCCAGCGCCTCACCGTCCAGGAGGGCGCTGCGTTCACCGACGTCGACCCGGAGCCCGCCGACGCTGTGCACGGCCGGTGCCACGCCGCGACTGGCGCGGCCGACCCGGCGCAGCACGGTGGTGATCCGCGCGTCCAGGTGCGCGCCGGTGAACGGCTTGACCATGTAGTCGTCGGCGCCGGCCCGCAGCAGCTTCACCACGGACTGCTCGTCGTCGCGGGCGGTGGCGATGATGATCGGTACGTCGGTGATGCCGCGCAGCATCCGCAGCGCGTCCGACCCGTCCAGGTCCGGCAGGCCCAGGTCGAGCACGACCAGATCGGGGGTCTCGGCGGCCACCCGGCGCAGCGCGTCCAGCGCGGTGCCGACCGCGTGCACAGCGTGGCCCCGGTCGGTGAGGGAACGAAGCATCGCGCCGCGTACGACGTGATCGTCTTCGACCAGCAGGACGGTGGCCACGCCAGAACGGTACTCGGAGTGGTGCGATACGTCGTTGCGGCCCACCCGACAACGCGCCAAGCTGGTACGACGACGAGGCCGACCCTCAGCGGTTCGCGCCGGCCTCGACCACCTCGTCGTCGCGGCGCTGCGCCGGGTCCGCGTCGGCCGTCGGCTCGGCGGTGGGCTGCTCGTCGAGGACCGACCGGTCGATCTCCTCCGCGGTGCTGCGGCGGCGTCGACTGATCAGCCAGCCGATCACCGCGCCGCCGCCGAGACCGGCGACCAGGCCGGCGGCGAGCAGGCTGTTGGCGTTCGGGCCCTCGTCGGGCGTGGCGGCGGCCGGCGCGGGATCGCCCGGCGCGGCCCCGCCGGGGGCCGCGCCGTGAGCGCCGTGGGCGGCACCCGGGTACGCCGGGTCGCCCGGGGTGAGGGTCAGCGCGGGCAGCGGACGCTGGCCGGGACCGTTGCCCCAGTGCACCTGGAGGCCGTCGGCGTAGGTCTGGGTCAGCGCGAACTGCACCTGCTCGGTCTGCGGCAGCGGCGCCATCGAGAACACCAGCCGGGCCGGTCCCTGCGCCGCCGGCCCCGAGGCCCGGGTCCAGGTCAACGCGGCGGTCACCACGTCGGTCGCCGGGCCGTGCATGCCCGCGATCGGGACGTCCAGTTTGCGGGGAGTGATCGCGGGTGCCCAGCCCTCCACCGAGAGCGGATACACCTCGGCCACCGGCGTCTCCACCGGCATCCGGATCTCGATCCGTTCGGTCCGGACCCCGGGCCGCTCGTCGGGCACCACGAACTCGAGCTTGACCGAGTTGCCCTGCTGGGCCTCGGCCGGAGTGAACGTCACACCGTCGGCCCACGCCGTGCTCGCGGGCCAGAGCAGTACCCCGGCCGTGGCCAGGGCGGCCACCAGCGCGCCCCGGCGTCGACGGCTGCCGCCGCGCGTCATCGCCATGCTGGGTTCCCCTCCACATCGACGTGGCCGGAACCGGCTCCGGCCACACCTGGTAGTTCGGATCCCGGGCCGAAAAGGTTCAACGGTGGCGGGATTCGTCCCCTACGGTGTCGGGGACGGTGGCCACCACGCCGACCGATACCATCGCGGTGAGCCGTCACCGGCACCTTTCCGTCACATCTGCTGCGAGGAGTTCACCCGTGTCCGCACCCCGTACCCCCGCCGTGGCCGACCCCGTCGTCGTCGCCGCCGGGACCACGGCGGCCGACGCGGTGGCGGCGGCCGGGTTGCCCACCACCGGCCCGAAGGCGATCGTGGTGGTCCGCGACCCGCAGGGCACCCTGCGCGACCTGGACTGGCGTCCGGCCGAGGAGACCGCCGTCGAGCCGGTCGCGCTGGACTCGCCGGACGGGCTCGACGTGCTGCGGCACTCGACCGCCCACGTGCTGGCCCAGGCGGTGCAGGACGTCTTCCCCGAGGCCCGCCTCGGCATCGGTCCGCCGATCGAGAACGGCTTCTACTACGACTTCGCGGTGGAGAAGCCCTTCCAGCCGGACGACCTCGCCAAGGTCGAGAAGCGGATGCAGGAGATCGTCAAGTCCGGGCAGCGGTTCCGGCGGCGGCGCTTCGACAGCCTCGACGAGGCCAAGGTCGAGCTGGCCGCCGAGCCGTTCAAGCTGGAGCTCATCGACGTCAAGGGCGAGGGGCTGGACTCCTCCGAGGTGATGGAGGTGGGCGGCGGCGAGCTGACCATCTACGACAACCTCGCCGCCGACTCCGACAAGGTCTGCTGGTCCGACCTGTGCCGGGGCCCGCACCTGCCCAACACCCGGCTGATCGGCGCGTTCAAGCTGATGCGCTCGGCCGCCGCGTACTGGCGGGGTAGCGAGAAGAACCCCCAGCTCCAGCGGGTGTACGGCACCGCGTGGCCGACCCGGGACGCGCTCAAGGCGTACCTGAAGCTGCTGGAGGAGGCGGCCCGGCGCGACCACCGCAAGCTCGGCGCGGACCTCGACCTGTTCAGCTTCCCCGACGAGCTCGGCTCCGGCCTGGCGGTCTTCCACCCCAAGGGCGGCATCATCCGCCGCGAGATGGAGAACTACTCGCGGATCAAGCACGAGCAGGCCGGCTACGACTTCGTCAACACCCCGCACATCACCAAGGGCCACCTCTACGAGGTCTCCGGGCACCTCGACTGGTACGCCGACGGCATGTTCCCGCCCATGGAGGTGGACGGCGCCAGCTACTACCTCAAGCCGATGAACTGCCCGATGCACGACCTGATCTTCCGGTCCCGTGGTCGCTCCTACCGCGAGTTGCCGCTGCGGATGTTCGAGTTCGGCACGGTCTACCGGTACGAGAAGTCCGGTGTGGTGCACGGCCTGACCCGGGTGCGCGGCATGACCCAGGACGACGCGCACATCTTCTGCTCCGAGGAGCAGATGGCGGGGGAGTTGAAGTCCCTGCTCGCCTTCGTGCTCGAACTCCTGCGCGACTACGGGCTGGACGACTTCTATCTGGAGCTGTCCACCCGCAACCCGGAGAAGTCGGTCGGCACCGACGAGAACTGGGAGCGGGCCACCGAGGCGCTGCGGTCGGCGGCCGAGGAGTCCGGCCTGGACCTGGTGCCCGACCCGGGTGGCGCGGCCTTCTACGGCCCCAAGATCTCCGTGCAGGCCAAGGACGCCATCGGCCGTACCTGGCAGATGTCCACCATCCAGGTCGACTTCAACCTGCCGGAGCGCTTCGGTCTGGAGTACCAGGCCGCCGACGGCACCCGGCAGCGGCCGGTCATGATCCACCGGGCGTTGTTCGGCTCGATCGAGCGGTTCTTCGGCGTGCTCACCGAGCACTACGCCGGGGCGTTCCCGGCCTGGCTGGCCCCGGTGCAGGTGGTCGGCATCCCGATCCGTGAGGACCACGCCGACTATCTGCACGGCTTCGTCGCCGCGCTGCGCGCCGAGGGCGTCCGCGCCCAGGTGGACGCCGGTGACGACCGGATGCAGAAGAAGATCCGCACCGCCCAGCAGCAGAAGATCCCGTTCATGGTGATCGCGGGGGACGACGACGTGGCCGCCGGCACCGTCTCGTTCCGCTACCGTGACGGCTCGCAGCGCAACGGGGTGCCGCTGGACGAGGCGGTCTCCCACGTACTCGACGTCGTCCGCACCCGCACCAACGTCGGCCCCTCCGCCCAGATGTAAGGAAGGGCACCTTATTAACGCCTGCGGTAGAGCAGGGGACCCTTCCTCACATCACAGCGCGTGCCGCTCCACTGATCACGACGCGTGCCGCTTCTGCGCTCACGACGGGTGCCGGGCCGAGGCTCGGCACCCGCCCGTCGGGGCCGTAGGATCGCCGGTGTGACTGGGGGAGCGGACGAGCACAGCGACAGGGACATGGCCGACGGGCTGGACCGGCTCTGGACGCCCCACCGGATGACCTACATCTCCGGCGAGGACCGACCCGAGGGCGGGTACGAGCAGCCCTCCGGTTGCCCGTTCTGCCTGGCGCCGGCCCGGTCGGCGGAGGAGAGCCTGGTCGTGGCGCGGGGCGAGCACGTCTTCGTGGTGCTCAACCTCTATCCGTACAACCCGGGGCATCTGCTGGTCTGCCCGTACCGCCACGTGGCCGACTACACCGACCTGGACGAGCCGGAGACGGTCGAGCTGGCGTCGTTCACCCAGGCCGCCATGCGGGTGATCCGCAAGGTCAGCAATGCGCACGGCTTCAACCTGGGGATGAACCAGGGCGGGGTGGCGGGCGCCGGTATCGCCGCCCACCTGCACCAGCACGTGGTGCCTCGTTGGGGCGGCGACGCCAACTTCATGCCGGTGATCGGGCAGACCAAGGTGTTGCCGCAACTGCTCGGCGACACCCGGGACCTGCTCGTACGCGCCTGGCCGACCTGACCTCACCCGCGCCTCTCGCGCCGCCTCCGGCACTCCTGGGCTCCGCGCCTCGCCTCCGCCCTGGTTCCGGCGAGGTGTGCGCCGACCGCTACCGCTGCGCCGCCTTTGCTCTGCTCCACCCCACGCAACGGTTACGCGCTGAAGTCGATGCGTATCGGTGAGCAGAGCAAAGGGGGCGGGGAGGGAAACCGGATCCGGGCCGATCCGCAGGTCGTCCGGGTGGGGCACGAAACGGGGCGGATCCGGGTCGATCAGGGGTGATCCGTGGGAGACGGTCCCCCGTACGGATGATCGTGCTGGATGTCTGTCAAACCCTGTCCGGAAGATGGCACGATGCGCCGGTGGCGGAGTCGACGCGGACGCTCGGGCGCAGCGGGATCGAGGTCAGCGCCCTCGGCATGGGCTGCTGGGCGATCGCTGGCCCCTGGTCCGAGGGACACACCCCGCTCGGCTGGGGGGCGGTCGACGACGAGGAGTCCGTCCGGGCGGTCCGCCGCGCCCTCGACCTCGGCGTGACCCTCTTCGACACCGCCGACTCGTACGGTGCCGGGCACGGTGAACGGCTCCTCGGCCGGGCCCTGGGCCGCCGGCGCGACGAGGCGGTGATCGCCACCAAGTGGGGGTACACGTTCGACGAGCGGTCCCGGCAGGCCACCGGCAGGGACGCGTCCCCGGCATACCTGCACCGGGCGGTACGGGACTCGCTGCGCCGTATCGGCACCGATCGGATCGACCTGTACCAACTGCACCTGGCCGACCTGCCGGTGGCCCCGGCGCAGGCGTTGATCGGCGTCCTGGAGGACCTGGTCACCGACGGGCTGGTGCGGGCGTACGGCTGGAGCACCGACCGGGTCGACCGGGCCGTCGCGCTCGGTCAGGACGCCCGGCACGGCGCGGTCGTCCAGCACAGCCTGTCGGTCCTCCGGGACGCCCCCGACCTGCTCGCGGTCTGCGACAAGTACGACCTGGCCAGCGTCAACCGGGGGCCGCTGGGGATGGGGCTGCTCACCGGCAAGTACCACCACTGTTCGACGCTGCCGCACGACGACATCCGGGGGATGACCTCGGGATGGCTGGAGTGGTTCCGGGGTGGGCGGCCCGCGCCGGAGTGGCTGCGTCGGGTGCACGCCGTGCGGGCGGCGCTGACCGCCGACGGGCGCACCCTGGCGCAGGGCGCGCTGGGCTGGATCTGGGCCCGCAGCGACCGCACCATCCCGATTCCGGGGTGCCGTACGGTCGCCCAGGTCGAGGAGAACGCCGCCGCCCTGGCCCTCGGTCCGCTGCGCCCGGATCACTTCGCCGAGGTCGAACGCCGACTCGCCGCCCTGCGCTCGGCCGCCCTGCGTGAGGTGGACCGCCCCTACTGGCCCAGCCCCATGCTCCCCACCGCCCGTCCCTGACCACACCTTCGCGCCGATCATGGAGTTGTGGCGCTCCCAAAAGGCCAAATTCGGACCAATGGACAGCCACAAGTCCATGATCGCGACGACGGCGGGCGTGCGGCGGCGGGCGGGCGGCGGCGGTGGTGGTGGTGTCAGGGGGTGGGGTGGGAGTCGAAGCGGAGGAAGCGGCGGTGGAAGGTGCCGGTGCCGGCGGTCATCGCGCGCAGCTCCACCGCGTACCGGAGCAGACCCGTCGCGGGCACCTCGGCGCGTACCAGGGTGCGGCCCTCGGCGTCCGGGTCCGGTTCGGTGCCGAGCACCCGGCCGCGTCGACCGGAGAGGTCGCCCATCACCGCGCCCACGTTGCCGTCGGGGACCCGGACCGTCACCTCGTCGATCGGCTCCAGCACGACCGGTGCGCCCTGCTCGGCGGCGTCGCGCAGGGCCAGCGCCCCGGCGGTCTGGAACGCCGCGTCGGAGGAGTCGACGCTGTGTGCCCTGCCGTCGACCAGGGTCACCCGCAGGTCCACCACCGGGTGACCGGCGACCAGCCCGCGTTCCATCTGGGCGCGTACGCCCTTCTCGACCGAGGGGACGTAGTGGTGCGGTACGGCGCCGCCGACGACCCGGTCGACGAAATCGAAGCCGGCTCCGCGCGGCAGCGGTTCCACCTCGATGTCGCAGACCGCGTACTGGCCGTGCCCGCCGGACTGTTTGACGTGCCGGCCGTGTCCACGGGCCGGTGCGGTCAGGGTCTCCCGCATCGGCACCCGCACCGGTTCGGTGTCCACCTCGACCCCGCCGGCGCGCAACCGGTCCAGGACCACGTCGGCGTGTGCCTCGCCCATGCACCAGAGCACCACCTGGTGGGTCTCCGGGTTGCGTTCCAGCCGCATCGTCGGGTCACCCGCCACCAACCGGGCCAGGTTGCGGGCCAACGCGTCCTCGTCCGAGCGGGTCTTCGCGACCACGGCCACCGGCAGCAGCGGCTCGGGCATCTCCCACGGGGCGATCAGCAGCGGGTCGTCCTTGGCCGAGATGGTGTCGCCGGTCTCCGCGCTGCCGGACTTGGTGATCGCGCAGATGTCACCGGCCACCGCGACACCGACCTCGCGCAGTGTGGCGCCCAGCGGGCTGTAGAGGTGGGCGACGCGCTCGTCGGCGTCGTGGTCCGGGTGACCGCGTTCGGCCAGGCCGTGTCCGGCGATGTGCACGGTACGGTCCAGAGTCAGCGTGCCGGAGAAGACGCGTACCACGCAGACCCGCCCGACGTGCCGGTCCACGGTCGTCTTGACCACCTCGGCGACCAGGGGACCGTCCGGGTCGCAGGTCAGCGGCGGGCGGGGCGAGCCGTCGACGCCGGTGACCGGCGGCAGGTCGTGCTCGGGCGGGGACGGGAATCCGGCGGTGAGCACCTCCAGCAGGACGTCCAGCCCGACGCCGGTGGCCGCGCAGACCGGCACGACCGGATAGAAGTGACCTCGGGCGACGGCCTTCTCCAGGTCCTCGACCAGCAGGGCGGGATCGATCTCCTCGCCGCCGAGGTACCGGTCCATCAGGGTCTCGTCCTCGCTCTCCGCGATGATCCCCTCGATCAGCTCGTCGCGGGACTCCGCGATCGCCGGCAGGTGCTCCGGGTCGGGTTCGCGGACCTGCGCGGGCAGGCCGGCGGTGTAGTCGAAGACCCGTCGGGTGATCAGCCCGAGCAGGCCGGCGGTGGACTCGCCGTCGTCACCCAGCATCGGCAGGTAGAGCGGGACCACGTTGTCGCCGAAGACGCGCTGGCACAGCGCCACCGCCTCGTCGAAGTCGGCGCGCGGGTGGTCCAGGCGGGCGACGGCCACCGCCCGGGGCATGTCGACGGCGGCGCACTCCTCCCAGAGCGCGGCGGTGGCGGCGTCCATGCCGTCGACGGCGGAGACCACGAACAGGGCGGCGTCGGCGGCCCGCAGTCCGGCCCGCAACTCGCCGACGAAGTCGGCGTAGCCGGGCGTGTCCAGCAGGTTGACCTTGATCCCGTCGTGGTGCAGCGGCGCGCAGGAGAGCGCCACCGAGCGCTGCTGGCGTACGGCGGCGGGGTCGTGGTCGCAGACGGTCGTCCCGTCGGCGATCGAACCCGGCCGGTCGATCGTGCCGCTGGCGGCGAGCAACGCCTCGACAAGCGTCGTCTTGCCCGCCCCGGAGTGCCCGACGAGCACCACGTTGCGGATCCTGGCGGGGTCGGTCACCGCCGGCACACCGCCGGCGGCCCCCTTGTCGTGACTCTTCTGCGCCATCGGGGCGCACCTCCCTCAACCGGTGGTGGTAGGTGGCGACCGCCGCGCGCGACGGAGACGCGGCCCGGGCGGGTACTGCGGCGATATCTTCCGGGGGACCGCTCCGCAGCGTGCAGTCAACGGGTGGTCGGGTGAGCCGCGTCACCTTACTGCTCGATCTCACACCCGCAGGCGGACCGACACAAGCCTTGCCACGCGGACCGGCGGTGTCGTCGGCCAGGGAGCCGACCGTTATCGTGGGACCGCCATGGCGAAGATCTTCCAAGTGTCGGCCCGCGCGGGGATGACCCGCGTCGTCGAGCCGATCGCCCGCAGCCTGCTGCGCGCGGGCGTGTCCCCCAACGCGGTCACCGTCGCGGGCACCGTCGGAGTGCTCATCGGCGCACTCGGCTTCGGTGCACGCGGCCATCTGGTCGCCGGTGCGCTGATCGTGACGGTCTTCGCGCTCACCGACCTGCTCGACGGAACGATGGCCCGGATGAGCGGCGGGTCCACCAAGTTCGGCGCGTTCCTCGACTCCAGCATGGACCGGGTCGCCGACAGTGCCGTCTTCGGCGCGGTCGCCTTCTATCTGGCCGGGGAGGGGGACCGCGGGGGCATGGCCGCCGCGTTGATCTGCCTGGCCGCGGGGGGTCTCGTCTCGTACGTCAAGGCCCGCGCCGAGGGGCTCGGGATGAGCGGCGACGTGGGCATCGCGGAGCGTACGGAGCGGCTGCTGATCGTCGGCGTCGGCGGCGTGCTCGCCGCGCTGGTCCACCCGGCGGCGCTGCCGATCGCGCTCTGGCTGCTGGCGGCGGTGTCGCTGTTCACCGTCGGCCAGCGGATGCGGTACGTCTACCGGCAGGCCCAGCTCAGGTGAACCTCACCGAACTCGGGTTCGTCGCCGGCTGGCGGCTGGTCCGGGTGCTGCCCCGGCCGGTGGCGGCGGCGGCGTTCGACGCGGTGGCGGACCGGGCCCACCGCCGTCGGGGCAGGGGTGCCAGCCGGCTGCGCGCCAACCTGCGCCGGGTGGTCGGTCCGGAGCTGCCCGACCAGGAGCTGGACGAGCTGGTCCGGGCGGGCCTGCGGTCGTACTCCCGCTACTGGATGGAGGTGTTCCGGCTGCCGTCGCTGAGCCGGGAGCAGGTGCTCGCCGGTTTCCGGCTGGACGGCACCGAGATGCTCGCCGCCGACGTGGCGGCCGGGCGGGGCGCGGTGGTCGCGCTGCCGCACGCCGGTAACTGGGACCTGGCCGGTGCCTGGGTGGCGGCCAACGGGTGGCCGCTCTCCACCGTCGCCGAGCGGCTCAAGCCGGAGGGGGTCTTCGAGCGGTTCGTGGCCTTCCGGGAGGGCTTGGGCATGGAGATCCTGCCCACCACCGGGGGAGACCGTCAGCCCATCGACGTGCTGACCGACCGGCTCCAGGCCGGTGCGGTGGTGCCGCTGCTGGCCGACCGCGACCTCTCCGCCCGGGGCGTGGAGGTGGACTTCTTCGGCGGCCGGAGTCGGATGCCGGCCGGTCCGGCGCTGCTGGCGCTGCGCACCGGTGCCCCGCTGTACGTGGCGTCGCTGTGGTACGAAGCGGATACGGCGTGCGCCTCGATCGAGGGGCCGCTGCCGCTGCCGGGGCCGGCGGAGGGCTCGCTGGACGAGCGGGTCCGTACGCTGACCCAGCGGATCGCCGACGGTCTCGCGTCGGGCATCGCCCGGCATCCGCAAGACTGGCACATGTTGCAGCGGATGTGGCTGGACTGAGGGGACGGGACGCAATGCGGATCGGCATCGTCTCCCCGTACTCCTTCGACGTGCCGGGCGGGGTGCAGAACCACGTCATGGATCTCGCCGAGGCGCTGATCGGGCTCGGCCACGAGGTGAGCGTGCTGGCTCCGGCGGACGAGGACTCGCCGCTGCCGCCGTACGTGGTGCCGGCCGGCCGGTCGGTGCCGCTGCCGTACAACGGCTCGGTGGCCCGGATCGCGTTCGGCCCGGTCTCCACCGCCCGGGTGCGCCGGTGGATCACCCGGGGCGACTTCGACGTGCTGCACGTGCACGAGCCGCTGACGTTGAGCCTCTCCATGCTCGCCGTGCTCTCCGCGCGGGGGCCGGTGGTGGCCACCTTCCACACCGCGATGACCCGCTCCCGGGTGCTCTCGGTCGCCCAGGGCGTCCTGCAGATCGTGCTGGAACGCATCACCGCGCGGATCGCGGTCAGCGCGCTGGCCCGCAAGGTGCAGGTCGAGCACCTGGACGGCGGTGCGGTGGAGATCCCCAACGGGGTGGCGGTGGCCAAGTTCGCCGGGGTGGCGCCGCTGCCGGGCTGGCCGGGCGAGTACGCGCCGGGCGACGGCGGGACGCTGGGCTTCCTGGGCCGGTTCACCGAGCCCCGCAAGGGGTTCCCGATCCTGCGCGACGCGTTCGTGGAGTTGGCCCGGCAACGCCCCGGGTTGCGCCTGTTGGTCGCCGGACCGGGGGACCGGGACGACCTGTTCGACCAGTTTCCGCCCGATCTTCGGGATCGGGTGACCTTCCTCGGGCTGGTCTCCGAGGAGGAGAAGGCCCGGATGCTGCGTAGTGTGCACCTGTACGTGGCGCCGAACACCGGCGGCGAGTCCTTCGGCATGATCCTCACCGAGGCGCTGGCCGCCGGCACCACGGTCGTCGCCAGCGATCTGGACGCCTTCCGCCGGGTGCTCGACGGCGGGCGGGCCGGGCGGCTGTTCCCCACCGGTGACGCGGTGACGTTGCGCGGGCGCCTGGCCGAGCTGCTGGACGATCCCGCCCAGCGGGCCGAGCTGACCGCCTGCGGGCACCAGGTGGTGGCGAATTTCGACTGGCCCGTGGTTGCCCGGCGCGTTCTGGAGGTATACGCAGCGGCGATCGAGGCGACCGACGGGCGGGTGATCGACCAGGAGTGGGTGGGGCCGGACTGACCGGGAGGAACGGGAGCAGCACTACGATGCCGGGCATGTGGTGGGTGGTGGGCGCGACGGTGGTCGTCGCCCTGGTGGCGGCGTACCTGATCTGGACCGCCGGCCGGGTCGAGCGGCTCCAGTCCCGTGCGCAGCTCGCCGCGCGGGCCCTGGACGCCCATCTGCTGCGCCGGGCCGCTGCGGCGGCCGTGCTGGCGGAGCGGCGGTACGGCGTCGAGCTGTACGCGGCGGCGCGGATCGCGCTCGACGCCGGCCCGGACGAGCGGGAGGCGGCCGAGAACGACCTGACCCGGCAGTTGCGTGCGGTCGAACTCGATCCCGCCGACCCGGACTGCGACGCGGTGATCGCGGCCAGCCGGCGACTCGCGTTGGCCCGGCAGGTGCACACCGACCTGGTCCGGGACGCCCGTTCGGCGCGCGGACGGCCGCTGGTGCGGCTGTTACGGATGGGGCGGCGTCACACCTGGCCGCGCTACTTCGACATCGACGACCCGACGCTGACCGTGCCCGCCGTCGACGTGCGTACCCGCTGATCTGCTCGCTGCGCCGGTCTCCCGGCAGGCGGGTGACCGGGGCCACAGAGCAGGCCACCACGCCTGGAATTGGCTGTCGGAGGGGCGTCGCGCCGCGCGTAGCATCTGCGCTGCCCCCGCCCCGAGCCGCCTGAGGAGCCTGTCCCAGATGACTTCCCCGACCAGCAGTGCCACCCCGGTCGTCGGCACCGGCCGCGTCAAGCGCGGCATGGCCGAGATGCTCAAGGGTGGCGTGATCATGGACGTGGTCACCCCCGAGCAGGCCAAGATCGCCGAGGACGCCGGAGCGGTCGCGGTGATGGCGCTGGAGCGGGTCCCCGCCGACATCCGCGCCCAGGGCGGGGTCTCCCGGATGAGCGACCCCGACATGATCGACGGCATCATCCAGGCGGTCTCCATCCCGGTGATGGCCAAGGCCCGGATCGGGCACTTCGTGGAGGCGCAGATCCTCCAGGCGCTCGGCGTGGACTACGTCGACGAGTCCGAGGTGCTGACCCCGGCCGACTACGCCAACCACATCGACAAGTGGGCGTTCACCGTCCCGTTCGTCTGCGGGGCGACCAACCTGGGCGAGGCGCTGCGCCGGATCACCGAGGGCGCGGCCATGATCCGCTCCAAGGGCGAGGCCGGCACCGGTGACGTCTCCAACGCCACCACCCACATGCGCAAGATCCGTCAGGAGATCCGGCGGCTCTCCACCCTGCCGACCGACGAGCTGTTCGTCGCGGCGAAGGAGTTGCAGGCGCCGTACGAGCTGGTCAAGGAGGTCGCCGAGAGCGGCAAGCTGCCGGTGGTGCTGTTCACCGCCGGTGGCATCGCCACCCCCGCCGACGCGGCGATGATGATGCAGCTCGGTGCCGAGGGCGTCTTCGTCGGCTCCGGCATCTTCAAGGCCGGCAACCCGGCGCAGCGGGCCGCCGCCATCGTCAAGGCGACGACGTTCCACGACGACCCGGACGTGCTGGCCAAGGTCTCCCGGGGGCTCGGTGAGGCGATGGTCGGCATCAACGTCGACGACATCCCGGTCCCGCACCGCCTCGCCGACCGCGGCTGGTGACGTGAAAGGAAGGGCCCCCTGCTAACGCCTCGTGCATAGCAGGGGACCCCTGCTAACACCTCGGAAGGAACGCCTGTGACGGCACCCGTGATCGGTGTGCTCGCCCTGCAGGGCGACGTCCGCGAGCACGTCGCCGCCCTGACCGGGGCGGGCGCGCAGGCCCGACCGGTACGCCGGCCGGCGGAGCTGGACGCGGTCGACGGCCTGGTCATCCCCGGCGGGGAGTCCACCACGATCAGCAAGCTGGTGGACATCTTCGAGTTGCGCGAGCCGATCGCCAAGCGCATCGCCGCCGGCCTGCCGGTCTACGGCTCCTGCGCCGGCATGATCATGCTGGCCACCGAGGTCCTCGACGGCCGCCCGGACCAGCGGGGCTTCGACGGCATCTCGATGACCGTCCGGCGCAACGCGTTCGGCCGCCAGGTCGACTCGTTCGAGGCACCGGTGGAGATCGCCGGGGTCGAGGGCGGCTCGCTGCACGCCGTCTTCATCCGCGCCCCGTGGGTCGAGCGGGTCGGCGACGACGTCGAGGTGCTCGGCACGGTCACCGCCGGCCCGGCCGCCGGGCGGATCGTGGCCGTACGCCAGGGCAACCTGCTCGCCACCTCGTTCCACCCGGAACTCACCGGCGACGCGCGGCTGCACGCCTACTTCGTGGACCTGGTCCGCGCGGCGGGCTGACCGCACTACGGGGACGCGCTCGCGCCGTCGGATCGAGCAGGCCACCGGCGTGGCCGCGCGCGCGGGCGGGTCGACCACGCACCCGGGGGGGCCGCCTTCGCGCGGAGTGCGCGACCTCCACCACGGGTGTGGCCACGCTCGCGCGGACGGCTCGACCGCGCCGCGCGGACGGCTCGACCACCTCCCGGGCGTACGCCTCACCCGGGCGGTGGTGGGGTGCCGTGTCGGGGGTTGGCGCGGGCCCAGCCGCGTAGCACCGGGTCGGTGAGGTGGTTGAAGCGTTCCATCTTCGTGGGCCATTCGTTCTTGAACGCGATGACCTGCTCGTCCGGGGCGAGTTGCAGCAGTTCACCGACGCTGCACCCGATCCGCAGCGACAGGGCGGTGGCGGCACCGAAGTTCGCCGGGCTGAACACCTGGAGCACGCCCGAGTTGTTGATCATGGTCTCGGCGGCGACGCCGTAGAGGTTGGACAACTGCGCGAGGTCCTGCCAGAAGGTCCAGGTGCGCAGCCCGTACCCGCGCAGCAGCGTGATCGCCTCCTGGAGCAGCGAGAACCGGCCGAGCTGAGCCGCCTCGTCGATGAGGAACAGCAGCCGGGACTGGTTGATCGACCGGCTGTTCATCACGTAGTACAGCAGGCATCCCACCCAGGCCCGCAGCAGGCGTTGGTGGGTCCGCAGCTTGTGCGGCGGGATGACCACGTAGATGGAGATCCGGCGCTCGGGGTCGGTCAGGTCGCTCAGGGCGAAGCTCGTCCGGGCGGTGGCGTCCACGGTGCGTCGGGAGCTGAAGGCGGCCAGCTGCTGGGCGGCGGTCACCACGATCCCGCTGAAGGTCTTCTCCGCGTCCGCGATGCTGAGCAGCATCTCGAACTCCTGTCGGGTGCCCGGCGGCATCGACGTCGACCGCGTGTCGAGCGCCACCGCGAGCCGGTAGCGCAGCTCCGACTCGAAGAGCTGGGTACGCAGCTCCTGCAGGGTGTCGGGCCGGTCCGGCTGGCCGGTCATCAGGTCGGTGGCGAGCGCGGCGATCAGCAGCTGCGCCATCTCGTCCCAGAACGGGTCGGACAGCGACGGGATGCCGCCCATCAGGATGTCGGAGAGCAACCGGCCGAAGTCCTCGGGCTCCTCGGCGGCGGCGTCGTCGCGTCGCAGCGCGCCGAACACGTCGAACGGGTTCAGCGAACCCCGCTCGTCGCTGCCGCCGTGGCTGGCACCGAACGGGTCGAGCAGCACGATCTCGTTGCCGAGTACGGTCCGGCGGTGCTCGTGCGTGACGTCGTAGTTCTCGCCCTTCGGGTCGATCACCACCACCGAACCCTCGTAGGTGAGCAGGTTCGGGATGATCACGTCCCGGCCCTTGCCGGCTCCGGTGGGCGCGATCGTCATCAGGTGGCTGTCGTCGTCCGAGGCGACCACCGGACCCAGTTGGGCGTCGTCGATGATGTGTTCCTCGCCGAGGCCGAGGCGGGCGCGTACGCCGGTGTCGCTGGGTCGCCGTTGGGCGAACTGGCTCTTGGACAGCGGCTCGGGTTCCAGGTGACGCACGACTGCCCGGCCGAGAATGAGCTTGGACATCCGCGACTGCCTCTCTAGGGGTTCCGGCTGATGCGGGCCGGACGGACTCCGGCCATGGCGCCGCTGCCGGTGCCGGAGACGACCGTCAACGGCAGCGGCTGCTGGTAGTGGTTGCCCAGCACGTCGAAGTACTCGATCTCGACGAGCACCAGACTCGGCTGCGCGATCTGCGGTGGGTCGACGAACCTGAGCCGCTGCTCGACGTCCGTGGTGGGCATGACGACGTCCGCCTTCGGGGCGCTCAGGGCCTCGAACGCCAGGCTGGTGCGGTCGATCCGGATGCCGGCGATCTGGATGCCGAGGATCGGCCCGGCACCGACGTTGCGGAGCCGGACGGAGAGCACCACCAGGGTCTGCCCGCGCCAGGTCAGCCGGGAGTCCTGGATCATCGGGACGGGGATGATCGAGGCACGTAGCTGTTCGGCGGCGACCCGCACCTCCCGGTCCGAGGAGCGGTTGTTCTGCCAGGACAGGAAGAGTGCGGCGATGCTGCAGACGAAGGTGGCCACCAGCCCCGCGAACTGGATGACGTTGAGCGTCTCCTGCGTCACGGCATGGTCCCGACGGCGCAGGAGAACTCGCAGTCCTTGAAGAAGTCGGCGAGGAAGCCCTTGACGACGCGGTCCCGGAAGAAGTCGCGGTACGGGACCGTGTACTGCTCCAGCAGGAACTCGGGCCGTGGGGCGATGCGCGACTCCAGAGCCGGGTCACCGTCGCCGACGGTCTCGGAGATGCAGTAGAAGTCCAGCCAGATGCCGCGGTAGCCCTGGTTCGAGGGGGCCTGGATGTCGTAGATCTCGCGGACGTGCACGTCGGGGGCGACCTCCCGGAAGTTGGAGATCTCCACGTCGAGCCGGCCGGTGCGCAGCGGCCCGGCCGCACCACCGCTGGGTACGGAGAGGAATCGGCCGTCCTCGCCGGGGCGGTGCGACAGCAGGTTGCCGATCAGTTGGTGGCTGCTGACCGGACGGGGTGCGCGTACCGGAATGAAATCGTAGGTGAGCAGGGAGAAGAGGTAACTGGTCCGGATCGGTTGCAGGTCGAAATCGGAATGGAGGATGTCGGACAGGTCGATGGCGATTCGCGACACCAGCCCCTGGATGTAGGGCATGAACACCCGGTACCAATTGTGGAAGAGGCGCAGCGACGATCCGGGCCGTTCGAGGATGATGCGCAGGTCGCGCCGGATCGCCATCCGGAAGCCGAATGACGAGTCGTCGTAGACGATCCCGATGTTGCCGTCGGACCAGTCCAGCCGCAGGTGCTGCACCGAGTACAGTTCGGCGGCCTCCAGCACCTCGGCGACACTGCGGTACAGCCGGGCCCCCACGGCGCGTTTGTGCTCGGGCGGAAGGTCGAGATCCTGCGCGTACGGCAGTTCCACCATGAGCGAGAACTTGTTGAGCGCGCTGACGCCGCCCTTGCCGATCATCGGCAGATCGCGGCCGAATTCCTCGAATTCCTCCAGCACGTATCGCCTCCCGGGGTCGGTGTGCTGCTCACGACAGCGACAGTGTGTGGCACCCGGGCCAGTCGGAAGAAGCGTGCCCGGGGGCCGGAAGAATGCCCGTTTGGCGGATCCTCGGCAATTGCCGGATGTGCCGGGGAGGATCGTCGGGCGGTTTTAGGGGAATTGCGATGCGCGCCGTCGGCGACCTCTGCGTCATCTGTCGGGAAGCCGCCAAGAAGGCGACTCCGTCGACCCGACGGCACCGGGACGGATCGCGCCCGCCGCCGCGCGCGCCGAGGCGCTCACCGCGCTGCTCACCGAGATCGAGGCGGCGGTCGTCGAGCGCCGCACCGACCCGGACCGGGCCGAGCAGGCGGTGCTCGGCGACGCGGCGGGTGTGCGATCCAGTGGCTTTTGTCTGATCTGTGAAGCTCGGGAGAGATCGGGCCGGCGGCCGACGTGCGGCGGGTGACGACCACCTGCCGCACGTCGGTAGGATTGTCGAGATTCGGCAGGGCCATCTGGCCGCCAGGCTTCCACCAGAGCTGACCGGCACCACCGCGTGCGCGGGTGCGGAGCAGGGCGTGCGCGGTGCGGTCGATGCAGACGGCGGGTAGCAACGGAGGTAACAGATGTCCGGCCACTCAAAGTGGGCGACGACCAAGCACAAGAAAGCGGTCATCGACGCCAAGCGCGGCAAGATGTTCGCCAAGCTGATCAAGAACGTCGAGGTCGCGGCGCGGACCGGCGGCGGTGACCCGGCCGGCAACCCGACCCTCTTCGACGCGATCCAGAAGGCCAAGAAGAGCTCGGTCCCGAACGACAACATCGACCGGGCGGTCAAGCGCGGCTCCGGCCTGGAGGCCGGCGGCGCCGACTACCAGACGATCATGTATGAGGGGTACGGCCCGAACGGCGTCGCGCTGCTCATCGAGTGCCTGACCGACAACCGCAACCGCGCCGCCACCGAGGTGCGCACCGCGCTGACCCGCAACGGCGGCTCGTTCGCCGACGCCGGCTCGGTGTCGTACATGTTCTCCCGCAAGGGCGTGGTGATCGTGCCGAAGGCGGGCACCACCGAGGACGACGTGATGCTGGCCGTCCTCGACGCGGGCGCCGAGGAGGTCAACGACCTGGGTGAGGCGTTCGAGGTGGTCTCCGAGCCGGGTGACCTGATCGCCGTACGCACCGCACTCCAGGACGCCGGCATCGAGTACGAGTCGGCCGAGTCCTCGCTCATCCCCAGCGTCACCGTGCCGCTGGACGAGGAGGGCGCCCGCAAGATCTTCAAGCTGATCGACGTCCTGGAGGACAGCGACGACGTGCAGAACGTCTTCGCGAACTTCGACGTCTCGGACGAGGTGATGGAGGCGGTCGGCTGATCCGCCGCACCGCCGACGCATCCGTGGACGGCCCGGCACCCGGTCATCGGGTGCCGGGCCGTCCGCTGTCCGTCAGGCCACCGGCCGCAGCGGGAACAGGGTCGGCAGCGGCTCCTGGGCGATCCAACGGCTCACGTATCCGGGAGTGGGTGGGCACTTGCTAGAGATATCTTTATAAAGCATCCTCTAGTAATGACCGAAGAGGTGCCCCGACGATCGATCACAGTCACTGACCCCCGTGCTCTGCGGGCGTACGCGCACCCGTTGCGGATGCGTCTGATCGGGCTGCTGCGCGGCGAAGGGCCGATGACCGCGACGCAGGCGGCGGCCCGGCTGGACGACAACGTGCCGAACTGCTCGTTCCACCTGCGGCAGCTCGCCAAGTACGGGTTCGCCGAACGGGTTCCCGGGGCGGACGGCCGGGAACGGCCCTGGCGGGCCACCACCCAGTACACGTCCTGGGACGACGACTCCGACGACCCGGCGATGCGAGCCGCCACGGACGAGATCAACAGTGCGATGGTCGACATCTATCTGCAACGTGCCCGGGACTACCTCGCGATCCGTGCCGACGAGCCCACCGAGTGGCGGGCCGCCGCCGGTTTCGGTGACGCGTTGCTGCACGTCACCACCGCCGAGCTCCGCGAGATCACGGATACGGTCGACGCGCTGCTGGCCCGGTACGACGAACGGATCGGCGACCCGGCGAAACGCCCGCCCGGATCCCGCCCGGTGACGTTCGTCCAGATGGCGCTGCCCCGTGGGGCCGCCCCGGCGCAGGAACCGGCGGGCGGAGAAGGGCCGTGACGGAGACTCCCGTCCTGGCCGACGCCGCACCGCCGCCTCGGTCGCGTCGGCCGCGCCTCCCAGGGCTGCTCCGGCGGACGGCGTTTCGCCGTTACTGGTCCGCGCAGACCGTCTCGCTCTTCGGCGACCAGATCACCATGCTCGCCGTACCGTTGCTGGCCCTGCTCGCGGTCGGCGCCGGACCTGCCGAGATGGGCTACCTGACCGCCGCCTCGCTGCTGCCGAATCTCTTTTTCTCCCTGCCGGCCGGCGCCTGGGTGGACCGGTACCCGTACCGACGCCAGGTCATGATCGTCACCGACCTCGGCCGGGCGGTCCTGCTGCTGGCCGTGCCGGTGCTGTGGTGGGCGGACGTGCTGAGCCTGCTGCTGCTCTGCGCCATGGTCTTCCTGGTCGGGACGCTCTCGGTCTTCTTCGAGGTGGCGCACCAGAGCCTGTTCGCCGCACTGGTCCGGCGAGCGGACTACGTGGACGCCAACAGTCTGGTCAACGGCAGCCGGGCCATGGCGCACGTGGCCGGTCCGAGCCTCGGTGGGGTGCTGGTGCAGGTGCTCACCGCCCCGTTCGCGCTCCTCTCCGGCGTCGTCACGTACCTGGTGTCGGCAGTCTTTCTGAGCCGGACGGAGGTCACCGAGCACTCCGTCCGCAGCGACTCCGCCCGGGGGATGGCCGCCGGTGTCCGGTACGTGGCCCGCTCCGAGGTGCTCCGGGCGACTCTGCTCGGCACCACCACGCTCAACCTGTTCAACTTCATGTTCGCCGCGCTGTTCGTGTTGTACGTGACCACCGAGCTGGGTGTCTCACCGGGCATGCTGGGCCTGGTCATCGGGGCCGGCGCGGTCGGCGGACTGCTCGGCGCGACGGTCACCGGACCGGTCAGCCGCCGGATCGGGATCGGCCCCGCAGTGCTCCTCGGTTTCGTCGTGTTCCCGGCCCCGCTGCTGCTCGTGCCGTTGGCCACGGGACCGCAGCCGCTGGTGCTCGCCTTGCTGTTCGCCGCCGAGTTCGTGTCCGCGCTGGGCGTCATGATTCTCGACATCGCGGTCGGTTCGGTGCAGATCGCGGCCACTCCGGTGGCGATGCTCGCCGTGGTCTCCGGCTTCCGGCGCACCGTCAACCACGGCATCCGGCCGATCGGCGCCCTGGTCGGCGGGGCACTCGGCGCGACGCTGGGGGTACGTCCCGCCCTCTGGATCGCCGCCCTCGGCGCCCTGCTCGGGGTGCTCTGGGTCGTCTTCTCCCCGCTGCGCACCATGCAGACACTGCCCGAGACCTGAGCTTCCGCTGCTCTTGCCGATCCGCGCGTCCGGCGTCGCCATCTCGGAGATCTTGGACAGTTGCCGTCTCGCGAGGACGGTAACTGTCCAAGATCTATGGTTGGCGGTCCGCGAACAGGCCGGTGGGTGGGGGGATGCGACCCTCCTTGGCGTGCGAGTAGTCGCGGGACTCGGTGACCAGGCCGTCGGCGTCGAAACGGACCACCGTGCAGCCGGAGAGGGTGACCGGCTGGTCGTACGGGTAGGTGATCGCCCAGTATTCGACGGTCGCGGTGTCGCCGTCGACGCGGGGAACGCCGAACCAGACCTCGGCCGGTCGGGCCTCCTCGCCGAAGCACTCCTCGACGTAGGCGCGCAGCCCGGCGCGGCCCCGGCACGGGCGGAACATCGACGCCCAGTGGTCGCCCTGCTCGGCCTGCAACTCGACGATGCGTTCCCCGTCCTGGGCGGGCCAGCCCGTGGCCCAGGCGTCGGCCCATCGTTGGGCCGCGTCGCGTACGTCCATGATCGTGCTCCTCGGGTCGGCGGGTGCTGGACTTCTACCAGCCACGGGTGACATTCCGGCCGGGTCAGGTGGCTGTCGCCGGGGCGGTGGCTGCCGCCCGAGCTCCGGCGTTTGCCCGGCCTGTGGCTGCCGCCAGGACTGTGGTGCTCGCCGGGACTGTGGTGCTCGCCAGGACTGTGGGGTCGCCCAGGCCAGGAAGCGGTTGTACAACTCGCCGGGTGTCGGCAGCGGGCCCTCGGTGAGCCGCAGCAGGTCGCCGGTGGCGTCGAACAACTGGCCGGCGAGATAGACGGAGAGACCGACCCGATCGAGGTCGTACTCGACCCGCAGCAGCATCCGGGCCGCCGGACACGGCCAGTCCCGTGAGCAGGCTCGACACGTCCAGCGGGGCCGGTCGGGCAGGTGCTGGTACACGGGATGCAGCCGACCCAGCGGCTCACGATCGGGCGAACTGCTCAGCGCGGCCATCTCATTATCCTGCATCTGCTAGCTGCGATCGTCAACGCCGATCAGTGTTAACGATCGCGCTTCGATCGGGGATGCCTACCGTCAACATGTGGGCGAGTTCGTGGGTATCGCGGAGATCCGAGGGATGCTCGGCGGCGTCAGCCGCGCCCGTGCGTCGGTGATTGCGTCTCGACGAGACTTCCCAGCGCCCTACCAAGTGCTGATCATGGGCCAGATCTGGCGGAAGTCGGATGTGCAGGCGTGGATCAGGGAGCATCGGCCGGAGCTGGCGGGGGACTGACCAGCACACACGCTGGAGGAGCGGTGACGGAGACGGGACGCTTCCATCCCGGTGACGTGGTCGTCCGCCGGGAGATCCTGCGCTTCGAGGTGCCGCGAACGGCGTCACGGCCTGCTCGATCCGGGATCGAGTGGTCTCGGGGTGCCGGGGAAGGCACTCGATCCCCGATCGAGCGTGATCAAGGCCGTGAGCAAGAGCGTGATCAAGGCCGTGAGCAAGAGCGTGAGCAAGAGCGTGAGCAAGGCCGTGACCAAGAGCGTGATCAAGAGCAGGGCCGTGAGGTCTGGTTCGCCGTGCCGACGATCTGCGTCGAGGACTCCGCCGACCTGCTGGCGCTCTATCTGCCGACGGGAGCCGAGTTCGGTTTCCCCGACTACGGCACCTTCCCGTGCGGACGGCACCCGTGGCAGGCGGCCGGGCACACCGCCTGGACCGGACACGGCAAGTTGATGCTCCAGCGCCCCGGTGAGGTGCACTCGGTCGACGTGTTCTGGTCCGGCCCGCAGCGCGACTTCGCCGGGTGGTACTTCAACCTCCAGGACCCGTTCCGGCGTACCCCCATCGGGGTCGACACCCTCGACCACGAGCTGGACCTGTGGTGGGCGGCGGACGCCGACCGGTACGTCTTCAAGGATGTGGAGATCTTCGCCCAGCGGCTGGTGGAGGGGCGCTACCCGGGGATGGGGGAGGCGATCCGCGCCGAAGGCGACCGGATCGCGGCCCTACTCGATGCCGGTCAGCGTTGGTGGGACGAGTCCTGGGCGGCCTGGCGGCCCGACCCGGGCTGGCCGACGCCGCGCCTGCCCGCCGGTTGGTCCACCGTCCCCTGCTGACCTCGACGGCGGTCCCGGCGGCACCGAATTGCCTCGACAGCCCGGCCGGGGTCCTGCGAGGGTGCCCGGATGACGGATCTCGGTCTGCACGAGCTGCGGTTGATGCAGGGGTTGGCCCAGCAGGTGATGGAGCTGCGGCCGGAGCTGGTCAACGGCGAGGCGACCGTCGGTGAGCTGGCCTGGGGCTGGGCCAAGGACCACGACGCCCTGCACCGGTACTGGCGGCACCGGCTGTGGTTCGTCGACGACCGGCTGGCCGCGTGGGGGTGGGCGTACCTGCCGCACCGGGTGGCGCGCAGCGACGGGACGTTCCGCGAGGTCACCCGGGCCAACCTGATCTGGCAGGCGCATCCGGACCGGCCGGAGCTGCTGGCCGAGGTCCTCGACTGGTACGACGAGGTGGCCGGCGACGTCGACCGCGCACTGACCGTGCAGGTCGGGGACGCGGCGTCGCGGGCCGCCGTGGCCGCCCACGGGTACGTGTTCGACGCCGAGACCGGCTCCGACACCGGCTCCTGGGTGCAGTTCAACGCGCGGGAGCTGGTCGACGTGCCGGAGCCGGTGCTGCCCGAGGGTTTCCGGCTGCGTACCGCCGAGCACCTGTCGGCGGTGGCCCTGGCCCGGGCGCACCGGGACGCCTGGCCCCGGTCCAGTTTCACCGACACCGCCTGCGCGCGGGTGCAGCGGACCTGGCCCTACCGTGCCGACCTGCACGTGCTGGTCGAGGCGCCGGAGGGCACGCTCGCCGCGACCGCGATCGTCTGGCTCGACGAGGCCACGCGGACCGCCGAGTTCGAACCCGTCGGCACTCACCGGGACTTCCGGCGGCGGGGGTTGGGCACCGCCTTGCAGCTCTACGGGATGCAGCTCGCCCGCGCCGCCGGGGCACGCCGCATGCTGGTCGCCTGCCTCGGCGCTCCGGGCCATCCGGCCGCCCGGGGCCTGTACCTCGGTGTCGGCTTCCGCGAGTTCACCCGCGACCTGCCGCACCTCAAGCTCGCCCGAGGGCGTTGACGGCACGACCTGCCGTAACTCGCCCTCGCCCGAGCGCGCTGACAGCGACGCGCTGACAGCGACGCGCTGACGGCGACGCGCTGACGGCGACGCGCCGACGACCCCGTGCGGGGCCGCCGGCGCGTGGCGCGGGTCGGACGGTCAGCCGATCGTCTCGCGCTCCCGCCAGGCGGTCCGCAGCGAGGTGCGGCCGTTGGTCCGCAGCAGCGACCCCTCGTAGACGCGGGCCCCGGCCAGCAGGAACCCGGCCGCCGCCACCAGCAGCAGCGCCAGCGAGGCGAACAGCTCCCAGAGCGCCGCGTCCCCGGCGAACAGCCGCAGCGGCATCGCCGTCGGCGACGAGAACGGCAGGTAGGAGAGCACCGTCATGGCGGTGGGGTTGTCGTTGAGGAAGACCACCCCGAAGAAGGGCAGCATCACCGCGAGCTGCACCGGCGTCGACACCCCACCGATGTCCTCCAGCCGGTTGACCAGCGCACCGGCCGCCGCCCACATCGCCGCGATCAGCACGAAGCCGAGCAGGAAGAACGGGATGAACCAGCCGATCGCCGGGCCGAGCAGGGTGATCATGTCGGTACTGCCGCTGAACGCCATGCCGGCCACCGCGACCAGGGCCACCAGGGCTATCTGACCGAGCGCGAGGATCGTGCCGGCGAGCATCTTGCCGGCCAGCAACGCCTTGACCGGTACGGCCGCGACGAGGATCTCCACGATCCGGGTCTGCTTCTCCTCGATGATGCTCTGCGCGATCTGCACGCCGAAGGTCTGCGAGGTGATGAAGAAGATGAACGCGAACGCGAACGGCACCAGGAACGCCAGCAGCGGGTCGATCGCGTCCGGGTTCAGCAACTCGACCGGAGGCCGGGTGCTCAACGCGTTGACCACGTCGTTGGGGGCGTCGTTCATGGCCAGCACCCTCGGGCCGGCGACGACTGCGGCGTCCGTGTCACCGTCGCGGACGGCCTGCTCGGCGGCGGCGTCGTCGGGGACGACGCGTACCTCCAGACCGGCCGCGCGCAGCGGAGCCGCCGCCGCCTCGGTCGCCGCCACGGTGGACGGCCCGCCGGAGAACAGCGGCGGCAGGATGGTCGCCGCCGCGGCGATCAGCAGGAAGACGACCGTGCTGATCAGGAAGGTGCGGTCGCGCAGCTTGACCCGGATCTCGCGGGCGGCGACCAGTCGGGTGGCCTGCATGGTGTTCACTGGGCGACCTCTCGGAAGATCTCGGCGAGGGAGGGCGTGACCGGACGGAACGTGCGGACCGCGCCACGCTCCAGCGCGGCGCGCAGCACGACCTGCTCGTCCGCGCCGGGCGTCAGGTCGACGACGGCCCGGGCGCCGTCCAGGTCGACCAGGGTCACCCCGGGCTGGTCCCGCAGCCAACCGGCGTCGGTCTCCACCACCAGCTCGTAGCGGGGTGTGGTGTACGCGGCCCGCAGCTCGTCACGGCTGCCGGCGGCCCGGATCGACCCGTCGGCGATGATCACGAGGTCGTCGCAGAGCCGCTCGACGACATCCAACTGGTGGCTGGAGAAGAGCACCGGGGCACCGGCGGCGGCGCGCTCGCGCAGCACGGCCACGACGGTGTCCACGGCCATCGGGTCCAACCCGGAGAACGGCTCGTCGAGCACCAGCACCTCGGGGTCGTGCACCAGGGCGGCGGCGATCTGGGCACGCTGCTGGTTGCCCAGCGACAGCGTCTCCAGCAGGTCGTCGCCGCGCTCGCCGAGCCCGACCCGCTCCAGCAGGTCGTCGGTGGCGCGCCGGGCGCCCTCGGCGGTCAGCCCGTGCAGCCTGCCCAGGTAGACCACCTGCTCACGGACGCTCATCTTGGGATAGAGGCCGCGCTCCTCGGGCATGTAGCCGAACCGTCCCCGGATCTCGCGGCTCAGCGGCGCGTCCCGCCACGTCACCCGGCCCGAGTCGGCGGCGAGAACACCGAGGATGATCCGCATGGTGGTGGTCTTGCCGGCGCCGTTGCCGCCGACGAAGCCGGTCATCCGCCCGGCGACGACATCGAAGGACACATTCTTGAGCACCTGGCGGTCGCCGAAGCTGCGGTCGACGCCGTCGAGGCGGAGTACAGGGGTCACGTCCTCCACGCTAGGAGTTCGGTCCTCGACTGCCCTCCGTCCGTCGACGGAAATCCGGGCTCCTCCTCCGGGTGGAGATCACCCGCCGGGCCGGACCACCCCCTGCTCGTACGCGAAGACCACCGCCTGCACCCGGTCACGCAGACCCAACTTGGCCAGCACCCGGCTGACGTGCGACTTCACGGTCGCCTCGCCCAGGTGCAGGGCGGTGGCGATCTCGGCGTTGCTGGCTCCGCCGGCCACCAGGACCAGCACCTCCCGCTCCCGGGGGGTCAGGTCGCGCAGTGCCTCCTCCGGGGTGGGACCGCCGACGGTCCCGGTCGCGCCGCCCGGCCGGGCGAACGTGGCGATCACCCGGCGGGTGAGTTCCGGGGCGAGCAGACCGTCTCCCCGGGCCACCACCCGGATCGCGTCGACCAACGACTCCGGCGTGCCGTTCTTGAGCAGGAACCCGCTCGCCCCGGCGCGCAGCGCGGCGAACAGGTAGTCGTCCCGGTCGAACGTGGTGAGCATGAGCACGGCGGGGCCGCCCGGCTCGTCCGTCTCGGTGCTGATCCGGCGGGTGGCCTCCAACCCGTCCACGCCGGGCATCTCGACGTCCATCAGCACCACGTCCGGACGCAGCGCCCGCGCCATGGCGACCGCCCGTTCCCCGTCGGCGGCCTCGCCGACCACCTCGATGTCGTCCTCGATCTCCAGGATCACCCGGAAACCGGTCCGCACCAGGTGATGATCGTCGGCGAGCAGCACCCGGACCGGCGGCGTCGCCCCGGTCACGTCGTGCTCCCGGCCGCCAGCGGCAGCGGGAACCGGACCCGCACCCGCCACCCACCACCGGTACGCGGGCCCACCTCCAGCTCGCCGTCGTGGGTGGCGACCCGTTCCCGCATCCCGACCAGCCCCAACCCGTCGTCGTTCGCCGGGCGGGTGGCCCGTCCGTCGTCGGTCACCTCGACCTCCATCTCCTGGGCCAGATAACGGACCCGGACGTCGAGCAGGGTCGCCCCGCTCGCGTGTTTCAACACGTTGGTCACCGCCTCCTGCACCACCCGGTACGCGGCCTGGGACACCGACTCGGGCAGCGGCGTCGGGTCGCCGTACACGCCCAACGTGGCGTGCAGCCCGGCCTCCCGCGCCCGGTCGACCACGGTGGCTATCCGGTCGACGCCGGCGGGCTGCCCGGTGCCCTCCGGGCCGTTGTCCCGGGCACGCAGCACCCCGAGCATCCGTCGCAGCTCGTCCACCGCCGTCCGGGCCGACTCCTCGATCGAGGTGAGCGCGGTCCGTGCCTTGGCCGGATCCTTGTCGAAGACCCGACGGCACGCCGCCGCCTGCACACCCATCACCGACACGTGGTGGGCGACCACGTCGTGCAGCTCCCGGGCGATCCGGACCCGCTCGCCGACCACCGCGTGCTGCCGGGCCTCCGCCTGCGACCGGCGCAGCCGCTCGGCCTGCTCGGCCAGCTCGTGCTGCCGGCGGGCGGCGATCCAGGCGGTCTCGCCGAAGAAGTACGCGAACCCGAAGAACAACACGTTGATCAGCAGACCGGTGACGATCGCCGCGAGCACCGGCGGCACCGGCCCGAGCGCGTTCTCGAAGGAGTCCGGGGTGATCTCGTCGAGGCTGATCGAGTACGCGATGGCGAGCCAGGCGAACATGGCGGCGATGATGCCGATCCGCAGCCGCCGGGACATCCGGTGGTTCGGCCCCCAGGCGCCGAGCGTGAAGATGGCGGCGAACAACGCCCACTGGGAGAGCTGCCACTCGGGGACGGCCCGGACCTGCGCACCGATGAACGCGGCGGACACGGCCAGCGTGGTCACGACCGGGTACCGGCGTCGCCAGATCAGCGGCAGCGGCACCGCGACGGTCCAGAGGATCTGTTCGAGCCAGGACGGCGGAGGCCCGAGCAGGAACGTGCCGGTGCTGCGGGCCAGCGTGAGGCTGAACAGGGCGATGACCGTCGCGGCCAGCCCGGCGTAGAGGTCCAGGCGCCGTTGCTCAGGCGTGGGGCCCGGCCGCCGCCAGTCGTCGCTGCTCTCGGTGGTCACCTGCTGAGAATGCCATCCCGCCGCATGGTGGGGCGGCGGGCACCTCCGGCGGCCGGATGAGGGATGTGCCACGCCGGTTACGCTGCCCCAGTGTTGACGCCTGACCTGCCGATCGAGACCGAGCGACTGCACCTGCGGCCCTTCCAGCCGTCCGATCTGACCGGCCTGCACGCCTACTTCGCCGACCCGGCCGCCCACCGCTACCTCTACAGCGAGGCACCCCTCGACCTCGACGGCACCCGCGAGGTGCTGGCGCGGCGGCAGCAGCGGACCGCGCTGCGGGAACAGGGCGACGCGATCCAGTTGGCGGTGGTGCTGCGGGAGACCGGGCAACTCGTCGGCGACGTGCTGTTGTGCTGGACCAGCGCGGAACACCGGCAGGGCGAGATCGGCTACCTGCTGCACCCGGACCACTGGGGACGCGGTTACGCGACCGAGGCGGCCCAGGCCATGCTGGCGCTGGCTTTCGACCGGTGCGACCTGCACCGGGTCGTCGGTCGGTTGGACGCCCGCAACACCGCCTCCGCCCAGGTTCTGACCCGGCTCGGTATGCGGCGCGAGGCGCACCTGCGGGAGAACGAGTACGTCAAGGGGGAGTGGGCCGACGAGGTCATCTACGCGATGCTGGCCCGCGAGTGGCAGGACCGCCGTCCGGTCGCCGCGCCGGTCGTGCCCTGCCGGGCCCGACCGGCGGGTGGTGCGGCGGTCAGCCGATGCCGTCGCCGGCCATCGGCGGCAGCGGGCAGTGCAGCAGGCCGCAGATCGTCCGCAGCAGCTCGATCTCCGGCACGGTCATCATCCCGTCGTGGCTGATCACCGCCACCACGGCGGCGACCAGCCGCTCCTTGTCGCCCGGACGTAGTCCGTCCAGCACCGGCCAGGCGGTCTCCAACGCGTGTACGCCGTTCTCCGGCGGCGCGTACGGCAGGGAGGTGCCGGGCAGCAGCGTGGCGACACCGGCCTGGAACGCCTGCTCGGCGGCGGCCCGGTCACCGTGCCCGACCTGGGCCAGGAGGGCGAGCAGGTGGGCCGCCGCGGAACGGGAGTCGGTGAGCGTACGCCGGTCGGTGCGCCACCGGGAGTCCGGCTTGAGTGACTCCTGGATCTCGGCCAGCAGCAGTCGGGAGAGGCAGTACTCGGACACGTTGATCGCGCCGTCGGCGTGGATCAGCGTGAACACGGCCGCCATCAGCGACTCCAGTTCCCCGTTCGTACGGGCGCGCAGGGCCGGGAACGCCAGTTCGGCCAGGGGCAGCCGGAGCATCGGGTGCAGTCCGGCCACCTCGTCGGCCTCCCGCAGGGCGGCGTCGGCCAGCGCCTGACCGTGCTGCCGGGCGATCGCGTCGTACTGGTGTCGCCGTACGTCCGGCTCGGCCGCGAGCAGCAGCCCGAGCACCAGTGGCGCGGCCGAGTCCCGGTTGCGGGCCCGGTCCAGCAGCGGTTGCGGGATGCGGTCGAGGATCGCTGCGGCGTGCGTGTACGCCGTCTCGGTGGGTGCGGCCACCCGGCCCAGCATCTCGGCCGGCGCGACGCGTACCCGGGTGCCCTCCACCGGCAGCGCCGCTGCGGCCGGGCGGGCGGAGTCACGACGGCCCGGCGCGGTGCCGGGACCGCTCGGGGCCAGGCCGAGGGCGATGTCCTCCTGCCGTCCCGACGGCGGTGCGGCGGCCCAGCGCTGGGCGAGCTGCCGCAGCTCGTTCGGGTCGAACGAGGGCTCCAACGCCTGGATCCGCTTGGCCAGCGGCGGGTGGGTGGCGAGCCAGGACGCCCGGCCCGCCTCGCCGAAGAGCATGTGCCCCACCTCGTCGCGCTTGGGCGTGCGCAGCTCGGAGCCGTCGGAGAGGCCACCGATCTTCTTGAGTGCCCCGGCGATGCCGCTGGTCTGCCGGGTGAACTGCACGGCCGAGGCGTCGGCGAGGTACTCCCGCTGCCGGGACACCGACGCCTGGATGAGCCGGCCGGCGAGCACGCCGATGTACCCGGCCACCAGCAACGCCAGCCCGACCAGCATGAACGGCAGGGCACCACCGTTGTTGTTGCTGCGGCTCCGTCCGCCGCCGAGGGCGCCGGCCCGGGCCAGGCCCCGACCGACCACGGTCAGGAACAGGATGCCGAAGAGCAGGCCCATCAGCCGGATGTTGAGCCGCATGTCGCCGTTGACCACGTGGCTGAACTCGTGGGCGATGACGCCCTGGAGTTCGTCGCGGTTGAGCCGTTGCAACGCGCCCCGGGTGACCGCGACGGCCGCGTCGGAGGGGCTCCACCCCGCCGCGAAGGCGTTGATCGCCGTCTCCTCCGGGAGCACGTAGACCTCGGGCACGGGTACGCCGGAGGCCAGCGCCATCTCCTCGACGACGTTGCGCAGCCGCCGCAGCTCCGGGTCGGTGGTGTCCGCCGGAACCGGGACCCCGCCCAGCTCACGGGCCACCTTCCCGCCGCCGCCGCGAAGCGTGAGCGTCCGCAGCGTCGCGGCCAGCCCGATCGCGGCGAGGGTGGCCACGGTGACCATGACGATCATCCCGGCGAGCTGGGGCGGGTTGCTGGTGCCGACGTTGAAGGCGAACACCACCGCGAGGTTCACCACCACCACGATGCCGATGACGGCCAGCACGAACAGCAGGACCAGGCGGGTCGACAGCCGGCGTACCTGGCGCTGTCGTTCGAAGAAGTTCATCGGTGCCTCAGAACGACACCTGCGGGGCGTTGCGCTGCGTCGGGTCGTCCGGCTGGAACAGCGCCGCCGGACCGAACGAGAACATCCCGGCCAGCATGCTCGCGGGGAACACCTCGCGCTTGTTGTTGTAGGCCATCACCGAGTCGTTGTACGCCTGCCGGGCGAAGGCGACCCGGTTCTCCGTGGAGGTCAGCTCCTCCGACAGTTGCATCATGTTCTGGTTGGCCTTGAGGTCCGGGTACGCCTCGGAGAGCGCGAACAGTCGGCCCAGCGTGGCGCTCAGCGCGTTCTCCGCGCCGCTGAGCTGCTGCATCGCCGCCGGGTCGCCGGGCGCGGCCGACGCGGCGGTCTGCGCGTTGACGGCGTTGTTGCGCGCCGAGATGACCGCCTCCAGCGTCTCCCGCTCGTGCTTGAGGTATCCCTTGGCGGTCTCCACCAGGTTGGGGATCAGGTCGTGCCGGCGGACCAGCTGCACGTCGATCTGCGCGAAGGCGTTACGGTACGCGTTGCGGGCCCGGACCAGCCCGTTGTAGATCGACACGCCGAAGCCGAGCACCGCTACGACGATCACCACCAGACACAGCAATCCGATGATCAGTTCCATGGCCGCTCCCTCGGTTGCACGTCGGTTCCAGCGCTCATGATCGTACGGGCGACGGTCCAGAGCTGCCCGTTCTCCCCTGAGGTGTACGCCCGGTGAGGGCGGGACCGCTATGCGTCCCGCCCTCACCCGACTGTCGGATCAGCGTCCGGCCCGGTACGCCTTGACCGCGCTGTCGGCGACGTCCCAGATGGCGATCACGACGATCACCACGATGCTGATCCGGCTGACCGTGGCGAGGCCGCCGTCGCGGAGCCAGGCGAAACGGTCGACGAACTCCGGGTTGAGCAGCCGCTCGTCCTGGAGCAGCCAGATCGCCGGCACCGCGAAGCCCAGGTTGAGCAGGACGTTGACGCCGACCAGCGGCCAGGTCCACCGGCGGGCCCGGTACTTGGCGAACTCCAGACCGATGCTGGCGACCAGGATCACGAGAAACACCGGCAGCCAGAACGTCCAGAGCGCCGGGTCGAGGATCGGCAGCCGGTCGCCGTCACCGATCACCCGCTGGAACTGCTGCCACGGCAGGAAGGCGATGAACAGGACCAGGAACACGATCGAGGCCACCACGTCGGTGAGGCTGACGTCCCGCTCGACGGGCTCCTCGGGTAGTTGGTCGACGGTCCATTCCGGCAGGTGCAGCGGGGTGCCGAACCGTTCCATCGCCGCGAAGACAAGCGTCACCCAGAAGCCGATGTGCACCGCGACGTTGAACGCCGCCCCGATGCCCTCGCCGACCGCGCCGGCCGGGTTCTCGGCGGTGGTGGCCTCCAGCACGCCCATCAGCACGCCGACGACGGCGGGCACGGTGCTCAGCAGCACGATCATCAGGCGTTGCCAGGCCGGGTAGTACTCCGGGCCGATGAGCTGGAGTCGCCGGTCGCTGTAGCGGGCGGCCAACTGTGCCGGGTTGCCCAGCTCGGTGAGGACCTCGCGCTCGGCGGTGGTGGCGTCGAGCCCGGCGGCGGTCCGGCCGTCGACCATGTCGGCGATCGAGGCGCGCAGCTCGTCGGCGATCTCCGCACGCCGTCCGGTCGGCACGGAACGCAGCGTGGCGGCGAGATACCGGTCGGTCAGGGAGGTCGTCATCTGCGGGCTCCTTCGATCAGGTCGGTCAGGGAGGTCTGTACGGCGGAGAAGTCATCCAGCAGCCGGCGCAGCACCTGCTCGCCGGACTCGCTGGTGCGGTAGAACTTGCGCGGCCGGCTCTCCTCGGTGTTCCACTCGCTGCTCAGCAGCCCCTGCTCCTCCAGCCGGCGCAGCAGTGGATAGAGCGTGTTGGCGTCCACCGGGAAGCCGTGCCCGGTGAGCCGTTGCAGGAGCGCGTAGCCGTAGTCGGGTCGACGCAGCGCGACCAGGCTGGCCACCACCACCGTTCCCCGGCGTAGCTCCTGGAGGTGTGTCCGTAGGACGTCGTCGCTGACCATGCGTCACACGATAGTGTGTGCCACACAGCATTGTCCAGCGCGTAATAGTGTCCGCCACGCGACATGGTGTCAGCGCGAGGCGTTCCTCGCCACAAACGAGACCCCGCCCCCGCCCCGCCCCGCCCCGCCCCGCTCTGCCCCTGCCCCGTGGGGCTGGCCCCAGTTGATCAAGAAGTTTTGATCACGGAAGGAGGGTGTCGAGGGCGCAAACTCCTTGGTCATCTGCTGCGCCCGCCCACTCTCGGCACAACGCGCTCTGGTGCAGACGGTCCAGCGGGGAGCTGGCCGTGCCGACCTGACTTCCCGTCGCCAGGCTCTGTGGTTCCGCAGCTCATCGATCATGGAGTCGAGGTCGCGGATATGTACTGTTTTGCACGTTATGGAACTGCCACGACTCCATGATCGGCGGGGCGAGCGGCGGGGTGGTGGGCGGCGGGTGGTGGGAGGTCGGGTGGTGGTGGGCGGGCGGTTGGTCGTACACGGTGATGGGCCTGGCCGACGGGGGCGCGGCCGCTACCTCGTCGGGTCGGTGGGGTCGGCCGCGCGTATCGGGCCGGCATGATCCGCGACACCTCGGCGGACCGGGGGTGCGCGGCGCGCTGGAACGGCCTCCGGCGGCAGGGTTAGGGTTAGCCCCGACCGTCTCGATCATCCGACCCGGGGGGCTCCGTGGGCGATTCGTTCGCGCATCTGCACGTGCACACGGAGTACTCGATGCTCGACGGTGCGGCCCGCCTCAAGGACCTGTTCGCCGAGGTCAAGCGGCAGGGGATGCCGGCCGTGGCGATGACCGACCACGGCAACATGCACGGCGCGAACGACTTCTACAAGCAGGCCATGGCCGCCGGGGTCACCCCGATCCTGGGCATCGAGGCGTACGTGGCGCCGGAGTCGCGGTTCCACAAGAAGCGGGTGCGCTGGGGTCGCCCGGAGCAGAAGAGCGACGACGTCTCCGGCAGTGGCGGTTACACGCACAAGACGATCTGGGCGCGCAACAAGACCGGCCTGCACAACCTCTTCACGCTGACCAGCAAGGCGTACACCGAGGGCTACTTCGTCAAGTGGCCCCGGATGGACGCCGAGCTGCTGGCCGAGTGCGCCGACGGCCTGATGGCGACCACCGGCTGCCCCTCCGGCGAGGTGCAGACCCGGCTGCGGCTCGGCCACGACGCGCAGGCCCTGGAGGCCGCCGCGAAGTACCAGGACATCTTCGGCAAGGAGAACTACTTCCTGGAGCTGATGGACCACGGCCTGGACATCGAGAAGAGGGTCCGGGACGGGCTGGTCGAGATCGGTCGCAAGCTGGGCATCCCGCCGGTGGTCACCAACGACTCGCACTACACGCACGAGGCGCAGTCCGAGGCGCACGACGTGCTGCTCTGTGTGCAGACCGGCAGCAACGTCGCCGACCCGAACCGGTTCAAGTTCGGCGGCAGCGGCTACTACATCAAGTCCGCCGACGAGATGCGCGGTGTGGACGGCTCCGACGTCTGGCTGGAGGGCTGCCGCAACACGCTGCTGGTGGCCGAGCGGGTCGACCCGACCGGGATGTTCGAGTTCCACAACCTGATGCCGCGCTTCCCGGTGCCCGAGGGCGAGACCGAGGAGTCCTGGTTCCGCAAGGAGACCTTCGTCGGCCTGGCCCGCCGCTACCCGCAGGGCATCCCCGAGGGCCACGTCGTGCAGGCCGAGTACGAGCTGGGCGTCATCATCCAGATGGGCTTCCCGTCGTACTTCCTCGTGGTCGCCGACTTCATCCAGTGGGCCAAGAACCAGGGCATCGCGGTCGGCCCCGGCCGGGGCTCGGCGGCCGGGTCGCTGGTCGCGTACGCGCTGGGCATCACCGACCTGGACCCGATCCCGCACGGGCTGATCTTCGAGCGGTTCCTCAACCCCGAGCGCGTCTCCATGCCGGATGTCGACATCGACTTCGACGAGCGTCGGCGCGGTGAGGTGATCAAGTACGTCACCGACAAGTGGGGCGAGGACAAGGTGGCGCAGATCGCCACCTTCGGCACGATCAAGGCGAAGGCCGCGATCAAGGACTCGGCGCGGGTGCTCGGCTACCCGTACGCGGTCGGCGACCGGATCACCAAGGCCATGCCGCCGGCCGTGATGGGCAAGGACATCCCGCTCGAAGGCATCTTCGACCCGAAGCACCCCCGGTATGCCGAGGCCGGCGAGATCCGGGGCATGTACGAGTCCGAGGCCGACGTCAAGAAGGTCATCGACACCGCCCGGGGCATCGAGGGGCTGATCCGGCAGACCGGTGTGCACGCCGCCGGTGTGATCATGTCGGCCGAGCCGATCATCGAGCACATCCCGCTGATGCGTCGGGACTCCGACGGGGTCATCATCACCCAGTTCGACTACCCGACGTGTGAGTCGCTCGGGCTGTTGAAGATGGACTTCCTCGGCCTGCGCAACCTGACCATCATCGACGACGCGGTCAAGAACATCCAGCTCAACCACGGCAAGGAACTGGATCTGCTGGGCCTGCCGTTGGACGACAAGCCCGCGTACGAGCTGCTGGCCCGGGGCGACACCCTGGGCGTGTTCCAGCTCGACGGCGGGCCGATGCGGTCGCTGCTGCGCATGATGAAGCCGGACAACTTCGAGGACATCTCCGCCGTGCTGGCGCTGTACCGGCCCGGCCCGATGGGCGTCGACTCGCACACCAACTACGCGCTGCGCAAGAACGGCCTCCAGGAGATCACCCCGATCCACCCGGAGCTGGAGGAGCCGCTGCGGGAGATCCTCGCCCCCACCTACGGCCTGATCGTCTATCAGGAGCAGGTGCAGCGCGCCGCGCAGATCCTCGCCGGCTACACGCTCGGCCAGGCCGACCTGCTGCGTCGGGCGATGGGCAAGAAGAAGAAGGAGATCCTCGACAAGGAGTTCATCCCGTTCCGGGACGGCTGCCGCGAACACGGCTACTCCGACGAGGCCATCCAGAAGGTCTGGGACGTGCTGGTCCCGTTCGCCGGGTACGCCTTCAACAAGGCGCACTCGGCCGCGTACGGGCTGGTGTCGTACTGGACGGCGTACCTGAAGGCGCACTACCCGGCCGAGTACATGGCGGCGTTGCTGACCTCCGTCGGCGACGACAAGGACAAGATGGCCATGTACCTGTCGGAGTGCCGCCGGATGGGCATCCAGGTGCTGCCGCCGGACGTGAACACCTCCGCCGGGCCGTTCACCCCGGTCGGCAAGGAGATCCGCTTCGGCCTCGGCGCGATCCGCAACGTCGGCGCCAACGTGGTGGCGGCGATCATGCGGTGCCGCGACGAGAAGGGCGAGTACGCGGACTTCTACGACTTCCTGTCCAAGGTGGACGCGGTGGTCTGCAACAAGAAGACCATCGAATCGCTGATCAAGGCCGGGGCGTTCGACTCGCTCAAGCATTCGCGCAAGGCGCTGCTCACCGTGCACGCCGACGCCATCGACGCGTACGCCGACGTCAAGCGCAAGGAGGCCGTCGGCCAGTACGACCTCTTCGGTTCGGGCTTCGGCGACACCGAGACGGCGACCACCACCACGGTCATGCCCGTCATCAGCGACGGCGAGTGGGACAAGCGCGACAAGCTCGCGTTCGAACGCGAGATGCTCGGCCTGTACGTCTCCGACCACCCGCTGTTCGGTCTGGAACACGTGCTGAACGCGGCGGCCGACTGCACCATCGCCACCCTGTCCGAGGAGGGCACCGTGCCCGACGGCGCGGTGGTCACCCTCGCCGGCATCCTCTCCGGCGTGCAGCGTCGGGTCACCAAACAGGGCCGGGCGTGGGCCTCGGCGACCCTGGAGGACCTGGCCGGTGGGGTGGAGGCGCTGTTCTTCCCGAACACCTACGAGGTGATCGGGCAGTACATCGCCGAGGACGCCATCGTGGTGGTCAAGGGCCGGATCGACCGGCGCGACGACACCCCCCGCATCATGGCGATGGACATGCAGTTGCCGGACGTCAGCAGCAACCCGGCGAGCAAACCGGTCACCCTGACGATCCCGGTCAACCGGCTCACGCCACCGCTCGCCGACCGGCTCAAGGAGACCCTGCTGCTGCATCCCGGCGACACCGAGGTGCACGTGAAGCTGCACCGCAGCGGGCGCGTCGAGACCTGGCGACTCGGCCTGTTCCGGGTCGCCGCCACCACCGCCCTGATGGGTGACCTCAAGAGCGTCCTCGGCCCCGCCAACGTGAGCTGACCCTGCTCGGCCTGCACGACACGGGTGCCGGAACGGTTCTCGGAACGCAGGCCCTTAGCGCGGGTCGGGAGCCAGGGCGCGCGGATTGGCGCTGGGGCGCGGGCGTGACCAGGGCTAACGTCGGGGCGTGGAACTGGAACAGGCACAGAAGCTGTGGCAACCACAGCCCGGATGGCTGAACACCGCCAGTTACGGGCTGCCGCCGGACCCGGCGTGGGAGGCGTTGCAGGACGCGCTCGCGGCGTGGCGAGCCGGACGCGGCTCGTGGGAGGGCTGGAGCGAGACGACCGACCGGTCCCGGGCCGCGTTCGCCCAGCTGGTCGGGGTGCCGGTGGCAGACGTGTCGGTCGGCGCCGTCGTCTCCCAGATGCTGGCCCCGGTCGCCGCCGCACTGCCCGCCGGGGCGCGGGTGGTCGTTCCCGAGGTCGAGTTCACCTCCAACCTCTTCCCGTGGCTGGTGCAGGAGGAACGGGGCGTGCAGGTTCGCACCGTACCGCTGGACGGGCTGGTCGACGCGATCGACGACAGCACCGACCTGGTGGCGTTCAGCCTGGTGCAGTCCGCCGACGGGACGGTGGCCGCGTACGACGAGATCGTCGCGGCGGCCCGAGCGCACGGCGCGCTCGTCGTGGTGGACGCCACCCAGGCGTGCGGCTGGCTGCCGTTCGACGCGAGCCGGGCCGACGTGGTCGTGGCCGGCGGCTACAAGTGGCTGATGGGACCGCGGGGCACCGCGTTCGCGTACCTCGATCCGGCCCTGCGGGAGCGGCTGCGGCCCGACGCCGCCGGCTGGTACGCGGGCCGCGACCCGCACGCCTCCTACTACGGGCCGCCGCTACGGCTCGCCGACGATGCCCGCCGCTTCGACATCTCGCCGTCCTGGTTCAACTGGGTCGGCGCGGCCCCGGCGCTGGAACTGCTGCTGGAGATCGGGGTGCCGGCCGTGTACGCGCACGACGTGGCGCTGGCCAACCGGTTCCTCACCGGCTTGGGGCGACCGCCCGGCGACAGCGCGATCGTCACCGTGGAGGTGCCCGACGCGCAGCACAAGCTGGAACGGGCCGGGGTACGCGCAGCCGTCCGGGCCGGCCGGGTCCGCGCCTCCTTCCACCTCTACACCACCCCCGAGGACGTAGACCTGGCCCTCGACGCCCTGCTGTCCTGATGTAAGGAGGGGCCCCCTGTTACCGCCTGGTGTATAGCAGGGGACCCTTCCTAACGTCGTGGATCCGTCGACGGCCGGCACCCCTGTTGGGGGTGCCGGCCGTCGTGGTGGTGTGGGTCAGCTGTTCCAGTGTGCGGCGACGAGGTCGGCGGCCTGTTGTTCCCATTGGGCGTAGTGGTTGGGGAATGCGGAGACCTGGACGGTCTGGGCGGCGACGGTCAGCGGCATGTCCTGCCAGCCGTCGACCTGCTTGAGGCTCTTGAGGAAGGCGAGGGTGGAGTATTCGGGGTCGGTGATCTGTTCGACGGTGCCCCATCCGGAGGAGGGACGCTGCTGGAACAGTCCCTGGGAGTCGTGGTCGTTGCGGGCGCCGAGGTGGCCGAGGTTCTGCAGCTTCGACTCCTGGAATGCGGTGCCGATGGCGATGACGGCGGCGCGTTCGTTCATGTCGGCCTTCTTCGTCGCGGCGATGATGGCCTTGGCGTTGGCGATCTGCTCGTTGTCGAGGTCGATGTGGGACTGGGTGCCCTGCACACCGTGTGGGATGAGGGTGGTGGTGTCGGGCTTGTCGGTTTGGATGGCGGCGGTGATGGGGTTGGTCGGTGTGGTGTCGGTGGTGCTGTGGTTGAGGGGTCCGGCGGCGAGGCCGCCGGCGACGGTGAGTCCGGCGATGGCGAGGACGCTGTTGCGCAGCATGGTGTTCATGGGGGTAGCTCCGTTCGGGGGTGGGACACCGCAGGGGGTGGCGGTGCCGACGCCGTCAGGCGCTGGTGGCTTTGTTGGGGGTGGTCCTGGCTGGCGGGGTGTGGTGGCCGCTCGTGGTGCCGGGTCCGGGTGTAACGACTGGCGGAGGCGGGCCATTCCCGTGGGGATCCGGCGTAGCCGTCTCGGGCGTTGGCCCTGCGTGCCCAGTCCCCGATTACCACGTCCTCCGCCCGCCACGAATTCCGCCGCCCTGATGCCAGGAGCCGACAAAAGCCCCATAAGCGGCGCCTGGTCAGGCATGCCCACCGGAGGTGGGTTGATTTGTTGTCGCTATGGCAGCAACAAATCAACCCACCTCCTCGCTTCTCCCGTGCCCACGCGCCGAGGCGTTAAGAGGGGGCCCTTCCTTGCGTCGGGGGTCCAGCGGGGTGGGGGTGGGTGCAAGGAGGGGTCCCCTGCTAACGCCTGGTGTATAGGAAGGGTCCCTTCCTTGCATCCGGCCCGGCGGGGGTGGCGGAATGTGGGGGGAGGGGGGTGACCGGGGTCACAGTGAATACGGATCGGTTCCGTATCGAAATTGGGGGGCCTAGGCTCGGGGGGATTACGGTACTTGGCCGTATCGAAATGTGAAGGGTGTCGGGGGATGCAGCCGAACGAGAACACCGGGCACCCGAGGCGGTGGGCGATCCTGGCAGTGTTGGTGATCAGCCTGCTCGTCGTCGTCCTGGACAACACGATCCTCAACGTCGCCCTGCGTACGCTGGCCGACCCGGTGCATGGGCTCGGGGCCACCCAGGGTGAACTGGAGTGGTCCATCAACTCGTACACGCTGGTCTTCGCCGGGTTGCTGTTCACCTTCGGCGTGTGGGGTGACCGGGCCGGGCGGCGGCGGATGCTGCTGGTCGGGCTGGTCCTCTTCGGACTGGCCTCGCTGCTCTCCGCGTACGCGCAGAGCCCGACCCAGCTGATCGCGGCCCGCGCACTGATGGGGGTCGGCGGCGCGGCGATCATGCCGGCGACCCTGTCGATCATCTCGAACGTCTTCGACCCGAGGGAGCGGGGACGGGCCATCGGTATCTGGGCCGGCGCGGTGGGGCTGGCGGTGGCGATCGGCCCGGTGCTCGGCGGACTGCTGCTGGAGCACTTCTGGTGGGGCTCGGTCTTCCTGATCAACGTGCCGGTGACGGCGCTCGGCGTGGTCCTGGTAGCGCTGTTGGTGCCCGAGTCGCGGGACCCCGCGCCGGGGCGCGTCGACGTGGTCGGTGTGCTGCTCTCGGTCGTCGGTCTGGTGACCCTGACGTTCGGCATCATCGACGGCGGCGAGCACGGCTTCGGTCGCCCGCTGGTCTGGGCCACGATTCTCGGCGGCCTGGCGGTGCTGGCCTGGTTCGTCGCGTACGAGCGGCGCAGCAGCCACCCGTCGCTGGACGTACGACTGTTCCGGGTGCCGCGTTTCGCCGCGCCGGTGGCGATGATCGGGCTGGTCTTCTTCGCCGCCATGGGCGTGATGTTCTTCAGCTCGTTCTATCTGCAACTGGTACGCGGCTACAGCCCGTTGCAGACCGGCCTGCTCTTCCTGCCGTTCGCGGTGGCCCAGCTGGTCTTCGCGCCCCGTAGCGCCACCATGGTCCGCCGGTACGGTGCACGGGCGGTCTCGGCGGTGGGACTGCTGTTGACCACGGTGTCGTTGGGCGCGTTCGCCTTCGTCGACGCCACCACGCCGATCTGGGTGGTGCTGGTCGTCTTCTTCCTGCAGGGGACCGGGATGGCGAACATCATGCCGCCCGCCACGGAGTCGATCATGTCGGCGCTGCCCCGGGAGAAGGCGGGCGTCGGTTCCGCCGTCAGCAACACCATCCGCCAGGTGGCCGCCGCGCTCGGTGTCGCGGTGATCGGCTCGGTGCTGGCCGCCGGGTACCGCACCGGCATCGCCCCGACCGTGGCGGACCTGCCGGCCGAGGCACGGGCGGTGGCCGGGGAGTCGATCTCCGGCGCGTACGGCGTGGCCGGTCAGCTCGGGCCGGCGGCGCCGCAGGTGATCGCGGCGGCCGACGACGCCTTCGTCTCGGCCATGCACCTGTCTGCGGTACTCGCCGCGCTGGTCGCGGCGGCCGGTGTCGCGGTGGCGCTGCGCTGGATGCCGGGGCGGGCCGCCGCCGCAGCGCCGACGCCGGTCGGCGAGCCCGAGTTGGCCGGTACGCCCTGATGTCAGGAACAATGCCGGCATGACGAGCAGCGCGGACGCCCCGCGACCGCCCGGTCGGCCGCGGAGCGTCCGCGCGGACGAGGCCATCGTCGAGGCGACCCTGGATCTGCTGGCGGAGGGCAGCACGATCGAGGCGATCTCGGTGGAGGCGATCGCCGCCCGGGCCGGAGTCGGCAAGGCCACCATCTACCGACGATGGCCGGGCAAGAACGCGCTGCTGAGTGACGCGTTGCGGACGCTCAAGGGCGACCCGCCGCAGCCGGCCGGCGGGTCCGTCCGGGAGGACCTGATCACCCTGGTCAGCGCCATCGGGCATCACATCGACCCACGTGCGGCGAAGATCATGCCGTGTCTGGTGCCGGTGGTGAAACGAGACCCCGAGCAGTACGCGCTCTACCAGAACATCATCGAGCCGCGCCGCGCGGTGATGCGGGAGGTGCTGCGACGCGGCGTACGCGACGGTGAACTCCGCGCCGACCTCGACGTCGAGGTCACCATGGCCATGCTCACCGGCCCGATGCTCATCCAGCGGGTGATGAACTGGAACCCGGACCTCGACACGACGACCCTCCCGGAGAAGGTCGTCGACCAGGTGCTGGACGGCATCACCGCCCGCTGACCACAAGCCGGAACCTCGCCCGGACCACGGCCCGGTCCGGAAGTACGGCACGGTCCGCAGTGCGGCGCGGGGGGACGCGTTGGTACGAGAGGGCGGCTCACGACCCGCCGCAACGCCCGTGACCTGCGCGGATCGGTGTGAGCTGATGTCGGGCACCGGGGCGATCGAAGGCGGCCTAGACTACGGGCGTCCCGCGGCGGTCGGGACGAATGCCGCGGTCTTCGGAGGTCTCCGTGTCGACGCCCATCACCACCACCCTGGCTCTCGGCCCGGACTGGCTCGATCCGGAGTGGTTGATCTCGACCTTCGGGTTGATCGGCATCCTGGTGATCGTCTTCGCCGAGTCGGGCCTGCTGATCGGGTTCTTCCTGCCGGGTGACTCGTTGCTGTTCACCACCGGCCTGCTGGTCGCCGACGGGCAGTACATCAAGTATCCGCTGTGGCTGGTGTGCCTGCTCATCACCATCGCCGCCATCGCCGGGGACCAGGTGGGATACCTGTTCGGCCGCAAGGTCGGGCCGGCGCTGTTCCGGCGCCCGAACTCGCGACTGTTCAAGCAGGAGAACCTGCTCAAGGCCCATGACTTCTTCGAGAAGTACGGTGCCCGGTCGATCGTGCTGGCGCGCTTCGTGCCGATCGTCCGGACGTTCACCCCGATCGTGGCCGGGGTGAGCCGGATGAACTACCGCACCTTCGTCATCTACAACGTGGTGGGCGGCATCCTCTGGGGCACCGGCGTGACGGTGCTCGGCTACTTCCTGGGCCAGATCCCGTTCGTCAAGACGAACATCGAGTTCATCCTCATCGCCATCGTGGGGCTGTCCGTGCTGCCGATCGTGTTCGAGCTGCTGCGGGCGCGGATGGCCGCCAAGCGGGGTGCCACGCCGCAGGAGCGCGCGGCGGCCGAGGAGGCGATCCGCGAGACCCGGGAGCACTACGGCAAGCACTGAGCGTCGCCACGGTGACCCGGGCGCCGTCGTCCGGGTCACACCGGCCACCGGAGATGGTGGTCCCGGTGGTGCCGCCCCATAAGGTGCGATCATGCAGACGCCGGCGGCCGAGATCGATCAACCCCGCCGGGACGTCGGGCGCCTGGTGGACCTGTTCCTGTGGGGTGCGACCGCACTCGGTGCGACGCTCGCGGCCCTGGCCCATCTCAGCGGCGCGGCGCCGGTGCTGCGGTTCTTCGTCGTGTTGGCCGCGATCACCCTCGCCTCGGCGGTGCTCGGGCGGTCGCTGGACCAGCTCGGTGGCCGGATGCGTCCGGCCGCCATCGGCACGTTCCAGGCCGTGGTCGGCAACCTGCCCGAGCTGATCATCTGCATCTTCGCGCTCCGCGCCGGCCTGGTGGCCGTGGTGCAGGCCGCGCTGATCGGGTCGGTGCTCAACCTGCTGCTGCTGGGCAACGGAATGTCCTACCTGGCCGGCGGGCTGCGCAACGGCACGATGAGCATCGACGGTCGGCACGCCAAGGTCACCCGGGTCATGCTCGTGCTCCTGATGGCCACCCTGATCACCCCGGCGATCGCGGTGAACCTCGGCACCCCCGCCGCCGAACACACCACCGCGGTCTCCTACGTGGTGGCGATCGCCCTGCTCACCGTCTTCGTGGTGTCGCTGCCGTTCCGGCTCGGCAAGGACGCCGACGCGCCGCCGCCGGTGCACAACGGGGCCGGTGAGGCCAAGGTGGGCACGTGGCCGCTGCCGCGCGTACTGGTGCTGGTGACCGTGGCCGGTCTGCTCATCGCGTTCGAGGCGGACTGGCTGATGGACGCCCTGCTGCCGGCGACCGAGGCGATGAACCTCAACGCCGCCTTCGTCGGTCTCTTCCTGGTGGCCACCGTCGGCAACCTGTCGCAGCTCGCCCCGGCGGTGCAGCTCAGCCTGCGGGGCGACGCCGACACCGCCACCGCGATCACCATGGAGGGCGCGCTCCAGGTCGCGTTGATGCTGGCCCCGGTGCTCATGCTGATCGCCCCGCTGCTCGGCGCCGGCGAGTTCACGCTGATCTTCCCGCCGTTGCAGATCGTCGCGGTCATCGTGGCCGCCCTGCTCGTCGTCTTCGTGACCATCGACGGCACGGTCAATCACCTCGAAGGTCTGGCGCTGGTGGCGCTCTACACCGTGCTCGGTTCGCTGTTCTGGTGGGGATGAGACCGGGTCGGGCCACACGGCGACTCCGGTGGCGTGGTGCGACGGTGCCGGGCGTGTCCCGGAGCGTGGCTCGCGGACGGCATCGGTAGGGTGTCGAACACACGTACTGGCCGGTGGCCGGGGGAGGAGGCGGCGTGCGGGTGCTCGGCGTCGACCCGGGGCTGACCCGGTGTGGGGTCGGCGTGGTCGAGGGGGTCCCCGGGAAGCCCTGCACGTTGATCGCCTACTACGTCGTCTACACCGATCCCGGTGACGAGCTGCCGGCCCGCCTGCTGCACCTGGACCGTTCACTGACCGAGCTGGTCGCCGAGCACCGGCCGGACAGTGTGGCCGTGGAGCGGGTGTTCAGCCAGCACAACGTGCGTACGGTGATGGGCACCGCGCAGGCCAGCGGGATCGCCGTACTCGCCGGGGCGCGCGCCGGGCTGCCGGTGCAGACGTACACGCCGAGCGAGGTGAAGGCGGCGGTGACCGGCTCCGGGAAGGCGGACAAGGCGCAGATCACGGCGATGGTCACCCGGCTGCTGCGGCTGCCCGAGCCGCCGCGCCCGGCCGACGCCGCGGACGCCCTCGCGCTGGCCATCTGCCACGTGTGGCGCGGCGGCACCCGGTCCAAGCTGGCCGTCGCGGCGGACCGGGCGAGACGAGGAGGAGCGAGATGATCGCCAGTGTGCGCGGCGTGGTGACCGCGACCGGCCCGGCCCATGCGGTGATCGAGGTGGGTGGCGTCGGCCTGGCCGTGCAGTGCGCCCCCGGCACCATCGCCGACCTACGGGTGGGTCAGTCGGCACGGCTGGCCACCAGCCTGGTGGTGCGGGAGGACTCGCTCACCCTCTACGGCTTCGCCGACGACGACGCGAGGGCGCTGTTCGAGCTGCTCCAGACCGCGAGCGGGGTGGGGCCGCGCCTGGCCCAGGCGGTGCTCGCGGTGCACACCCCGGATGCGGTACGCAAGGCGATCGCCAACGCCGACACGGGCGCGCTGACCCGCGTACCCGGGATCGGCAAGAAGGGCGCCGAGCGTCTGGTGCTGGAGCTGCGCGACCGGATCGGCCCGGTGGCCGTCGGTGCCGACGGCGCGGCCGGGGTGACCGGTGGGGCCTGGCCGGAGCAGGTCCGTCAGGCGCTGATCGGGCTCGGCTGGACGGCCGGTCAGGCCGACCAGGCGGTCACCGCCGTCGCGGAGACCGTGGACGGTCCCACGCCGCCGGTGCCGGTGCTGCTCAAGCAGGCCATCCGGCTGCTGGGCCGGTCCCGGTGACCGCGCCCGACGGCGGGCTGGTCTCGGCGTACGTCAGCGAGGCGGAGCGCGACGCGGAGGTCAGCGTCCGGCCGAAGCGGCTGGACGAGTTCATCGCCCAGCACCGCGTCCGCGACCAGCTCGACCTGCTGTTGCAGGGCGCGATGCGGCGCGGCTCGCCACCGGACCACATCCTGCTCTCCGGGCCGCCCGGCCTCGGCAAGACCACCCTGGCCAACATCGTCGCCGCGGAGTTGGGCACCGGTATCCGGGTGACCAGCGGCCCGGCGATCGAGCGTTCCGGCGACCTGGCCGCGATCCTGACCAGTCTCGCCGAGGGTGACGTGCTCTTCATCGACGAGGTGCACCGGATCGCGCGGCCGGCCGAGGAACTGCTCTACAGCGCGATGGAGGACTTCCGGGTCGACGTGGTGGTCGGCAAGGGGCCGGGCGCCACCGCCATCCCGCTCGACGTCGAGCCGTTCACGCTGGTCGGGGCGACCACCCGGGCCGGTCTGCTGACCAGCCCGATGCGGGACCGCTTCGGGTTCGTCGCCCACCTCGACTTCTACGCCCCCGCCGAGTTGGAGCTGCTGCTGCACCGCTCGGCCCGGATCCTCGGTGTGCCGATCACCGACGACGGGGCGGTGGAGATCGCCGGCCGGTCGCGGGGCACCCCCCGGATCGCCAACCGCCTGCTGCGCCGCGTCCGCGACTTCGCCGAGGTACGCGCCGACGGGGTGGTCACCGTCGAGACGGCCCGCGCGGCGTTGACCGTGTACGACGTGGACGCGCTCGGCCTGGACCGGCTCGACCGGGCGGTGCTGACCGCCCTGGTGGACTCGTTCCGGGGTGGCCCGGTCGGCCTGTCGACCCTGGCCGTGGCCGTGGGGGAGCAGCCGGACACGGTGGAGGAGGTCTGCGAGCCGTTCCTGGTGCGGGCCGGGCTGCTGGCCCGTACGCCGCGCGGCCGGGTGGCGACCGATGCCGCCTGGCACCACCTGGGGCGTACACCCCCGAATGGTACATTTGGGGCCGAGGCTGCCGCTGTGCCCGATCTGTTCTCCGTGGACAGCGACCAGCCGTGATCTGTTCGTGATCTGTGCCGCATTCGGCGTTCCCAGATAGAGCGACTAGACTCGCCGCGGTCCGCACAGGATGTGAAAATCCGCCTCCGCTCGGTGTCAGCACCGTGACGGAGGCCAATGGGAAGGTCTACAACCGTGCACTACGCAGCAGAAGGCGGAGGAGCGGCGGGCTTCACGCCGATCCTCATGATCGCGCTGCTCTTCGGCGTCATGTACTTCATGATGATCCGCCCGCAGCAGAAGCGCCGCCGCGAGGCCGAGGCGATGCAGACCGGCCTCTCCGTCGGCGACGAGGTGGTCACCATCGGCGGGCTCTACGGCACGGTCACCGGCGTGGAGGACGACAGCGTCCTGCTCGAGATCGCTCCCGGAGTGCAGACCCGCTACGCCCGTCCGGCGATCGCCCGGGTGGTCACCAAGGCGGAGCGACCGGTCGAGTCGCCCGTCGAGGAGAGCGACACCGTCAAGGACTGAGCACCGACCACCCGGTCGACCGTCGCGCGGCGGTCATGCCCGGATGGAGCCGCCCGCACGCGTCCCCGAGCGGGTGGTCGCCGCACGCGGCGCGCGTGTGACAACTGGATAGATGGCCGACGCCGGGCGTCGGTGCTCCGGCTCGACCGGTCCACGCGCCCGCGTCGACCACCCGAGGCGGCGGCGCCGGCCCGGGCGCCGTCGGAAGGCAGACCGTGGGCCGGGCAGCCGGCCGACCCGCCGCCGCGCCCGCGGCGGCGCGACCGTACAGGGAGACAGGACAGCCGTGGCACCACCTCAGGGACAGATGCGCCCGGGACGGCAGTTGGCCGTACTCGGGGCCATCTTCGTCGTCCTCTACCTTTTGGTGTTCTTCTCGGCCGGCGCCAGCGGGGGCTGGAAGGACCGGCTCGAGCCTCGTCTCGGTCTTGACCTGGTCGGTGGTACCCGGCTGACGCTGGAGGCCACCAACACCCTCGACGGACGGGCCCCGACGGCGGAGAACCTCGAACAGGCCCGACAGATCATCGAGAGCCGGGTCAACGCGTACGGCGTGGCCGAGGCCGAGGTGATCACCGAGGGCGACCGCAACATCGTCATCTCCCTGCCCGGTGAGAACCGCGACCTCACCGAGGTCGGCAGCGCCGCCGAGCTGCGCTTCCGCAAGGTGCTGAAGATCGCCGACGGCAGCGGCACGGTCCAGGCCCCGGCGCCGACCCCGAGCGGGGCCGTCGAGCCGACGCCGTCCGGCGACGCCGCCGCGAGCCCGTCGCCCACCCCCGAGGCCGAGGTCACCTCCTCGCCGTCGGCCGGCGGCCAGGGCGGTGGCGCGCCGACCCCGACGCCCACCGAGTCGCCCGCCGCGACGCCCTCGCCGTCCCCGAGCGCGGAGGAGGACGTGCCGCAGAGCGTCGAGGAGCAGCGGCAGGCCGTCGAGCAGAAGGTCGGCGCCGAGGCGTGGGCCGCCGCCACCGGCCTCCAGGCCCCGGCGGACCTGGCGGCTGACCCGTCGCTGGCCGAGAAGCTCGCGCCCTTCGCCGAGCTGTCCGGCCGCGAGGTCGCGGTGCTGCCGACGCAGATGCAGTTCAACGTGCCGACCATCAGCTGCCTCCAGCTCGACGACCGGCCGCCGGCCTCGATCTCCGACCCGGAGCAGCAGGCGGTCTCCTGTGAGGCCGGTTCCATCAAGAACCTGCTGGACGTGGCGAAGGTGCTCGGCACCGACGTCAGCAGCGCCACCGCGGTGCGCGACCAGACCAGCCAGTGGGTGGTCAGCCTGGACTTCACCCGCAGCGGCGGGGAGAAGTGGACCGCGCTGACCCGCGAGGCGTTCAACAACGAGGGCCAGGCCTGCGACGCCTCCGCGCTCGGTGACGAGGGGCGCTGCCGGGTCGCGGTGGTGCTGGACAACCAGATCATCTCGTCGCCGCAGATCCAGGGCGTGCTCGTCGGCAGCTCGCAGATCACCGGTAACTTCACCAACGCCGAGGCCAGCGAACTGGCCGGCTACCTCAGCTACGGCGCGCTGCCGGTCACCTTCGAGGCGCAGGAGCAGCAGAACGTCACCGCCACGCTGGGCGCCAGCCACCTGCGGGCCGGTCTGCTCGCGGCCGGCATCGGCATGCTGCTGGTCATCATCTACTCGTTCTTCTACTACCGCCTGCTCGGCTCGGTCATCTTCCTGAGCCTGGTCGCGTCGGCGCTGCTCCTCTTCGGCGCCATGGTGTTCCTCGGCCGGCAGATCGGCTTCACGCTCACCCTCGCCGGCATCGCCGGCATCATCGTCTCGCTCGGTGTGGCGGCGGACTCCTTCGTCATCTACTTCGAGCGACTCAAGGACGAGATCCGCGAGGGCCGCAGCCCGCGCAGCGCGGTGCCGCGAGCCTGGATCCGGGCCCGCCGGACGATCATCTCGGCGAACGCCATCACCATCCTGTCGGCGGTGGTGCTCTACATCGTCTCGGTCGGCACGGTGAAGGGCTTCGCCTTCGCCCTCGGTCTGGCCACGGTGCTCGACCTGCTCGTGGTCTTCCTGTTCCGACACCCGATCATGACGATGCTCGCCAGCACCAAGGCGTTCCTGTCCCCGCGGGTCAGCGGGCTCGGCCGGGTGCTGCCCGCCCGCTCGGCGCCGACCCAGCCCCGCAACCAGCGCGCCAAGGAGGCGTGACATGTCCGCTGAGAACGGTCTGGCAGCTCGCCTCTACCGGGGCGAGGCCGGCCTCAACATCGTCGGCCGGCGCAAGATGTGGTTCACCATCGCCGCGGTGCTGGCGACGATCGCGCTGGCCAGCGTCATCTTCACCGGGTTCAAGCTCGGCATCGAGTTCGCCGGCGGCAACTCGTTCCAGATCCCGACCAGCGTCGGCACCCTCCAGGACGCCGAGGCGGCCACGAAGGACGTTGTCGCTGCCCAGGGCGGCCAGGTGGTCACCGCGCAGCAGGTCGGCGGCGGTGGCGGCAACTTCTACGAGCTGCGGACCACCGAGCTGAACGGCGAGCAGGTCCAGGCGGTCAAGACCGCCCTCGGCCAGCAGTTCACCATCGACCCGGAGTCGATCAGCAGCAACCGGGTCAGCGAGGCGTGGGGCAGCCAGGTGACCAACCGGGCCCTGCTCGGTCTGGTCATCTTCCTCGCGCTGGTCACCGTCTACCTGGTCCTGCGCTTCGAGCTGAACATGGCCATCGCGGCGCTCTTCTCGCTGCTGATGAACCTGGTCCTCACCGCCGGCATCTACTCGATCGTCGGCTTCGAGGTCACTCCGTCGACGATCGTCGGATTCCTCACCATCCTCGGCTTCGCCCTGTACGACGTGGTGGTGGTCTTCGACAAGGTGCAGGAGAACACCAGAGGGATCACCGCGAACAACAACCAGACGTACGGCGAGGCGGCCAACCTGGCCGTCAACCAGAGCCTGATGCGGTCGATCAACACCTCGGTGGTCGCCCTGCTCCCGGTCGGTGCCATCCTGTTCATCGGGGCCGGCCTGCTCGGCGCGGGCACCCTGAAGGACCTCGGTCTGGTGCTGTTCGTCGGTATGGCGATGGCCTTCATCACCTCGATCACGCTGGCCACGCCGCTGCTGGTGGTGCTCAAGAACCGCGACCCGCGGATCGACGCGCACAACAAGCGGGTGCAGGCCCGGCGGGCCGGGATCACCAAGGGCGAGACGCCCGCCAAGGGCTCCCGCAAGGCGGCGTCGACCGAGGCGATCGAGGCGGACGAGGAGCCGGTGACCGCCGAGACGGGTGCCGCCCTGGCCGGTGCCGCCGCGCCGAAGGTGGGCGCGCGTCCGGCCGGCAAGCGTTCCGGCGGGGCCCGTGGTGGCCGCCCCGGCGGTGGGGGCGGTAACCGCCCGGGTGGTGCCAAACGGCGCTGACCAGGCCGGGACCGACCCGGTAGGGACGAACACGACGGCGTCCTGCATGCTGTGCGAGCAGCGTGCAGGGCGCCGTTGTCTGGTGGAAGGGACCAAGCGTCGTGACGGAGACCCACAGCAGCGCGGTACGCGGCGACAGCGGCCCGGAGACCGCCCGGCTGGTGGCCAGCCGGGTGCTCGACGTGCCCGACTTCCCGAAGCCGGGCGTCATGTTCAAGGACCTGATGCCCCTCTTCGCCGACGGTGAGACCTTCCGGACGGTGATCGACGGGATCGTCGCGCACCACGGGCGGGACTCCTTCGACACGGTGGTCGGCATCGAGGCGCGCGGGTTCGTGGTCGCCGCCGCGATCGCGTACGCGACCGGGGTCGGTGTGGTGCCGGTGCGTAAGGCCGGCAAGCTGCCCCGCCCGGCGTACGCCGCCTCGTACGAGCTGGAGTACGGCGAGGCGACGCTGGAGGTGCACCAGGACGCCTTCACGGCGGGACACCGGGTGCTGGTCGTGGACGACGTCCTCGCCACCGGCGGCACCGCCGCGGCCACGCTGGACCTGGTGGAACGGGCCGGTGGCACGGTCGCCGGTTTCACCGTGCTGCTGGAGCTCTCCTTCCTGGGCGGGCGGGCGAAACTGGCGCCCCGTCCCGTCCATGCCCTGCTGACCGTTTGAACCGACCCGCCCCCGGCGACGGAGGCGGCACGGTACGTCCGGCGGAGCGGCAGGGCACCGTCGGTGCGGGTAGCATTGCCCATTGCTGACCGGACGGTGAGCCGTCCGAGAGGCGCGAGACCAGACCGGCCGACGCACGGTCGGTGTTTCCCCGGCGAGCGGTGAGGAGGCCGGTGTCCCACGATGTCGTCCCTCCGGTGGAGGGCACGGTGCACCCGACAGGTGACGCGAACGGCTCGCTGACCGACCCCGACGGCGCCACACCGGCCGTCGCCGGGGCACCCGGCCGGGTGCCGCCCAGCGGCGACGTGGCGGTCCCCACCGCGTCCGACGGCGCGTCCGTCGCGACCACCGGTGACCCCTTGCCGAGCAGCGGATTCGGGCTCTCCAACGCGCCCACCGGCCGACGGGTCCGGGCGCGGCTGGCGCGGTTCAACGCGCCGTGGCAGTCCTCGCAGGTCAGCGAGGTGTTGGAGCCGCTGATCTCGTCGCACCGGGAGAACCATCCCAAGGCGGACGCCCGGCTGCTGCAACGGGCCTTCGACACCGCCGCGCGGTGGCACTCGGGTCAGTACCGCAAGTCCGGCGACCCGTACATCACGCACCCGCTCGCGGTGGCCACCATCCTGGCCAACCTGGGCATGGACACCACCACGCTGGTCGCCGCGCTGCTGCACGACACCATCGAGGACACCGAATACTCACTGGACCAGATGCGGACGGACTTCGGTGGCGAGGTCGCGCTGCTGGTCGACGGCGTCACCAAGCTCGACAAGGTCAAGCTCGGCGACGCGGCGAAGGCCGAGACGATCCGCAAGATGGTCGTCGCCATGGCCAAGGACCCGCGTGTCCTGGTGATCAAGCTGGCCGACCGGCTGCACAACATGCGGACGCTCTCCTTCCTGCCCGCGCCCAAGCGGGAGCAGAAGGCCAAGGAGACGCTGGAGATCCTCGCCCCGCTGGCCCACCGCCTGGGTATGAACACCATCAAGTGGGAGCTGGAGGACCTCGCGTTCGGGACGCTGTTCCCGAAGCGGTTCGAGGAGATCAACCGGCTGATCGGGGAGCACCAGCCGCAGCGTGAGGCGTTGCTGCGGCAGGTGACGCAGAAGGTGCAGGTGGATCTGAAGGCCGCCAAGATCAAGGCGGAGACGACGGGTCGGCCGAAGCACCTCTACTCGATCTACCAGAAGATGATCGTGCGGGGTCGGGACTTCAACGACATCTACGACCTGGTGGGTGTGCGGATCCTGGTCGACACGGTGCGGGACTGCTACGCGGCGTTGGGTGTGATCCACGCGAACTGGCAGCCGGTGCCGGGCCGGTTCAAGGACTACATCGCGATGCCCAAGTTCAACATGTACCAGTCGCTGCACACGACGGTGATCGGGCCGACCGGTAAGCCGGTGGAGATGCAGATCCGGACGTACGCGATGCACCGTACGGCGGAGTTCGGCATCGCGGCGCACTGGAAGTACAAGGAGAAGGGCACCCAGATCGTCGGTCCGCCGGCGCACATCGACGAGATGACCTGGCTGCGGCAGTTGCTGGACTGGCAGCGGGAGGCGGCGGACCCGAGCGAGTTCCTGGACGCGTTGCGGTTCGACCTGTCCAGCCAGGAGGTGTACGTCTTCACCCCGAAGGGCGACGTGATCCCGTTGCCGACGGGGTCGACGCCGGTGGACTTCGCGTACGCGGTGCACACCGAGGTGGGGCACAAGTGCATCGGGGCGCGGGTCAACGGCAAGTTGGTGCCGTTGGAGTCGACGCTGTCCAACGGCGACGTGATCGAGATCTTCACCTCGAAGTCGGAGACGGCCGGGCCGACGCAGGACTGGTTGGGCTTCGTCAAGAGCCCCCGGGCGCGGACGAAGATCCGGCAGTACTTCAACAAGGAGCGGCGCGAGGAGGCGATCGAGGAGGGCAAGGACGCGATCGTCAAGGCCATGCGCAAGCAGGGCATGCCCCTGCAGCGGATGCTCACCTCCGACAACCTGATGGCGATCGCCCGGGACCTGCACCTGGCCGACGTGGCGTCGTTGTACGCGGCGGTGGGGGACAGCCAGGTCTCCGCGCAGTCCGTGGTGCAGAAGCTGATGGCCACCTACGGCGGCGAGGAGGGTGCGGCCGAGGACATCGCGGAGACGGCGGTGGCCACCCGGCCGCCGCGCAGCCGGGCCTCCAGCCACGACCCGGGTGTGGTCGTACGCGGTGTCAGCGACGTCTGGATCAAGCTGGCCCGCTGCTGCACCCCGGTGCCGCCGGACACGGTGTTCGGCTTCGTCACCCGGTCCGGCGGGGTGAGCGTGCACCGCGACGACTGCGCCAACTCCGAGGACCTGCGCGCCCAGGGCGAACGGGTGGTCGAGGTGAGTTGGAAGCTCACCTCCGCCTCGACGTTCCTGGTCGCCATCCAGGTGGAGGCGCTGGACCGGCACAAGCTGCTCGCCGACGTCACCCGGGTGCTCTCCGAGGAGCGGGTCAACATCCTCTCCGCCACCGTCACCACCACCCGGGACCGGGTGGCGGTGAGCCGGTTCAGCTTCGAGATGGCCGACCCGAAGCACCTGGGGCATCTGCTGGCCGCCGTCCGCAAGGTCGACGGGGTCTTCGACGCCTACCGGGTCACCTCCGGCGCCTGACGCGTACGACCGGACGACGAAAAGCGCCCGCCGGCTCAGCCGGCGGGCGCTCTCGCGTGGAACCGAGGCGTCAGGCGTCGCTCATGGTGAGGTCGGTGATGACGATCTCCTTCTTCGGGTGACCGCCGCCGGCCTGCTGGGCGAACGCGCCGTCGTCACCGGCGGCGGCGACGTCGTTGACGATGTCCATCCCGCCGGTGATCGTGCCGAGCACGGTGTAGTTCGGGTCCAGCGGCGAGTCGCCGTAGACGATGAAGAACTGGCTGCCGGTGCTGGACGGCTGGCCCGAGTTGGCCATCGCGATGACGCCGGCCTCGTACGGCGGACGCTTGTCGGTGGGCAGGTTCTCCTCCGGCATGCGGTACGCCGGGCCGCCGGTGCCGTCGGTCTCGCGCCAGCCGTCGCCGGTGGAGCTCGGGTCGCCGCACTGGAGCACCTTGATGCCCTCGGTCACCAGCCGGTGGCACTTGGTGTTGTCGAAGAAGTTCTGCTCGGCCAGGTGGGTGAAGCTGCCTGCGGTGCAGGGCACCGCCGACCGGTCGATCCGCGCGGTGATCGGGCCGAGGTTCGTGGTGATCGTCATGGTCTGGGTGCCGACCCGGCTCTGCTCGGCGTTCGGCAACCCGACGTCCTTGGTCGTCGGGGTCCGCTCACCCGCCGGGATCTCCACCCAGCCGCACTCCGCGGTGCTGCCGCCCTGGGCGGCGGTGTCGCCGCCGCTGTCGTCGCCGATCAGGTTGGTGGCGAGCCAGGCCGTGCCGGCGACCACCAGCAGCAGGACCACTCCGGCCCCGACCACCGCCTGGGTCTGGCGGCGCTTGCGCGCCCGCGTGGCCCGCTCGGCCATCTCCTTCTCGAGCCGGGCGCGGGCCGCCGCGCGCTGCCGCTCTCTGGTGGACGTCACGCCTCGATCCTCCTGGACTGTATGTGGATGCCGCTGGGGCGGGTGGAACCGCCGATTACCGATCAGCCGGCGCTTGCGCTGGCCTCGGGCGCGCCGGAGGCCGCCGGGCTCGCCGTGCCCGCCGGCGTGGGCTCGGCCGGCGACGCCGGGTCCAGCCCCGGCTCGCCGACGGTCAGGCTCTGGATGACCACGTCGTCGTCCTTCGGCTTGACCTTCTCCCCAGCCTCATTCTCCACGGTCGGCAGTGCGCCGATCTTCTCCACCACGTCCAGGCCGCCGGTGACCCGGCCGATGACCGGGAAGCTCGGCTCGGCGGTGGTGAAGTCCTCGAAGAAGATCAGGAACTGGCTGCCGTTGGCACCCGGCGGGTTGCTGATCATCGCCACCGTGCCCTTGGGGTACGTGGGCGGCTGGTCCGGCGACGGGCTGGGCGACGCCTCCGGGGCGGTCGGCACGTTCTCGTTGTGGAACGAGTACGACGGGCCGCCGAGACCGGTGCCGCTCGGGTCGCCGCAGCGCACCGCCCCGTCGGCCGTGATCTCGTGGCACTTGGTGTCGTTGTAGAAGCCCTGCCCGGCCAGGTGGGCGATGCTCGCGGCGGCGCACGGGGCGTTCGCGAGGTCCAGCTCGACCGAGATCGGGTCGCCCTGGTTGGTGGTGATCGTCATCGGTTGGGTGCCGGTCACCGGCAGGCCCGTGGCGGCCGGCTCGCCGACCTGGCGGAGGTTCGGGTTGCCCTCGGTGTTCTGCGGGGTCCAGAGGCAGACCTCGTCGTTCGCGGTGTCCTGTGTCGGCTCGCTGTCGAAGGCGCCCAGCGCCCACGCCGAACCGGCGACGACGAGCACGAGGATCAGGGCGGTGCCGACACCGGCTCGGATCCGTCGGCGGCGCCTGACGGTGGCGGCCCGGCGGGCCTGTTGCCGGTCGAGCTTGGCCCGCGCCAGTTTGCGCTGCCGGTCCCTGCTGGAAGCCACCCGTGCTCCCCTTTCCTCTACCCTGGTCGTCACCTGGTGGTCGCGTACCCGTCGGGCGGCAGGTGCGCCACGCCACACGCCCGCCAGAGTGTACGGGTACCGGCTGGGAAAGTCGTGTACGAGGTCGGTGCACATCCGCATCGGAGTCCGTCACTGCCCCCGCGCGCCGGTGGGACGACCGGGCCGAGCCCGCCGGAGGACGCCGGTAGGCTGCTGGCGAGGACGACTCGACGGAAGGGGAGCGGACGTGCTCGTGGCCGGCTTTCCCGCGGACGCCTTCGGCACCAACTGCTATGTGGTCGCCGCCGCGCCGGGGGAGCAGTGCGTGGTGGTCGACCCCGGCATCGGGGTGATCGACCGGCTCGACGCGCTGCTCGCCGAGCATCGTCTGCACCCGGCGGCCGTGCTGCTCACCCACGGGCACCTCGACCACACCTTCTCCGTCGCGCCGGTCTGCGGCGCGCGCGGCATCACCGCGTACGTGCACCCGGCGGACCGGGAGTTGCTGGCCGACCCGACCAAGGCCCTGTCGATGGACCTCACCCAGCTCTTCGGTGGCCGGCTGCCGTACGCCGAGCCGGAGGACGTCGCCGAGCTGTCCGACGGGACGACGCTCAGCCTCGCCGGTCTGGAGATCACCGTCGACCACGCACCGGGCCATACCGGCGGGTCGGTGCTGTTCCGGCTGCCCGGCGCCGGCTCGCCGTGGGAGGCGGAGCAGATCTGCCTCTCCGGTGACGTGCTGTTCGCCGGCTCGATCGGCCGCACCGACCTGGCCGGTGGCGACATGCCGACGATGGTCGCCAGCCTGCGGGACAAGATCCTCCCGCTCGCCGACGACACCGTCGTGCTGCCCGGCCACGGCCCCACGACCACCATCGGCCGCGAGCGCGCCACCAACCCGTACCTCGTCGAGGTGGCCGGGATGGGCGGCGGACGACCGGCGGCCCCCACCCGCGGCCTGTAGTCGCCGCGGACCAGGACCTCCCCGCGCCGCTCGCGCGGGTGCCGAAGGAGCATCATGAGCAAGCCCACGCCCATCTCCGGCTTCCCGGAGTGGACGCCCGCCCAGCGGATGATCGAGCAGTACGTCCTGGACCGGATCCGGTCCACCTTCGAGCTGTACGGCTTCGCGCCGCTGGAGACCCGGGCCGTCGAGCCGCTGGACCAGTTGCTGCGCAAGGGGGAGACCTCGAAGGAGGTCTACGTGATCCGGCGCCTCCAGGGCGATCCGGAGGGTCCGGCCGGTGACGACGCCCTCGGCCTGCACTTCGACCTCACCGTGCCGTTCGCCCGGTATGTGCTGGAGAACGCCGGCAAGCTCCAGTTCCCGTTCCGCCGCTACCAGATCCAGAAGGTGTGGCGGGGCGAACGCCCTCAGGAGGGCCGGTACCGCGAGTTCCTCCAGGCGGACATCGACATCGTCGACCGGGACACCCTCGCCGGGCACCACGAGGCGGAGATGCCGCTGGTCATCGGCGACGCGTTGCGGGCGTTGCCGATCCCGCCGGTACGCATCCAGGTCAACAACCGCAAGATCTGCGAGGGGTTCTACCGGGGCATCGGGCTGACCGACCCGGAGGCGACGCTGCGCGCGGTCGACAAGCTCGACAAGATCGGCCCGGCCGGCGTGACGGAGCTGCTGGCGACCACGGCCGGGGCGAGCGAGGCGCAGGCCAAGGCATGTCTGGCGCTGGCCGAGATCTCCGCGCCGGACGCCTCGTTCGCCGACGCGGTCCGCGCGCTCGGGGTCAGCGACCCGTTGCTGGACGAGGGGGTCGCGGAGCTGACCGCCGTGGTGGAGACCGCCGCCGCGCACTCGCCCGGTCTCTGCGTGGCCGACCTGCGGATCGCCCGTGGCCTGGACTACTACACCGGCACGGTCTACGAGACGCAGATGATCGGGTACGAGAAGTTCGGCTCGATCTGCTCCGGCGGCCGGTACGACAACCTGGCCAGCGCCGGGACCACCCGCTTCCCCGGGGTGGGCATCTCGATCGGGGTGACCCGGCTGCTCGGTCTGCTCTTCGGCGCCGAGGCGCTGACCGTCTCCCGTTCCGTGCCGACCTGTGTGCTGGTGGCGGTGACCAACGAGGAGCTGCGGGCCGACAGCAACCGGGTCGCCGAGGCGCTGCGGTCGCGGGGAGTACCCACCGAGGTGTCGCCGAGCGCGGCGAAGTTCGGCAAGCAGATCCGGTACGCGGAGCGACGCGGCATCCCGTACGTCTGGTTCCCGGGCGCGGAGGGTGCCCCCGACGAGGTGAAGGACATCCGCTCCGGTGAGCAGGTCGTCGCGGCGGCGGGGGAGTGGTCGCCGCCTCGGGCGGACCTGACACCGCTGGTCCGCTGAACCCGGATGTTAGGAAGGGCCCCCTGCTAACGCCTCGTGTATAGCAGGGGGCCCTTCCTAACGTCGGGCCGAGCAGCCGGCAGCGGTGGAGCCCTCACTCCAGGGGGAGCAGCAGGCAGCTCGACGTGGCGTGCGCGACGAGGCGGGACCGCCCGTCGGTCAGTCGGGCCTCGGCCAGGGCGGTCCGTCGACCGCGTTGCAGCACGGTGCCTTCGCAGCGAAGCGTCCCGGAGCGGACGGTCACCGGGCGGAGAAACTTCACGTTGAGGTCCAGCGAGGTGTAGCCCATGCCGACCGGCAGCGTGGTGTGTACGGCGCACGCGGCGGCGGTGTCCAGCAGCGTGGAGAGCACGCCGCCGTGCACGGTGCCGAGCGGGTTGTAGTGGAACTCCTGCGGCTCCAGTTCGACGACGACCCGGCCCTCCTCGGCCTCCATCCGGGACATGTCGATCAGGTGCATCACCGGTGGGGCGGCCAGCTCCCCGGCGATCATCGCGCGGAGCAGTTCCAGTCCGCTGCGCCGGCCGACCTGGTCGGCGTTGAGGCCCGGGTCGGACCAGGAGAAGGTGCGGCTGCGCGTCGCCCCCTGCGTCTGCGTCATGGACGCAGCCTGTCAGGGCTTGCTGGGTCTGTCAATCAGACCTAGCCTGGCGGGCATGAGACCCGTGGCCCTGGACTGGTCGATCGACAACTGCACGGTCGCCCGCGCCATGGAGGTCCTCGGCGAGAAGTGGACCCTGGTGGTGCTCCGCGAGGTGTTCAGCGGCGTCCGCCGCTTCGACGACATGCGGGTACGCACCGGCGTCCCCCGGCAGGTGCTGGCCAACCGGCTGGCCACACTGGTCGCGCAGGGGGTGCTCCGGCGGGAGCCGTACCGCGAGCCGGGCAGCCGGCTGCGACACGAGTACCGGCTCACCCCCAAGGGAATGGATCTGTGGCCGGTGCTGGTCGCCGTGCTGGCCTGGGGGGACCGGTACCTCGCCGACCCGGAGGGGCCGCCGCTGAGCGTCGGACACCGCGACTGCGGCGCCGAGGTCGGGGTGGAACTGCACTGCGCGGACGGGCACCACGTCACCGACGCGCGTGACGTGGTGCCGCGTCCGGGCCCGGGCGCCCGTCGACGATGACGCCCGGCCGGTCTCCGACGATGACGCCCGGCCGGTCTCCGGCGGTGGTGCCCGGCCGGTCTCCGGCGGTGGTGCCCGGCCGGCTTCCGGCGGTGGTGCCCGGCGGCTACCAGGCGAAGCCGACGGGGTAGGAGACGTTCGCCAGGACCTGCTGGCCGCTGGCGTTCGGGTGGAAGTAGTCCCAGGCGGAGAGTGGGGAGAGGCTGAACGGGTAGCCGAAGACCGCGTTGTCGTCGTACCGGCAGTTCGGCCCGTACGCGGCGCAGGCGGCGGCGAGCTGGCCGTTGAAGTCGATCACCCGCTGCCGTACCCGGTGGCGTCGGTCCACCTCGGTCTGGGCGGTGGAGGTCGGGTTGGCCAGCAGCGACTGGCCGGTGTAGGCGTCGTTCGCGCCGATCAGGATGGTGACGTACCCGGCTCCCCGGCCGGCCGCGGTGCCGGGCCGGGTGCGGCCAGGGCGGGGGCGGTGGCGAGCAGGACGAGGGCGATGGCGGCGGCGAGGGTGGCCAGCGCGCGTCGGATGAGGGTCATGGGTGGCCTCCGGTTCACGGTTGCCGGGTGGCGGCGGTGACCAGAGCGTATAGATGACCGTCTGTGTCCACAATGTTGCAGAGAGATGACGTGGGGGCGGTTGGTCGATTCGGCCGGAGGCGGGGCTTGTTGACGATCTTAAATGTGTGAATACTTTCCCTCGCTCGGCCATTTCCCCAGGTGGCCGAGTTGCCCCCGCTCCTGTCGACGTGACAGGGCACGAAACCCCCTACCGGGAGGCTGTTACATGCGACCCACAAGGTCAATGCTCCGCCGCGTCTTCTCCGTCGCCGCCGCCGGAACTCTGGTCGCCGGCGTACTGGCCGGTGCCCCGGCCCAGGCGGCGCCCGCGTCCGCCACACCCGACGCGGCCTCCGCCCTCGCCGACCGCCTCGGCGACCGCGCGGCGGGTGCCTACGCCGACGCCAGCGGCGCCATGGTCGTCGCGGTGACCGACGCCGTCGCGGCCCGCCAGGTGGCCGCCGCCGGCGCCACCCCGAAGCTGGTCACGCGTGGTGCCACCGAGCTGAACCGGGCCACCGCGGTGCTGGAGCGCTCCGCCGCGATCCCGGGCACCGCCTGGTGGACCGACCCCGCCACCAACCAGGTCGTCGTCTCCGTCGACAGCACCGTCACCGGCGCCAAGCTGGAGCGGGTCAAGGCCGCCGCCGCCCGCACCAACGGCGCCGTCCGCATCGAGGCCCAGGCCGGTGTGCTGAGCACCCGCATCTCCGGTGGCGAGGCGATCTACGCGCAGGGTGGCGGGCGCTGCTCGCTCGGCTTCAACGTGCGCGCCGGCAGCACCTACTACTTCGTGACCGCCGGCCACTGCACCAACATCGCCGCGAACTGGTACAGCAACTCGGCGCAGACCGCGCTGCTCGGTTCGCGTACCGGCAGCGTCTTCCCGGGCAGCGACTACGGCATCGTCCGCTACGCCAACCAGAGCGTCGTGCAGCCGGGCAACGTCTACCTCCACAACGGCACCTACCGGGAGATCACCGCTTCCGGCAACGCGTACGTCGGCCAGTCGGCGCAGCGTTCCGGCAGCACCACCGGTGTGCGCAGCGGCTCGGTGACCGCCCTCAACGCCACCGTCAACTACGCCGAGGGCCAGGTGCGCGGCCTGATCCGGACCAACATCTGCGCCCAGCCGGGCGACAGCGGCGGCTCGCTCTTCAGCGGCACCATCGCGCTCGGCCTGACCTCCGGCGGCAGCGGCAACTGCAGCATCGGCGGCACCACCTTCTTCCAGCCCATCGGACCGGTGCTGAGCCGGTACGGCGTCAGCGTCTACTGACCCGTACTCACGTATCTGACCTTCTCCTCCGCCAGCGGGCCGCCGGATTCCTCCTCCGGCGGCCCGCCCGGCTTGTAAGCAGGGGTCCCCTGCTAACGCCTGCGGTATAGGAAGGGTCCCCTGCTAACGCCAACCGGCGCGCTGGTGTTAGTAGGGGACCCCTGCTATGCACGAGGCGTTAACAGGGGGCCCTTCCTTGCACCCGGGGAACGGGGACGGGGGAGGGCTGACAGAATGCCGGGAGCAACGGACGTAGAGCCAGACGAGGGAGACGCACGTCGTGATCCGTACACATGACGCCGGCAGCCTGCGCGCGACGGACGCCGGCACCACGGTGACGCTCGCCGGGTGGGTGGCCCGCCGGCGCGACCACGGCGGTGTCATCTTCGTCGACCTGCGCGACGCATCCGGCGTGGTCCAGGTGGTCTTCCGCGAGGAGGACGCGCACGCGCTGCGCAACGAGTACTGCGTCAAGGTCGTCGGTGAGGTCACCCGTCGCCCGGTGGGCAACGAGAACCCGGAGCTGCCGACCGGCGAGATCGAGGTGACCGCCGCCGAGTTGGACGTGCTCTCCGAGGCCGCTCCGCTGCCGCTGCCGATCGACGACCAGGTGGTGGCCGGCGACGACGTCCGCCTCAAGTACCGCTATCTCGACCTGCGCCGGGGCGGCCCGGCCCGGGCGATGCGCCTGCGCTCGCGGGCCAACCAGCTCGCCCGTGGCGTGTTGCACGAGCGGGACTTCCTGGAGATCGAGACGCCGACGCTGACCCGGTCCACCCCGGAGGGCGCCCGCGACTTCCTGGTCCCGGTCCGCCTGCAACCCGGCAGCTGGTACGCGCTGCCGCAGTCCCCGCAGCTGTTCAAGCAGCTGCTCATGGTCGGCGGCATGGAGCGGTATTACCAGATCGCCCGCTGCTACCGCGACGAGGACTTCCGGGCCGACCGGCAGCCGGAGTTCACCCAGCTCGACATCGAGATGTCCTTCGTCACCGAGGAGGACGTGATCGACCTCGGTGAGGAGATCGCCGCCGCCCTCTGGTCGGACCTGGCCGGGTACGAGATCCCGCGCCCGATCCCTCGCATCACCTGGCACGACGCCATGGCCCGGTACGGCTCGGACAAGCCGGACCTGCGCTACGGCGTGGAGCTGACCGAGCTGACCGACTACCTGCGCGGCACCCAGTTCCGGGTCTTCGCCGGGGCGATCGACGCGGGCGGGTACGTCGGTGCGGTGGTGATGCCCGGCGGCGCCGGTCAGACCCGCAAGGAACTGGACGGCTGGCAGGACTGGGCCAAGGCGCGCGGTGCCAAGGGACTGGCGTACGTGGTGTTGGACGCCGAGACCGGCGAGCCGCGCGGGCCGGTGGCGAAGAACCTCTCCGCCGAGCACCTGGCCGGGCTGGCCGACGCCGTCGGCGCCAAGCCGGGCGACGCCGTCTTCTTCGCGGCCGGTCCGGAGGCCCGTGAGGCCCAGGAGCTGCTCGGCGCGGCCCGGATCGAGATCGCCAAGCGGGCCGGGCTGGTCGACGAGAGCGCCTGGGCGTTCTGCTGGGTGGTGGACGCGCCCATGTTCGAGAAGACGGACGACGGTGGCTGGACGGCCGTGCACCACCCGTTCACCTCGCCGAACGCCGAGTGGATGGACCGCTTCGAGGAGGCGCCGGACCGGGCGCTGGCCTACGCGTACGACATCGTCTGCAACGGCAACGAGATCGGCGGCGGCTCGATCCGTATCCACCGTCGTGAGGTGCAGCAGCGGGTCTTCGAGCTGCTCGGCATCACGCCGGAGGAGGCGCAGGACAAGTTCGGCTTCCTGCTGGAGGCGTTCAGCTACGGCCCGCCCCCGCACGGCGGCATCGCGTTCGGCTGGGACCGGGTCTGCATGCTGCTCGCCGGTGTCGACTCGATCCGCGAGGTCATCGCCTTCCCGAAGACGCGCGGCGGCTTCGACCCGCTGACCGGCGCACCCACCCCGATCACCGGGCAGCAGCGCGCCGAGGCCGGTATCGACGCCAAGCCGAAGCCGGCCCAGGTCCCGCACACCGGCACCGCCGGCCCGGCCGTCCCGGTCGCCGACCCCACCTGACCGACGCCGCGTGAGGTCGGCGAGCGACGCGCCCGCCGACCTCATGTCGCGTGGCGGGCCGTGGCCCGGCGGGAGGGCCTGGACCCGACCGGCCTGCACCACCACCGGGGTCACTGCCGGGGTGCTCCGTCCCGGCGAGGTGCGTCTGGACTCCCCGCGCGCCGCCACGCTCCTGCGGACGCGGTTGCGTGGCGTCACCGAGCTTCTCGCCGTCTGAGTCGAACCACGAACACCGCTCCGCCCGGGTGCACAGTTCTTATGCACAATACTTGTGCATAAGAACTGTGCACCGCTACGGTGTGGTCATGGGAGACGTGCAGAAGCCGGCACCGCGACGGGTGCGGATCGATCATCGGCAGGTCCGGGCGTTGGCGCACCCGCTGCGTAACCGGCTGCTCGGTGCGCTGCGGGTGAAGGGGGCGGCGACCGCCACCACCCTCGCCGAGCTGCTGGACACCAACACCGGCGCGACCAGTTACCACCTGCGCCAGTTGGCCGAGGTCGGGCTGGTCGTCGAGGAGACCGACCGCGGCGCCGGGCGGCAACGCTGGTGGCGGGCCGCGCACGACGTCACGAGCTTCGAGAGCACCGACTTCGACGACGATCCGGACGCGCGGGCCGCGATCGAGTGGATCCAGGCCGACCAGGTGCGCCTCTTCGTCGAGCACGCCGAGCGATGGTTCGCCGTACGCGACCAGTGGTCGCCGCAGTGGCGCGAAGCCTTCGGCATGAGCGACGTCTTCATGACCATCCCGGCGGCCCGGCTCAAGGAACTCCAGGCGGAGCTGTTGCAGATCCTCCAGCGCTACCACGCCGAGGCGGATCCCGATGCGCCCGGCGCCGAGCAGGTGCAGGTCGTCCTGGCCAGCCACCCGCTGCTGATGGGGGAGAAGCGGTGACGAGCGACCTGTCCGTGCTCCAGATCCGCCGTCGTTTCCTGGTCCTGCACGGGCTCCGGTGGTTACCGGTCGGTCTGATGATCCCGGTGACCATCCTGCTGATGCAGGAGCGGGGCCTGACCCTGACCCAGATCGGCCTGGCCGTCGGCGCGCAGGGGGTGGTGGTGCTCGCCCTGGAGCTGCCGACCGGCGGGTTCGCCGATGCGCTGGGCAGCCGGCCGGTGCTGGTGGTGGCGAACGTGGTCGGCCTGGTGTCGCTGGCCCTGCTGGTGGTCGCCGACTCCTTCGCCCTGCTGGCCGCCGTCTGGGCGTTGCAGGGCGTGTTCCGAGCCCTGGACAGCGGGCCGTTGGAGTCCTGGTACGTCAACAGCACGCTCGCCGCCGACCCGGACGCCGCGTACGAGAAGGGGCTCGGTCAGGGTGGCGCGGTCCTCGGCCTGTCGATGGCGGCCGGTGCGCTGCTCAGCGGCGGGCTGGTGGCGCTGGGGCCGGTGGGTCCGGTCAGCGCGCTCACCACGCCGATCGTGATCGCGGTCCTGTTGCAGGCCGTCGCGCTGGTGGCGTTGCTGGCGCTGCTGGTGGAGCAGCGCCCGGCGGCGGGCGCGGGTGCGCTGCGGTCCTCGGTCCGCGCGGCGCCGCGGATGGTGGGCGAGGCGTTCGGCCTGCTGCGTCGGTCCCGGGTGCTGCTCGCGTTGGTCGCGGTCGAGCTGTTCTGGGGCTTCGGCATGATGACCTTCGAGGGCCTGCTGCCGGTGCGGCTGGCCGAGGTGGTGGGCGACCCGGACCGGGCCGCCGCCCTGCTCGGTCCGGCCAACACCGTGGCCTGGCTGGCGTCGGCCGGCGGTGCGGCGCTCACCCCGCTGCTGATCCGTCGGCTGGGGGCCGCACCCGGTGCCGCCCTGCTGCGGATCGTGCAGGGCGTCACGGTCGTCGGCATGGCCCTGCTGGCCGGTCCGGTCGGCGTGCTGATCGCGTTCATCGCCTGCTACGCCGTGCACGGCGCGTCCAATCCGCTGCACATGGGACTGCTGCACCGGCAGGTGGACGGTCCCTACCGCAACAGCGTGATCTCGGTGAACTCGATGGTGGCCATGCCGGCGGGAGCGTTGGGCGGGGTGGTGCTCGGCTTCGTCGGCGACCGGGCCGGGGTGGGCACGGCGATGCTGGTCGGCGCGGTGGTGCTGGCCGTGGCCGCGCCGCTCTACCTGCCGGCCTGGCGGGCTGCCCGCGCGTCCGGCGGGGCGTCCGCCGGTGCGGGGAGACGGACCGAGGTGAGCGGGAAGGCGCCGGTGTAGCCGAGCCGCCGGTACAACCGGATCGCGCCGGTGTTGTCCGGGTAGACGCCGAGCGCCACCATGTCGTATCGCCGGGACAACGCCCGGGTCATGCCGGCGGTCAGCGCCGCGCCCAGCCCCTGGTTGCGGTGTGTCGGGCAGACGACCAGCCCGGCGAGGAAACCGACCTCGTCCCGGGTCCGGTCGGCCCCGGCGGCGATCAACCGGTCGCCGTCGCGGATGCCGTACCAGTCGACGATCCGGGGATCGCCCGGCCGCGCCGTACTGGTGGGGAACGCCGCGTCGATCAGCGCGGTCAGCGCCGGATGGTCCGCCGCGTCCAGGCGGACCACGTGTTCCTCACCGGGCTGCGGCGGCGGCGCGCCGGTCGTCCAGAGAAAGTCCCAGTCCCGGTACGCCGCCACGACCGCACCGGCGCGGTCGGTGGCCGGATCCCGCCGGGGCAGGTGCACCCACTGGCCCGGGTCGAGCGTCCGCTCCTCGGCCAGCGCGGCGACCAGCGTGACAGCCGCGTCCGGCGGCCCCACGGCGGCGCAGACCGTCGACTGTGGCGACGACAGCAGCCAGCACACCGCCCCCTCGTGTCGCCAGCCGCGCACCGGGGCGTGGCGCGGCACCGTGTGCCGGAAGAAGGGGTGGTGGTCCACGGCGGCCAGGATCGCCTCCCGGCCCACCAGCGCCTCCGCAGGGATGATCACCGCAACAGCCTAGGTGGGGCCGCTGCGGGGCGGCTCGCATCCAGGGTGGAGATTGGCGAGCCGACCGATCGGGTACATCCCGCGCCGAACCTACTGGAACCCCCACCGGAGGAACGACATGCTCGCCATCGCCGCCGCTGCGGTCTTCGGCTTCGCCCTGTTGCTCGACCTGCTCGACACCGACCTCGGCGCACCGGACCTGTTCAACTGGAACACGCTGGTGCTGATCGGCCTGCTGCTGCTGGCCCTCTTCCTGGCCGGCGTCGGCCGGGGCGGCGGTGGCGGTGGCGGCCGCTGGTACCGTGGCCGCCGGCCGGGGCGCGGCTGACCGAGAACGATCACCCCGGGCTCGACCGGCAGCGCGATTCCGGCGTTGTCGGTCGAGCCCGGTACTGTTCTCGTGATGGAGTCCGACGCCCTGTTCACCCTCAGTGAACCCACGGCAGCACCCGGTGCGCCGACGGGTTCCGGCGGCGTCGGCGGCTTCACTCCGGCCGGTCCGGACGCGCCGCTTCCGGTCCGGATGCGCCCGGCCACCCTGGACGAACTCGTCGGTCAGGACCACCTGCTCGCCCCGGGAGCGCCCCTGCGGCAACTCGTCGCCGGCAACGCGCCGATGTCGGTCATCCTCTGGGGCCCGCCGGGCAGCGGCAAGACGACCATCGCTCACCTGGTGGCCGCCGCCACCGACCGGCGGTTCGTGGCCATGTCGGCGCTCTCGGCCGGAGTCAAGGACGTCCGGGCCGTGATCGACACCGCCCGGCGGCAGCGGCGCACCGGTGGCCCGCCGACCGTCCTCTTCATCGACGAGGTGCACCGGTTCAGCAAGACCCAGCAGGACTCCCTGCTCGCCGCCGTCGAGGACCGTACGATCACGCTGCTCGCCGCCACCACGGAGAACCCGTACTTCTCGGTCATCTCGCCACTGTTGTCGCGGTGCGTGCTGCTCACCCTTCAGCCTCTCGACGACGCGGCGGTCCGCGCGCTGCTGCGCCGGGCCCTGACCGACGAGCGTGGTCTGGGCGGCGCGCTCGTCTGCGAGCCCGAGGCGGAGGACCACCTGGTCCGGTTGGCCGGTGGGGACGTCCGCAAGGCGCTGACCGCGCTGGAGGCGGCAGCCGGGTCGGCGACCGCGCTGGGCACCGGCCGGATCGACCTGGCCACCGCCGAGCGGGCGGTGGACACCGCAGCCGTGCGGTACGACCGGGCCGGTGACGCCCACTACGACGTGACCAGCGCGTTCATCAAGAGCATGCGCGGGTCGGACGTGGACGCCGCGCTGCACTGGCTGGCCCGGATGCTGGTCGCCGGTGAGGACGCCCGGTTCATCGCCCGACGGCTGGTCATCTTCGCCAGCGAGGACGTCGGCATGGCCGATCCCGGTGCGCTGGGCGTCGCCACCGCGGCCGCGCACGCCGTCGAGTACGTCGGCCTGCCAGAGGTCCAGCTCAACCTCGCCCAGGCGGTGATCCACCTGGCCACCGCCCCCAAGTCGAACTCGGCCACCGCCGCGATCGGCGCGGCGATCGCCGACGTCCGGGCCGGTCGGGGTGGCCCGGTCCCGCGCGGACTGCGTGACGGCCACTACGCCGGCGCCCGAGGGCTCGGCCACGGCATCGGGTACCGCTACCCGCACGACGACCAGCGGGGCGTGCTCACCCAGCAGTACGTGCCGGACGACCTGGTCGGCACCGACTACTACCAGCCGAGCCACCACGGTGCGGAACGATCGGTGGCCACGCGGCTGCCGCTGCTGCGCCGGATCGTCCGCGGGCTGCCCGCGCCCGCCCGCGTACCGGCGGAGAGCACGGGTGACCGGGCGGCGCCGACGGACCGGGCCGAGACGCCGCCGTCCGGAGTCGACGGCGGCCCGTCCACGGGCACGGACGCCCACGCGGCGGATGAGGTCGGCCGCAGCGCCGACGGGAAGGGTCAACAGTGAAATCGTCGGAGCGACCGGAGGACGGCCAGGAGGAGCGGCGTCCCAAGGGCCGCCGCTGGGGCCGGAGCAAACCCGAGGCCGCCCCGGAGGACCCGGGCCCCGGTGAGGACTTCGGCTGGATCGACGACCTGCGCTCGGCGAAGCAGCAGCGCGGCGAACTCGGCCCGGACGGGGCCGCCCCGCCTCCGGACGGCCCCGGCGCCCGCCCCGGCCCGCCGGCACCGCCGGTCACCGACCGTCCCGGCCAGGTACCTCCGGTCCGTCCGGGGCAGCCGCCCGCCGGACGCCCGGCGTCACCGGCCGGGTCCGTTGCGCCGCCGCCTCCCGGATCCGTCCCGCCACCTCCCGGAGCAGTCCCGCCGCCGCCCGGCGGCCGGGCCCCGATGCCGCCCGGACCCGGCGCACCGGATCCGTCCGCCGGTCCACCGGCTGCTCCGCCCCGCCGGCTCCCGACCGAGACACCACGCTCCCGTCCGGTCGACGGGCCGTGGCCTGGCGCACCGGCCCCCCGGCCGCCCGCCGGTCCGCCGCCTCACGCCGGTCCGCCCCCGGCTGGTCCGCCTCACGCCGGTCCGCCTCACGCCGGTCCGCCTCACGCCGGTCCGTCTCCGGCAGGTCCGCCTCACCCTGCTTCGCCCGCTAGCGGGCCCCGGCCGCCCGCCGCCGCGCCTCCGGCCTCCGGCCCCCGGCCACCCGCCGGACCTGGCGACCGGGCTCCAGGTCGGCCGCCGTTCGCTGGCGGTCCGTCGCCGACGGAACACGGCGACCGGGCCCCGGGCGGACCGCCGTTCGCGGCTGTCCCGCCGCCCGGCGGGCGGCGGGAAGCCGGCCCGACGGGCGAGCCGACCGGTGGCTGGTCGCCCGTCGAGGCGGGCGGTCCGCCCGGTTGGCGTGGGCGTCCCGGACCCGCCGAGCCGCCCTCGGGTGCGCCGGGCGGTCCCACCTCCGCGATGCCGTCCGGCCCGGTCCCTGGCACGCCGACCGGCCCGGTCCCGGGTGCGCCGACCGGGCCCGAGTCCGGTGGCCCGGCCGGCCCCGCCCCGCATCAGCCCGCTCCACGGCGGAACCCCTCCGGGCGGCCCAGCGGGATTCCGGCCAGCGCGCGCCGGACCGTCCCGCGCGGTCCGGCCCGGGGCACGCCGCCGGATCCGGGCGCTGGTCCGCGTACCGCTGACCGCACCGACCCCGACGTGACCGCCGGCGGCCGGAGCGGAGGCCTCGGTGGCCCCGCCGTCGGTGGTGGGCCCTCCGCCGAGCCGGCGGGAGGCCGCCGGGGTGGACGGCGCCGCGCCGCCGAGCCCGAGGAAGAGCAACCGATCGTCCCGCTGTCCGGCAACGCGCCGGAGATCCCCGGCGTGCCGTCCGGCGACCCGTCGGCGATTCCTGTCGCCCCGCCGGAGGCCCGCACCGCTACTCCGGCAGGCACCGACAGTTCGTTCCGGGGCCGCCGCGCCGCGCCGGAGGAACCGGCGACGCCACCGGCCGCGCACCGGACCGACGAGCAGACCGAGACACCGGTACGGGGCCGCCGCGCGGCCGACGTCCAGGAGACGCCGCCCCAGAGGCGGCGAGCCGCCGACGATTCCGGGCGCGCTCCCGCCCCGGGCGACACCGGCGAACGACCGTTCGCGGCCCGGCCGGGTGACACGGGTGGGCGTCCCTTCGCGTCGCGGTCCGGCGACACCGGTGAGCGGCCCTTCGCCTCGCGGCCCGCTGACACCGGTGAGCGTCCCTTCGTGTCCCGGCCGGGTGACACGGGTGAGCGTCCCTCGGCGTCGCGGCCGGGTGACACGGGTGAGCGTCCGTACGTGTCACGGCCCGGTGACACCGGTGAGCGGCCGTTCGCGGCCCGGCCGGGTGACGGTCGGGCCGGGCGTCCGGAACGGCCGGCCGACTGGCTGCGGCAGGCCGGGCGGGGACACCACACCGATCCGGCACTGCCGACGGTCAAGAGACGGCCCGGTACCCCGCCCGGCGGTCCGGCCGGGCACTCGGGCGGTACCCCGTCCGGCGGTACGGCGATGCTCGGTGGTCGTCGTGACCCGGACGGCCCCTCGCGCGCGATGCCGGACGACCAGACGGAACCGGGCGGGATCCCGGGCTGGCCCGCCGCGGCCATTCCCGGAGCCGGCAACGCCGCGCCGGTACGCCCCGGTGGTGCGCGCCCCGACGGACCGCCGACGGACGGGCCACCGACCGACCGTGGTCGGCCCGACGGGTCGCCGGCCGAGCACGGCCGCCCCGACGCACCGCGCGCCGGTCGTGGTCGCCCCGACGGCACGTCGGTGGATCGTGGTCGCCCTGACCGAGCGCCGGTGGATCGTGGTCGGCCCGACGGGCCACCGGTCGGGCGGGGCCGGGCCGAACCGCCCGGTGGAGCCGGACCGGCCGGGCCCGGGGCAGTCCCCGGCCGATCCGGACCCGAGGCGTCCACGGGCCGCGCCCGACCGATCGGTCACCCGGACGGCGGTCCGGGTGGGTCCCCGCGTGGCACCGCTCCGACGGACGGCATGCCCCCCGGGCCGCCGAGGGGCAGCGCACGCCCCGACGCCGGTCCTGCGGCGCGTGGACCGCTGTCCCCGGACGCCACCGCGGCGCGTGGACCGGTGTCGCCGGACGGCGGGCCGCCGCGTGGTGCCGTACCCCCCGACGCCGGCTCTGCGCCGCGCGGACCGGTGCCTCCGGACGCTGGGCCGCCGCGTGGCGCGACGGGCCCCGAGACGATGGCGGCAGGTCCCGGCGCGGGACCGGGCCGTCCCGGCGGCATGCCACCGGGACCCGCGCGCGGTGCCGCCCGGCCCGCCGGCCCGCCCCACCCGGAGGGGGGACCGCGCCGCCCCGACGGCGGTCCGGCGCGCCCCGAGGGCGGTCCAGGTGGTGGGCCTGACGGTGGTCCCGGACGACCCGAGGGTGGCCACGGGCGTCCGGACGCCGGTCCGGTGTCCGGTGCTGCGCCCGGCCGTCCGTCGCCGCCCGCCGCAGGCCCCGGCGAACCGCCGGCCGCAGTGGCCCGCGCCACCGCGTCGGCCCCCCGCCCCGACGACCGGCCGGCCGGTCGGGCCACGCCGCCACAACGGGACCCGGCCCGCGAGCCGTCCGGTGCCGCACCGGTGCCCCCGCCGCCGCGTTCCGGGGAGGCGCCTGCGGTGGCCCGGGCCGCCGCCGTGGTGCCCTCCGCCGACCCGACCGGGCCCCGGCCCGCACCGGATCCGGCGCTACGGCGACCCGCCGACCCGGACGACGGGAACGGCGACCGGCCCGACGAGGAGGCACTGGAGGCCGACCCGGAGACGCGCCGTCAGGCCGGTGCCGGCCAGCGTCGCCGTACGCTGCTGCTGGCCCTGGTCGCCGTGCTCCTGCTCGGTGGTGTACCGGCCTTCTTCGGCGTGCAGGCGATGAACCGGGACCCGGTCTTCGTCTCGCTCGACGAGCTGGAGGTGCCGGAGTGGGCCGCGGCGCAGCCGGAGGACTTCACCAGCGGCAGTCGCTGGTGCCTGCTCGACTGTCGGCTGCGTGAGCGGACCGCCACCTCCGAGCGGTCGCCGGAGGAGACGGCCCAGGTGTACGAGGACGCGCTGAGCCGCGACGGCTGGCAGCCCTGGCAGCCCGCGTACTGCCCGGGGCAGGAGGAGAAGGGCAGCTACACCTGCTGGCGGCGCGACGAGTTGACGCTGGACCTGTGGGTCCGGGAGCCGACCTGCGTACCGCCGCCGGTGGACGGTGAGCCGGCGGTCGTGCCGTCGCCCGACCCGTCGACCGCAGCCGAGGAGTGCTCCGGTTCGTTGGTCTCGGTGAAGGTCCGCAATGCGATCGACGACGAGCGGACCAGGCCACAGCCGGACACCGATCCGTCACTGACCGGTGAGGATCCCTACCCGACGCTGACCGACGATCCGCTGGGCGAGTTGACGCCGTCACCACCGTCCTGAGCCGATTGTCATCACGGACGGTAGGGTCTGCATCTGGCGGCCCGCCCGCTGCCAGCAGGCGCGAGGCGGGCCACCGATGACGGCGTGGGCGAGAAGGTCGTACGTCTCGTGGGCCGTGGCGTCCCGGGACCGTGTTGAGGAGGACAGGCGTGGGCTTTTTGGAGGTCGCGGCGTTGATCGCGGCTATCGCGTTCGCGATGCTGGTGCTGATCCTGACGCTGCCCATCCTGCGGCTGCGGCACACCGTGGACGCGACCACCCAGATGATCAACGACCTCAACGACCGGACCGGGCCGTTGCTCGGTGACGTGAACACCACCGTGCGGAACGTCAACGTCACCCTCGAACAGGTGCAGACGTCGCTCGACGGGGTGAACCTCCAGCTCGCCAAGGTCGACACCATGACCAGTCACGCGCAGAACATCAGCGCCAACGTCGCCAACCTGGTCACCGTCGTCTCGGCCGCCGCCGCCAACCCGCTGGTCAAGGTGGCCGCCTTCGGCTACGGCGTGCGCAAGGCCGCCTCGGCCCGGCGCAGCGCCGAGACCGAGCGCGAGGTCCGCGACACCATCAAGTCCCAGCGGCGCGCCGCCCGGCGCGGCAACCGCTGACCGACGGCGGAGGTACGAGCATGAAGCGGCTGTTCTGGCTGGGCATCGGTCTGGCCGTCGGCGTGGTGGTGGTGCGCCAGGCGACCCGTGCCGCGCACGCCTACACTCCGGCGGGGATCGCCGACAACCTGTCACAATCCGCTGGCGGTCTCGTCGAGGAACTGCGTAGCTTCGTGGCGGACGTACGTGCCGGGATGGCCGAGCGGGAGCACGAGATCCACGAGGCGTTCGCCCAGGGCGAGGCGTTCGACGACCAGTTCGCCGACGTGCGCGACGAGCCGCGCATCGGTGACAGAGACATCTTTCCGGAGGAACCCCAGCGATGAAGACGGCGGAGATCAAGCGGCGGTATCTCGCCCACTTCGAGGCGAACGGCCACGCCGTGGTGCCGTCCGCTCCGCTGCCCGCCATCAACGATCCGAACCTGCTGTTCGTCAACGCCGGCATGGTGCAGTTCGTCCCGTACTTCCTCGGGCAGCAGACGCCGTCGTTCTCCCGGGCGGTGAGCGTGCAGAAGTGCATCCGCACGCCGGACATCGACGAGGTCGGCAAGACCAGCCGGCACGGCACGTTCTTCCAGATGAACGGCAACTTCTCCTTCGGCGACTACTTCAAGGACGGCGCGATCCCGTTCGCCTGGGACCTGGCCACGAAGCCGGTCGAGGCGGGCGGCTTCGGGCTGGACCCGGAGCGGGTCTGGGCGACGGTCTACCTGGACGACGACGAGGCGTACGACATCTGGCGGCGCGTCGGGGTACCGGTCGAGCGGATCGTGCGCCGGGGCAAGAAGGACAACTTCTGGTCGATGGGCATTCCCGGCCCGGCCGGCCCCTGCTCCGAGCTGTACTACGACCGTGGGCCGGAGTACGGCGCCGAGGGCGGCCCCGAGGTCGACGAGGACCGGTACCTGGAGTTCTGGAACCTCGTCTTCATGCAGTACGAGATCGCGGACGTGCTCGACAAGGAGCGGTTCCGGATCGTCGGTGAGCTGCCGAAGAAGAACATCGACACCGGCATGGGCCTGGAGCGGATGGCCTCCATCCTGCAGGGCGTCGACAACCTGTACGAGATCGACGAGGTCCGGCCGATCCTGGACCGGGCCGCCGAGCTGACCGGCAAGCGGTACGGGACGCACTCCGGGCACGCGGCGAACCAGTCGCACCCCGACGACGTCCGGCTGCGGGTGGTCGCCGACCACGTGCGTACCGCGTTGATGCTGATCGGTGACGGGGTGACCCCGTCCAACGAGGGCCGTGGCTACGTGCTGCGGCGGATCATGCGCCGGGCGATCCGCGCGGTGCGACTGCTGGGCTGGCAGGAGCGGGCGCTGCCCGAGCTGCTGCCGGTGGCCCGGGACTGCATGGCCCCGTCGTACCCGGAGCTGGCCGCCGACTTCGACCGGATCTCCGCGTACGCGTACGCGGAGGAGGACGCGTTCCTGGCGACCCTGCGGGCGGGCACCACGATCCTGGACACCGCGATCAGCGAGACGAAGTCGGCGGGCAGGCCGGCGCTCTCCGGGGACAAGGCGTTCCAGCTGCACGACACGTACGGCTTCCCGATCGACCTGACCCTGGAGATCGCGGCCGAGCAGGGCCTCCACGTCGACCAGGAGGGCTTCCGGCGGCTGATGGCCGACCAGCGGTCCCGCGCCAAGGCCGACGCGCAGGCCCGCAAGACCGGGCACACCGACCTGTCGGCGTACCGTTCGGTGCTCGACGCCGGTGGTCCGGTGACCTTCACCGGTTACACCGAGGTCTCCCGCGAGTCGACGGTGCGGGCGGTGCTCGGCACCGACGGGCCGCGCGCGGCGGCGGTCGAGGGTGACCTGGTCGAGCTGGTCCTGGACACCACGCCGTTCTACGCCGAGGGCGGCGGGCAGCAGCCCGACGTCGGCATGATCACCGTGGGCGGTGGGCAGGTCGAGGTCCTCGACGTGCAGCAGCCGGTGCCGGGGCTGATCGTGCACCGGGCCCGGGTGCTCCGGGGCGAGGTGCGGGCCGGCGAGACCGGGTACGCCGAGATCGACTCCAGCCGTCGGCGGGCCATCTCCCGGTCGCACACCGCGACCCACCTGGTGCACCAGACCATGCGTAACTTCCTCGGCGAGTCCGCCACCCAGGCGGGTTCGCTGAACGCCCCGGGTCGGCTGCGGTTCGACTTCAACACCGCGACCGGGGTGGCGCCGAGCGTGCTGCGGGACGTGGAGCAGCAGGTCAACGAGGTGCTCCTGGCGGACCTGGAGGTGCACGCCTTCGTCACCTCGCTGGAGGAGGCGCGGCGCATCGGCGCGATGGCGCTGTTCGGCGAGAAGTACGGCGACCAGGTCCGGGTGGTCGAGGTCGGTGACTACGCCCGCGAGCTGTGCGGCGGCACCCACGTGGCCCGCTCCGGCCAGCTCGGTCTGGTCAAGATCCTCTCGGAGTCGTCCATCGGTTCCGGCGTCCGCCGGGTCGAGGCGCTGGTCGGCATGGACGCGTTCAACTTCCTGGCCCGCGAGCACCTGCTGGTGGCCCGGCTCGCCGAGCTGTACAGGGTCCCCTCCGACCAGGTGGCGGACCGGGTCGAGCAGACCGTGACCCAGTTGCGCGACGCGGAGAAGGAGTTGGAGAAGCTGCGCGCCCAGCTCGTACTCGGCGGTGCGGCGGCCTTCGCCGCGCAGGCCCGGGACGTGCGCGGGGTGGCCTACGTCGGCATCGAGGCGCCCGAGGGGGCGGCCGGCAACGACGTCCGCACGCTGGCCCAGGAGATCCGGGGCCGGATCGACGCGGCCCGGCCGGGCGTGGTCGCGGTGGCGGCCCGCGCGAACGGCAAGGCGTCCCTGGTGGTGGCGGTGAACTCGGCCGCCCGCAGCCGTGGTGTCGCCGCGAACGATCTGGTCAAGGCGGCGTTCTCCGGGCGCGGCGGTGGTAGCCCGGATCTGGCCCAGGGGGGCGGCCTGCCCGAGTCGGAGGTCCCCAACCTCCTGCTCGCGGTGGAGAAGACGGTCGCCGAGGCGTGATTCCTCAGTACCTGACGGCAGGGCGGACCGGACCGGTCCGCCCTGCCGCCTATTCCGGGCGAGGTGACGAAGCGTGACCGGGTTGTCCCGCGGTGTGCGGTTGGGCGTGGACGTCGGACAGGTCCGGATCGGGGTCTCCCGGTCGGATCCGCACGGGGTTCTCGCCACCCCTCTGGTCACCCTCTCGCGGGATCAGAACCCCAGGTCAGACGCGGTGCCGACGGACCTCGTCCAGGTGGCCGCACTGGTCGCCGAACATGAGGCGGTCGAGGTGGTGGTGGGCCTACCGGTCAACCTGGCGGGTAAACACGGCCCCGCAGCGGAGCACGTGAAGGCGTACTCTCGACAACTGGCCGATGTGATAGCGCCTGTTCCGGTGACGCTGACTGACGAGAGGATGTCCACGGTCGTGGCCAGTCGTAGGCTTGCCGAGCGCGGTGTCCGGGGGAAGAAACAACGGGCGGTGGTCGACCAGGCCGCCGCGGTGGAGATTCTGCAGAGCTGGCTGGACGCGCAGCGGAGGCGGACCGAATGATGGACGATCTGGACCTCGGGTTCGACGAGCAGGACCGGGGGGACAAGGGCAAGCACCGGCGTGGCCGCAAGCGCGGCGGCCGGTCCGGTGGCGGCAAGGGCAAGACAGTGCTCGCCCTGCTGCTGGCGCTGGTGCTGCTCGGCGGCATCGGCGGCGGCGCCTTCTACGGCTTCGACCGGATCCAGAGCTACTTCGTCACACCGGACTTCGACGGCGACGGCACCGAGGACGTGACGATCCAGATCCCGCAGGGCGCGTTCCTCGCCGACATGGCCGTGGTGCTCCGCGACGCCGGCGTGATCAAGAGCACCAAGGCGTTCACCGAGGCGGCGCAGGAGAACTCCCGCAGCCGCAACATCCAGCCCGGCACGTACAAGCTGCGCAAGGAGATGAGCGGCGCGAACGCCCTGGCCGCGATGCTCGACCCGCAGAACCGGATCGTCAACGGGCTCACCATCCCCGAGGGGCGCACCGCAAAGAGCATCTTCAAGCTGCTCAGCGAGCAGACCGACATCCCGGTCAAGGAGTTCGAGGCCGCCGCGAAGGACCCGGAGAAGCTGGGCGTACCGGACTGGTGGTTCAAGCGGGAGGACGGCAAGAAGTCCGCCAAGTCCATCGAGGGCTTCCTCTTCCCGGACACCTACGAGATCCCGCCGAACGCCACCGCCGAGGCGATCCTGGGACAGATGGTCGACCACTTCCTCTCCGTCACCGGGCAGATGAACTTCGCCGACCGGGTGCAGAAGGAACGCGGCGGGATCAGCCCGTACGAGGCGTTGATCGTGGCGTCGCTGGCCCAGGCCGAGGCCGGCACCAAGAAGGACCTCGGTCGGGTCGCCCGGGTCGCCTACAACCGGGTCTACTCGGGCACGTTCGACTGCAGCTGCCTGGAGATGGACGTCACGGTCAACTACTACTTCGAGTCGATCGGGCAGGAGGGCAAGACCTCCGGCCAGATGACGCGGAGCGACCTCGACAACCCGAAGAACCCGTACAACCGCAAGCTTCCGGGCATGGTCCCGACGCCGATCAACAACCCGGGCAAGGAAGCGCTGGAAGGCGCGATGGACCCGCCGGCCGGCGACTGGCTCTTCTTCGTGGCGATCGACAAGGAAGGCAACTCCGCCTTCACCAAGGACTACAGCCAGCACGAGCGCAACATCGAGAAGGCCAAGGAGAACGGCGTCCTGTGACGGTGCTGCCACGGCGGGCGGCAGTGCTGGGCAAGCCCATCGCCCACTCGCTCTCCCCGGTGATCCACAACGCCGGCTACGCCGCCGCCGGGCTCACCGGCTGGTCGTACACCCGGATCGAGTGCGCGGCGGCGGAGCTGCCGGACCTGGTCGCCGGGCTGGGTTCGGAGTGGGCCGGGCTGTCGGTGACGATGCCCGGCAAGGAGGCGGCACTGACCGTCGCCGCCGAGGTCTCGCCGGTCGCCGCCGCCGTCGGCGCGGCCAACACGCTGGTACGCCGCCCCGACGGCACCTGGCACGCGGACAACACCGATGTCACCGGCATGGTCGACGTGCTGATGTCCGCAGGCGTGGGCGCGAGTGCCTCTGGCGTGGTGCCGTCCGTCATGGTGCTGGGTGCGGGTGGCACGGCGCGGGCGGCGCTGGCGGCGGCGGCCCGACTCGGCGCGACCGGCGTGACCGTGGTGGCCCGCCGCCCGGCGGCCGTCGACGAGTTGGCGCCCGTGGCGACCGCGCTGGGCCTGACGCTGACCGCCGCTTCATGGGCGGACGCGGCGGCGTTGGCCGATGTCGACCTGTTGATCTCCACGGTGCCGAAGGGCGCCGCCGACGAGCTTGCCGGTGTGGTGCGGTGGCGTTCCGCCACGGTGCTCTTCGACGCCATCTACGATCCGTGGCCGACGCCGCTGGCCGCGTCGGCCGCTGCCGCCGGCTGCCCGGTCGTCTCCGGCCTGGACCTGTTGTTGGCCCAGGCCGTCGGCCAGTTCGAACAGTTCACCGGCGTTCCCGCCCCCCGGGCCGCGATGACCGCCGCGCTGACCGCCGCTCGGGTCGCTGCTCAGGTCGACTGACCGCCGTGTGGTCGGCTTGGCCGTCGCGCGCTTACCGCATCTCGGGTCGACTGACCGCCGCCCGGGTCGCCGCCCGGGTCGCTGCTCGGGTCGACTGACCGCTCGATCCAGGATCGAGTGGCCTTCTTCCCCGCGCGAAGCCACTAAATCCTGGATCGAGTGCCTTCGCCGCCCGGGGTCGGGGCGTCCGGGGTGGGGACGTCGGGGGTGGGGGGATCGGGGTGGCGGCGTGGGGCTGCCCAGGCGAGGAACCGGGTGAAGAGGGTGGCCGGGTCGGGGCCGTCGTGCGGGTGCGACCGCCGGCGACGGCTCGGTGGTGGGACATCTCGATCATCAGGTGCGTGCGCAGGTGGTCAGCCAGACCGAGGATCTTGTCACGCTCCAGCGGACGTGGGAGGCGGTCCGGGGTGAGGCGCTCCCGCGCAGGCAGTCACTCGAATTGATCAAGGAAGCGGCGCAGACATGGACATGACCGGTGCCAGGTGGCGTACGTCGACCTATTCGGGCAGCAACGGCGGGTCGTGCGTGGAGGTCGCCGACAACCTCTCCGGCGTCGTGCTGGTCCGCGACACCATGGACCGGGACGGCGGCACCCTGCGGTTCGCGCCGGCCGCCTGGCAGTCGTTCGTCACGCTGGCGAAGCAGGCCGCCCCGAACTGAGCCGCACGTGCGGCACCGAAGGCCCCCGACCACGACGGGGGCCTTCGTCGTGCCCGTGCCGCTGAGTGTGTCCGTGCCGCTGAGTGTGTCCGTGCCGCTGGGTCGCGGCATCGCCCGGCGCGGACTTGCGCATCGGTCGTCACTGGGGTAGATCATCGATCCCGGCCCGGGTGTGGCACCGGTCCGGCGCTGAGATGTGTCCCCCGCTGCGGCGCTGACCTGCGGATCGGCCGGTGCTGAGTCGCCAGACTGCCGGTACGCTGCCGCAGCTCCGACCGGGCGCGGTGTCGCAGCGTCGGCTTAGGCGAACTTTAAGACGCGCTTAGGTTCCCCGGTCATTCACACGCTCTGTTGTGTACGCCGATACGCTCCACAGCGTTATCGCCGAATTCACAAGGAGTCTGAGTGACCAGGCGCGGACTGCACCGCCTCATCCGGCATCAGGGCCCCCGGCGCAAGGCCGTGGTGCTCGGTGTCCTCGGCACCACGGTCGTACTCGGCATCGGCGCGACCATGGTGCCCCTGATCGCCGACGACGACCTCTCCATTCCGGTGGTGTTCGACACCACCGCCACGAGCGTTCCGCAGGACGGCGACAACAGCGTCAAGACGACGTTGGCCACCTGCGCCGCCCCGTGTGACGGCAACCCCCGTGGGGACCGGCAGGCGGTCCTCGCCTTCTCGGTGACCTCACTTCCCGCGAACGCGACGAACATCCGGGCGACGTTGCGGGTGCACTCCTGGCAGGCGTTCGACGCGGCGGTGACCGCGCACGACTCCGGGCTCGACGCCCGGGCCGCCCGGCCGGCTCCCGGTCAGGTCGGTGCCGCCCTGGACGCGGTGTCCGGCGTCGGCAAGGGCTTCAACGAGTGGGACGTCTCCAAACTGGTGACCGGCAACGGCACCTGGACGGTGTCGCTGGCACAGGCCGGGCTGGGCAGCCGGATCTACTGGGCGTCGGGAGAGAACCGCAACCCGGACGTCCGTCCCCGCCTGGTGTTGCGCTACGACGCGGGTACGCGTCCGGCACCCGCACCGTCCAGCGTCTCGCCGACGCCCTCGGCCGCGTTGCCGACCCGTCCACCCGCCTCGCCGACCGTGTCGCCGAGCGTGAGCCCGAGCCCGGCCCGGCCCAGCCCGACGCCGACCAAGCCACCGGCGGACCCCGGTGCGTGCGGTCAGGTGTCGGCGAAGCTGGTGCCGTCCTGCGGTGCCTGGTGGGGGATGTACTCACCCTCCGGGGCGGGCAGCGGATGGGACCACGGTAAGGCGATCACCGACGTGGAGAAGCAGGTCGGGCGGACGTTCGACATCGTGCACCGCTACCACGACTTCTCCAACAGCGGCAGCAACGGTGCCTTCCCCGACGCGTACCAGCAGCAGCAGATGCGCGAGGGTCGGCTGATGTTCTTCGCCTGGGAGAGTCGCGTCTTCTCGTCCGGCACGGTGCTCACCTGGCGGGACGTCTACAGCGGCCGGTACGACCAGACGATCGACGACGTGGCCGGCCGGATCAAGGCGGCCGGGGTGCCGGTGTTCATGGGCTTCGACCACGAGCCGGAGGACGAGCCGGAGAAGGGCAGCGACGCCGAGTTCGTCCGTGCCTGGCGGTACGTGCACGACCGGTTCGCCGCGGCGCAGGTCCGTAACGCGGTGTGGGTTTGGACGATGATGGGCTGGTCCGGCCACTACAGCCGGTACGCCGGCCTGTACCCGGGTGACGCCTACGTCGACTGGGTGGCCTGGGACCCGTACAACTTCCACGTCTGCAACGGCAGTACGACCTGGAAGAGCCCGAGCACCACGATCGGTTCGTTCTACCGCTGGTTGGACGACACCGGGATCGGCAAGGGCAAGCCCCGGATGCTGGCCGAGTTCGGCACGAACTTCGACAGCGCCGACCCGAACGCCAAGCGGCGGTGGTTCGAGGAATTCCCGGCGGCGCTGAAGGCGCATCCGAAAATCAAGGCGGCGATCTACTTCAACTCTCCGGGGATGACGAAGACGACGAACGTCTGCAACATGACAATGAACCAGGACGCCAGCGCGGTGGCCGGATTCGCCGCCGCCGGACGCGACAGTTACCTTCGGCAACCCACCGGAGGCAACCGCTGACCTGAGGTAACCCGCGGGCGGTCCGGTGCCGAAGAGGTGCTGTCCGACATGCGACCGCCCGCGGTGTTGTCTGCAACTGGATGAACTGACCGCCCAATCGGCGGATGTCGCCTCCGGGGCGAACGGGAGAAGCTACGCAACGCACATTCCCGTCCACCCTGGAGGCGCAGCGTGCCCATAATCTCCTTCCCGTGGCGGAACACCCGCCGACAGCGCGTACGGGCAGGGGCTGTCGCACTAGCAACCGTCGCGGCCGTCCTGGCCGTGCCCAGCGCGACATCCGCCGCCGTGGTGCCGGTTCCCGAACCGGCGACTCTGGTGTCCGCGAACCCCGCCGACGAGACCCCGCACGCGCGGGACGGTGAGGCCCGTGCCTTCGCACAGGTCGGCAACACGGTGTTCGTGGGAGGAAGCTTCACCCAGATCCGGCAGACCGTCAGTACGCCGTGGATCACCCAGCGTTATCTCTTCGCCTACAACCGGACCACCGGGACGATCTCCACCGCCTTCCTGCCGGTGCTCGACGGGGCGGTCAACTCGCTCATCGCCGGTCCCGGCGGGACGCTGATCGTCGGCGGCGTCTTCAAGAACGTCAACGGGGTGGCCCGCCGCAACCTGGTGGCGCTCGACCCCTCCACCGGCATGATCATCGACAGCTGGGTGGGCCGGTCCGACGGTGGCACCGTGCGCGACCTGGTGCTGCACGGCAACTGGCTCTACGTGGCCGGGGCGTTCAACTGGCTCAACGGCACGGCGCACGCCGGGCTCGGGCGGCTGAACGCGACCACCGGTGCGATCGACCCGACCTTCAACATCAACACCTCGGTCGGTCGACACGACACGAGCATGTACGCGTGGGCCATCGACGTGTCGCCGGACGGCAACACGCTCGTGGTCGGCGGCAACTTCATGTTCGTCAACGACCTGCCGCGCAACCAGATCGCGCTGATCGACCTGACCGGTACGCCGAGCGTGATCGACTGGAGCAGCGAACGGTTCGTGGCGCCGTGCGCGGCACCCACCACCTTCGTGCACTACGTCCAGGATGTGCGTTTCGGTGGTGACGGCAGCTGGTTCGTCGTCGGCACCAACGGCGGCGCGGGCTGGCCGTCGGCGTACTGCGACGTGCTGGTGCGCTTCGAGACCGCCGCCCGGGGCAGCGGTCAGAACGCCACCTGGGCCAACTTCACGGGCAACGACACCATCACCTCGGTCGAGGTGGCCGACAACATCATCTACCTCGGCGGGCACTTCCGCTGGTTGAACAACCCGAACGCCAGCGACAAGGCGGGCAACGGCGCGATCGACCGGCTCGGCATCGGCGCGGTCAACTCGGCCACCGGCATGCCGGTGAACTGGAACCCGCGTCGCAGCGGCGGCTCGGCCCTGCCCTCGGGCGCCAGCTCGTGGGGCTCGACCGTGCCGGTCCTCTGGCGGGGTCCGGACGGCCTGTACTTCGGGCACAACTCCGACGGCATGGGCAACGAGTACCACGGCCGGCTGGGCATGTTCCCGGTCAGCGGTGGACGCACCATCACTCCGCGCAACCCTCCGACGGCCGCCAGCGGTCACCTCTACCTGAACGTCGGTAGCGGTTCGGTGGCGAAGGTGCCGTTCGACGGCAGCACCCTCGGCACCGTCACCACGGTGAGCCAGGCCAACTACACCGGTGCCGGGGCGACCTGGCGGGTGGACGACCGGATCTACTGGTCGCGGCTGGTCTCCGGTTCGCCGACCGGCAGTCGGATCGACATCTCGATGTTCAACGGCACCACCATCGGTGTGCCGTGGGAGGCGTCCGGCTACAACGACTGGTTCAACCCGGCGCAGCTGAACGGGGCGTTCTTCCTCGACGGGCGGCTCTACTACACCCGGACCGGGACGAACAACCTGTATTACCGGTTCTTCGAGATCGACGGCAACTACCTGGGTGCCACCGAGTTCACGGTGCCGACCACGGGCATCACCTGGTCGTCCGTACGCGGCATGGCCTGGGTGAACGGGAAGATCGTCTACGGGGCGACCGACGGGTCGCTGCGCAGCGTGCCCTTCGACCCGACCCTGGCCCCCGCTGCGGCGGCCACCGGTGCCGAGGCTACGGTGATCGCCACCGCTACCACGGAGCTCACCTGGTCGACGTCGTCGATGTTCTTCTCCGTGCAGTAGCGTTCACTGTTCGTAATGTAACCTCGGTAAATTGTTCACGTTGGGCCGGCGGCGGATCCACCGTCGCCGGCCCACGGAACGTGGGGAGGACCGTTGACCGGCATCCGGCGTGGATTCGTGGTGCGCATGGTCTTCGCGATCAAGCGTCGCTGGTACGCCCTGCGCTATCCGCGCCTGACCCTCGGGCGGGACGTCGAGATCCGGGGACGGATTCGGCTGCGGCGCGGGGTCCGCGTGACCATCGGTGACCGGACCAGGGTGAACAAGCTGGTCCGCTTCGCCGGTCCGGGCGAGGTGCGCGTCGGGGCCGACTGCCTGCTCAACGCGACATGGGTGGGCACGTGGACGTCGGTGACGATCGGAAATCGGTGCCTGTTGTCCGACTGCGAGTTGCTGGACAATGACTTCCACAACCTGCCACCGGCTCAGCGGCACGATCCGCCCACCCCGGCCACGCGTGCGCCCATCACGGTCGAGGACAACGTCTGGATCGGCGCGCACGCGCTGGTCATGAAGGGTGTACGGATCGGCCGGGACAGCGTGGTGGGGGCTGCGACCGTGGTGCGGACAGACGTGCCGCCCGGAGTCGTGGTCATCGGCAACCCACAACAAACGGTGAAGAAGTTCAATGACTGATGCCGCTCCGAGCCCCTGGGCCAACGACGGTGCGAACGCCGAGTCGTCGCCCCGCTCCGTCACCATCAGCGACGTGCTGCGCGTGCCGCTGCACCGGATCCGGCAGGTCGGCGCGGTCGCCGCGCTCGGGCTGCTGGCCGCCGCGGGCTACGCGTTCCTGGCCCCGTCGGCGGTGAGCGCCAACGCGGTGGTGGCGGTCCGTCCGGTGGTCACCGACGCGTTCACGCCCAGCGGCGCCAACGCCGACCGCGCGGTGAACATGAACGTGGAGAGCCGCATCGCCACCGGCACCGAGGTGGTCGGCAAGCTGGCCGACGAGTTCGGCTCGGACCAGCGTTCGGTCCGCGACGCCCTCGAGGTCGAGGTGCCCACCGGTGGGCAGATCCTGCGCTTCGTCTACCAGGCCCGCAGCGCCGACGACGCGGTGCTCGGTGCCAACCTCGCCGCGGAGAGCTACCTGAACGTCCGGCGGGCCATGTACGAGCGGCAGCGCGAGGAGATGCTCCGCTCGTACGACGAGAGCATCGAGAAGGTCGCCACCCAGCAGGCGGCGGCGCAGCGACGGGTGAACAACTCCCGGGACACCGCCGCCAGCAACGTGGCCGTCGCCGAGCTGAGCGCGATCAACAACCAGCTCACCCAGCTCAACTCCGCCCGCACCGAGATCGCCGCCGTCGACGTGAACCCGGGGTGGGTCACCCAGTCCGCCGAGCGGGCGCTGACCTCGGCGGCCGGCAACGCACCCATGCTGATGGCCGCCGGGCTGCTCGGTGGTGCCCTGATCGGTCTGGTGCTCGCGTTCGCCTGGGAGTCCTTCGACCGGCGGGTGCGGACCGTCGTCGACGCCAAGGACAACACCGGTCTGCCGCTGCTGGGCACCATCCGGTACACCGGCCTGCGCGGGCGGGCCGTCGACGCGGACGTGCGCTACGTCGCGATGGCCATCGCCGAGCGGGTACGCCATCCGGCCCGGGTCGCCGTGGTCACCGCCCGCGAGGACGCCAGCGCGATCACCGCCGGGCTGGCCGTGGCACTGGCGGTGGCCGGTCGCGAGGTGTTCGTCGCCGACGACAGCGGCCGGATCGACCGGCTGCGCGCCGCCGTGCAGGCCGACCGGGACCGGCTGCCGCCCAGCATCGACCCGAGCCGGCCCACCGTGCCCAAGCCACGGACCGCACCGGCCCGGCCGGTCAGCATGGAGGGGCCGGACGACTCGCCCACCGAGATCATCCGCCGTCCCTCGCCGCACCCGCCGGGTGCGCGCCCCTCGACCGACCCGGAGGCGACGATCACGATTCCCCGGGTCACCTCCGCCAAGGCCAGCGTCACCCCGGTCGTCAACGGCCAGGTGAACGGTGGCGACAAGGTGACCGTGGGCGCCGGCAGCGTCCGCTTCGGCACCTGGCGGCAGGGCGCCGACCAGCGTCTGGTGCTCTACAACGCCCCACCGGCCGAGGCCGACGAGCGGGGTGTGGCCGTGGCCCGGCAGGGCACCGCGGTGGTGGTGGTCGAGCGGGACCGGACCCGGCAGACCGATTTGCGTCGGCTCGCCGAACGACTGCGGGCGGCCGGGGTGAATCCGCTCGGCTTCGTGCTCTCGCGCAGCGGCCGGGGCTGAGGCGGTGCCGGTGATCCAGGCACCGCCGGCCACCGAGCCGGCGCCGCCGGCAGCCGCCGACACCCCGTCGGTCCTCGCCCCGCCACCACGGCTGCCGCTGTGGCCGCTGATCGCCATGTTCGGGCTGGTGCCGATCTGGTGGCTGGCCGGTTTCTTCTATCTCGGCTGGCCGCTGCTGGGCGCGTTGCTGTTCGTGCTGCTGGTCACCCGAGGGCGGGTGCCGTTGCCGCCGGCCACCGGGATCTGGCTGCTGTTCCTGGCCATCGTGCTGGTCAGCGTCACCCAGTTGCAGTCGCCGGTGTCGTTGCTGACCTTCGCCCTGCGGCTGGGCTTCTACCTCACCGCGGTGGTGGTCGGCGTCTACGTCTACGTGGTCGCCCGGGAACGCCCCGACCAGACGGCCGTCCTGGTGCCGCTCTGCGCGTTCTGGTTCGGGCTGGTCGTGCTGGGCTGGCTGGGTGTGATGGTGCCGAGGTTCGAGATGACCACGCCGGTCGAGGTGCTGCTGCCGGGCGGTGTGTCCGGCACCCCGTTCATCAACGACATGGTGCACCTGGCCACCGCCGAGTACAGCGCCCGGTCGTTGAACCCGATCTTCCGGCCGGCGGCACCCTTCGCGTACACCAACAACTACGGCAGCGCGTACGCGATCACGCTGCCCTGCGTGGTCGCCTTCACGATGCTGCGCCGACGGGGGCTGCTGCGCTGGGCGCTGCTCGCCTCGCTGCCGCTGTCGCTGGTGCCGGCCTTCCTCACGCTCAACCGCGCGATGTTCCTCAGCCTCGGCGCCGGCCTGGCCGTGCTCGGCCTGCGCGCCGCGTTGCGCGGCAACGTCCGGGTGGCGGCCTCGATCGTCGGCGTGGTGCTGGTCGGTGGCCTGGTCACGCTCTTCATCCCGGTGACCGAGTTGATCGGGAACCGGGTCGAGTCCAGCGACACCAACACCGACCGGTTCTCGCTCTACTCGGAGGTGTTGCGCCGGGTGGGCGACTCACCGTGGCTGGGCTACGGCGCCCCGGTGAACGTCGACACCGTCTCCGCCGACGCGCCGATCGGCACCCAGGGCCAGCTCTGGATGGTGCTGTTCAGTCACGGCGTACCCGCGCTGCTCTGCTTCCTCGCCTGGTTCGTCGTCGCCGCGTTCGTCTGTGCCCGCGCCACCTCGGCAGCCGGGCAGTGGCTCTCCATCGTCCCGGTGGTCTGCCTGGTGCAGGTGCCGTTCTACGGGATGGCCAACCAGAACCTCGCCGTCGCCTTCTTCGCGGTCGGCTTCGCGATGGCGCTCACCGAACGGGAGGTGCACCGCGCGGACAGGCGGTCCCGACCACGACCACGACCGGCGGTGCGACCGACATGACCGTCACCACCAGTTCCCCGGCCGGGGACCGGCCCGCCGGAACGGATCCGGGCCGGGACGACGGCGCGACCGAGACCCGGCGCAGCGTCCGCAGCGGTGTCGCCGGGTTGGTCGGCGCCGCCACCAGTGGCCTGTTCGGCTTCGTGCTGGCGGTCGTCATCACCCGGGGGTACGGCACGACCGGGTCCGGCGCGTTCTTCGCCGCGATCGGCGTGGTGACCGTCGCCGCCGCGGTCTGCACCCTGGGCGCGGAGACCGGGCTGATGTGGGCACTGCCCCGGCGCCGGGCCGGGGCGAGTGGCGACGCCGCCCGGGTGCTGCCGGTGGCCCTGGTGCCGCCGCTGCTGTTCGCGGTGCTGATCGCGATCGGTGGTGCGTCGCTCGCCGGTCCGCTGGCCGGGCGGCTGCTCGGGCCGGAGGGGGAGTCGCTGCTGGTGGTCACGTTCGTCGCGGTGCCGGTGGTGGTCGCGATGAACCTGCTGCTGGCCGTGGTGCGGTGCGTGCGCCCGATCCGCTCGTACGTGGCGGTGCAGTTCCTGCTGCTGCCGGTGGCCCGACCGGCGCTGGTCGGCATGGCGTTGCTGGTCGGCGGCGGGCTGGTCGCCGGCATGACGGGCTGGCTGGTGCCGGCCGCCGTCGGGTTGCTGGTCTGTCTGATGATGGTCGCCCGGCCGCTGGGCGTGGGTCGCGGCGTCCGGCTGCGTCCGGAGCCCACGGACTGGTCCACGTTCTGGCGGTTCGCGCTGCCTCGGGCCGCCTCCGCCGCGATCGACGCCGGCAGCATGTGGGTCGGCGTCCTGCTCACCTCGGCCCTGGCCACCCAGGCCGACGCCGGTGTCTTCGGCGCGGTCGGCCGGTACGTCCTCGCCGGGCAGTTGGCGATGCAGGGCCTGCGGGTGGCGGTCTCGCCGCAGTTGTCGCGGTTGCTCGGGCGGGGCGAGCGGGTCGCCGCGGCGGCCGTGCACCGGCAGTTGACCACCTGGGGTCTGGTGCTGTCCTGGCCGGTCTACCTGCTGCTCGCCGTGTTCGGACCGGCCTTCCTGGCGCTGTTCGGTCCCGAGTTCACCGCCGGTGCCGCCGCGTTGACCGTGCTCGCCCTGGCGATGCTGATCAACACCGGTGTCGGCAACGTGCAGAGCCTGCTGCTGATGGGTGGGCGCAGCGGCCTGCACCTGGCCGGCGCGCTGGCCGGACTGGTGGTCACCGTCGGTCTCGGCCTGGTGCTGATCCCCGCGTACGGCGCCACCGGCGCGGCCCTGGCCTGGGCGGCCGGCATCGCGACCGAGAACCTCACGGCGGTCACCTGCGCCCGGCTGGTGGTACGCCAGCCGTTGGTCGACGCGGGGATGCTGCGGGCGGCGGCGGCCACCGTCGGCGGCGTCGGGCTGGCCTCGGTCGCCGGCCTGGTGGTGGGCGGTCGGGGCATTCCCGGCCTCCTGGTGGCGGTGGCCGTGTTGGCCGCCGGCTGCGTCGGCTTGTTGACGTTACCCCGGGTGCGACGCGGCATCCGGGCGACCATGGTGCAGATTCGGGGCGGGTCGCCGCAGGGCACCCCGCCCCCGCCGTCGAAGGGCAGGTGAGGTCGTCGTGTCGTCCATCCGGGACCGGGTGAAGCAACTGGTGCCGACCCAGGTGACGAATCGGGTGCGGGAGAGCCTCGTCGACTACGGGGTCCGCACCAGCGACCGGCGTCCGCTGCCGGACTTCCTCATCATCGGGACCAAGCGGGGCGGGACCACCTCGCTGTGGAACTACCTCATCCAGCATCCGCTGGTGCCCCGGCTCTTCCCGGCCTGGAACACGAAGTCCTCGCACTACTTCGAGGAGCACTGGGGTCGCGGCGAGGCGTGGTACCGCTCGCACTTCCCGACCCTGCGCCAGCGGGAGGCGCTGGAGAGCCGCCACGGTGGCCCGGTCCGCGTCGGCGAGGCGGCACCGCTGTACATGTTCCATCCGCTGGCCGCCGAGCGGGTCGCCGCGCTGATGCCGACGGTGAAGCTGATCGTGCTGCTGCGCGACCCGGTCGAGCGGGCGTACTCGCACTGGAAGGAGCGGCGGACCAACGGCGTGGAGCCGCTGGACTTCGCCGCCGCGTTGGCCGCCGAGCCGGAGCGTACGGCGGGGGAGCGGGAACGGTTGATCGCCGAGCCGGAGTACTTCAGCGAGCCGTACGACTGGCACACCTACCGGGCCCGGGGCCGCTACCTGGAGCACCTGGAGCCGTGGCTGGACCGGTTCGACCGTTCGCAGCTGCTCTTCCTGCCCAGCGAGGACCTGTACGGCGACGCACGGGCCACCTACCGCCGGACCCTGGACTTCCTCGGCCTGCCCGCTTTCGACCTGCCGGACTTCAAGGTCTACAACGACCGGCGGTCGGCACCGCTGGAGGCGGACCTGCGTGCCGAGTTGACCGAGTACTACCGCCCGCACAACGAGGCGCTGCGGCAGCGGCTGGGGCTGTCGCTCGACTGGCCGGACCGGGTCGCGTGACCACGGCGGCCACCGCGACGGCCGACCCCCGCTCGCGTGACGACGGCCTGGGCTGGGTCACCCGGGCGGTCTTCGGCGACGAGCGGATCGCCCTCTCGGTGGACGCCGGGCCGCCCGCCGGGCACACCGTGGTGGCCCGGTACGCGGTCGTCCCGTCGATCGCCCGGGCCCGGTTCCTGCTGCCGCTGGGCGCGCCCCGGGTGACCGCGGCGGCGCTGCTGGCGTACAACGCGTTGCGGCCGGCGAAGGTGCGGGCGGTGCGGGCCGCGCTCGGTGCGGCGGCCCGGGTCGGCATCGTCGACCGGGCCTCGTTCCCGGTGCTCACCGTCGCGGTGCCGACCGGGCTGGACCCGGCCGAGGCGCTGCTGGCCGCCCGGGTCGCCGCCGCGCTCGGCGACGAGCCGCTGTACGCGGCGTGCGGGGTCCGCCCACCGGATCCGAACCACAAGCCGACCCTGCAACTGTTCGACCGCACCGGTGCGCCCCGTGGCTACGCGAAGATCGGCTGGAACGACGCCACCCGCGCACTGGTCACCACCGAGGCGGCGGCGTTGCGGGAGGTGGCCGCCTCGGCCGGGGTGGGCGGGCATCCGGGCACCCCCCGGCTGCTCACCGAGCTGAGCTTCGCCGGGCAGGTGGTGGCGGTGGTCGAGCCGCTGCCGGCGCGGATCCGGGGCGTACCGGTCGACGGGCCGCCGGAGGTCGCGGCGCTACTCGCGGTGGCCCGCCGGGGTGGAATGGCGACCGAGTCCCGGCCGCTGGCCGGTTCGGCGTTCCTGGCCCGGCTGGCCGAGCAGGCACAGCGGTCCGCCGCGGCCGAGGGGATCGGTGACCGTGCGGTGACCGCCGTCGCCGCACTGGCCCACCGGTACGGCGACGTGGACGTGGAGTTCGGCCACTGGCACGGCGACTGGGTGCCGTGGAACCTCGGTCGGCACGACGGTGACCTCGTCGCCTGGGACTGGGAGCACAGCGGGCCGGAGGTGCCGGTCGGATTCGACCTGGCCCACGACGCGTTCCAGCGGTCGGTGGTGCTGCGCGGCGAACCGGCCGCCCACGCCGCCGGGCAGGTCGACGCCGGGCTGGCCCGGCACGGTGCCGCCCTCGGGTTGGACCCGGCCCGGCAGCGGCTGGTCGCCGACGCCTACCTGGTGGAGATGTGGTTGCGTACCTGGCGGCTCGCGGACGCCGGGGCGGGGTGGAATCCGGCACTGCATCCCGCGTTGCTGGACGTCATCGAGAAACGACATAGCGGCTGATCCATCCGCAGCACCACACTGTCGATGTCGGACAGTGATGAGAAAGTTCCAGGTGGTGACGATGGTCGGCGGCCGGTCGGCCACTCGGCCCACCGCAACCGCCACGTACGGAGATCACGTCACACCCGGTCACACCTTTCACCGCCGGGCGACGTGTGGTCTGCTGCTGCGTGGCGCCGACAGGAATTCCAAGCGAACTTGTGGGGAGTCGCGTGGACGCGAAGATCGACGAGCCCGGGTCCGACCAGCAGCCGGTGTTACTGCTGGTCGGTTCGAGTGGCGGGCACCTGGCCCAGCTGCTGGCCCTACGGCCCTGGTACGAGACGTGGCGACGGTGCTGGGTCACCTTCGACACCCCGGAGGCGGTGTCGCTGCTCGCCGGGGAGGACCTGGTGCCGGCGTACCATCCGACCACCCGCAACGTGCGCAACCTGCTGCGCAACGCGGTGCTGGCGGCCCGGGTGCTGCGGCGGCGCAACGTGGCGGCGGTGGTCACCACCGGGGCCGGCGTGGCCGTCCCGTTCGTGGTGCTCGCCCGGCTGCGCGGGATTCCGACCGTCTACATCGAGGTCTACGACCGGATCGACACGCCGACGCTGACCGCCCGGCTGTGCCGCCCGTTCCTGTCGGCGATGCTCGTGCAGTGGGAGGAACAGCGCCGCCAGTATCCGGAGGCCACCGTCGTCGGGACGCTGCTGTGAGCGCGGCCGGCGACGCGCACCGGGTCGCGCCGGTACGCCCGCGCCCCACCCGGGTCGAGCCGGGCCGGGTGCCCGCGCCGCGCGGGCCGCACCCGGACGGCCGCACCCACGTCCTGGTCGCGGTCGGCACCGACAAGCACCCCTTCGACCGGCTGGTCGACTGGCTGCGGGACTGGCACGGCGAGGTCGCCGGCGAGGTGGTGCTGACCGTGCAGCACGGGCACACCCGCGCCGACGGGCTGCCCGACGCGGTGCCGTTCCTCGGCCACGCCGAGCTGCAGACCGCGATGGCCGGGGCCGACCTGGTGGTCTGCCACGGCGGGCCGGCCACCATCCTGGAGGCGCGCCGGCACGGGCACATGCCGATCGTGGTGCCCCGCGACCCGACCCGGGGCGAGCACGTCGACGACCACCAGTTGCTGTTCGCCCGCCGGCTCGGTGCGGCCGGGCTGGTGGCGCTCTGCGAGTCCCGGCAGGAGCTGCTCGACGCGCTCGCCGCCGGTCGGGCCGACCGGTCCCGGTTCGCCGTGACGGTCGACGCCGAGGCGGTCGAGGGGCAGCGGGCCGCGGTCCGCCGGGTGGGGAGCATCGTCGAGGAATTGGTGGCCGAGGCCGCGCAGCGGCGTCACCGGCCGTGGTGGCGGCCGTGGCGTGGGCCCGGTCCGAACGGAAGGCGGAACCGATGACCTCCTACCCGAGCGTGAGCGCCGTGGTGCCCACCCGGGATCGCCCCGAGCTGCTGCGGGCCGCGGTCCGCGCGATCGTGGCGCAGGACTATCCCGGCCCGGTCGAGGTGGTCGTGGTCTACGACCAGTCCGAGCCGGACCCGTCGCTGGTCAATCTCTCCGGCCCGGAACGGACGGTCCGCGTGGTGACCAACACCCGCACGCCGGGGCTGGCCGGGGCCCGCAACTCGGGCACGCTGGCGGCCACCGGTGAGCTGATCGCCTTCTGCGACGACGACGACGAGTGGCTGCCCGGGAAACTGCTGGCACAGGTCGACGCGCTGAACGCGGTGCCCGGCGCCGAGTTCGTCAGCTGCGGCATCCGGGTCACCTACGACGGGCACACCGTCGAGCGGGTGCTGGACCGCGACTCGATCAGCCTGGCCGACCTGCTGCGGGACCGGATGACCGAGCTGCACCCGTCGACCTTCGTGATCCGCGCGGCCGCGTTGCGCGACGGGTTCGGGCTGGTCGACGAGGAGATCCCGGGCAGCTACGCGGAGGACTACGAGTTCCTGCTCCGGGCCGCCCGTAGCGCCCCGCTGGTGAACCTGCGCGCCCCGTACGTGACGGTGCGCTGGCACAAGCGGTCGTACTTCGCCCAGCGCTGGGACACCATCTCCGAGGCGTTGCAGTGGCTGCTGGAGCGGTATCCGGAGTTCGCCACCCAGCCGGCGGGGGAGGCCCGGGTCGCCGGGCAGATCGCCTTCGCCCAAGCCGCCTCGGGGGACCGTCGCGGAGCGGTGCGCTGGGCTCGGCGCACCATCCGCCGCAACCCGCGCGAACCCCGGGCGTACCTGGCCCTGGCCGTGGCCGGACGGGTGGTCCGCGCCGACGCCGTGCTGCGTACGCTGCACAAGCGCGGCCGGGGCATCTGACCGATCGGGTCTCGGCGTGCCGTTCGCCGCGTCCGCAGGGCGGGACGCGGCGGGCGGTGCGCGTCGGCGGGCACCGGGCGTGACAGACTGGCCGCTGTGTTGCGCTGGTTGACCGCAGGGGAATCACACGGGCCCGCTCTCGTCGCGATGCTGGAGGGGGTGCCGGCCGGGATCGAGGTGACCTCCACCGAGATCGCCGGGGAGTTGGCGCGTCGCCGGCTCGGCTACGGCCGAGGTGCGCGAATGGCCTTCGAGCAGGACGAGATCGAGATCATCGGCGGCCTGCGTCACGGCGTGACGCTCGGTAGTCCGGTCGCGATGCGGGTCGGCAACTCCGAGTGGCCCAAGTGGCGCACCGTGATGGCCGCCGACCCGGTCGATCCGGAGGAGCTGGCCCGGCAGGCCCGCAACGCCCCGCTGACCCGGCCCCGGCCCGGTCACGCCGACCTGGCCGGCATGCAGAAGTACGGCCACACCGACGCCCGGCCGATCCTGGAGCGGGCCAGCGCGCGGGAGACCGCCGCCCGGGTGGCCGTCGGCACGGTGGCGAAGGCACTGCTCCGTCAGGCCCTCGACGTCGAGATCGTCTCGCACGTGGTCGAGTTGGGTCCGGTCGCCGTCAAGCCGGGGCTGCGTCCCCGGCCCGAGGACGCCGAGCGCATCGACGCCGACCCGCTGCGCTGCCTCGACCCGGAGGCGAGTGCCCGGATGGTCGCCGAGGTCGACGCCGCGAAGAAGGCCGCCGACACCCTCGGCGGCGTGGTCGAGGTGCTGGCGTACGGCGTACCGCCGGGCCTGGGCAGCCACGTGCAGTGGGACCGCAAGCTCGACGCCCGACTGGCCACCGCGCTGATGTCGATCCAGGCGATCAAGGGTGTGGAGATCGGCGACGGCTGGCAGCAGGCCCGGTCCCGGGGCTCCGAGGCCCACGACGAGATCATGCCTACCGCCACCGGCGTCCGGAGGGTCACCGACCGGGCCGGCGGGCTGGAGGGCGGCATCACCACCGGTGAACCGCTGCGGGTGAAGGCCGCGATGAAGCCGATCTCCTCGCTGAACCGAGCCCTGGCCACGGTGGACGTGACCACCGGCGAACCGGCCACCGCGATCAACCAGCGCTCCGACGTCTGCGCGGTGCCCGCCGCCGCCGTCGTCGCCGAGGCGATGGTGGCGCTGGTGCTGGCCGAGGCGGCGGTGGAGAAGTTCGGTGGCGACTCGATCGCCGAGATGCGGCGTAACCTGACCGGCTACCTCGACGCGCTGGTGATCCGGTGACCGCTCCGACCCGCCCGGTCTGCGTCCTGGTCGGCGCACCCGGCTCGGGCAAGACCACCGTAGGGCAGGGGCTGGCGGAAGCGCTCGGGGTCGAGTTCCGCGACACCGACGCCGACATCGAACGGCTCGCCGGCAAGCCGATCCCGGAGATCTTCCTCGACGAGGGGGAGGCGCACTTCCGCGCCCTGGAACGCGCCGCGGTGGCGGCGGCACTGGCCTCCTGCTCCGGCGTGCTCGCCCTGGGCGGTGGCGCGGTGCTCGCCGAGGAGAACCGGGCCGCGCTGGTCGGGCACCGGGTCGTGCACCTCTCCGTCGAGTTGCCCGACGCGGTCAAGCGGGTCGGTCTCGGTGCCGGACGACCGCTGCTGGCGATCAACCCCCGGGCCACCCTGAAACACCTGATGGACCAGCGCCGGCCGCTCTACACCGAGGTGGCCACCCACACGGTCGTGACCGACGGCCGGACGCCGGAGGAGATCGTCGCCGAGATCGCGCAGCTGCTGCGCACGGAGGGTTAGGTTCCCGCGATGGACGAGGTGACCCGGATCCCGGTCGGCGGCGAACGGCCGTACGACGTCCTCGTCGGGCGAGACCTGCTCGACACGCTGCCGGGGCTGCTGCCCGACGCCACCCGGGTGGCGGTGCTGCACACCGCCGCGCTCAAGGAGTCGGCCGACGCGATCGGCACCCGGCTGGCCGCGTCCGGTGTGACGCCGCTCGCCATCGAGGTGCCGGACGCCGAGGCCGGCAAGCACGTCGACGTGGCGGCACACTGCTGGGACCGGCTCGGTGAAGCCGGCTTCACCCGTACCGACGCGGTCGTCGGGTTGGGTGGCGGCGCCGTCACCGACCTGGCCGGCTTCGTGGCGGCCTGCTGGCTGCGCGGGGTCCGCTGGGTTCCGGTGGCCACCTCGCTGCTCGGCATGGTCGACGCGGCGGTCGGCGGCAAGACCGGCATCAACACCGCCGCCGGCAAGAACCTGGTGGGTGCCTTCCACCCACCGGTCGGGGTGCTGGCCGACCTGGCCACGCTGGACAGCCTGCCCCCGGTCGAGTTGGTCGCCGGCATGGCCGAGGTGGTCAAGTGCGGCTTCATCGCCGATCCGGCCATCCTCGACCTGGTCGAGCAGGCACCGGCGGCGGCCACCGACCCGACCGGCCCGGTCGTCCGGGAACTCATCGAACGCGCGATCCGCGTGAAGGCCGATGTGGTCGCCGGAGACCTGCGCGAGTCGGGCGTACGCGAGGTGCTCAACTACGGGCACACCCTCGCCCACGCGATCGAGAAGGCCGAGGGGTACCGCTGGCGGCACGGTCACGCGGTCGCGGTCGGCCTGGTGTACGCCGCCGAACTGGCCCGGCTGGCCGGCCGGCTGGACGAGTCCACCGCCCGCCGGCACCGCGACGTGGTGACCGCACTCGGCCTGCCCACCGAGTACCCGGCCGACGCCTGGCCCGGGCTGCTGGCCACGATGCGGGTCGACAAGAAGACCCGGGGCAGCCGGCTGCGGTTCGTGGTGCTCGACGGGCTGGCCCGCCCGGCCATCCTCGAAGGCCCCGACGACGACCTGCTCCGTGAGGCATACCGGGCGGTATCCCCATGAAGGTCTACGTGCTCAACGGGCCGAATCTGGGGCGGCTGGGCACGCGTCAGGTCGACGTCTACGGCGTGACCAGTTACGCCGACCTGGTCGAGCTCTGCGAGTCGACCGGACGCGAACTCGGACTGAGCGTCATCGTCCGGCAGACCGACGCCGAGCACGAACTGCTCGGCTGGCTGCACGACGCGGCGGACGAGGGCGCAGCCGTGGTGCTCAACCCGGCCGCGTGGTCGCACTACTCGATCGCGGTCCGGGACGCCTGCGCCCTGTTGCGCGCCCCGCTGGTCGAGGTGCACATCTCCAACATCCACGCCCGGGAGGAGTTCCGGCACCACTCGGTGGTCTCGGCGGTGGCCACGGGAGTCATCTGCGGGCTCGGCGTGGACGGCTACCGCCTGGCCCTGCACCACCTGGCCACCCATCTCGACCAGGACGGCTGACCTGGTCCGCTGCGCTGACCCGGCGCGTGGCCGAGATTGATACCCGCTTCGGCGCTGAGGCGTGACGGTAGCCGGGAGTGACGGTCGCGCTGAGTGATTGCCCGGAGCGGCGGTCGTGGTGGTCCCGCTGGCCTTTGCTCTGCTTCAACCCACGCAATAGCTGCTGAACAGGGGCGATGTGGGGCGCGGTCTCCGCTGTCCGGGTTCGATCAACGCGGACGGTGACCGTTGCGTGGGTTGAAGCAGAGCAAAGGCGGCGTGGGGGTGATCCGGGGGAACGGCGACGCTACCGGCCGTGACGATCGAATGGGTGCGGTGGTCCTCCGGGCCCTGCCCGATCGCCCCGACTGGCGGGACCGGGTGGCCGCCGGATCGGGGGTCGCGGGGTGAGCGGGACGGCGGCGGGCAGCGGGTCGGGCGGCGGCGAGTAGACTTGTCAGGTCTGTCCGCCAGCTGATGATCAAGGCAGGAAATGGCCACCACCAACGACCTGAAGAACGGCCTGGTACTCAACCTCGACGGGGAGCTCTGGGCCGTCGTCGAGTTCCAGCACGTCAAGCCCGGTAAGGGTGGTGCGTTCGTGCGTACCACGCTGAAGAACGTGCTCTCCGGCAAGGTCGTCGACAAGACCTTCAACGCGGGCACCAAGGTCGAGACCGCGACCGTGGACAAGCGCACCATGCAGTACCTCTACGCCGACGGCGAGGACTTCGTCTTCATGGACATGGAGACGTTCGACCAGATCACGGTGCCCGGCGGGACGGTCGGCGAGGCCGCCAACTATCTGCTGCCCGAGGCCGAGGCGATCGTGGCCACGCACGAGGGCGTCCCGCTGTACATCGAGCTGTCGACCTCGGTCGTGCTCGAGGTCACCTACACCGAGCCCGGCCTGCAGGGTGACCGTTCGACCGGCGGCAACAAGCCGGCGACCGTCGAGACCGGCGCGACCGTGAACGTGCCGCTCTTCATCACCACCGGCGAGAAGATCAAGGTCGACACCCGCGACGGTCGTTACCTCGGCCGCGCCTCCTGATGGCCGAGGGTCCCAAACAGCAGATGCCGGCGCGCCGCAAGGCGCGCAAGCGGGCGCTGGACGTGCTCTTCGAGGCCGACCTGCGTGATCGTCCACCGGTGGAGGTGCTCGCCGGTTACATCGAGCGGCTCGACAAGCCGCATCCCGAACACCTCGGGTACGCGGTCGGCCTGGTCGAGGGCGTGGCCGGGAACCTGGACCGGATCGACGAGCTGATCGCCAGTTACGCCGAGGGCTGGACGCTGGACCGGATGCCGACGGTCGACCGGAACCTGGCCCGGATCGCGGTCTACGAGCTGCTCTACATCGACGAGATCGACGACGCGGTGGCGATCAGTGAGGCGGTGGAGTTGGCCCGACAGATGTCGACGGACGACTCGCCACGCTTCCTCAACGGTCTGCTCGGCCGGATCGCCGAGTACGCGACCCGCTGAACGCTCCCGCCGACGGGCCGGACGCACCAGGGCCGGCGCGACAACCGGTCCCGCGACAGCCGGACCTACGACAAAGGGGCCCATGCCGGATGGCAGGGCCCCTTTGTCGTCAGGGGTCAGGAGGCGAAGAACGCCCGCGGGTCGGCGACGAGCACACCGTGCTCGGTCAGGCGCTCGATCAGGCCGGACGGGGAGGCGTCGTAGACGATGGCGAGGGCGCGCAGGTCGTCGGCGCGGATCGACAGCACCCGACCGTTGTAGTCGCCCCGCTGCTGCTGGATGGCGCGGGCGTACCGGGCGACGTAGGCGAGCTCCTCGCTGGCCTCGTCGTAGAGCCGCTCCAGGTCCAGCACGATCTTGCTGGTGGGCTCGTGCCGCACTCCGCTGCCGTCGGGCAGCAACTCCGATACGGGAACGCGGTAGAACTCGGCCAACTCGGCCAGACGGGACACGGTGACGGCACGGTCGCCGCGCTCGTACGAGCCGACCACCACCGCCTTCCAGCGCCCGTTCGACTTCTCCTCCACGCCCTGCAGGGACAGGCCCTGCTGCTGGCGGATGGAGCGCAGGCGGGCGCCCAGAGACTTGGCGTATTCAGAGGGCATTCGGACACTCCCAGTGCTGCTCGGGGTTCTCCCAGCGATCGCTACGGAGCGTGACGGTACGGGGATTCGTACACCCGGTCAAGTGGTCGAGAGCCGCCGGTTGGAGGCTCCGGGTGAGTTGTCCCGTTCTGCCCGCTGAACCGATACGCGTACGGTCACGCCGTGCGTGGCCGGGACCACTCGCTCCCGAGGGTGGTCGCGGCGACGACCACTGGTAACGTGGCCGAAGCCCCTCCGCCGGCCGATCTTGACCGGTCCGGAGTACCCGACGTCCTTTAACGACCCGTCCCGTGAGGCGGGGAAGGAGGTCCGCCGTGGCCTACCCATCGGCTGCCCATTCGTCGCCGCCGCGACAACCCTCGGTGAAGGTGATCCTGACCAGCGCCGACGTGCAACGCGTCGTCGACCGGATCGCACACCAGATCCTCGAGAAGACCCAGGGCGCCGGCGACACCGTGTTGTTGGGCATCCCGACCCGTGGCGCCCCGCTCGCCCGGCGCCTCGCCGCGCGGATCAGCGCCTTCGAGGACGTCTCCGTGCCGGTCGGCGTGCTGGACATCACGCTCTACCGCGACGACCTGCGCCGCAACGCCACCCGGGCGGTCGGTCCGACCCAGCTCCCGGCCGGCGGCATCGACGGCATGCGGGTGGTCCTCGTCGACGACGTGCTCTTCTCCGGCCGCACGGTCCGCGCCGCGCTGGACGCGCTCGGCGATCTCGGACGGCCCTCCTCGGTGCAACTCGCCGTGTTGGTCGACCGGGGCCACCGGCAGTTGCCGATCCGCGCCGACTACGTGGGCAAGAACATCCCGACGGCCCTCGCCGAGAGCGTCAAGGTCACGCTCGCCGAGACTGACGGTGCCGACGAGGTCCGTCTCTACGGGGAGGTGACCCTCTCGTGAGCGCGAGGAGTGCAGCGAAGCGGAGCCCCGCAGTCGCGAACGGAAGGCGGGCAAAGTGATCAGGCACCTGCTCTCCGGCGCCGACCTGGACGCCGAGACCGCGACCCAGATCCTGGACACCGCCGGGGAGATGTCCGCGGTGGCCGGGCGTGAGGTGAAGAAGCTGCCCGCGCTGCGCGGCCGGACGGTGGTGAACCTGTTCTACGAGGACTCCACCCGTACCCGGATCTCCTTCGAGGCGGCGGCGAAGCGGCTCAGCGCCGACGTGATCAACTTTTCCGCGAAGGGTTCCAGCGTCGCCAAGGGCGAGAGCCTGAAGGACACCGCGTTGACCCTCCAGGCGATGGGCGCCGACGCGGTGGTGGTCCGCCATCCTGCCTCCGGTGCCCCGCACCGCCTCGCCGACTGGGTCGACGGCTCGGTGGTCAACGCCGGTGACGGCACCCACGAGCACCCGACGCAGGCGCTGCTCGACGCGTACACGATGCGCTCCCGGCTGGGCCGCCTGGCCGGCCTGTCGGTCGCGGTGGTGGGCGACGTGCTGCACTCCCGGGTGGCCCGCTCGAACGTGCTGCTGCTGTCCACGCTCGGCGCGAAGGTGACCCTGGTCGGGCCGCCGACGCTCATTCCGCGCGACATCGTCGCCGCCCTCGCTCCCGGCACGGACGTCTGCTACGACCTGGACGCGGTGCTGCCGTCGTCGGACGTGGTGATGATGCTGCGGGTGCAGCGGGAGCGGATGGGCGACTCCTACTTTCCGTCCGCCCGCGAGTATGCCCGCCGCTACGGCCTGGACGGCCCGCGGATGCGCCGGCTTCCGGAGCACGCGATCGTCATGCACCCCGGTCCGATGAACCGGGGCATGGAGATCACGCCGGAGGTCGCCGACTCGCCCCGCTCCACCATCGTCGAACAGGTCGCCAACGGGGTCTCCGTGCGGATGGCCGTCCTCTACCTGCTGCTCGGGGGGAACAACCGGTGAACTCGTACCTGATCAGGAACGTCAGCGTGCTCGGTGCCGCACCGACCGACCTGCTGATCCGCGACGGCGTGGTCGCCGAGGCCGGCGCGGGGCTCTCCGCGCCGGACGCGACCGTGGTCGAGGCCGCCGGGCTGGTCGCCCTGCCGGGCCTGGTCGACCTGCACACGCACCTGCGCGAGCCGGGCCGGGAGGACGCCGAGACGGTCGAGACGGGGTCGCGGTCGGCGGCGCTGGGCGGGTACACGGCGGTCTGCGCGATGGCGAACACCTCGCCGGTGGCGGACACCGCCGGGGTGGTCGAGCAGGTGTGGCGGCTCGGTCGGGAGGCCGGGCTGGTCGACGTGCAGCCGATCGGCGCGGTCACCGTCGGGCTGGCCGGTGAGCGCCTCGCCGAGCTGGGCGCGATGGCCGACTCCGCCGCCCGGGTGCGGATCTTCTCCGACGACGGGCACTGCGTCGCCGACCCCCGGCTGATGCGCCGCGCGCTGGAGTACGTCAAGGCGTTCGACGGCATCATCGCCCAGCACGCCGAGGAGCCCCGGCTCACCGAGGGCGCGCAGATGCACGAGGGCGAGGTCTCCACGCGGCTGGGCCTGACCGGCTGGCCGGCGGTGGCCGAGGAGGCCATCATCGCCCGGGACGTGCTGCTGGCCGAGCACGTCGGCAGCCGACTGCACGTCTGCCACGTCTCCACCGCCGGCAGCGTCGAGGTGCTGCGCCAGGCGAAGGCCCGGGGGGTACGGGTCACCGCCGAGGTGACCCCGCACCACCTGCTGCTCACCGACACTCTCGTGAGCGGGAGGAGTGAGCTTGCGAGCCCCGAGGTCGCGGAGGGCTGGAGCCCGGCCGGGGCGTACGACCCGGTCTTCAAGGTGAACCCGCCGCTGCGGACCGCCACCGACATCGCCGCACTGCGGGCCGCCCTGGTCGACGGGGTGATCGACATCGTGGCCACCGACCACGCCCCGCACGCGGTGGAGGACAAGGAGTGCGAGTGGGCGTACGCCCGGCCCGGGATGCTCGGGCTGGAGACGGCGCTGTCGATCGCGCTCGACGTGCTCGGCCCGGAGTGGGACCTGATCGCCGAGCGGATGTCGCGTACGCCGGCGCGGATCGCCGGTCTGACCGAGCACGGGCACGACCCGGCGCCGGGCGTACCGGCCAACCTGACCCTGGTCGACCCGGAGGTCCGCCGGGTGATCGAGCCGGCCGAGATGGCCAGTCGTAGCCGCAACACCCCGTACGCCCGGATGACGCTGCCGGGTCGCATCGTGGCGACCTTCCTGCGTGGCGAGGCGACGGTCCTGGACGGAAAGGCAATCAAGTGAGTCGTAGGCGTCCCGCGATTCTCGTCCTGGAGGACGGTCGCACGTTCCACGGCGAGTCGTACGGCAGCGTCGGGGAGACCTTCGGCGAGGCGGTGTTCAACACCGGTATGACCGGTTACCAGGAGACGCTGACCGACCCGTCGTACCACCGTCAGGTCGTCGTGCAGACCGCCCCGCACATCGGCAACACCGGGGTCAACGGCTCCGACGACGAGTCACGACGCATCTGGGTGGCCGGGTACGTGGTGCGTGACCCGGCCCGGGCCAGCTCGAACTGGCGGGCCACCGGTGGCCTGGAGGACCGGCTCGGCACCGAGGGCATCGTCGGCATCAGCGGGGTGGACACCCGGGCGTTGACCCGGCACCTGCGCGAGCGCGGCGCGATGCGGGTCGGTGTCTCCAGCGTCGAGGACGACCCGCGGGCGCTGCTGGCCCGGGTACGCGAGTCGCCGCAGATGCTCGGCGCGGACCTCTCCGCCGAGGTGACCACGGCGGAGCCGTACGTGGTGCGGGCCGAGGGCGAGCACCGGTTCACGGTGGCCGCGCTCGACCTGGGGATCAAGCGCAACGTGCCGCGTCGGCTCGCCGCCCGTGGGGTGACCACGCACGTCATGCCGGCGCACTCGTCCATTGAGGACCTGCTGGCGACCGGGGCGGACGCGGTCTTCTTCTCGCCCGGTCCGGGCGACCCGGCCACCGCCGACGGGCCGGTCGGGTTGGCCCGGGAGGTGCTGCGGCGGCGGATGCCGCTGTTCGGCATCTGCTTCGGCAGCCAGATCCTGGGGCGGGCGCTCGGCTTCGGCACCTACAAGCTCGGGTACGGCCACCGGGGCATCAACCAGCCGGTCATCGACCGGGTCACCGGCAAGGTGGAGGTGACCAGCCACAACCACGGCTTCGCGGTGGAGGTGCCCGGCGTGACGCCGGGTGCGGTGGTGCCGGACCAGGTGATCGAGACCGAGTTCGGCGGCGTGCAGGTGAGCCATCTCTGCCTCAACGACAACGTGGTCGAGGGGCTGCGGGCCCGGGACGTGCCCGCCTTCACCGTCCAGTACCACCCGGAAGCGGCAGCCGGTCCGCACGACGCGGACTATCTCTTCGACCGGTTCGCCGAGTTGATCGAGGGCCGGACCCACAGCGAGGGGCGTACGAATGCCTAAGCGGACCGATCTCAAGCACATCCTGGTGATCGGCTCCGGGCCGATCATCATCGGGCAGGCCTGCGAGTTCGACTACTCGGGCACCCAGGCCTGCCGGGTGCTGCGCAGCGAGGGGATCCGGGTCAGCCTGGTCAACTCGAACCCGGCGACCATCATGACCGACCCGGAGTTCGCCGACGCCACCTACGTCGAGCCGATCACTCCGGAGTTCGTGGAGCTGGTCATCGCCAAGGAGCGGCCGGACGCCGTGCTGCCCACGCTGGGCGGGCAGACCGCGCTGAACACCGCCGTGGCGCTGCACGAGGCCGGTGTGCTCGACAAGTACGGCGTCGAGCTGATCGGCGCGGACGTCGAGGCGATCCGTCGCGGTGAGGACCGGCAGCTGTTCAAGGACATCGTGGCCAAGGCCGGCGTACGCATCGGGATCGAGGACCCGGCCGGGCTGGTGCCGCGGTCGCGGGTCTGCCACTCGATGGACGAGGTCCGCGAGACGGCCGGGGAGTTGGGTCTGCCGGTGGTGATCCGGCCGTCGTTCACCATGGGCGGCCTCGGTTCGGGCATGGCGCACACCGACGCCGACCTGGAGCGCATCGCCGGTGCCGGGCTGGACGCCAGCCCGGTGCACGAGGTGCTGATCGAGGAGAGCGTGCTCGGTTGGAAGGAGTACGAGCTCGAACTGATGCGGGACCGCCACGACAACGTGGTGGTGGTCTGCTCGATCGAGAACGTCGACCCGATGGGCGTGCACACCGGCGACAGCGTGACCGTGGCGCCGGCCATGACGTTGACCGACCGGGAGTACCAGGACCTGCGTGACCTGGGCATCGCGGTGCTGCGTGAGGTCGGCGTGGACACCGGCGGCTGCAACATCCAGTTCGCCATCAACCCGGCCGACGGCCGGATCGTGGTCATCGAGATGAATCCCCGGGTGTCGCGTTCCTCGGCGCTGGCCTCGAAGGCGACCGGGTTCCCGATCGCGAAGATCGCCGCGAAGCTGGCCATCGGCTACACCCTGGACGAGATCCCCAACGACATCACCCTCAAGACGCCGGCGGCCTTCGAGCCGTCGCTCGACTACGTGGTGGTGAAGATCCCCCGGTTCGCGTTCGAGAAGTTCCCCGGCGCGGACCCGGAGCTGACCACCACGATGAAGTCCGTCGGCGAGGCGATGAGCCTCGGGCGCAACTTCACCGAGGCGCTGAACAAGGCGATGCGTTCGCTGGAGACCAAGGCGACGGGTTTCTGGACCCTGCCCGACCCGGCGGACGCGACCAAGGAGAACACCCTCGCCGCGTTGGGCGTACCGCACGACGGCCGGCTCTACACGGTGGAGCGGGCGCTGCGGTTGGGCGCCTCGATCGCCGAGGTCAGCGCCGCCTCCGGCGGGATCGACCCGTGGTTCCTGGACCAGATCGCCGGGTTGGTGGAGCTGCGTGCCGAGATCGTGGCCGCGCCGGTGCTCGACGCCGGACTGCTGCGCCGGGCCAAGCGGGCCGGGCTCTCCGACCGGCAGCTGGCCGTGCTGCGTCCGGAGCTGGCCGCCGAGGACGGGGTACGCACGCTGCGGCACCGGCTGGACGTCCGGCCGGTCTACAAGACGGTGGACACCTGCGCCGCCGAGTTCGAGGCGAGCACTCCTTACCACTACTCCTCGTACGACTCCGAGACCGAGGTGGTCGGCTCGGCGCGGCCGAAGGTGCTGATCCTCGGTTCCGGGCCGAACCGCATCGGGCAGGGCATCGAGTTCGACTACTCCTGCGTGCACGCGGTCCAGGCGTTGCGGGAGGCGCCGGCCGGTCCGGCCGGTGCCGGCGGGTTCGAGACCGTCATGATCAACTGCAACCCGGAGACGGTCTCCACCGACTACGACACCGCCGACCGGCTCTACTTCGAGCCGCTCACGTTCGAGGACGTGCTGGAGGTCTGGCACGCCGAGGACACCTCCGGTCGCGAGGCCGGCGGGCCGGGCGTGATCGGCGTGATCGTGCAGCTCGGCGGGCAGACGCCGCTCGGGCTGGCGCAGCGGCTCAAGGACGCCGGGGTGCCGGTGGTGGGCACCTCCCCGGAGTCGATCCACCTGGCGGAGGAACGCGGCGCGTTCGGGTCGCTACTGGCCCGGGCCGGGCTGCGGGCGCCCGCACACGGCACCGCCACCTCGTACGAGGAGGCGAAGGGGATCGCCGACGAGATCGGCTACCCGGTGCTGGTCCGCCCCTCGTACGTGCTCGGCGGGCGGGGCATGGAGATCGTCTACGACGACGTGACGCTGCGCGACTACATCGGGCGGGCCACCGACATCTCGCCGGACCATCCGGTGCTGGTGGACCGGTTCCTGGACGACGCCATCGAGATCGACGTGGACGCGCTCTGCGACGCCGACGGCGAGGTCTACCTCGGCGGGATCATGGAGCACATCGAGGAGGCCGGCATCCACTCCGGCGACTCCTCGTGCGCGCTGCCGCCGATCACCCTGGCCAGTTCCCACGTGGCCCAGGTGCGCGGGTACACCGAGGCGATCGCCCGGGGCATCGGCGTACGCGGCCTGCTCAACGTGCAGTACGCGCTGAAGGACGACGCGCTGTACGTGCTGGAGGCCAACCCGCGTGCCTCGCGGACCGTGCCGTTCGTCTCCAAGGCCACGGCGGTGCCGCTGGCCAAGGCGGCGGCCCGGATCGCGCTCGGCGCCACCGTCGCGGAGCTGCGCGCCGAGGGGATGCTTCCGGCGACCGGGGACGGTGGCTCGCTGCCGCCGGACGCCCCGATCGCGGTGAAGGAGGCGGTGCTGCCGTTCAAGCGGTTCCGCACGCCGGCCGGCAAGGGGGTGGACTCGCTGCTCGGTCCGGAGATGAAGTCGACCGGCGAGGTGATGGGCATCGACACCGCCTTCGGGCACGCCTTCGCCAAGTCCCAGTCGGCCGCGTACGGCTCGCTGCCCACCCAGGGCAAGATCTTCGTGTCGGTGGCGAACCGCGACAAGCGCGGCATGATCTTCCCGGTGAAGCGCCTGGCCGACCTGGGCTTCGAGATCGTGGCGACCAGCGGCACCGCCGAGGTGCTGCGCCGCCACGGCATCGCCTGCGAGCTGGCGGCCAAGCACTACGAGGCCGGTGCCGACGACGACGCCGTCTCGCTGATCCGCTCCGGTCGGGTGGCGCTGGTGATCAACACTCCGCAGGGTTCCGGCGCGAGTGCCCGCTCCGACGGGTACGAGATCCGCAGCGCGGCGGTGACCGCGGACATCCCGTGCGTCACCACGGTGCCCGGTGCCGCCGCTGCGGTGATGGGCATCGAGGCCCTGATCCGGGGCGACATGCAGGTACGCCCGTTGCAGGACCTGCACGCCACTCTGCGGGCCAGCCGGTGATCTTCGAGCGGACGCTGCGGCGCGGGCTGTTCCGCATCGGTGGTGGTGACGCCGAGGCGGCGCACGAGTGGACGCTGCGCCGGTTGGCCGCCCTCTCCGGGCGGCCGGTCGCGCTGGCGGCACTGCGGGCCCGGTACGCCGTGCCCGCCCCCCGTACGGTCTTCGGGGTGCGGTTCCCCAACCCGGTCGGCCTGGCCGCCGGGATGGACAAGGACGGTGCCGCGCTGCCGGCCTGGCCGGCGCTCGGCTTCGGCTTCGTCGAGGTCGGCACGGTAACCGCGTACCCGCAGCCGGGCAACCCTCGGCCGAGGCTGTTCCGGCTGCCGGACAGCGAGGCCGTGATCAACCGGATGGGGTTCAACAACGCCGGGGCCGAGGCGCTGGCCGCCCGGCTCGCGGCGTTGCCCCGTCCGCTCGGCGTACCGCTGGGGATCTCGCTGGGCAAGTCGAAGGTGACGCCGCTGGACGAGGCGGTGGAGGACTACCGGGCGTCGTACCACGCGTTGCGCGGGCACGGCGACTACTTCGCGGTCAACGTCTCCTCGCCGAACACGCCGGGGTTGCGCGCGTTGCAGGACCGCGCCCACCTGGATGCGCTGCTGGCCGCGCTGGTGGGGGAGAAGCCGGTGCTGGTGAAGATCGCGCCGGACCTGACCGACGCGGCCATCGCCGAGCTGCTGGAGGTCTGCCTGGCCCGGGGCGCGGCCGGGGTGATCGCCACGAACACCACCCTCGGCCGCACCGGGCTCGCCCCGGCCGACGAGGCCCGGTCCGCCGAGACCGGGGGGCTCTCCGGCCGCCCGCTGGCCGACCGGGCCCGGCAGGTGGTGTCCTTCGTGCACACCGAGACCGGTGGCCGGCTGCCGATCATCGGAGTGGGCGGCATCGTGGACCCCGACGACGCCGCCCGGATGTTCGACGCGGGCGCCAGTCTGGTCCAGCTCTACACCGGCTTCATCTACCGGGGGCCGGCTCTGCCCCGCGCGGTCGCCCGCGCGGCGGCGGCTGCCCCGGCTCCGGCCACGACCGGGTCGTGAGCCGGATGAGGCGGCGGCGCCACCCCCGCTCCCGCCGGAGCGGACGGCCACGAACACCAGGCATCGCCGCCCCCACCACGCCGACCTCGGCATGCTCGCCTCACCCGGGGCCATCGCCTCTCCCCGAAGGCCCGCCTCTCCCCGGACACCGTCGTGCCTCCGCGCCCCGGAGTCCGTCCGCGCCCTGTCGGGGCCCGGCCGGTCGGCCGGTGGGGTGCTCCCGCGTGGCCTTTGCTCTGCTTCGACGGGCGCATCGGTGGGGTCCGGCCGGTCGGCCGGAGGAGTGCCTCCGCGCGGCCTTTGCTCTGCTTCAACCCACGCATCGGTTTCCGCCGAGAACCAGAGCGTGGGTTGAAGCAGAGCAAAGGGGCCACAGGGGAGTGCGGCGCGGGCGCGCGGACGGCGAGTCCCCGCTACCGGAGGCGGGAGTGGGCATGGGCAGCGTGGAGAGGGAGGGCGGATGACGCCGGAGGAGATCCTCACCGCCGACGCGGCGCACGTCTGGCACCCGTACGCGGCGCTGCCGCCGGCGGTGCCGCCGTACCTGGTGACGGAGGCCGAGGGCGTACGGCTGCGGCTGGCCGACGGCCGCACGCTCGTCGACGGCATGTCGTCCTGGTGGTCGGCGATCCACGGTTACCGGCATCCGGTGCTGGACGCGGCGGTGACCGACCAACTCGGCCGGATGAGCCACGTGATGTTCGGCGGGCTGACCCACGAACCGGCCGTGCGGTTGGCCCGGACCCTGGTCGAGTTGGCGCCGGAGGGGTTGGCGCACGTGTTCCTGGCCGACTCCGGGTCGGTCAGCGTCGAGGTCGCGGTGAAGATGTGCCTGCAGTACCAGCGGGCCGTCGGTCGGCCGGAGCGCCGCCGGCTGGGCACCTGGCGGGGCGGGTACCACGGCGACACGTTCCACCCGATGAGCGTCTGTGATCCCGAGGGCGGCATGCACCACCTCTGGGGCGACGTGCTGCCTCGGCAGGTGTTCGCGCCGGTGCCGCCCGGTGGCTTCGCGTCCGATCCCGACCCGGCGTACGAGGCGGCGCTGGTGGAGGCGGTGGAGCGGCACGCCCACGAACTGGCGGCGGTGATCGTCGAGCCGGTCGTCCAGGGGGCCGGTGGGATGCGTTTCCACCATCCGCACTACCTGCGGGTGCTGCGGGAGGTGACCCGGGCGCACGGGGTACTGCTGATCTTCGACGAGATCGCCACCGGCTTCGGTCGGACCGGGACGATGTTCGCCGCCGAGCACGCCGGGGTCAGCCCGGACGTGATGTGCGTCGGCAAGGCGCTCACCGGCGGCTACCTGACGCTGGCCGCCGCGCTCTGCACGGCGGAGGTGGCGCGGGGCATCCGGACCGGCGGGGTCCTGGCGCACGGCCCGACGTTCATGGGCAACCCGCTCGCCTGCGCGGTCGCCAACGCCTCGCTGGGACTGCTGCGGGCCGGTGACTGGGCCGGTGAGGTGGCGCGGCTCCAGCGCGGTCTGCATGACGGGCTGGAGCCGCTGCGCGGCGCACCGGGCGTGACGGACGTGCGGGTGCTCGGCGGGATCGGCGTCGTGCAGCTGGACCACGAGGTGGACGTCGCCGCCGCCACCGCCGCCGCGGTGGCCGAGGGCGTGTGGCTGCGGCCGTTCCGGGATCTGGTCTACACGATGCCGCCGTACGTCACCTCGGACGCCGATCTGGCACGGGTGGCGACCGGTGTCGCGGCAGCTATCAGGGCGGGCTGAGTAGATCGTCGCGGATCAGGGACACAGGTTGAGTAGACGAGCGCGACAGGTTGAGGACGAGAGGAAAGCTGGCTGATGGAGAGTTTCGGCACGCGGCTGCACCGGGCGGTCGACGAGCGGGGTCCGCTCTGCGTAGGCATCGATCCCCATCCGGAACTGCTGGCGAAGTGGGGGCTCGACGACGACGTCGACGGGTTGCGACGCTTCGCCCGGACCGTCGTGGACGCCCTCGGTGACCGGGTTGCGGTGGTCAAGCCCCAGTCGGCCTTCTTCGAGCGGTTCGGGTCTCAAGGGGTGGCGGTACTTGAGTCAACTATCCGACAGTTACGAGATTCCGGATCGCTCGTTCTGCTGGACGTCAAGCGCGGCGACATCGGTTCGACCGTCCGCGCGTACGCCTCGGCGTACCTGGACCCATCCAGTCCCATGTATGTCGACGCGGTGACCGCGAGCCCCTTCCTGGGGGTCGGCTCGCTCGCTCCGATGTTCGAGCTGGCCGTCGAGCACGGCGGCGGAGTCTTCGTCCTGGCGCTCACCTCCAACCCCGAGGGCGCCTCGGTCCAGCGTGCGCGTGGTGCCGACGGGCGCACCGTCGCGCAGACCGTGATCGACGAGATTTCCCAGCTCAACGCGGGTGCAGCCCCGCTCGGGAGCATCGGCCTGGTGGTCGGTGCGACGGTCGGCGAAACCGGCTGCGACCTCTCCGCGGTGAACGGTCCGCTGCTCGCACCCGGGCTCGGCGCACAGGGCGCCACGGCCGACGATCTACGGGTCGTCTTCGGTTCGGCCCTTACCTCCGTGCTGCCCTCGTACTCCCGGGAGGTGTTGGGAGCGGGCCCACGGCCGGAGGCGCTGCGGGCCGCGGCGGAGCGCGCCGTGGCGGACTGCCGGGCGGCCCTGGCGATGTCATGACTGACTGACGGCTCGGTCACTTTGCGGTGATCATCGCGTGCCCACGTTGCCGAAAGCTCCGTTGACCGCTAGTTTTCCCCGCGCTGGGAACCCCTTGGTTCACAGCGACACCACGTTTCACAGATGCGGCGGTGCGTCCCGCCCGTCGCGATAGGGACCTGAGGAGAACTGGTGCCGCTCCCGTCACTGACCCCTGAGCAGCGCGCAGCCGCGCTGGAGAAGGCTGCGGAGATCCGCAAAGCCCGTGCCGAGCTGAAGGAGCAGCTCAAGCAGGGCAAGACCACCCTCGGAGCCGTTCTTGCGCGCGCCGAGTCCGACGATGTCGTCGGCAAGCTGAAGGTGTCGGCCGTGCTGCAGGCGATGCCCGGAATCGGCAAGATCCGAGCCACCCAGATCATGGAGAAGCTCAAGATCGCCGACAGCCGTCGCCTGCGTGGCCTCGGCGAACAGCAGCGCAAGGCCCTGCTTGGGGAGTTCGCCGCCAACTGAGCACGGCTGCGTGTAGAAACAAGCAGTGAGCTTGGATGACGAGACGCGCCCGGCGGCTCGGCTCACTGTCCTGGCCGGCCCATCCGGCGCCGGTAGGGAGAGTGTCGTCGAGCTGGTCCGGGCGCGTTCTCCGTCTGTGTGGACGCCGCTCGCGGTCACCACCCGGCCCCGCCGGGAGGGCGAGCTGGAGGGCGTCCACCGGCACTTCCTCGCCCCGCGGGAGTTCGACCGCCGGGTGGCCCGCGGCGAACTGCTGGAATGGAGCCGCTACGGGACGTACCGGCGTGGCACGGAGCTGGCGCCGGTGCGTGACCGGCTCGCCGCCGGAGCGCCGGTGCTGCTGCCGCTCGACCTCGACGGGGCGCTGCTGGTCCGCGCGGTGGTACCCAACGCGCGACTCGTCCTACTCCATCCGCCCGGCCGCCGTCCGGGTACGGCCGTCCTGACGTCCTTCGACCGCAGCGTGTCGCACGACCGCACCGAGCGCGTGGTGGACGAGCTGGTAGGGTTGATCGGTTCTTCATTCCTGGCTTCGGCCCGGCCGCGTCCGCGCGGTTGAGCGCCGGCCCCGCGTGCCACGCGGTCCGTGCGAAAGACGCAGAGGTTAATCCGTGGGATCCATCGCCAACCCCGAAGGCATCACCAACCCGCCGATCGACGAGCTCCTGGAGAAGACGACGTCGAAGTACGCGCTGGTCATCTTCGCGGCCAAGCGCGCGCGTCAGGTCAACGCCTACTACAGCCAGCTCGGCGAGGGCCTGCTGGAGTACGTCGGCCCGCTGGTCGAGACGACCCCGCAGGAGAAGCCGCTCTCGATCGCGATGCGCGAGATCAACGCCGGCCTACTCACCGCCGAGCCGACCGACCAGCCGTAGGCTCCGCGCGTCGATGAGCGCCCGGATCATCCTCGGTGTCGGTGGCGGCATCGCCGCCTACAAGGCGTGCGAGGTGCTACGCCGGTTCACCGAGTCGGGCCACCAGGTCCGGGTCGTGCCGACCGCCGCCGCGTTGCGGTTCGTCGGCGCGCCGACCTGGGCGGCGCTCTCCGGTCAACCGGTCGCCGAGGACGTCTGGTCCGACGTGCACGAGGTGCCGCACGTCCGCCTCGGTCAGCAGGCCGACCTGGTGGTGGTCGCACCCGCCACCGCCGACCTGCTGGCCAAGGCCGCGCACGGCCTCGCCGACGACCTGCTCACCAACACCCTGCTCACCGCCCGCTGCCCGGTGGTGCTGGCGCCGGCCATGCACACCGAGATGTGGGAGCACCCGGCCACCGTCGCCAACGTGGCGACGTTGCGGGCCCGGGGCGTACGCGTCATCGAACCGGCGGTGGGTCGGCTCACCGGTGCCGACACCGGCAAGGGCCGGTTGCCCGATCCGGCCGAGATCTTCGCGGTCGCCCGCCGCGCGCTCCGCCGGGGCGTCGACGCCCCCGCCGACCTGGCCGGCCAGCACGTCCTCGTCACCGCCGGCGGCACCCGTGAACCGCTGGACCCGGTGCGCTTCCTCGGTAACCGGTCCTCCGGCAAGCAGGGCTACGCGTTCGCCCGGGCGGCGGTCGCCCGAGGTGCCCGGGTCACGCTGATCTCGGCGAACGTCGAGCTACCCGACCCGGCCGGAGCGGACATCGTCCGCGTCGGCACCACCGGCGAGTTGCGTGACGCCACGCTCGCGGCCGCCGTCGACGCCGACGCGGTGGTGATGGCGGCGGCTCCGGCCGATTTCCGTCCCGCGACGTACGCGCCTGGCAAAATCAAGAAGTCGGACGACGGCACCGCGCCCAGCATCGCGCTCGTGACCAACCCGGACATCGCCGCCGAGTTGGGCCGGAGCCGCCGACCGGAGCAGCTGCTGGTGGTGTTCGCTGCGGAGACCGGCGACGCCGAGGCCAACGGACGGGCCAAGCTCGCCCGTAAGCGGGCCGACCTCATCGTGATCAACGAGGTCGGGCCGGACAAGGTCTTCGGTGCCGAGACCAACGCGGCCACCGTCATCGGTGCGGACGGTTCGGTCACCCGGATGCCTGAACAGTCCAAGGAGGACCTCGCCGACGAGGTGTGGGACCTGGTGGTCTCCCGGCTCGCCGACGGCCCCTCCTGACCACGATCCACATGTTGACCATCGACCGGCGCTCGGCGGTGAGTGACTAGACTGCCGCGGAACGACGTCCACAACTTAGGAGTGCCGTGACACGCCGCCTCTTCACGTCCGAATCGGTCACGGAAGGCCACCCGGACAAGATCGCTGACCAGATCAGTGACGGTATTCTCGATGCCCTGCTCAGCCAGGATCCGCATAGCCGTGTGGCGGTGGAGACTCTGATCACGACTGGTCAGGTGCATGTGGCGGGTGAGGTGACGACGAAGGCGTATGCCGATATTCCGTCGATCGTGCGGGAGACGATTCTGGGGATCGGGTATGACTCGTCGAAGAAGGGTTTCGATGGGGCGTCGTGTGGGGTGAGTGTGTCGATTGGGGCGCAGTCGCCGGATATTGCGCAGGGTGTGGATAACGCCTTTGAGTTGCGGACGGGTTCGTCGGAGTCGGCGTTGGATGCGCAGGGTGCCGGTGATCAGGGGATGATGTTTGGTTTTGCGTGTTCGGAGACGCCGGAGTTGATGCCGTTGCCGATCGCGTTGGCGCATCGGTTGGCGCGTCGGTTGTCGGCGGTGCGGAAGGACGGGACGGTGCCGTATCTGCGTCCGGATGGTAAGACGCAGGTGACGAT